>JBAZRY010000001.1:0-1814484 GCA_041662705.1 Bacteriovorax sp.
ACAATTACCCTTGCGGGCGTGACAGAATATTTACGTCAGATATTTTTTTGTTTGGGACCTTTCTCATCTTGAATCGAGGCATCGCTGCCTCAAATCTTTTAACTCTATTTAATTTTTAAAGAACAATTTCTACCCTAGCTTTCTGTTTTAGATCGCTTTGTAAGCAAATGTCACAAGTGGGTGAGTCGCGATATTATAGATCAGGCGCTTCATCGTCAATACTTTTTTTCACATCTGAAAAAAAAATTATTTTAAATTAAATCCCGCCTTGGCGGTTGCGTCAATAAGCGCATTTTCTGCTTGTTTTAAAAGCTCTGAACCAAGGGTAGCGCTATCATCGGCAAGTACCGCACGAATCGTTACAAATTTCTGCTTTTCATTGGTAAAAATATCTAAAACTTGCACTGATTGCAGCTCTTTAAGCTTCACTTTTTTAGCGGCATTCAGGACCTCGGAAACCTGAGTATCCGCGCCACAAACAACCGTCCAATCGAAGCTGGAATTGGGGTATTTACTAAGCGGTTTATATTTAGTTTTATCTTTTGCAGAATAATTTTCGAATAGCGACAGGTCAAACAGAAACACAGTCATATTGCCTTTGATCTTCAAATTTCTAAGAATAAGCGGATGAATGCTAAAAATCGCCCCGGCATTCTTCCCCATCACTTTGATATTTGAAAATTCGAAAGGATGATTCCCGAGCCACTCAGAAGGAACAAGCGTATTAGGAAATTTGGCATTTCTTTCTGCAAACTCGAATGAAAGATTCAAGCTCGAAAGAAGATTGGCAGCGACATTGGTTAATTCTAAAAAAGTACTTTTGTCCTTATCAAAGAACACAGCACCTAAATGCAAATTTTCTTTTGAAAAATTAACTGCGTCTTCAGTGTAGGCACGACCTAATTCAAAGAAACGAAAGCGCTCGTGATGTTTAACATTCGTCTCGGTCACTTCGAGAAGACTTGGAATGAGACTAGGTCTCATTAAATCGTGATCCTGAGACAGAGAGTTGACCAATTTTAAGCTGGTGCGATGAGGCCATGAAACTTTTTTAAGTAAGGACTCTCCTATCAACGGGTATGACATTACTTCAAAAGACTTTCCTTGCATCACCATAAAATCGCGCACTCGTCTTTGAACTTTTTGCATTTCAGAGAGTTTAACCGGGGCGATGATATCGAGTGGACTTAGTGGATTGATATTATCGTAACCGATGATACGGCCAACTTCTTCAATCAAGTCGGATTCCTGCTCGACGTCTTTAGTTGAGCGGTATGAAGGAACAGTTACACTTAAATCAGAGGCGCTCCCTTCCGTTTTGAAATCGAGAGCGTTAAGAATTTTTTTCAAACGTTCTTCTGTCAGCTCACACCCTAAAACAGTTTTAATTCTGTGTAGAGAAGTCTTGATTTTAAGCGGTTTGAATTCCCCGAGGTTGGCGCCGGCATACTCAGCTTTCCCTACCACTTTCGCTTGCGGGCAAAGCTCTAAAACGAGCTCTAAGGCACGCAAAAGAGTTCTTTCGGTGAGCTGGCTATCAAGAGTTTTTTCAAAGCGCTGAGAAGAATCTGAGCGAAGACCTAAACGAGTCGAGGTTCTACGGACCATGGCCGCTTTCCAATTGGCAACTTCAATAAAAATATTTTTAGTTTCTGCGCTCACACCCGAATTTTTGCCTCCCATGATTCCGGCAAGAACTAAAGGCCCGTTGGCATCGGCGATGACGGTGTCGCCTGCAATAAGTTTTCTTTCAACATCATCCAATGTTTTAAACAAGGTTTCAGCTGGAAGGCGTTTGATGATAACTTCATTTCCATTTATTAGGTCGCGATCAAATATATGAAGGGGCATGCCGAGCTCGAGCATAACGTAGTTTGAAACATCAACAATATTGTTGATAGAGCGCAGACCACAGGCCGTTAGTCTGGCCTTTAGCCATTCTGGTGATTCTTTCACCGTTACATTATTTAGTGAGAGACCAAAGTATGAAAGACCGGCACTCTCGCCTTCAAAACGCGGGGCCACAGGTGATTTCTCGGCGGTGAATTTTTTTGTAAGGTTGTCACTCCACTCTTTAGTGAAGCGGTTATTGAGCGGGACTTCGAACATGGCGGAGAATTCACGTGCCATTCCGTAATGTCCCCAAAGATCAGGTCGGTGGGTCAGCGACTTATTATCGACATCTAAAATGGTGTCTTTTTTAAGTTTAAAAAAATTAAGCATGTTCATACCAAGAGGCGCATCAGCCGGGAGTTCCATGATGCCAGAAGACTCTTCAGCAAAACCTAATTCTTCTTCCGAGCAAAGCATTCCTTCAGAGAGAATGCCGCGGATTTTTTTTGCTTCTAATAAAAGTCCGTTTGGAAGTTTAACTCCCAGCGGGGCATAAGGAATACGAATGCCGACTTTAACGTTACTGGCACCGCAGACAACTCGCCTTGTGTCTGTTTCAGAAATCTTGAAAGTAACCAGGTTGAGCTTGTCGGCTTCCGGGTGTTTTTCAAAAGAAAGAATTTCTGCCACCACGATTTGTTCAAGGTGTTCACCAACAGTAGTCACGCCTTCTACTTCGGCGGTGGCCAATGTAAAGCGGGTGTAAATATCTTTGGCCGGTAAGTTCGGTACTGGAGTGAAGTCGCGGATCCAATCAATAGAAATAAGCATATATAAATCCTAAAATTAAAAAAGTTTGAATTGAGAATTAAAACGAAGGTCACCACTTTGAAGGTGGCGGATATCGTCGATGCCGTACTTCATCATAACCAGGCGATCAAGGCCTAGACCAAATGCGAAGCCGTTATAGAGATCAGGATCGATTCCTCCGGCCGCTAAAACATTCGGGTGAACCATGCCACAAGGAAGTAGCTCAACCCAACCAATCTGCTTACAGACTGAACAACCGGTTCCGGAACAGATCAGGCATCTGATATCAAGCTCAAAGCCTGGCTCTACGAAAGGGAAAAATCCCGGGCGCAAGCGGACTTCAACGTCCTTCTTAAAAATTTCTTTCAAAATTGTTTTCATAAAATAAATGAGATTGGCGACTGAAATATCTTTGCCAATCATCATGCCTTCAAGTTGAGTGAAAACCATTTCATGAGAGGCATCGGTGCGCTCAGATCTGAAAACAACGCCGGGTGCGATAAAACGAAATGGCGCTTTTCTAGACATCATGCCGCGAACCTGGATCGTGCTGGTATGACTTCTCAGCAATCTTTTTTTCCCGGTCGAGTCGATTGAATCATCTGAATGAGGGTCGTGAAACCAAAAAGTATCTTGCATATCGCGAGCTGGGTGATCGGCCGGAATATTGAGGGCTTCAAAATTATGGAATTCGTCTTCGATGTGTGGGCCATCTAAAACTTCAAAGCCCATTGAAAGAAAAATATCTTCAATTTCCTGCTGAATCAAAGTACGGGGGTGAAAGCCGCCGTGTTTAATCGTCTTCACCTGAACATGATCAGTTAAACTGGTATCAATTCTCTCTTCGCCCAGTTTTTTGTTTATTTCAATCACTTCAATCTTTGAAAGCTGGAGTGTAGACTGATCCTGAATAAAATCTTTTAGCTCGTTAGCCTTTGGGCCAAAAGCTTTTCTTTCATCTGCATTCATGTCTTTCAGAGATTTCAACAGTTCGGAAACAACACCATTTTTTCCGACATACTCTGATTTTAAATTTAAGATGTCAGCTTCTTTATCCAGAACGGCCAGTTTGGACGCAAATTCACTTTTTATTTTTTCCAGATCTGCCATAGAATTTACCTTTTAAAAATTACCATTTTTGAAGACGGAATTTTTTCATGATGAGGCTATTTTGGCAACTGGAAATAAAAAAGGGACAGCGTGTGCTATCCCTTTTTATATTAGTCATTTTATTTTTGATTAAATCAACTTTTAGAGAGCTTTTAGAGAGCCTCAAACTCATATATTGTTCAAGTCCTCCTGAGGTGCTTGTACAAATCTGGAATGAATGTCGTGTTATAGAAATCGAAAATTTTAAACTTTAGTGACGTTACGGACCCAAATATTCCTCCCAAAGACCTGCACCTTCTTCCAACACAATGTGCTCGCCACACACGCATTGACCCGATCCGTATACCAAAGAAGATAGTCTTTTCCGTTTCGGCAACCTGATAAACCATCATGTCTTTTACAACACCTAAGGTTTCAAGCTTTGCTCTGATCCACTTTCGCAAAATCATCGCCATTTCGACGGGTTTTTGTCTCGCGACTCATAACCGCTCAGACAAGATCGAGAATAACGCATAGCTTCCTTTTAGTCAAGTATTTTCTATATTATTTTTTCTGAGCAGGAATCCGCGCACCCAGCTAAAGAAGTGGATGAAATCAGGATGCGCATAATCTGGATACGTCCAGGGAAGTGCCACAAAAATTTTGTGCTCAATCTGTAAATTAAGATCTGAAAATACCCCCTGCCCCAAGTAAATCCGATGAGCAAAATTCTTTCCGGTAGCAAGACTTACGTTTTCAACCGTAAGTAGACCAATATCCAGATTGAGCGCACGATAGCTTTGTTGACCGGATATTTCCTTTTCCAGTTTATCCGCCCAAATTTTATGGGCCACAATATTATCGCGCTCCTCAGGAGCAAGACTCATAAATATGACTCTTTTTAATAAATCAACATCACCCATTTGCCTGGAATAATACTCTTTCATTGGAAAAAATTCGTGATGAAATTCAAGAGAAGGACCGAAGCGATCACTCCAGATTTTTTTTATTGTCTGGGTATCCATATCCTTGCTGTTAAAAAGAGCGCTTCCAAAAATCAGGCCGGGACTTGGAAGATTTAAATCACTCATTAGCGTTTAATCTTTTTTACCAGCTGAAGGAAAAAATTATTGAGCTCCTCGAGATTAACAGTTGCCGTTCCTTTCTTCCCAACGACAACACCTGAAGCGCAGTTACCTATCCATGCAGCTTCCTCTAAAGATGCACCTGCCAGCAGAGCAGATGTCAGTACACTAATGGCCGTGTCCCCGGCACCGGAGACATCGAAGACTTCATTGGCAACGGTAGGAATAATTTTTAACTCAGGTTGATTCTTCACATCCAACAAGGCCATACCGTCGCCACCTAAAGTTATGACTAACATCTGTAAATCCAGTTTCTCAACGAGAATCTTTGCCATGTTTTCAAGTTTCTTTTCATTATAGCCCAAACTTTCAACCATGCTTTTAGCTTCACTTAAATTAGGCTTAAGCAGTGTCGCTCCCTTATAAAACAATGGCGGTGTAGATCTTCCCGGATCGACAGCAACCAGTCTGCCGTTTTCTTTAAACTTTGTGATGAGAGAAGAAATTAAACTTTTGGTAAGCGTACCCTTAGCGTAATCTTCAATAATAAGGGCCTTGTGATTTTTTACAAATTCGTCAACTCGTACAAGAATCTTATTCTCCGTATCAGAGTCGATGTATTCAGATGATTCATAGTCAATGCGACAAATCTGCTGCGTGTTTGTAGTCACTCTTTCTTTAAAAATAGTCGGTCGGGAGCTGCTCCGAACAATGCCCCAGGTGTTAAGTTTTTCGTCTTCTAGTAGATTATCGAAAAGATTTGCATTATTGTCGTTACCGACGACTCCACACAAAGTAGACTTTACTCCAAGAGTAGTCAGGTTATGTGAAATATTGGCGGCCAGACCTAACTTTAGCCATTCCTTAGTTACCTCCAGCACGGGCACTGGAGCTTCAGGTGAAATTCTTTTTACTTCTCCAAAAGTATATTTATCAATTCCAACATCGCCAACAACGACGATCGGGTCTATAGATGAAAACTTTGAAGTAATTTCATTAAAACGTTCGAGCGAAATAATATCTTTCATCCTACAATCCTTCTTAAATATCCATGACAGAAACGGCTTGTTTTAAAACGTCTTCCACTTCAATTTTGCCCATACATTCATAATATGGACAATCGCGAAGGGAGCATTTCTTTATTTCGCCGCAGATCACATCAGGTACAAGTATTTTTACCTTTTCTTTATTTTTTGCAAGAGGTCCCCATCGAAGCGATGATTGAACTTTTATCGGAGAATAAATGGTCACCACTGGAACTCCCAACACAGCAGCAATGTGAGTTGTGCCTGTACTCGGCCCGATAAAAACAGTTGCGTGGCTCAACACTGACATATAATGTCTCAGGCCATCCTTCTGACCGTTAAAATAGTAAACTCTTTTTTTAAAAAATTCATTTTCCTTTCTATTCAATATTTCCTTCATACCTTGAAGGTAAATATTGTCTGAAGGTGTGTGAGATATAATGAATAAAAACTTATCCGGAAATTTCTGTTCAAATTTTAATATCAGACGCGCAAAATTACGCGAGGACCAGTTAAGCGTATGCCCTGTCATACCTGGATGCAGAAAAATCATTTTCCTGTCAGGTTCAATCCCATCTTTTTTTAAATCTTTTTTAAAAGCGTTGAAGTTTAACTCGAGCTCATCCTGAGAAAGTTTTATTTCGGGAGAATAATGCAATTTGTCTTTATAATTATATTCAATGCCCATTGGGGACAGGAGGTTTAAATTATATTCCATTTCATGCATGGTAACCATTGAGCGTTTTTGTCTTACCCCTTTATTTAAAAATAAATAAGTATGCCATCTGGACTTTAGTCCGCCACGAAATTTTACTCTCATGGACCAGGCTACGAAATTCGGTAGGTACCCTCCGCCGGCGTAAAAATAATGAGTGGGATTAATTTCTCTGAATATACTGAAAATTTCCCTTATCTTTAAATAGAAAGGAGCATTTCGATGATAAATTTTAATGCTGTCTATGTGGGGATGAAGTTTAAAAATATCGGCACTCTTGGCGGAAATTAAAAAGGTAATTTTGGCGTCAGGATATTTTTCTTTTATAATTTTGGCCATCGGGGATGTGAGAATTGAATCCCCTATCGCATCTGACCTGTTGATCAAAATCCTCATAATTTAAAACCGAGATGAGCAGCCCGGAATTTAACTTCGTTTGAAAGCAAGTTTATAATATCGGCCATGTTTAAATTAGAAGTATCGAGCAACATTGCATCCTCAGCCTTCTTAAGAGGAGCAACGGAACGATTCATATCTGTCTCGTCACGTTTTCTCACATCTTCTGCTATTTGCTCGAGAGTCAGACTCTGGTCGCCATTTTCGCGAAGTTGTTTAAGCCTTCTCTCTGCACGTATATCGACAGAAGCAGTAATAAAAAATTTGCTGAAAGAGTCTGGAAAGACAACGGTGCCTATATCCCGTCCTTCCATCACACAGACTTTATCAAGAGCAAGTGATCGTTGGAAATTTAAAAGAAATTTTCTGACCGATGGAAGCTGGGAGATAATAGAGGCCAGCTTTGAGACATGATGATCCCTGATTTTATCAGTCAGATCCTGACCATTAATTCGAATAAAAGTATCTTCCTTCACACCATATTCAATTTTTAATGAATCAAGAAATGCGTTTAAACCGGGTCCTTCGTGAAGTTCTATTCTTTTTTCATTCGCCACATAGGCTAAGGCCCTGAACATGGCACCGGTATCAATATAAAGTACACCTAGCGCTCGAGCGAGTTCTTTTGCGATAGTCGACTTTCCAGATCCTGAAGGACCGTCAATCGCAATAACTTTAGCGAAAGGTTTTTCTGAGGCAGGCATGGTATTTTCCGTGGATAGATTCAATCTTTTTATAAATTTATCATCTATGATTCAGAAAAAAAGACGCTATGTATAGATTTAAGCAATTAAATGACAAGAGTTTTTGAAGAAAGTTGCGTTAGATTCTCTGAACCAGCAAGAAATCGATGCCAATCGCAGGATGAGCGTCAACAAATAGACTTAAAAGCTGCTCTTCAAGTTTGCGCCCCTGATCCCTAACCACAAAGGTTGATTCATAAGGTCTGGGCCTGGTTTTAATTACATTGGAAAAGATCTTGCTTAATTCAGCATAACGGGTCTGAACTTTGAGCAAATAAGAATAATTCACGGTATCGATATCATCTTCATCCAACTTGTTCTTCAGTTTGTTTGGGCCCATGTTGTATGCGATTGTAGCATAACGATAATTCATTCTGAAATTCTGTAAAAGCTTCTTCAAATAAAAAACACCTACTTCAATATTTTCTTTAGGATGATAAAGATTTCTCTGGATTTGCTCATCGGACATTTTCTTATTCATGAGCTGATAAAGATGTTCAGCCGTATCAGGCTTTATTTGCATCAATCCCAGAGCATTTTTAGGGCTGAGCGCTCCCTTATCAAATCCACTTTCAACCATGATTATGGAAACAATCCAAAACGGATCCATTTGATAATCCTCACAAGCGCTGAGCATTTGAGGTAAATGCCTCTTTAAATTTTCCTGAGAGGAAGCAGCGACGGAATTCACAATCATTTCCTGAAATTCAGCTTTGGAGAACTCCTCAGATCTTTTCAAATTCAGTGTTGAATCAAAGGAAGATTCGAGTCCGCTATATGAATAATAATTTTTTGAGGCATTGGGAATTGGTCCGTAAGGAATCTTCCCATCGGCTACCAAAGTATCCAATCTCTTTGCTTTTACGATGGAAGAAACTCTCCACAGCGAAGCAATCAAAAATAAAAATATGACACTCTTCAAAAATTTCATCGCTATTGATTAACCTTTTCACTCTGATCAAGTCTAGACTAAAGCCGTCATCGTAAAAATATTTCATGTTTACAGAACGATCAATTTTATAATAATTCCTTCCCTTTACCCCGTGTCGGGGTCTATAATCAGGCAATATTTTTTGCTTACATTGCCTTTCAAGGCTAAAAACAGGTGATTCATGACAAATTCAAACAAATCAGAAAACCGTCTGAAAAATGAAAAATCGCTTTATCTAAGACAGCATAAAGACAATCCAATTCATTGGTTTGCCTATGGAACTGAAGCACTCGAAGCGGCCATGGCCCAGAATAAGCCCATTTTTATGTCTATTGGATATTCATCCTGCCACTGGTGCCATGTCATGGCCCATGATTCTTTTAATGATGAAACTGTCGCAAAATTTTTAAATGATAATTTTATAAGCATTAAAGTGGACCGGGAAGAACATCCTGACCTTGATAATTATTATCAAAGAGCAGCCCAACTTTTTAGCAATAACGGCGGCTGGCCGCTTTCAGCTTTTCTTTTGCCTGATATGCGCCCATTTTTCATCGGTACGTATTTCCCTGCAAAATCGGTAAATGGTGGTCCTGGTTTTCATGACCTGCTCAAAGAATTGAGACGGGCCTATGATGAAGAAAAAGAACAGGTCGAAACAAATGCAGTTCAGGTTACTGAGGCCATTAAAGCAGGAAATCCCAATAAAGATAAAGTCCAGTTTAGCGGACACTTCCCGGCGCCTAACGGAATTCTGGATGCCATAAAAGAATTTCGGGACATGAACTGGGGCGGCTACGGAACAGCTCCAAAATTTCCTCATTTTTCCTATTTTGAATGGGCAATCGAACAGATGCTGGAAGGAATGGTTTCCCGCGAACAGGGGGAATTTGTCATCGCTTCAATGGAAAAAATGTTAATGGGTGGAATAAATGATCACGCCCGTGGCGGAATCCATCGCTACTCAACGGATGAAAAATGGCTCGTTCCTCATTTTGAAAAAATGCTCTACGACCAGGCCGGATTCTTAAAAATGCTGGTCAAATTAAGCCTAGTACACCCCTCGCCTCTTGTTCTGGATTCTATCATCAACACTTTGGATTACCTCGAGGATGAAATGCTGGCCGATGACGGTGAAGAAAGCAGCATTAAATACTTCTTTTCAGCACAGGATGCTGACAGCGAGGGAGTAGAAGGACTGTATTTTACATTCAGTTATGCGGAGTTTGAGGATCTTCTCAATAAGCACGACGATGAAAATGAAACGCTTGCAAAAAATTTTGAACGTATCCAAAAATGGTTTCAAATTACGGATTCTGGAAATTTCGATCATAATTTAAATGTTATTTCTCTAAATCCTGAATTTAAAGATGAATTTTATCAGCCAGAGAACTGGGATATTGTAAGAGCTGTACGAAAAGCAATTGTAAGCGAAAGACGCGGGCGTATTCCGCCTGCCACCGATAATAAAGGTGTCGCAAGCTGGAACTTCATGATGGTCTCCGCACTGGTGGATGTTGTTCAGTATAGTCAGATTGATATCATTAAACGAATGGGATCAAATCTTCTGAACAAAGTAATAGAAGGTATTTTCAAAACATTTCTTATTCAGGAAGAATCCGGTCTTACGATGAGACATTCAACAACTGTTCGGCATTCCCATCCCTATTTAGAAGATTTTGTTTTCTTTGCTGAATCCCAACTGAGACTCTATGAAATTTCTGCCAACGCCATCTTCAAGCAAAATTTTCAGGACGCAATGAAATTCATTTCTAAAGAATTTCTCGACGAGACTAAAATGCTCACCCGGGCTAAACTTGCAGAAGAGGCCGAGCTGTATCCAAATCAGGAGTATAATTTTTTTGACAGTTCATTCAAGTCCCCTGTTTCAACATTTATCCTTCTTTCAAGAAGGGCCGCTGTTTTATTTTCAAACAACGATTATCTTGAAAATATTCAAAAATTAATGGATGAAGTGACCCATACCATTTTAAAAATAAATCCTGTCAGTTCAGGTGAAGCACTTCGTGCGCTTACCTACCCGGCTGAAGTTTATCGCGTGATGAAAGTTCCACGCGATTGGACTCAGGATGAAATATTTGTCAAAATGATTCCCTATTTCCTCACTCGCTTTGTCATCGATTACCATGATGAAGGTAGCCAATGGCAAATTTGCACCATGAAAGCATGTGAATTGAAAGGCCTTGGACCTCTTGAATTCAAAAAAACTCTGACGCCGGAAGATGCAGGAGCCAAAGAATGAGTTTTCAACCATTAAAGGGAATGACTGTCATCGATCTTACTCATCGTCTTCCCGGGCCATTATGCGGAAAAATTCTAACGGACCTAGGTGCCAATGTTATTAAAATTGAGGACCATGTTTTCAAAGACCCGTTCCTGTCCGGGCTTTTTGCAAGCCTCGATTCGAGTTTTTTGGCATGGTATGAAAATCTGAATATTGGGAAAAAAATTGAACGCTTTGATTTCAATTCCTCAGACGATCAAAAGAAAATACATGACATGGTCATAGCGGCCGATGCCGTTTTAATGGGGATACCGGTAAAGACCAGAGAAAAATTGCATGTTACAGATCCAGAGCTCAATTTAAAAAAACCTATGGTCGTTATTGAATTGCTGGCCTCAGAACATGAAAAAAAATCTATGCACGATCTCAACGCCCTGGCGATGACCGGACTTCTTTCATTATATGTTGCCGATAAAAAGGACAAAATTGTTGATCCGCCATTTTTACCTATCGCCGGTATCAGCTTCGGGCACAAGGCGGCTACGGATCTTCTCGCTGCCTATGTCTTAGCAACTAAAAAAAATGAGACACAATTTGTAAAAACCTATATGGATCAGGTGACACGCGAACTGCTTGGCATCTTCTGGCCTGACTCCGATCGAAAAAGTGGCCGCACAAAATTTCTGCATAATGGAATCTATCCCTGTTATACACTTTATCAGACTAAAGATTGTAAATATGTGGCGCTGGCCGCTGTAGAAGAAAAATTCTGGAATCGTTTCTGTGAAGTTTTTAAAATAAAAAGTTCTCATGACCGCTTTTATAACAAGGATCAAAGTTTATTTGAAATCATTTCAAAAGAGATTCAAAAATACAATGTTCAGGAAATAGAATTACTGATCAAGGATGAAGATCTTTGCTTATCTGTCATATACTGATCTTGTCGATCGGGCTTCAAATATTGCAGGAATTTTTCTAAAAAATCTTCTGTAAAACTCTCGCGCCGGTGTTCTGGAATTTTCTCACAAAGTAAAAATTCAATACTCTTATAAACATCACCTGGAAGCCCACAAGGATAGAGGCTGCAAAGAGCTTTAAACATCTCATCATCGTTGAAAAAATTCAGGGCCAGACCATGATAAGTATTAAAACGACTGACCGCCAGTCCGATAGAAGCGATCTTCGCAGAAGAAAAAGAATTTTCAAACCAAAGTCCCAGCAATTCCCGCTTAATTTGTAGCTGATCAAAACCAAACTGAGTTTCAAGTAAATCTTGGGTAATCTCAAGAATTTTTAACATTAAATCAAAAACGGCTTTCTTCTGATGAGTTAAATTTACAATTGGATAAAAAACAATTTGTCCCGGGTAATGAAATGTCAGCCCTCCTCCTCTTTTAATTTGATAAAGTGGATAAGGAAGTTCTGTTTCATGATTAAAATCGACAAGTTCAATTGATGATGATTCTTTGCTTTTTTGAAGACCTCTTCCTATAGTGAAGCAATGGGGGTGGCTACAAATGATCAGTAACACAACATGTGGATTTTTATTAACGAAGTCCACACATTCCAATTGAAATTTTTCTGCCTCTAAGTAATCCCAGTTCCATTTTTTTAAAATGAAGATATTCTCTGAGCGCTTTTCAAACAGCGATAAATCAACCATTAGATTTTTATCCCCTGAGATCGCAAATGAGTTAAATAATCGTAGGCCTTATAGCTAGATCGTACTAGAGGACCGGAAGCTACAAATTTAAAGCCCATTGCATAGGCAATATCTTTGAGTTCCTTAAATTCATCCGGACGGTAATATCTTTCAATTTTTAAATGTCGGTGCGTCGGCTGCAAGTATTGCCCAAATGTAATTATGTCGCAATTAACTTCGCGCAAATCATTTAAGGTCTCTTTAATTTCATCCATGGTCTCGCCCAGTCCCACCATTAAAGAAGTTTTAGTCGTGATGCTTGGATAATTACGCTTATAAAATTCAAGACAATTTAATGTAGTCTCGTAACTCGCTCTCCTGTCTCTTACAGGATGAGTAAGCCTTTTAACTGTCTCAATATTTTGAGCGATGACAAACGGATTACTTTTGGCAAGCGTGTGCATAGGCTCGGGAGCGCCACCAAAGTCCGGTATCAAGACTTCTACTATTACTTCGGGATGCACTTGATGAATCTTTGAAACAACATTGGCAAAATGAAGAGCCCCAAAATCAGGGAGGTCATCACGATCAACACTGGTAATGACAATATATTTCAACCCCATAATCCCAACCATGCTTGCGGTCTCTTCAATTTCATTATGGTTGATGAATGCTTTTGGATTTCCAGTCTTCACATCACAAAATTTACAGGCGCGCGTACAGGTATCACCAAGAATCATGACGGTTGCTGTTTTCTGCGACCAACATTCACCAATATTCGGACAGCCGGCCTCTTCACAAACTGTATACAAACCCTTCGAACGCAGATTGTCCTTCACTTCCTTAAAATTATCGCCACCTGGAAGCTTAACTTTCAACCATTCTGGCTTTCTCGCGACTGGTATAATTTTATCCAATGAGCTCATTTGCGCCTCGCTTTAGTATCAAAATGACCATATTCACTTCTTTTAATCCGGACATAATCACACTTTGGCACCAGAAATTCCAGTCCAACTACCAATTTATTGGCTCTTAGGAGTTGGCATATAACCTGAATAATAAACTCCGAGAATAACGGTCAAGGATAGATCGATACACCAGGAGGTCATTATGAAAGGACTCATTACAATATTTTTCTGTTTTCTAGCTCTAAGCGCAAATGCTTCAGTTGGAATCAAGGCGCGCGACTTAACTGGTATCAAGCTTTCAAGCGGCGAAATTATCAGCAAATTGAGCTTGCAAGAAAGCACTAAGGTGCTAAAATCACTGGACCAGGAAGCAAACATTGAGATCAGATCTCGTGTCATCTACCCTGAAGAAGTTACACAGCTAATCGTCAGCAAGTTGACAAAAGCTCGTTTAACTGAGAAAAAACCGAATCCGCAGGATTATAATTAATATTTTGGGGCGCCAACCCCAAAATCCTCCGAAAGGATAGTGTTTGTTGTTGTGTGAAGGGCCCGCAATTTTTTGCGGGCTTTTTTTATTTTCTGGCGATTATCTTTAATAAGTCACACTTAATTTCGACACCATCTATTTCGCTCATAAAACCACAATCTTTCGAAATCATAAAATAATTAATCCCAAAGCCATGCGATAAAATTTCCTCTTCAAGCTCTAATGCCGTTTTTATAATCTTGAAAGGGATCGCCGCTTTTGTCCCGACAGGCTGTACCATCATTTCACTGGCAAATAATCCACCTGTTTTAAGTCCCGCAAAAATGTTCTTGAACGCCTTATCTCTTTCATCTTGAGTAGTAATACAATTAAAACAATGAGAATCGAAGATCAACTCAAAACTTAGATCTGGAAAAAATTTCGTATCTGTAATATCACCTTCAAGATATTTAATTTTAGATTTAGGACTTCTTAAGATTGCATGCTTTGAAAAATCTACAGCTGTAACCGACGCACGGAAATCTTTTACATCTTCAAATATTGAATAATCTCCTGATCCTATATCGAGAATGTTAATATTTGTTTCTGCATTTTCCGCCAATTTTGGCCGGACATCTTTTTCAAAAAAATCCAGTAGACTTTTTGAATAAGAATAATCTTTCTTGCTTTTGAAAAATTTTTCAAAAAAAGCTTTCGAATCCAATTTTATAAAATTCCTATAAATATAAAACGATCATCATGAGAAAAGGATGCAGGCGAATTGCCAAGCGCACCTTCAGGAATATTGCCCTTGAAATACTTGAACCAATACTCCTCGTTTTTTTTATACGTGAGGGGATAAGGGATTGTAGGACTGTATAAAAAGCGATCCAGGAATTTTGCTATAAATTCAGAACAATAAAGCATCTCTCTTCCTTTAGAATCATAATTATCCCAGATATAACGAGAATCAAAAAGGAGACCTTTAAAATCCAAATTGAAAGTTTCAAGCATTCTTTTATCAAGCTCAGACTGCTCATCTGCATTCAGATTGAGAAGTTCTTTCGGGCGATAAACAGAGACCCCGGTTCCGGGCGTTTTATTTTTTACAAAATCAGCGACAGGGTAAAGCGCGACCAGTCCCAGAGACTGACCAATACGAATTTCTTTGTGCTCATTTTTAACGACAACGCCTGAATGAGAAAATTTTGAATTTGTTTCAGATTCAATTACACGACACTCATAACAATTAAAGCTTATAAGCAAAACATCGCCTGATTGAAGCTCGAAGGCCTCGGCACTGAAAAGGCACAATAAGATTGAACTGATAAGAAAAAAAGTTTTATTCATGGAGGCCGAAAATAGCATAAAACCAGCAGGATTGCTAACTATTGCCCACTTTTTAAGTCAGATATTTTCGGGTGCAAGACCTCGGCTGCCCCCTATTTTTAAAGGGATAGATAAATAAACCGATAGGCAATCTGAAACAAAATTAAAAGGAACTGTATAATCAATATTATGAAGAGTCATTTGAATTGTCTTGGACATTTTCTTCTATTTACTTCACTGATTGTGACGTCTTCATTATGCATGCCTGAGGCATTTTCACAAGTTGACCATTCACTCGATGACCAGAAAGCGGAGTGTGCAAAAAATACGGCTGCTTATTGGGACAATAATTTAAACAGATGCGCAGGAAAGGCTGATGCCAGACAAGAGCGTCACGAGGCCATTGATTGCAATAAAATTCCCGATATCAATCAAAGATCTGAATGCCACAAACAGCTGGCACAGCAAAAAACGGGATTAAAACCAGATATGGAAAGTGCTAGCACAGGCGGAACCAATAAATCATTAATGATGAACGGCATAAACACTGCATATGCGGCCCTGGGTTTGATCAATAATTTTGGATCAAAGAAAAAACAGTCTCCATGTATGTCGAAAAAAATATTTGGTGTCACTGCACTTGCCGGAACAGCATCTGATTTCTATTTAAAGTCCAGAGCAAAAACGAAAGTCAAAGAACTTTCTGACAAATACAAACTAGATGCAAAAGATGGCGCCCACAATGCTCAAATAAAAGCATTCGTCTATCTGAAAGACGAGCAAGAGACCGTTAAAGACATTGCCGGCATGGAAAAGAAAAGAAACATGCTGCTAATGCTGGGATACGGAGCATCGACTGCAATGGCCCTCTATGAAATGGCCACTCCTAGCGCAAATTGCGTTCAAGATGAAAAAGAAAAAGAGAAAGAAGAAAAAGATTGTAAAAAAGATCCGACTGCAGAAGGCTGTCCGCCAGTAGATCAAAGTTGCGACGGAAATAATCCTGACCAGGAAAAATGCAACAAAACCACTGTCCTTTGTCCTGCTGGGACTAAAGACGGAAGTCCGGCAAAAACTGCGGATGATTGCAAGCCTGTTCAAAAAGAGATCATAACATGCAAGGATGGAAAGCCGGTTGATATTGCAACTGATTGCAAAGATATCCCTGAAAAGCTGCCAGAGGAGACTAAGCCAGAGACTAAGCCAGAGACTAAGCCAGAGGCTAAACCAGTTGCTGAACCAGTTGCTGAACCAAAACTAAAAGAAGCTGAAATCAAAGCAACTGAAAGAATGGTAAATGGAAAACAGACTGCTTATTATAAAACAACGATAGATGGCAAGACTTACGATATTGTTGACAACAAACTCTACCCTGTCGGCAAAACAACTGCTGTCGGTACTTTAGATTACAAAACAGGTAACGTGACAATTGGTGGATCTGTTACGGCAAGTATTACAAAGGTCACCGGTGCAAATACTGCATGGGTACCGAGTGGTGACTTTACAAAAATACATAATAAAATGGCGCCTAGCTTAAAAAGGTAAATAGAAAATTAAGATGAACAAAATAATAATAACTCTATTCACACTTTCACTTGCTCTAAATAGTGTATGGGCCACCGGCCCCACTGGCGCAGCTCCAACAGCAGGTACAGTTGTCCAGGGCCAGGCAAAAGCCGCCGGAATAAAGGCAGTTGAGAAAACTGGGGCTACCGACAGTATCGGTGATTTTTTTGCTTCTTCTGCCGGAGTGGCAGTGATTTCCGGAATCTCAACAGTTTTTTCAGGAGTTCTGTATAAAGCAGCGGCTGAGCAGGAAGAAGAGGCAGAAGCAAATATTGTAAAAATTGATAGAATTATGGCCACATTCAAAGACTCCTTCCTCTATTATTGCCCACAAGGACGAGAGTCCCTTAATGAACCAAATTGTTATTGCTACACTGAAGATGGAACTGAAAATCCAAATCGAACAAAATCTCAAATCTGTATAGATCTCTGGGCAAAAAACAAATACAGGATAACGGCTGAGGCCGGCGATTACAGTCGCAAAGCGACTGGATTCATAGATCCAGTCGGATGCCTAACTGTTAATGGCCAGTTCGATGAAGCCTGTAAGTGTAAAAAGCTGATCAATTCAAATGGCAACAATGCCTGTATGAAATCTTCAAGCATCTCTATTCCCGCAGGCTCATTTGGTGCAGCCTTCCTGGAAAACACTGGAGTGAAAGACGTTATGAAATTGGCTGCAGGATCAACCAGTGGTAATCCAAATTTCAATTCTTTTAATGCAGGTGTTCTGGGGCTAAAAGCAATTCAGACCAGAAAATTGAATGATTCTATAATGACTAAACTTCAGGATTCAAACCAAGCTGCAAAATTCAAACAAGTAAATGAAGGAAATGTTCTGGATTTTGCAAAAGCAGTTCTTGGTGAGAAGGCCCTTGCAAACGCCATAGCTTCATCAAGTTCGCCATTAGCAACTGCCAGTTCAGCGCCAGCAGATGCAAATACCGCTTCTATACTTAAGAAAGCTGCCGCAAAAGCAGGTTTTGAATTTTCTGGCGGTCATGGATTGCAGAATAAAAAAGCGCCTGAAAAAGAATCTTTTTTCAATCTTGGCGGCGAGACTGCCGGAAATTCCGGCGGCACAACTCAAAATTTTCCCGATCAAGAAAAAATTTACAAATATAAAGGTGATATCACTAAAGATTCAGGCTCTACAATATTTGAGATTATTTCAAACCGTTATATTCAGTCAGGTCTGAAAAGATTGTTTGAACATTAAACTTCTTTAAATTCCGAAATACCAAGTGCTTTCAGCCAATTTGCATTGGGTGCAATTAGTTTTCTTGCTCGTAGATCCATCATGCCAACTGAAAGAGTAATAGTCGAAGCGACTTTCCCGTTTTCTTTCAAAATTTTCTGATCGATCTGCATGACAAATTTATTGCGCATTTCCGTTCGCGCCTGCGAAATAATTTTAATTTTATCCCGCAAATTGAGTTCACTCTTAAAAGTGAGCTGGAGATCCAGCAGTACAGGGCCAATCTGGCTGGACATAATTTCTTTAAGGCCCAGTCCGTTTTTAGTGATGAAATCCCAGCGGGCCTCTTCATAGATAGAAAGATAAACGGCATTATTGACGTGCCCGAAAGTGTCCAAGTGCTGCTCTAAAATGATTTTTTCGTACTCATAAACAGGATTACTCACAACAATTCTCTCCACTGGCCCATTGGATAAATGCCACTAAAACAAGGCGCTTTCTTAAGTTCATTCAGCCGCTACTTTATAATATTTAGCATTTAATTCCAAGGGCTTATTCAGCAAAAGGGACTACTTGAGCATTCTGCTCAAGGAAACTTAATAAGATACCGATGAGTAGGCATATAATTAGGAGAGAATCCTATTGGGAAATTGGGTGAAATTATGAAAATGAAATTATTAACAGTATTCACATTGAGTATTTTTTCTTTCAGCTCGAAAGCAATTGTTCTTGATTCAATGCCAATTAATCCTGAATTTGAGGCTAAATGTGCTTCACTTCCAAAGACCGCGCTTCCAGAAGAAATTACCGAATGTAAAAACTATCACAATCGCCAAATAACAACAGCCAATAATAGATTAAGACAATGTGGAACCACGCCTGAAGGACAATCATGTAGAGATTCAGAGAACTTGAATATAAACAATGTTCAGCAAGCAGCCGACAGAATGAATGCTAATTTCGATGCACAAGCGACAAGTAGCGCATTAGCAGCAGCAGGATCAAAAGCTGCATGCGAAAAGGTAAAAGCAGAAAAAAAAGCAGCCGCCAGTAACATATTTACGCCTAGACAAAATGAAGACAAAGATGGTGATACTGGCACAGCTGAGATGAAAAAATGTGTGCAGCTCTCACAGGGTGCTATGAGATATTTACACGGAAAAAAACGTCAGCAAATTGATTGGAAAGCAATAGTCGATGCTAAAGATGAGTGTATTTCAGAATGCTATACAGGCCCTGAAGCAGCGGCCAAGCAAAAAGCATGTAGTGAAATTAAAGCTCAAGCCGTTCGTTGTGATGCCGCCGCATTCTTAATTGCAGCTTTTGATCGTGACTGGGAAAACACAGAGCATGTTGTAACAAAAGAAGTTAAAGGTGGAACCCCTCCTATATCATGTGTTGGTAGAGGTGTGGCAACTGTCGACTACGAAGCATGTGTGAAATTTGTTCAAAACGGCGATATAATGGACGCTGCTCAAGGTGCAGTCTATAAAGGACAAGAAATTTATTATAAAGACAAGGCTATGACTGCCCAGATGGAAGTATCTGCCCAAGACAACACAGGTACGGGTGCTTTAACCGCAATGAAGGAAGGGGTTAAAGGTCAGGAAGATATGATGACCCAAAGAGCAGCACTTAACACAGGAAAATTTGCAGCACTTGTAAGTTATTATTCAGACATACCAGATCCCGGAGATTTAAAAGCGAAATGCGGTTCTTACTCAGGAGAGGCCATTAATAGTTTGATTCCAAATACAAATCCAAGAACGGCTTGCGAATCAGTCGCCGCCCGACAACATGAATTTGGATTTTTAATGAACCAGCAGTCAAAAGACAAAATGAAAGCGAGACTCGCTAAAGTCGGTATAGATGTGGCCAGCGATGCGATGATGGCCGCTCTTCTCGCAAAGAGAGCAAAACAACTCGACAGTGCCATTGCTTCAGTTGATGCGTTCAAACCTATCGACCCTCTCGCCCCTCCAACAACTGATCTGCAGACAACTTTTTGTCAGCAAAACCCGGGCGATCCGAAATGTTTAACCGGCGGACTTGAAAGAACATACGATGCCATGGGCGATAACGTAATTTCTTTTGGTGAAGGTGGAACCGGAGTTTCTTACGCAAACAATACTCCCTATGTAGATCCAACTGCAGGCACAATCGATACAACCACTCCTGGTGGAAAAAAGCCTGTTGGTAGTGTTGGTAATGTTATTGCCTCTGCTCAACAAAACGGCGGACTCATCAACAAAGCAGCCGCAGCGACAGTAACCAAAGGTAGTGCACCGGCCGGAGGCGGCGGCGGTGGCGGCGGTAGCGGTGGTGGCCTTGGTGGCGGTGGTGGTGCACCGGCAGCAGGAGCCCCTCCTGGACCAAGTGGTGGAATAGTTTCAAAGGCTCCCAGATACGATGGTGGAACAGGATTCTCTGTTTTGGGCGGTGGTTTCGGAATCAATAAGAATAAAAATTTAGCAAAAGACGATTCAAATCCTTTTGGTAAACTTTTTGGTAATAAAAATAACAACGGCTCCGTAGATTTTAAAAGAGGCCCTGCCAGCGTTGGTAATAAAGGCGATAATATTTTTGAAATGATTTCCAAGCGCTATACAGTAGTCAATACCGATAAACGATTATTGGAATACGAATTAACCAAATAAAGAAAGCTATCGATAAACCCATAGTTTATTTAAATACCCCGGTTTTTCCGGGGTTTTTTTTGCATTGTAAAGAGCGACTCTCAAAAAGTCAGAAGATGTCACAGTAAAAAATTACCAAACGGGCCGAGGGCGTGAAGAAATTACAAATTTCAGCTCAAATATGAAGATACTTGCCGGCAAAAAGAAGAAAAGAATTGTAAAATAAAATGCTAGTGAACTAGAATTAACTTAAGGATATTCAAGATGAAGATCCTGGCGAATAACTCAAGGAAGATCCGTATGATATCAATTAATTCACTATTACTTGCTGAATTTTATACGGCCACCGGTTATCTCGACCGCTTGCTTTTTGCATTTACCGATCTGGAAAAAATGCACAGCACTCCTCGTGGCAAAATCCAAATACAAAAACTTTGTCGAGATTCAGTTGTCTTTTTCAGCAAGAATTTTGCAGAACTGCAATTTGACAGCAATGAATATCTTTTTGAAACATCCCAATTTAAAAATCATATTAAATTTTTTCACAATTTTATTGAATCTTTAATCAAGCTTCCAATAGGGAGCGAGAAGGTCAATAAGAATGTAATCGAATACATTAACTTGCTCTACAGAAATTCTTTTGAAATTCACAATTTTATTATTGAAACAACAAGCCTTGAAATACAGCTTCCACGTACTGGACTCACTGAAATTGAAAATATTCCGACTATAAAAAATGCAAGCAGCAATGAAGCTGATTCTCAATCGGCACCACTTTTCTATCTGGATGAAAAGAACATTCAAGAACTTGCTCATGTCGAATCAGTCATAAAATCCCCTATCGCATTTCTCGATATCAAGCGAGAAGAGAAATATGATCACTATATTCACCGCGGGCATTATTTTATCGCTCAAAAGAATTATGCCGATGCAAAAGCTAATTTTTACAAGGCCAGAAATTATAAAGACACGGCTGAAGTCTTAACATTGATCGCATGGACTTATTCCTTGCTTGATAATATCCCAGAAGCTAAAGCCTATTGCATGAAGGCTATCCAGAAAGACACTCAATATGGACCTGCATATAACGATTTTGGAAATTATATACTGAACGAAGGGCAGATAAAAGAAAGCCTCAGATGGTTTGAACTTGCAAAACGGGCCCATAATTATCAAAATAGAGAATACCCTTATATCAATGCCGGCAGGGCTTATGTTTTGCTCAATCAATATGAAGAAGGTCTAAAAGAATTTTCACTTGCCCTGACTCTGGCCCCCCACCATAATGAATTACATGAAACCGTTGCCAAGCTGAGAAATAATCTGGATCGTGAGAGGCAACCCCCTACTCAGATGTAACAATGATAAAACTATCAGAGCTTGAATTATTTTTAAAAACGCTGCTTAAGCCTGAACTATACGATGACTATTGTCCAAACGGACTTCAAATAGAGGGTCGAACAGAAGTAAAAAAAATTCTCTTTGCCGTTTCTGCCACCAGAGAATCTACTGATCATGCTGCACGAGTCGGAGCGGACGTTTTGATTGTACACCATGGTGTTTTCTGGAAATTTCACGGCAGCTGCACACTCACCGGCCCTTTCGCCAGAAGGCTTTTTCCTTTAATAAAAAATGAGATCAATTTATTAGGATATCACCTGCCGCTCGACGGTCATCCTGAAATCGGAAATGCCGCCACTCTGGCAAAAATGATTGGCCTGGGAAGTCTGGAAAGTTTCGGAGCATACAAAGGTGCCAGCACTGGAATCAAAGGCATTTTTTCCAGCCCGGTTAAACCGCTTGAAATAAAAAAAATGCTTAATGAAAAACTAAATCACCCCATACTTTATTCAAATCCGCCTGATGCCCAAAAAGAAATAGCTTCCATAGGCATCATAACAGGTGGTGCGAATTCGGAATGGCGCGAGGCTAAAAAGTTAGGCCTTGATGCATATATAACCGGTGAAATGAGTGAGCACGACTATCATGAATCGCGGGAGTCAGGCATTCACATGTTCGCGGGCGGGCATCATGCAACTGAGAAATTTGGAATACAATCATTGATGAATTTAATTCAAAAAGAATTTCCTTCTCTTGAGTGCAGTTTTCTGGATTCGGAAAACCCAGCCTGATTAACTTCTCAATTTAAGCGAAAGAGTCAGTGTGAATTTGGCCACGAGTTCAGGGCCGATTTGAGGAACGCTCGCTTCTATCTCTACCGGGAAATTCATTCTTTCACCACTCGAAATAACTTCGGCAACAAATTTTTTAATTTCCGGAATTTGTGTGCAAGTAAAATGAACATCACCCTCGGCACGTTTTAAAAACTCGGCGTGGAAATCTTTAAATGACAGATCTATTTTCTTCTTAGAATCAGAAATTTCCTTCATAGCCGCCAGACCGCCTGCAAGGTCTGCTCCTGTTGCCAGAACGCCAAAATACATCGATTTGAGATGATTTTTAGTTCTTCTGGTAAGCGGAATCATCACAATACATTGCTCATCATCCAGGCGTATCACAGTAGGGCCGACAAAAAAGATAAGTGGAATTTTTGTGAGTCCAAAAAACCTTACAAATAACGTATCGAGAACTTTCTTGGGTACATTTTTAGTGATAAGCTCTTTAATCATTTACTTCCCTACTAATTATTTGAGAGTTCAACAGTTCTTTTGTAAGCAGCTTCAAACGCATTTGCAAAAATGTTCTGCATTTTGTTTTCTTTTAAAACTTCCAGCGCCTCATATGTAACCCCCTTTTTGGAAGTCACCTGATGGCGAAGTTCTTCAAAACTAGCCGTTTCCATTTTGGCATTCATCAGAGCGGAACTGCCTAGAAAAGTCTTTGCAATAATTTCTTTAGCCGGCACTCTGCCTTCAGTCATTCTACTAAGCTCAGCTTCAAAAATTCTCGCCAACTCAAATATCAAGGCAGGCCCGGAGCCGCTGAATGCAGTAGTCAGATCCAGATCCTTTTCGGATGCCATTGGAAATATTGTTCCGGTAGAACTGATTAGTGAATTCAGTTCCTCAATTTCATCGCGCTTAAAATCCTCATTCAGATAGAGAAGATTGGCACCAAGACTTATAGCAGAAGGCGTGTTTGGCATTAAACGGGCGATTTTCAATACATTAAACTTTGATATCAATTTGGAAATTTTTACGCCGGCCAGAACAGATATAATTTTGGATCCTGAGGAAAAATTAAACTCAAATTCATCGAGACTTTGCGGCTTGAATCCCAGCAAATACCAATCCAGGTCAACAGGCATATCAGCGCAATTGATTAATGAAGTTCCCCCCACTTTTTGGGCCAGAACCTCTGCCTTTGTATGGCTCGGAGTGAACAGAAAAAATTCAGCCTCTGGAAAACGCGTATGCATGCCAAGAACCAGGGCTGCTCCCATATTTCCACAACCGAATACGCCAATTTTAAGTTTCGCCATTGTTTACCTAAAGTTCCAAATCAAGAGGAGCGCCATGCCTCATCGTATTGATCGCAAAGGCCCTTACCCAAATCGTATTAAGTGCCTGGTGATAAAAATCGTTGGACTTCAAATGATCAGCGGTTGTGAGAATAGCTTTCATGCGAAGATCATTTTTTCCATCATCCAGATGATTTCCGACGTGAATATCAAAATCATTTAAAAGTCCGTCGTAAATAATTAAAGAAAGTTTTGGATTATTAAGTGTTCTGACCAGGTCTTTAGTGCTGACCAGATAAACAGCGATGTTCTCTTTTGAAAATCCCGCCTGATAGAAAATATCTCTAAGGCTAATCCACCAGTTGAAGGTATTGCGGTTTCTCGCAAGGATAGTAAGTCCTGTTCCAGTTGAAAGGCAGGAGAAAATCTGCATAAGCGTTTTTAACTCCGGCCTGTCTGTCGTTGCAACCAGAACTGCATGTTCTGCATAGAGTTTGTAATCGTTATAGCTAAGCTGTCCAGGAATCACCCGATTCTTGTGTTCGCGCTCCATGAAACTGCTAAAGCTTTTACTCAGCCATTTTTTATAATCTCTTAGCGGCTCTTTATAATTGCCATAGATCCCCTGATAGTGAGTTTCAAAGTTTGAAATAAACTGGTCCAGAAACTTCTCCATCCGTTCACGGCGAGAATTAATTGAAAGTTTAGAGGGACGGGCCAGCTCTATTTGTTGTTCGACACCTTCGTCTACCGAATAAGTGGTGAGAGTCTGCGATTTTTCAAAACCTTTTTCAAAAACCTGATGCATGGCCAGAACGTAATGGCGGCCACCGGCCTTCGGCCCTGTTCCTGAAAGTTTAAACCCCCCAAATGGTTCTATTGAAACTCTCGCTCCTGTCGTTGTTCTATTGATATAAATATTTCCAGATTCAAGTTTTGTGAGCAGATAATCAATATCATTTTGCGACTGACTAAAAATTCCGCCGGTCAACGCATAATCAGTGCTGTTAAAAAGTTTAGACGCTTCATCCAGTGTATTAAAACCGATGATGTGAACAACCGGTCCAAAAAGCTCTCTTTGAGCAAAGCTTTGTCTGTCAAAGGCGCGTTCATATGGGAGTTCTATTAGTACAGGCCCTATGCAAAAGCCAGGAAGCTCATCATTTGAGCGGTCAAGGACAACAGTCCCCCCATGTCCGCTTGCTTCTTTAGAAGCCTCAATAACTGCTGTTCTCAATCTGATCTGGTCTTCCTTCGTAATGACCGGGTTAACGGTGGTATCGAATCGAAATGACTCTCCAACTTTTAAATCGGAGCAAGCTTCTTTGAGCCTCTCAATCAATTTATCTTTTAAGGAATTGTGAACAATAACTCTGGAGCATGCTGAGCATTTCTGACCGGCATGACCAAAGGCTGAATAAAGAATACCGGAGACTGTTTCATCAAGTTCAGCATTCATAGCAACAATAATTGCATTTTTTCCGCCCATTTCAGTGATGGCCTTTACCGGATAGCTTTTTTCAGTAAGTTTATTTTTATAAATTCTTTTTCTCGCAATTGACCCAATAGCAGTTCCAACTGCTTTTGAGCCGGTAAAAACAATTGTTGAAACGCGCTCGTCGCGAACTAAAAAATCCCCTATAGTCTCTCCCTGCCCCGGCAGATGAATAAGAACATCTTCGGGCACACCGGCATCATGAAGAATGTCAGCAAGCATTTGGGTAATCAAAGGTGTTTGCTCTGCAGGTTTTAATATGACGGTGTTCCCGGCGGCAAGCGCGCTTGCAACCATCCCACACGGAATCGCAATGGGAAAGTTCCACGGTGAAATAACAATAGTAGGACCTCTTGAAGTCAGGTCGGTTAAGTTTCTTTGAAGGTAAGCTTCATTGCGCGCATAAAAATTGAGAAAATCAATAGCCTCATCAACATCTGCCTGCGCCTCGCTGATAGTCTTCCCAGCTTCATAAACAATGAGAGATGAAAGTTCATTCCTTTTCGCTAACATCAAACCTGCGGCCTTGACCAGCATGGCTGTTCTGAAAGGCCATTTTGTATTGGCCCATTGCCCATTATTATAACTGTTATCAATCGTCGAAAGCGCCCGCTCAGCATCTTCCAGGTTGGCAAAACGAATTCGGCCTACTCGAATGTCTGGTTTTGAACTCGAAATAATCTCTACCCAGTCACCATTCAGTTCAAAACGATTGAGGTAATCTCTCCCTAAATTGTTTTGTTCAAATGTATGAAGAGCTTTTTCCATCCAGACTCTTTCCTCATCCAGATAGAGTCTCAATGGGGTGACATTAAAGAACTCATCTTCAAGTTTTGAAACGGAGAGATCAAAAGCAAGCTTACCTTCAAATTTTTTCTTTCTGTGAATAGCAAACGGAGACATCAGGCTTTGATGCTTTTTATGTGAACGCATGATCGTGAGCACTCCGACCTGGGAGGAGTTTTCCATAATCCGTCTTACAAGATAGGCCATCCCGACCAGCAAACTTCCAACCGGTACATAATTTCGGGTCGCCCATTTCATTTTTGCCAAAGCCGTGGATAACGCTTCATAGGTCATATGTAGACACTGATGCTCAATCTCGCCCACTGCCGGGAAAAGTATTTCCTTTGCCGCTTCAGCGAAAGCATGATCAGAAAAATTGTGAGAAGCAAGTGCCAGCTTTAAATGCGGATGCCCTTCATAAATTTTCACAACCAGTTGCCTGAAGTGAATATCTGTTTCCTCTTTATTCAAAAACTGAGGTGCATTGAAACTATGGGCATCTGCTTCGACTGTTTCAGCATCCCAGTAGGCTCCTTTCACCAGACGAACAGGCATTAGTATTCCGCGCGTTCGCGCCAATTCCTTGATTTCTTCCAGGTGTTTTGCGGCATCACGAAGGTAAGCTTGAATAACAATTCCGGTTGCAGCGTAGTCTCTAAGTTCCGGGGTTTCCAACAGTACGCGTTTATAAATTTTAAATACAATATCGCGATAGTGATAATGTTCAGCATCGATATTGATAAAAACATCTTCTTCTTTTGCAGCTAATAAAATTTCCTTTAAGCGAGGCGATACCAGACCATATGTGTAGTCAGGTGCATGCGGTTTGAAATCGGAGCAAAGGGCCGAGACTTTTATTGATACGTGGGCGCGGTTAATACCGGCAATATTTCTTTCGCCTTTTTTTACATGCAGTGAAAATCCTCTTACAAGTTTTAGAACCTCAGATTTGTAATGATCAGCTTCATGTTCAGAGACAACCAGTTCACCCAGCTGATCCAGAGTTACATCTCTTCCCGTCAGACTTAAGGCCTTAAGAGATTTATCCGCTTTTTCAATGGACTCACCTGCAATAAATCTTTTGGCCATCAGACGAACACTTTTTCTGACCAGCACGGCAAGGGCGGATTCAGGAAAAACCTTGGCGATATAATAGACGATTTTAATCCCAAAGGTATAACGTCCGGGCAAAGCACGTTCCTGCCCTTTCTTCTTCATTCTACGGGCCAGGTTATTGTCACGAAGAAAACGGAAAAGTGATTCAATGAGAATTCTCTTAACCTCAGTCCCTTTTTTGTCGTGATCAAGCGAAGGCAGAATCGCCAGAAATTTTAAAAGATGAACGCGCAGTAATGCGTATTGGGCAGTAAGGCCCAAACCAAAATCAGAAACATCTTCAAACAAACTTGGTTGGTATTCATTAAGCTTGGTCAGTAAGCGCTTTACGATTTCCTGAGAACGCTCTTCGACTTTTTTAAAGCGATTATCATTGAATAAATCTGACAGCCCCTGAGTTGAAATGAGAGTTTCTATGACTGAAGGAAAATTTTTAACTTGAAGACTGGCTGCAAGCTCCGTGTGTTTCCTCAAATCCTTCACCATCGGCAGATTCAGATCCAGAATTTCACTTTGTTGAAGCAAAAACAACTCCTGAGAGAGTTTTGGCGTAAAAAAACGAATTTCCTTATTTTTGAAAAAGAAACCGACAAGAAATGGAGTTGAGCGTATCGTGAGCTGTATTCTAAAATCAGCGGAAACCTTATTCAAATAGGGCGAAACCTGGGTCCAGACGTCAGGGTTTACGGCATTGCCCGAATCAATTAAAAGATTAGAAAATTCTTTATAGAAATATAGTGTCCAGCCATTGCTCTCGATGGATTGAAGAGTTAAAAGAAAATCAGCTGGCTTTATAGGTAAAACCTTCAGCATTGGTGCCCCCAGAATTTTTATTTGCGCCCTAAAAAATAACTCAAATGCACTGAAAGCACTAGGGGCAAATCGACATAAATAGTAGAAAAAGAGCGCCCTAAATTTGACTAAACCGGCTTCTGTCCATAGAATTTTTAATATGATGATATCTACAGTGGCCTACCTATTCATTCAATCAATAAATTTTAGCGTAAGCGCTCAAGTATTATACGAACTGAAGGATCTGGAAGTACTCGAAAGAGAGAAAAATTTCGAAGAGTTTCTCCTGCATGTCAATGACATTCGTCCCAGTGAGCGCGGTAAGCACTGGCGAGAGATGTTTCAGACTATGGCGATGGGCCTGGTCGATTATAAAATTAAAACACGCGATTTATCGCTCGCATCTTACCATCAGATTGAGAAAATCGGGCGCTCCTCGGCCATGAACAATGATGAATTTTTCCAGCTCAAGCGTTCCATTTTTGCCAAAAAATACTTCACTGAATGTTTTAAAAAAATTTCTCTGATTGAGAATATTAACAAGCGTGATGCTGAAAAAAATCTTTGTGAAAGCGAACTTACCTCGTTTTGGTATTTTTCCAAAAAAGATCCCGATATGGGTCTTGAACTTGCGGCTATTCTGGAAAATGCTCAAGCTACAATTAAAGTATGGCCTTTTTACGCACCGGCAGTACAAGATAATATTGCCAATTTTTACTGCAAAAAACCTGAAATTCAGGCTGCCATAATGAAGAAACTTTATGAAGAAAGTTTCAGTCCAGAATTCAACGGAAACTACAAATCTTTGGTGGAAAGAGTCGCGCCAGATTTATGTTTCAATGAATTAGTGCCGCCGCTTAAAGAATCTCTTACTTCTGTTAAAAGTAACGGACTTAATAAGGAAATGGCGCTTAATATCTTAGAGGCCAAAAAGAAATTAACCAAAGATGAAGAAGATTTTTATGCAATTCTCTTTTTGCTGGATGGGCCGGTTGTAGGCGATAAAATGAACCTGGCCTGGAAAAATGTTGAGTCTCTGGCCGAAAACTATCAAAAACGCCAGAAATTGCTCGAGCAGATTAAAAGTCTTGAACTCATTCCGGATAAAATCTTTAAAGATCCCAATCTCCCACGCCACAAAGCAATAATAAATCTTTTTGCCAATAATTTTCCAGAATATCTTGATTACTACGGATCAACATGCATCAAGTATATCAGTCATAACAGCGACAGTCCTTTGAATGTCACTTCAAGCTACCAATGTAATGAGTTCTTAAAAGCGGCTCAGGCGGCAATTAAGGGTGAATTAGGGGCGGCCAAACCTTGGATCAGCGATTCGGTCCAAAGACAGTATTCAGCACTTAAAAAATAACAAAATCAAATATCAAAGTACAATTTGATCTATTATCTATGCCAGTTAATCCTTTTGTTATCAAATTGAGTAATCTAAACAATTTTTTTTAGGATTTTCTACTGAACTGATAGATGATGGTCGATCATTTAGCTACAATTAAGTTTTTAAACATCTCCCATCAAACTTTGATATTTGATCTGACCAAAAAAAAGCCCACTTTTACAAGTGGGCTTCTTCTTATTGAAAACTAGATCTTAATAATTAAGAAAGGTGTTTTCCAACAATTCCTGCAAGTTCGAACATAGTAACTTCTTTTTTTCCAAAAAGTTTAGCTAGTTTGTCGTCAGCAAGAATGTTTCTTCTGTTTTTTGGGTTTTGAAGGTTGTGCTTCTTAATGTATTCCCAAATTTTTGAAACTACCTGAGTTCTTGGAAGTGGTTTGTTTCCAACGATTTCAGCAAGAGTAGCTGATGGAGTAAGAGCTTTCATGAAAGCTGCATTTGGCTTTCTTGGAGTCTTAGCTTTTTTAGGAGCTGCTGCTTTTTTAGTAGCTTTTTTTGGAGCTGCTGCTTTTTTAGTAGCTTTTGGAGCTGCTTTTTTAGCTGTAGCTTTCTTAGTAGCTTTTGGAGCTGCTTTCTTAGTAGCTTTTTTAGTAGCTTTCTTTGGAGCTGCTTTTTTAGTAGCTTTTTTCTTTACTGCCATTCGAGGATCCTCCGTTAATATTAGACCGTTGTACGTCTAAAGTTGGTTAAAGATATAGAAAACTAATTTTAATAATAACCTTTTTTAAAGTTTTTACTCTGGAATTTTCAATCTGCTTTTTTACATTTCCCTAGTAAAACTCTCTTATATATAAATTATTGCAGATAAGTTTTCATCATGTCTATAGTAAAAATGATTTTTTTTTCACTTTTTTCATTGGAGGCCCCTAGGGAGCTGCTGGGGAGAGGCTCGAAAGTCACAGGGGAAATGCAGGTTTCCCCTGTGAGAATAGACTTTATTTTAGAGTTTTTACCCACTCAACAACCAGGCCTTCCGGCCCTAATTTTTTTGGAGTTTTCTTATATTGGTGACTCTCATTAAGAGAATACATTCTGAAATTATCGATCCGGCAGTAGTGAACAATTCGTTTCAGGCCTTTTTCACGGGCCACTTTCTCAAAAAATTCCTTAATAGTGTGAGAAAATCCGCTTCCCTGATAAGTGATCTTAATGGCAGTGTTCTTGGTCAAAAGGGAGTCCCCTTCCACTTTATAGAAGACGGCGGCCATAATTTCACCTTCAAGGTTCAAAGAAAAAAGCTCCCACCCTTCGGCCACTTCCTTTTTAATTTCCTCAAAAGTCCATTTAAAATCAGGGGAATCCGAGAAAGCGTCGATGTTGTAGTCCAGAATCGACTTGATATCTTTTTCGTTTTTAGCTTTCTTGAAGGTAACTTTCATTAGCAATCCTTTGCTTATTGAAGTGATTAAAGTTTAGAGATATAGGCAGCAAGATCTTTCATATCCTGCTCGTTAAGCTTGCTCAAAAAGGGGAGCATTACAGGGTTCTTTCTGACTGACCCTCCCTTTATATCCTGAAGTTGCTTAAGTATGTACCAATCGTACTGTCCGGCTATTCTTGGAGCCTTTTGCGCGACATTACCGTCTCCTTTATCCCCATGGCAGGCAATGCACTGTTTATAAAGTTCAGCGCCTTTTACAGCATCCTGGGCATGAGTTGCCTGGCTTAGTGAGAAAGTTACAAGCATTAAAGTGACGAGAAAAATCTTCATTATACCGACCTCTATTTTAACTTTATTAAGTGTTTTTTAAGGATAGCTTATTGGAAACAATTGAATTTTACTCTAAGAACTTATTGGACGGCAACCACTTTGAGAGAAGTTTTCTCTTCCTGTTTTATAAACAGGGCCAAAAAAACCAATTCAATTACTTCAGATGCCAGAGGAAATTCATTCATGACCAGCGATATTTCCGCATCATCGGCCAGGGCAAGATTCATCTTTTTTAGTTTGGGAAATAAGGAATTGAGAAGTTCAACTCCCGCCAGGACCAGACGGTTTTTTTCCACAAGAGAGAGCTCTGACCATGGCCTTAGGGCCAATTTATTAAAAAGGGCGTGTCCCTGCACCCTTTTTAGAACGAGTGAGCAAAGAAGCGAGTATTTAATCTTTAAATAAGCCGTCTCGGGTTTTATTGCCCCGTCAGCTTCGAAAACTGGCAGATGATTTTCATCTCGCAAATAATTCTCCACTTCGCGAAAACTTAGATTTGCTAAAAAAGCAATGTTTCTCTCGGTCGCCAATCGCGCAACTGCTTCCAAAAAAAGTTTCTCAAGTTCGTTGTCTGTTTGGGTAAAATAAGAAAGCGTCAAAATATTGTCACCGTAAAAAGAAGAATCCTTTCTCGCTTCAAGCCTAGAATCCCATAAAATATCTTTTTGGGAAGAATCTATGAAATTTTTATTCCTGTGCAACGGGGAAATTAAAAAATCCTGGGCACGCTTAGATAAAATCTTCAAATTGCCGGCACCAGAGTCAGCTTATGAGTCTTGTGTGCCTCAATGTCATTTTCATTAAGCCATTCCTCACGGTAAAGGCCTTTAGAAAAAAGTTTCAGCTGGTCTTTGTAGAAGGGAGATAACAAATGACCCGAATTGCCGACGGGCAAAATGCCCCAGGCTACTTCTGGATTTTTATAGTCGATTATTCTTCGTGTTGAAGGGCCTGCCTTTACTTTAAATCCGTCAGTATAACCGGCAGGTTTTTGATTATTGATCTCGTTATAAGCACCGCCGATTTCCACCGGACCGATATTGAAAATTTTATTAAATGGCTTTTTAGTTCCAATGGGATGTACGAACTCAATTGTGTGCAAATGTCCCCAGGCCCAGTTTCCGGAATCATCACCAAGAAGCTGTCTGAGAGACTCAATAGAATTGTTAAAAGCATCAGTATAAACTTTTTTTCTGTCGTATTTCTTCCACCAGACTGAGTTTGGATTGAGGACAACCCTCTTGAGAAAGTTCCAAATATTGGGCAGTTTTGCATAGGTTGTATATTCTTCGGGGCTCAAGTCTTTAAGCAGAATTTTTGTTATTTCTCTGCACCATGTATAAAAAAGCGAAGGAGCAATGGCATTGACGTCGGAAATAAAATCCCATTTTTTTAAAATTTCAATATAAGTGGCCGCCCGCTCTTTTTTCCAAAGATTGTCAAAATCAACTGCTTTTAACAATTCACCCAGGATTATTTTATTCTCCAGGTTTAAACTCAATGTCTGAATTTCCTTAAGTTCATCTACAGACCATTTTTCTTTCTGAGAAAGAAGCGCTTCAATTGTTTTATAGCGATCATCAGGCTGCCAGTCGCCACGCAAATCAGCGGGTATGGCCGGAGTACCTACGGGTCTGCTGTTGGCAGAAACGATCAAACCCGATGGTGGATTTTCTGCATGAGGCTTTTGTTCAAAACTCATTATGCCTGCGTATTCGTCAGTTCCTGAGCTTCCATCCAATATAAAATCGGATCCAAGACGATTTGACTTATTTGCAACTTCCCCGAAGATCCACCATCCGATATTTTCCCTGTCGGCATAAAGCACATTCAGACCAGGGGCTTTTCCGAGCGCCACACCTGCTTTGAACTCTTCCATATTTTTAGCGCGGCCCATCTTATAGAGGGCATAAAGCGGATCATTATCTACACTATTAAAGGCCCATTTCAGCGCCAAAGATTTATCTTCCGGATGGGTGAAAACTTCATCCATGACCGGACCATGCTGGGTGCTGAGGACAAGAATTTTTGAATCTCTTTCACCTTTAACTTTTATAACCTCGAAGCGCTCTTCATAAGGAATTTCTTTACCCATAAACTGGTACGTTTTTAACTGTGGATTTAATTTTTCACGATATATATCCATATCATCTATCAGACTCATGGTAAGTCCCCAGCCGCGATCCTTATTATGTGATAAAACAGGGAAAGGCAGGATGGGAAGAAAATGGCCATAACTCTCGTAATCAGGCGTTTTGAGATGGGCTTCAAACCATACTCCAGGGTGGGTGTATGTTATGTGCGGGTCATTGGAGAGAATAGGAAAACCTGACACAGATCTCTTGCCTGAAATGAGCCACCCATTAGAGCCTTCAAACAACGTAAAGCCCTTTTCAAGTTCATCAAGTATTTTAATTACGGGATAATGATTTTCAACCTCAACGACTCTTTTGCTCTTCTCTGCCTCAATTTTTTCCTTATCAATATTTTTTTGCTCATAAGGAGTCAGTTCGTTTCTGAGTTCATTACTCAGCTCAGTCCCGAAACGGGCGCGAAGTTTAGTCATTAATGGCTCCGAGCTGGTTGCCACGCCGAAACTAAAACTCATTAATCCGATAAAAGCATATCCATCTAGTGCGGAAAAAGGTCTGGGTTTTATTCCCAAAAGTGCAAACTCTACTGGCAATTTATAATTAAACTGATATTGATTTACACCGTCATAAAAGGCTTCAATTTCGCTCCACATTTTTTCATCAAAAGCCCCATTTTTTATTTTATGATCAATCATCCGAATCATGCTACTGCGCAATCCAATTGTGCGGAAAAGCTTATCAGAAGCGAGCATTTTATCACCAAAAAGTTCGGCCAATTCTCCATTAGCTACCCTTCTTTGCATTTCCATCTGGAAAAGACGCTCGCTGGCGGCAATAAAGCCCATTGCCCTAAAAACATCTTTTGTATTTTGTGCAGTAATATGTGGAATTCCATATTGATCTCTGACAACAAATACCGGTGAACTAAGGTTTTTTAATGAAAGTTCGCCGTCCATTGGTGCACGTGAACTTTTGACAAAATACCAGCCATAAATAACAGAAGCTATAAAGATAAATAAAAAGCCTGCCAGCCAGTATTTTAACGATTTTTTTTTGCGTGTTAGATATTCCATGGAATAATCATAAAGATGAAAATAGAGAAATTCAATTCGAGAAGTCGAATAATAGATGCCCTGAGAGGTTTTACGATCATTTTAATGATTTTTTTTCATCTAAGCTTTGATCTAACCAATTTTGGATTTCTAAACATTGACATTATCCATGCACCTTTTTGGTATGCTCTCCCCAGGCTGATAGTATTTCTTTTCCTTTTTACCGTCGGAATGTCGCTCACTCTCGCTCATCAGGGGCAAATTAACTGGAGGCCCTTCTGGAAACGATTTCTTAAAATAGCCTTTTTTGCGGTGATCATTAGCGGAGTCACCTATGTCGTATTTCCAGAAAACTGGATCTATTTTGGAACACTTCACGCCATTGCGATAGTATCGCTCTTTTCTCTTCCATTTTTAACACGACCAAAAATTTCACTGCTGATTGCACTGTTGTTATTTATTCCTTCCATCTTTCTTGATAAAAATATTCCCTGGTTTGAACTTCCCCATCAATCGTGGGATCACATCTCCCCTTTTCCCTGGCTCGGGGCCAGTTTAATTGGTATATTTGCCGTGCATAAAAACTTGCACCAAGTTGAAACTTCAAATAACGCAATTGTTAAATGTTTGAACTATTTGGGGAAACACTCTCTTTTTATTTATCTGATTCACCAGCCAATATTGTTTGGTTGTGTTTATCTGCTCCGACAAATCATAAAATAGTTTATTCTGGTTCTAGAGGTGCATTGACTGTGATATAAAACATGCATGAAACATTTACCAAAAATCGACTGGAATAAAGTCGAACGCTTTATAGGTAGCTTGAAATTTGCAGTCCTGGTAATCAGTCTTTTCACCATTGCTATGATCGTAGGAACATTTCTTGAAAGTTATTATGGTACTGATTTCGCCAACCGTGCAGTCTATAAGACTTTCCCCTTCATGCTTGTTCAGTTCGGGATGCTTTTTTCTATTATTTTTGCGGCACTTTTAAGACTCCCGCCGAAAAAAAGACTTTACGGTTTCTACACCATTCATTCAGGATTAATCATTATAGGCATGGGATCTTTGATCACTTTCGTGGCGGGCGTTGACGGCCAGATAACACTTGCGCCAAATGAACCAAACCGTCAGGTTGTTCTCTCTAAAGACATCTTGAAAATTTCCTATCCGGATGAAGGAAAACAGGTGACCACTTTTTTGCCTTTTTCCGCTTTTAAAACAGCGATCAATGAAAATTATGACCTAATATCCATAAAGGATTATCTGCCGTTTGCTGAAGGCCAGTTTAAATGGAATGAACCAATTAATCACTACCCTGAAGGCTCTCAGGCACACACATCAAAATATCATTTTAAAAATGCTTTCGCTGAACAGGATGTACTTCTGACTGTTCATCCTGAGGCAAGCAACGATTTTCCTTCCACCACGACAATGGGTCCGTTGTCGTTTAATTATTACCCGGAGAAAATTGCTGCATGTTTTGCTCAAAATAATCCATCCAAAATAATTATCTGGAATTCATTGACTGCAGACTGCTTCACCCCAGAAGAGAGAAACCTGCCGATAAAAAACACGGGTGCCAAAAACAGATTCGTCGTTCTGCCTTACAATAATAGTTTCCTGACTTTTTTCCCTGATTTTTCTCCGTTTCCGCTGGATGCAAATTTGCAGACAGATGAGAAATCGAACATGAGAGCCTTTTCAAAACAACTTTTTGAAGAAAAACCGAATCTCTTTTTATTCGGGAAGAAGGCTTCTTTTTATTCTAAAGATGACAAGAGCTGGAAGCTGGTTGACCTTGAAGTTAATGGAGAGCCTGCAAAATTGCCATGGATGAATGCTGAAATTAGCCTGACAGAACACCAGACAAATCTTGTGCCTTTTAATCTGCCCGTTCCCACTATACCAATACAAAAAAATGGAACACTGATAAAAGGTGATTTGCGGGCCGTGCGCCTGGAGATTCTTGGAAAAGAATATTGGGTCACGAACTACACTCCACTCTCCTTATTGATTCAGGGTAAAAAAGTTGTTATTGAAGTTACAAAGGAATCATTAACCCTGCCGTTTGAGCTCGCTCTGACACAATTTAAAATGGATAAAGACCCTGGGACAAACAACCCGGCAAGTTACGAGTCGTTTGTAAAATTATACGCTGATGGAAAAACAAGCAGCCATCATGTCTATATGAATAATCCTATGAAAAATTCCGGTTTTACTTTTTATCAGGCTTCATATTCACAGGACAACAGCGGACAATATAATACAACTCTGGCAGTTAACGTTGATCAGGGACGAACCATGAAATATCTTGGCTCTCTAATGCTCGTTTTCGGCGCCATCTGGCATTACAATTTGAATAACAAAAACAAGAAAAATAAAACTGAACAAGAAATTCCCGGAAACATAGTATGAAAAAATATGCCTTACTACTTTTTTTGAGTCTGATAAGTACATCTCTCGTTGCCGATACTTATTTCTGCAAAAAAGAGCTTGAAGCTTTGCCCATACTTCAAGGTGGAAGAGTGAAGCCGCTATATGTGCATGCTTCTGAAATCATGAAAAATCTCACAGGCAAATCCACCGTCGGTGAATATAGCGCAGTAGAAGCCTACTGCCTGCTTTCCTTAAATGGGATGGGTCTGCCAAGCGATGTTAAAATCGAAGCGAGAATTGACCATGTCGATTTGATGAAATTTTTAGGCCTGGAAAAAGATCAGCATAATATTGCCTACGAACAGCTCATCACGCGCATCGATGATATAAAGAATGAGGCAAGAAGCATTAAGAATAATGAATCTTATTTAAAGGCTATTGGAAAACTTTACGATAATATTTCGTTGTACTCGGAAATTAAAAACGGCGGTAACTGGCTGCTTGCCGCTGATGTCAATAACGCCATAGACTGGCAACCACTGACTATTTACTTAACTGAAGAAAAAGTTATTGCCCAGAAAGCGGCTAATCCATCTGATCCGTTTCTCCCAGTACTTTTTAAAACGAAAACTGATTACGAAAGAATATCAGGAAATACAAAATACGAACTGGAACTCATCTATGCCAAGGCAGGACTCGCAAGCTGGTCGTTACTGCTTACCATACTCGCACTGGCAGCAATGGTTCTTTTTAAAAATTTTAATGTCGCACTTGGGCTGGCCTCATTTTCAGCTCTGACCCAGCTGGTTCTTATCGTTCTAAGAGTTATTATTTCTGGCAGAGCACCTATAACAAACATGTATGAGACTGTTCTTTTCTCCGGTTTCGGTTCTCTGATGCTTGCGCTGGTGTTGGGCCATTTGAAAAAAGAAAAATTATTCGTCTATATGGGTCTGGCCTATAATGTGTGCACATTGATGATGCTCAATTTTGCCAATGGAATGTTGACAGCTACTATTTCACCGCTAGTTCCGGTTCTTCGCGATAATTTCTGGCTTTCAACTCATGTTACCTGTGTCATTCTCTCCTACGGCGCCCTGGCACTCAGCTGGATTCTCGCCAATACCGTTCTCATAAAACGCAAATGGGGGGTTTTAACCAAGAAAGAAGAGCTGCAATATGCAGACATTATCTACACGACTCTTAAATGGGGAACTACTCTATTGGCAGGTGGAGTCATTCTTGGTGGAGTGTGGGCCGACTATTCCTGGGGGCGCTTCTGGGGATGGGACCCTAAAGAGACATGGAGTTTGATTGTATTGTGTGTTTACATGGCCATTCTTCATGGTCGCTATACGACGTGGATAAAAACTGACAGATTTATAACTGTCACTGCTGGTGCCTTTATGAGTGTTATGATGGCCTGGTTCGGGGTGAACTATATTCTGGCTTCAGGACTTCATTCATATGGTTTCAGCGAAGGTGGGGCCATCTTTTTAGGATCTTTCTTTCTCGCACAAATTCTTCTTATAATTGTGACGTCGGTGAATTTTCCTAGAAAAGATGTTTTACCTGGTTAACGTATTCAGGTTTTTTCATTCCTAGCAAGACGTAATCGAAGCCATAATTTAAATAAGTCTCCAGAACATCGACAGCAAATGGTCGCTCGCTTTCGCTGGGAATTAATCCTACACTTGCTGCCTGCTTTTGAAACTCATGGGCCTTAAGACTCATATTAATTCTGGAATACATTAGTGAATTTTCCAGAAGCTTATAAAAAGGTTCAGATTCGGAAGCACTTAGTCCTCCACTTTCCCAGAGCCTCGCGATAAATGGAAAAAAATGGCCGTAATACACTTGTTCAACAGCGTCAGCTGTTGGAAGAGTCTTCCAAAGTTCAGTAAATTGTTTTATCAGCGGAATTTGATTGAAATTCTCATCCTCGGCCATATGATCACTTGATGAAGATTCCTTCCATTTTTTTTCAAGCAATGCCATCGCCGATTCAAATTCACTTTGAGCATCTTTTTCGTCGAAATCTTTTGTGAAAAATTCATAAGTCGCAAGTCTCACCAGCTTATTATTGGTAAAAGCATTCAGTGGACGATTAATCATGGTGGTTAAATTATTCAATTGGGCCAGTTCAAGTAAACTCTCATCACCATACTCTCCGAATTTCTCGAGCGCTCCAATCTCAATCAGGTTAAATGGAAACTGGATAGTGGTGAAATGATTTTTAGGACTATTTTTTTTAGCTGCTTCAAGGACTTTCTTCAAATCCGTTACTTCAGGATCAGTCGGAGGCAGAATAAAATTATTCGAACTTATACCGTAAGATTTGATTCTTCCGGATTCAACTTCAGTTTCCAGATAAGCAAAGGCCTTCTGAATACGTCTGTAATACTCAACTTGTGTGGCCCCTTCCGTCTTAAAATAATATTCTGGATTATGCAGCAAAAAAATATCAACCGAAGATCTCTTAAGCCTTTTCAGGGAACCATCCAGCTGATTTTTTAAAAAATCAGGATGAATGGAATGTTTTAGGTTTTCGCCTAAATCCACCAGATCTTCAATGGCGAGACCGTTAGCATTGAGCTCTTGAATGATATCTAAATTTCTGCCCTGAATATATCCGGCCTTTGTCACTATGAGCGGCTTGAATATTGGATTTTCACTTAAAACAGAACCAATGAGTTCTTCAGATTCACCATTTGTATAATTGGAGGAGGTATCAATCAAAGAGCATCCGTCCTTTAAGGCCAGAATTAATGCTTGTCGATGCTCAATTGATTTAATACTTACCCGATAACCACCAAATCCAACTTTTCCCATTTATTACCTCGTGAACAAATTAAGGATAAAGTGAAGGAAGTATATCGCTGATTCTGGATACACCTTCACCCCTTGATCCAGACGATTCATCTTCTCCTGGATTATATATCTGATCACGATAGCACTGAAGTGATTGATCCAGAAGAAAATCCTCTTCGCCGCGAACCAAAATACCCTCAACTTCAAGGGTTGAGCTATTAAAAACCGGTGAGCCTGAATTTCCTTCAAAAGAATCCAGTGCCGCTTTAAAAAAATGCGGCTGGCTGTTGTCTAAGAGTGATGCGGAATTTGTGACGACTTGTGGTAATCCCAAAGGATGGCCAATCATAAAAACTTTATCTCCACTGCCGACTCTGCCATTGCTTCTCAATTTTAAAACTTCTCTACCGGAAGCTTTTCTATCTAGCCGGATAACGGCGTAGTCAATATTGCGATCAACATCAATTACACGCGATACTATCTCTTTGCATCCATATGTATTTCTAACAGGTACTTTATAGCCTTCTGCTACTTCGTTTTTTGCCAGAACATTAAACACAACTGACTTATTCATACAATCTGATTCAGAGGCGAAACAATGACCTGCGGTGGCAAGAAGATCAACTCCCACCAGGAAACCAGTGCAAGCGTTGAGACTATGGTGCTCGGCAAACTTTCCGCCACTGCAAAAATTCAGTCTCTCTGAATTCTTTAATAGACCTGCAAAAATTCTAGATGAGAGGAACTTCTTCTCAACTGAATCGCTGGAAATAATCATCGCAATGGATTCAGACAGCGTCCTGACATTAACAGATGATTTAGAATCGACTAATCGTCTATCATCAATTTCATAAATAGCATTGGAGTGCTTAGGAATTTTTAAAACTGCGGCAGGCGCCGAAAGATTAAAAATCTGGCCAAAAAGGACAGTATAAAAAAAGATCTTTACCATGCTGATTTCCTGAAAAAAAGCCTGGAAAAGATCCTATCATCAAGCCGAAAATTCCGAGCAAAGTATGAAGTTTTTACACTCTAATGTTAAAGTTCTTTAATATTTGTAATGCGGGTGACGTCCTCGCCTCTGCACTCATCCATTTTACAGATTTTAGGGCGGTAACAGTTAGAAACCGAGTCCAGGACATAATCGCGTTCACCGCGTACCAGGATCCCTTCAACCATCCCGGTGGCCGTATCAAATACTGCTGAACCAGAGTTGCCCCCAAAGGTGTCGAGATTGGACTGGAAGTAGTATTTATTCTTGTTCTCCCGAACATTAGCATCGTCTGAAATTTTGGTTGGAAGTCCGGATGGATGGCCAATAACAACCAGTCTGGCATTGTCGCCGACCTTCCCTTGTTTCCTATAAGTCAAAGGGGTCCTGTCTGATTGTCTATCGAGCTGAATCAATGCAAAATCATTACTTGTTCTATTATCAAGAGATCTGGCGACAATCTTTGAGCATTTATAAATATCGTTTTTACTAATTTCAAAATTAGCTCTTTCGGCAGTGTTATTTGAATAATCAAAAACCCAGGAATTATTTTCACAATCACTCATCGTTTCTATACAGTGACCTGCAGTAAGCAGCAGATCGCTTCCGACAAGAAAACCGGAACACATTGCAGATGTCTGTTGTTTAGCAAAGCGGGCATCCGAACAGATACCATCTGCTTCAAGAGTACTTCCTGTTACAGATACAATATTTCCTTTTTCTTCCAGCAATTTATTTGGAATCATGGCGGCAGTTCCCGTGGCCAGTTTTTTATGCAATTGATTATTAGCTTCAAAAATGTCCATACGGTTATCGTCACCGTAAACAACTTTATCAACACCTCCTGCATATGAATTTAGCGAAACTATTAGAGAGCTTGATAGCACAATCCTTTTTAACATATGATATTCACCTTGAATTTAGTTATTTTTAAAAAGCAGCGGCCACAAGAGACCGCTGCTTTAATACGGAGGAGAACTCTGAGAAACGAAAAACCTAATTCAGAACTAATCCATCAAATGGATTCATATACTGATCTGCTACCTGCTGCAGACCTGCGCTATCACCGTTAGACTCGAAGTGACCATAAAGAGCACCTTCAGTAATTCTTTGCTTTTCATAAAATGATTTTATAAATGAACCCATATAATCTTTGATGACAGCACTTAATGGCACAAAACTTAACCCAAGTTGGGCCAGAGATAACATAACTCGTTTTCTTACAACTTGTGTCGGACGGTCGTAGTTGAATGCAACTGCTGGTCTATTCTGGAACATACTTTCTTTATCAAAAAGATTAACAATGACCTTCTCGTTATTAAAAGTAACTTTCTGGAAGGCATAATTGGTACGATCGCTGATTTCAGTATAAATGCTTTGAGCATTTTTTAAATTAGTAGTACCCGTTCTGAAATTAAGGTAAAAATTATTGACACCATACTTTGCCCAATTATTCTTAGCGGCACTAGATTCCCAGAATGCAAACCACTGAATTCTAGACTCATAAATTGAAGACCAGATCAGGTTAACTTCATCATGAGTTAATCCAAGTTCAGATTCTTTAAAATTTTCCAGGTAATGAAGAAGCATGTTCTGGTGAAATTGTCTTCTCTCTGTGATAAGTTTTTCAACCTGAACAATTACATAGCTAACTGTGTTTAACATTGGAATGTTTGACATTCTCTTGCGGGCGAAATCTAATCCCCAGGTCACAGCTTTGTAAGTTACGTTTCTTTTGTAGAAATAAGTCGAATCGTTTACATTAGCAATCATTGTTGGGTCCAGAAGCATAATTGCATCTGAAATTTTGCCTTCGAATTTTCCGACGACATCTTTAAAAATTTCGTGAGTAAAGATAAAATCGATATTTAAGACTGCAAGTTTTCTTAATGAATCAACAACCAGCTGAACTTCTTGATCAAATTTTGCCTGATTGCCGCTAAGATCAAAATCCATATCTTCTGCGATTAAATTTTTAACTTCAGCATCATATTTTCCGCCAGCAACGCTGCCTGGACTCATTAAATTCTGTTCTTCTAATAATTGGGACCTGACCAACTTCACGTAAGGTGCCACTGAAAATTTAACAGGAAGAGTACGATCACGAATTCCGATTAACTTACCGTCTTCAGCTCGTACAACTTGAAAACGTTTAAAAAATGCATCTGCTGATTTAGCTTGCGCTGACTGGACGTTTACTGTGAACAAACACAGAAGTCCCACCACTAATGAAAGTGCTCTCATATTTTCCTCCTTGAAAAACAGTGACAAAAATAAGTATAAAGTGCTTTAGATTAAATCGATGTAATGTAAGAAAATATGATTTTTGGAAAAAATATTTTGTAAGAATATATAAGAAAAAGTAGTGTACTAGTGCCCAAAGCGAATATGTCAACTTTAGAACATGGTGACAAAAATAAGATTTATTTTTTGATTTTAGATTTCGAAATCATCGTAGGATTGCTCAAAAAGTTCATCCATTTCTTTCGAAAAATAGCGACGAGAAAAATACTGGCCGGCGCGAATAGTACGGATCATATCATACTCTTCCAGCTTTCTAAGGGCAGAATAGACGTCTTCAATAGCAAGGCCTAAGTTCTTGGCCATCTCAGTATGAGACATCATTTGAGAAATGCCGTGAGAGCGATGAAGATTGGGGAAACACCAAACTCTGCGATAGATGTACATCAAAACCAATATCTCAATTCGATTGAGTTTAAAATCAACGACTATTTTATCAAAAAAAATGTCTGGAATTTCAGAGGCCGTTGGAGATTGCAGTACGCCACCGCCGCCTTTGGCGCTGGCAGTATCCACTTTGGCTTTGGAGCGATGTTCGGCAAGAATAGATTGTAGATCGACCATAATCAAACCTCTGATTAATAGCCTATCATAAATCAATGCTAAAAACTACCAAGCCATTATCCGCTAACAATGCTCAAGTATTCTCCCCATAAAAAGAAGCTTGGATTGATGAAATTCTCGCTGAACTTCATAATTAAAGCCTGCTCGATGATAGAAACTAATATTTGCAGCGCCGGTCGAAGTTACCAGGTGACAGCCTTGAATCCCTTGTAATTTTAAATCATCACAAAAATGCTCAACTAGTGAGGTACCCAAACCTCTTCCTCTGCACGCGGGAGAAAAATTAATATGAAAATGAGCTGGGAATTGTTCAAACAAATCAGAGAAAATATTGAAGCCGGGGACTTCTAGCATCGGAGCTGCGGAACTGGAGTTAAGGCACCCACTTAGATAGCCTAGCAGTTTATCATCTTCCATCATCAACAAGAACTGATCCGGGTAAAGTTTAATATAATCTCCACACCAGCGTCTAAAAAAAGCGGTTCTTTTTTCTTCTGAAGAAAATTCCTTCAAAGATGAAGAGACATAAAAAATTGTCTTTACCTGTTCGACAATGCTAGCAAATTCATCGGGACCATTAATAGTATCTAGTTTAAAAATTTCAACCATCGGAATATTTTAGCAAAAGTGCCTTGTAAAACTGGTAATACGAACGTGATGAAGGACTGATTTTATTTATCTCTTCCTGATCCACGATGACGTTTTCCCATTCATTCCAGTCCAAGGGAAGTTTAAAATCTAAAAACAAATAAAACACAGAGCGCCATTCTTTTTTTTCTTCCAGATTTTTTAATTCTTTCAGGATGGGACTTTTAAGTGACACTTCAATTGGTAGAGAAATTAAATGAATCATATCCTCTTTTCCAAGTTCCTTTAATTCAAGAACGGAACGATGAAAAGATTTCAAATCTTTCAATTTTTTCTCAGGCATCGAAAAGAAGGACACTATTTTCTCAGCGTCTTTGTCATTTTTCAGATAAACAAAGGCCAGCAGTTCTTCTCTTGTTGCGATATTTTCGGGAAACAGGTATCTAGTCCAGAAAACAAATGCATCCGGAATTATTAGTTTCCTAGAAATAACCAGTTCAGAAAAAGTATTTAAAAAGGCACCCGGTCTGGATTTAAAAAGCTCTTCTTTAAAGTGATGGATAGATAATTCAGTAAGAACAAATTGATGAAGCTGACTCAAAATTTTTTCATGAATGCTGAATTTTTCGAATTTGATGTGAAACCTAATCAGCCGCAAAAAGCGAACAGAATCAAAAAAGAAATCCTCAGAAATGTTTTTCAACACTCCATTTTTTAAATCTTCAAGTCCGTTATATGGATCAACCGTTTTCTCTGACACGGTATTGAAGTGCAATTCAACACCAATGCCGTTGATGGTGAAATCCCTTCTTTTAAAAGATTGCTTGTAACTCAAAGATGGATTCAAATCTGCCGTGAAATGGTGATGTGAAAAATTATCGGGTAAGTTACGTTCAGTTCTCGGAGAAGAAAACTCAAAGAAAAAGCCTTCAAAATAAACACGTGTTATCAGATAAGGCAGCTCCGTAAAGGCGAGTTTTTTTTGAGATAAATAATTGTGCAGCTTTTTATAAAATAACGGCCAGGATTTTTCCGGGTCATCCAGGACTTCAGAGGGACGAATTTCAAAATCAAAATCATTCCCCATCGTGCCGGTATAAAAATAATCTCTTGGAACGCCCCCCACGAGACACAACGAAAATCCCTGTGCTTCAATCTCTTTTAAAAATTCAAAAATGACGGGAGCCAAAGATTTGATAATCATATTTTAAATGTTTCTCGATGAGACAAAAGCCGGTCAATTGTACTTTTTATTCTCAGTAAATTTTCAGATTCTTTCTGATAAATAATATAGAGCTTCCCGCTCGGCACTTCGAACTCTCCACCAAGGGTCGATACTTTGTCTTTAAAATAAGAACGGTTCAAAACATGATTGGGAACAACCGCAATACCCAGGCCTTCGTGAACCGCCTGAAGCATATGTCCATGAGAATTTACGGTGAAACGAATATTCATTTTTTTTGGCACTGCTTTAAATTTAGAACGGCACCATTTAAAGAAAAGATGATCGTCCTTATCAAAAAGAATCGTCGGCAATTGCTCCAACTGGCCAAGCGTCAGTTTGCTTTTAAAGGTAAAATCGGAATTATTTTTAGGAAATACCAGTGTCGACTTTTCCTCCAGAAAAAACTCTCTTTCGCCGTGAGTGGGAAGCTCATCTTCAGGCAGGATCAATATATCAAGAATATTATTTTCGAAATCCTGCAGCAGTTCTTCCTGGTGGCCCATGCGCACACTTAATCTTAGGTCAGGATTTTCTTTGGCATACACGACAATTTCATGGGCCAGCCAGCTTTTTCCAATGCCGGTCAAGGTTCCAATCCTCACCTTTCCGCGCATCAGCTCTTTGTCGCTTTGTAGATCATCGAGCGTTTCTTTCATTTCAGATAAAAAATGAGAACCAAATTGGTGAAGTCTTTCCCCCTCTGGGGTTAAAACGACATTTTTCCCGGAGCGCTTAAAAATTTTAATCTCTAATTTGCCTTCAAGGTTTTTAATACTTTGGCTGATTGCCGATTGAGTTACACCAAGGTCTTCTGCGGCTTTTGAAAAACTTTTAGCCTTAGTTACGGCCACCAAAGTCTGAAGTTGCGACGTTTCTATCATAAGTCCCTCTACTAGATGTATTAGGTCACTCTATCATGTAAAAATCTCTTCATCTAATCAAAATCTATCGACGTTTATAGATTTAGGGTTTAAAAAGGCCAGACTTAAAAATTTTCCACTTTTAAAAGGCGTCATTATGGCATTGTCATTGAATTCATTTCTAAAATTTTCACTTCTCATTTCCCTGCTTGGCCTGGCTGGTTGCAGTGGTTCCAAGCCTCAGGAAGCAATCCACAATATCGCAAATAATATTCTGGCTACGGAATTTGTCAGCGCCCTCAATTCAGTGGATGGCACAACGGCGACGGCACTACAATTAAACACAAACCAGACACTTCGAACAACTCAGCCCAGCCAGGATGAATGGTTTGTTATTTGGGACGCAAAACGAAATGAGTATAAGGCCGTTAATTTAAATTATATACGCAACCTGGTTTATATGGATTTTTATACCGGGTCCAATGTGGTTGCTTCTGCTTTTAGAACGGCAGAATCAGGCTATATACTGATTGGAGATAATGATGGAGATACAAATGGGACTGCCTACGAAGTCGTCGATTACAACGCTGGAACGGGCTACTATGAAGGCAGAAATTCAGGTTATCTCTATGAAGATTCCGAAACAACTACTGATGTTAGCTTGATGGCAAAAGAACAGGATCAGATGAAGTTTTTCCAGAAAGCCAGCAAAGTTTCAATGTTTTTTAACATAAGCATGGAAACATCACTTTCAATGGTCACACTAGGCTCAAAAGTCGAAAAAATGCTTTCTCGTGGTCACAGTGGTCAATTGACGGAACAAGATCAGCTGGCACTTTTAAGCGATATCAAGACGCTTACAGGAGTTAGTATTGAAGAAGTTCAGGAGGCTGCAAACGATTCAGGCGCTAAAGTACTTTTACTTGAAAAAATTGCTGCGAAAATTGGAACTAGTACTCAAAACCTGGAACAAAAATTTCTTCCCGAAGTCTTTGGAATTGTCCTTTAAAATAAAAAAGGCCCGGTAGAAATACCGGGCCTCAACTTTTTCTAATTAGAAATTAAAATTATTCAGCCTGAGCAGCCAGCTTATCTTTTCTTTCAGCTATAACTTTCTCAGCTACGTTGTTTGGACATTCAGCATATTTTGCGAATTCCATTGTATAAGACGCTTTTCCGGCTGACATCGAACGAAGAACTGTTGAGTAACCAAACATTTCAGATAATGGGATCAGAGCGTTGATTGTAACTTCACCAGTGTCATTTGATTCAGAAGCCTGGATAATCCCTCTTCTTGAACTTAGGTCACCAATAACGCCCCCTTGGTATTCATCAGGAGTTTCAACTTCTACCTTCATGATCGGTTCTAGTATGACCGGAGAAGCAGCTTTAACCGCTTGTCTCATCGCCATACGTGAAGCAATCCTAAATGCAAGGTCAGATGAATCGACGTCATGGTAGCGACCATCTTGAAGATAAACTTCAACATTGATTAAAGGAAACGCAGCCAGTGGACCTTTGTCCATAACGTCGTTGAAACCTTTTTCACAAGATGAAATAAATTCGTTAGGGATAGATCCCCCTCTGATTTCGTTATAAAACTTAAAGATTTGTTCATCGTTTTCTTTTTTCTCTTCGAGTAACGGCTTGATCATACCAACAACCTGGCCGAACTGACCTGAACCACCGGTTTGCTTCTTATGAAGGTAATCAAACTTGGCTTCATGTCTGATTGTTTCCCGGTAGTTAACTTGAGGAGCACCGACCTGAACATCACAGTTATATTCACGCTTTAATCTTTCTACGTAAATTTCTAAGTGAAGTTCACCCATTCCGGCGATGCGCGTTTCTGCAGATTCTTCATCTGTATAAACGTGGAAAGTCGGGTCTTCCTTCATAAATCTTGATAGACCTTTTGAAAGACGAGTTTGTTGATCCTTATCTTTTACTGAAATAGAAAGTTCAATAACGGCTGCAGCAATGTGCATCCCTTCGCAAGAGATATGGTCTAATTTATCGTCCCCAACAAATGTGTCCCCTGAAGCACAATCAATACCGATGATGGCGATAATATCCCCTGGTCCTACGGTTTCAATGTTTTCACGGTCGTTAGCGTTCATACGAACGAGACGTCCTACGCGCACTCTTTTCTTAGTACGTGTATTGATGATCGTGTCACCTTTGTTCAAAGTTCCTTGATAAATACGAGTATAAGTCAACTGACCAAATTGTTCGTCAGTAATCTTAAACGCCATACAGACAAGAGGCTTAGTTCCATCCGGCTGTAATTCAATTTTTTCTTTTGTATCGTTGTCTATAGCAATTGGTCTCTTACAAGTAAGCGGAGAAGGAAGATATCTTGCAACAGCATTTAGAAGAAGTTGAACACCTTTATTTTTAAAAGCTGAACCCATAAATACCGGAGTCAATTTTAGCGACTGCGTTCCCTTTTTAATCGCTTCGTGAATTTCAGCGTGGGATATATCCTGGCCTTCAAGAATTTTTTCTACCATGTTGTCATCGAATACCGAAGCAGCGTCCAGAAGTTTTTCTCTAAATTCTTCAACGTCAGCAACCATGTCAGCAGGTATTGCTTCAACTCTAACGTTCTCTCCGTTTTCACCATCGAAGAAATAAGCTTCTTTCGTAATAAGATCAACAACACCTTTGAAGTTCTCTTCTGCCCCGATTGGAAGCTGCATAAGAACGGCATTGTGAAAAAGTTTTTCTTTAAGTGCAGCTACCCCTTTGTGAGGGTTAGCACCCATACGGTCCATTTTGTTTAAGAAGGCCATACGAGGAACAGAATATCTCTTCATCTGACGGTCAACGGTGATTGACTGAGATTGAACCCCTGAAACTGAACAAAGTACTAAGATAGCTCCGTCGAGAACGCGAAGAGATCTCTCAACTTCAACTGTAAAGTCAACGTGGCCCGGAGTGTCGATAATATTGATACGACATTCTTTATCGATGCCTTCAGCGTAAGTGATCCCTTTTTCCTCAATCCCTTTCCAGTATACAGTTGTCGCTGCAGAAGTGATTGTAATCCCCTTTTCTTTTTCGAGTTCCATATGGTCCATAGTAGCGCCCGCTCCGCCGCCACGAACTTCTTCAATCTTGTGAATCTTGTCACAGTAAAAAAGAATACGCTCTGTAAGCGTGGTCTTTCCTGAATCGATGTGCGCAGAGATCCCAATGTTTCTGGTTCTTGCCATTAATTTCATAATTCATTCTCCAAAAATTAAACCAAAGATGGTTGTCAAAATTTATTTAAAATTTATTTAAAAGTGTTTTTTTTAAAAAATTGTTTTTAAGCACGGATAATAAGAAATTTAGAGAGATGAGTCAATGAAGATCGCACTACGATTGAACTATTTTTGGAAAAATTATAAACTCAAAGCATTACAAAAAAATTGACAAGACCATCAAAACTCACTAAAAATTTTTGTTCACCAATTTGGATTAAAACACGCAAGTAAATATTTAAAAAGGCAAAATTCTCTATGAGCAACGATCTTACCAAGCAGGATCTTTACGAAGGTGTCAAAACCCTGATTGAAACAGACGCTATCCATGTTCATCTGCCCCAGCAAAAACTCTTCACTCTATTTAGTGTAGGGTTTCAATACCTTTTATTTCAGTCAACTAGAAACCCCGGCGCCTATATCATCCGTGTTGAAGACGGTCATCTGGCCGAAAAGCTTGCTAAAAAGGCCAAAGATCCCTCTACCCGTAAGTTTATGCAATCGCTTTTAATGCCGCGAAAATTAAAATACGAAAAGTCGGTCTTTTACCTGGATTATTTCCACATGGGGTCATGGAATATGACCAGCGAAATCCCAAGGGATAAAATTCAAGCGGCTTTAGTGGTGAAAAACACCTCGTCGCGTCCAATGCTGGAAATTGAAATGGAAGATTCAGAGGAAACCACAGTTCCTGATACAATCAAAAACGGACAGTATCTGAAAACTCTCATGGAGACTGCTCCCCGAACCATAACCATCGCTTTTGAAGAAACTTTTGAAGGGACGACCCAGGTGACATTCCCCTTCATCAAAAAAGAGAAGGAACGAACGGTTTCCGGCGTCACTATCAGCGACGACGTTGAGTGGAACGACTGAAAAGACCAAGTTTTTAAGTAGGTCTTTTTTCAGCTAAAAGCACCCAAATCTTCCACAAAACTTATATACCCTCATGAAATTTAAAGATATTTTTTAAGATCTCGATAAGTCCATCATATCATGTGGGGGATTTATGTTATCAATAGTTGGTGCGGTCATTGTTTGTATATGCGTCTTCGGGGGATTCATTCTTGAAGGGGGTAATATCGCCGCTCTCTGGCAGCCAATTGAACTTCTCATCATCGGTGGTGCAGCAGCAGGTTCACTCGTTATCGCCGCCAGCCCGCATTTGATTAAGGGAATTATCGCCAGATGTCTTCAAGTGCTAAAAGGCTCGGGAATTAGTAAAGCTGCATATATCGAACTCATTCAGTGTATGTTCGAATTGATAAAAATGGCATCCGCCAACCCGATTTCTATTGAACCGCACGTTGAAAATCCAGAAAACAGTGAAATTTTTAAAAGATACCCGGGGGTTTTACATAACCACCATTGCATTGAATTTATCTGCGATACGCTTAAAGTTCAGATTGCTTCGTCACTTTCTCCTTATGATCTGGAAGACTTGATGAATTCTGACTTAGATGCCATTCATAAAGAAGAGCATCATCTTGTTGCTTCGGTTAACCGAGTTTCGGATGCGATGCCGGGGCTGGGGATCGTTGCTGCGGTTCTCGGGGTTGTTATCACCATGGGGAAACTGGATGCCGGTAAGGAGGTCATCGGTCACTCGGTTGGTGCGGCCCTCGTTGGTACGTTTATCGGGATCTTGCTTTCTTATGGTTTCATTCAGCCGCTGGCCGCAAAAATTGAAACCATAATGGATGAGGAGGCTGCCTTCATGTCTACAGCTAAGATTTGCCTTCTGGCATTTGCCAAAGGTGTAAACGCAAAAGTTTGTGCTGAATTCGGCAGACGGGGAATACCATCTGAATTCAGACCTTCATTCAAAGAAGTGGATGAAGCGACAGCAAACGCAGGTAAAAAATAATGGCTGATGAAAAAGCGCCCATAATTATAAAGAGAATCAATAAGGGCCACGCCGGTGCTCACGGTGGTGCCTGGAAAGTTGCTTATGCCGACTTCGTTACTGCCATGATGTGTTTTTTCCTTGTTATGTGGTTGATGGGTGCTGATGAAGAGACCAAAAAGGCAATTGCAAACTATTTTACGACAGTCACTATTTTCAAAGGTGGAAGTGATTCACTTGGAAAGGCCGGCAATACTCCCAATTCCAATAACTCTGTTTTGAGCGGTGGTGAAGGCCAGTTCGATGAAAAGGAAATTGTAGAACCTGCCCGTCCCCGCCCTGTCTTTTTGCAGGAACATAAAGTTTTAAGCAAGCTGGTTACTGAATTATTCGATGGAAATGCCTTCAGTGAGGACTTCACCGCCGAGTATTTAAAATTTGCCATTCCCGGCAATATTATTTTTCAATTTGGCTCCACCGACATTTCTTACGAAGGTAAGAAGTATCTGGCTAAACTGGCCGACGTCTTTAAAAACTACGAAGGAAGCGTATCGATTGTAGGACACACTGAAAAAGGTGAAGGCGAAAGCGACCAGGCTAATTGGGAGCTTGCTTTCAGAAGGGCCATGGCCATCAGAAATTCACTGATAAAAGATTTCGGAGTCCGGCCTGATCAGCTGATCCCAAGTGCACAGTCGAGCACAGTTACTTCATCAGAAGAAGAAGAAAAAGGCATAAATGTTAACCGCAGGGTTGAATTTATCCTACGACATAAAAATCTTTAAGAATTGTCTCAAGCAGACGTGCAAGTAAACCGACGAGTACACTCAGTTGGCTGCTTCAAGCACAGGGACATCCATGACAATGACAAAAGACCAGTTTATCGAAACCCTCATTGCTCAGTACAAAGAGGAAATTGAGGAAATACTGGTTGAGAGCGAGCATGTTTATCGCTTAACCATTGATTATGAATTGCTGGACCAGAAAGTTGCAGAACTGATCCAATCGGCTAAAGTGGACGGGCTTCAGGAAAAAATAATCTGGGATTTACTGCAGTCAAGAATTCCTTCCTACGTCAATTATATAAATTTTAAAGCTTCTGGCAAAAAGGCAGCTTAAGTCTTAAAATGAAATCAAAAAAAATGGAGTTTTTTTGATTCAAGAACTGCTCACCTATTTAAAATCCAAACGATCGGCATCAAAAGAAGCACAGGTCTTCGGCCATTTATATGAATCAATTGCGCTGATAGAAAGGGAAAAGCGATGCAGAACTCACTGGCTCTCCCACCGAACTCAATGCAAAACATTTATTTCCGAACATCTTCATCTTGCGGTTAAAAAAAGATCTGTATTGGTGCTTGGATCGGGTCCCCTTCATGAGATTCCGTTAGAAGTACTTGCAGATACTTTTGACCAGGTGGATCTGGTGGATATAGTCCACCCGGAAGAGACTAAAAAATTCTATGCCCAATACACAAACGTGAAGTTTATCGAAGCAGATATTACTGAGCTCGAAAAAGATTTGATTAAGGAAAAAAAACCGATTGAGAAAATACCGACTGCCTTTATAGCCTCAGGTTATGACCTGGTGATTTCAGCCAATCTGATGTCGCAGCTTGCGTATCACCTGAGAACCTTTCTGCAAAAAAAAGTGCGACCGAAGATGACTGAAGCCGAGCTCGATCAATTCTGCAATCTGGTAACTCAGAATCACTATTTCTATCTGAAGAACTTTAACTGCCCGGTCATTCTCATCACTGATATTGAAACGATCCTTCTGGATAAAAGTGATAAAATAATTCAAAAAGAAACGCCTTACATAGATTTTACATTCCCAACTCCCCTCAAAGAATGGTGGTGGAACGTAGCCCCTATTCCCGAGTATTCTAAAAATGAATCTCTTAAAATGAAGGTCGCTGGTTTTCTTCTTAATGTTTAAGTTATATGTTGAATTTTTAAGACATTGAGTCTTAAATTAAGTATGAATCAAAAAAGTGCAAGTGAAAAAAGTGGGGCCTTGTTTGTCGGCCTGGGCATATTTTTAAGCCGGATATCAGGACTCATCCGGGTAAGAGTTTTTGCTCACTACTTCGGTAACTCTGATGCCGGTGATGCTTTTAATGCCGCTATGAAGATTCCCAATTTCTTGCAAAATCTTTTCGGTGAAGGAGTTCTGTCGGCTTCCTTTATTCCAGTCTATGCAAATCTGATTGCCGATAATCACAACCAAAAATTAAATCGCGAAAACCACATTGAAGCAGCTAAAGTTGCTTCTGTTATCGGCAGTCTTTTATTTACAACTGTCTCAATAATAGTTCTGCTTGGCATTCTGGCAACTCCATTTATTATTGATATCGTAGCACCTGGCTTCAAAGGCGAAAAACGATTATTAACCATACAAATAGTACAGATTATTTTTCCCGGCACAGGTCTTCTGGTTATGTCTGCCTGGTGCTTAGGTATTCTTAATAGTCACCGAAAGTTTTTCCTTTCCTATGTGGCGCCAGTTGTATGGAATGCGGCCTTGATTGCCACTCTGATAATTTTTGGTGCCGGTAATACCCAATACAATCTTGCCGTATTTCTTGGCTGGGGTCTGGTCGCAGGCAGCTTTCTTCAGTTTGCCGTTCAGCTTCCCACCTCTCTAAGACTACTCAAGCATTTCAAACCCTCGCTCGACACCAGTCTAGACAGTGTAAGGATAGTTATCAGAAACTTTTTCCCGGTTGTCATTTCACGCGGAGTTATTCAGCTTTCTGCCTACATCGACGGTATACTGGCAAGCCTACTTCCAATGGGAGCCGTTTCAACTCTTACTTACGCGCAGACGTTGTATCTTTTACCAATCTCTTTATTTGGCATGAGTATTTCCGCTTCCGAGCTTCCTGCGATGTCTTCAATCAAAGGCACTGTCGATGAAATTAATATTTATCTACGCCAAAGGCTGGAAGCCGGACTTAAAAAAATTGCTTTTTTCATTGTGCCATCTGTTTGTGCCTTTATTTTTTTGGGTAATATTCTTGTCGCTGCGATATTGCAATCAGGAGAATTTAAAAAGACCGAAGTCAATTACGTGTGGATGGTTTTAATCGGATCAACGGTTGGTTTACTCGCTTCAACGCTTGGCCGGCTATATTCATCAACATTTTATTCGCTCAAAGATACAAAAACACCTCTCAAGTACGCAATAGTAAGAGTTTTTCTTACAACTATTCTTGGTTATTTATTCGCCTTTCCGCTTCCCAAACTGTTGGGATTAGAGGCGAGCTGGGGAACGACTGGATTAACGACTTCAGCAGGAGTTGCCGGCTGGATAGAATTTTATCTATTGAGAAAAGCGCTCAATCAAAGAATCGGAGACACTACTCTGAGAATAACTTATCAGACCAAACTCTGGCTTTCGGCCATCAGCGCCTCTGTTATTGGATACTCGGTAAAGATGTTAATCAATTTCGAACCAATTGCAACAGCTATCATAGTTTTTATTTTTTTTGGTTTTACTTACTTCTTTATCTCATACCTGCTTAAAATAGAAGAATCCAAAAACACAATCGATAAAATACTGAACAAGATTAAAAAAATCCTAAGGGTGCATTAACTGCACCCTTAAGCCTAATGTATAGGTATAGATTTTTGCGCTTCTTCCTTTTTACTTTCAGATTTCATGATTTCAATATTAAGAACGCCGTCTTTTAATTCAGCGTTGATTTTATCTTTATCTATATCGCCCGGTAAAGCTATTGTTCTGTAAAAGCTTCCATGGGATCTTTCCACACGGTGATACTGATCGCGTTTTTCTTCGCTAAAACTTTTCTTTTCGCCTTTAATAACCAGATAGTCATCCTTAACAGAAACCTCTACATCTTTTTTCTGAACGCCTGGGATTTCAGCTTCAACACGATAACTATCCTTTGTTTCTTCAATATTAACTGAAGGCGAAAAAGCCGAAGCACTCGAATCATAAAAATCTGCGCCTGATCGATTGAAAAAATCGTCAAAATACTTAAAGACATCATAACTTCCGGGACTCGATTTAACCGGAAGATTGCGCGAAGATTTACTCAATAGACTCATAAATTCCTCCTTGTTGAACGTGCACCTTTATTGTAGATCATGGAGCCTGCTTCAACTCATTTGAAAATAATATTTAACCAATTCGATTTAAGTGATAATATAAGTTATGGATCCAGCTTTTAGCGATGTTATCAAATTTTCAATTACGCTTATTTCCATTATTAATCCTTTGGGTGCAATTCCTGTTTTTTTGGGCTTCACTAAAAACCATAACAATCTCAACATCAAAAATGTAACCAACACTTGCGCTATCGCTTGCACCATCACCATTTTGGTAAGTCTGGTATTTGGGCAATTGCTTCTGAATTTTTTTGGAATATCTGTCGCCTCTTTTACAATTGGCGGAGGCTTTCTGCTATTCACCATGGCCTTCAGTATGATTTCGGGTCATCAATCGACCACTAAAATTAATACTGAGGAAATTCGCTCGTTTGATTTTGAAAGAGAGATAGGGATAATTCCACTGGCCATTCCGTTATTGTCCGGTCCAGGGGCCATTTCAACGTCAATCATTCATGCAAAAAACTTCACCTCCACCGCCCACTGGATAATTGCAGTCATAATGATCATTTTGATTGGAATAGTAATTAAAATTATTTTAAGTTATGCAGAAGATATCGGAAAAAAACTGGGGCAAATCGGATTGAACGTGATGACACGAATCATGGGACTTATTCTCTTGTCAATGTCGATTGAAATGATCGCGGCCGGTATTAAAGAAATTCTACCGGCGTTAAAAGGCGCTTTCTGATTTAAAAAAGGCTTAGTTTCTGCTGATATTGGGAGTATAATCATAGTGCTCTAACTTTAATATTTAAGGGGAATGTTTATGGCCAATCAAGACGGACAATATTTTACCCAAGGCGATATTGTCGCTCGAGAAAATTCTGTATTTATGACACGAGTTTATCAATGGATGTCTATCGGAGTTTTGTTGACTGGATTAGTCGCTACGGTCATTGGTACTAATGAGTCATTCATGCAAACGATAATGCTAGACAAGGCGTTGCTCTTGGTCGTCATCATTGCGCAATTTGGACTAGTACTTTCTATAACTGGGCTCATTAATCGCATGAGTGCAATGACGGCTTCAGCGCTGTTCATACTTTATTCTGCACTTACCGGCGTAACCTTTTCGGTTATTTTTGCTATCTATACTGCAACGAGCATTCAATCGGCATTCTTCACAACCGCCATAGGCTTTGGTGGACTCACTGCTTTTGGTTATCTCACTAAAAAAGATCTAGGTCCTGTAGGATCGTTTTGCATGATGGGTCTCTTTGGAATGATCGGCTATTCACTTTTAGCAATGTTTTTCCCATCGATGATGGGCGGATCTGCAGGTCTGGTCTATAGTCTGATCGGTCTTCTTATTTTTGCAGGCCTTACTGCTTATGACACTCAAAAAATAAAATTGATGGGGCGTCAGACTTACAACGAAGAAGATAAAGGAAGAGCAACGATACTTGGTGCTCTGACTCTTTATTTAGACTTTATCAATATGTTCCTGATGATTTTACGATTGATAGGCGATCGCCGCAGATAAAATTAAACGACTAAGGGAGGTGCATAGCACCTCCTAAGAAATTGTTTTGAGTACGCTTTCTATTTTTTCAAAATATTTTTGGGCGTCAGCTTTTGTCATGAACGGTGAAAATGAAAAACGAAGCGATGAGCGCGATTCATCAAAGCTGTAGCCCATGTTCATAAGGATTCTATTTTCTTTAATAATTCCTGATGAACATGCTGAACCAGTAGAGAGATCCACACCGGCAATATCAAATTTCGCGCTTAATATTTCCGCTTTTTGTCCGGGAAGTATTATAAAAATGGTATTGAGATTTCGATGTGGAGCTTGAATCGCTACAATCTCCCCTTTAGTTCCAATTAAATTTTTTAATTTTGTTTCAATAGAATTCTTTGCTTCAAGAAGTTCGTCTGCTCTAAATTTTTCTTTAATATCTTCCAGCGCAAGTTTCAATGAATATATACCGAATGCATTCTCAGTCCCCGCTCTCAGTCCATGTTGCTGATTGCCTCCGACTAACAAGGGAGAGAAATGCAGTTCTTTTTTGATAAAGGAAAAACCAATTCCTTTTAAAGCTCCAAATTTATGGCCGGAAAAAGTATAGGCATCGAGCTTTGGTGAAAGCTTTTCCCAGTCAGCAATCTTACCTACCAGCTGGACTGCATCTACATGAACAAAGGCCCCAGTGGCCTCCTTTATCTTTATGGCCTCTGTAAGGGGCCAGACTACGCCCGTCTCATTATTCAAATAGGTAAAATTCAGAAAGCAATCGCACCCTTTTAATTTTTCATCATTTACTTTTTTTATCAAATCATCGCTACTAAATTGTCCGTCGCGATTGACAGCGAAAAAGAAAACCTGGTGACCAAGTGCTTCGAGACTGTCTTTTAACTGGACCACGCTCGCATGGTCTACGCTGGAAAAGAAAAAACTCGCAGGCTTTTTATTCTTAAAATATGTGAGAGCGGTACCTTTAAAAAATGTATTGATGCCTTCGGTTGCACCCGACTGATAGAAAAGATGAAATGCGTTGGGGTCTAAGCCAAAGGTCTTGTAGATATAATCTGTAGTCTCATTGATGTGTTTACGGGCAAGCTTTCCGGTCTGGTGAAGCGAAGAAGGATTTCCAAATAAAAAATCCCCACTCTTAAGAAAGTCTATGACCTTACTAGAGAGTGGGGATGTTGCATTATAATCAAAATAGTATCGACTACTGATTGATCTCTCCGATTGGATTTCTAATCGAAGAAGTCATAATCCCAGATTGTGAGTGGGATTCGGCATTGGCCTGGCCAATTCCTGCTTCAGCCTCAGTTTCTTTTGACTTTCTTATTAGATCGCCAAGAGAAGTTGTTGCTAAATATTCTTTCATGATAATACCAAGATTCATGAAGTAGTTTTTTGAAAGATGGAATTCAAGTGAATTCGCACTTTCTGCTTCAGATCCCAGGATGTCTCTAGCTGGGTTGATGTTTTCACCAACACACTCCAGTACATCTTTAATTGTTATTTGATCCATGTTTCTCGCAAGAACATAACCGCCACCTGGACCGCGAACCGACTTAACAGCTTGGCCATTTCTTAGCTTTCTGAAAAGTTGTTCTAGGTAGTGTAAACTGATGTTTTGTCTTGTTGAGATTTCTTGTAGTCTTACCGGGTTCCCATTTGAATGAGTAGTAAGGTCTAACATTGCTCTAACTGCGTAACGTCCTTTAGATGTAAGTCTCATTGGTCTTCCTCCATAAAAAATCCAATTGCTCGATAGCTGGTCTAGATAAAATTCTTTAGAAAATGTGTGCCGTCTACTTCTTTAAGAGATTGCTAATCCTTGCAGTCTCTCTCTAAGTTAAACTAATTCTAAATTCCTTCAGAATCGTTTCTACCTAGAATAGTATGACAAGCAAACATCTTCGAAGTCAACCAACAATAACCACTATTTTCGCTGTAAGGTGTTGAAATTAAGGTAATCTTATGTGTCGTAAGTCGGGAATTCCTCAATAAAACCGATGAATTAGGTCACTTGATTCAGTGCTTTTTATTGACCCAAAAAAACTATATAAAAATATTTTTGTCGGAATATTTTGCCCACTAGTAATGCGATTAATTCAATTTGTTGAGAAAAAAATTACGGCTTTTTTGCTCATTGACCTCAATCTTGAGCTGATAGAACTTAAATTCATCGCCTATTATTCTTTGAAGATCGTGAAGATAAGGCATACCCCACTCAATCAAGACATAATCTTTTTCTTCAAGATACATAGGCAATTCCAGATGGATTAAGTCTTCTCTTTTTTCGATACGGTAAAGGTCGGCGTGAACAATATTATCAACTTCATTAACAAGTGAGTAAGTTGGGCTAGGGGCCTCTACCTTTTCAAGAAAAGCTCTGGTGAATGTTGTTTTACCGGCACCAACCGGGCCATCGAGAATAATCACGCATGGAGGTTGCACAACTTCTTTGAGCTCAATCACTATGTTGGGTAAATCAGATTCTAAAACTTTTTTCCACGCTCGCACTGAGTTCATAAGTTCTTCCAGGATTTATTTTAACGGGTGAGCTTCGAAGCTGGCCTTTAGGCCTTTTACTGTCGTACCAAGACCATTAAAAATCGCATGGCAGATTATCCAGTGACCTATATTGTATTCTTCAAACAATTTTGATTCCAAAAGAGGCAATACACTTTCATCTGTCAAACCATGTCCTGCATGACAGGCAATTTTATGATTGATTAAAAATTCTTTTGCATTTTTAAATTGCTCAATAAATTTAGAAATATCATCGCCGTTTGAAAATACTTTCGCGTACTCTCCCGTGTGAATTTCAACTGCATCGATGGGAAGTTCCTTTGCTCTAACCAGCGTTTCAATTTTTCCCTCAAGGAAAAGTGAAATTTTAACATCTTTTATCGAAGCCTTTAATTTTTTCACTGCATCTTCTACGCGAATAAAATTATGATCATCCAACAGATCCAGTCCGCCTTCTGTCGTCTTCTCTTCCCTTTTTTCTGGAACCAGGCAAATCCATTCCGGAGTTGAAGCAATGGCTATTTCCACGATTTCCGGATTTACGCCCATTTCTAAATTGAGTGGTTTTCCAAATCGCTTGGTTACAAGCCTGACGGACTCGACGTCGTAGTCCTGAATATGTCTTCTGTCTTCTCTTAAATGAATTGTAATCTGATCGGCGCCATTTAAAAGACTGATCTGTGCAGCGTCGACGATACTTGGGTATTCCTCTCCGCGTGCCTGTCTTAGAGTCGCCACATGATCAATATTTATTCCCAAACGAGGAATCATAAAAGCTCCTATCTTTCAAAAAACATTTGTCTTTATAGATTAACCAATTTCTTTTGTAACAATTTCAATCAAGCGCTGGCATTCTTCATCTACCGTTTCTGCAATATTGCCTTCAACCATGACTCTGATCAGAGGCTCAGTTCCAGAATAGCGCAATAGAACTCTGCCTTTTCCCAGCAGTCTTTCTTCCGCTTTTTTAATCCCCTGTTGAATGCTGACAACTGAATCAAGCGCGGGCTTGTTTTTAACCACTATATTTTTAGTCACCTGGGGAAAAAGCTCAATTTCTGCCACGAGACTCTTGAGAGGAAGATTAAAATATTTCATAGCTTCAATAACTTTAAGTGCCCCCAGAGAGCCATCTCCCGTCGTTGAATGCTTGCTGAAAATGATATGCCCTGAAGGTTCACCGCCCAGAATACAACCGTTAGAGCGCATGTACTCTATGATGTAGCGATCACCTACTTTGGTTCTGACAAAATTTAAACCGAGAGATTTAATATAAAGCTCCAGCCCCAGATTGGACATTACTGTTCCTACGACTGTGTCGCCTTTTTTAAGCTCGCCACGTGATAATAGCAATTTTGCAAAGAGCCCGATTAACTTATCTCCATCTACAATTGTGCCTTCTTCATCTATGACTGTAACCCTGTCGCCATCGCCATCAATACAAATCCCAATGTCGGCCCGGAATTTAAGCACCTCGGTTCTCGCAGCTTCAGGATGCAGAGATCCACAACCCTTATTAATGTTTTCACCATTTGGATTAATTCCTAAAGGGAAAATTTCAGCACCCAGCTCATGGAACATCATAGGCGTCACTTTATAGCCGGCACCATTGGCGCAATCCAGAACTATTCTCATCCCATCAAGGTCGTAATCATAACCGAGTGCCGATTTTACCTGTACAATATAACGTCCATAAACTTCTTTTAAACGTTCTGCATTCCCCAGTTGAGAGCCGGTTTTAATAGGCATCGAATCCTGGTTGAGAACCAGTTTCTCAAGTTCAATTTCAACCGAGTCAGGAAGTTTAAATCCCTTTGAATCAAAAATTTTTATTCCATTATCCTGAAAGTGATTATGAGAGGCAGATATCATGACACCTGCATCGGCGCGCATGGAATGAGTGACAAAGGCGACACCTGGAGTAGGAAGAGGACCTGTCAATATGACCGCTCCCCCTTGAGAGCAGACGCCCGCAGAAAAGGCCATCTCCAGCATGTAACAGCTCAGACGGGTATCTTTTCCAACGATAATTAGAGGTTTGGTGTTAGTGGGATTGATTGACTGGAAATAATGAGTGACTGCACGCCCTAATGCCGTCGCAATCTCTGCTGTCATTGGATAAACATTGGCCTTGCCTCTTATCCCGTCAGTACCAAACAATTTTCTTTCAGACATATTAATCCTTGAGTCTCAATTATAAATCTTTTTTACTGTTTTTCTTCAATGTCAGTAGCTGCGTTTTGTAAGTAATTTTTACTTTGGGCGTTTCTTCAAATTTTAAACGCGGATCCAGATCTACCAGTGACACAGTTGTACTACCTTCATCTTTATTAAACAATGCCAGATTTACAGGAGCGGTCTCCACTCTTGACACAGATTTTAAAATTTCTATCGGTCCAGATATTCTGATGCTGCGTGGATTAATGATCACTTCCTTGATCTTGCGGTCTCTTGGCGAATCGCCGATATATTCCACTTTTACCGGCATTTCCAGCATGACCATGCGGTCCAATTCTATCGAAGTTTCCTTTGGTGAAATATCGACAATTTCCGCTCCGAAAGGAACGCTTATATCGCTGGCATAAAATTTTACCTTAAACGATTTTCCTGAAGAGACAAAATAAGGATTCAAATCAACATTCAGCTTTTCTTTGTTTGAAAAAATATTCTGAATAAAGGCTTTTGACCCTTTTACTTTAATGGTCACCTCTTTTTCATTCAAACTGGCAATCGTGTAGCCTTTGGGAATAATATAATTGATACTCAGTTTTCTCTCAATTTGCACAGGCTCGCTGTTTAATACATAAAACCATAACGACACAGCAAAAAAGATGGCGATAATTTTCAATGAATGTCTTTGTGCTGTTTCTCTTTTCATTATTTATACATTCACGTTAACGGACCATATCTTTGGTTTTGATAGGCCTCAGCGTACTCTCCAGATTTTCATTGCTCCAGATATGTCGAAGGTACTGCCCCAGCTCCTTCTCAGTTTTACATAGATAAAAAATTCCCTCTATGCATAAATTAATCTTACCTGTTTCTTCCGAGACTGTAACAACTATCGCATCGGTCACTTCTGTCAGTCCAAGGGCCGCGCGATGGCGTGTACCAAGATGTCGTTCAATATCAAAGTTTTTTGACAACGGAAGAAAGCATCCTGCAGCAGATATTTTGCCGTTTTGAATGATAATCGCGCCGTCGTGAAGAGATGAACTGGATTCGAAAATTGAATAAATGATATCAGAATGAATACGCGAATCGAGGCGGGTTCCGGTATTTACATAATTGAGCAGACCGTGAGTGCGCTCGATAACTATTAAGGCCCCGATTTTTTCCCTGGAGAGAGCACCACAGGCTTCCACCACTTCATCGATCTCAAAATCATACTCGTCCTTGGCAAAGACGGTAATGAAATTTCTTCTCGTTCCAACTGAGGCCAGTGCGCTTCGAAATTGGTCCTGAAAAAGAACGATGACAATGATGAAGAAAGAATCGAAAAAATGCGCCAGTACCCAGTTTAGCGAATAGAGTTTAAAGGTCAGCCCCAGCCAGAAAAGACAAAACAAAACCCCCAGACCTACGATCATCTGGGCAGCTTTCGTTCCACGGACAATTAATAGAAGCTGATAAATGAGGATCGTCACGATAAAAATATCGATCAGATCCTTAAAATTAAGATGTGAAAAAAATGTCGTTAAAAAGGTCAACTAGCGTCTCCATTTGATATCCTTAAGCGGCACTGGCAAACTCGTCGTCCTCTTTCTGAATTCTCAAGCGCTCCTCTTCTGAGAGGTTCAACGATTTTAGAATATTTGAACTCATCAGCAATTTTTTACGAAGGGCCTCTCTACTGATTCCCATTTCTTTAGCAGCTTTCGACTTGTTTCCATTGCTTCTTCTTATTTCAGCATGGATCATTTCACGCTCAACTAAAGCTAACCTGTCCTTTAATGCAATGTTGTGGTCGCTTACGAATGGAAGATCACCAAACATTCTTTTCTTTTCAGAAATATCGACAAGTGGCGAAGCCGAATCCTGGATATCAATATCCGTTATGACATGTGACTTTGGATTGTAAAGAACTGCTCGCTCAATAGATTGTTTAAGTTCTTTGATATTTCCTGGCCAGTCATATTTTTTTAATTTCTCCATTAATTTAGGAGCAAAAGATTTAAGAAGCAAGCCCTGTTTTTTACACTCAACTTTCAAAAAATAATCTACGAGCAATTCAAAGTCATCTCCGCGTCTACGAAGGGGTTCAATGAACACTGTCGCCTTGGCAAGATACTCATAAAGCTCTCTGTCAAATTCACCCGCGGCAACCAGCACCCCAAGATCTTTGGTCGTTGTCGCGACTAAGCGAACATCCATACTGAATTTTGTATCCGGTATATGGCGGTCTCGCAGAATGTTCATTAACTTTTTTTGATTTTTCATTGATAGCGCCCAAATTTCATGAAGGTGAACCGTACCCCCCTGGCAGGCAATAAGTTTGCAATCGGCTTCGTCTGGACCAAATAAATATTTTTCAACCTGACTCTGGTCTTTTTCTTCGCAGTAAATGACCTCAAAAGCTTTAAGTCCGCGCTGGCCTTCCGTATGAAGAATTTTAGCGTAAAGAGACTTACCAACTCCTTTTTCACCGTAAACCAGAACGGGTGCCTCGATGTCTTTAAGCTTAAGAATGGTGCTTCTTAATGAAGAGATATGAGGAACTTTACCAATCAAGGCATTCTTTCTGTCAAACGGACCTGAAAATCTTCTGATGGTCGATTTATCGGACATTGGTGTGAAGTTATAGAACACAGATGAAAAAATGAGAGACAATACTTTCATCGTTTTTTCATCTTCAATTGTAAAGCGGTCTTCATTTCTTTTATTTAAGACTTCAATGACACCAATGATTTTATCTTCGCGGTTATGAATCGGGTGACATATGATTGATCTGGTTTCAAAACCAAATTTTTTGTCAAAGGCTTCATTGAAGCGTGTGCTGTCATGAACAGTATCAATATTGAGTGCAACGCCGGTTGTAAAAACTGAACCCGCAATCCCTACTCTATAATCAAATTTTAACTGCTCTTTTCTGATCCCCAACGCACAGACTGCTTCGAGTTCATTCGTTTCAGGATTGATCAGAAATAAGGAAGCCCTTTGCGCGTTTAAAATGCGGATAACTTCTTCCAGCATTGATTCTATGAAGCCTTCTTTGTCCCCGAAATGAGTGATGTCTTTAAACAACGACAGGAGCAGTGAGAATACTTCAAAACCATCAGTTGCCTTTGTGTATCGTTCCTTGATTGCCGATTCAATCAAGCAGTCTTTTAGACGCTCTGATGAAAATCCTAAAATATAATGTTCAAGAAATTTTGAGATAGTTTTATCTTCATCAATTTCAATACCGTAAATTATTTTTTGGTCATCAAGACTCTGAGAAAAAGCTCGAACCACTTTTCCTGTCAAATCAAGATGATGCTTTTTATATTGAAGTGAGATTGTGAGTTCTTTACCAACCGAAATTCGCTCACTGGTGGCAAAGCCAAAACCCGTCAAGCTTATGTCAATTAGTTTAGCGTCATCAATATACACCAACGACCCGCTGCTGTTTTCAATTTGAACGAGAAACCGAAGGTCGTCGGCCTCTTCAACAGGAATTCTGAATGACTGATAAAACTTGAACTCAGAAAAACTGGCCAACATATGAAGACTCCTTAATCCAGAGATATTAATTCTCCTGAGTCTTATCGATACATTAGGTAAAAACTTGAGCCTTTATGCCAATAATAGTTTGCAAATTTAGGATTTCAGGGACCTAGTCCACCAAATTGTTGACCGGCGTTTTAACGATGGCCGATTTTGGGTCTTCTATCTTTATAGTCTTATCTTCGGGCTTGCTTTGCGCCTTTTCTTCCGCATTCTCTGTACTCTCATTGCTCTTAAGCCCGCTCTTCTCTTTAATCTCATGAGCTATGGCGTTGTGAATAGCAGACTTAAACAGTTGCCAATATTGCCCCGACTTAGATGGATCAGAGGTTGGAAGCTCCAGCGTGTAAGTTGGAATATCTCTCTCTTTGCCGGCCCAGTTTCCGAGCGAACCTGGAAAAAAAGGATAATCCTCTATTCTGTAATCAGCAGCGTCCTTACTCATACGACTAAGTAGTTCATGGGCCTTATTACCATTAATAGAACCCATAATCACAGTACCCGGTCCATCATAATCAATCATAGTCAGCGGCGAATGAACGGATATTATTTTATCCGGACCGTAACGCCTGATGAGATTCATCTGAAAAATAACTTCAGGTTCAGAGCTGGCTGTCAGTCCTGGATTTCGCCGTTTGTCCTTTTTAAAATTAGCAATCCATAATCTTCTGGCATCGCGAAACCAATCTTTCGTGGGGAAGTTTCTATTAACATCTACGCCACGGGCATTCACTCTAGAGGGGCGAGCTTTAAAAAAAGAATCCGGGTTAACCAGAGGTGCGACAATAACAATTTTATTGGCAAAATCTTTTTTGACTATTTCCGGATCAGCATAAGCAGTTCTTAAATAATCAATAATATCAAAACAAAATTTTACAGGTGTAATTTCGTCACCATGCACACCGCACATAATGATAGCGACATCTTTTTCTTTAAAAGATGGTTCATTTTCATCGCTGGCATCGCCAAATACAAGCCATGGCAAGGGATCTCCCTGCACAGAATTACGGATGTGTATCCAGTTGTAGCTCTCGCAGTTGCTTTTTTCCCAGCTGTACTTTTTAAAGCGGTCTTCCATTTTCTTACAATATCTAGTAAGAGCAGGAGTAAGCTTTTTAACAGGCTTGCTTGATTCTGCTATAACTCCCGATGAAAAGCTAAAAAGGCTTAACAGCAAGAGTCCGCAAAATTGGGAATGACGTAGTTTCATAATGTGCTATTATAGCTTTTAACAACCTCGGAATTCAAGCATAAGAATTCAATCCTGCTGGTTAATTAATGAATCACAAAAAATATAAAACCGTTATTGTTGCCAGTGAATCATCTGCGCTTTACACAACTAAACGCATCCTGATGGAAGCAAAAAAACTTAAATACCCGAGCATTTGGATTAATCCCTATGAATATATGCTCAACCCTACAACTCTTAGTCAGAACAATAAGTTTGGTCTGTATTTTCACCGGACAACCGGTATCAGATATGACGATTTCGATCTGCTGGTTTCAAAGCAGCATGAGTTGCTCGGGTACAAAATTTCAAACTCTCTTGAGTCGCTGAAGTCATTCAGGGACAAAACAGATCAGGCCCTGTTTCTCCATCAACACGGACTCTCCCCGATTAAGACGATTAGCTATCGGGGATTGCTAAACGAAAAGTGTTGGGAATCCATTTCACAGTTAAGCTCGAATGAAAAATTTATTATAAAGATGGCGCGGGGGAATCAGGGAATTGGAGTGAATCTGGTCAATGGACTTTCCTCCCTGAAGAGTTTTCTGGAAACCTTTCACGCCTTAAAAGACCAGAAATTTATCATCCAGCCTTTTATTGAACATAAAAAAGAGTGGCGTGTTTTTGTTATAAAAAATGAAATAGCCGGCATCATAGAACGAACCATAGAAAAAGAAGATTTTCGCGGGAATGCAAAACGCTCCGAAGGTAGAGTCATTAAAAAGCTCTCCGCTGACATTGAGGCAGAAGTATTGCGAGGGGCGGACCTTTCAGGACTTGATTACTGCGGAGTGGACATTATGACTGATAAAAAAAATTTCTATTTTCTTGAAATGAATCCAGTGCCTGGATTTGAGCAGCTCGAAGAGCTCTCTGGCCTGAACATTGCCAGAGAACTCCTGTGCCGTATTTAAATCAAAGAAGATAATCAAATATATTGGCAGGTACCTTTAAGAAATAATACCCAATTCGTTTGAAAAAACCAGTATTGTAAAATTCTACTTTATCTACTGTTTCTGCAGAATCAAGGTGAATTGCAGATTTTATTCTTCCATCAATATCATCAAGAACTATTTTTGCAAGCTCTGGATTATTATTGCAGGCAACAGTCATCTCAGTATTTAAATTAGAAGAACGCGGGTCAAAATTAAATGTTCCGATGATTACGTCTTTCTTATCAAAAACAAAAGATTTCGCGTGTACGCCAAAACGGGCCTTTGCAATTTCTTCACTCATAGTTGCATAATTTTCCGGAACAACACCTTTAAAAATATGTGCTTCAATTCCTTTTTCAATCCATTTTTTGATTGTGCTGTCAAAGACATCATAAACGTAGATAGCATCAGTTGAGTTAAGGCTGTTGGTCAACAGTCTGATATTTACTTTTTTCTCCAGGGCCTGCTCTAATGAAACTCTCGATTCATCATCGACAATGAAGTATGGAGAATCAAACACGATCGATTCTTTCGCATTTTTAATTCTTTCAGAAAGATCATGTTTAATGATTCTTTCTGAGCGATTCTTTTTTCCAATGATCGGATACTCAGAATTAAAAGACATGTCTTCACATGTTCCCGAGTATTCAAGAGCAAGTTCTTGTCTTCCTTTTGCTCTGATAGCCTCAACATTACTGCCATCGCTTTCAGTTAAGAAATTGATCGCTTTTGCAATTTTATTATTCCAATCCTTCAAGTCCTGTTCAAATCTGAAAGTATCTGTATCCCCGTCACCGACTTTATAAACAGCATCATAGATATCCGGCTTTTTGTCCCGCTCAACAACAATTGATGGTTTGGCGTTAAATACCTGGTCAAAAGTGGCCTGAATTGATTGAACAATTTCTCCTTCAACTTTAATATCGCGATCAATAAAATTGAAATCTTCTCTTAAGTCAAAATACTCGTCAGCGATATTGCGTCCACCGGTAATAGCGGTTTTACCATCAATCAATAAAACTTTTCTGTGATTTCTATAGGTCCCACTGAACAAATTGAGCGTTGATTTCACGTTAAAATACTTAACTTCTATTCCCTCTTTTATAAGTTCATGAGCATAAAAAGGAGAAAGCTGGCCTTTGATCATTACATAATCAAGCAACATTCTGACCTTCACTCCTTCGCGTGCCTTTTTAATAAGTGCCTGAGTGAAAATTCGCCCTGATTTATCAAGGCTGTAAATGAAGTATTCTACGTCGATAGTTTTCTGAGCTCTTTCAATCATCTGAAGACGTTCTTCAAAAGAAGAAAGACCATGATTCAAGATTTTGATCTGGTGAGTATTTTTAACTGAAATCTTAAAAGGATCTGGCTCGCCCGCACTTAACTTAAAAGAAAGTACAGATAAGAGAATTAGCCAATGCTTCATATAAACCTCTGAAATCAGTTTGTAATTCTACTAGTTTAGCGGTTTAAAGCGCCTCGCGCGACGAATCATGTAAACAATTCACCCCCCGTCCTAAGTTTTGACAGTTGGTTCTTTAGGCCAATTTGATTAAGCTCTTATTTTAGCAAGAAAAAGGATGGATTAAATCTTGATAGCAAAAAAAAATTCACTACATCTTACGAGTTTCCCTGTGGGCAGTTATGCCTGCAACTGCTCTATTCTCTATTCGGAAACTACCCGCGAGGCCATCATTATTGACCCGGGAAACGACCATGAATTGATTCTTCGTAAAATAAAAGAACTCAATATAAATGTAAAAAAGCTCATACATACTCATGCCCATTTTGATCATATTGGCAGATCAAGCGAAGTCAGTGCTGCAACCAATGCCACAATTCACCTACACAAGGGCGATCAGTTTCTCTATGACATGCTTCCACAACAGGGGCTCTTTTTTGGGCAAAAGGTAGGCATACCTAAACCAATTGATAGCTATCTCGAAGAAGGTGAAACCTTTTCGTTTGATGATATTGAGATTAATACATTTCTAACAACAATGCATACACCGGGGCACACCCCGGGTTCGTGTTGTTTTTATAGTGAGTATTTTGATTCTCCCCTCCTTTTTGCCGGTGATACACTATTTCAGCAATCAATTGGCAGAACAGATCTGCCAGGCGGAGACAGTCGCTTGATCATTAAATCTATCAAAGAGAGGTTGATGATTTTACCGGATGAAACGAAAGTCATCGCGGGACATGGACCTGAGACCGTTATCTTAAGTGAAAAAAAATTCAATCCTTTTCTGGCCTAAGTTGACAGAGGTTCGCTCTTTGGACGCTCAGGAAGTCTTGTCATCATCATAATTGGAAATAATAACGACAATGAACCAAAGACATAAGGCGCCCAGGCTCCATACTTATAATAAGCAATTGAAGCGAGTATTGGACCAACTACGCGGGCAAGTGCTCCCATTGATCTGAATATCCCCACACTTCTTCCCTGCTCTTCGCTTGGCGTATACATCGTTACCAACGAAGTCAGGCAAGGCATAATCATTGAAGACCCTACGGCCAGAAAAAATAATCCACCGTAAAGCATTTTACTGGAGTAGGCCCCGGCAATTAACAATAGACCCGGAACAAGCAAGGCCATGCCGATGATGGACATTTTTTTCTCGCCAACAGTTGAAGCTTTTCTTCTGACATAGCCACCTTGAACAAAGGCTATGATAAAACCAATGTAGATAAAAATATAAGCATTTTGCATAGAGGTGTAATTGAGGCGCTCAGCCGCAAGAAACGTCAACGTAAATTCCATCCCTGAAAAGGATGCAAGAAAAAGAAAATAACTAAATGTAACAATATTCACTCCCGGATAAGGGAGCGGTTTGAAAATTTTAAAAATATTGGCACTTCGCTCAGTAGATACAATTCCTCTTTTTTCAGGAGGAAGACTCTCGTTGAATCTTGTAGAAATCCAGAATGTGTTAAATACGGAAAGTAAAAAAGCAAACAACGCCGGAACAGAAAATGGATTGATACCATAGTCCGCCAGCACCGGGTACATTTGGGTGAGGTCTATCAGAGAAAGCAATCCTCCGAAAGCGGGCCCGACGACAAATCCCAATGCGAACGCAACACCAATAATGGCCATTCCTTTTGAACGGTTTTCTTTAGTCGTTACATCGGCTACGACAGCAGTTGCTGTAGAAATATTTCCGCCCATGATCCCGTCTATTATTCTTGAAATGATAAGCAGAGTGAACGATCCGGAAAATACCCAGATAGCATAGCCAACTGCCATGCCCGCCATTGAACGAACGAGTACGGGCTTTCTTCCGATTTTATCTGACCATGCTCCCCAAAGAGGAGCGGCAATAAATTGCAATGAAGAGTAAATCGCTCCAAGCATACCGCCGAATAAAACAATCCCGGAAAAAATTGAAGTGCTGTTTGCTGTATAGTCACTAATAGAAGCGATTGAACTAAAAATTGTTTTTAAGAAATAATTATTTGGATCAACGCTCAGATAATGTTTGGCCAGTGACGGAAATAAAGGAAAGATAATGGAAAAGCCGACAAGATCTAAGAAGATAGTCAGTGCGACTGTGAAGATGGAAGATTTCGCTTCTGGAGTTAAAGGCGTAGATTTTTGTTTCAATTCTGTAGCCGACATAACTTCAAACTCCCTATAAATATTATTTTCTAACGGATAAAAGTCTTTTGCACGTTCACTTTCAGAGGCAAGGCACTGGTCTTCAACGTAATGAGCAAAATCCCGGCACCATTGATCATTTGCATTTAAGCAGGGAATAAACAGAATGTCGCCGCCTGCCTGATGTGCTTTTTCTTTTAATTCCACGCCAAGTTCATCCATCGTCTCAAGGCAATCTGCTACAAAGCTTGGGGAATAGACGGCGATATTTTTTTCACCTTTCTTGATTAAAGTAGCGACTGTATTTTCTGTATACGGAGTCAGCCATTCTTCCGAACCGAATCTGGATTGAAACGTCATTTTAATCTTTCTTGCAGGAATGCCTTTTAGACGCTCGCGAATAAGATAAAATGTTTCAAAGCAATGCTTGTAATAAACATCCCCCTTATCGTTTATTCTTCTTTTTTGAATTCCATGAAAAGTTAGAAGCAACACATCGGCAGGCTTACCCTCTGCCCTAAATTTCTGCAGCTGATCCTCAATCTGGCGGACGCTGTTATCAATAAAAGCTTTACTCGTATGGAAATTTGTAATCACGCTCAGCTCGGGTATTTTGACCCGATTCTTAATGACCCCGCCAAGAGCATCAAGACCGGAAGCGATGGTGGCCTCGGAATACTGAGGAAACATGGGAATGATTTTTAGTTTTTTAGCGGGCTCAGGGTCCTTCTCCCACTGATCCCAGACATCACTGACCTTGGGGCTCGATAATAAAAAGGCATGCTCGACTTCCACCTTCTCCGAGGTAAGAAAACTTCTGACCTTTTCAGTAAAGGCAGTGGTTATGGTAATTAAAGGAAAACTGTTGCCGTCCCAGATACGCGCGTACAAAAAAGCGGAGCGCTTTGGTCTAAAAGGCATGACAAAAAGATTGAGAATAATCTTCCAGAGGAAGGGATTTATATCCACCACTCTGGGATCGGCCAGGAATTCCCGGAGATAGGCCCTTACATCAGCGACTTTCGGGCTTTTGGGAGAGCCTAACTGAACAAAGACGACTTTGGTTTTTCCTTCACTCACAGCTTTATTCCTCTCGTATACAATGGTATAAGTAATATCAAAACGAATGCGATTTAACTACATTTAACGAATAATTAAGGTGAAATAGACTGTTATGGCCAAAAAAACTACCCAAAAAAATTCAAGTCAAAAAGGTCGGAACGCGAGTGAGCTCAAAGGCTTTAAGCTGGGCGAAACGCACACGGCTTACCCGCAGAATTATGCTCCTGAACTATTGGAAGCCTTCAAAAATAAAAACCCGGGAAAAGTTGCCTGGACTACCTTTATCTGCACGGAGTTCACTTCCCTTTGCCCAAAAACAGCTCAGCCGGATTTTGCAAAGATCTATATAAACTATATCGCTGATAAAGAAATGGTCGAATCCAAATCTCTTAAACTTTATCTTTTCAGCTTTAGAAATCACGGCGATTTTCATGAAGATTGCGTGCAGAAAATTTGCGACGATCTTGTCGCACTGATGAAGCCTCATTACATTGAAGTCGTTGGAGAATTCACTCCTCGCGGCGGCATAGCTATATTTCCTTACGCTTCCTATGCCTCCGGCAATAAGAAGTTTCAGGAGATCAAAGATGGCCGGTTTATGAATTATGCTCCCGGCAAATACTCAATGGACCTGGCCAGACTTTATTAACTTAGATTAAAAGGATTTTCTATGGGAATTGGATTAACAGAAGGAATACTTATCGCCGCCATCGTCATTCTCTTTTTTGGCGGAAAAAAAATTCCTCAACTTGGAAGAACCTTAGGTGAATCAATCAAAGGATTCAAAGAAGGCATGCACGCTAAAACTGACGACGAAAAAAAATCAGAAGAAATAAGTAAAAAATCCTAACTGCTAAATTCCTTCACCATCGTCAACACGAGTGACTGATCTCTTGGTATCTGGTCTTTAATTCTGAAACAGGCATGAACCAGATCTTCATAAGGAACCACAATTCCTTTCTGCCTCAATAACGTATCCACATATCTCACTGCCCGATCCACCAGTTTATTGTTGCTGGCCCGAACCCAGGTCATCAAATTTGATTCGTATCGGTCAAGTCTTCCCATAACCAGCGTTGATAAATTATTTAAAGTAATTTTTAAGACTAAATGAGCCGAGAGGAAATTTAAATCATTCAAATGCAGAATATATGTTTGTTCATTCAGATTAAACAAAAGAGCATTCTTTTCTTCAAGAAAATTAATTTTAAAATGATTATGAGCTGCCTTCAGATAGGCCGGGCGAAGAACTTTTAGCTGTTGGCTAAAATCAAATCCCACAAGTCTTTCTTGTGATGTTTGAGCCGTCACTTCCGGCCAGTGAAAAGTTCGAGGTGATCGTTTAAGCAGTTCAAGCCATGCTGAATTGCTGTCAGTAGAATGAGGAAAATAGAGATAAGTTAGTGATGGATGCTTTTCAAGATCATCCTGATTTTCAAAAGGGTACAAACTGAATGTAGGTGATCGCTCTGTTGTGTCCGTTAAGATGCTAATACCTAATTTTCCATCCGTTTCATAAAGCAGATACTCCCCTTTTTTGTAAAGCTCGGACTCGCATTCTATAAACGGAGCTAGGAAATTCAAGCTGGTCTCATTAACAAATTTAGTCATGCGTGAAAGTTCATTCTCAATTTCGCTCGAATCTTTATCATAAAACCAAAGGCAAAGTCCTACAGCATACATAAGTATTGTCGTTGCCTGCATTCGCGTTGAACCGGTCAGGGCCATCGGCCCCACCGTTAAATTTATTTTTTTAATCCTGGGATTTTCTATTATATTTTTTGACCGCTCGGCAGTTTGAATAAGTATGTCGTCGGGATTGCAGTAAAGAAAATAAGGAGGTCTGCGGCTGATTTTCTCTGCCGCTTCGGTCGCACCAATAACGAACGGTGTTTCTCCACCTTCAGTGCAGGAGACGAGCATATCGCCTTCACGAAATCCTAGCTCTACAAGCTGGCGTTCGCCGAACTCTGGAAAATCTTCGAATTTTTCAACTGAATGGATAAGGGCCACATCACCGCCGGCCATAAAGCTGATGATTTGTTCTCGAAGACTTGGATCATTTTCATGTTGATCCCGCCAGATTGTTTCAAGGGCAAGAGATAGTCGGCCAGTAGCTCCGCATCCGCATAAGAAAACTCTTCCACCTTCATTAATTGTTTTTAGTATATCTGCTTTAAGAATTTTTAATTCAGGTAGGGATTGATTTAAACGTTTAAACACGTCCCGGTCAATATCCAGAATTGATTCAATCGCGCGAGGAAGATCCGCTTTGGCCTCTGTTGATAGATTAATTGTTTTTGGATGCGGCGACTCTGTTGGAAGACTGCCAAGTCTGAATTGATGGCTAACGGAAATAAATTCCAAGGCACCAGCGCGCGCCTTTTGATCTTGATTCATTACACTCACCCATGAGTTACAAAAATTTACAGCTTTAAATCATGTCTTATCTTTAATAGTATTTCATCAACATCAAAAGGTTTCAACACAAGGCCGTGCCCTCCTAGGTTTTTTACATTTTCTTCGCTCTGGTCCAGTGATCCGGTCGTAAGATAGAAAAGCGGAATGGTTTCGTATGCTTCCTTCAGAGATTTTAGAAATTGAATACCCGACATATCTCTCATATTTGAGTCTGAAATTATTAATTTGATCTCTTTGTTGTTCTTATATGTCTCTAATCCAACGCTCGCTGAATCTGCTGTGAAAACATCAAACCCGTCCAGCTCAAAGATTTCCCGGTACATTTCTAAAAGCTCGGCTTCGTCATCAACAATTAATATTTTGATCTTATCTCTATTCAAGAAGTATCTCCTGATTCGTGATACTTAAAGCTTAGCCTGATCTAGGGAATGACATACTTTAAATGGATTCTAGAGCGTTTTAAGAAGGTTATGAAACATCAAGGAAAGTTAACCTTCCTTGATGTGGCACTAAAATAGGGCAATCGTAAATTTTAACTTATTGTAAAGACTACTCAATGATCTCTAAGACTGATCTTTTCTTTAACTTAGTAGATGCTGCGTTCAGGATAGTTCTTAAAGATCTTGCCGTACGGCCTTGTTTTCCAATAATTTTACCCAAATCGGTTTTATCCACTTTGAGCTCAATTACCGTCGTCTGCTCACCAACTATTTCTGAAACTTGAACAGCTTCAGGCATATCAACTAAAGCTTTGCTGACGTAGGTAATAAGGTCTTTTAATTCACTCATAGAAAAGTCTCCAAAAAATCTGAAAAACTATAAATTAGTTATAGGGCGATTTTTTGGTTTCTAAGAAGTGTTCTTACAGTATCAGAAACAGTTGCTCCACTTAAAACAAGTGCTTTAAGGCGATCAACTTTTACGTTTTTTAATGATGTAGCGTCGTGTGGGTTGTATTGGCCCAATTTTTCTAGAAATCCACCATCTCTTGATTTACGAGAGTCTGTTACAACAATTGTATAAACAGGATCATTTCTTCTTCCACCGCGCGAGAGTCTAACAGTTAACATCTAATTCTCCTAAAATTCTAAGTCTTGAAAATAAAAAAACAGTTTTAAGTAAATAAATCGAACGGCTTAATTAGTCAACGCAAATATTGGCGTGCGCGTCCTTCTTAGAAATAGCCTTTTCCCCACGGGCCCTTAGAGGCTTTCTTCTTTTGTTTACCACCTGGAAATTGCGGCATTGCGCCAGCCTCTTGACGAAAGCCTTTTTGAGGCCCCATACCTGGAAGCCCCGGCATCCCTCCGCCCTTCATCATGTTAGCAAGACCGCCCATCATCTGCTCCATCTGCTTAAACTTCCCGAAGAAGTCCTTCACGGCTTCCTCAGTGTTGCCAGAGCCCCGGGCAATTCTTTTTAAACGGGATTCTTTAACGACTTTATAATTCTGGCGCTCTTCCTTGGTCATGCTCGATATAATAACTTTCATTTTTTTCATTTCATTTTCAGCAGGTGAAAGGTCCCCCAGCTGTCTGAGCATTCCGCCCATACCGGGTATCATTTTTAAAATACTGCTCATCGAGCCCAACGAGTTCATCATTTCCATTTGTTTTAAAAAATCATCAACCGTGAATTTACCCTTTTGGAAATTGGCCATCATTGATTCAGCATCGCTCTCGTTGATATTTTCCTGGGCCTTCTCAACAAGTGAAAGAACATCGCCCATATCCAGAATTCTTTTTGCCAGACGGTCCGGGTGAAAGAGTTCTAGGTCACCCATTTTCTCGCCCATAGAGACGTAGCGAATAGGCACACCCGTTACGTGACGAATAGAAAGGGCCGCTCCGCCTTTCGCATCGGAATCCATTTTAGAAAGAACAATTCCCGTCACGCCGATAGCTTCATGAAAAGTTTTAGAAACATTTACTGCTTCCTGCCCCGTCATGGCATCGGCCACCATAAGAACTTCCGGCTTAAAAACTTCCAGCGCCTGCTTCACAACTTTGAGTTGATCCATCAATTCGTTATCGACGTGTAAACGCCCGGCCGTATCGATGATCACAACATTCTTATGAAGCTTCTGTGCGTGCTCAATAGCTTTTAAAACAAGATCTTTTGGATGAAGGCTTAAATCGGAATCGTAGCAGTCGACATCAATTTGCTTTGCCAGAGTTTGCAGCTGAGCTTTAGCAGCCGGACGAAACGTATCTGCCGGGACGAGAAGCACATCTTTTTTCTTTTTGTTTTTTAAATGCAGAGCGAGTTTTCCGGAAAAAGTCGTCTTTCCCTGACCGTTTAATCCAACAATCAAAATAGGAACGATGCCCGGACGGTCAAGGTTGAGTTCCTCATTGGCGTCACCCATGATTTTTGCCAGTTCATCATGCATGATTTTAACAAACTGCTCGCCGGGATTGACTCCCTTAATCACTTTTTCGCCGATAGCTTTTTCTTTAACGCTGTTTACGAACTCTTTGACTACTTTGAAATTAACGTCAGCTTCAAGAAGGGCGGTGCGCACATCTTTGAGAGTCTCTTCAATATTTTCTTCTGAAATTTTAGATTTGCCCTGAATGTATTTAAAGGCATTTGAAAATTTTTCACTTAGTGTATCAAACATTAAATTTTCCTTTTATGATTTCGCGCAACTCAATTAAATTTAGTGCAATATAATCTGCTAATTCGCTGTATTTTTCTACCTGATCCGGGTGATTCCAGCAAGCAAGAACCACTTCAATGCCATAGGCTTTTGCTCCCTGAAGATCAGTTATGCTATCGCCAATATGAAGTATTTTATTTTTTGGCATCCCGGAGGTAAGATGGGCAAGTCCCATAGGATCCGGTTTCGGTGGCCCGTCGTCATAACAATAAATTTGAGTGAAAAAACTTTCAATATTAAATGTTTTCAAACTCTCGAGAGTAGATGATCTGCCCCGGCTGGTCCAGACATAGATCTCAAATTTTTTTGATTTGAGTTCAACAATCAGATCGCGCATCCCTTCGAAAATCCGGTAGGGATATACTTCTGTGTTTACTAAAGTTCCATCGTGATCAAAAACAATATGACCTACAGGCGACAGGATTTCTTTTGGACCCATTCATTCACTCGTTGACTAAAAGTTTTAAAATCTGATACATAGAGTCGATAATGACGATAAAACATAATGCCCCATTCAGCACAGGACTTCAAAAGAAAATCGACAAGCTTAGGGCCCGAAGAGAACCCGTGCAACTGGGCCCCATTACATTTGATTCACCCTTGCTATTAGCGCCCATGTCCAGCATTGGAACTGCGCCTTTTCGCCTTTTGATGGAAGACCTAGGTGCAGGGGGAACTGTCAGTGAATTGATTTCCTGTCATGGAATCAATTATAAAAATATTCGAACCACTGAAATGCTTAAGATTCATCCTGCTGAAAAAAATGTCGGCCTGCAACTTTTTGGTGAAGGCGCAGCAGCGATGGCGCTTGCAGCAAAAGTGGCGCAGGAATTTGGACCGAAATTTATCGATATTAACATGGGGTGCCCGGTAAAAAAAGTAGTGGGAACAGGTGCGGGCTCATCACTCTTAAAAGACACTACTACTCTTGGAAAATTTTTTAGCGAAATAAAAAAATCAATTGAGATTCCTCTTACAATTAAAATCAGAACCGGTTGGGATCAAGATTCCGTCAATGCAATGGAAGTAATCCACATCGCAAAAGAAGAAGGTGTGGAATTTGTCGCTGTCCACGGGCGTACGCGATCGCAGCAATACACAGGAAACGCCAACTGGCAGTTACTTGAACATCTGGGTGAAAAAGCTCCGCTTCCTATTATCGGCAACGGCGATCTTCATACAGTAAATGTTATTCGCGAAAAAATGAAAACCACCAAATGCGCAGCTCTGATGTTGGGTCGCGGCCCATTAAGAAATCCATTTATCTTTCTTGAGCCCTTTCTAGAAGTTGGTGAAGATTGTTTATTCACTCCGGAAGATCATTACGAAGTCATGCAAAAATTAGTAGAATACTCCCGCGACTACGCTCATAGTGATCACACTCTGCTTATCTCTATCCGAAAACATTTGATCTGGATGGCGGCAGGTTACAATAACGTCAGTGTCTTCAGAGACCAGGTTTTTAAAACTCCAGACCTCACTGAGACCATGAAAATTTCCGAAGATTTTTTCGCCAATCAAAAAGACAAAAGAAAGCGACTTCAGGATCATGAATCTTTTATGACCTCCGGACACGGTTAACTAGCTAAATTTTCGTGTAACAAGCCACATACTTTAGTAAAACGATCAAGAAGCCGATAGGTTTTTATGAGGTATCCTTATATGAAGTTCAGGCTTCCGTTTTATTCTGTTTTAGTGAGTACATGCGTATTTCAATACGCGTATGCTGCTGATCTTGATGCGCCTTCTACTACTTTCTCTACTCCTATCAATTTTTGTAATGTTAAGGCCAAAGAAGCTATAGGTGAGCTCGATAAACTTTCTCTAAATAGAGTTCAAGAGATTAATAAGATCAAAACAGAAATAAACGGCTTGAATGCTCGCAATAATTTAATTGGCGGTTTTTTAAAAATAAGAGATGACTTCAGGACTTCGTATGCGGCGGTTGCAAATCAGGCAGCTCTTAATGAAAAACATCTCGATGCTAATCTCGATCAGTTTAAAACTTTACTGAATTCAAGTCTTACAATGAGCTTAGTCAATATTGTTGCAAAATCGGAAACCAGACCTCTTGATCTCGCCAAAAATCCTGCGACTATTACCAAGCTTTGTTCGGAAGCTAAAAATCTCAAAACAAATTTATGCGACTATATCAACAGCAAGCCGTGGTTTGCCGGAACGACTATCGCTAGTCTGGATAAGACTCTCCAAAATGTCTATCTGGCGTTGGACAATAGTTCCAATCCCGAGCAAATTAAAAATGAATTACAGGCTATTTACAGCACTATCCCCGCTGCAATTTCACCTGACAAAGTTTTCCAGGATCTGACAAAACACTCTCCCAATTTAGTGAGCGCGCTCGGATCAAGCAAAGACAAGCAGGCCATCTCCGATTGTTTAAACTCACTCAATAATCAAAGCTGCAAAAATCTTATGTCCGATCCTAACATGCATGCCAGTTTGAAATCAGTTCTTACTTCAGAAATGACTGCCGTTCATAAAGAATTTACCGGAAAAAAATTCGATGATTTTTTTGCGAAATTAAACAGCTCTGCCCCGAAAAGCAGCGAAGAAATTTCCAAGTTAATGAATAAGAAAGCCGCCGAAGCATCTGACTATCTTAAAAAACAACTTGCAAACAATAACGGTAAGATAAGTATCGGATTTACTCAAAGTGATCTCGATAAATTTAACAGCGTTTGCATTCAGGAACCCGGCAAAGCGTTTAATATAAGCGAGTGTGAAGAGCACGCACGAAAACTCATCACCTATCTTGAAAAAGAGAAATCAGAAAATGACACAAAATTGGCAGCTGCAGAGGAAAGACTTAACAAAGTCATCAACGAAGATGGTTCAATGGAAGCCATCTTGAAAATGAAGCAATACGTAGCTCAGAAATACATGCGTACCTGCAAAGATGCCAAAGAATCTGATGTCATCTCTGATATGAGTTGCCCATGTTTAAATGAGAATGAAACTGCTACTAATCTGCCGGGTGAAACAAGCCATATGGGACAGCTTAATTCCAGAATTTCAAGCATCATTGCCAGGCTGAAAGGCCAGAGCAAAATTTCAAAACAAGGCGGAGAACTCGGCCCATTTTCCAAAGCTGAACTTGAAGTTTACAAAAACTATTGCCGCAATTCCAGCGTCATCAAAGCTGCTGTAGCTGCATCAGTCTGCAAAGACATTTATAATGAATCCAATAAAATTGCCGGAGTAAAAGAAACTAAAGAGTGGGAAGATTTTAATAAAAAATACTGGGTTGAATACAGTCCTAAGAACAAGAAAGGATATGAAGTTTACGAGAAAAAAAGCACGCTACGAATTATTGGCGAAGGCTTAAGCCCCAATGTCGGAAAGCTCTATAATATGTTTATGTTCAATTATTCACTTGAGAGCCAGATACAGGCCATGACGATGCAGGGCCAATACCAAAAACAAATGATGTATATGAACACACCAGGTACTCCATGGATGCCTTACTCTAATTTTCAGCAATTTTATTATCCAACTACGACAGGCACTATCGGCGGCGGATTTAATTTTGCCAAATGATGCCCAATTTTTGAGGCAAATTCCAGAAACGGCTAAAATTAGGGCCTGCTCTTAACTCTCAAAAATACTTTTGAAACTAATGCCTTAGCAAAACGCTCGCTCTTTTGCCCTTTTCAGGCAAATTCAGACCGTTCTGACGGTAAAATATTCCTAGTGGAGAGCCATAATCCATTCTCTTTCACTTCTCTATGAACGAAGGACGATAAGTATAGTGATGAAAACCCTTTTAAGTTATGTCTTATTATTTACTGTTTTTTTAATCCAAGGCTGTATCCAGGCCCCAAGCAACGCGCGCAAGGGAAAACTTTCGTCTTCTGCAACGACTACAACTCCTACTGACACCACGTCGACTTCGTTGACTGATGTTTATTGGTCTACTCCAACAGTTGTGACTGGCACTGTTACCGTCAATAAAAACAGCCAGGATGTTATTTATTTGCGTGGAAAATCAATTCACAATTTTTTGAATTTGAAAGATTTAAGCGGTGTTGAATATTATCGAAAACAGTATTGTATGGTGGGGAATTTTACAGTCCCGGGAACATATAAGCAGGTTCGCTTAAGAGCTATTCCAATTTATATAGCGGCTTCAACAACAACAGTGGAAAGAATGCTGAGAATTGATATTCCCAGCAGTACTGACAACAGCAGCGCCTGTAAAAATACAACACTTGATTCAATTCTTCCGGCCAATGGCGCCTACTCTCTGCCTGAAATATGCGCAACCTGCACGGGGCAAGTCACTACGGCAAACCTGACATTGTACGAGTCAAAAACTGGTCCTGCTGCTCTTGTAAAAGCTGAACCGACACAATTGAGCCTTTCTTCCGTATCAATGAGAGTTGATCTGCAATCAAACGCTACTGATTCAACAAGCAGCTGTACAAATGCATCGTGCGGGGCCAAAGGTTTTGACTGCTGTATTTCCGGTCAGTGTGTTAACGATGCATCTGAAAAAGCAAGTGCTTCAACGGATCCTCAATACACTCAGGCTAAACTGGATTATGCGGCAAACCCGCTAAGCTTTATCAATTACCCTAATATCTTTTATATCTGTTCTAATATTGCTCATACTCCGCCTTCATCAACTGGCGGAACGACAACCACACCTCTTAGTGATGCTGAAGCCAGAGTGGCAGCCTATCTGGCCGACTATACTTGTATCAGTGAAGTGAGTACAAGCACCACCTACCTCACTTGCAGAAATTTAAATTCAAGCGGAGTACCAACAGCACTCGATAAAACTGAAGGGGCCTATACAGCAATTAAAAAGAAACTGGCGATTGCCTGTGGCTGTACTGCCATCGATTCGGAAATGTCGATAAAATGCCCTGACTGGGGTATTGTTCCCGTCTATAAATCAGGTGCTGCGCAGACCTTAGCGAATATAACAGATTTTAACTGCTACACCCCTGTACCTCCCAACCCGATTGGACCAATTACTAATTTAAATGTGAGCGTACCAAATCGCAGTGCTCCTCACCGCTTCTATACAAGTACAGGAGTGAACTACGATGATATCTCCGGCCTCCAGACAAAACTCCCGACAACAACTCAGGAAGGAGATGATTTCTATTATCTGGATGAATACAATAAAATCGGCGCAGTCAACGGATCATTTAATATCAATTCCGTCCTTGGAAAAATGACAATAGATTTGAGCCATACAATGCCTGCCAAACAAATCACTGTTGAATTGGGAAAAAGCTATATTCTTTCTGCTACAAGCGGATACTTTACTCCGTGTTCTCAATGTGCAAAAGATAGCTGGTTCCAGACTTTTACTGCTCATCCAAACACTCAGCGTGGCGTGGGTCTTCAGGCATCAGGTTATTCAACACAAAGAGATACTTATTCGGCAAACACCGGATTTGGTAACTATGAAGATACAAAATTCGGCCGCGCCTGTTATGTACCTTTAACCATGCTGCCGCTTTCTCATCAAAAAAATTCCTCCCTGCAAGTGCAAAGACAAAACCGTCTTAAAACGCAGGCGACTTATTATGTAAATGGTTATCAGCGAGACTGGTTTGGTTTTAATAAAGGTGCCTTGATCGGATCGTTTGACGGAGTCACCTGGTTCGCGGTGGGTACAGGAAGAAGGGCCACTGCGACTTCCACTAAATTATTCCTGGCGATTAACGGATCTTTTCTGGATTTAGCCGATAAGACTGACACCATCGTAAACATCATTCCTGATTTCTCGGTCAACACTACAGCCGATTATGACTACGATCCTGAAATTACCATGACAGATCCTCGCCAGAATACAGGAGCTACCTGCCAGAGATTTCACCAGTGTGAAGTGGATGCTGATTGTGTGGCCCAGCTAGGTTGGGAATATACTTGTACAGATGTATCACAGTACAAAACTAAATGGCCTCTTTATGACAGTGATGCAAAAGAAGTTGTCAATCAAGAGCGAACAGCTCCAATCTTTGATATTTTGCAGCCAACAATCAGCACTGCTCTCGGAAAAAAATGTATTTATAGAGGAGCAGGTGCACCATGCAAGCGCGATTATTCCACTTTAACTGAGTACAACAAAAAAGGCCTGACTTGTGCACCTAACTTTTACTGTGCTTCATTAACATCGAATAAATTTAATGATGAAATCGTCCGTGCTCCAAACGAGCTTGACGGCGTGCTTTTCGGTATGGATACAAATATTTTAGGCCGGCCTCTCAATTATGTCACCGCTTCGAAAACACTTTTATCAGAAGTTATTTCTAACATAAAATTCAATGCGACAGGTGCCATCGGCTTAACAAATGCTGAAGGCGATGACATGGGTATTTGCAGACCGGGACGAAAACTCAGCAATACTGACGTAGCGGCACACTCTGATCCTGATGCCAGCAAGCGTACAGATTATATTTCGCAAATCGGTTCGTGTAATTCGATCGCCACCAACGCGACCAGATTTATTACTTGTCCGGCTTTTGATGACGATAGAAATTATCTCTTTAATGCAAGTGCTGATACAATACAGAGACGTGAAACTCAAAATGCGTGCGGTGGAGAATCAAAACACACCAGTTCATTAGTTTCAGCTTTTAAAGGCATCGAAAGTCTTTCTCTTTTGAATACACAAAATATTATCCAGCCCATGCTGGTCCAGGATGCCTGCTTTAGAAGAGCAGGATCAATATGCCACACAGACCTGGACTGTGGTCCTAACAAAATGCACGAAGAAGCTGTTGGCTCCATTGATATAAAATATTTCGGAGAGACCGACGCTGAACAGCAGTATTGGCAAGAGTCTCTGATATGCAGCCAGGGAACTGCAACACCCGCTCTGGGGGCAACCGGTTATTTCGATTTCAAACTTAGTGAAAACAGATGTTGTCGTGAAATTGGAAAAGATTTTACAATGTATACTCAGGGGCCGAAAACGATTGTTCCAGATAATACGGGAACAAACGAGAATTTGAAAACGGCTAAATTCCCGTATTACGATCCTGCCAAAAATGCCCAGGCCAATGATACACTGGGACCAGCTGCCAAATACAGATACTCACGTTATACTATTTCAAAAGAAGGAAAAGACGATATCACTAAAATTCCAGCCGTAGATGCTGCGACTGAACCTGCTGCCAATCAATGGAAAGTTCTCCATGAGACAGGTTCACTCACCTGTTGTGGTGGCGGTTGGATCAGAAAATTTGCAGATGGAACGCACGACTGGAATGTTAAAAACCGTCTTAGTATCGATTCAAATAATTTCAGCTGTCTAAATTACCGGTCACCGCTGGCCGACTCCAGCTTCAGCACTTTTACAGCTGATCAAATCGTGGCGTCCAGCTATCAGAAGGAATATGAATTCTTCTGTAAATCTCCGGATGGAACTGGTTGTATGCAGGTTCCTTATCAGGACAGTAATAGCTCCACTTATGCGATACTCTCACCGAAGGCCTACGATCCTTTCACTAAAGTAGAAGAAGATGTTACCTATGACTCTGGAGCTTCCTCTCCGGGGTATTTCTCACTTCCGCCATCTGGTTTCACAAGACTTAATACTTCCCCTAGTTCTGATCCAATTGATGGATCAGAACCATGGACTCAGGCGGTAAATAATGATGTTCCTTATATGCCTCGTCCATACTATTACACTCCTATTTCTCTCGACGTGGATATAGAAACTGGTGAAGCGTATACATTTTTTACTGATAAAACTTTCGATAAAGGAATGGCGCTTTATCTTCCGGCTTATATCCCTTGGGACAGCAATACCGGAACACCGGCTATTCCCGGACCGGGTTCACGAGCTAACCCGACTTATATAAGAAGTGTTTTTATAAAATATTTTTATAATGCGCCAGTTTTGCCTGCTGTCTATGAAATCACTACCAACGTGGCGACTCAAGCGGAATGCAATGATGTTATCAACCTGACCGGAGCAGCGACTCTAGCGGCGCCAATTGAAGGGATAACAACTTCCAATACATGGTGTATGGTAACCAATGCCAAAACCCAAAACCGTCCTGTGATTGTCGTAAGAGCAGATGCCGATCCGGGAAATAACTGGAAATATGCGGGACTTATTATTGACTTCAAACCTCTTGAGCAACATAGACTGATTGCGACTCCGACAAAGAAAGTTTCTGAGCCAGGGAATCCACTTTATTATTTAAGCAAACTCGCCAGACTTGAATTGCTTGGCATACCACAAATTACTTATGAACCGCTTTACTGCAATAACGATCAAAGCAAATTAGTCCCTGGTATTTTTAAATCAAGCATTGCGACTCGCGCTCAGTTTGTTGCTGCTTCTGTCGCCTATACTGGAATTGAAGATCCTATTCAGCGCTACAACGACGACAACTCATCAAGCACAAACGACACAACGGCAGAGTACGGAAACGTTGAAAAACGATTCACTTATCAGGACAAATTGGACCATTCTGCTATATTCTCTTCTAAAGATTTTGCATGTTGTACTCCACTTGGTAAAACCGCCACATCTGCAGCGAAGTGTTGCTCGGGTCATGCTGTCGCATCATCAGACGGTAAAACTCAAACCTGCAAGCTGCCTCATGGCACTGACCTGAATGTTTATTTTAATAAATTTGTTTCAGGCGAAGGTGTGGGAGATAGTCTGGGTGTTCCGGGACTTTCTATCACAGGACTCGACAGCGAAATAGATTTTAATGAATATACCGGTGAACCAAAATACAAAGACACCGTTACCAAAAAATTGCTGGATATAGGAGCATTCTTTTGCGATGGTGGAAAAGTCACAACCGGTGGTGCTTTTGGTAAATTCCCGCCTGAACCTTTTTCAGGGACATACTCAATAGCGCCTGGAAGCTCGGGAAATCTGGAAGATTCGTTTCCATTGAGTATCGTGGACTCAGTCATCGACTTCGAAAGAAATGATCCAAATGTCGGAAAAGTACCTTTTGACAGCGGTTTTAAATGGAATCATCACCTGTATTGTCAGTAATAGATTTTCAGCCTGTGTCTTTTTGTGATAAATTAGCTGCACATGAAAATCGCCTGCCTGACATTCATTCTTTTCATTGGCCTAATATCATTGCAGGCTAACGCTGCATCAACCATTTACTGCTCTCACGCCGAGTTGTGTAAAATGGTTTCAGAAATCTCCAGGCTGGAAACCGAAACGCTGGTTAACATAAGCGGCGACCCCCACGAATTCGAACCAAGCAGTTCTGAAATTAAAAATCTGATAAAGGCCCCCGTTTTATTAACTGGACCATATGAACTGAACCCTTGGATAAAAAAAATTATTTTTCAGCGATCAAAAACTCCAGGTCTCGTGACCATCAGTCTTCTTCTTGCTCCCAAAGATCTTAATTCATACCCAAATGCCAGTGCTGAAGCATTGTCGCATTTCTGGCTTTATCCAAGAATTTACTGTTCTCTTAAATCCGGATTAGAAGCGGAGCTTAAAAAATCAGGCTACAGTGTAGCAACAAATAAGGCATGCGATTCTGAGACTGTAGAGAAAACTCTTCAGAGTTCGCTGACAAAAGTAAGCATTCCTATCATACTCACCCATGATGCCATTCTTCCCTTGCTATTGTCTCTAGCAAAGGGACATACTGCCCCAATTGCGGCCATCAAGGGCTCAGGACACCATGAAGAAGTATCACCGGCGGCAGTAAAGAAAATGTATGATGCCTTAGGATTCCCCAGGACAATCTGGGTACTTGAATCCGGTATAAATATTCCAACTAATATTTTAAACAAGATACGTCCGTCTGATAAGATTATCCGCCTCAATACGGCAAGCACCAAGACCGGGAATCCTTTTTCTGTGCTCAGTGAGTTGTCAGAAAAATTAAACCAGACGGTTGAGAACTAATTATGACTGATCCACTTCCCATATTAAGGGCCGACAAAATTTGCTTTAGCTACAACGGCATCACTCCAACGTTGAAAGACATCTCTTTTTCACTATTGGCAGGCGAAAGTCTGGGCGTACTAGGCCCAAACGGCGGCGGCAAATCAACCCTCATGAAAATCATTGTCGGATTATTGAAGCCAGACTCAGGCAATTTGTACTTCGAAGAAAATAATTCAAATGATTTCAAGCACTATCCATTTGCCTTGTTTTCATACGTGCCTCAGCACAGTGAACTAAATACTATTTTGCCTGTCAAAGTTTCGGAGTACATGAACTTTGCCAAGTCACTTTATAAGCAAATTAAGAAAGAGAATCCGGCGACGATTGATGAGCTCTTAGAACTCGTGGGCATTCTTCACAAAAAAGATTCATTGATCTCCAGCCTCTCCGGCGGGGAGAGACAAAGAGTCCTACTGGCCAGGGCCTTAATCAACCGCCCAAAACTTTTACTGCTCGATGAACCTTCCAAGGGGCTCGACAGCAATGGACAGGATCAGCTTCTTGCTATCATTGAAAAAATTAAAACCCGAGACAGAACAGCGGTCATGATTGTCGATCACAACATCACCCAGATCATCAGAAATTGTCACAAGATTTTATGCCTTAATGGTACATACCACTGGCATGATCACCGCGATCTTTTAACCAAGAATATTCTGGAAGATGTTTATCATTGTGAATTTGAACATCTGCTCATCCATGAAAATGATCTGAATAAAAATGCAGATCAGCACAACGGTGACAATCATCTATTTTGCAATCATAATCACGACAGCGAGAAGGGCAAAGATCCTCATTCTTTTCTGAGAGGGAAAAAATGATGCTTTTTATTCAGTCACTCCAGGATTTTTACCATTATGATTTTTTATTGTACGCACTGGTCGGAACATTTTTTTTATCGGCCACATGTGGATTAATTTCGCCGCTTCTCATTGCCAGGAAAAACGCTTTTATGGGTTCTGCCATTTCCCACTCAACTCTTCTGGGTCTTGCAATCGCCCTCAGCCTGTTCTCCGCCGAGAACTCACTTTCAATTTTTGGAACAACTTTGGCGGTCACAATCATCTGTACTCTATTTCTGGCCTACTCTACTTTCAGGCAAAGACTTCCATCGGATTCATTAATCGGTATTTTCTATACTTCGACAATGGCCCTGGGAATAATCATTCATTCAAGTTTCGCTAAAAACAAATCTGATTTGTTAAGTTTTCTGTTCGGTAATATCCTTCTTTTAACCAGGGAGGACTTAATCTTGTCTGTTGGCCTTCTCGCCATAACGGCCCCGCTTATTATTATACCATTTAAGAAATGGCTGTTCCTTACCTACGATGAAGAAGGTGCAATCACTTCCGGCGTAAATGCCGGACTTTTCCACTATATGTTCTTTATTCTTTTATCACTTCTCATTGTCACCAGCATAAAAATCGCCGGTACCATTCTGATTGAGACTCTTTTACTGGTGCCTGGATTTTTTGCTCTCAAGTTTGCCGGCAATGTCCGCCAGACTTTTGCCTTCAGCGTTTTGTTTTCAACCTTTTTTGCACTTTTAGGTATTTTAATTGCCAACGCCTATGGACTTCCTTCCGGCGCGACCCTGGCCGTTGTTCTCTTTGTGGCACTGGTGCTTTCACTTCTCATAAAAAAGGTTTATTCTATTTTAAAATCGTAAAACCTGAGGCCTTATGAAAAATCTTAATGATGCCAAAAAAGCCAGCGAAAGCGCCGTTGAAATGCGCTATTTAGTCATGCCCAACCACACCAACCCGCAAAACACAATCTTCGGTGGAGTGGTCATGTCCTGGATAGATATGGGTGCCGCAATGGTCGCAGAGAGACACTCCAACCGGCCGGTGGTTACGGTTCATGTCGATGATATTAGTTTTAAGGCACCCATCAAAATTGGGGATCATGTTCTCATTAAAGCGAGCCTGAATTACGTGGGAAAAACATCCATGCTTGTTGGTGTAAAAGTCTTCGCCGAAAATCCTTTTACCGGCATTACCCGGCACACCACAACCGCCTATCTTGCCTTCGTTGCCCTGGATGACATCGGCAGACCTATTGAAGTTCGTGGAGTTATCCCTGAAACAGAGGAAGAAGTTCGGCGCTTCGCAGAGGGAAAAGAGCGTATAGCCATCATGAAAAAGAAAAACAAAAAATAATTTGCTCAGGTTTTTATCTTAACGCAAAAAATAAATTTAGAATTTCCGTCTAAAATAAGGTTAAATTAAAGCACATGAAAGCATGGTTTTATTTAACAATTCTATATTTTAGCTGCGGCCCTGGTTTTGGTCTGGAATATTCAAAAATTGAATATGAAGGCTGTCCGGAAAATGCTTACTGCAAAAAAGAAACTGGTGCCAATCGAAAAAAATGGATTGAACAGCTGAGAGGTTTCTCAACTGGCAAGATCAGCGAGCAAAAATTAAACTCTTTTGTGCAAAGCGAGTATGGACTGCCGGTCAGCGGATGGGCACAGGAAGAGGGAAGTCTTCAGCCAAACATTCTGCTTTGGGACTCCCCTTGCAAACAGCATTCAAAATCTACTAATAAATATTATATTGCCGAAGTTTTTAGAAAAAATTTTCGTTCCAATGAGCTTAAGGAAATCCCCAATGTCATTTTTTCCAGGGTCGTTATGCTGGACGAATCAAAACAGCCTTTCGCTATAACGGTACCCCGAGGAGACGCACCTCTCTTTCTGAAAGACGGAAATCTCTATTATCTGCGTGAAGAAGAAGGAATGTTCTACGGACTGCTTATTGATAAAAATGGAAAGTTCGCTATAACAAAAAATGAAACGAGCACCGAACCTGCCAAAGAAGCAACCTGTTCAAAAGATCTGATTGCCCTTTTTAATCGCGAAGCCCCAAGTCCTAATTTCTACCAGGGAACTTTTTGCAAAGAGATCTGGGACAAAACATCGAAAAGTTACAAGACAGTGCTTTTGGGCTGGAGCTGTAATTGAAATTATGCCTGTTTAATGTTGAAAATTTTTTCCTGATGAGCGGGCCGCATGGCGATGCTCTTAAAAAGCCACAGGAAAAAATAGAATGGATCGCCCGGACAATATCTGAAATCGATGCCGATATCACGATGCTTTGTGAAATGGGTGGACTGGACAGTCTCGATTTATTCAACACAAAATATTTAAACTCCCAATACTATACGTCGCTCCTCAAAGGAAATTCTGACCGCGGAATCGAGATGGGGTATCTGATAAAAAAGAATGTCACTTATGACTATCAACATTTAAGCCACGCCAATTCTTCCATTGAATTTAATTATGCTTTCGAGATAGAGGAAAATAAAAAAATACTTCCAGGTCTCGAACTCCCCCATCCTCCTCATAAATTTTCACGGGATATTTCAGAACTCAGACTGCAAAAAGACAACAACGTTGTCATGATTATTCTTCTTGTTCACCTCAAATCAAAATGGGACCGCGACGGCGTTGACTGGCTTGGAAAAGAAAGAAGAAAAGCAGAATTGAAAGCTCTGGTTAAAACCTATAACCGACTTCGCACTGAATTTGATTTTAAGGTTCCGGTAGTTATTGCAGGGGACCTTAACGGTATCGCCCAAAAAGGAATTCAAGAGACTGAATTTGATGATCTGTACGGTTTTACGGACCTGGAGGACGTTCTGGAGGTCATAAGCGAGCCCTATGAACGACGTCTATCATTCTTTCATTTTGGCAAAGAAAACAACCGTGAAGCCTCCCAGCTGGACTATATTTTTCTGCCAAAAGAGCTGCATCCCTTTGTCAAAAAAGAAGAATCAGGTATTTATCTTTTCAGAGACTCTCATGGAGTTCCTCTTCCGTACCCCAAAGAATCCTACCAGCGTTATGCGCTTCCCTCTGACCATTACCCTATAGTGGCCAGCCTGGATTTTTTGTAATTACTATTTGTACTGTCAGGCGAAATACGCTACATTTTGGCCTTACAAAATTGTACTTTTAGCTGCGTTTTTTTGAGGTAAAACTAATGAAGGAAACAATCGTTAATACCCCGTGGACCAAAGAAGAAGCTGATGAAGTTTACCATATCAGCAGATGGGGCGACGGCTATTTCGATATCAACGATCAGGGGCACCTGTGTGTTCTTCCAAACCAGGACGAGAACGGACCAAGAATAGATATCGCTGAAGTTTTAGAGGAAATGAAAGCGCAGAATATTCCTTTTCCAATCGTTGTTCGTTTTCATGATATTCTTCGCTCCCAGGTTAAAGTCATCAACGAGACTTTCAGAGAAGTCATCAAAGAAGCAAATTATAACGGCCAATACAATGGCGTATACCCGATTAAAGTCAATCAAATGAGAGAAGTCGTCGAGGAAATCGTTGATGCCGGCGCTCCTTACGATTATGGACTCGAGGCCGGATCAAAACCTGAACTTTTATCAGTTCTTGCTTTTAACGACAATATCAATGCCCTGACTGTTCTTAACGGCTACAAAGACGAAGATTATCTTCGCCTTGCTTTGCTGGGAAATAAAATCGGAAGAAAAGTTATCGTTGTTATTGAAAAATTTTCCGAGCTTCATAAGCTGCTAAAACTCTCGCGCGAAATGAATATTGAACCAATGATCGGATTGCGGGCAAAGATGTCTGTCAAAGGATCAGGAAAATGGTCTGACTCTGGCGGAGAAAAGGCAAAGTTCGGTCTTACGATTGCAGAAATGCTTACAGCAGTTCAAATCCTGAAAGATGAAGGCAGCATAAATTCACTCAAGCTTTTCCATTTTCATATTGGCTCACAGGTAACCGATATTCGAACTATAAAAGAAGTCATGCGCGAAGGCGGACGTATCTATGCCAAGCTCTCCCAGCTTGGAGCACCACTGGAATACTTTGACGTCGGCGGAGGCCTGGGCGTTGACTATGATGGCAGCCAGTCGACCAACGATTCTTCGGTCAACTACAAGCTTCATGATTATGCTTCTGACATCGTCTATATTTTAAAAGAGATTTGTGACGCTGAAAAAGTGGCTCACCCAAATATTGTTTCTGAATCAGGACGCGCTATTACAGCAAGACATTCCTGCGTAATCACCAATGTTATCGATAAAATTGAGACGTCATTTACTGACTATGAAACAAAAAAAATTACCGGTGAACACAGTCTTGTCACAAATATGCGTGAACTTTTTGAGAGTACAAACATAGAAAATGCTCAGGAAATGTACAACGATGCCGTCGACTATAAAAAGGAATGCGTAAGCGCATTTCGTCTTGGAATCATCAAGCTGGAAGAACGTGCTGTACTCGAAACGCTTTTCTGGAAAGTGACAAAAAAGATTTCTTCTCTCCTTCCTGAAATGGAATTCATTCCGGACAGCCTTTATGACATAGACCAGGGAATTGCCCCACAATATCTGTGCAATTTTTCAATTTTCCAGTCTGCACCGGATCTATGGGCCATTGGGCAGCTGTTGCCAATAGTACCGATTACAAAACTCAATATTAAGCCGCAAAACAATGGAACATTGGTTGACATCACCTGTGATTCAGACGGTAAAATTACAAAGTTCATTGATATCAATGAAACTAAAAACCTGCTTCCGCTTCATGAACTGACTCCCAATGAAGATTACTATATTGGCCTTTTCCTGACAGGTGCTTATCAGGATGTTATGGGTGATTTGCACAATATGTTCGGCCGCCTGAATGAAGTTCACGTTTTCTGCGATGATGAAGATCCTACCGATTTTTATATTGAAGAAGTCATCAAAGGTTCAAGTGCAGAAAATGTTTTATCGGCCATGCAGTACAATCCGGAAGCAATGGCCTATACCATGAAGAAAAATATTGACCGTCAAATAGCTTCAGGAAAAATCAACCCGCGTGAAGGCGTGAGGCTGGTTGATTTCTATGAAGAATGTTTGAAGTCATACACATACCTGAAAAATTAATTAACTCTATTTGACGAGGTAAAAATGAAACGCGGACCTGTAACAGAATTTATGCGAACTCACTACAAACACTTTAATGCTGCTTCAGTGATTGATGCATCAAAAGGCTGGGAAAGACATTTAGCTGAAGGTGGAAAAATGTTTGTGACGTTGGCCGGTGCAATGTCTACAGCAGAGCTTGGTAAGTCACTTGCTGAGATGATTCGTCAAAATAAAATTCACGCCATCTGCTGTACTGGTGCAAACCTCGAAGAGGATATTTTCAATTTAATCGCTCATAACCATTATCATCGAATTGCTGATTGGAGAGGATTAACTGCGGAACAGGAAATGGCACTAATGGAACGCGGAATGAATCGCGTAACTGATACTTGTATTCCTGAAGACGAAGCGATGAGAAAAATTGAAGCGCTCATCACTAAAGAATGGCAGAAGGCGGACAGCTCCGGTGAAAGTTACCCTCCTCATTATTATTTCTGGCAATTATTGAAAAATCCGGAATTTAAAAAAGAATACCAGATTGACCCGAAAGACTCCTGGATGATTGCGGCCATGGAAAAAAATCTTCCGATTTATACACCTGGATGGGAAGACTCAACTCTTGGGAATATGTATGCTGCTGCCAATATTGCAGGCAGAATTAAAAATGTTCACACTATGAATTCAGGCATACAGACAATGATGAGATTGGCGGAGTGGTACACTGAAACAAGTGCAAATTCATCAATTGGATTTTTCCAGATTGGTGGCGGTATCGCCGGTGATTTCCCGATTTGCGTGGTGCCGATGTTAGAGCAGGATCTTGAAAGAAAAACTCCTCTCTGGGGCTATTTCTGTCAGATTTCAGATTCTACAACCAGCTATGGTGGCTACTCCGGAGCCGTTCCCAACGAAAAGATTACCTGGGGAAAACTGGACATAACTACTCCGAAATATATTATCGAATCGGATGCAACAATTGTGGCTCCGTTGGTTTTCGCTTACGTATTGAACTGGTAATTAAGCTTCTCACTATTTATAACCCTGACAGTTACGCTCAAATGAGGCTGTCAGGGCATTTTTCTCCTAGCTGACATCAACTGCCCCTACCAGCGTTATAACTTCTCAATATTTTCATTCCACTCACCGATAAAGGACACCAGAGGGCCTGATTAGCGCTCTCATGGAGTAAAAATGAGTCACAAAAAGTATCCGGTATTTATAGCGTCAATGACATGTGCTCTTACTATGCTGGCATCATGCTCAGGTCCTGAAAGTTATCAGCAAAAAATGGCCCGTTATACTCCAAAGGCAGTGGGAAAAAATCAGGTCCCGGAAATAACTACAGCAGATATTAAATTTACTACTAAAACACCGGATCAAGTGAAGGCTTCCCGAGCACCAGCTTCACCGCCGGAATCACCAAGTGCAAACGAGGATGGAAAAGACTTTAATCCCACAAATAAAAAGCTCTATTTCCTGTCGCTCTACACTGAATATGAATCACTAAAGAAATTTTCACCGGAATTTGTTGGCCCGGAAGTCACAATCTGTCCTAATTTTCATACAAGCCTGTTGAGACATAATGAAAAGTATTCAGGAACGATTGGCAGTACTGTACCTAAAAATAAAAAATTCAGTTACGATTTTACAAAATTTTCAGATGAGTTCTATGTAACAGGAAGGCCGGAATTATTGCTTCCTCTCGCAAAAGATGAAGTCACGCCAAAAGTAATTGATGTCATCAGAAGTTCCAGAGAGCCATTGAATGATTTTGCCATCAATGAAATGGTTCACAAGGCACTGGTCATTCATCTGGCAAAAACTTATTCTGAGATCAGAGAACTTTGTGAATACGGAGTAAGCGACAACTATTATATTTATGAAAACCTCATTACTCATATTAAAAATAATAAATTCGAGGCCGACAGCAAAAATATGAACACTCTTTTGAAGACCACAATTTTTTCAAATATTGCCTTAATGACTTCGCTTGAGGCTCATGCAGGAAGCAATGCGGGCGGAAGATCAATTGCCTCAGTTAGTGACAATAAAAAATCAAATTACGCGACTGAAGTTATGGCAAGACTAAACGTCAACTGGGCAAGCCAGTACTTTGATTTCATCAAAGCATCTCATTAAAAAAATTAGTTAAATGTGAACAATCGATTGCGTGAAGAGAGAACTGATAGAAAGTTCTCTCTACTTTCCATGTTCCCAAAGACTGCTGAATAAGCATGTCCCAAGTGGAGTCTCTCTAAGACCTTCAGTGTTTTCGAATCTATATACAGAATTTCTCCTGAGCTTGTGGCAACGGCAAATCCTAGTTTGTAGGGAACAATTGAAGTAATAACGCCAGCGGAGATTTTTACTTTAGAAAGTATATTTAAATTTTTATCAGATAAAACCAGTTCTCCCCCGGGAGTTCCAAAAAGAAGCTGATCGTTGCCCTCTTTTTGCTCCAGATAAGGTGCACGGGAGGCTATGAATTCTGATCTCTTTATCACTTTTCCGGTATTCGGATCAATCATCGAGAGGACCCCGCCAACTGCACCTACATAAACTTTATCATTTAAAACAAAAGCAGCGTTATCTACGTCTACAAATTTAGTGGCTGTCGATAATTTAGTTTCAAACAGCAGCACTCCTTCATCAACCGTAAGAGCTACCAGAGTTCCATCAGCAAGACCTACGAGTACCCGGTCTTTATAGATAACCGGTAAGGATGCGCGCTGTAGAGTCGTTAAATAGGAAACGGATCGTTTATAACCCCAGAGAATTTTGCCAGTTTCAACATCGAGACAAAATATCTGATGGTTTCTCAGGTGGAAAAAGATTCTTCCCTGATGGATAACACCTTTGGTTTCAATTGAAGCACCAAGATCAACACTGTATTTAATTTTTCCCGTCGTATAATGACGTGAGATGACTCTCCCTTGTACAGTTCCATAAATCACCTGGTCTTTAAATGGCACAGGTGCTGCATGGTAAGTGGAGCCGTCAAATTCGCTCCAGACAGTTTTTCCATTTTCCAGCTCATAGGCCTCCATGGATCCGGAGTTGTGTCCGATATAAACAATACCTTCATGAATAAGCGGCGACTGAAGTGCAATGGGAAGATTCCCCGAATCATATTTTGGATCCATGTCTTTTATCCACACCGGCCTGAAGGCAGCGGGTTTAACTGTTTCAGCTTTTGGCATATAAGCAGAAAAACGCGAGCAAGACGTAGTCGATATTGCGAGGATGATAAGACATAGAAATTTATTCATTAAATGATTCCAAATTTAAAGTAGAAACAAGAGTTATTTTATAGCTTAGATAGATACAATTTAGCTATTTTTACAAACTCTGCTTCGTCCTTTGCTTTTTCAACGACGAAATTAAAACTTGTCTTCGCTTTTTCCTTGTTTCCGCTTTTTAGATAAAGGCGGCCAAGGTCGAGATAATTTTTACCTTCGAAAATTTTCACTGATTGATTGTTCATCTTCTCAAGCGTTTCTATCGCCATTTTATCATTCCCGAGGTCTTCGTAAACAACGGCAAGACGATTGAGAATGAAATAATTAGCGTAGTCATTCTTTGAAGCCTTTTGTCCGGTTGTAAGCACTTCAAGCGCCTCATTTAGATGATTGTGTTCAATCAATGCATCACTGGCCTTAAGGACAACCGGTATCAGTCCTGAATAATTCCCTACTTCCTTATGAAGATTTTTAATGCCTTCTACCAGGACTTTAGGCTCAGATTTTTCATTCCAGTCTTTTAATGAAGTCGATTCAAAAGCATAAATTTTTGAATTTGAAGCAGTCTTTGATTTATCCGCCATCGTCGAATACAGACCAAAGCCAATAACAGCGACTAGCAAAGCAACCATGATTGCAATAAGTGCATTTTTATTTTTAGAAACGAGAGGTCCAACATCACCATCTTTCATAATCTGGTTGATATTGCGGTTTGGAGTGGCCGTAGTAGTGTTTGACATGGGGGTCTCTGGTTAAAAAGTTAAAATATTAATAAAACTCATTCTAAAAAGGGTTTGTTAAGTTGTCAAAAATAGAGAGCTTCGTTACAATAAAAAAAAGCTTTTAACTAGACGCATGATTTACGCGCGTAATTTTCTAAGGATGGAATTGTTATGTTCATAAAAATGAAAACCTTTCTCACCACAATTGCCCTGCTCACATGTATCTGTTTAGTCCCTGAAACGCAGGCTTACGATAAGATGAACCGCCTGGGAATCGGTATGAGCAACCAGCTCAAAAATGATTTCCCCGCGCTTTCTTTTAAATTGCAAAAGAACAGATCTTTTGCTTTCGGGGGATTAATGGGGCTTTCCACTGATAAAAATGACGGTGGCTACGGCGTAGGCATGAAAGTATACCGCAATATCTTCGACGAGCCTCAGCTCAATTTCTACCTTGCCGGCATGGGTGCATTGTTAAATAACAAAATTGCTCAAAGCAGTTATTCAGGCTTCCAGTTTGACTTAAGCCTTGGCAGCGAATTTCATTTTTCAGGCTTAAATTCTATTGGTTTTAGCTTTGAATTCGGCGTATCTGCCCACAAAACCAAAGATTTTGTTTTGCAGACTTTAGGTAATAATTTTATCGTATCTGCGGTTCATTTTTACCTATGAAAAGCAAGTTTCTTCTCATTATCATCTGCCTTCTGGCCATAGGAATTAGTTTTCCAACTGCCCCCTCTGCTCAGGAAGCCTCCAATGATATTTTTGCAGCAGACGATGACGATCTCAATGTTGGTGGAGATATCTTTTCCGATTTTAATGAAGACGTAGAAAGCGCCAAACTGGTAGAAGACGAGCGCTTTTACCGCTATGGAAGATTTTTTTCCTTTAACGTTTCTTTGGGATTAACCACTTTCGATGGCAACAGAGGCATAGCTTACGAAAATCAGCCCCCGTCATTTGGAATTAGTTTCACATTTTTCAAAGATTTTCAGACAGCACTGGCCCTTGGTATGGAATTTTCTAAACATTCGATGTTTTTTAATGACCCTACTCAAGGATTCCAGAATGCCCCAGGACTTATCGAAGTCAGCATGCTCAGAGTTTTTCTTGGTTATCGCTATTATATAGAAACGGCTAATCTCGGAACCGCCATTACCTATTCCAACCCCTATTTTGTGGGAAGAATGGAATATTGGTACCAGACCAATAAATTTGTCGACCAAACACAGCTCCCAGCTGATACAGGCGGTGGATTGGGGTTTGGCCTGGGCTTTGGATTGGAATTTCCCATTGAACTCAAGGAATCATATATCGGCCTGGAATTTTTAGTTCATTCAGTAAATTTTCACGACAAGAACACCCAGGCATTCGCTCCCGTAAATAACGGTTACGGGTTTGATAATTTAGGCGGGAACGCCTATAGCACCATGATCAGCTACGTCTTTAACTGGTGACCGACAAAAAGCTCCAGTGGAGCTTTTTGACTAGTTTTGAAAAATTTAAACGGATTATTTCGCATTAGAGTTCGGTCACCTGTCAAATTAAGTAATTTCTCTCATGCGCTTACCAAGACGCTTGGACAAATCTTCACCTGTTCTGAAAATGAGGTGAATGGGCGTGTTATCCAGATCAAATTCTTTTCGAAGACCATTTTTCAGATAACTTGTGTAGTTATCCGGTATGCCTTTTGAAAGATTGGTAAAAAGCAGGAAAGTTGGAGGATTCGATTTTAACATCGAAGCGTATTTCACCTTAAACCTTTTTCCTCCGGCCTTTTTAATGGCCACAGGATGATTTTCCACCAATTGATAAAGATAACGGTTAAGAATCCCCGTCCCAATATTGCGGTTTCTTATCAGAATTGTTTTTCTTATAACTTCCTTTAAATTTCCAATATGACGACCGTATTTGGCCGAAATAGGAATAAGATCGCAGTAATAAAGCCATGGAACAGTGGCACGAAGATCTTTAATCCATTCTTTTTTAGCTTTCTCGTCAACCAGCTGCTCTTTGAGTAAGTCCATTTTATTTAAACAAACGATGACGGACTTTCCTTTTTCAAGGGCAATATCCAACAGACGGCGGTCCTGGTGAGATATTCCAATCGTCGCATCGATCATAAAGATAACGATATCACTTTCTGTAATACATCTTAGAGAGCGATAAACAGATTGTTGCTCAATAAAGCCTTCAACTGATTTCTGTCGGCGGATACCAGCGGTGTCTACAATATGCAACGAGCGCCACTGTGATCCGACGCTCTCATCCGATTTCACTTCTTTTAAAAATTCGGCGGATGTTTCGCCTTCCAAACATTCGTCTTCATCATTCAGGAAATCAACTTCATCCTCCAGCTCATCGCTGAAAATATTTTCGTAGACTTCGTTATCATATTTCTCCAGCTCATCATCTGACAAGGCCTTGTCAAAATCTATTTCTGCATTATCATCTTCCGTGTCTGAGAAAAGTGGAGTTTCAGTGCTTAGATAATCCTCTTCATCATATACGGGAACACCGCCGGTCCCCTCTTCTTCCAGGTTGTAACTATAAGTCAGAGAGTTATATACTTCCGGATTATTTGCTCTGAATTCTTCGTATTGCTGAAATAGAAGAGTGTCATTTTTAGCAAAGGCTTTTTCTTCATCGAGTTCGTAAGCGCTTTTACCAAAAAATAAATCGAAAAATCCTTCGATTGGATCGACTGTTGTTCCGGCAATGTCGCTGACAAGCGCTCTTTGAGACCCGAGCAATAAATTAAGAAGAGTTGATTTACCTGCGTTTGGCGCTCCAATTAAAGAGAGACGTCCAACAACTTTTTCTCTGGGAGTTACACCTTTTTGAAGCGCAGACATTTCTTGAATCTGCTGATTTTCAAATTTTAAAATGGTTTTTTGCAAATCAGTTCTAAGATCCAGGAGACCAAGTCCATGTTCGGCAGAAACTTTGTACATTTCTTCTTCGCCAACACCAAGCTGATAGAATTCCAGCTCCTCGCCTTCTTGTTTTTCCGAATCGTATTTATTGACGATAACCCAGAAAGGTTTTCGTTCTTTTCGGATATAGTCTGCAATCATCTGATCATAAGGAAGAACGCCCTCACGCGAGTCCACCACAAATAAAATGAGATCACTTTCTCTTATTGCAGTTTTCGCCTGGTCAGTCATGATGTTAAAAAATTTATTCATGATCTGATCGCGCTGTTTTGGAACATTTTCTTCTATTTTTGTCGGATAAAAACCGCCAGTGTCTACCACAATAGCTTCAACTTTTTTCTGATGAGCTACTTCTTCAAACGAGGCAATACCATAGTGACGATCGCGTGTAACACCTGGCTTATCATGAGTGATGGCCTTGTGTGCTTTTTTCATTAAGCGGTTAAAAATTGTACTTTTACCGACGTTCGGTCTTCCAATCAGCGATATGACCATTGAGCGTCTATAGGCAAGATTCTGGTTATTATTGTTTTCCATAAAATTATTTCCTTTACCCTTATTATTTTTTTCGCCACACGCGAGCTGAGTCTTTTGCACGAGGAAGACCGATCTCCTCAAGAACAAAATTATTCTTAAACCACTTTGGTGAAACCTTCACGTGAAGATTTAAATGAACCGGACCACCTGTCATGACTTCAATTTTTTTACGTGAACGAATACCGATCTCCTTTATCATTGATCCGCTTGAACCGATGACGATTGCTCTCTGGCTTGGTCGATTTACGAGAATTGAAGCAGAGATGTGCGCTTCGCTGGCTTCCGGATCAAGCTTGCCTTTGACTTCTTTATATTCGTCAATAACGACAGCAACTTCATAGGGAACTTCATCTTTTAATAATTCAAAGGCCTGCTCGCGGATGTATTCAGTCACGAAAAATCTTTGGTTTTTATTTGAGACGTCTCCGTTTGGATAAAGATGCGGACCCGGTTCTGCTCTATCACAGATAGCTCCTGTCAGTTCATGAATATTAGTTCCTTCTTTATTGGAAATTAAAAAGAATTTCTCCAGGCTTGGAAGAATAACTTTCGCCTGCTCCATGACTTCTTTTAAAGGAAGATTTTCTGCATTTTCAACCTTGTCAGATTTTGTGAACACTACCCATGTCGGGCCTAAGTCCTGATCAATATTTTCTTTAAAATCAGAAAATTGATCCATGATTTCTCTGCTGATATCAATTAATATAAGATTAAGGTCTGCACCTTCAGTTCCTTCGCGGGCCTGTTCATTTAAACGCTTATTGAACTCCTGATTTGATTTATGCAAACCCGGGGTGTCAACCATGACAACTTCAGTGCGGTCAACATTGAAGACGCAGTGAAATTTATTTCTGGTCGTCTGCGGTTTGCTGGTTACAACGGTCAGATCTGTTCCGAGCAGAACATTAATCAGTGAACTTTTTCCAACGTTTGGTGCGCCTAATACGGCTACCATGATGGCCTTGTTGTGCGGGTGCTGGTCTTCTAGTAACATTCTCGTCTCCTGGCTTTTTAATATCTATAATTGATATCGTTTTTCATCTAGCACAAGTCGTGCTAATTCTTTTTCTAATTTTTTCTTCGAGGCTCCGCTCGCTTGTGCAATTTTTCTCTCGCCTATCCAAAGTTCTACTGTGAAACCGTTCATCTCCTCGTGGGACTTATAAGTGGGAAAAACTTGGAAGAGAGCCACAACAATTTCCTGCAACTGGGTCTTGCTGTCGAATTGCTCTAATTTTTGAAGAGCAAAAAAATCACTTCCTGAGCTCAACTCATAATTATTTATAATGGTCATCAGCGTGCTTTCTAGCTTGTCCATTTTTTCTGAACAATCCAGATAAACCGCCGCACACATCGCCTCAAAAGCATCGGCCAGCAATGATTCCTTTAAATGCCCGCCATTTTTATACTCCCCTTTTCCAAGGAGCAGATTTTCTCCCAATGAAATACTATTGGCCAGCAAGGCAAGCGAATGCTCGTTGACAAGAGCTCCGCGTAGTTTCGAGAGTTCGCCTTCATTGGAGTCGGGAAATTTTTTATAAAGAATTTTAGCCACGATAAAATTAACCAGGGAATCGCCAAGGAATTCTAAGCGTTCATTAGAAACAACCTCGAACTCATAACAAAATGTAGAATGAGTAAATGCGGTGATTAATAGATCGTGATTCTCAAAGGGATACTGTATCGCAGACTGAAGTTTTTTTATAGATTCAAAATTTTTTAGCGCTCGTAATGATTCCTTATTTTGAAGCGTATCTTTGGAATTTGCGTAAAGTGCATCAAGCCATAAATGCACGCTGCTATAAATAACATCGCCATTTGCCTGATATGGTGAATTAAAGGTCGTCTCTTGCACTGGGCAGCTCACTAATATTAAATTGTTATGGACTTGAGGTTTCTAGCACTCATGAAAAAGCAAATCAAGATTGATTATTTTTAGGTTGTACATTTTACTCAACTAAGATACTATCACCCCATCTAAAGCTTTGAAATTAGTCTTCTCCACAACACACACAATGGAAGGAACAAATCCCACTGGGTTTATTCCTAACTAAAAAAGAGAGAATAAAAGAACACTATGGACACACTAAACACACTAAACACCGCTACTACGACCACTCCCTCAATCCCGGCCATTCTGCCTACAGAAATGAGAAATGCTACACCAAGCCCGGAACTGTTTGCTCTGGAGCAGGAATTCTACGCTACCCTGCGTGCTCAGGGGAAAAGCCAGAACACCCTTAAGAACTACAAGACAGACCTGGACTGCTTCAACTATTACCTCAATAGTGAGTACGCTTCTACTAAGGTCTCTAATTTTGACCAGGCCCTGGTAGTTAACTACGGTCAGTACCTGGAGAAAAAATATTCATCTGATAATTCCCGCCGTCGCAGAGTACAGGCACTTCGAATCTTTTTCGATTTCCTATTAGGGAAAGGACTTGTCAGCGGAAACCCGGTAAGAAAACTTCCGACTTCTCCAAAGTTTCTGGATATACCGAGACCCACTCCATTTATCGATGTAAAAACATTGTGGACCTACCTTGTTGAAGAATCTCATTCACAAGATAAAATTCAGGAACTACTGAGTAAACGAAATCAAATTCTATTCCTCCTTATATTTGGTGCAGGATTAAAAGTTTCTGATCTTTCAGATCTCACTATTAATGATATTACAATTTCCATCAACGGAGATGAGCCAAGAGTTCTGATACATCATCCTAAGAGAGACGCTTATACAGTGGCGCTTCCTCGGATCTTTGAAAAAGTTTATGCCGATTATTTGGTTATTCTGGAAGAGATGAAATTAAAATCTCAGATAAGCTTTGATAATCTACTGTTCTACGCTAACCCATACCGGATTATTTCAGGAAGTTTATCAGCTAGAGGTATCGAAATTATTTTCGAAGATTATAGAAATAAACTAATGATTACCCTGACTCCAAAATCACTTCGCCAGGCCTGTATCTTTAAATGGATTCAGCAGCAGAAAAGTGTCACATTAATTAAGGAATGGCTGGGACTGGCCCCTTCGTATGATTTAAAATTGTACCTGGAGCACGCTCCGAATTTTCTTTATAATGAAGATATCCTGGAAGAAATTTTTAACAATTATAGAAAACATTAGTAAAAATGCAGCCTAGGCTGCATTTTTTTTGCTTGCTAATCAACAGTGTATTCCCCACTTGGTCTACGCGGTCTGACCGCTTCCGGCCTTTCATAAACCGGATAGCCCAGATCATGATCAAGATGCCAGCGATCAAACAGTAATTCTTCTTTTTCTACACGATAGAAGACCAATTCCTTGTCAATATTATCCAGTCGAAAAGCCAGCTCCCGCTGAAGTCGGATTTCGTCATTTTTCCTGCTAAGCAACTGCCCAAGGGCCCGCATTTTTTGATTTTCAATTTCGGCTATTTTCCGGTCAAACTCCGCTGCCACCTGAATTTTATGCTCTTCAAAATTCCAGATATTGGAATTGATATTGTTCAACTGCCCCATAAAATCTTTTTTCTTATTCAGAAGAGTTGCACGGTAAACAGAAGCTTCACGTACTCTTAGTGCAAGCTTTTCAGACCGCATAATAAGCGCTGTGCCTCTTCTAAAATATTCTTCCTTGGGAAAGCATGGGAAAAGATCTTTGACGAACATGACAAAATAACTTTCTTCAATACTTCTGATATGCCCCTGACAGTAGTCACTCTCTTTATTGTTTTGAATTTTAAACTCGACCAGATCCCCTGCCCTGAAAAATTTGACGTTTCTGTTCTCACTGGAGACTTTGACTATGGAAGCCGTTGAATCGCGGTCAGTGACTCTGCCGGAAAATTTGGAATAATCAAATTTTATATCGTAAAAGGAATCCGCATCAATTAACAACGTCTCTTTAGAGCGCTTTGGCACTTCAGCAGACTGCCCAAAACACACTGGGATTGTCATTAGCAGTAAAGTCAATTTTAGAGCAAAGCTCCATTTCGGTAATTTCATCTTTGTTTAGTATAACCGATATTTGGTTCTAACTTAATAGTAGGAAAAACTTGATGAAAAAGCCCTGAACAGTTACCTTGTAGAGGTAAAAATAAGCTCAAGGAGAATACGTATGGAATTTTTTCTGGATACAGGAGTAGTTTCTGAAATTAAAGAAGCAGTTCAGTTGGGTATTATCGACGGTGTTACCACAAACCCATCGCTGATTGCCAAAACCGGCAGAAGACAGGAAGACGTTATCAAGGAAATTTGCGAAATAATCGATGGGCCAATTTCTGCTGAAGTTATCGCCACTGATTATGAAGGCATGATTAAAGAGGGTGAAGAGCTTTCAAAAATTCACAAAAATGTAGTTATTAAACTTCCGCTGACTGAAGCAGGTATTGCTGCCTGTAAGTATTTCAGCGGCAAGAAAATCAAGACGAATGTCACACTTTGCTTTTCGGTGAACCAGGCCTTACTTGCAGCTAAGGCCGGGGCCACTTATATTTCTCCTTTCGTTGGTAGACTGGATGATATCGGTCACAACGGAAATGATCTGCTGGCAGAAATTCGATCACTTTATGATAACTATGGCTTTACCACCAAGATTCTTGCGGCTTCAATCCGCCATGCTGCTCACGTCAGAGAAGCTGCCCTATTAGGGGCCGATGTGGGGACAATGCCACTCTCTGTCGTTAAGGCCCTTTATAAGCACCCGTTAACTGAAAAAGGCCTGGAAGCTTTCCTGGCCGATCACAAAAAAGCTAACACTAAGTAATCATAGAAAGGGGAAAATCTCGTGATTTTCCCTACTTTCCCCTCATTTAAGCTCTAATTTTTCCCTGTCTCGTTCCGATAATAAAGGAATGAAGTCAATCCTGGGTTTCACCCTATTCACCGCTTTATTACTCAGCTCCTGCAAGCAAACCACCACGAGCTTAAGTGCCGCGCCCAGAATACTGCCCGGCTCTTGCAATATTGGTAAATGGACCAATCTCGCGTCTCCACTTAATTTAAAAATGTCTGCAGACTTCAGCACCGATTATACCAATGCTGATTTAGTTGGCGGATTGAATCCGCTTGAGCAAATGGCCAAGGCCTGGAATGATTCTGTGACTCCCACAACCTCATTCTTTCAGCTCCCTTTTGCGGCAACGGCAACTTCAGGATTTGCCGAATTGAGCGATTTTCGTGACTCTGAACTTGGAATTTATAAATCCTTTAACTGGTTTCCAAATGTCAGCTCAAATGCGCTGGCAATTACTCTTTTTTATGGCGTGGTCAGATCGGATGCGAGCCTGGGAACATTCATTGATCTCACCCATGCAGACATCATTATAAATTACCGCGATTATGCAGCTGATTTTACCATGACTGGAAATCCGATGATTGATTACGATGTGCCCACAATTGTATTGCATGAAATGGGGCATTTTCTCGGCCTCTGCCATGAAAATAGCGCCAACTCAATCATGGCCCCTTATTATTTTACCACTCAAAGAAGTTTGAAAACTTTTGATACAAATAAAATTCAGGCACTTTATCTGAACAATCAAAATTACAGTGCGATGACGACCAAGTCTTCCTCCAAAATCATTTCCAGTGGCATGGCCAATGGCGGGGCCGGAGCTATTCCAGTTGGAACAGAAGTTAAAGGCATTATCGAATTAAGTGCCAATGGCCACTGCAAGCATTTTATTAATGGCAAATTGGTTCATGAGCACGATTAAAAAATGAGAGATATAGAATAAAAAAAGCCTCCGCAAGGGAAGCTTTACAAATATCAAAAATAAATTTTAAAATTCTACTTAGTTTTCAATGAATTTTTAATTGCAGTGAAACCAGCAAAGTCAGTTGCTGCGATTTCAGCAAGCATCTTTCTGTTGATTGCTACATTGTTTTTCTTCATAGCGCCCATGAATTTTGAGTATGAAGTTTCAAGAACTCTTGCAGCAGCTGCAATTCTTACTACCCAAAGTTTTCTCATATCACGTTTAAGTAGACGTCTTCCAACGTAAGCATAGTGAAGAGCGCGTTTTACCGTCTCAGCAGTGTGCTTATATTTTGTACGTCTATCAAAGCTGAAACCTTTTGCCAGTTTCAAAACTTTGTTTCTTCTTCTTCTTGCTTTAAATCCTCTTCTTACGCGTGCCATTTTCTACTCCTGTAACGATGCCTGGGGGTTATAAAACTCTTAGGCCCAAACTTCTGTCGATTTTATTTTTACGTCCTCGTATAGTTCTCTAGAAACTAGAAAGCGTACGGTAACATTCTTCTAACTTTTTCGTGCTCAGACTGGTGAACAAGTGCTGGTCCGCCTGCTCTGTTTTTTACTTTTGTACTTTTGTGTTCAAGTTTATGTCTTAGACCACATTTATTTCTTTTTACTTTTCCAGTACCAGTTACGCTATATCTCTTAGCTGCTGATTTTCTTGTCTTCATTTTTGGCATGGGGAGTCTCCAGTAATCATTAAATTTAATAGCAAAGTGTGCTTTTTAGTTTTATTAAAAAAACGTAATTTCTGTTTTCGAGCTGGTATAATTATCAAGAATAGCGGGTTTTGTAAAAGAATTTCACTAATATTATTAAGATTATTAGAAAACCCCCAAAGATTTAGGCTTTTTTAGTTTCCGCTTTAGCCACTTCCTTCTGATCTTCCTCTTTTTTAGGACCCTTAACCGGCTTTTTAGTCGAAGCTAAAATGGCGATAATTCGATTCCCCATCATTTTAGGCTCGGATTCAACTACTGCTCCCATGGCCACGATTTGCTCGATTATGGCCTTGAATTTTTCCATTCCGGCATCACGATACGACATTTCACGTCCGCGAAATTGCATTGAAGCTTTAATTTTATCGCCGTCATCTATGAATTTTTGGCAATGATTGAGTTTAGTCTTCAAATCACCAACATCAATATTTGGCTTAAACTGAACCTCTTTTAATTGAATGACGATTTGTTTTTTCTTGGCTTCCTGAGCTTTCTTTTGAAGCTCATATTTGTATTTTCCAAAGTCGATTAATTTAACTACTGGTGGCTGAGCAGTTGGACTCACTTCTACTAAATCTAAGCCAACCTCGTCTGAAATTCTTCTGGCTTCACTCATAGAAACAACACCGTACTGATGACCATCATCACCTAGTAAACGGCATTCAGGAATTCTGATTTGCTCGTTGACTCTCGGACCGCTGTTTTTGTTTGAACTGTTGAACTGAGAAGACCTTTGGAACTGACCTGGATTCGAGTTTTCTTTGATAATTTACCCCATATGTTAAGGTCACAATACCGACCTTTTTCATTAAAACACTATAACTGCTTTTGAATATAATCTTTTTGCCTAAAAAAATGAAGCTCTATTTTCTCATTGTCAAAGACAATGTGAAAAACCGCACTGAGACCCGACTCCGGGAATTGATAGCTTTTCTCAAGGGATTTGTGTACCTGATGTCCGGTTTTGATCAAATCCTCAAAATCGGTATTAAAAAGGTCCACATCGGGCATCTTATGGACCAGAATTTCGCAGCTCTCCTGATCCCATAATTCCAGAGTATTTCGCTCCATAGGCATTGGTACCCCTACTACTTCCAGCATCATTTTGCGATTCGGGGAGTTTAAAGCAATTTCAAAGATGACCTTGTTTGCGACAATCTGAAAGCTGCTTTCATGGGCGATAAATTCTTTGAGCCGGGCCAGCTCAAAAAGCCATTCTGAGAGATCTGTGAGGGCAGAAGTTTTTAGGTATCTTCTGCGCTCAAAATGAAATTTTTTTATTTGAAGGGCCATGCTAATTGAGAAGATTAATATTGAGCTGTCCCATAAGGTCAGATTCAATCTTAGCAGTGGCCTCTGCCAACTTGTTAAGATCACCCACGGCATAAAAGCCCTGGTTTGAATCAACTATTTTGGCATGAATGAAGTATTGCAGGCTCGATTTAGAAAGCGGAACAGAATAACTTTCAGCATATTTGATTACACGGCGTAGCTTTCTTTCATTTTCAAAAACTTCTTTATAACGTTTTAAGAAGGTATCCATTTTAAACCCTTCTTTGTAATCAGTAGTTGAAAGATCCTTAAGCGTAAGCCCGCACACGTAATAAGCTTCCAGCAGATAATTGCAGGCCCTTGAGAACAGACCTACTTTGGCGAGAATAAGATAAAGCTCCTTGTGCGAGAGCTCCACACATTCTTCCAAGGTCGTTACGGGTCGCCCGATAGCGTCACTGACGATATCAAGCGTCTTGTTCATGACCTCTTTAACTGTCGGAAGATAAAATTCATGAGTGAGCTGTTTTCTCTGATTAATAAAAAACTTTTTTAAATCAGAAGCGTTGGAAATATGCCCGCTGAAAAGATTGACCCATCCCATGTGCACAATCCATGGAACAAGGAAGTGATGAAGAATTGTATTTTTAAAATAAAGAATTTCTTTTCTGGAATCCTCTCTAATCGTGTAGAAAACGTGCTGTGAAGAAGTATTGCCGATGACTTCAACTTTTTTATTTCCGATAAGAATATCGATGGCCCGTTCAAGCGATTTTTCCAGATTTTCAGGCTTGATGGAATCAGTTATAGGCACATTGAATTTTTCGCAATAAATAATGATCTTGCGTGCCTTATTCAGCATTTCTTCCCATTTTAATGCTCCCGTTGGTTCATCCAGTAAAATCATCGCCAGGAGCGAAGTTGGAGTCACACGCATGTTCTTGCCGACTTCGAGAAAACATTCAAAGGCCAGTTTCTGAGTCTGAGTCTTAAGCTCTGCCGGGTCGGCCGGAGTTTCTGGAGCAATAACAGGGTTCCCCAGATTGATATGAACATTTCCAAACTGATAAGAAAGAAGTTTTACAAGTCCAAGCAACTGCCCGGCACTCTCTTTTGCTTTTTTAGCCCCGTCCAATTCGCGTGCAAGTGATTTCTGTTCAGGTACATACTCGTGCACGATACTCACTGGCACAAACTGCAGCGGTCTTCTCACTTCTCTCGGTATGGCCGAATGAGCTTCGATCAACATCTGGTAGAGGCCGTAGCGGGGTGGCAGAAGTTTTCCAGTTCTGGATCTGCCGCCTTCAAAAAAGAATTCAATCGGGTTGCCTTTGGTCAGCATGTAGTGAAGATAGGCTTCAAGAGTTAATTTATAAAGAATATCGTTAGCAAAAGTTCTTCTTATAAAAAAACAGCCGGAGCGGCGAAACAACGGACCGATGGGAAATATATTAAGATTATTTCCTCCGGCGACAAACAAAGGAGATTGATATTTTTTAAAATAAACATAATTGATCGCCACATAATCTGCATGGGATTGATGATTGGGCACCAAAACCACATTGTTCTTTTTGGACATCTCACCTAAATTATGGCCATTGTCGTGGAAATTAATTCCATCATACAATTGCGATAAAGAGGCATCGAGAAATTTTTCAAAAGTTTTCAAAAAGGGCAGAGAAAGCTCTGCGCGAATTTCTTTTAAATTTTTCAGAACTTTTTCACGGTCGTCAGGCTTGTTTGCAATTCGTGAGCTTAGTTTATGATAGCTCAGGACAATTTCTTCCATCTCTTTAAAATTATCAAAAAAATTGGGAATACCTCCGAACAAATCGGTGAAGGCAGATAATTTTCCCAAAAAACCGATGTCTATTTTTTTTGATTTTGTTTTAGAACTCCCCATTACCGGACTCCATGAGGCTTTGATTCACTCATTCCGGATGTAGTCATCTGGATAAACAAGGCATTCTCGCTCATGGCAGACAGCCTGTCTGCTCCGATATAAGTCATACCTGAACGAAGACCGCCCATTAATTCTTCTATAACATTAACCACTGAACCTTTACATGGAATCAAAGTACTTTCACCTTCTGCTGCCATTCCCTGTGGCATCTCGCCTCTCCATGAAACCTGGGCCGCTTTAGAGGCCATCCCTCTATATTGCTTCATTCCGCCTTTTAATTCACCCGGTGTTTCCAGTGTGCCGGAAACGAGAGAACCAACCATGACAGATGAAGCGCCTGCGGAAAGGGCCTTTACAATATCGCCTGAATTTTTTAATCCGCCGTCGGCAATTACGGGAATATTATGTTTTTTAGCTACGCTTACTGCAAGAGCGATAGCCGTCAGCTGGGGAAGACCATGCCCGGTGATTATTCTGGTCGTGCACATTGAGCCCGGCCCAATTCCAACTTTAACCGCATCGGCCCCGCGATCGATCATACGCTGAACGCCATCAGCAGTAGCGACGTTTCCGGCGATAACATCAACGTTAGGATATTTCTTTTTGAGATAGTCGAGAGTTTCCATCATCATAATTGAATCGCCATGGGCAATATCAAGTGTAATGATCTGCACGCCGGCGTTTACTAAAACATCCGCACGCTTCATGCCCTCTTCTTTGACGCCGATTGAAGCAGCGATAGGAGTCGATAGCTTTTGCTCTTTCAAATAGGATTGAATATTTTTAACCATCTCAACTTGTTCAGCTTCAGTCATAAAACGGTGAAGAGAACCAATACCGCCAAGGCTTGCCATCTTGCATGCCATTTCGGTTTCCGTAATTGTATCCATATTGGCGGTAATAACCGGAAGATCAATTGAATAATTTTTTGTAATTTGCGTTTTTAGGACGGGGTGCTTGCGCGAAGAAATTTCTGAATAACGAGGCACTAATAAGACATCGTCAAAAGTAAGGCCAATACCGCGATTTAAGATTTCAGAGGCGCTAAACATCAAGTCCATCAAGTTCTCCATAAATAAAATGTGACATAGAAGAATAGTCCAACCTCAGCAAGGCTGCAATCTTAACGCAAAGCTAGTGGGTAGAAAGTCTGGCGAAGAATATCGGAAGAAGAATATAAAGAATCACGTCGCGCACAAGATAAAAGAGAAAGAAGTAAACAAAGGCCTTTGGACCCTTATTCCACAGGTTTTCAAGCCCCAGATATTGGGCCTTTTTAGACATCGCCACCATAAATTTGCTTTTTCCATAGTGGCGTATGAAAAAACTTATAGATCCGTCAACTTTACGATCAAAGGCTAAAAAAGACTGCTTTAAGGCCATCGGAACTCTATTCATATAAACCAGAGACTAACAAAAAATAACTCTAAAAAAAAGGATGATTCTACATTTTAATGACAATTAGACGCACTTTTCCCGCTATAAATATTCTTATGATTGATGGGCTAACTGTTATTAATTTAAAAGCACAAGCAAAAGTTCGACCAACTAATGGCGAAGTATTTGTTTTAAAGACCTGCCAGCGAACGCTGGTACTTGGTTTTGGACAGCTGCCTTTTTATCATCTCGAAGACCAAAATGATATCCGCGATATGTTTACAAGTGACCAGGCGTATATTTTTTTACTGGAAACAATCTGCGGCTTAAAAAGCGAAGTACTGGCGGAATATGAAGTCGTCGGCCAGTTTAAAGATGCTTATAACGAATACGCTCAACTGCCTTTTAGAAAAAAACAGGTCCTGACTATTATTGAAAAACTCTTTTTGGATTCAAAGAAAATCCGCACAGAGCATCTCACTGAAATTGGCCAGCTCAGCTATGCTGGAATTGCCCGCAAACTAATCTATTCGCACTCTCAGCTCGCTGATGTCTTGATTATCGGATCCGGAAATCTTTCAGTTGATCTGATAAAACTTTTTAAGAAAAAGCACAGGATATTTCTGACTGCCAGAAATACTGAGCGCGTACAGGCACTTGCTCTGGAACACTCATTAGAAATCATTCCATGGCTGGATTACGCGACTTATAAAAAATTTGATTCCATCGTCAATACCATCGGTAGCGACGAAGTACTTTTTGAAGATTCTTTTTTCCAAGAATGGATCCAATGCTCCTCCCAAACAAATGCCCGTGACTCAAAGCTCTTTATTGATCTAGGCTCTCCCTCTGTGATAAAAACTAGTTTATCTGAAAGAGATGGCGTGCTCCGACTGGAAGATATCTTCCGTCAAAGTGCACAGATGAATATTGAGAAAATGGAAAAAATCAGACGCGCCAAAGAATCCATTGCTCGCCAATGTGTTCATCGCAGAATGATATTTTCAATAAGTCACCCATTTGGATGTGAGGAGTTACAGCTTGCTTAAATACAAAATCGGAACGCGCGGAAGTCTGCTTGCCGTCACTCAGTGTAATCAGGTTAAAGATGAACTGGAAAAAATATCCGGCGCAGAGTTCGAACTCGTCGAAATTAAAACACAAGGCGATCTCATCACCAATGCCCCGCTCTGGCAGCTCGATGGAAAAGATTTTTTTACCAGGGAACTAGACGAAGCGCTTTTAAGCGGACGGGTAGATATGGTAGTCCATTCTTATAAAGATCTGGGCTCTGTACGCCCGGAAGGAATTATTCTTGCGGCCATCACAAAAAGAACATACGCCAACGATATTCTGCTGATTAAAAAATCAACGTTCCCGGAATTAAAAAATAAAAAAGAATTTGTAGTAGGCACGAGTTCGCCAAGACGAATGGTGAACATTGAAAAAAATCTGGCCGAATTTCTTCCCTCGGGGAGCCATCTGAAAGTTTCCTCGAAGATATTGCGTGGAAATGTTAACACCCGCATTCAGAAACTTCGCGACGACGAATACGATGCCATCGTCCTCGCTTTGCCGGGAATTGAAAGACTGGCCCTGACTGAATCATCAAGATTACAGCTGGAGAAATTACTGGAAGGAATCAATTTCATGGTTCTTCCGCAATCTGTATTTCCTTCTTCTGCTGCTCAAGGCGCTCTGGCCATTGAATGCGCGAGTGAACGCAATGATAACGGTAAACTCTTTGGCATTCTTCAAAAAATGCAGGATTCGAATACAGTTGAGGAAATTAAAAGAGAGCGAAAAGCCTTTAATGAGTACGGAGGCGGATGCCATTTGGCAGTTGGAATAAATGTCAAAAAGAAAGATCGCTTTTTTGTGCATACTCATCGAGGCGTTCTTAACGGCGAGGAAGTCAATCTCTCTGAACTCGAAGGACGTGACTTGCCCAGCTTTTTTGTTAAGCCTAAAGTTTTCAGCGGGCTTCCCAAAGATGATCTGCTGGTAAAGAAGGCTCCTCTCGATATTGACCTGAGCAAACACTTTCATCTTTACGTAACGACAAAGCACTGTCTTGATAAGATAAATTGTACTCCTCTTTCCCTCTGGGCAGCAGGAACAAGAACCATGAAAGATCTGGCCGCTCGCGGATACTGGGTTAACGGCTCTGCCGATGGATTTGGTGATGAAGAAATTAAAAAATTGCGGGATTCAAAGGCCATTGCCTTAATGATTGATGCAAAAGCAGACCTGAGTGTACTTACAAACGATGAGGCGACATCGACAGTGGGGAAAGTCATCCCATGCTACACACGGCTTATTGAGCGCAAACTCGATAAAAAATTTGAAGACAAAATCAATACGACTGATGTCTTTTACTGGACCAGTTTTTTCCAATACCAGGCTTATATGGAAAAATTTCCGCTTATAAGAAACCGCGTACATGTTTGCGGTCTGGGCAAGACTTTTAAGAAATTTACTGAAAAGAATATTAATATTTATCCCATGGCATCCATGGAAGAATTTAAAAGATGGGTAAACCAATGAGCGGACAAAAAACAAAACAGGCAGAACTTTTTGCACTTTCAAAATCATTAGTGCCCGGAGGTGTTCATTCACCGGTAAGAAGTTTTAAAGGGCTTCATACGACTCCCCGTTTTTTTGAGCGAGCGGACGGTGCTTATATTTATGATGTCGACCAAAAACAGTATATTGACTTCTGCATGAGCTTTGGGCCGTTAATTTTAGGCCATAAGAACCCGGAAGTTCTACAGGCCCTTCATGAAGGACTTGAACGGGGCTGGAGCTACGGGGCGTGTGAACCCTATTCTCTGGCATTGGCCCAATTTCTTATTTCTAAACTTCCTCATATAGAGCAGCTTCGTTTTGTTAACTCAGGAACAGAAGCAGTCATGACGGCTTTGCGACTTGCAAGAGGTGTTACAGGAAGAAATAAAATAATTAAATTCAACGGCTGCTATCACGGGCATGTAGACTCAATGCTTATTAAAGCTGGTTCAGGACTGGCCGGAACTGCCGAGGCTTCATCAGCAGGAGTTCCTGAGGGAGTGGCACAAGATACTTTAATACTCGAACTGGGCGATATTGCCGGAATAAAAAAATGTTTTCAGGATCATAAGGACCAGATCGCCGCTATAATCATCGAGCCATTGCCGGCCAATAACGGTCTTCTCATTCAGCCGCTGGAATTCCTGAAATTCTTAAGAGAAATATGCGATCAAAATAAATCTCTTCTCATCTTTGACGAAGTTATATCCGGATTCAGAGTTGCCTTTGGCGGAATGAGTGAAATTACCGGCATCAAGCCGGATATTGTAACGTTGGGAAAAATTATCGGCGGCGGGCTTCCCGTGGGCGCAATAGGGTCATCGAAATTTATCATGGAGCATCTGGCCCCAATTGGTAAGGTTTATCAGGCCGGCACATTGAGCGCAAATCCACTTGCGATGGTAGGCGGACTGGCTACTTTAAAACAACTGACACCTGAAAATTATAAAAAAATTGAAAACCAGACAGTCAAAATTGTCACTCTCCTATCAAGCTGGATGCAAAGTTATAACAACGGTCAGTTCGCCATGTTTAAAATAGTCCACTACTCTTCCCTGTTCTGGATCGTTCCTAGTCTGGATGTGAAAAAAATCTCTGACATACCTGCCAACCTGACAGAGAATTTCAACAAGCTTTTTGAAGTTATGCTTCTGCGAGGAATTTATCTTGCGCCAAACGCTTATGAGGTTGGATTTGTCAGCCTCGCTCACGACGATGCCGTCATTAGAGATCTAGAGCACAGACTGGAGCACCGTCTGCAATAATGAGAATAAAAAATCCACTGGATCAATCTTCCCGGCTGCTTTTTTCACTTTCTTTAGTGTGGGCAGCCGTTCTGCTTTTACTCGGCGGATGGTGGATATATCTTCTTTTTAATTTTGAAAATATCATTGCGCACACCGATCGTGTTCGCGTGACAAAGATGATTGTCTGGGAAGGCGGAACTTTTCTCCTTTTATTGTTAATGCTTTCAATAAGCCTCTTCATTCTTTATTTAAAAGACCAAAGAAAAACTAAATCGCTGCAGGCCTTTTTTGCTTCCCTTACACATGAGTTGAAAACGCCGCTTGCAAGCATCCGTCTGCAAGGTGAAGTCATCAATGAAATCCTGGCAAGTAAAAACGATGCGACCTTAAATACTCTCAGTGCCCGACTTATAGAAGATACCGGAAAGCTTGAAACTCAAATGGACAAAATTCTGCAGCTTTCGCGCATTGAAAGAGGCGGAGAGCTGAATCTCACTTCTTTAAAAATAATTCCTCTAATAAAGAGCCTATCTAAAAAATGGGCGGGTGGACTTTCCATTGAGATCGATGCTGCTGATCCTGAGACAACTGTCGTTGCTGACGAATTTGCGCTAGAATTGATGATCAAAAATCTGTTTGAAAATACGCGCACTCACACCAGCTCAAAAAACGTATTCATAAAGATCAGTAAAGTTTCCGATAATATTGTTTTCACCTATCAGGATCAGGGCGAGTTTAGCGGCGATAAAAATAAGCTGGGAACTCTCTTTTACAAACACAATTCAGGCAAAGGCTCGGGGATCGGGCTTTATCTCACTAAAAGGCTCCTGGAAAAAATGCATGGTAAAATGGAAATTCTTGGAGACAAAAATTTAATTTTCTCTCTTACTTTTAAGAGCAGCGAGGATCTTCGTGCTTAATATACTGATAGTTGAAGACGAAATGAATTTAGGCAGCACTCTTCTTGACTACCTCCTGGGCCTTGGACACCAGTGTGTATGGGCCCAAAATGGTGCCGAGGCCAAAAATCTTTTCAAGTGCAACAATCCCAATCTTATTTTGATGGACATTGGTTTGCCCGACACTAACGGAATTGTTCTGGCCAGAGAGTTCAGAGCGGCCAGAAAAGATTTTGTACTGCTCTTTTTATCGGCGTTAAACGATCCCGAAACAAAAGTAGAAGCACTTGAAATAGGTGCTGAAGATTATATCACCAAGCCTTTTGCACTGAAGGAATTAATCCTACGGCTTGAGCGCATTTTAAAGACCCAGACAAGTATGGAAACCCTGCCGGAAGAGATCAGTCACGGTCATCTTAAAATCTGGTTTCGAAGATATGAAGTACAGGATGCCAGGGGAACTATAATATCACTTTCTCAAAAGGAATGTGCCATTCTGGAACTATTATATAAAAAACAAAATACTGCAGTTGAAAGGGAAGAAATAATCAATCAAATCTGGGGTGAGGATAAATTTCCTTCAAATCGCACCGTCGACAATTATATCGTGAAACTCCGTAAATGGTGTGAGACAGATTCAGAAAAAAGTATTGAGATTCAAAGCATTCGAAGTATTGGATACAAATTAATTATAAACAAATAAATATATCTAAGGATTACAAATGGGACTATTTGACGACAGAATAAAAAATAAAAACGGCAAAACAGAAGTGCCTGTCTGGTTCATGAGACAGGCGGGGCGCTATCATTCTCATTATCAGAACATTAAAAAAGATTCTGACTTCATGACCATGTGTAAGGACCCCAAGCTTGCCTGCGAAATTACCATGGGGCCCATTCGCGATTTTAATTTCGATGCGGCTATATTATTTTCCGATCTATTATTTCCGCTTGAACAGTTGGGTCTTGGACTTACCTATGAGCCAGGTCCGGTTTTAAAATTTAAACTTGAAACGCCCGCTGATGTAAAAAAATGTAAAATCATTGAAGACTCGAAATCCTATTATGCTTTTCAAAAAGATGCGACAGAACTTCTGAGAGCTGAACTTCCGGCATCTAAAACACTTTTAGGTTTTGTAGGTGCTCCCTTCACTCTTTATACGTATGCTGTTGAAGGTTCTCACTCCGGAAATCTTACCAGCTCAAAGAAGGGTTTTTACGACGGACGTTTTCAGGGATTTCTTGAACTAATATTGCCGAATCTTCTTAGCGAAATGAGTCTCCAGGCCCAGGGCGGAGCTGATGCCATCTGCTTATTTGATACGGCAGTCGGAGAAGTCGCTCTCCCCGATTTTAAAGAATTCATTTTACCGGCAATAAAAGAAATCACGGCTGAATTTAAGAAAATTCACCCTAACAAAAAAATTGTTTATTACTCGAAGCTTACCCATTTAAATTACCTGCAGGCCATTGAAGATAAAAATATCGACGTGCTTGGAATTGACTGGAGAATGTCGCTGAAAGAGGCGCTTAAAATACTGGGGAAAGACTATTACATCCAGGGAAATATCGATCCGAGCTATCTTCATTACGACTGGCCGATACTCGAACAGAAATTAAATCAGTTCTGGAGAGAAATCGAAAATGCCGGTCTGCCGCTGGATAAATGGATTTGTGGATTGGGACACGGAGTTCTTCAACAGACTCCGGAATCGAACGTGAAAAAATCAGTGCAATATATTCACGATCATTTTCATTATAATTAAATTCTAAAAATCGTTTGCAATCACAGTAGTTACTTCAGAACTATGAACGTCCATAAATTTTTTTAAAACTTCATTGCAGGGTACTAGATTTGCCTTCGGATCTTTTTTTTGTAGTTTGGCATATGCCACATCGCAATCATGTCCAACATTATATGCTTCTTTACATAATTCGAGACTATTAAATACAAAAGAGCCGCTAGATGTTTCTAGTTCATTATTAGTCTCGATACAGTCATCAGAATAGGCAGTGAAACTCAAAGACAATAGAGTAATTATAATTAATTTTTTCAATTACACCTCGATATTGGATCGTGGTACCTTAGGCTTTTCCTTTATTGACTGTCGCCGCAGCGGCTTCTTTGACTTTGTTTGCCTGAGCTGCCGGGTCTACTGCCGGTCCGCCTTTTTTAGTAATATTCCCCTCTGTAATAATCCAATTCTCAAGCTCACAGCTGACTGTCACGCCTAAGCGACCTAATTCCTGCATGACTGTATCTATATTTTTTGTGTCGACATCCTGACCGCCTTCTTTATAAAGACCGCCGGTCAAAAGCAGAGTTCTTCCAGCAACTGAAAAATGTACTTTTGTTGTATCAATCCCATGCCTGACAAAAATTCTTCTGACTTCCCGATTTGCTTCAAGACGAGAGACTGTTTTGGGGGCCATTATAAAGTCCTCATTTTTTGTTTGGAAATAAATCTATTCTAAATCGGCAATATGACTAAAAATATTGAATCTTTATGAGGTTTGTATTTTCGGGGAGTTGACCAGGAGATAGTAAGATCTCTCACTTTTTCCCAGCCAAATATTTAAGCCAATAAAGCACTTTATTAAGCGCCAATGATATTGATACCAGAATCGACGTAGAGAACCTGTCCGGTCACTCCATGAGAAAGCCTTGAGGCGAGATAAATAGCAGTTCCACCGACATCATCCTGAGTGACATTTTTTCTTAGAGGAGCCTTTTCTTCGATTACCTTCAGAAAATCTTTAAGGCCAGGTACACCTGATGCGGCCAGAGTTCTGATTGGTCCAGCTGAAATGCAATTGACCCGGATATTTGATGGTCCCATGTCGTCAGCTAAATATCTGGTAGAAGCTTCAAGAGCAGCTTTCGCAACCCCCATAACATTGTAGCCTTTTAAAACTTTCACAGAGCCATGGTAAGTCATAGCGATAACTGATGCATCGTCGTTTAGATTATCTTTGAGAGTATTGCATAAACCAATCAACGAGAAGGCTGAAATATCACAGGCCATTTTAAAACCTTCGCGTGAAGTTTCGACGAAACGTCCTTTTAAATCCGTTTTGTCGGCAAATGCCAGCGAGTGAACCAGGATATCAAATTTCCCCCACTTTTCTTCAATGATTTTTTTTAGTGCCGGGTAATGAGCGTCTACCGTTACATCCATTTCACAGGTAAAGTCTGCACCGACTTCCAGGGCCAGAGGATCCACTCGCTTTTGTAAATTTTCATTTAAATAAGTCAGGGCAACAGAAGCGCCTTGTTCTTTAAAAGCTTTTGAAATACCCCATGCGATCGACATATCATTTGCGACGCCTAATATTAGTGCTTTTTTGCCGGCCAAAAGTCCTGATTGCTGGGCCATATAGTCTCCTTAACTTATTGATAAAAAATTATTAAAACTCTAATAGAACACGTGTTTTATGTCCAGAATTAAGAGGCCCTTCACTCTGTCGCAGAAGGGTCAAAGATGTACCCGACCGAGCGCACACTTTTAAAGTATTTCGGATTCTTAGGATCGCTCTCAAAATATTTTCTGAAACGCACGATAAAATTATCCAGCGTTCTGGTCGTAACGCCTCGATCATAGCCCAGGGCCTTTTCCAGAATTTCTTCTCTGGTCAGGGGAAAATTGGGATTGCTGATGAAGATCTTCAATATTTTTATTTCCTGCAAAGTGAGATCAAATTCACCATGCGTGGAATTGGCTTTAAGATTTTGAAAATCGATAAAATTATTTCCAAACGAAAAATTGATCAGCTCAACAGGCGGCTCTTGAGTATTAGATTTATCGGTCTGACCTTTTTGAGACCATTCAGATCTGGTTAAAAGGCGGTCAACCCTAAGGAGAAATTCATCGAGGTCAAACGGCTTGGAGAGATAATCATCCACTCCTAAACTCAGGCAGCGGATTTTTTCTTTGACTTGATCCTTGGCCGAAATAACCAAAATGGGAATTTTAGCGTCACGTTTTCTAATTTCTGTTATCACGCCAATGCCGTCAATCTCAGGCATCATCAAATCGACAATGATCAGCTCAGGGCCGAATTCCTTCCACCATTTGAGACCTTCCAGACCATTGACTCCCACGACCACTTCATGCCCCAACATTTTTAAATTAAGCTTTATGGCCTCTGCGATATGTTTTTCATCGTCTATAACGAGAATTTTTTTTCCCTTATTTTTTGTCGTTATCATTTTTGCTCCGAGAGTTTTAGAGTCAGACGAAAAACACTTCCAGTTCCCGGTCCCATGCTGATTGCCTGAATTTCACCCTTATGCAGTTTAGCAATACTCTGAACAATATATAAACCAAGTCCGCTCCCTTTTGTAGATTTTCCGACCTGGTAAAATTTTTTAAAGATTTTCTTAACGTTGCTGCGCTCAATTCCCATACCATTATCCCGAAAATCGAGAACGGCTTGATTATTGGCCACCGTTAATTCTATATCAACCGTTTTTTCGGAGGACTTATTATAAATAAGCGCATTGGTAATCAGGTTCATCATCAGCATTTCAAACAATGCGCTATCAATAGGCATTAAAAGCGATTTGACGTCAGAATGAAATGTTACCTTGCCCTCTTCAAACAAATGGGGCGTATTATTGAGAAATTGCTCGATTAAAATAACCAGATCCTGCTCTATAAAATCGGCCTTGAAATTGCGGTCTTCCAGCCGCCCAAGATTTAATATGCGATTGACGTTATCAGACAGGCGCAGAATATCACGTTTCATATATTCAAGATATTTTAACTGATCTTCCCTTGGAAGCTCGTGTCTTGTGAATGTTTCCAGAAATAACTTCAGTGAAGCGATGGGGGTTTTTAACTCATGGGTAAAACCGTTGATAAAATTTTGCTGAAGCCTGTAAAGCTGAATCATCTTCTGGTAATAAATATAAATAATCAGAAGACCTGCCAGAATGACCGCTACCAACAGCGACAAAACCAGGACTAAAACCCATGTCTCGGTGTCAAGCATGCTGCTGGAACTGAGGTGATATTTCAAGACGACTTCTTCAAGTGCAGCATTTACCCGTAAATACGAACGAATATAAATAAGAAGCGAAGAGCCCAGCGCAAGGAGCGAGAAAATAAAAATGAACAAAGGATGGTAAAACCATCGTGATTTAATCATACTAGGAGTGTGAAAAAATCTCTCTTATTTGTAAAGACTTTATAAGGATATGGCATGGAATCAAAGCTTAATATCAACCGCTTAATTGACCACACATTATTAAAACCTGACGCTACAAGAGAGCAGATTCAAAATCTCTGCAAAGAAGCACTCACCTATCATTTTTTCTCTGTCTGCATAAACCCTTTTTATGTCCCTCTTGCAGCAGGCATTTTGGACGGAAGTGATGTTTGCGTCTGCACGGTAATCGGTTTTCCACTGGGTGCTAATTCTACTTCCACAAAAGTTTTTGAAACCAAACAAGCCATTCTTGATGGTGCTTCTGAAATCGATATGGTGATAAATATTTCAGCGCTTAAAAATAAAGAATGGGACTATGTACAAAAAGATATAACTGCAGTTGTAGCGGCTGCCGGTGATAAACGGGTAAAGGTCATTTTTGAAACCTGTCTGCTGACTAATGAAGAAAAAATTAAGGCATGTGAATTATCCAGCAAGGCCGGAGCTCGATTTGTAAAAACGTCGACCGGATTTTCAAGCGCAGGTGCTACGATTGAAGATGTTATGCTCATGAAGAAACATATTCTCCCGGGAATGGAAGTTAAGGCTTCCGGCGGTGTTCGTGATCTTCCCGCAGCAAAGGCTTTTATTTCGGCCGGGGCCACTAGGCTTGGAACAAGTTCGGGAATTGCTATTGTCGCGGGAGTTGCCGGTAGTATTGATAATTATTAATAATCTAACCCGCTTTTTTTACATTTTTAAATTCAAGATTTATGCGATCAGATTCATTTGAAATCCAGATTTCATCATCTTCAATATTGACATTAAAATTCATTCCGCGTTCAACAAGCTCTTCAATATTCTGTCCGTCTTTGACAAAGAGATGTGTAATATTCAAATGATTAAAACGGTGCAACTGATCTTCTATCGATTTAAACCACGCAAGACTAGTATTGTCCTGATAGGTGAAAAGTGAAACAACTTTTGCCCTGGAGCAGATCTGACGAATTCGTCTTTCATCCGGGTGGCCTAGTTCAATCCAGTGATCAATGGAGCCGTCATAATTAATTTTCCATAAATCAGGTTCGCTATCTGTGCTAAGTCCCCTGGTGAATTCAAGCTCTTCGTGCGAAAGAAGAGAAAAAGCAATAAGCCGATAAATCATTCTCAAATTTGTCTCTGAAGGGTGTTTGGCAATAGTCAGATGATAATCCTGGTAATGATGTCGGTTTAAATTTGCGATTGTCAGATTCGCTTTATAAATAGTTGCCTTTAGGGCCATAAATTATTTCATATCTTCAAAGAAGTTATATGAAAGTCCACCCAGGCGATGAAGTGCATCGAAATTTTTTGGCGCTATTCCTTGGAATAATAATTCGCCGTCGATTCTACTGGCAATTGGCTGTGTCAACATCACAGGTCCTTCCATACCACATAACTCAATAATTTCGGTAATAACCCTCTGACCGCCGGTATCACGGCTGATCTGTACAATGAAATTTATCGCAGAGGCCATCTGCTTTCTTACGACGTTGACTGGAATTTCAAAACCGGCCATGAGAAAAAGTGTTTCCATTCTAGAGAGACAATCTCCGCCTGAATTTGAATGCACAGATGTCATACTTCCTTCATGTCCGGTGTTCATCGCCTGAAGCAAATCGAAAAGTTCAGGCCCTCTTGTCTCACCGATTATTATGCGATCGGGTCTCATTCTCAGCGTATTCTTAACCAGGTCCCTGGTGGAGAGATTACTTTTGGACTGCAAAGATTTTGCACCAGATTCCAGTCTTACAACATTGGGCAGGCCAATGGAAAGCTCCAGCGTATCTTCTATGGTAATTATGCGTTCGGTGGCTGGAATTTCATTGATAAGAAGATTTAAAAAAGTGGTCTTTCCCACTCCTGTTCCACCGGATACAACAACATTGAGTTTAGCCTTCATCAATGCCTTGAAGAATTCAATCCATTTGGGTTCGAGACCAAAGGCGGTCGGATTGCTATCAAAGCTGGAAATTGTTTTCAAATATTTTCTGATAGAAATTGCAGGACTGCCTTGAACGAATGGCTCATTGATTATATTGATACGTGAACCATCAGGAAGATTTCCGTCCAGTATAGGATTGTCGTGATCACAGACTTTCTGATTTAAATCGGCGATCTCTTTTATGAATATGGAAATATCCTGGGCCGGAAGATTGGCATTCAACTGAATGAACTGACCGCCTCTTTCAACAAAGACATGCTTTGGCCCGTTTATCAATATTTCAGTTATTCCACTTTTCTTGTTAAGATCGTTAATTAAATTCCATATGGCGTTGCTCATGCTCAATCCTTAGTATCAAGTTTGATTTGCTACATCCGTTAAAAAAAATTCACTGTCATTAATCGACGATCCATACGTCAGGCAATTTTCTATGACCTGTGCCTGCTCTTCTGCTGAAAGCAATGCAAAGATAGATTCATACCGCGATTCTGATTTAAGCAGGGCATTCATTCTCTCCGTGCCCAGATAATGATCATATTGAATCAGCTGAAGCATAAGCCAGTCAATGCGTGTTGATTTCGATTTAGAGTATTTCATAAACTCAATATGTTCATCCCGGATGCTCAACGGAGTCACTCCACGAGTGTCCGTTAATTTTTTTACATGAATCAAAGTCATTTTTGCATAGAAGCCCAAAAGAAATGCCCGTGAAAATCCCAGAGGAGTGAAATGGCGAAGCTTGTTTTCAATATTGATGATGTCAGTGACTAAATTGAGATTGGCCGTTTCCGGAAATCTCCCTGTCATGGCATATTCAATATAGACAGCAGCAAGACGATTTCTTATTCCCGGCCATCCAGAGATAGAAAGTATTTTACCGAGGAAACCGTCTGGATCAATATCGCGAAAGATTTTTCGTATCAGAACGTTGAGTTCCCGGTTTTCGTTTATAAACAGTTCCAGATTGGTGTTATTTTGCGTGCTGTTCTGGATATTGGAAACCAATAGTTTAGTAAAGTGCTCGGGAAGAGAGACGAAGGGAAAATTGATCATAATTTCCTAATCTAAAATTGGTGCTTCAAAGCCAGTAGTTAGTTTATACTTATTATATATGAAAATACCTATTTTCGAAGAAATTCTTCTTAGTGAAGTGAGTTCCGAAAAGCTCAGAATCATCGTTTCTGATTCCAGAATCGGCAAAGTTCCATGCTATTTAAATCTAAGCATTATGAAAAAAGACGATGTAGAAAATATGATTATTAACCTCGAACAGATCATTCTCGATCATAACCTGCATCCACTATTTCCCTATCCGCTTTATATCGTAACTCCGCATCCGGTGAAAAGCATTTTCCCGGTCGTAAGAACTGTTAAAGATCTTCCTGAACATTATTTTAAAAAAGTTAAACGCCCTAACAATAAAGAACTGCAGTTACTGAACAAACTCTCCCTCAAAGTGGACAAAATAAAAAATCTGGAACTTTATAAGATTTTAAATGAATTCCGGCGTTCAAGTTTTGCTCAACGAAAACTATACAACGAAACCAAAGAGCTCTACTTTCTGGAGACACTTAACAGCAAGCTATTTGAGAAAGGAAAAAAATAACACATGAGCAAAAAAATCGGAAATATACCACTCAGCAAGGAGGCTATCGAAGGACTGAAAGGTTTCGAAGATGTCTTTGAGGATTATGTTGACAGTGAAGAATACAAGGAACTTGAAAGAAAGGAGCGCGAAAATTCCAAAGCAGGTGAACAATATGAGCTTCAGCTTTTTCTCGAACAGGAAAATGCCAGACTTACAGGACTGGAGGTATTTTTAACTAAAAAGATTTCACTAAAGACCAATTTTTCCCAGACAGATAAAATTCTGCAGCAGCAAGTGGAAAGAAAAAATATTTTGAAGGAAAAAATGATCAGCGAATTTAAAAAGCTGGATTCCGCCTTTCAAAAAAACCTGGCACAGATTTTTAATTCACATTTCAGCTGAGATTTTTTCGGTTTTTAATGCTTCAAGACTGCCCTAGTACAATGGTGTTGATGGAATCAAATATCAAAGTACAATTTGATCTATTATCTTTGGCCGTTGAACATTTTTATTATCAAATTGTTGTCACTGAACGCGTCTAGGCACTTTTTTAAAATTGAACTGATATATGATGGTCGATAGGCTCATTTTTCAATACATTTTAAACAGCTCCCATCAAACTTTGATATTTGATCAAGCCAATGGTTTTTTACCTGTTTCCCGCCCCACTGTAGTAGGGCAGTTCCTAATGCTTCAAGATAGTCAGGATAATCGGCCCGCCGATATGTTTGTAATCTTCCATTTCCATTGTATCAAACTCATACCCTTCAAGCTGAGACTTTAATAAATCCTGTATGTAATTATTAAAATCAAAGACCTGATTGAGACCGAAAGTTTCAGAAAAGTTTTGAATTTTTTTATAGAGTTCAGGCGTCAGGACAAATTTCCCTTCTGAACTCATTATTTTTCTGGCAAAGTTCTTAAATTCTTCAATTGTCAGTCCCAGCTTGCTTAGATTTTTCTCATCGTAAGTTCCCAGAAAGAAATTGGCAAAGCTGCTCAAAAGAAGCGCCTCGAAATCAATGTCATCTACAGTATAGTTTAAATAGTAACTATCGAGAAGGCGTCCTTCTTTTTTTAGCGATTCAAAAGTTTCATAAAACTTTCGGGCAAAAGGCAGAAGTTCTTTCAATGTACGGCTCTTATAAATCCACATCTGATACTCTTCAACTTCTATTATCGTCTGTGCGCTGTCTTTTTTAGCCGCCTGAAATTTAACCGGTTCATCAAACGTATTATCGAGAAAGTCCATCCAGTAGTCGCCCAGAAATTTTTCGCGGCTTTCTTCAAACTGATTGACCTGAAGTGCTTTTTTCAAGTCTTTTAAATTGAATTTGATTAAAGAGTTTCCGATTTTATAAAGATCAGTGAAATCAAATAAAGTGAAGATACTGTCTGTTGGTATAGTGTGCAGGTATTCTCTGGCCACTTCGTCTGACTTTACATAATTAAAACCTAGCAGTACGAGGTTTTTAGTCTGTGCCCCTGTACGGGTCATGGCAACAGAACCTTTTTTCAAAGCGCCTTTAAATTCCAGCCGGGAATTAATGAGACGGATAAAATTGAACTGAAGATAATCGGCCCTTTTTTGATCTGTAACTTTAATCAATTCATCTATAACTTTTTTAAAATGGTCCTTAAAAGCAACTAGCGATGAATTATGCAGGTTCTGATTCTTTGAGATTTCGTCCAGTGTACCTGTCGTTGACGTTTTCTTCTTGATAAAATTGTGTAGAAAATCAATATTGATAAAGGCATTTTCAACTTCGAGAGAATCTATATAGTCCACGAATCCAAAATCTCTCATGCGTTCACGTCTAAGGTGATACTCCTCTTCCTGCAAAGTCAAAAAGGAATCTGAAACCATTTTAAAAAGAAATGTATAAGCATTCTCAACACCAAGTTCGTAATAGAGATGGCGTATGAGACCTCTTACTTCATCTACAAACTGAAATGATTCATCAAACTCCAGTAAAAGCAGATTGTCGTCAGTTAAAAAATAATTGTCGTGGTCAGGATACTCCGGTTCTTCCGCATCAAAGGTCCAGATATTAAATTTACTTTTTAAAAAAAGTAGAAACTGCTCGCTGGAAACAAAATCAAGCTTCACTTCATCGGATTCAACCATTGAGTAGGCCTGAAGCCAGTAAGTAAAGTGCTCGATATCAATTTCGTCCTTATTCCATAGATCAATATCCATGAATACTTCACGTTGCTCTTTAGAAAATTTGGGCAGGTATTCAGCGACTTTATCAAATGGAAGTTTTCTTAGGGCGAGGTATATGGGCTGAACCGGCAGTACTGACAAATCACTGCTCTCCTCAACGTATTTCTCGATTTGATCCAGATGCGTATAGGCGTCAGATTCCTTCATAAGTAAAGTTATAGGGTCCGTACCTTTAATGGTTTTTGGACTGCCTTTCTTTGAATTTTCAGACATCTAAAATCTCCCCGATTTGTGAGATTCTCTCATATCATTTGGGAAGTGCTCTTAGCAACCGCGTCTTTTAGCGGAGGTTAGGGCGTTTCCACATTCCGTAAAACAAAAAGATGGTACACAGAATGAAGAAGCCGATATGGATTCCTTCGATATGGATTAAATCCATGGAAACTAAAGTCTTTTTGGGTCCATTTAGCGTAGCTTTCACCGGCAGATAAGATGTTGGGTAAACTTTCACACCATTGAGCATTTCAGGCTCACGAGTAGTCGGAGCTGCTGCTGCAGGCGTTGCACCATGCTCAGTAGCTGGGGCCAATTGTTCTTTAGGGGCAGTATTGGTGTTGTCGTCCACTTCTCTATCCTTTTTAAATTTACATTCTCTTCGATAATAAAATCTTAACGAGAAAAATCAAGTAAAACTTACTTTAGAAACTGTTTTAAACGTTCAAGTTCTCTTTTTTCTTCCATGGGAATATCCGTGCCAGCAGACCCACTAAAGCCAAAGGTAATATTCTCTTCATATTCATTATAACATTTTTTAGCGAAAGAGCTCTTAGGATAGAGAGTTATACAGTCTTTTAAATAAAGTTCGCTTATTGAAAAGAAATAAGTGCTGGATAGCCTGCGCTCGGCAATGGCCAGCCAATAGAGAATTTCGGGTGTCTGGGCGGACTTAGGGTGTTCAACTAAATACTTCGAGAGTACACCCGAAGCCACCAGTAATGCGATGTCGGACTCTCCACTTAAGAGCTTCTCTTTATCCCTTTCAAGGGCAACGAGATATTTCCCGATAAATTTATGGATAGATTTAACTTTATGAGGATCAAAACTTTTCCATTTTTCCAGCTGGGCCAGCCAGTTATTGATGGTCGACTTCAAGGCTGGGTTTAAATTTTTATGATCTTTATATTTTTTTAAAAAATCCCGGGCCTTGTCCGGGTTAAAAGTAATCTTGGTGTAAATACTGAGCACTCTTCGAAGAGACGAATAGAGCTCATGATTAACTTCTGAATTAACATTCAAAGGTTTATCCAGATGATCTTTGATGGTCAGATCAAAATAGAAACTGGATTCAGAAAGTCTTCGTACAAGGAATAAATAATTGGCGTAAGCATAGTCGGATTCAAATCGGCTGCGCTTTTCTTTGTTGATTGCATCTCCAAAGGCATTCCTGGAAACAGACTCAGACAATATTGAATGGCACGAAACGCAAAGGGCGGATACGGCCTTAAGTCTGCTTTGTGCGAAAATATAATTCTGTGACTTGATCGAAGAGATCGTTTCATCAATATGTGAATTAATAGTATTTAAACTGGGTCTAAAGCCTGGTTTTTGAAAAAATTCTACGTGCCTGGCGCCTCTAAATGATTCTGAAATATCAGTCAGGTTTTTTATCAGCTCTTTTTGCGCTGACTTTTCTTTAAAAAGGTCAAAGGCGCTCTTTTCAGAATAAATATAGGGAACAATTTTAACAAATGAATCATAGACATTGCCCATCACCGCTTTTGCCTGGGCCTGATCAGCAGGGATCTGTTCATCAGCTTTAAAGCCAGTGATGAGTGCGATCAAAATGATTCCGGCAATGTACTTATGAAGCTTATTCATCAGTTTATTCTTCAGGTTCTTCATGTATATCTAATAATTTTTGAAGCTTCTTCACTCGGGCATCTATTTCCGGCGGAAAATCCTTATCTTTGTTCAAATAATTGATTTCCAGATCGTCGAGGTAGGATTCGTAACAGTCCTTGGCGCTTTCATCTTTGGGATATTTTTCCATGCAGGCAATAAGATAATAATCTCCCAGCGAAAAAAATAAATCGTCGTTAACCCGCTTATCCAGGGTCGCAAGCCAGTACAGAATTTTTGCGCCTGATTTAGTATCAGGATGTGCATTATAATAATCCATTAGGATCGATGAAAGATTTAAATCATAGACCTCTGATGAATTGGTCAATGAGAAAATCGGACCATCTTCATCGTCAGCAATGAATGTTTTCATGAATTTCTCCATGTCCTCTTCTTTAGCCTTCATCGGATCAAAATTTTCCCACAAGCTTTTGCCTGACAATGTTTTAACCCACTCGCCTACTTCCTGGGCAACTTTATCATTGACTCTTTTTTCCTTTAAGTAAGTTTCAAAATGGGTCTTAGCCTCAGGAAAACTTTTTTTAATTTTTATAAAATAAATCAGCTGGCGCTCAAGCGCCTTATAGATAAATTCATCATCATCGGTTTTTTTGGAAGCCTTGACGAACTTATCATAGAGATTGAATGCTTTTTCAAAATCGCGCGTAATGAAATAAAGTTCAGCTTTTTCATAATCATTAATTTTATATTTTTCGATGTCTTTGTCAGAAAACATTTTTGACTGTTCTTTATTCACAGTGCCCGGCGACTGTGTATGACAGGATACGCAAAGATTTAGAGCGGCATTAAACTTAGCTCTCGCCAGAGTTTTGCGATTATTTTTAAACAGCGTTACTGTCTGATCTAATTGTTCAGTCATCACAGACTGATTCAGGGCAAGTCCCTGCATAAGAATGGCCGGGTGTGTTTTTAAATTTTTAAAGAGGACAGAAAGCTCTTCCAGTTTTTTCTGAATGATCGGTTTATTAGAGTCCCGTACAAACTCCTGTTCCGAAGCTATGTAAAGACCCAGCTCACGTACAAGGCCGCTAATGGTATTCATTTCAACCCTGACTGGTATAACCTTTGTTTTTTTAATTTTTTTAGTTTTCTTTGTAGCAGCTAATGCGCTCCCTTCACTTCCAAAAAGAATTGTACAAAAAACAATGGCAAGAATCATTTTCATGGGTTCATCCTAAATTCACTTATTACTCTTATAATTAAAAGGCTTTTAGAAGGATTCTTCAACTACTCTTTGCAAATGGGCAAAGAGCTTATCGCTGATTAGACTAATCGGTTATTAAGGCAGCCGAATAAAACGGCGATAAATATCGGCAGCGTTCTCTATGGCCTCTTCTCTTAATAGGAAATCACTTTGCTCTAAATGTTTTAGAAAAAGATCAAAAGTTAGCTCTTCCATTAAACTCTCGCTCACTGGGCGGTAACTGATATGCCATGGCTCAGGCGCTATGCCACCACGATCCTGACTGTAAGGGCGGTAGAAGCCATGTAGCTCCATATTTTCAGAAAGCCACAAACTGGCAGGGTGAAAAGGACCCCCTGCTTCATATTCAGATGGCACAAGCTGGACTTTGTAATCCGGGGCAATCGCTTTTTTATCAAAGACGTCCAGATCAGTCCCCCAATGATGCCTGCTACCACCCGGAATGGCCGACCATCTAAGAATTAAAAAAAGGATTTCTTCTTTAGTCTTGTGACTTATATCCACTTCTATTGAATCAGAGTCCAGGACTGCGCGCACGCCGCTTGCCTTGTTGTTCCAGATTGTCTTTTGAGCTTCGTATGATCTGAAAGAACTGGTCATTGCCAGATCAATTCCGTCGGCAGCCGCTCTCTTAAACAATCTGTTCAGATCGTGAGCTGCAGCCTTGTGTATAAGGAATGTCCCATCCTGAAACGGGATGAGTTGGTCAGTGGTTCTGCCGGTCAGAAATTCCAGATTTTTCATCAAAATTGATCCGTTTTAAGCATGACAAGCGTGCAGCCGTGAATGACTTCAACTCCTTTATCGGAAAGTTTTTTTTCCAGGGCCTCGTTTTCAGCTCCCGGATTAACAATCAAGCGTTTGAAAGTCATTTTTAATAAAGGTCCACTGAACTTATCAGAGATGGCCGCACTCATATAAAGAGAAACAGTGTCACAGGCTTTCGGAAGATCTGCCGGAGATTGTTCGCGCGGATTAAATTTATAAGTCTCGTGATGATAAGCATTCAATAAATTATAAGCCATATTGGAATACCGCTCAGGACTGTCAGAGTAACCATAAACCACGACTTTTTCTTTTTTACTACTCATGATGAACAGCTCACAGACAGATTTTTATATTCGGCAGGAGTACTTCTCGACCATTCGTCATGTTCTGGCCATTCTTCAAAAGGATTGCTCAAAACCTCAAACATTTTTTCCAGAATATCCGGTCTCACCACATAATTATCAATCGCAATCTGGGCCATATAGTTTCTCAAAATAAATTTTGGGTTAAATGACAACATTTTTAGCCGGCGTTCTTCGGAGCGTGTCTCTTCGTAAAGTAATCTCTTTTCGTAATCTTTCAGGAAATCAGAAAGCAAATCCATCGGGGCAAAGCTCAATTGTTTTGACGTTTGATAATGGCTGAGCTCTCTGAAAAATTGAGTATAATCAATTTTTGTTTCGGTCAGCATATTGAGAGTTTTTCTTAGAAACTCTTCATCTCCTTCCTGCATTTTTTCAAGGCCCAGTTTTTTCTTTAGCAATCGACGGTATTCGACATGAAAAATCTGTGGATAAGTATCAAGAGTTCTCTTTAGATCTTCGTCGTTTAAAAAATGTCTAAGGGCCATCCCAAGCTGCTCAAGATTCCACATACCAATTGGCGGCTGATTACCAAAACTATATCGTCCTTCATGATCGGAGTGATTGCAGATATGGTCTGGATCAAGATGATCAAGAAAACCAAATGGCCCATAATCTATCGTCAAACCAAGTATGGACATATTGTCAGTGTTTAAAACTCCATGACAAAAACCCACTGCCTGCCAGGAAGCAAAGAGCTTAGCCGTTTTTTTCACAACACTTTGAAAAAATAATAAATTACGATTTGGATGTTCATCGAATTCACTGAAATAATTTTTAATGCAAAAGTCCAGCAATGCTTTTAACTCAATTTGTTGATCAGTATGTGCATAATATTGAAAATGCCCGAATCTTAAAAAACTTTGTGCAACTCTAAATACGATGGCAGCCTTTTCAATCTCTTCCCGGTAAACATCATCACTACCGTGAATAATGGCCAGAGCTTCTGTGGTCGGAATCCCGAGTGCCTTGAGATGTGCACTGCAAAGATACTCACGTATACTCGAACGAACAACCGCTTTTCCGTCGCCCATCCTGGAAAAAGGTGTAAGCCCCGCTCCTTTTAACTGAAGTTCATAATGCCTGCCATCTGAAGTTTCAACTTCACCAAGCATCAGTGCGCGACCGTCGCCAAGTCTTGGTACATAATGACCGAACTGATGGCCTGAATAAAATGAGGAAACAGAAAGAACACCTTCAAATTCAAGATCACCGTTGAGAAATTGAGTAAACGAAGGCTTATCTAATTCGCGGGAATCTATTTCAAGACGATCGAGCAGTTCGCGGTTTATGTGCAAAAGCAACGGGTTTTGCAGAGGAGTGCTTTTCACCTGTACAAATAAATGAGGACAGTATTTGTTTAGACGGTTGGTGAAATTAAGTTCGGCGAGTTTTATTGAATTTAAAGGACGCTTTGTAGTCATTTTTTATTTCGCTCTTTGAGACATGCTGCTTAACAACTTCGTCAAGCTCCTCCGGGGACTCCAACGACTGCAGTTTTTTAAAGTGGTTTCTCTCCTCTTCCGTTTTAGCAAACAACACCATTTCGGGCAAAGCATTTTTTAATTCGTCTTTAGTCATTCTCTGATAATAATATTCAACGCAGATTAAACACATATTGTTCTCCCGGAAATAAAATAGTGCGAGTGACCAAAAGTTAGGGCACTTTCTGGGATATTCCCTAAGACTATTTTAACACGATAAAAATAAAAATTTACTCATTTAAGTATTGAATTTCGATAGTATTCTTGTCGGTTATTCCCTAAAAAGCTTTAGTGATTAGTAAACTGGTTCTTTAAATAGCTATAATCAAGCAAGACCGCCCTAACTGCCTGTACGTATATATTTTTGCTAGCTTTTGATTTTGTGGTTGCCCGTAAGTTGAAGTTGAACGTTTGTTGAAACCAAAATCAGAACATTCGGAAAAGGACTTAATTGAAACTTTTCCGTTAGATGGGGATTTCCATGTTATTTACTACTTTGAAAAGCAAACGGCCTTTGCTGCTTGCCCTAGTGTTGATCATTTTCTCTTCCTGTAAACAAAGTGAATTCTATGACAAAGCAGCCTTGCTGGATACGGGTCCAAAGGCTGTGTCTGAAAATGGAGAAGAAACTACACTGCCAGGAAATACTGGTGGAAGCGATGGCGGCGGGACAACAGTTCCCGGTGGAACTGTCGGTGGAAGCGATGGCGGTGGGACAACTCTTCCTCCTGTGATTGTAGTTACGCCTCCTGATACGACAACACCTCCAGATGTTATAACTCCGCCGGATGTAATTCCGCCAATTGTTGTAGTTCCACCAATAATTGTTGAGCCTCCGGTTGTCATTACTCCGCCGGTGGATCCAGGAATTCCTGCTGTCGTTTTAAATGATAGAATTGAATATTTTACTCAGGACACTTCTAAGTCAGCTGCTGTCGATATTTTATGGGTTATAGATGACTCTGGTTCAATGGCCGACAATCAGGATGCTCTTGCACGCAATTTTAATAATTTCATCAACCAATTTTTAGAAAAGAAAGTTGATTTTAAAATGGCAATCACTACTACTGATGGAACATCAATCAGAAACGGGAAAATGGTTGGAGACAGCTCGAAGCTGACTTCCGCATCTGCCATTGGAAACAGAGCTGCTTTCACCAACAATTTTACAAAATGGGTAAAGGTTGGAACATCAGGATCAGGGATTGAGCAAGGTTTGAGAACTGCTTCTAGTTTTCTTGACCGATACTCGGCCAGTTATTTGCGACCTGACGCCTATCTTGCCATTGTCTTTTTAAGCGATGAGGAAGACCAGTCTGATAAAAAAGTAAGTGAATACATCGCCAGATATCAATCAGTAAAAGTCAATCCCGGGATGGTAAAGGCGTACAGTATTGTTACTCAAAGTCTTCAGCCTCAAGCACAATGGGAAACTACCGGTCGCCGATACAATGAAGTAGCGCTGGCAACAGGTGGTACAAGCAGCGATATCAATGAAGATTTTTCAACAACTCTTAAAGATATTGGTGGAAGCATCGTTAACCTGATGGACAGTTTTGCTCTTGCCGAATCACCATATGACAATGCTGTCACTGTCCTTGTAAACAACGTTCAGGTAAGTTCTGGCTGGAGCTTTGACATAGCTTCACACTCCTTAAAATTCAATGCAGGTTCTGTTCCAGCTGAAGGTGCAAAAATTGAAGTTCGATATAAAGTGAAAGCTAACGTTTTAGGAGCTATTTAATGAAAGGTTTGAATTTTAAAAATATCGCTATTCATACAATGTTTTTATCAACACTGGCTGCGGTTCCCGCAGTCAGTGTTTCTGCCGAGAAAGATCTCTATGACTTTCTCTGGCTTGATCCTGATAAGAAAGTTTATGTTCTCCAGAACAAAGTTCATAAAAAAGAGCACACGGTCTATGCCAATCTCGGCATGGGCCTTGGGCTCTCTTCAACTTTTCAGGACACCTCCCTCTACCATGGAAATGTCGGTTATTACCTGACTGAAGAATGGGCGCTGGAAGGACTTTATACAAGCTACAGCAACAAGGACAACGAAGCCTTTGATAACTTAAAAAGATTGAACGGGTCTATTCCGTTTATCCGAAAAACAAAAAGCAATTACGGTGTGATTGCCAAATGGTCGCCATTTTATGGAAAGATAAATACTTTCAATAAAATATTTTATTTCGACTGGTCATTCGGTTTAGGTCTCGGAAAACTTGAAACCGAAAGTAATGCCAAGTCGGTTGGAAATCCGGCCCAGGCAAATGTTTACACCGCAGAGTCTTACACTACCGTGATTGGTAAAACAGAACTCACTTTTCACGCAACAAAAAATGTCCATATTGGTCTTGGCTTGATAATGAACACTTATAAAGCTCCCGGCCCTTCTATCAACAATCAGGCGGGGCAAGATAAAATAAGAAACAACCTCGATTCTATTTTGAGCGTTGGTTTTTCATTCTAATCAGACAAATCACGAATATCCAGCTAAGAGGTTTTATGAAGTATCTAGCGATCACAATAATAATGGCAGGTCTGGTATTTGGTACCAGCACCCATGCGACTGTTAAAGAAGCATACCAGATATCTAAAAATGACAAAGGAAAGCTGAAAAATAAAAAGATAGCCCATGAACTAATTGATGCCGGGTTTTATTTTAGTGCAATCCCCTTCATAAACGACTATCTGGAAGACAATACTTTTATCGATCCTGAACTCGAAAGTGATATTGAAACTCTAGTTATAAAAACAGGAACCATGGCTGTTTTGAATCTTGAAGAGAAGAAACTGGAGAATATTTCAATTCCTTCGGTCTCGCTTATTTTAGGAACTCGCCTGTTCAACAAAGACCAGCTCGATAAATCCTACGCGATCCTGTCGCGAATTCCCGAGTCTCATAAATTTTCAATTGAAGCAGGACTGATAAAAGGTACAATTAAAAATCTTCAGCGCAAGCATATTGAAGCTTCAAATTTTTATGATCTGTGTGCAAAGAAGGCGGCGCTGCAGGAAAAATCAGGTGGCGATAAATTGAAGAGATACTATTCATATTTAAAAGAAACATGCACTATCCGCATGGCAAGAGTAAAACTTGAAGATCATAAATATGAAGAGGCCCTGGAAATATACGCTCAAATAGATAAGCGCTCCTACAAATGGCCTTATATCCTGATGGATAAAGCATGGGCCCATTACTATCTAAAAGATTATAACCGTGCCATCGGGTTAACGGTGACGTACAAAGCACCGCTGCTTGAGAGCTATTTTTTTCCGGAAGCAGAAGTACTAATGGCACTTTCTTATTACAACCTCTGCCTTTGGGATGATGCCTTGAAGGTTGTTGATCATTTTTATGAATTTTATCAGCCAAAGGCCGAGGCGCTAAAAGATATACTGGGACAGCACAAGAAGTCAGATACTTATTTTCTTGACCTCTACTATGCAGATCCAAAGACTCGAGAAAACTTAAATCCTTTTATCCGAAACTTAGTTACTCAAACAAGAAAACAGGTAAAATTTAACCTTGATCTTGCCAGTTTAAAAGCGGCTAAAGACGAATTAACTCTGTTAAAAAAATTAAAAAATAAGAACGAATTTACCGCTGATCTTGAAGGAAACCTAAATTCTACAATAAATTTCATCAGCGCCAAGATCAACTATTATATTAAAAAAGAGATATTTACGTTCACTAACGAGATTCACAAGCACAGTTACTCTATGTTTAACCTCAAGTTAGAGCTACTTTCCAAAAAAAGAGAGGAAATTTATAACACTAAAGCTGGCGAGGAGTTCAACCGTAATAGAGGTTCAGAAACAAATGTTAACCGTAAAAAGGACCAGTATTTTTTTGATTTCAACGGATCTTTCTGGGCTGATGAATTGGGTGACTACTCATTTGGTTTACAATCTCAATGCAAAGGCAATGAAGACGAAGCTGTTGAAAAAAACTAATCAAAGGAAATACATATGAAACTGTTTATCATTTTATTTATTGCACTGACTTTTTCAATCGGCACAGATGCGGAAGAGAAAAAAAACACGGTGTACAAATATAAAGAGTATGAAACCATAGACTTGGGCGCCATGGAAGTTAAAGGGCAGATCATCGCACCGGGAGATTTAACCGTAGCAGAGCGCGAAAGAAAGGTCTTCAAGCGCTCACTTCTTGAAAAAAATAATTTTGATTTTGAAAACAGACGTGAGATAGAAAACTTAAGATAAACGACGAAGGGTCCAAAAACTATGATTAAAACTTTATTGCTAACACTTACATTTTCTTCCGGGCTTTATGCCACGGAACCAGCAATTGACCCGGCAGTGGAAAGCGCCGAAAAATGGTCAAAGCTGATGGGTCTTGTTAATAAAGAAATTCAGACAATTAAAAGTAATAATTACTCCGGCCCGGAATTAAAGCATCGTCTGTTTGAGCTCTACTCTGAAAAAATAAAATTAATTAAAGAAAAAGAAAACCTCAATCTTCTTAAGGCTGACCCGAAATCCGTCGCCGCAAACGGAAAGGACTCCTTCTTTAAATCTTCACGAGAGCAATATATGACCGCCCAGAAATTTGCTCTTGGGCTTATGGCCGACTATCCAAAATATGAGCGCACAAGCGAAATATATTATGCAATGGCCATTAACTCCCGCGACTTTGGAACAGGACACGACACCGAACAATTCTTAAAATTATCAATAAAATTCAGTAAAGAAAATTCAAAGACCATGTACAACGCTAAAACAGCTTTGGCGGAATACTACTACAACAATAAAAAATACCACGACGCCATTTCGTATTACAACGACGTTCTTAAAACCAATAACGATGAATGGTATGGAAAGCACTTATACAACGCCTCATGGTGTTACCTAAAGGAGCGCAATTTTAAAAAGGCGCTCGATTTGATAAAGGAATCATTTGAGACAACAAAAAATAAAAAATTCGTTTCTATGAGAGAACAGATTAATAGTGCCATCGGTATTTTCTTTGTTCAGGCGGATGCGACAAGAGAAGGGATAGATTTTTTTGAAAAAAACATGAGCCCTGCCTCGCCTTCCCTACTGCTTCTGGCCCAGTCTTCCATGAATAAAAATAATTTCTCTCTTACTGAAGAAGTCTTAAAAGCGGCGCTTAAAGACACCCACAAAAGAAAGGATGCCGTCGGCGAAATGAAAGTGCGTCTGGCGCAACTGGATATATACCGGGAAAGCAAGCAGGACAATCTTTATTTTGAAACTTCCAACCATATTCTTGAACTAAGCAAAAAGAACAAACTGGATCAGGATGATATCTCTCAGGCGATGAATAAAATTAAAGTTGTCGCTGGTTTCATGCAGATTAATCTTGTCAAAGACAAGACACGGGAAGAAGTTCAGTACAGCAAGGAAGATTACAAAAAGATTATGCGCTATTTTGATATTCTCTCAGTACTGGACAAAAAGAACAAAAATCAATATCGCTACTACCAGGGTGAAACTGCCCTTTCAACTCACGATTACCAGACAGCTATGAAATACTACGTCCGTGCTGTTATGAATTCAAAGTTGATAAAAGACAATGGAGAAATCACCCGAAAATCTCTGGACTCCCTGCTCTCAACCATTGAGCTGGCAAAATTAAAACAGGCCCGCGAAGATGAATACACCATTTTCGCCTTTAAAAACTTTGTTATTATTTATCCCGTATCTGATAAATCGCAGACCATTTACCAAAAGCTTTTTAATAAATATTTCGAACTTCACCAGACCAAGAAGGCGCTTAATGTTCTCCTGGTCTATAGGAAAAACTATAGGCAAGACACTGTCATCCATCGAGAAATGCTGACTCAGGTCCTCGATTCATATATCAAAGAGAAGAAAACTGACAAGCTTGCATACTGGATTTCAAAAATCGAAAAAGGATATTTAAGTTTCAATCCAGACTATATTCAGAACTCAATCGCTATTCTCGGTGGTTTGCTGTTTGATAAATATCAGGCGATGGAAAAACTTGGTAACTACAAAGAAGCCATGAAGGGATATGAATCCATTTACGATTCCAAGCAATACCCTAAGCGAACTAAAGCTGAAGCCGCCTATGCTATTGCGACTCTTTACCAGGAACAGAATAAGGCCAAAGAATCGTATAAATGGCTAAAGAAAAGTTTAGAGCTTTACGACAACAAGGACCTGCTAAAAATTACACCTTCAGTGCTTGTACTGGCTAAAGGCTATAGACTGCTTCAGAATTTTGAACTCTCCTCTGAGCTTGCCAATCATATTTCAAAAAGATTCTGCGATGTCACCTTTATTGAAAAGGACAGCTTTTACGAGCTGGCATTAAGCAATAGTACGATTGAGGATACTGAGACAGTAAAATTGCTCAAACTGGAAGATGAATATAAAAGCTGTAAACTCGATAAAAAATTTGTTGAAAAAACTCAAATGGATAATTTTGAGCGTCTGATTCTGAACGATAAAATGTCAGAGGTGCGAGCCTATTTTCAGGCGCACTCTGATAATGATAAACTGGCACGTCAAATGGGGCGCTATTTAAAGTATAAATTCTGGCAGGCTCCACCTTCCATGAAAGAAAAAATGAAGGCAGAAATAAATGCAATGAACGATGCCATTCCCGGCCTTAATCTCAAGGGAAATTTTGACCAGTACGATAGAGTTATGGAATTCAGAACCAAAGTTCAGACACAAAAATTTGAATTTTCAGTTATGCCTAAATTCGACGATGAAAAATTCAACTCTGAAATGGAACAGTATTTTTCAATAATCAATGAGCTTAACAAAGAGGCTATTTCCCTCTCAAAAGACTCTACTCCGCAGGAGATATTGCTTATCCGGGAAGTGCTCTCTATGCCTTATTATTCATTGGTAGATTCGATCAATACTTATGTACCTCAAGGGGTAGACAGCAAGTATTTAGAGGGCTTTAAACAGGGTATGCGCCAAATTACTGAGTCACTGACCGCTAAGGGCTTGCAAGTTGATAAGGAAAAAATGGCATATTTGCAGAAAAATAATTTTTTCTTCGAAGTTCAAAAACATGATAAATTCTCAGAAAGCAGAAGTAGCAGCCGGGATATCAGCAGTAAAAAAGCTGATGAACTTAGAGAGACTTTAAACTTTCACTCGGCAATTATCTTCTCAAATACTCTTGATCTGATTAGAGGTCAGAGAAAATAAAAATGAGAATGAACATGGGTACAAAATCATTTAAAAAAGTTCTACTTCTGGCATCAGCCCTTTTGATGGGTTGTGCCGGGCAGAGCTTTAATAAAAAGATTGAAACAGGCGATGCTGACCTATTGAGCGAAGAATCACTGATGAGATATAACACAAATCGCCTGGAGAAACTGGACGGAAACGAGAAAGATTTTATTTCTAAAGCATTACTTGCCTGCCACCAGAAGAAAATTGCAAAAGGTCTGGAACTGCTTGAAGTCGAAATGCACAAGAATAAGACTAATCCGTTTTATTGGAATGCATTGGGTACATGCTACTCACTTTCTAAAGATTTTACAAAGGCACTTTTTTATTATGATCTGGGTGTTGAGGCCCTTCCGATGATCAAGGACCGAAACAAGGTCATTGCCGAGGCTACCATTGCCAACAATATCGGATTGATTCATTTGAATTTCAAGCGTCACACAGAGGCTTACGATTCATTTAAGCGCGCAAGCACACTTCTACCGGAATTTTTCACTCCACAGTTTAATATTGCCCAGCTTTATATTGAATTTAATGAAAATGACAAAGCACTTGAGATTTTAAAGAAACTGGAATTAAAAAATCCGGATGACATCGATTTGCTCTATTCACTTTCGCTGATTTATTTCAGAAAAAATGATCTTGAAAATTCTTTTGCAGCCATAAAACGGGTCAAGGCAGATTATTTAAACCGCCCGGATATTGTAGGACTCTACGCTTACAATCTTATGAAGAAGAACAGGCTTGTTGAGGCCCGCGAGATTATCGAAAAACGGCTTTACGCTGAAGAGTACAATCAAAGAAATAAAATATTGCTAGAAGAAATTAATCACAAAATAAAAGAACAATCTAAGACAACAAAACAGAATTAGTTTTTCAAGAAAACATTAACAACTGGAACTGGAGCAGTAATGGCCCTGTCCAAATCTTTTTGACTAGAGAAGGAGTTCCTATGGATTTTATCGAAGTTTTCAAGCAAGGTGGATTTATCATGTACCCGCTATTGGTATTTTCAGTAGCCATCTGGATTGTGGCCATCCAGAAAATTCTTTACCTTGGTAAATTTAAAAAAGACGCAAAAAAATATCAGGATGAAGCTTCAAGAATTATTGTCACTCATAAACTTAATGAAATGGAAGCACTCTATAAAAACTGTCCCGACGTCATAGCAAAAGCGCACTACGCAGTCTTTGATGAAGCTCTGGGAAAAGATGAATATGAGCAGAGGCTTCACAGACGCTTAAGTGAAACAAACGCTGATTTGAAAAAGAATCTCTGGATTCTGGGTACAATCGGTTCATCAGCTCCGTTTGTTGGTCTCTTTGGTACAGTCTGGGGGATCATGGGGGCATTTAAAGCGATCGGGTCTTCCGGTAAAGCAGGTTTCGCTGTCGTTGCAGGAACCATTTCAGAAGCTTTGATTGCTACTGCCGGCGGAATTATTGTCGCTGTCTTTGCAGTTATTCTTTACAACTATCTTCAGACAAAAATATCGGAAATTGCCAGAGAATTTAAAAACGATCTTGGCGATATGGCAGATCAGTACAATACCCTGAAGAAATAATTAACAATAAAAAGAACGCGAGGATACATATATGTCGATGGGAAAAATGAGCAGCGGTGATGATGAAGATGAAATTGTTTCTGATATAAATATGACTCCGTTAATTGATATTATGTTAGTGCTTCTGGTTGTTTTCATGGTGTCTTCTTCGGTCGCACTTGAGTCCGGAATGGACATCGAGCTGCCCAAGACGGCCCTTACTAATGAAAAGAAAGAAGCTGAAATTCTGGTTATTTCATTATCAAAGGACGGCCACGTAGCCGTTCATGGAAAACAGGTAAAAACAGAAGAGATTTCAAGAAGAATTGCCAGCTCTCTCGCTGAGCTAAAAACGGATTCTGTCATTCTTGAAGGAGACACTTCCGCCAATCTTGGTAAAGCGATTGAGCTGATGGATATGGCAAAAGTTGCAGGAGCTAAAAACTTCTCAATTGCCGCGGAAGAAGGCAGCAAGAAATAATTAGGACGGTATTTGCAGGAAGTGACCAATGAGTACTACAACTGGAAAATTAACACTACCGAGACGTAATTTTAATAAAGATGACTCGAGTAAAAGCTTTTTCCAAAAAGCTGTAATTGCAACTTTTCTGATGCATTTGATTCTCTTTTTTCTGAAGTTTCCGGCCCACGAAGTAATGGCACCGGTTAAGGAAAAACTTGGCTCGATCAAAATGAATTATATTAAACCGAGCGAAGCTTTTAGAAAGAGAGAAATTGCAAAAGAGAACGCTATAAAGGCACTGACAAGTGTTGAGGCCGGCGCCAAGGTCGTGACAACTAACGCTCCAGGTGTCACCGGGGATCCGACACAGTCGAAGACCCAGAAAGTTCAAAAATCAAAGGCGGGCTCTCCTAAAAATGGTCCGCTCTCCAGTCCTAATGCTCCAGGCGGAGCTCTCGGAGACTCGGCGGTAAAAGGTTACGAGTTCAAAGGAAAAGGATTAAAAGCGCTGATGGGCAACAGTTCGACAATGACTCTTGCAGCCGGTTCCGGCTCTGAAGGAGCTCTTGGCGTGACTGGAGGTAAAGGAGTTGCCAATAAAGGAAACAATTTAACCGGTGACTACAGAGCTCCGGCGGGTATTGGCGACGGTAGCGGCCTTGGCGGAAAAGATGCGGTTGGAAACTACGACCGCTCAACAACAACTAAAGGACTTGCCAATAAAAAGGGAATCGATACTGCTTTTGTTCAGGCAGACACTGTCGTCCTGGGATCAATCGACCCGGAAATATTGAGAAAAATTCTGGGTGAATACCTTGCCCAGTTTAAATTTTGCTACCAGCAGGAGCTTCAGGAACAATCAGAAAAAATTAAAGGAATTGTCGATCTCAATTTCCGGATTGAGGGAGATGGTAAAGTGTCTAAAGTTAATATCAAGTCCGCACAGACAAAATTCTCTGATCGCGGTATCAGCTGCATGTCCAATATTTTGAAAATGATCGATTTCCCTAAACCTAAAGGAGGCGGTCTGGTCGATGTAAGACAGCCGCTCAACTTCTTCTCAGAAAGTACCAAAATTTAAAAAGGGCTCCTTCGGGAGCCTTTTTTATTGTCTAAATTATCTGATTTAAATCACCTTATTCTGAACAGATATTGACTCTTAATGATTCGCAGGGCAAATAGTGAAATAATAAAATTTTGTTTATCCGGGCCGTACCTTGTCTATTAAAAAGAAACTGACCTTAATAACCCTCGTCTTTTCGACGTTCATTATACTTTTAATGGCGATGAATTATTTTGTAGTAGATACACTTTCTACGGTTCGCGCATATGTTGGTGCCGAAGCCTTTTGGTCAAAAGGACAAAAAGATGCAATTTACTTTCTTTCAAGATACACGATCACCCACAATGAAAAAGAATATCAGCTCTATCTGCAAAATCTTACTGTTCCCCTAGGAGACCGAGTCGCCCGACTGGAGCTACAAAAAGAAAATACTAATTTCAACATCGTGCGCGAAGCATTCAGGAAGGGACAAAATCATCCTGATGATATCATGGCAATGGCCCTCCTTTTTAAAAGGTTTCATAACCTCAGTTATCTCAAAAAATCGATAGAACTATGGACTCAAGGTGACGCTGAGATTAAGAATCTACAAAACATTGCAGATGAAATTCATGCGCTGGTTTTAAATAAAAAATTTACACCCGAATTAAGCAATCACTACATTGCAACAATTGATGAGATTAATAACAGGCTTACCGTGCTTGAAGGTGATTATTCAAAAACTTTAGGTGAAGCTGCACGATGGCTCTCTTCAACTCTCTTTCAGCTGACATTTCTGATCGCCCTACTCTGTCTGATTTTTTCTCTATGGTTGGCTTTCAGCATCGGGCGAAAAATATTAAAAAGAATTGAGATCTTAAAGGCCGGAACCATCCGCATTGAACAAGGAAATCTCACTGAGCGCATTGAATCCCTGGATATTATCGCCAATTCCAGGGATGAACTGACTGAACTCGCTATTTCTTTTAATAAAATGACTGAAAGCTTAAGCCGTGCAATTGATGAGCGTAATCTTGCCCAGGAAAGACTGGAAATACGCGCCAGACAGCTTTCAGAAGCACAGGAACTTGCGCACATCGGGGACTGGGAATGGGACATTCTCAAAGCTGAAATGAATGCATCCGAAGAATATTATAATATTACCGGAATCGATTTTAGAGAGAAGCTTACTTACGATGTACTTATAGAAAAAGTTCCCCCCCTTGAACGTGAGTTAGTGAATAACACCTATGCAAAAGTCCTTCAGAACAAACTCCCCTTTCAACTGGACCACCAGATCATAATTCCTAACGGCGAAATTCGTATGCTGAACGTGCAAGGTCGACCGGTTATCGATGAAGAGGGCAATCTGGTAAAAATCATCGGATGCACACAAGATGTTACTGATCGCTTAAAAATCCAATCTCAACTGGTGCAGTCCAGTAAAATGGCCTCTCTGGGAGAAATGGCGAGCGGTATTGCCCATGAAATCAATAATCCTCTTACGATCATTAAACTTGCGGCTACTCAATTGCAAAAGAATGTTGAGACAGATCCCAATGCGAGCCCATCATCCATCAATTGCATTTTGAAGATCGATTCAACCGTAGACCGCATTTCAAAAATTATCCAGGGACTCAGAGCTTTCTCAAGAGATGGCAAAGATGATAAGTTTGAAAAAGTTATTCTGGGAGAATTAGTAGAGGATATTCTCAGCTTCTGCAGTGAAAGATTAAAGCATCATTCAATCAAATTAATTAAAGAAAATATTTCTTCCGAAATGATTTTCGAAGCCCGGCAAATAGAGATCTCACAGGTCATACTTAATCTTCTCAATAATGCTTTTGATGCAAACGATACTGAGTCAATCAGTGATAAATGGATTAAAATATCAGCCGCTGATTCAAAAGACTTCCTCGACATCAGAATCACTGACTCTGGAAAAGGAATCGCTCCGGAGTTGCAGGCAAAAATTTTTCAGCCTTTTTTCACCAGTAAAGAAATCGGAAAAGGAACGGGTCTTGGGCTCTCTCTTTCAATGACCATTGTAAAAAATCATAACGGTGATCTTTTTTTAGATACTGCCAATAAAAATACTTCCTTCGTGGTCAGGCTACCTAAGAAACAGCATGAATTCCTAAATCATGGGGCCAAGGTCACTTGAATTTGTCCTAACTACGATATCTTACCCCTCTGTTTACATTTTGTACAAAATGTTGTACAATCCACCAATGGAGGATTTATGGGATTACCAAAAATTAAGACGTCTTCAGAGTTAAGAGAAAATTTATCTGAAACCATTAATGAGGTTAACGACGGTGTTGATCATATTATTTCTCATAAGTCAGGAAACGTGGTTTTAATTTCTGAAACTCATTACGCCAAAATATTAAAAGAGAACGAAGATTTAAAACAAATCGCTATAGGGATTTCTGAAATTGATTCAGGCAAAGGAATTTTGCATACCAAAGCTAAATCCAAACTCCAATCACTCAAAAAGAAATGGTCTTAATTCGTGAGAATTGTTTGGTCACCAAATTCTTTGAAGCAATTAGAAAGTATTGGTGACTATATTGCGATTAATTCTCCAGAAAATGCCTGCAAATTTATCGATAAACTTATTGAATCAGTAGAGCGACTAAAAAAATTTTCACTTTCTGGATCAAATGTTCCAGAGTCTCCAAATCTTAAACAAGTCATCGTTCAAGGATATAGAATAATCTACAGGCCACGTGATACTGTCATTGAAATAATAACTGTATTATCACCTTTTCAGCTCTAACAAGAACTCCAACTCAACCATGAGAAAGTTTCTATATGAAAAAAACAATCCTTCTAATCGCCGTCCTTCTTATTACTTTTTCTTGCGCTTCTAAAAAGACGAGAAATAAAAACGTTCATAATTCTACACAGGACCAATTTTGGAACGACCTCACTAATGAATCACGAGAGGCCAAAGCAAAGATCATCGACGTGATCGAAGAAAACAATCCGGCCCTTTTTAACGAAATCCTGCTAGACTCGAAAGATCCGATGCTACCGATGTTCTGGGGTAAGAGCACGAACTTCGACTCAGGCGCAAAAAAAGAAATCGTCGATCAACAAATCATTAAAGAACTTCAAAATCTCTTCAATATCAAAAACGACAACAAGATTGTTCACGCAGGTATCATGCACACGTATGGCTACCTGTTCAGCACCATCGATACTCCTTATGGATATAAAAGAAAGAGATGGATCGCTCCCACTCTGAACTACGGATTTGGACTCGCTGGCAATAGCCTTTCACCAGACACAATCGAAGGCGGACTTCTTTCTAACGTCACCTACTTTATCGGAATGCTTGCCCTGGCCGATAAAACACAGCTAGGTCTTTTAAAGAACGTCTCAAATGAGGTCGTGACCTACGACTACTCAAAACTTAAGGTCGATAGAGTTGAGGAAGCGACCAAAGATTGCCTAATTGTAACAACCCTGGTGAAGCTGAATGCGAAGAGGGAGTTGGAAGAAAACGACTATCTATTGATTTATTCGATTCACGATTTGAGGGTTAATAAAGAGTTTCTGATCACTGCTTTTCCAATTAATTCAGAATCGTATGACAAGATTTTAGCGCCCGAAACATTGGGTTCTAACCAAAAAATAACACTTCGCTATAATGCTTATTTAGAGGGTCTCGATAAAAATCTCGTTGGGACACGAAAGCTTATAAAACACTAGACGATATTAGTAAAACTAATTAGATTCATCACAAATAGTAATCCCGGAGGATTTGCGTGAAATCACTAATTGCGTTTCTAATACTGGCAGTTTCGTTTTCATCGTTCGCTTTCGTACCTGAACAAGAGTGTAAAGATAGAAAAGGGAATGTTTTAACAACAAACCTTTCTCAGATCATCAAGATCATGCACAATAATGATCCTCGTGGTCAAATCTATGTAACGGGAACAATCGCTCAAATTCAAGCAGAAGATCGCAACGGTCGATCTCACCAAAAATTTATTCTAAATGTTTCTAAGGATATCACTCTTTCAATTGTTTCAAATCTTGAATTCGGTCGCATCCCACTCGTTGTAGGAAAGATTGTTTCAATTTGTGGAGAATTTTTGCATGTTGGTAAAGGAATGGTTCACTGGACTCACTTCGATCCACACGGTGGACACGCCGATGGTTTCACAATCCTTGATGGAAAACTTTATGGGGATAAAGAAGTTCCTGTAAACTAAGTTTACCTGGGAAGAAATTCAAACTCAACTTTTCCTTCCTGATTTAAAAGTAAATACGCTTCAAATGGTTTACCCGCTTTTGATTTGAATCCTTTTAGCAGCTCAGTCTTCTTTGAAGTCATTAATGTCTTCACGATGGACTCAGATAATTTTTTCTTCGCTACCACTTTCCAGATAGTAAATTTGCAGCCTTCTTTCCATTTTGAACATGAATAAGATTTTGGATAATCCATAATATTCGCCTGACAAACCGGACAAGGTCCTAGGTTGGCGATGGCCGCAGGTTTATGAGCGCTGGTTCCATCCGCTTTTTTATTATACTTGGCAAATTTGCCGGTATAGGTTCGAGGTTTTTTTTCGCCTGTTTCAACAATGGCCTTCCATTCACTGGTTGCACTCTCCACATAAGAATGAATACTATCCAGAAATTCCAGATCGTCCTGCTCCCCTTCTGCCATAGACTGTAATTTTAATTCCAGCTTCGCCGTCTGAGAAACAGAGGTCAGCTGACAAGTTGTCGGCATAGAACTCAATTGATCAATAAGTTGCACGCCTTTATCGCAGGCATGTAAGTTCTTGCCGCTTCTTTCAATATAGTTTCGCTTTAACAGTGTTTCAATTATCTGGGCGCGTGTCGCCTGGGTTCCGAGACCAATTTCAGAACGGAAAATTTTTTTTAAATCAGATTCGCTTACTAGTCGGGCAGGGTTCGTCATATCATAAAGCAAAGAAGCTTCTGTATAATCAAAAGGGGGCTTTGTTTTTTTGGCCTCAACCAGCCCGTTATTGAATATCCCCTTTTCTCCCAACGAAATGGCAGGGAGCAGATCTTCACTCTCCCTTCCTTCTAAAACCTTAAAGCCCATTTCAATAATTTTCTTCCCTTTGGTTTTAAAAAGATTTTTCTCGCATTCAATCTGAACTTCTGTTTCGAGATATTTATGATTTTCCAGAAAGTTTGAAATAAAGCGCTTGAGCACCAGATGAAAAATTTTTCCCTCTGGAGACGATTCGCTTCCGGAAAAATCTTTAAGCGGCACAAGACCGTGGTGATCGGTGAGTCTTGAATCATCGAAAACAGTTTTGTTCTTTAGACTGACTTTATAGGCCTGGAATTTTTCAAAATGTTCAGGGTAAAGATTTTTGAATTTATAAACCAGATCTTTAACCATCTCCAGCGAAGAAGCTGCCATAACTTTTGAATCCGTTCTCGGATAAGACAGGCATTTATATTTTTCATATAAAGTCTGGGCAATCTCCAATGTTTTGGTCGCTGAAAATCCAAACTGCATATTGGCCTGTCTCTGAAGTTCAGTGAGCGAATAGAGTCCTTGCGGGTATTGAGTTTTCTCAGTTTCATTAAGCACTGTTATGGCCGCCGATTTATTTTTGAGATCGTTTGCAAGCCTGTCGAATGTCTCTTTTTTGTCCTGACGTTTTTCATCTTCTTTTTTTAGAGGATCGAACCAATAAGCAGATAAATTGCCATTACTAAATTTGAAGTCTGCTTTCAATTCAAAGTAATCCTGAGGGACAAAAGCTTCAATGGCCTTACGGCGCTCAACAATTAAACCAAGAACCGCGGTTTGAACTCTTCCTACTGAGAAAAGATCATTCAGCTTGAGAGTGGCAAGTCGAGTTAGATTCATCCCCACAAGCCAGTCAGCTTTTTGCCGTGCCCGTCCTGCAATATAGAGCCGGTCAAATTCGTAAAGCGGCTTTAAATTTTTAAGCTCTTTATGAATAACCTCTTTTGTCAGCGCCGCTGAAGTAAAAAAGCGAAAACTTTTTAATTTTGAGCGACCTTCATTCAAAATCAGGCGCGCTATCAACTCACCTTCTCTTCCGGCATCGGTGGCAACAATAAGTCGATCGAGATCAGGTCGTTTTAATAATCGCTTGATGACATCAAGTTGCTTTCTTGTTTTAGGCTGGGCCTTGAATTTAAATTCAGCTGGGATAATAGGAAGAGTGGCAAGATTCCATTTTTTAAATTTTGCATCGTAGTCTTCAGGATCAAAGGGCGCCAGCAAATGCCCTATTGCCCAGGTGATAACGTAATCATCAGTCTCAATAAATCCATCTGCTGCACCAGAAGAACGACCGTTGGATAATGCCTGAGCAAAATCTCTTGCGACGGAAGGTTTTTCAGTAAGAATTAAAGTTTTCATAGTTTTATTCTACCTAATTCAACATAGGAAATGACATTGGAAAATTCATTTGTAGGAAATTATTAAGAATATTTTTTGGGGAAGTTAAAAAAAAAGGCCGGAAGAAAATTCCGGCCTTTTTAAATTATTGAATTATATTTTCAAGAATTAGATTTCACCAGCACCTGGTTTGTACCAGCAAAGTGGACGTGGTCCAACTTTATAACCGTCTTTTGCGATACATGTTCCAATGATAGGATCTTTAAGATCAGTGTCCTGATCGTAAGACTTGTCACAAAGAATCCCTTGGAAATATGTGTCTAGACGACACTGAGCTGCAGGGTGAGCGTCATTTGTTTTTCTTACCACTGATGTATCAGGAGTATGGAATTTAACATCTGAATTTCCACCTAGCTCACCAAGAAGTGATCCAAGTGATTTACCTGCCATTGCAATTCTTTGACAAAGTGCAATGTCACCTTCGCTTTTGTAAACCATTTCACATTTCTTAGTAGCTTCAGCATCAACAGTCATTTTTGAGACAGCTGTGATGTTATCTTCTTTTTCAAGAACTCTTCTTAGACATTTCATTGCTCCGAAGTAGTCAGCTTGACCTTCGTTAGCAGCCCATGAAGAACCTTTTCTTGGAGCTCCACCAATGTGGTGACCAAGTTCGTGACATACTACAAGCGCAAAACCATCATCAGTAGTTAAAGGGTGACGAGCGAGACCGCCGTACATGTTAACTTGCCATGTGCTTCCCATTCTCTGAGCACTTGCGTTAACTGTGTCATCATCCCATCTGTTGTTCATCAAAAGCTTTCCACCTTTAGATTTAACAACTGGCTCATAAACATCAGAAACACTTTTTACAATTTCAAGAAATCTTTCTTTGGTCATGCCATTTGAAGCCTTATCCCATTGAGAAATTTTCAAATTGTTTTCAGGAGCGAATCCACTTTTACCGTGAATATCACATGCATAAGATGCAGAAACTGTTAGAGAAAGAGCGGCAACCGCTGATAAAATCCTTTTTGTCATAAATAGTGTCCTCCGTAACAAAAAACCAGGATGCAGATATGTTTGCGCATAATTTTTAATTTAAAAATAAAATTAATCTTTCATTAACTGACATTTCTTGTTGGGAATTTTTTCATTGGGAAAAGCACTTTTAGACATAAAAAAGGGGCCGCAAAAACGGCCCCAGTGTCAATTTATTGGCGTGAAATTGTTGAGAATTAGATCTCTCCAGTACCTGGCTTGTACCAGCAAAGTGGACGTGGTCCAACTTTGTAGCCGTCTTTCTTAATACAAGTTCCTGGCACTGGCGATGTTTCAGAAACGTCTTCAGAAAAAGCTTTATCACATAGACCACCACCGAAGTAAGTGTCTAGACGACATTGAGCTGCAGGGTGGGCGTCGTTAGTTCTTCTGACAACTTTTTTGTCTGGAGTATTGAAGTTAACGTTTGAGTTTCCTCCAAGATCACCAAGAAGTCTTCCAAGAGATTTTCCGGCCATTGCAATTCTCTGGCAAAGAGCCACTTCATTGGCATTCTTGTAAACCATCTGACATTGTTTTGTCGCTTCTGCATCAACAGTCATTCCGGCAACGACAGAAACGTTATCATCGCTTTCAAGAACGCGCTTCATACATTTTAAAGTTCCGAAGTAATCAGCCTGACCTTCGTTAGAAGCCCAGTCAGTTCCCCCACCGTACTTAGGAGCGCCACCAAGGTGGTGACCAGTTTCGTGACAAACAACAAGCATGAAGCCGTCATCTGTAGTTTCAGGGTGACGGGCAAGTCCTCCGAACATTGAAACGTGCCATACGTTACCGTCACGGTGAGCGTATGCGTTTACTGTTTCATCATCCCAGTTGTTGATCATATCAAGAGTTGCCCCTTTTGATTCAACGATTGGTGCGTAAGCATCAGACACGCGCTTGATGATTGACAAGAATCTTTCTTCTGTCATTCCATTTGTGTTTTTGTCGAATTTTGAAATTCGCATGTTGTTTTTTGGAGCGAATCCAGATTTTCCTTGGATATCGCAGGCAAATACTGAAGAGAGAGACATAGAGAGTGATAGAGCACTGATTAAAATTCCATTTTTCATAAAGTCCTCCGTAACGAAAAATCAGGTTAGGATCATTCTGTCAGTCGGATTATGCTTAAGTAATAAAATAAATCTTTCATTTCCTTTCAAATAAAGTGTGATAATAGCTGAGCATTTTAGGGTGAAATTATTTTTTGGGAGTTAACATGGCTTCGATTTCAGCGACAATTTTTCGATAACTGGGCAACGTATATTTTTCTTTGAGAGGCTTCATTGCTTCCTTCATAGATGCCGCTAAATTTTCAGGTGGCTCTGGGATGGCCAGAATATTTGTTGCAAAATCTTCTACGACGATGAAAAAAATGGCCATTGGAGAGATGCTGGCAGTTAAAAATTCCGGGTAACCAACACCATTCGAGACGCCGTGATGTTGCTTGATGATCAGATCAACTCCCTGAGGAAGTTTTGGATAAGACTGTATAAGGAGGGCTGCTTTGTTTGCATGATTCACAAGAAGATCTAGTTCACGAGGAGAGAATCCTCCTTTTTTCATCTCTTCCTGGGAGGAGACCTGAATCAGTTTTTCATTCTCCAGATATATATCGTGAAAATAGCTGACCATGCATATTTTTTCGAGAAGAATATTCTGCTGATCTCCACTTCCCCATTCCATCTTAGGCAGAAGGGTATAAGAAAGCGCACATATCAAATAGGAATGCCGATAGGAATAGCTCATTTTATTGTCGAGCAGTTTTTTGAGCAACAAGCCGAGCTTATCAGCTTTTTGAATCTGAGACTTCATCATATGAACCGTCTGATCCACCATCGCCAGACAGCCGGGAGTGATACCAATTTCTCTCATTATATCGGTACTGATGACAAATGAATCGCCAAGAACCTCTATATTTTCGGCGAGCGTTCTCATCTTTTTTAAATTGTTGAGGGTTTGAAGAAAAAGGCCATTCATAAAATCTTCATATTCATCGCGAAGTATATAAAATTCTGAAAGCCCAAGCTCCTCATATTTGAGTAGATCTTCTTTGTTAAAATTCTCGCCGTAATTGAGCCTTTTAACGTACTCATCACCGCTTTTTTTAATCAGCTTGATAAAAACATCACAGGGAGAAATGGTCATGAGATAAAAATGCTTAACCGGAAAAGAAACATATTCAGGAAGCTTCAGATGTTCAAAATCTTCTTTTTTTAAATCCAGAGCTTTTAGCACCAGCCTGTTGATCTCCTCAATCCGAAGGCGCTCAGAGACCAGCGCATATTTTTTATAAGTGTGTTCAAATTCACCAATTACAATCAGAGGTGTTTTTAAATTAAGATCATAGATGACATTAAGAAATTGGGCTGCAATAGCCTCGACAGGAATATCGGCACTTTCCTCTGTCTGATTGCGCACTAATATAAGAGAATAGTTTTCACCATTTTTTAATTTTTGAACTCCCGCAAGTGCCGTTTGGTGAAAATCAACGTCCGCATTAAAAGCCCTTTGCAGACTTTTAATGATGACTTCACCTATGGACTCATTAGGTTCGACAAGAAGGATTTTAATATTCTCCATATAATGATGATAAACGAGAATGGGATTAATGATGCAAATATTTTTGCAAATTACTTGCAAAAGAAAAATTCGCTCTATAAAATTGCCTCCATGTCGACGCATTCGAAAAAAGATATTGATTTGGAAATAAAATGTATTGATCTTCTTAAGCAGAAAGGTCTCAGTATTACCGCGCCGCGAAAGCAAATTCTTTCACTTCTTTTAAAAGAGCACGGCCCCTTTTCAGCCGAGGAGATTTTCAAGCGTCTGCCGAAAAATTCCTGTGACCAGGCAACCGTTTATCGCTGCATCAACCAGTTCGTAGAGAGCCAGCTGGTCTTAATGATTCACCTGGAAAAGGAAATGGTTCATTTTGAATTTAATGACCCAGCCCATCACCACCACCATATAATCTGTAAAATTTGTAAAAAAATAGATTCATTTCAAGAATGTATTATGGATAAAATTGAAAGCAGCTTAATGAAAAAAGGATATAAGGATATCCAGCATAAGTTAGAGTTATTTGCCGTCTGTGAAAATTGCCAAAGAACTCAATAAGGAAAATTTATGAAAAAATACTTTCTACTATTCTCAATTCTCGCCTTGCCTTATGTTTTTGCAGCAGATGTTTCCTGGGAAACATTGAAAACTCTGGACTTGGACCCTAAAACAAAAAATCCTGTCGCCAAAGGAGAACTTCAAAAAATTCTTGGCAAAGAAATAACCATGAAAGGATTTATGATGCCGCTGGATTATGATTCTAAAGCAGTGGTTGAGTTTTTATTCATGCCTTATGTCCCGTCTTGCATGCACGTCCCGCCTCCGCCGCCTAATCAGCTGGTGCTGGTCAAGATGAAAAAAGGTACAACAGTGCAGCCGTCATTTTATCCGATTGAAATAACCGGTAAAATCACACTGGACGCCAATAAGGATCTGGAATCATCTTATAAGATTGAAGGACTGAAGATAAAAGAACTCAAGCAGTAAAGAGCAGTAAAGAGCAGTAAAGAGCAGTAAAGAGCAGTAAAGAGTAGTAAGACGAAAAATGACGACACCATCAATTCTAATAAAGGACCTGAAATTTGCTTATAAGCCTCAGCATAAAAAACCCGCTCCGCTCGTCCTGTCCATAGACGAACTGGAGATTAAATCTTCTGAAAAAGTTTTTCTCTACGGTCCATCCGGACACGGTAAAAGCACTTTGCTCAATATTTTGGCTGGCGTTCTGGAAGTTAATGAGGGCCGTGTTGAAGTGCTGGGTAAAAATCTTCACGAACTTTCTCAAGGGGCCAGAGATCATCTTCGCGGAGAAAATGTCGGGTATATTTTTCAGATTTTCAATCTCATCCCCTATTTAAATATTAAAGAGAATATCGTTCTTCCATGCCTGATCAATAAAAAACGAGGCGCGGGAATTGATTTCTATACCCAGGCTGAAGAACTGATTCAGACTTTGGGTCTTTCAGAACACGCCGAAAAAAAGGTAACTGATCTCTCGATAGGACAGCAACAAAGAGTGGCCGCTGCGCGGGCCCTGATTGGAAATCCCAAACTTATAATTGCTGATGAACCCACCAGCTCACTAGATGAATTTAATACTACCGAATTTATGAATTTACTTCTAAATGAATGGGAAAGAAAACGTTTTACACTAGTGTTTGTCTCGCACGATAAAGCATTGAAAAACTATTTCCAGCAAACCATTTCATTACCTGACATCAACAAAATCTAGGCGTCGTCTTATATGATTAATTTTTTAACTTATAAATCCATCAAGAACAGAAAGTTTACTTCGCTACTTTGTATACTTTCCATCGCGCTGTCTGTGACGCTCTTTCTGGGGATTGAAAGAATCAGAAACGGTGCCCGTGAAGGCTTTACCAACACCATCAGTAAAACAGACTTGATTATCGGGGCTAAAGGCAGCCCTATACAGCTTTTGCTGTATACTGTTTTTCATATTGGGAGCGCAGTCAACAATATCCGCATGTCGACATATGAAGACATCAAAAATAACCGCCTGGTCGAATGGAGCATTCCCATTTCTCTTGGAGATGCTTATAAAGGTTTCAGAGTGGTGGCGACGGATGAAAATTTCTTTCTGCACTACCGTTTTCGGGGGGACAAAAGCATTGCCTTCGTTGAAGGAAAAATGCCGGCCGATACTTTCGATGTCGTGCTCGGGAGTGATGTGGCCAAAAAATTTAAACTCAAGGTCGGCGATCCTATTGTGCTCTCTCATGGAGTTTCGTCAGAATCCATATTAAGCCACGACGATACTCCTTTTCATATCACCGGGATTGCGGCGCCGACTCAAACTCCCATTGATACGGCAGTTTTTATTAATCTCTACGGGATGGAGGCCATGCATTTTGGTTGGGAAACAGGAGTACCGGGCGGAACTCCTGTCGATCCGGCGAGATTTAAAAAGGAAAATATACAGATCACCCAGCTCACTTCTTTTATGGTGAAACTTAAATCGCGCATAGCTGTTTTAAAAATGCGCCGTGAAATTGATCTTTATGAAAAAGAGCCGGTCATGGCCATCATTCCGGCCCTGGCGCTACAGGAAATGTGGCAGACCATCGGTTACGTGGAGCAGATTTTATTTTTAGTAAGCCTTTGCGTTTTATTAGTAGGAATCCTCTCAATTCTCATTTCGCTTTATACTTCCATCAACGAAAGAAGACGCGAGATGGCCATCCTGCGATCTTTGGGAGCGAGCTCCCGCCATGTCTTTGGATTGCTCCTTTATGAATCGAGTTTTCTCGTGCTTCTTGGCTGCGTTTTTGGAGTGGCCTCATTATATGGAGTGCTGATCTTTGTAAAACCGTGGCTTGAATCCAATTTTTCTGTTTATCTGGAAGTTCAACAGCTCTCCAGAAGCGAGTGGTATTATCTGGCAGGTATTTTTGTAGCAGGAACCCTGGCCGGTTTAATTCCCGCAATAAAAGCGTATATAAATTCACTTCAGGATGGATTGACCATCAAATTTTAAATTGAATTTAAAAATTCTTTTTCCTTACAACCCAATTAGCAATAAAGACAAACAATGCCGTGGTGACAACTAAATGAAGGGTCTCAAGCCCCACATTGAGTTTGATGACTTCATTTGAAGCGACGGCGCCGGCCAGTTCGCTGACGTAATTAATTCTTGGTAGAAAAAAATAAACGATAAGCCCGATGACCCTGAAAATATTTAGATTCTTGGCGTAGTCGGCAAACTCCACAATCCTCATATTGGATGTTGAAATGGAAATAGTCAGGACGGTCACAATCAGAAAAATAAAGGACGCAATCTTTCCGACAAACATTGAATAAAAAAATGAGATTAAAATAACCAGCAGGACGTAAAGGCCCATAAGCAGCATGCTGACAAGATGACTTACCGTAAGGGCCATCGTATTAGTCGCAACGGAAAAAAGCAAAGCGGACAATAAGTAAGCATATAGATAATAGCTATAAACCAAAATCCAGGTGCCGATTATTCTGCTGAACATATATTGAGTGCGCGAAATGGGAAACGACAGGTATTGATAAATGATATTGCTTTTAAAATCCGAGCGAACAGAACTGATCCCAAAAATTCCTGCAACAATCACGCTCCAGAAATTGATCAGGCTGAACATGAGGCTAAGATTATTTGCACCCGTGATCATCATGGCAGTATTGGCGTCGCTGCTTTGAACCAGCAATTTAAGCAAGGCATGGGCCAGGAAAATAATAAGAGTCGTTGCTATAAAAATAAAAATCAAAGTCTTGCTTCTCATCTCTTTAAGAATTGTGTCTTTAAGCATTGCCTTCCACTGGGCCTTTTGAATAGTTTTCATAAATATTCCTTATTCGTTTTATTGTGGTTTGTTGCTTACCAACTGGTAAAAAAAGTTTTCCAGGTTTTGCCCTTTCTCAACAATGCTTTGAACGCTATCGCTGAAAAGAATTTCGCCGTTGTTTAAAATGGCCACTTCATCACAGATCATTTCCATTTCAGAGAGAATATGTGAATTGAGAAAAATCGTTTTTCCCAGCGCTGCCTGCCTTTTTAAAATATCTTTCAAATCGCGCATTCCTATCGGATCCAGACCTGAAAAAGGTTCGTCCAGTATCAGCAAGTCATTGTTGCCTACCAGAATAGTGGCAAGACCAGTTCGCTGCACCTGCCCTTTTGATAGTGTTTGAAGTTTGCGGTGGGCAATATCCGAAATATTAAATTCAGTAAGGGCGTAATCAATCTGGCTTTTCAATGGCCCACCGGAGAGCCCTTTCATGGTGCCAAAAAATTCAAGCACTCCTCGCACTGTATAATAGGGAAAAAAATTAAATTTTTCGGGTATAAATGCGACGCCATACCTTGAATCTGCCTGAGTCACAGGGATTTCATTGATTTTGATAGATCCCTGATCAACGTGCATCAAATTGAGCATCAATTTAACTAAAGTGGTCTTCCCTGCGCCATTGGGCCCGAGCAACGCAAAAATTTTTCCTTTTTTCACTGTAAGGTTAACATCGTGAAGAGAGAAGTCCGTCCCGTAAGATTTTTTGACTCCCTGAACCTCAATAGCATTCATGAATTGTCCTTTGTAAATGTCTGGTCGCTATCCTATTCTTGGCCTACAATTTTTTAAAGTCAAAAGAAGTTTAAGGGGAAAAACAGTGACAAAAACAATTTATGATCTGGAAGCAAAAAATATCAACGGTGAAACTGTTTCTTTGGGCCAGTTCAAAGGTAAAACTTTATTGATTGTGAACGTCGCCTCAAAATGCGGCTTCACTCCACAGTACAAAGAAATGGAAGAGATTTACCGCCAGTATAAGGATCAGGGATTGGAAATTTTAGCTTTTCCCTGTAACCAGTTTGGTTCTCAGGAGCCGGGCGATGCCGAAGAAATCAAGAATTTTTGCAGCCTCACTTACGATGTAAGCTTTCCGCTCTTTTCTAAAGTCGATGTCAACGGCGACGACACAGCACCTGTTTATACTTTCTTAAAAGAGTCCCTGCCCGGGATACTCGGTTCAAAGGCGATTAAATGGAATTTTACCAAGTTTTTAGTTGATAAAAATGGCATTCCTCACACCCGTTACGCCCCTACTGATAAACCAAGTGATATCTTAAAGGATATCAAGGAGATTTTATGAAAATATTAATCACCGGCGCTACCGGTTTTGTGGGAAAAAGCTTAACAGAGAATCTACTCGCTTTGGGACACGACATCCATGTACTGAGCAGAAGTGTAGAAAAGGCAAAAAGTGTTTTCCCTCAGTCAAATGTTTCTGCATTTGAATGGAGAAATAATCTTGAACTTCCACCGGCCGAAGCACTTAATGGAATTAATGGTGTCATTAATCTGATGGGTGAAAATATCGGCGCCAAAAGATGGAGCAAAGAACAGAAGAAAAAATTAAAAGAATCAAGAGTGGATGCCACCGCGAACCTGGTCAGACAAATCAACAATACTATTCCCTCTGGAATTGATTTTTTTATCTCAGCGGGAGCTGTGGGAATATACCCGGTTAATAAAAATAAACTTCTAGATGAAAATTCACAATTAGGTGACACCTTTCTGGCAAAACTCTGTAAGCTTTGGGAGGCCTCCACAGAGGGGATCAAATCAAAAAGAAAAATTATTATCCGCACAGGAGTTGTCCTGGAAAAAGATGGTGGCGCTCTAAAAAAAATGCTCCTGCCATTTAAGCTGGGCCTGGGTGGACCTATTGGAGACGGCAATCAGATGATGAGCTGGATTCATCGACAGGACCTGGTCAATATTTACACCAATGCTGCTCTGGACGAGCGCTATAATGGAATTTTTAACGGGACGACTCATGCTCCGGTTAATAATTTTGATTTTACCAAGGCCTTAGGCCATGCCCTTCACAGACCGACCATTTTTCCAATTCCGGCCCTTCCTCTAAAGCTGGCCTTTGGTGAAATGTCCACTATCATACTTGATTCACAAACGGTCATTTCAAAACGTCTGCCTGAAGTTGGCTATAAATATAAATTTGAGACGATTTCAAATGCGCTCGATGCAATTTTTGCTAAGTCGCAGTCTGAACAGGGGCGCTTGCAGGAACGCCATATTTTTCGCCGGGCTTGATTATTGTTTTTGGATAGACGGCTACATTAGGACCTACAACTGCTTTTTCACCAACAGTCACGCCACCGAGAAGTTTGGCAGCAAGCCCAATCATCGCACCTTTTTTTATGACAAGGCGATCGATAATAAGAAAACCCTTCATCCCGTAATGGGCCATCATATAAACCGATCCGCCGATGGTGACATAGTCTTCAAGCACGATGAGACAAGGATCAGAAATATTGGACGTGTTGATCATAACGCCTTTTCCAACCTTCATTCCCATCGCTTTAAAAAATAATACGTTTAAAGGAGAAGGAGTAATGAGATCCAAAATGGTATAGCGAACAAGATAAGTCAGAGCATTATGATAATACCAAGGCATTGATTCAATTGAAAACCATGCTCCCCTGTATTGTTTAACAAAAGGAAGCACAGGAAGATTCATAATGGGAACGATCGTGATCAAGGTGAGTATGAAAGCTAAAAATCCGGTAGCCACGGTGAAAGCGTAACAAAAAGATTTTAAGAGCAAAGAGTATTCCGCAATATGTGGAGTTATCCATTGAAGCATGAAAAGGCCTGGAGTCAGGGCTACGGCTAGGCAAAAAACACAGACAGAAATGACTGGGATTAAAAATATTAGAAAAGCAAAATTACCGAGCTTTCTAAAAATATTTTCAAAAACAAACCAGAATCCGGTTTTAGTGGATTGGCGTTGATTGATGTCCTCATGCTCTTGATCTTGATCTTGTGATGCTCTGGCCTCTTTAGCTTTTTCCATGAGATCCCTGTGTAAATTTACGTATGCAAATATTGTGCGATTATAATTGCTCTTTGTAAACGTAAACGGATGTAGGTAGTTCGAAATTAATTTCCTTTTTCGTAAACGGGTCAATAAATTGTAGTTTATAGGCCATTAAACTTAGTCCTTTGGTATTTTTATTTCCCGCACCGTATTTCGGGTCTCCGAGCACAGGATGCCCGATCATATCCATATGGCGGCGAATCTGATGAAGTCTTCCCGTGTGAATCTCAACCAGAAGTTCGGTGGTATGAGTTCCTTTTTCTAATACTGTATAGGTGGTTTTTGCGTCTTTGCCGTCCAGTGGAAAATTGATTTCTCCATTTTCCAATACGACTCCGAGTACTGTCGCCTTATATATTTTCCGTACATCGTGCTTTTGCCAAAGTTCTGAAAAAAGTGCCGCGGCTTTTTTTGTATAAGCAAACAGCATTAGCCCGTGAGCTTCTCGATCGAGTCTGTGAACGAGCCATGCTTTATTTTTAGCCTTTTCTATCTGTCGCAAAATTGAACAATGATCCCCGAATTCGGTTCCCTGTGACAGGAGTCCCTGTGGTTTGTACCAGAGACCCCATTCGCGCGATTTGAAAACTTCTATTGCAACCGGCACCGTCATAGCCGCCAGTTTTGGGTCGTAATAAAATTCGACTGAGGATTCTTCAGTTAATTCCTGAGTGGCCCGTCTGTTTCTTGCAAGCTTAGCCGTTTTAAACAAGCGCACCCATACGCTTCCGTTATTTAAAACTTTTTTTAGCATTGTTTTTGAAAGTCCTGAATGCTTCTCTAGAAACTCGATCAACACAAGCGGATCTCCGCTCGTTACCTGCTTTTTAAAAACAATATTTTTGTTCATAGAAAAATTAGTATCTCCAGAGAGCAGATGCCCAGGTAAACCCTGAGCCAAAAGCGGCTGAGGCCACCAACATGCCTTTTTTCAGAACTCCTGCTTTAATTGCATCATCCATCCCCAGCGGGATTGTGGCAGCTGTTGTGTTGCCGTATTTCTGAATGGTGTTGAAAATTTTTTCTTCCGGAATTGATAAAATTTCTGCGACTTTCGAATTAATTCTTAAATTAGCCTGATGAAATAAAAAGACATCTATATCGTTAAGCGAAATATGAGAATCAATACATATCTGGCTTAAACATTCTGCCATTCTTTTTGTAGCATTAACAAAAACACTTTTACCATTCATCTGGGGATATTGAAGACCTTCTTCAAGCATCTGGTGATTCACGCGGTCTTTTCCCATTGCGCTTCCCGGTGCCGGTATCCAGAGTTCCTTGGCAAAAGCCCCGTCTGCATAGAGATTGGTGGCAATTATCCGCGATTCAGTGGATTCATTTTTTAATTCTTTTCTTGAAACAACTACAGCTCCTGCTCCGTCGCCAAAAAGCACAGCAACATTGCGGCCGTTAGGTGTTTTATCAAGACCCTTTGAATGAATTTCAGAACCCACGACTAAAATATTTTTGTGTGAGCCCGATTGAATAAATTTATCTGCAATTGAAAGTGCATAAAGAAAACCGGTACACTGCTGTCTTATATCCAGTGCCGGAATGCCTGGCATATCCATTTTTGCCTGTAGAAAACAACCCGATCCCGGGAATTCATGATCAGGGCTCAAGGTCGCAAAAATAATCATATCAATCTGACTTTTATCAATGCCCGCATTTTTAAGAGCTCTATTGCTGGCTTCCATTGCAAGATCTGTATTGCCGGTTGTTTCATCAACCCAATGGCGCTCTACGATTCCTGTTCTCTGCTGAATCCAGTCATCGGTGGTATCCAGCATCTTTTCCAGGTCAAAATTGGTAAAAACATTTGCGGGAACAAAAGAGCCGACTCCAACTATTTCAGATCTGTATTTCATAATATTTATCCGGTTTAAATGATTACTTCTATTCTAATCAAATATGTTGAAATTTCAAATTATGCCCGACTAAAACAATTTATTAGCATCTATTTCTTCAACTCTTTTCGTTTTAGTCTATAATTCATTTAATGAAACAGAAATTGACACTACAATTTGCTTTTATTCTTCTGGCCGCATCATGTTCTACTGCCGAAAAAACAAAAGCGCCTGCCAAAAAAATCTACTCCAGTTCAACAGAACGTGAGTTTCGTTCTATTGAAATGAGTGAGCTCAGAAATTCGCAGCCTCAGGCACCCATCCCGCAAAAAGAACAGACGATTGCTCCGGTGCCAAAAGTAATCAATAAACCGGTTGAAACAAAACTCAGCATAAAAAATGAAGAACGCATGCAGGAAATTAACCAGAACCTGGCCTTCTATTGCATGAAGCACAGAAAAGACCCGATATTTAAAACAGAAGAAAAATGCCTGAGTTTCACCCGGAAAGTTTTAAATAATTGCGAGAAAAAACACCAGAGCGCCAACAGTGTTTTTCTTAGCTGCATAAAAGCAGGTCTTCAAAAAAGAGACATATGAATAAGCGGGCCGTTTGTCCTGATTGCGGTTTTATCATCTCCCGCTGCCTCTGCAGTACACTCAGATCTATTGACAATAAAACTCACCTCATTATTTTACAGCACCCGAGCGAGACCACCCACGCCCTGAATACAGTGGCGCTGATGAAAAAAAGTTTTCTCAATATAACATTGATTACCGGAGAAGATTTCAGTGATAATCAGACGCTGAACAATTTAATCAGCACACATAAAAAAAGCCTGGCCCTTCTCTACCCAACAGAAAAGTCTGAGCCCATGGAAGATAGACATGCCGGACAAATTACGCATTTAATTCTCATTGATGGAACCTGGAAAAAAGCTCATAAGATGTATTCCCTTTCTAAAAATCTGCATTGTCTCACGGGACTTAAACTCGAGATAAGCCAGCCCACTCAATACAAAATACGATCAAGCCAATTAGCGCATAGCTTGTCGACACTTGAGGCAAGTATATGTGCGCTTGCAATACTTGAAAAAAATCTGGACTCCAAAGCGCTTATGGATTCATTTAATAAGATGATTGAATTTCAGATTGAAAAAATGGGGCCCGAAGTTTTTGAAAAAAACTACGGTCGCAAAGATTAATCCCTGCAACCGCAGCTTTAAAAAAATTAAGCTTTAGCTGTATAAGAAGAACACCATCCACAATTTGTGACGTATTTCATTCCCATCATTGTACAAGGAGCGTATCCGCCTTCAGCTTTTTTATCGTTGTAGAATTTGCAGGTAGCACAGTGAGCGCCAGCTTTAAACTTAGCGTGTTTCGCTGACTTAGCGTCTTCAACGTAATTAAGAGTTTTGGCCATACCTTCACCTGGTTTTGCCACTTGTTTTCCCGCAGGAGGTGTCCCCGGACACGCGTCTGCTGCAATAGACTTAGTGATTTTACCTACGAAAGGAACAACAGCTGCTCCGGCAAGAGCGAATTTAAAAAATGAACGGCGTGATAGAGTTTCTTTTTTCACGTGTACTCCAAAAAATGGTTAATTAATTTCAAAAGTCTAACATATATGTCCCGGAAGGACAGGATCAAAATGGTCCAAAACTTAATTATTATAGTTAGTTAGACGCAAACTTCTGTTTGGTTAACAAAACCCTTTGAGCTTTCAATAACGCAACATTTTTGGTAGAAAACAAGAAAATTAGCTTCTGAGGAATAAATGGACATAAACAACCAGCTGCCGCCGCTTGCCGATGAAGTCGGCCCTACTAAGGAATATTACACTGCCACCACACAGGATATTCAGGTGGAAGTAGTTCCATCTTACGTCCCGGAGAGATCAGACCCTGATCATAATCAGTATTTTTATTCATATAAGATCCGCATCACCAATCATGGTAATTTTGCCTGCCGAGTGATCCATCGCCACTGGAAAATCAAAGATGGAAATGGAAAAGTCTACGAAGTTCAAGGCTCAGGAGTTGTTGGCGAGCAGCCAATGCTAAATCCGGGACAGAGTTATGACTATACTAGTTTTTGCCCACTACACTCACCTTATGGGAACATGCGTGGAAAATACCAAATGATCGATGAATTTGGTAATCGCTTTTGGATTGATGTTCCAGTATTCTTTTTTAGAAAACCAGAAACGTTTATACAGTAAATTTATTTTAAAAAAATTCATGGAGTGAATTAATGAAACAGTTTTTAGTGTTAATTACTATTCTAATCACGGTTATCTCTGCGCCCCTTTCTGCCAACGATTTAGACGCAGTCATCAAAAACAAAAAGCTAAGAGTTGCTGTCGATACAACCTATCCTCCGATGGAATTTGAATCCAATGACGGCAAAGTCATCGGTCTTGATGTTGATCTGGCACGCGAAATCGCAAAGGTTTTAAAAGTGGATGTTGAGTTTATCATCATGCCATGGGACGGAATTCTGGCAGGCCTTCAGTCAAATCGTTACGACGTTATTATGTCTTCCATGAATATAACTCCGGAGAGAAGTCAGCAGGTGAATTTTGTTCCTTATATTATGATGGGCCAGGTGTTCGTCACGAAAAAATCAGCAAAGCCAGTTAAGAGTGAAAAAGATTTGAAAGGATTAGTTGTCGCAGTCCAGGCTGATACAACATCATTTACGGCTGTCGAAAAATTTAAAACTTCCGGAATAGCCATTAAAGAAATCAAAGCATTTAAAGGAGCGACCGAGCCCTTTTCTGCGCTTAAATCCAATCAGGCAGAAGTTACAGTTATTGATGAGCCGGTGGGGTTGTATTACGCAGGACTTGATCCAAAAACTTTTCTGGTTTCTGGTGAGGCTATGAAGCCGGAGCCCATCGGCATCGCTGTAAAAAAATCTGATACCAAATTACATAAAGCTCTTATGGATGCTGTGAAGACCATTAAAGACAACGGGACTTTCTCCCGAGTCTATAAAGAATGGCTGAAAGTCGCTCCAAAACTCTAAGGACTATTTAGATGGAAGAGACACTGGGATTTTGGGCCTTTTCAAATACCATTATCATTCCGCGATTGATGGAAGGAATGTGGATCACGCTTAAACTCACTGTGATGAGCGGCATGATTGGGTTTATTCTCGGAATGTTTATAGCGCTTATGAGAATTTCCAGATTTTCGCCACTCAGATGGATAGCGGTTTCCTATATTACTCTCTTTCGCGGGACTCCTCTGCTTCTGCAAATTCTCTTTATCTATTTTGCTGTTCCTACGTTAGTTAATATTACACTCGATTCTTTTCCGGCAGGAATTTTGGCGCTCTCACTAAATTGCGCGGCTTATCTGGCAGAAATTTTTCGCGCAGGAATTTTATCCATTCCTAAAGGTCAGACGGAAGCGTCCATGGCCCTGGGATTAAATTATCATCAGACCATGTTTAAAATTATTATTCCCCAAACTTATCGAAGAATTATTCCGCCTGTGGTGAATGAATTCTCGGCGCTTACTAAAGACACATCTTTAGTTTCTGTTATCTCGCTGGCTGAACTTCTTTATGTCACGCAAAGAATCGGCGCCAAATATCTCAGACCCTGGGAAACCTATGTATGGGCAGCTGTCGGCTACCTCATTATCGTTCTGCTTCTCAGTTATGTGGCCGCAAGACTTGAGAAAACTCTCCTCGCAAAGGGAGGTGTGTAATGGATGAAATCATTTTAAAAGTAAACAGCCTTGAAAAATCTTTTGGAAAAAATGTCGTCTTAAATAAAATATCAACTGAAATCAAAAAAGGTGAAGTGGTTGTTGTCATCGGTCCTTCCGGTTCAGGAAAATCGACCTTCCTTCGCTGTTTAAATTATCTGGAAATTCCAACAGGTGGAGAAATCTATTTTAGAAATGACCGGGTGGGTTTTGGAAAAAAAGAAAAAGAACTCGATTTGCAAAGATCAAAAATTGGAATGGTCTTTCAAAGTTTTAATCTCTTTCCTCACCTCAGTGTATTGCAGAATTTAACGATCGCTCCTTTGAGTGTTTTAAAGGTAACCAATGAAGAAGCAGAAGATCGGGCCAAAGACTATTTAAAAAAAGTAGGCCTCTTAGAAAAGATCAATGCCTATCCGAGAGAATTATCGGGCGGGCAACAACAACGGGTGGCGATAGCCAGAGCGCTTTCTATGCAACCAGAAGTCATGCTTTTTGATGAAGCAACCAGTGCGCTCGATCCCGAGCTTGTAGGTGAAGTCCTGAAAGTCATGAAAGACCTGGCGGTCTCAGGAATGACGATGATTGTGGTTACGCACGAGATGAGTTTTGCAAAAGAAGTTGCCGACCGAGTTATTTTCATGGATGGTGGCGTGATTGTGGAAGAAGGAATTCCGGGAGAAATTTTTAGTGCCCCCAAAGAAAAAAGGACTTCAGACTTCCTTGGAAGACTTTAATTTCAACATATTCGGTCACTAAAAATACGTTTCAGCATTTATATTCGAAGTCCGGTAATTTCATGCCAACTGGCAGGTGATAAAAGGTAAAAACCGAAAACATTACTATTCTTTTCACGAAGATTCTTTCTTTTGTTTATTTTTAATTGGGGCGATTCGATTTTCTTTACTTTGACGAACGAGAAGCTTCTTTGAACTTAGTGGATTAAACTTGATATCACAAATTGTGACATCAAGTTTTTTATACAATCATTCCTTTAGACCAATCTTTTTCCGATTTTGGCTTAGTTTAGGGGTTAACTTGTCGTCAATTTCATCCAATCGTTGAAAAACAACTTTAAACAGCTTGTTTGTGCCGTCTTCAAGTTTATCTAACCTTGAAGTAATTTCATTTTCCATTAAAAGAAAGCTTCTTAATTTAGTAAATGTTCTCATTATAGAAATATTAACCTGAAGTGCACGTTTTGAATTGAGAATACTTGAAAGCATGGCAACTCCATTCTCCGTAAATACGAGAGGCTTTTTACGTCTTCCACCGTGTTTTTCCAGTATCACCTAGAAATGCAAAAAGTTCATCGGCTTCTTCTTTTGTAAGTTCATACATAAAGTCATCTGGAAATCGTTCAAGATTTCTTCTGACAGCTTGATTAAAAATTCTGGTTTCAACCTCATAAAGATCTGCAAGATCTGAATCCAGCATTACTTTCTGACCTCGAATTATGTAAATCATTTTTTCAATTTTAGCGATGTTAATTTTATCCATAGATCCTCCTATACAAAAGTATGGAGACTACGATTATTTAAGATAATGTATCGAATATTTTTAAATTAAAGATAAGAATATTTCAGATTTGAAATATATAATTATTGTGCATTTGGTTCACAATGCTCTCTGATAAATTTGAAAACATCGTTAAACCAAATCGAGCTTCCTAAATACGCAAAGCTATGGCCATCTTTATTAGACTTTCCAAAGGTGGGATAGATTTTCATTTCACTAATTTTTCCTATTGATTTCATCTCTAAAGAGAGAGTTTTACTAGGAGAAAGATCATAATCATTTTCAGCCTGAAAAAAAAGGATTGGTGACTTTGAATTGCGAACAGAATCTTTCATTAAAATTTGCAACTCAGAAGCTTTAGCCCAACTTTCTGCGCCACCAGAAGCGTCAACTGCCGCACAATATGTTTCTCTTGCTGCTCCTAAAATTGTTTCAATTCCGCCGAAAGAGTTGCCGGCGACTGCAATTATTTTAGCCTGAACAAATTTTTGGCCCTTAAGCCAATTGAGAGCTGCAATCTGGTCATCAAGTTGCTCTCCTTTTAGAAGCCTTATCATTGTTGAAGCAGCTGCTTTTTCAGTGCCAGATTTTCCTGCCTTAGTTATCTCATCTCCAATATATACACCTGATTGGGAGCTTAGCCCTTGGCCACGTCGATATGGCATAAAAAATATCCAACCTTGTGCTGTAAACAAGGGGCCAATTATTTTACTGGCTTGACTATTCAACATACCAGGAGCACTTCCATGATTCCAAAGGATAGCGGGGAATGGGCCACTCCCTGTAGGTTTAAAAAGCTCACCACCAAGAGTTAAATCTCCACTTTTAAAGTATACGACTTCCGGATGTCTTAATAAATTTTCCGCAGCGGTTAAGCCTGTGCAAATTAAGTAGGTAATTAAAAAAATAAAAGGTTTCATAGTTTCCATCGTAGAACTTTCATTTTGTAATATCAATTTTTAAGTATTAAGTCAGGCTTGAGACTATGACTAATAGTTTCGAATCAAGTTTTCTTTTGCTGGTCTTTGCATTAATAATCACGCAGCCCTATTAAGAGTTGAAGGACTTCAACTTATCGACTAAAAATTAAAGTCTCTCGAATACCCGACCGGCATAATCGGAAAGTTAGACTTTAAAATTCACAAATCAGATATATTATGAGCTAATCATAGATCTATTATGACCCAAAACAAGCAATCAAAAGATCCATTCATTGTAGAAGTCACGAGGGGACCATCGGCAGAGAGTCAGCATTTAGTTGATTTTGTCATCATGAATGCAGATAAAAAAATTCTCGCAAGCTACGGCGATATTACCAAAGGCATTCTCCCGCGATCCGCCATCAAAATGCTTCAGGCATTACTCCTGGTTGAATCCGGAGCCTACGAATCGCTAGGACTCGATCACCGCCACCTGGCCCTCGCCTCTTCTTCCCATCACGCCGATCATGTACACACGGATCTCGTGCACGATTGGCTTCATAAGCTCAATTTATGCGAAGACAATCTTCGATGCGGTCCTCAGAACCCAAGTCGCGAATCGGTGCGTGATTCACTTATCCGCCAAAACTTAAAACCTCATCGCGGTCACAATAATTGTTCAGGAAAACATTCCGGCATACTCTCCGTATGCATTCATAAAAACTACGACACAAAAAATTATGATTTATACAACCACCCCGTCCAACAGGACATCATCAGAACTCTCTCAGAAGTTTATGAATACAATCTCTCCAACTCTCCCTACGGCGTCGACGGATGTGGCATCCCCACTATCTCTACCCCGCTTTACAATCTCACTTTAGGTCATATCAATCTGGCAAATCGAGATTCTGGAAAATTAATCCTTGAATCAATCGCGAAAGCTCCTGAATACATCTCCGGCGACAATAATTTCTGCACTGAGATTGTTCGCGCCACCAATGGAAGAGTCTTTGCTAAAGTTGGAGCTGAAGGTGTCTACTGCGCATTCTCTCCCTCCCTGGATATTTTTATTTCCCTGAAAGTCAGAGATGGCGCTGGCCGGGCCTCTGAATTCGCCACTGCAAATCTCTTAAAAGAATACGGTTGCATCAATAAAGAAGAAGAACAAAGCCTGATGAAGTTTCTCTCTCCAAAAATTAAAAATCTGGAAGGGGCCATCGTAGGTGAATTGAGGATGGTTAAAGAATGAACAAAGCCTTTATAGTATTTTTATTAAGCATCAACTGCTCAATCGCAGAAACAATCAAAGAATCCGACATCGCCATTTGTACAAAAGACAGCGACTGCATCGTCGTTCCTTATTCACATTGCTGTGGATCTACTAAACGGGCCATCAACCGCAAATATAAATCACTTTATGAATCAAAACCTGAATGGCAAAAATTCGATAATCCCAATGCTTGTGCCTTGATGGGAGCATGTCTTCCTGATAAGAATATGAAAAAGGCTGTCTGTATGGGGCCAAAAATTAAACCGCTTTGCCAGCTTGGCCTTTAAAACAATGTAATTTGTCGCATAGGGCTTTTCCCGAGTCATCTTGTCAGTTTGACTTAAATTCCCAGAACTAGACAACAGGCAAATTGCTCCTGCTCCCAATAGATGCGAATTCCTTTATCAAAAACTCTCTCTCTGTCGAAAGATGGGTATGAAATGCATTTATTTCTTCCTATTTTGTTTTTTGCAATGGCAAGCGGCCCATGCCACAGATCTAGGCCCTGACCTCGATGCCGATGCCTATTTAAATACCGCTTCAATTGTCGGCCCCAGCATTGATCTCTACAAAAAGCAAAACGAATTATCTGAACCTCGAAGCCTCATCAACCAGGACAAAATCGATCAATGCTTCAGCGATCAACTCTCCCACGATTTATTTTCTGAACAAATAAGTTTCTTCGCCGCCACGATGTTTAAAGACACACCGGCGTTTGTCGGCATGATCGGAAATTATTATGGAACAAGCACAGACGACAATTCCTACTCTCCAATTTCTCTCATCCGCCACCCTCTTTGCCCGGTGACTGCTGCAACTCTCTCAAAAACAATGAATAAGGTTCCTTCCAAATCCGTTATAGACAAACTCAATCGCTATACATCCAAAGTCAATTCACTTCGCTCGCAAATTATTGCCGGCGATCATTCTGCCAAAGCAGAACTCCTTCATGAATGGGGAAGATTTTTTTCCTGTCTCTCCTATATTGAATCTCTCAGCTCTGCCGATTCTGAAACCTCCCAACACGTGGCTGACAAATACGCACCAACCGGATACAGAAAACCTGCTGGCGTAGAATTTTACGAAGACTCAGCTCAATCGGCTGAATCAAAATTAAACATCGGAATGTTTCAATTCACACCAAATAGCAGCGGTAACATCCGACCTTGTTTAAAAGCCTGGAACGAACTTCACAAAACTCAGCCCGCCTGTCTGGTCAATTTATCCGACAAGCAGCCTGAAATGATAAAAATCATTGGAAGCTCTCAGCAAAGTTTCAATGCTTTCTGCGGAATTCATAAACTCATTCAGACCTTTTCCATTCAGGTCAACACTAAAAACACCTCTGCCACTCATCCCTCAAACTTGGTTAATGGAAAATTACTGCCTGCTGAAAACCGTTGCGTAAGCCCCCATTTCGCTGCCGGAAAGGCCTATAACCATTTCGGGCCGCTACAGAATTCAACCGGTTCAAACCTTGATCAACTTTTTAGCTGTATAGAAAATAGTCAAAACTAAGCACTCTCCTTACTTTTTTACAAGCTTTCCCTGCGCGATCTGAAGTTATGTTATTTTTATATAAACAAATTTTAACAGGATCATTTTATGAAATTTCTTCCAATAGCTTTAATGGTTTTATCTTTCAATATCTCTGCTGCTGAACTCACAAGAGTTTATAGCTGTGAAATTCTTAAATCAATGGAAGGTCATAAAAATGTCAACGTTTCTTTCACCAAAGGACTCTTCAATAGTATTTCAAAAGCCCAGGTAGATATCATTCGATGGAATGACCAACTCGAAATCCAATTATATGATGGGTCCATTAAAATTCCAGGTGCTAAAAACTATGATCAAAGAGTTTATCTGAATCATGAAAATAACAGCCATATTAATCCGTTCGCCGATGCTTATTATTTAATGTTTGATGGCATGGAAGAAAAATTTAAATTCAATGAACTTCAAAGTTCAATCCTTCTCACACTTAAATCTCATACTGGCGCTCCCACCAACAATCAACATAGAGAAACAGCATTAAGCTGTGAATTGAACAATACTACAAATAATTAGATAGCACGCGCTTGATATGTGCTTTGAATTTGACATCGTGATAGGCCATGACATGCGCTCTGATTTTCTGTCCATCCAGCTCGTCCTCGAGTTCTTCAACCTGATCGATCATCGCGCGCAGTGATCCTTTGTGCAGACTTGCAAAAAAAGTTCCTGTCCCGCTCACCCATTTTTTTAATTCATTGCCAAGAATAACCGGGCGTCCAGTCGCCATAGTGGCCAGAACAAGATTTGGAAATTCCTGATCATTAAAACTAATCAAGGCCTTTGAGGCAGCAAGAACCGGCGCATGTTCACCGCTGCAACGATTGCCGAAAAAGGCATTGTCTTCGTAGTTCGCTTTAATAGAACTTAAATGCTCATCGCCCCCGATAAATTGAAAAAGAAGTCCCCATTCATTCATCCACGAAGCGATATCGCAGGCTTCATCCGGAGTAAGCCCCGTGGCTTCAATGGCATAATAGTGATGCCTGAACATGCTTTTTGGAAAAAGCGAATAATCGCTCACTCTAAATGGAGGAGGCACGACTTCGGCTTCCGGAATCACGTCCTTCAAGGCAAGTTTAATATCAGGGCGGGAGACCATCACAAGGTCGGATTTCTTCAAGGTTTTCTTCACCCATGAAACTACAAAATTATAAAAAACTTTCTGCAAAAATGATTTTTTAATTTTATTGTCGTAACCAAGGTCATAGAGATACGTGATGACTTTGGATTTATCACATCTCTTTATCCCCTGAGAAAATCCTTTGCTGATATTGATGATTAGATCATACTCGCAGGAAATAAACAAATTTCTGGCCAGCGATGGAATTAGATATGAATAAGAATAAAATTCTTCAAGCGTTTCAATTTTTTTGCTTAAATAAGTTGAGGTGATCTGTCTTTGCTCGATATGACCTAAAATCTTGCCTTCTTTGTGAGCAAAACAATAAAGCCTTGCCTCAGGAAATAATTCACAGATATTTTCTACAACTTCTGCGTAATGATTTCGCTCTATTAAATAATCACAGGTAATGGCAATTTTCATTATAAAATACTTTTAAAATATTCAGCGGTAGCTTTGATGCCTTCTTCAAAAGTCACCTTAGGTTTGTAATCAGAAAAACTCTGCAGCTTACCCATGTCAGGACGACGTCTTTTCGGGTCATCTTTTGGCAGGGGAAGATAAGTTATTTTTGAAGAGCTTCCCAGAATTTTAATCACCAGCTCAGCCGTTTGTTTCACCGTATACTCGTCCGGATTACCGACATTAAATGGAGTGTGATCATTGCCCATCATAACATTGTGAATGGCATTTACCAGATCGGTTGAAAAGCAATAAGATCTCGTCTGGGAACCGTCACCGTACACAGTAAGGTCTTCTCCTCTAATCGCCTGAGTGATGAAGTTAGGAATGACTCTTCCGTCGTTTGGTCGCATGCGCGGACCATAGGTATTAAAAATTCTCACAATTCTCGTATCGACATTGTATTTGTGATGAAAGCTCATGGTCATGGCCTCAGCAAATCTTTTTGATTCGTCATAACAGGCACGTGGTCCGATGGGATTGACATGGCCGACGTAATCTTCTCTCTGAGGATGAATTTCCGGGTCCCCATAAACTTCTGAAGTGGATGCTTCTAAGAAACGAGCGTTCTTTTCTTTAGCAAGTTCTAAAAGTTTCAGCGTCCCCTCAGAATTAACCCGCATAATTTCGATAGGAATGATTTCAAAATCTATCGGGGAAGCAGGACTTGCCAGTGAAAAAATATAATCTATCTTCTGGTCTTTAAAGCTTGGAACTTTTTCATAAATTGAATGCTGGTGAAACTCGAAATTTTTATAGCTTGAAAGCAGATCAATGTTCGATCTTGAACCGGTAATAAAATTGTCAATTCCGATAACATGTGCACCCAGGTTCAAATAAAATTCGGCCAGTGTTGAGGGAACAAACCCTGCGGCCCCTGCCACTAAAACAGTTTTTCCTTCCATAGTTTCGGGCAATACCACCTTGCTCATAACTGCTCCTGTTCCTAATAATGCTTAAGCTGTATAACAGCTGATCCTAAAGTTAATAATCCGGCACCGATCAATTGTACGGCGGTCAACTTGTAATCTAAAAAAATCCAGTTAATCGTGACAGCGCTCAGTGGAAAAAACATCTCTGCAATTGCGCATACACGGGCGGAAATGCTTTTTAACCCTCTATAGTAAAAATACATTCCCAACACGCCAGATAATATTACCATTAAAAGAATCTTTCCCCAAACAATCATCTGCCAGTCAAATCGAATAAGTCCGCGATTGGCATAAGCGTAGAATACCAGAAAGATAAAACCAAACAGGAAACGCCCGCCCATAATCTGTATTTCATTATAGCCTTGAGCGGTAAGTTTTTTCCCAAAAACGGTGGAAGCTCCCCACGATACGACGGCAATCAATGTTAAAAAATAGCCCATCATCGCCTTTTGCGACAGAAATCCCATTCTAAAATCAAAATTGAGAAGACCTGGAATAATATCCGGCGAAGAAATGAGAAGGCCACCGATTAAGGCGACACCTGCCCAGATAATAAAAGGCCTTTTCATTTTTTCGCCGAGAAAAATGCTCGCGAGTGAAAAAGAAATAATAGGCTGAAGTTTTTGCAGCAGAATAACCAATGATGGATTAATCATGGCAAATGCTTTTGTAAAACAAAGGGTCCCGATGGCCGAACCAAAAACTCCGATAACAATAAAATAAAAGATAGAAGAAACTTTGGTCTGCCAGATTTCGGTGCGATTTTTAATCATTAGGGGAACGAATATTAAGACCAGAAACAGGTGCTCGGTAAAAACAATTCTTTCTGCCGAGATCTGGGCCAAAAGCGGATAGCGTATGAGGGTGTCAACTGCCCATAATAATCCGGCCAGAATAACAAAAACTACCCCTAGCACAATTTTTCCGGAACACAGAAATTAAACGGTTTTCTTCGTTCATTAAAATTGGTAAAAAGGTGATGTGAAATCATGTTTTTAAATTTAGATCAACGGAATCATTCATGCAATTAAATCTTCACCAGACTCACCATGAAATTGGCGATTTTGAGGCCATTTTTAAATATGTAACAACTAGTTTTACTGGCCTGGGCCACAAAGGATTGCATTTATTTCCTGAACTATTTCTGACGGGATATCCTCTTCAGGATCTTGTCCTGCAAAAGAGCTTTATTGACGACTACCAGGCTTTCCTGGCCGATTTATCCATGTGGGCCCAAAATCAGTTTAAGTCTCAGGCTGAGCCCTGCGCGATTTTGGCGGGCGGACTTGCTTATCAATTCGATTCGCTGGGGCTTCCCTCTCAAATTGAAAATGTGATGTATCTGATTGAGCCGGGAAAAAAAATTAAGGTTCTGTACACTAAACAGCTACTGCCAAACTACGATCTCTACGAAGAAAAAAAATATTTTACTCCCGGATCAGGTCCAGGAATTTTAGATTTTGCCGGCAAAACTATAGGCCTTTTGATTTGTGAGGACATGTGGTTTTCTCATCTTCACGAAATAGACCCGATTGAGCAGCTTCGCGATCACCTTGATAAATCCGGCCAAAAATGCGACCTTGTGGTCAATCTGAGCGCAAGCCCCTATCACCTGGGAAAATGCGAACAGAGAACGGCCAGGGCCCTGGAAATTTCTCAATACTTAAAAACACCCTTTGCCTATGTAAACCGTGTGGCCGCTGAAGATGAAATCGTGTTCGACGGCAGAAGTTTCGTAGTCGATGGCAGTTCTATCCTGAAAATGGCAGCGGGATTCAAACAAGATGTTCTTACCTTGGAAATCCCCCCCTATCATGAGCCCGCTAAAGATAATGCCCGAAGCTTGAATATCAGCACTAACAGCTGGAGCACCATATTTTCAAGCCGCCTCTCAAGTGATACGAAAAAATTAAATTCACTCACTGACTCTGAAAGTGCAGAGATAATAGATGCTCTTGTTCTGGGCATCAGCGACTATTCTATCAAAAACAGTATTTCAAAATTCACTATTGCGCTCTCCGGAGGCATCGATTCTTCCCTGGTGATGGCCATTTTAAAAATTGTAAAAGACAGATCGATAAATCCGATGACGATCGAAGCCGTTTTTATGCCTGGACTTTATTCAAGTTCACTAAGTTATGATCTCTCTTATGATTTATGCCGCAATATCGGAGTTAAACTCACAACTATGCCAATTAAGTTTATCCATTCTACAATTAAGACTGCCTTCAGAGACAGTTTTCACAAAGAATTAGCGGGACTAGCAGATGAAAATATTCAAAGTCGTTTGAGGGGCGCTCTCATTTATGCCCGCTCAAACGATCTGGGCTCTATGGTGCTCAACACTTCAAATAAATCGGAAATTGCCGTTGGCTATTCGACTATCTACGGAGATAGCGTAGGTGCTTTATCAGTCCTGGGTGATCTTTATAAAAGCGAAGTTTTTGAGATCGCTCAATACATAAACCGTCATTACAAGCAGATCATTCCCAACGAAATCATTTCAAGGCCACCGAGCGCTGAATTGAGAGAAAACCAGGAAGATTCCCAGTCGCTTCCCCCATATGACCGTCTCGATCCTATTCTGGAGGCTTTTCTTTCACAGCGCTTCTCTGCGGCTGATTTAATAAAAAAAGGCCATCAAAAGGATGAAGTCATAAAAGTTTATCAACTTCTGCTAAAATCGGAGTATAAACGAAGACAGTTTTGTCCTATAATCAAATTGAAGCCAAAAAGTTTTGGATTTGGATATAGAGTTCCGATAAGTAAGAAAATTTTCTAACCAATAAGGAGATCTCGATGAATAAGAAGCAATTGCTAAAATCTTTCCAGGACTTGAAACTAGAAATTGAAAAACTTAAAAAAAGACATGTTGTTCAGGGGCTGGTCGACAAGTTCAACGTAGAAAAAAAGTCTCTTGAAAAAAGAATTGAAAAAACAGTTCTGGAAGAAGTGAAGAAAGCTAAAAAATTCATGAACGAACAGAAACAAGAACTCAATAAAATACAGAAAAAAGTTGAAGCAGCTATCAAGAAGAAAAAGAAGACTTCAAAAAAGAAAGTTGCTAAAAAAGCAACCAAGAAATCACCTGTCAGAACGACCAAGAAAAAAGCTTCTAGATAATTTAATTTTTTAATATGTGACGGCGTCTTATTTACGATGCTGTCACATCTTCTCTGTAGGGCTTCCAGGTTCCCTGCCAGATATTAATCGTCCCGGTCAAAAGAAGTTGCCGTTCTTTTTCTACCTTGATCTGCACATAGGTAAATTTATTGTGAGCTTCCATCTGTCCGGCATCAAGCTGTGGTATATGGTTCCAGGTCCCGGTGTTGAAATAATACTTGTTCTCAGGAAAGCGCAGCCATTCCTGAACATGGGTATGGCCCATGACCACGGTATGAATCTCGGGGTGACGTCTTAGAATCGCTTTTGCCTTTTTCCCGTATAATGGATAAATCGTAATCTGCTTTAAAATGGTAAGACTCGTTTTAAAATTGCGGTTCTGAGTGACGAATTCGTCAAAATTACTCTGAATCAAATAGCGGGTAACGTGATAGCTCATTTTCCAGAAAAAAGTAAAATCGTAAAGCAGACACCATTTCACATAAGAAGAAAGCGGTCTGACCTTATCTATATTAGGTCGGTCTTTTCTGAGTACCGGTAAAAGATTAATACAAAAAAGCGATCCCCATGGAAGATTCAAGATCATTTTACCATTAGGTCCTTCCATGAAGTATTTATCGTTGGGAACTGTATTGACCACTTCAAAACGGTGACCGTGCTCAATATGAACTCCATTCAAATTAATTTCAAAACAAAATTCAACTTCCTCTCCCACGTAACGACGAAAGGCAGTCTGCGCTTCATAAAAGGCCATGCCTGAATCGTGATTGCCTATAACATAGGTGATATGCTTGTCGGGTGCCTTCAGAAACTTCCGCAGGCCTTCAAAAAATTTGGGATGACCTTTGACGATGGCATCAATCGATTTTACGGTCACTTCATCATCAATAATGTTTGTGTATACGCCATCAACGTCAATCTGAATAAGATTTAAAATATCACCATTGAGCACCAGGTGAACCTCTTCTTTTTCGTATTCTCCCTTGGAATAATAATCGCAGAAATCAAAAAATTTCTCATCTTCAAGGAAATCTTCCAGAAGATTGAGCTGTCCGTTCTTCAGGAATTTACCTTTTCCAAGGTGAAGGTCGCTGATGACGAGTATGACTGCATTGCTCATTATTTATGCTCGACTATTTTTTTCAAACTTGATTTAAAGACGTCCTGAGTGTTAAAAACAAGACCGCGTCCGGATTCTTTTGCTTCGTACATCATCCGGTCGGCGATAGCCAGAACTTCCTGCGAGCTTTTGGCATCGGTAGGAAACTCAGCAACACCGATTGAAACGCTGAGCTTTATCCTTTTTTCATTGCGGGAATCAGTTGAATAATCCTGTGAGCAGATTTTTTTTAGAATACGCTCGCCTACCAGTTTTCCACTTTGCCCGTCAGAGTTGACAAGAATAATGACGAACTCGTCACCGCCGTAGCGATAACTGATATCCGATTCACGAAGAAGGCTTTTCACATCTCTGGCCACATTTTCAAGCAGCTTTGTACCTACCAGATGCCCGTAGTTGTCATTGACTTTTTTAAAGTGGTCAATGTCGATAAAGAGCACGCAGAAAGGATCTTTTTCCTTCTGAAATTTATCAACCAGCGAGGAAAGATCCTTGTAGAGCTTTCTTTGATTATAAAGACCAGTGACATCATCGATATGAATCAGCTCCTGGCTCTTATAAAGCTCATCAAATTTTTCAATGACTTTTAAATGACTGGTCACAAATTTTGAAAGGTGAACCAGTACTTCGGTAGGTATCTCTGTTGGTGAAGAAAAGACAGTGAAGTAAAACTGATTTCTTTTTACTCCCAGATTCATGTAATAATAAAAACAATTTTCAACCTTCACCGTAAGGCATGGTAGAAATTTAAGTTCGCTTCGTTTAATGATAAGTTCATCCAGCAGCTTGGCGCTATAGAGCTGAAGTCTGTCAGATTTTCCTAAAACGGCACGGCATTTTTCGAGATCAATGGAAGGAAACTGGTCCTGAATGGAGTATACGAGAAGCGGCCTTACAAGAAATTCCCGCGCGAGGAAATCTTCTAAATGGAGAATGAGATTTTTTTCACTTTGAAAAAAAGGGAAATCACTTAGGAATTTTGTTAGTTCTTTCATATTTTACGCTTTATTAGAGCGATGATCCTCATTATGTCTGGTATCTTCCGCTTCCTCATTTACTTGGTCAATATCGTCTTCCAGGTTTTTAATTGAATGGCGAAGCGTTTTCATAATTTTATTCAGCTTGTCTTCAAGTTTGCGCTTATCATCCTGGGATTTCTGCTCCTTAATTGAAACATTTTCCATGTTAAATTCCAAGGCATCAATCTTGCGTCTTAGCTCAAGGATCTTCTGATCACGGCTCTGAACTTGTGAATCAACATCGATTGAAAGCATTTCTAGTTTAGTTTCCAGTTCCTTTTCTCTTTGTTTAACCTGATTAAAATCTATCCGAACTCTTTGCTCCAGTTTTTCGCGTTTGCTTTCAGCCATGCGCGCCGCTTCGATCGCCATTGCCTTTTTCTCTTCATTCATGGCCAGGCGGTATTTCATATCTTCCATTTCAACCATATGGCGCTTTCTCAAAATGGAGACTTCAATCTTGCTCTCATCCAGGGATGCTTTAAGAGTTAGGTTGTCCTGCTCCAGTTCGCGAGTTTCCCCTTTCAGAGTTTTTATCTGTTGAACCAGAGACTCTCTCTCTTCACGCAATTGTCTTATGGTCGATTGGAAGCGAGTAGATTCTTCATCACTGACAAAACTGGCGTGAGCCGAAGGGGCCTGATAAACAGGTGCATCTTCGAATATTGGCTCGTCTTTTCCAACCGCTTGATGTTTTGGCGTAGGAGTCGCGACACGTGTGACTTCTTCAGGTGCTTCTTCTTCCTTGTCAGCGAACTCCATTGAACTAAGGTCAAAATCGCTGGTTCCAGGAGCTTCATCACTGAAGTCTGTTGCACCTAGGGCATTTATATCAATTTCCTGGGTACCTTCGACGCTCTTTTTGGGTCTTAGTATATCTTTAATTGTCGATTCAATATTGGCCTGCGCCTCTTCGGTGCTCATAAGATCGACCGAAGCCGTTGTGCCGGATTTCTCAGCTCCAAAACTTTCCGTATCCATAACATCTTCAATGAGTTCTTCGCTCTTGAGATCATCATTATTGAGTGGCTGCATAACAATCGTTTTCTGAGTTCCTTCAAAGACTTCGTTTTCCTGGGCCATTGCGATAGCCTCATCAAACATATTGGCGTCATTAGCAACTTCATTTGATATTTCTGCTGTAGAATCGTTTGCCTTAGCAGCTTTAGTATCTATTTCAAATTCTTCATCCGTTCCACTCATATCAAGTTCAAAGTGCTCGCCTTCAATTGATGCTTCTGCAGCTATGGTTTCTGGAATCGCTGGGACTTCAGGTGTATCGTCACCGAAATCAAGATTAAATCCCAAATCTCCGTCATCAGGCACAACCGCTAATCGTGGTGCGCCCTTGGCGTCGTCCTCCACCGGCACTTCCGGCACGGAATCTGCAGCATTGCTAAAATCAATTTCACCATCACCTTCACCAAAATCTAAATCAACATTGATTATTTCTGCTTCAGGTTTTTTCTCTGCGGTCATTGACTTATCCTCGTCTAAACTAAAATGATCTGAAGTATCGTCTGCTACTTCGTTAAAAGCGGTGGAGGCTGCTGCTTGTTTGACAGGTTTGCTGAAAACCAAATCAAATTTGTGCTGAATTTTAGCATTCACCGGATCTTCAAAATCTTTCTTTTTTGGCTCTGCCATGGGGGCCCCTCGTCCTCTTTTTAGTACTTACGTATAATCTTCGACAAAAGTCTCGATATCCTTGAGTTTTATCCGCATATTTACCTGAGAAACCTGTAAGCTTATTTTAGCAGTGACCACCAATAAAAAATACGTGAGGAAAAATCAGTTCACTTATCAGCTGGGAAGTTATTTTAGGTTGATCTACTCCCCGTTGTAAGATTAAAATAGGATGAGTTAGACTCATAATACTTGATCAAAATAAAAGGTTATCGGCGATGAAAAAGACAATATGTACTCTGGCAATAATTTTACTGTCACTTGGGAGCCTTAATTTATTGGCAGAGGATTCGGCGAAATTATTTCCGGCCCCATTGCTCCATATGGATAATTTTTATTCTCACCACATTCTGGTTGCCGAAAAATCAACTCACCTTCTCCATCTTTACAAAAATGCCGAAGGTCGCCCGGAGCTGATAAAATCGTACCAGGTTGTTACCGGCAAAAAAAGCGGAGACAAAGGTATCGAAGGAGATTTCAGAACCCCTGAAGGAATTTATAACTTCACTGATTTTTTAACAAATAAACAATTGATTGAAAAAAGCGGTTCAGCAGGTTTAATTTACGGGGCGGGAGCTTTTGTTACTGATTACCCAAATCCAGTCGACCAGAGAATGGGAAAATCAGGTTCAGGCATCTGGCTCCATTCAACCAACGATGAAACCAGACTGGAAAAAGGACTGGACTCTCGCGGCTGTGTTGTAACTGCCAACACTGATTTACTGGATGTCTCCAAGTATATTGAACTTTATAAAACGCCAATTATCATTGTTCAGGATCTGGTTTATCTTAATGAAAAAACCTATGAGACTCAAAAAAATGATCTGAAAAAAGGTGTCGAAGCCTGGCTTGAGTCCTGGAGAAATAAAGAAATAGACGGCTATATGAGCCACTATCACCCTTCTGAATTTAAAGATGCAAAAGGTAATTTTTCAAGTTACAAGGCTTATAAAAAAGCTGTTTTCAGCATGCCTGGAAAGCCTAAAATCGATCTGGATAATATGTCCATTCTGCAGTCAAAAGGTTATGCCGTCGTGACATTCACTCAAAAATATGTTTCAAACACCATCAACGATACTGGTAAGAAACTTCTTTATATGAAACAGGATGATTCTTATAACTGGAAAATCGTCAGCGAAGTATGGACCAAAAACGGTCTTGAAGGCAATGAGCGCATGGCCTTTGAACCATCAATGAGATTCTTTAAAGATTCACCAATGCCGAACCTTGAAGCAAAAAAAGGCAGTAACTAGTGCCTGAGAATAAGTCTGAAGTTATTTCGATTATCTACAATCAAAATAATGACTCGCCAAAATATTTTGAGTTAAAAAAAAATAGCCTGCTTTTATTTGTCATTGGTTTACCTACCATTACATTGATTGCGCTCATACTTGGTGCTATTGGCCTGGTTCATACCAGCCCCTTCCATCTCATCGATACATACCGCCAGAACTCACTTGCCCGCGAGGCCATTGCAAAAACCAATGCGCTTATAAGCCAGGTACAGAAAAGCGAAGATGAAAAAGCGGCCTTGGCCAAAAAACTGGAAGAAGCTCAAATGGCACTTGATACTACCAAGTCCGGAACAACTGACGAAAATGAACCTACCGCTGCAAAACCCATGACAACAGTAAGCTCCAGCGGTCTTGCCACTCTTTCTACTTTTCGTCCTGTTCCCGGACAAAAAGATAAAACCAAACCAGCGACTCTGAATCTCTCAGGGTTTAAAGTTGTTGTTAACCGGGACTCGACGAATCTGCAGTTCAATATAATTCCTGCTCTCGGCGGGGAAGGAAAACTTGCAGGTCACATCATAGTCGTTATGAAAAACGAACTTGGCATTCAGGTTTACCCGCCCAATGCACTACAGGGTCCGGATATACAAATCAATTATTTTGCCGGAGAACCATTCGCAACTCAACGCTTTCGTCCGGTTGATGCAAGTTTTTTAAAGCCCAGAAAGGCAGGCAACTATACATTTGCCGTCTATATTTTTACAAAAAGCGGAGATCTGCTTCACTATCAAAACGTAATTTTACCGGTTAGATTTTAAAAATTTACTTAAGAGAGTATTATGATTCAGAATCAGGAATTCACTTATATCGGAAAGGACACAAGTCTCAACGGGTCATTTCAATTTCAAGGGCCGACCCATTTCCAGGGAAAGATAAACGGAGATATTGCCATTCTAAACTCAGCAAAACTCATTTTAGAAATTGGTTCACTGACCGAAGGAACACTTCAGTGCTTTGATCTGGACATTTACGGCTCATTTTCAGGCGAAATCAAATCAGCTGGCATCGTTACCATCTATCCGACCGCCATCTTTGAAGGAAAAATTATGGCAAAATCAATGGAAATTCTTCCGGGTGCCATCGTCAATATGAACGGGCACACGGAAGTATAATTTAATAGTTTAAATGAAGCTCTTAAAATCGAGCACTCTCACTTTGCCCATTCTAGGGCTCAGTTTCTTCAAGTTTTTCTCAATGCGCTTGTCACCTAAAACAAAAATTACCTGAGAATTCATTCGATAGATGTCTTCTATTTTTTTGGCCACATCCTTCGCCGTATATTTCATGACTGATTGATTGAAATCAAAAAGTTCAGCATAAGGCTTTTCAACATGATCCAGATAGAGAAGCTGAGACAAGAAGGCGCGATTGCTTTCAAACATAAATGGATGTGCACCGACAATGCTGCCTCGTGATTTTTCAAGGTCTTCAGCATTTATTCCGTCTTTTGAAATACGTGTGATTGCCTCATCAATGACTTCAATCAATTTCGTAACGCTGTCATTTTTAGTAAATGTGGCAATTCCCGATCTGCCATATTGCTTCTGCGAAGAGATATAAGAACTAATGGAATAAGTCAGACCTCGTTTAACCCTCACTTCATGCATAAGCCGTGAAGTAAATCCGCCGCCCAGAAATTCAGAGGCAAGCGTGTCGAGTTTACGGTCGTTGATCTCATCATAGTTTAAAAAACGTCCGATTTTAACCTGCACCTGATTAGCATCAGGCACCGGAACGAAAACAATTTCCGGGCTTTTCTTATTTTGTTTCTTATATGCCACTGTTCTGACGTAATCATCCGGATTGCCTTTGAAGCGACAGACATCCGTCACGATCTTCTCAACACCAAGGATACCCTTTGGCCCGGTAATATAAATTCTCTTCTTCACCTTATTGATAAAATAATCAACCTTGGCACGAAGAGCTTCAGGCGTATAAAGGTCAAGGTCTTTTAATTTCCCGGAAACCGGGTAAAAATAGGGAGTGTTGGCCATACTGACTTCGCGAAAAACACGATCCGATAATCCCTGAGGATTTGCGACAAGACTCTGAAGTGCCGAGCGCTCTTTGTCTAACTCAAGCTTGATCACATCTTTTGGAAAACTTGCTTCACGAAGCAAGGTACAGACCTGAGTCATTGATGTATTCAGATCTTTTGAAAGTCCGGACATTGTAAAGGTCGTAAATTCGTGAGTGACATCTCCGCTGAATTCAGCTCCGTAAAATTCGAACTGATCAAGAATTTCCTGCTGTGAAAGTTTCGGTGTCCCGGAATCAAGCAGACTGAAAGCATGATTCGTTAGTCCCATCGGTCCTTTCTCGTCACTCAAGGCCCCATCGCCGAAATACATAAGAATATCGTAAGTGGGAAATCTATTATCTTCGATAAAAACGACATCAATTCCGTTCCAGTTTAAACGCTTGATGGTATCTTCAACTTTAACCTTGGCAAAAGCTCCCATTGAAAACAAGCACGCAAGAATCATAATTATTTTTGTTTTCATCTAGTAACCTCCGCTGAAAGCATTTTTGGGTATTTGTCCCAGGTTGAAATAAAGATCGGCGATGAATCCACAAGAATGTTCCGGCACTCTCTCTTTACTTCAGACTCAGTCACAGAATTATAAATCTCCATTTCCTTGGCCCCATAAGCGTAATCGCCGTAAAGCTTTTCATTATTCATAAGAGTTGAGGCCATTCCCGCATTGGTTTTCATCTGGTTATAGGCAGTGGAGAGAATTTGATTTTTTGTTTTCTGCAGAGTTCTGGCATTCAGGCCTTCCTTGCAGAAATTTTTAACATCATTTAGCAGTTTTGTTTTAGCATCTTCGATGCTGACATTTTCCATCAATTCACCGTTTAAATAAAAAACGCCGGCGTGACGAAGATTATAGCTGGCCAGAGAAACATCCGCGAGCAATGGGTTCTGATTCTTTACATATTTTTGAGTGAGGTAAGAGCTTCCTCCGTTTCCAAGCATGAAGGCCAGCACGTCGAGAATAAAGGCCCTTCGGGTTCCCAGTTTTTCTCCACTCCAGGCCATAGAGAATTTAGGAATTGGATTGGTGGCATAATAACTGTATTCGGCTCCGAATTTTGCCTTGCTGACGAAATTAGCTGGATTGTCCCGATCCGCTTTAAGGTCTTTAAGAATGCTCGAGCGTGGAATGACGCCGTATTTTTCTCTGATAAGCGGCATGATTTGATCGGGCTCAACATCACCGGCGATAACAAGAATAGCGTTGTCGGGAGCGTAGTATGTTTTAAAAAACGACATAACCTGATCGCGGTTCAGACTTGTTAAATCTTCAACATCACCAATGACCGACTGTCCGTATGGAGTCCCTTCAAAAACTTTTTTCATCATCATTAAATAGAGAAATCCATCAGGGCTGTTTTCATAACGCATTTTTCGCTCTTCAAAAATAACCTGTCGCTCACTTTCAAAACTAACCGGTTCCAGCAATAGATGCTGAAGGCGATCGGCCTCAAGATCGATCATCTGGGGAACAAAGGAGGAAGGAATGCTCTGGTAATAAACAGTTGCATCATTGGTCGTATAGGCGTTGGTCGATCCCCCGTTTCTTTCAATGAGATTATCAAACTGGCCCGGCCCGTATTTCTTCGCGCCTTTAAACATCATGTGTTCAAGAAAATGTGTAGCTCCTGTAGTTCCTTTGACTTCATAACGGCCGCCAACATCATACAAAGTATAATAAGCCGCGATAGGCAATTTAGGATTCGGTGAGATTAAAACCGTCATGCCGTTATCAAGTACGTATTTTTTTACGTTGAGCGCTGTTGCAGTTTTTTTACTGCTCATAGGCAAACTCGAACAGGCTGAGAGCAGAACTGCCATAACTGCAATCAAAGAAATTTTTTGAAACATTTTCTCTTTCCTCTTAAATAGTGATCGTTCTCAGGCTAGAATTATAGCATGAAAAATAAAAATTCTAATAGCATCATCTTTCTCGGAACCGGAACTTCTACCGGTATACCAATGATCGGTTGCACTTGCAGTGTTTGCACTTCACTTGATCATCGTGATCAGAGAATGCGCACTAGTATATTTATTGAAACCAAGAAGGGAAAAAAAATACTGGTCGACACTACTCCGGATCTTCGAAGTCAGTTTCTAATTAATAAAATTGCGCATATTGATTTTGTTATCATAACCCATGATCATGCTGACCATATTCACGGCATCGATGACTTGAGACCTTTAACTTTTGGTCCACCGCCAAGGGAAATTCCACTCTATTGCAATACAAAGACTAAACAAAATCTTGAAAAAAGATTTGACTATATTTTCAAAAAAAGAGACCCCAACAAAGCTCCCCCAGGAGGAGGAATTCCCCGCCTGAAATTGAATGTTGTAGAGCTGGGAAAAAATATTCTCATTGATGGCGAAGAATTTCTCTTTTTTAATTACCCACATGGTGAAGGCGAAACCATGGGCTTTGTTCATGACGGGCTGGCTTATATAATAGATTGCGCAGAGATACCCGACAATTTAATAGAAGTATTGGCCGCTAAAAAAATTAAACTTCTTATCATTGATTGCCTCAAGCGCGGTCATCACAGCACTCACCTGAACGTTGAACGATCATTTGCCTATATCAAGAGAATTAAACCTGAGCGCACCGGTTTAATTCATATCAGTCATGACCTCTCCCACCTTGCGATAGCCCGTCTGGCGGAGAAAGAGTTTGGCAAAAACGTCTTTCCTTTATATGATCAACTAAAGTTATTTTATTAATTTATCAAAGAGGACGATAATGGCAACAGGAGCGACAGCAGGCGTGAATCAAAATTCTTCTTTCCAAAATTTTTTAACGCTTATTAATCAGAGCAAGCACGAACTGGCGCTCAGATTATATATGGTGATCGTACTAGCACACTGGGGTGAACACCTTGTGCAGGCTTTTCAAATCTTCGTACTAAAATGGCCACGCCCGGCCTCGAGAGGAATCCTAGGCCAGTGGTTTCCATGGCTGATTTCTTCTGAACTTCTTCATTATGGTTACGCACTATTTATGCTTCTTGGATTATGGTTTCTTAGAAAAGGATTCAAAGGCAGATCACTTATCTGGTGGAATATTTCTTTAATAGTTCAATTCTGGCATCATATCGAGCACTTGCTGCTTCAAGGTCAGGCCCTTTTCCAGACAAATCTTTTTGATTCTCCAGTGCCGGTAAGTATTCTTCAACTTATTTATCCAAGAGTTGAATTGCACCTGTTCTACAACACAATAGTATTTTTACCAATGGTTGTCGGAATGTACTATCATCTTTTCCCTACAAAAGAAGAAAGAGCACAGCACCTGTGTACTTGCGCTGTAAAAGATCATGGCTAAAAAAAAAATTGCAGTCCTCTTTTTATTTGGTCTGATTGCCACTGCTTTAATATTTATAAAGAATGAATTTAAAGGCAGTCAGACCGATTCTCAATTTATCATATTAAACTGGCAGCACAGTCCTGATAAAATCACAACGAACGGCCCGGTTGAATTTACCATATCCCTCAAAGACAAAAAAAACGGCCCGATTAAAAATGCCCAAATAGACGTAGAGGCAACCATGAATCATGCAGGCATGAAGCCAGTCATGGCCCAGGCAAAAGAAACGGGCGGCGGTGTCTATAAAGTTAAGATTCAGTTAACGATGGATGGTGGATGGATTCTGTTTTTAACAATTAAAAAAGAGGACGGAACCATCATTAAGAAGGAAATTACTTTCAAGACAGAGTCAAGATGATCCAGAGAAAGAGTCTTCGCTATTTAAGAATGGCCCTCCAGGTTTCTTTGCTTCTTTTCTCCATTATTCTCATTGCCGTCGGAATATGGGGGCCGCAATTTGCTCCAAAAAATATTGCGACTCTTTTCATCTGGGTTCATTACCGGGGCTTTTTGGTTCTTGCTCTCTTGATCTGGGGTAATATATTTTGCATGAGCTGTCCGTTTATTTTTGCGCGCGATTGCCTGAGGATATTTATAAAACCAAAGTTTTTATGGCCCAAAAAACTGCAGAACAAATGGACTGCAATGTTCTTGTTTTGTGCCGTACTTTTTTATTACGAATACATGAGCCTGTGGTCTTCCCCTTATAAGACGGCTTTGCTCATCATCGCTTTTTTTGTTCTGGCTATGTTCACCGATACAGTTTTTAAAAAAGCATCATTTTGCAAATATGTTTGCCCTATAGGTCAGTTTAATTTCCTGGCATCAACTCTATCGCCAAAAGAAGTTAAGGCCAAGAGTTTATCTGTGTGCGAAAGCTGCAAGACTCAAGACTGTCTGCGTGGAAATAAGGAACTCAATCTGCGGGGCTGCGAGACGCATTTATTAATGCCCAGGAAAAAGGGAAATCTCGACTGCACTTTTTGCATGGACTGCGTACAGGCATGTCCCTACGAAAATATTCATATTGCTTCAGTTGTTCCCGGAAGCGAGCTATGGCAGGAAACTCACCGCTCGGGAATCGGTTTACTTTCAAGTAGAAAAGATTTTCTGGCCTTCATCATTGCCTTTACTTTCGGAGCATTGGTAAATGCCTTTCTTATGACTGGTCCGGCGAATATAATAAAAGAAAATTTTGTGAATTTAGGCATTCAAAGTGATTTTTTCATTCTGCTTTTTTTCTTTTTCATCGCACTTACTGCTCTGCCGGCCATATTACTCTTCATTCCGGAATGGCTTTCTCAAAAACAGACCGGCCAGAAATACAAACTCATCCCCACTTTGCTTCCGGTGGGCTTTGCTGTCTGGATCGCTCATTACAGTTTTCATTTGCTGAGCGGACTATTCACTTTTGTACCTCTCATTTCCAATTTTGACCTGCCGGTGAGTTGGATGGGTCTCAATACAAGTGTTATTACTCCCATTCAATTAGGTGTGCTGGTCCTGGGTTTTCTTGGTTCAATCCTTGTGAGCATCATGCTGTCTGAAAATAAAAAAGTTCAAATCGCCTGGATCACGATGAATTTAGTCATCACCTGTATGGCGGTCTGGATTATGATTCTGCCAATGGACATGCGCGGAACTTTTGTAGGAATTGGACAATGAAAACTTATGTCATTTTGCTATTATCCTTCTTCATTTCTTCACTGGCATTGGCCCACGACGGTCCCGCATACCCCATACTGGTTGATAAAACCTTTGGTACGAATAAGCTCTCAGTTTGGGCCGACCCGGATGTTGGCCTTGGCTCTTTTTGGCTCTATTTAGAGGGTGAAAACGGCCAGGATTTTACCCTTCTTATCAAGGCAAGTCCGGTAGACCAACCGGCACATTTGCTGACCAGTTTTGCCAAGATCTCAAAAAATGAGCCGGGGAAATCCGTTTTTATCGCCACTCTTCCCTTTGATCGGGAGATAATGTGGAATGTCGAAATTTCTCTTAAACAAAATAACCTTGAGGTTGCCTCCTTTAAACTGCCCCTGGAAGTGACTCCGCCGGGCCCTAACAAGCTGGAAGTTGCAGTCTATTTTATACCCTTTTTGCTTCTGGGATTTCTATGGATAAAAGTGGTCGTCGCTAAACGAAAAAAGTCTGTCTAGTCCCGCGCACAAAACACATTTTCCCCTTCCATAATTTAAAAATATGTGAAATTCTCTGTAAAACTTTTTTACCATATTTAAGAAACCATATAAGGAGATCTGCGATGATTATTGGAATACCTAAAGAGATTAAAAATAACGAAAACCGCGTAGGTATGGTTCCAGGTGGCGTTCGCACTCTTGTTGCTGACGGACATACTGTTTACGTTCAAAAAAATGCGGGACTTGGAATCGGCATTATGGATGATGAATTCGTAAAAGCGGGAGCAAAAATTCTCGATACAGCCGCCGAAGTTTTCGAAAAATCGACTATGATCATTAAGGTAAAAGAGCCACAGGCCGTTGAGATCGCGATGCTTAAACCGCATCACATCCTATACACCTACCTTCACCTTGCTCCAGATCCGGACCAAACAAAAGGTCTGATGAAATCAGGATGTACAGCTGTTGCCTATGAAACTATTCAAAACGCTGATGGGTCACTTCCTCTTTTAGTTCCCATGTCAGAAGTTGCAGGACGCATGTCAGTTCAAATTGGGGCGACTTATCTTCAACTTGATAAAGGCGGAAAAGGAATTCTTCTAGGTGGTGTTCCGGGTGTTAAACGCGCTAAAGTTACAGTTATCGGAGCTGGAATTGCCGGAACCAATGCAATTCAAATGGCGATGGGAATGGGCGCTTCTGTTACAGCAATCGACCTTTCAACAAAGAGATTGGCCGAACTAGACGCTCTCTATGGCTCACACATCACTACTATTTACTCAAACCAGGACAATATTGAAAAAGCAGTTCTTGAATCAGACCTGGTTATCGGTGCTGTTCTCGTTCCAGGGGCTAAAGCCCCAAAACTCGTCACGCGTGACATGATTTCAAAAATGTCTAAAGGATCAGTGGTTGTAGATATCGCTGTTGATCAGGGTGGATGTATCGAAACATGCAAGCCAACAACACACGAAAATCCAACTTTTGTTGTTGATGGTGTTGTCCATTACTGTGTAGCCAATATGCCCGGTGCAGTTGCTAGAACATCGACATTTGCACTAACTAACGTAACTCTTAAATATGCCCGCCTGATTGCTAATTTAGGCGTTGAAGAAGCCGCACAAAAAGATAAATCGTTCCGTCCTGGTATCAATATCTACAAAGGCGCACTAGTATATGAGCAAGTAGCTCAGGATTTATCTCTGCCTTATACAAAACTTCCTTTTTAGTTTTCTCATATTCACAACACTTGCCTGAACTCTTAATAACAAGTCAAAAAGCAACTTCGGTTGCTTTTTGTCAGGCAAGTGCTAAAATTTTTGCATGACCGGTAAAAAGCTCTTTGACATGATTCTTCTTGGATTGATGGTAGTCACTACCTCGGCAGTGATTGGTCTATTTTATTACACCGAGAAGGTTTATAAACGCCCGCCAATTGATGAGGCCAAAGAAAAAGAGTCTCTTCTAAAAGACTCCGACTCAAAAGGTGTCCCCGCTTTTTATAAGTTGGAAAAAATGACGGTCAGCTTAGTCCCAAAGGATCCGAACGCAAATCAGCGCATGCGCTATGTAGAACTTGAAATTCACCTGGTTATGTTCAAGGCCGATGATGCCGGCATCATTAAAACTTATCTTCCGCTCGTACAGGATAAAATAATTGTTATCGCTTCCAAAATGGGCGCTGATGAACTCAATTCGCTCACGGGAAAAATTTTACTGGAAGACAGGCTTAAAAAAGAAATTAACAAGTCTCTTGGAAAACCTGTCGTGAAAAGTATTTTCTTTTCACGGTATATTGTTCAGTAATTTTTTTATTTATTTGCCGTCAGTAGCTTTGCTCATCGCCTTTTTCATTTCCATATAACGAATTAAATCTCTTTGCTTCTGCTCGGCTTTCTTTAAATCCGCAATGGAAGAAATTTCTCTTGCGATACTTTGCTTTCTTTCTTTTTCACTTTTTACCAGAGAAATTTTTACTCTTTTGAATTTCACGTTTCCTTTTTCATCGAGTTGTACAACTCCATTTTCTGTAATTGGGATAATCTGCTCGCTGGTTCCCAAAATAATGCTCGCTCCATTATTTCCACGAATCATGCTTTCAATTTCTGCGCTGCTGGCATTATCTTTCAAATGATAAGGATATTTCTGAACTTCAGAAATAGTCATATAAATTACTGCCGAATCCGGCGTCGCCTGCACTCCTGATGCTTTTAAAACTAGGGTTGAACCACTTGCTGAACCTGCACCTGATGCTGATTTTGCTGCTGCATAATTGTCTGCAGATGGATTATAAGCTGATGCCTTTGCTTCTCTTTCTCTTTTGACTGCTTCGATTCTCTCATTTTCTCTATTCTGGAAGGCCGTTGCCGCTTTTACGCTGGAAACTTTACGGGCCTCTTCTCTTTCTCTTACTCTTTCACTTTCAGCCGCCTTGGCCACATTTTCACTTTCGGCTTTTTTTCTGTCGGCTTCCAGTTCTGACAATTTTTTCTTTAAATCTGCAATAGTCTTCTCTCTTTCCTGTGCCTCTTTATCGAGCTTTTGTTTCTCGAGAGGATCATCCGTTTTTTTAGATTTAAGCTCATCTACATTGGCATTCATTTCATCGAGCTTCGCTTTCAGTTTGCTGATTTGAGCAAGAAGCGCATTCATTTCTTCGTTCTTTTTTCTGTCAGCCGCGCTTATATTACCTTTGTCTGCAATGGCATCTTCTTCCAGTTTCTTCTTTGCGTCTTCTATTTCTTTTTTCTTTTTTGCATCGTCGATTAATGAATTAAAACGATTGGCAACGTCATTATTGTTCCATGTATTGATTGGATTATTACCGCTATCCTTTGAACCATTTTGGGAGATTTCGTTAAATGATTTAGAAAACTGGTCGCTCAAAGTAGAACCGTCAGCCTGTTCAAATGATTTGATATCATCCCCGCCGGACTTGGCAGGTGCTCCAATTTTAGGATCTACAACCTGAAAGGCGCCATTTCGATTTATGTTTTCAGAGCTGGGAGTGCCGTCGTCTTCTTCATCAGATTCATCGTCAGAATTAACTTTCACACTCCCGGCAGATGAGCGCTCTTTCTCACCGGCAGGAGCTCTTGAAATCGAACCATTAACAGAGCTCATGGTCATACTGTTAAATGTGCCCGGTCTTGAAGAACCCAAAGTCAATCTGGAAACTGATTCAGGGACAATTCTTGAAGCTGTACAAAGTTGTTTTTCAAGGGCCAAAAATAAGTCTTTATTTTCTTTGCGATTATTAAGTAAAGAGGCAAGTGCCGATTGTTCATTATCCAGACAGCCTTTCTGTTTCTTTTTCTCACACTCTTCGACAGCTTTACTTCGCTCCAGGCTTTTTTCGCAAATTCTTTTAAAGCTGACTTTCTTGCCGCAATTTGCTGCTAATTCATCTTTGGATTGTTTAACTTTACCCTTTCGCGACAAAAGGGTTTTAGAGAAAAAGACTGACAGAGGCTCAGATGCAATTGGCCCGCTCTCAAGCTTAGGCAAATCGATAAATGATCCACTTGCACTATTGAGAGCATGACGGATGTCACTCTCGCATTTTTCTTCTATTTTCTCTTCAGGACAAACACTTGTATTATTTAGCTCTTCAAAACGATTCAAGGAACGGTTAAAGGCAAAATTATTTTTCACTTCATCTGAAATGGCAGCTAATAAAATTGCATTAGGGATAGTGTCTTTTAAAATCTCTGTGGCATCTATAATGGCGTCATTTTTTGGGACCCCTGCAAGACAAATATCCACAGCTTCACATCGGGTCTTGTTATGATCAATTATAAAATTCAGGTCAGTGCTTTTAGAGAATATAGCGCTGTCGTTGCAAGCCGTTTCTGCAAGTGCATCTCTAAGCTCTTCAATGGTTTTTTGATCTTTGGAAACTTGCAGTGATTTCTCATCCACCGGACAGTCTGTTGCCCGTGTCTCAGCGTAGAGTGCCGCTGAATTTACCAGAATAAAAAGGGACAGAATGCTTGTTATTTTTTTCATAATGATATCTTATCGAATAACTGAGCTTTTTACTTTAGCTTTTACCTGTGAGGTCCTAAGCAGTTAAAATTCAAAAGCTCATAGATTTGATGACATCACCCCTATCTGCCAAGTTAAATGGGCAGTTCTTATTTGCCGGATAATAATAGCGAGCTTTCTGTCTCGTAGTAGTATCGGAATTCTTTGAAAATGGGACTTTTTAAAATGACCTCTTTTACTTCTCTGTTATCGTCATTGAGACGTGGGGCCAGGAATGACTTCCCTTTCACTGATACTTTTGCCACGCGGACGTGGACCAGTTTACCGTTCATCTTCACGCTTATGACAAAGGGCTCTTCTATGTTGACGCCAAAATTCTTGAGATCCAATTTCTCGAGTTTATCTAATTTTTCAGGTGTAACGATCAGCCCCGATGGACTGGCGCTGACTTCTGCAGCTGCTTCCTGTTTTAAGAGGGCCGCTGATTTTCTGCTATCACTAGAAATCACTTTTTTGTCATCTTCTTTAGGGGCCGCTCCTTTTTCAGGTGCGGAAGTAGCGGAAGCAGGGCCACGATTAGCAAGGTCAAATTCTCTTCTTCTAAGCTCACTTTCTTTTCGCCAGTAATCAGCGTCGCGGATATTGGCGTAGTTTTCGCGTTCAGCGAGTGCTGCTTCCTTTGCGGCAAGGTTTCTTGCCCAGGAGTCGAGTGGAGAGTTGGGATTTTTTGGGTCTATTTTTTCACTGCCGGATGCAGAGGAGTCTGTTTTAGCTGAAGATTTTTTTTGATCTTTCATTATTTGTTCAAGATCTTTGATCATTTGTTCTGATTCAGATTTCTTTTCATTTAAAGAAGCTGAGCCTGCTGCGGCTGAAGATGAAGAAGCAGTTGATGCAGCAGTCGCACTTTTTGGTGCCGTGTCTATCCAACCCTGGTAATTATTGGCTGCAGTATTAATCGGAACATTTGGTGAATCGCCTGCAATATTATTTTGGAAAGGGGCCGCGGCAGCGTATTCTTCGGGAACACCTGTGCGGTTAATGACCTGTCTGATTTCATCAGGAGTTGAAGGCTCAATGCCTTTTTCTTTCATTTCCTGTTTCACCATGACAACAGCAGTATCAGACATAGGAATTTTGGCAAACTTCATAACGGCATCGCCGCCAAAGGCGTTGAGGTCGAAAGAAGAAAGTGATTTACGAAGTGAATCTCTCGAAGTTTCACCTAGAGAAGAATCAGTAGCATCCGATTTAAAAGCTGTCCGAATTCGTAAATCTCTCTCTAATTTTTCTAGGTAGGCAATCTGATTATAAATCGTTTCGTCTTTTATATTGAGTGAAGCAAGATCAACTGCTTTAAGAGGTCCACCTATTTTACAGGACTTTGTTTCTTTAACATCCGGACTTTTACAAGAAAATCTGTCGCAAAAACTAGCTATGCTTACACTATCATCCGTTGAACCTTCTGGTCTAACTCCTTCACTAAAACATTGATACCAATTATCCACCGAATTAAGTTCAGGACGCAATTTTAAACAGTCATTCTTGTCCGTTTCCGGCAATTTCTTAGTTTTGATTTTTACATTTTCTTTTTCAGAACATACATATCCATAGGTTTTATAGGCTAATGGGTTTTTACGAACCTCTTCTTTCTGATCAGCAAATTCTTTTTTAGGATTATAATTATCAAAAAGTTTTTTTGAAATGGATGAGTCATCAGAAGAGACTTTACTTAGCGACCGACAAACAAAACTTGAAATGCTTGATCGCATCTGCTCACAGCGGCGGCCAACTCCTAACCCGAACGATTGTTTATTTTCTTCGCTGAAAAGAAACTTAGAAAAATATTCTTTGGCACTACCTTTAGCAGGAGAATACTCTCTTATGTATTTTTCAAATTTCTGTTTAAAGCCAGGACTTAGTTTATTTGCTTCATGAATTAAAGATAATTGAGGATAATTACTAAACTCATAAAATCTAGAAAGCATTTTTTCATCAGTTTCCTTAATAAATTTTTCAATGATAAAATTAGCGCTACCCTCTGTAATTTGTGAATTTAGAGCACTTGCACTTCCATTCAACGGACATTGGTTGGCATTTTTTTCGTCAATACCTAGGCCGTACTTATTTTGACGATAAATATTTTCCACACCACTCATCAATGAATTAGTATTACTGCTATCGAGAGCTCCTGCGATCATTTTCAATTTCTCAATTTGTTCTGGGTTTTTATTGCCGTCACATCCTGCTGTTTCCAGTTCTTTGATAAATCCAAACTTGCAGCTTTTTTCTACATTGGGTGCGACTAAGAAAGAGAGGTTATTTTGCTCAAAAAAATCAGAGACCGTTCCTAGGTCTTGTAAAATCTGTTTTGTTTGAGTAGCGATCATTTTAGCCAATTTCTCATTAAGTTTATCATGATATTTTTTAACACCATCTTTGTCTGCTTCAAGTGCTAATTTAGCGGCAGTACATCCGGTAAACTCTGCATTTAATTTATCAAGGAGATTCGGAGCAGCTAAGCGACAGCCATCAACAGTATCTGCTGATAGCGCCTGAAATGAAAATAATAAAAACAGAGCTGAAATCGTTTTCATTTTTGGAACCTTATCTTAAGGGCATTTTGCAGAGTCTTTATATTTTGAATAAACACCGCCATTTTTACAAATATAAGCCACGATTCTAAGGGCTGCATCCTTACTGGCCTTTACACTGTCGTAATGACCTCTGCCCAAATTATATTGCATAAAATCCAGAAAGGTTAGGCCATCACTAGTTTTAGTATTGATCACTTTTAGCCATGTCTGCGGATCTTTTTTATCATTTACAAAATAGTCATGAACCACTTTTGGAAAGTTCTCATTTTTAGGCGCATTGCTGGCTGTATTAAAAATGATCGGTACTGCTGTATCAGTTTTCAAAGGTGCTCTACATGCTGGTGTTGTCCAGTAATCTTTACTTGCATATGGAGTTTGTTCCATTTCTTCGAATAAGGTCTCTACATCAACAGTGTCCTGAGCCGCCTGGTACTGCATGCAAAAACCAAGAAGATAAGAATCTATAGCCGATTTTGGAACTGCCCCCCCATCCTTCTTAATAGCCTTGGCTAAATTAATGGGCTGAGCAGTACTCGCAACAAGATCATTGATCGGCTTATTATTGGGTTGTCCTTCAAGAACTTTATTTTTAGCAGTAGAACATTCAGCACAATTTACATCTGAAATGTCTTTGGAATGAACTGAAAATGAAGTAACTAATACGACAAAGCTGAACAAAGTAATTGAAGACCTCATGCTTTAGATCCCTTGAATTCAAATATTATTTAAGCCTATATCGGTCAACTTATCGTATCCCTTTAATTTAGAGGCCGGAGAGCTTGAATTTCTTAAGACTTGACAAAAATAGTTGGCAAAAAAGACGGGATAGAAAGCAAAAAACTCTTTTCCAGTCTGCCCTGCTCTCTGTTTTCAATCCGGATTCCCCAATTGATGTCTGCCTCAATTAGCATGTCATCTAAGCATGAAAAAAAATAAACAGACTTCTTTCTTAAACATGAAAGGTGCCGGCAGGCCAAAAATTCACGATGCTGGAATCAGACATACGAAAAGGCCCCGTCTGGCCAAACCCGCCTCTCTTCACCTCACGGTGAAAATAAAAAAGAATAAGGCAGATATCAAAAATAAATCCGTCCTGAGCATTTTAAAGAAATCCATCATGAACGCCAGAAGGCAGGGATTAAAAGTTATTCACTACTCGCTTGAGTACGATCACGTTCATCTTTTAATTGAGGCAGACAACAATCACATTTTGGGAAAAGGCATGCAGGCTTTTGGCGTAACTTTTTCAAAGGCAATAAATAGAATGCGAAAACTTAAAGGTGAAGTTTATAAACACCGCTACCATTTTCGGCAGATATCATCTTCAAGAGATCTGAAAAATGTTCTTCGTTATATTTTCAGCAATGGTTTAAAACATGGAACATCAAAACACATAATCAATCCCTACAATTCATTGAAGGCAGAAATAAAACATATACTCTTTTACAAAGGTAAATGGAAACCTGATACGGAACTCATGAGAATCCTGGACAGGGGAAAAATATTTTATCTCGGGCTGGATTATCTCAAATAAAAAGGCCCGCTTTAAGCGGGCCTTCTATAGAAAAAACTGGATCGTTGAAATATTATTTAATCTTCGTCAGAATTCTCATCGGTATAAGTTGCGTTTTTTGCTTCATCAGCAGTGCCATCCAGGAATTTCTTCACTTCTTCTTTTGTGAGTTTCCCTTCAGCTAGTAACTTATCTCTTAAACGTACATCCATTAATTTTTCTGTAAGTGCTCTACTCAATCTCATATCTGCCTCTTTGTGCGAATTTTAAAGACCATAGCATTAATATATCTTATTGCCAATACTTTGGAGGCGTCTCATTGTCGTCCTTGACGATTGTGAGCTTCGCCTTACTCTTTTTCCCCACTCTCCTCTGCGTCAATTGCCCCATTTTCTGCGAAAGCGTTTTGAAATTGCGATGAGAGACCAAAACCATAAATAAATAAGCCGCAACAATACCGCCTAATTGCCCCCAGGCCCCGACTCCCGTAGGTCCTGAGAGGCCCTGAAAAAGAGAAATGGCCACCAGGATCATGCAAAAATATTTGGCTTTTACCGGAATAATCATCAGGAAGGAAAAAATCCTGTCTGGATAGATAACAGCGTAGGCCACACACAGGGAACTGACGATTCCCGCCAGCCCGATCAATGGAAAGGTATAAATCCCTGTCCCCTGAAAAAAGACCGCACTGATTGAGAGAAATAAAAGTCCGCCTCCGATCACGACTGACAATAAAAAATTTAGATAGCGCTTTCTTCCCCAATTCGATTCAAACTCGGAACCCATCAGCCACAACATCAGGCAATTCAAAATCACTTCAATCAAAGAGCGCGATAAAAATGGATAAGTGACAATCGAATAAATATGACCGCTCATAAAATGGCTGGCCGAAAGCCCCAGCATGGCGCTTAAATTTAATCCCGCAGCTCTCTCAAGCGCGAACTCAAGGATAAAAAAAGCGCTCGAAATAATGATGAGTAATTTATTTATAGGAGTGAGCTTAGGTAAATAAATTTGGGAATGTTCCATATTGTCCTTAGGGCTTTAAGTGTTGTGATATTTCTATCAGCACGCCACCAGTTGATTTGGGATGAATAAAATTCACCAGACAGTTATTTGCGCCCACGAATGGGACCTCGTGAATAAGCTTGTAACCAAGAGCAGTCATCTCTTCACATTTTTTTTTGACATCGGGAACGCTAAAACAAAGATGGTGAATTCCTTCGCCGTTTTTCTCAATGAACTTCTGAATCGGTCCCTCTCCATTGAGCGGACAGACCAGTTCAATATGGGCATGCTCATCAATATGGGCAAAGGCGGTTGTCACTTTTTGAGACTCAACAACTTCACGGGCCGTACTGAATGTCAGCCCCAGGTCCTCATAGACCTTCTGGGCGCGGTCAAGATTGCTTACAGCAATGGCCACATGATCAAGAAAACAATCTTTATTAAACATGATTGAACCTTAGTTTAAACTTTTTCTATGCTTATTTTAGGAAGAGGCGACCTAAGGGTCAACTGCTTTCGAGCAGTCGGTAGGATCAAAGGCCGGAACTGCCGGCTGAACCGGAGGAACACACGCACCATTCGTGCAATTACCATAAGTCATAACGGCAGGGCATCTCAGGGTACAGGCAGCCGTCCCATCGGCGTTAAAACCGGATTTAACAATCTTACAGGTCACTACCGCCTCCTGCTTGCAGAATTCCTTAGCTACGCATTGCTGCCCTGAATTCTTACTGCAGAAAATCGGATTGGTTCCGTTGGGATTATGAGGAGAACATGAGCCAGTGGATTGGTTACAGCACAAGCTCGAGCATTCAAAATCAGATGAACAATTTGCTCCAATTTCCTGATTTCCGACGATTGGAGTGGCATCCACACATTGAGTAACAAGGTCTTTTGACCAGCATCTGCTGTTAAAACAACATTCATTGGATCCGCAGGTCGTAGAGCTTTCACAACGCTTGAAAGACGTACTTAAAACTTCCTGTCCCAGAAAATTAGTTATAGACGAACGAATCAGCTGAAGCTTGATGCTTTTGTCAGTTGTAATGATAACTTCTTTTCCTTCAGACATATAAAAAACTTCAATCGTCGCATTCACATTACATGAACTGATGCTTTCATTAGTTGCAGGGTCAACATTGAGTGTACGAATATTACAACCATCTACATATTGAGATGTTCCTGTAGAATCTGAAGTCATTTTCGCTCGTGGGCCGATTTTATCAGTCGATCCCAGATAGCTCACTCCCTGATTAAGAGCAAGTTTTCCCGCGCGTGGAAACATCAACGAGTGAAAACCTGTGATCTGAGTAATCGATAATGGTCTCGTCTGAAATAATCCGTTAGTCGTATTGTAAACGGCGTCTCCGCTGATCTGCCAGTCACTATCGTTTATCGATCTATAAGGACCGCGATAAAAATATCCCAGTACCGGCATTTCGTAAGAAAGAGAAAGAAAGGTCGTATCAAGAAACTGGTTGAGTCCGCTTTCATCTTCATCATCAGGAAGACAAGCCGAACCTGTCATTGATGACACAAGCGGGCTGCGCACACCGGAACTTTCACTCCAGACCTGTGCTCTTGAAGGGATTGAAGAAACTCTTTGAGTCACGCTGTCGATTATCCGGTCGTCGTATAATGTTGTATCCACCACTTTTGCATAAGAATAAAGACATTTGCTGGCGGCATCTGAACACGTTGATGTTTGGGTAAGCGGTATAAAGGTCGGGTCATCTTCCAGCCTTAACCCACGGCAGAACAATCCACCGTCGCGAGGATCAGATACCATTTCAAGCGTCGGATCAGCAGCATAATCATTGTAGTCGTAAAGATCATAATTAAGTCGCATTGACTTAAACGGTGATTGGTTCATATCGATCACGAGAACCTGTATGTCTGTTTTAGGAATTATCCCCGGCGCTCTGGCAACTGTGGCTTTCAACGTTACAGATTGTTTATCAACTCCAAAATTAAATCGAACAGAAACAATCTTGTCTACAAGCGAACTGACATTCAACCCTGCCAGATACAGATTTCCCTTGAAGTTTTTAGGAAGAGTTAATTTCTTTTTGTAAGTTCCATCAAAAGGATCTACCAAGTGACTCAGTTCAACTTGCTGAGATATGACTGTACTGGTGCCATCAGTGGTAGTCGTTCCATCAATTGCACCGAGTGTTCCGGTAGTGTCGGTGCCGGTAACTTTCGTGGTTTTTTTAGCTATGGATTTTGCTCTTGTGCCAGTCCCCTGCACGCACGCAGATAATAGCAAAAAAGCTAATATAATCAGCGTACTTGAAATAGTGAATGGACTTAGCCTTTTCATTACCAATCTTCTCGGTTCTTCTTAAGTAATATTTTAATTTTAGATGGCCTCAAATGGTGAGAATACCTGAGGTTAGTGCTCAAAAAGAGCAATCTTAGGCGTTTAGAGGCGGATTACGGGAAAAAGCCCCGATCTTCCTAAGGGGCAGACTGAGTATTATCTGTGGCACTATTGGGTAAATTCACCAGATAGTAATAAACCTTCACGGTAATCACAGTTATCACCAGTGTGAAGAAGGCATCTGGAATTGAGAGTATTAACTTAAAAATAATCTTGGCCATTGGATCTTGAATAACCGTAATAAGAATTGCCGCAAGCTCTACTGCTAAATAAGCCAGAGATGTACATGCTACTAACGGCAGTTTTTTTTTCACTAATGAAATGCTCTTTTTAAAAAACTTTCCACTTATTTCATCGTCCAAAACTGCAATAAAAGGCACCATTGAAAAATAGAAAAGAAAAAATAATCCAGGTAAAAATAATGGGATCAGCAAAATTGATGCTATCGCTGGAGCATGAAAATGGGAAAAAATAATATAATAACCAGGAAAAACCAACAATAAGAGACTCGTTAAAAATAAAAAAGAATAATATAAGTTATATAGTAAAAAAGTTGGCACGAAATATTTAAGCTCTCCTGTACCGCCTTTTTTACGTTTCTGAATGAGCACAACTTGTGAAAGAACTACAAAAGAAAAAAGTGTTGCCGTAACGGAAAGCGCAATAAATGTTCCTGACTCTTCCGATACACCAAGTAATGAATAAATTGTTTCCATGTTATCCAGAAATATCAAAGCAAAAAATGCATTGAGATACACAGACTTTTCATCAAGAATTTCATGAACTGAAATTTTACCAAAGCTCCAGAATAATTTTAATCCATCCAATTAAATACCCTCGAATGTTCTTTTCTCTTTATTTTTTTGAACATGAGGGACGAGAAAAATCTGGTTGTGAAAAGAAATATAAAACCCGGCTTCCAAAAGCTTGGCGGCCAAGAGAGCTTCCGTAACATTTTGCGTGGCGTCCGTATCTTCAAAGCCCATGGGAATCATGGCACCCGTAAAAACCACCGGGACGGAAAGATTTTTTATCTGCTCGAAACAATACTTCGCCGACTGCGCCATAGTATCGGTTCCGTGGAGAACAACGATGGGGGAATTTTTTTTAGTTTCCTCCAAAAGGGTTTTTGCCAATAAATCACGATCTGTGTCATCCATAAAAAGTGAGTCTTTAGACATCAGCGGGACAATGTGAATATTGGTGTAAGGCAGTCTCAGCTTGGAAAGAATGCGATTTTTTATGACTGTGCCCCGGTTTTCCAGAGAACCATCGAATTCGTCGTAAGTTTTTTCTATTGTGCCGCCGGTTGTAATAATAATAACGTCGGTCACGGCTATTTTGTAATCTTTTTTTTGTGGCATACTCTTGACTCTTAGGAATTTGAACACATAGTGTTCAGGCACCATTTTTTTAATCAAATTAATAATAAGATCAGCGACAGGAGATTGCAATTATGACTTCACGCAAAGGTACGATTAGTGTCAACACCGGAGATATTTTTCCAATCATTAAAAAATGGCTCTACTCAGAACATGATATTTTCCTGCGCGAGCTCGTCGCCAATGCGACAGACGCCATCACAAAGCGCGCCACAATGGCGAGAGTCACTAATCAGGAAATCCCAACAGGAAAAATCTCGGTAACAGTAGATAAAACCGCCAAGACTATTGTTATTGAAGACAACGGTATCGGGATGACTGAAGCCGAGATCGAAAAATACATCGCTCAACTGGCCTTCTCGGGCGCAGAAGAATTCGTTAAGAAAATGAAAGACCAGGGATCTACCCCAAGCTCCGACATTATCGGTAAATTTGGTTTAGGATTCTATTCAGCTTTCATGGTGAGCACGCGCGTAGTTGTTGAATCTCTTTCTATGACAGAAGGATCAACTGCTGCCAAATGGACATGCGAAGGCGAAACTGATTATAGCTTTGAAGAAACAACTAAAACTGAAGTGGGCACGAAAATTACCCTGCATATTAACGAAGAGTCAGAAGAATTTCTGAACGCCTGGAAAGTTTCATCAACGCTTAAAAAATTCTGTGATTTCATGCCGTATGAAATATTTGTTTTCGATGCTGAAGCAACCGGAGAAAAAGCAGAGCACGGCAACCCTGGTCTCGTAAACGACACTCACCCGATCTGGAAAAAAGACCCGGGTACATTGACTGATTCAGACTACAAAGAATTCTACAAAAAACTTTTCCCGATGGACCCGGATCCACTTTTCTGGATTCATTTAAAAGTTGACCACCCTTTCACGCTTGAAGGAGTTCTCTTCTTCCCTAAATTAAACCCGAACAAGCCGTTTAACGATTCAAATATCCGCCTCTATAACAAACAAGTATTCGTTTCAAACAATGTTAAAGACATAGTTCCTGAATTCCTTTCACTTTTAAAAGGCTGTATCGATTCAAGCGACATTCCTCTAAACGTCTCGCGCTCAAGCCTTCAGGGCGACCCGAACATTAAAAAGATTTCAAACTACGTGATCAAAAAAGTTGCCGAGTCTTTGAAAAAACTTTTCAACAACGACCGCGCCAGATACGAGACAATCTGGGAAGACATTTCCCTTTTCATCAAATACGGAGCGATCTCTGACAATAAATTTGATGAAATGATGAGAGACTATGTCGTCTTCAAAAATTCAGAAAATAAATTTGTCACTCTTACTGAGTACAAAGATTCTGTGCCGGGAACTTTCAAGGAAAAGCTCGGCAGCAAAGTGCTTTATTTTGAAAAAGGGAAATCTGATTACTCTCTGAAGAATGAACTCCTGGCACAGGGGATACAGACTCTTGAAACTGAATCCTATATTGACCCGCACTTCATGCAGCATGTGGAGATGACTAAAATCGGCGAAAATAATTATTCTTTCGTTTCTGTCGATTCAGAAATTTCATCTCTCCTTGAAGTGGAAGCTACTAACGATTCTGATATAAAAGTCAAAGATCTTTTCAAAGATGTTCTTATCGGCTCGACAAATGATAAGACCGAAACAGAAGAGGATTTAGATTCATTGAACCACGGTGGTTTAAAAGACATCGAGATCGTAAAAATTAAAAATTCAAAATCACCTGCTTATTTCAAAGTGGACGAGCAAATGAAAAGAATGCACCAGATGGCAAAGGGCATGGGCAACGAAGCCATGTTCCCGATCAAGAAGACGCTGGTCATCAATCCCGGAAGTCCGTTGATTCAGAATGCACTTAAGCTTCATGAAAAAGGAACAAACAATCCACTGGTAAAAAAACTGGTTCATCATGTTGAAGACCTCGCCCAAATTTCAAGCGAAGGACTTAATCATGAAGATCGTGAAGCTTTTGTGTCAAGAACTCAGGAACTGATGCAGGAACTGACAAATTTAGCTTTATAAGAAGATATAAAAAGGAGGTCAATGACCTCCTTTTTTTTGTTAATTATCTTGAAGTCCCTTTAGCAGAATCAGCTCCTGCTTTTTCAACAGGTACTTCTTTAAAAAGATCTTCATCTTTAACCATTTCAGTTATTAAACTTCCAGGAAAATTGCAGTACTGAGAAAGCATATTGGCCGTGACAACTGGAGAATTCCCGACTCCTGGAAATGTCGAAACAGAATCAACCATATTATCCAGATACATGCCGTAACTTCCCAAACCAATCCCTCCGCCAGCAGTATTGAATCCCCCGCCTTCATAAGGAGTGAAATCGCCGCCGAATGTTCCATATGGATTTATCGTCTCACTTTTTGGATCTGGTTTATAAACATCTTCGTTTCTTTTTTTATGGCCGCTGAAAATCTTAGTCATCTTGCTGTTTAAATCTTTATCGAAGCATCCCAGGGCCTTTGGATTATTCTTAAAAAATTTGTCGATATCGCGGCATAAGGCCACGTCAGTCAGGAAATGTCTTTCAGTCACTTTACCTGTTTTATTTTCAGACATTGATCGATACGGAAAACATTTTCCGTTTTGAATTTTAATATCTACTGCCATTTTCATTTGTGAATCCTGCATTGCCATTCCCATTCCCATTCCCATGCCAGGGAATCCTCCGCCCGGATAATACCCACCCATCATCCCCACGCCGACTCCTCCATAGCTACCAAAACCCATTTTCTTAGCGCCGACACCGACTTCAACTTCAGGGGCATCAAAGTCCTGAACATAACTTACCTTTGAAATCTCTCCGTTAGCGTTGTGCTGAATAACAATTTTATTTTTGAAAGGCTTTTCTCCGTAATCTAGTATTTCCTGCTTTTTTTCTTCGTCGTATTTATATGATGAAACTGATTTATGAGGGACAATTTTCCCGTCATCACTGATCGAGAAAGGATACCCTTTAAATTCAGCAGGAATGCCTTCACCGTCTGTCCCGAATTGTTTCTGGCAGTAGCTATAATCAACACCTGCAAACGCAGCGCTCATAGAACTAATAACAAAAAGTGATGTGGCCATTAACGTCTTTTTCATTTTTCCTCCAATTAAACAATTGACGAAAAATCATCGGTAAATAAAAAATAAACATAAGTAATCTGGTGGTGGGCAAAAATGTCCTAGCGCGATTTTTGAAGAATATTTTTAACAACTGAATAATAGAGTATCCGTCTGCTAGACTCTACTCCGATATTAAACTCTTCGAGTGATCCATCACTTAACAGATGAGATGAATCAAGAATAATACTTGCCTGATTTGTTGAGATGGATTCCGGAATAAGCGTGTTCGGCAGCTCCAGGAATCCATCATTGGCCCCGGCGACAAACGCATTTTTAGCGTTATAATTTAAAATGGGCTTCATAGGAGATTTCCCTTTGAAAACCGCATTAGTCATCGGCGAGCCTGTGATATTGACATAGAAAATATCTTTATCCAAAAGCGGTGATGCCCTCAACAGTGTAGGCGCGATGACGGAGCTTTTCATATACTCCAGGGCATCCACCATTCTGGCACTATCTCGGATTTCATCATTTGGTATAAGTTTTAAAAGAGGAGCTACAACTTTTGGCAAGATGATTTCTTTAGCGTAATCAGAAAAAATCGCTCCGCCTAACATTCCCGATAAATTGACATGCCCCAAGATCCTTCCGCGAATATTTCGATTGGCAAGTTCTGCCTCGGCCGCCAGTAATTCAGGAGTCCCCTTGCAAAGTGAAATAAGAATAAGGTCTTTGCCTGATTCCAATTCCTGTGACAGGTCCGGGATAATTTTTTGAATATTATCACTCACCTTTCCAAAAGGATTGTTTTTCAGGAACAATACCGGAAGACCCAGAGATTTAATGTCGTTTAAAAAATTGGTAATATATACAGGAGTGGTGCGGTTGTATTTTTCTTCCCAACCAAGTCCGAAGGACACCACAAGTTTCACATTTCCGGACAAATCCGCGAAGGGTTTATGAAGCGGTTGTTTAAGAGATCGCAAATCATTGAGAATGTCGGCTTTAAGATCGCTGTTAATTTTTTTGTTTTCAATAAAGGCCTTAAAAACCTGTGCAGAAAAAAGCTGACCATAACGTTTACTTAAATCGCGGTTTATAGAAATTGTGTATTCGGAAAGCGGGTGCTTTTTTAAAAAATTATCTGCATCTAAATCTTCACGAAGCTCATTGGTCTTTTGTTCTATCTGTTTTAATTCAGAAAAAATTTTTTCTGGAATTATTGTCTTATACCGATCAAGATTTTCCCAAACAAGCTCCTGGTCAAACAAAACATTCTTAAATTTCTGGCAGGACTCTTGAGAAAAACTCACTTCCACTTTTCGGTCTATAACTTGATCTTTCCAGCGAAAAAATAGATTGGTTCCGTGCTCGCTATTATTGTAACTGGCAATACATCTGGGAAAGCTATTACCTGCCTGTCTTGTCACTTCATAAGCGAAAGACTGAAAGCTTAAAACAGTTAATACCAATCCCAATATATATTTCATCTCTTAGTACCTTTAAAATCCATCTAACTTATTATCTATTTTCTGCTCCAGGAATGATTAGTTCCATATCTGCCAGATCATTAATACTCTCGATAGCCTTTAAGAGCATAACAATTTTGGGCAATACGATATTTTTGAAATCAGGTCCGGCATTCAATAATCTACCCAGTTCGGCTTGAAATTCTTTTGAGTTCCAGGCATCGGCGAAATCAAACATTTCTCTCTGAGCTTTCATATCTCCCGACTTGCTTGCGTTTACTTTTGATAACAACACGCCCGATATTCTTAAAATATTAGTATACGGTGTCAGGTTAGACTCACCCATTGCCATTTTTATAGAGGCCAGTTCCTGAATTTCAAGACGAACAACTTGAAGAAGGGCCGAGCTTGCTTTTGAAACTGTTCCAGCGAGTCCACGTTCCCATCCATAAGAAACTCTGAGCTGACTAATTAAAGAACTAAGAGCATTGATTGCTGTTTTCAATCTGGCGACATCGTCATAATCAGTTAAGAGTTCATTCATAATAGTACCAAAGACCACAATTAGTCTGGCATTTTCCTGGACTCGCCAGTCAACGATGGTGACTTTTTCCTTAGCTTTAGGGTCCATTAGTGTAATGCCATCTGTAAGTGCCGAAATAAAACGAGTCATGTGCCCGCGATGGGTTTTGGCAATTTCTCCTTTAAATAAATTCGCTGCATTTAGAGCGTTATTATAAGAAGCGTACAAGATTCCGGTAGCACCTTGTAGTGACTCAGTAAGACCATTGGTCATTCCAAATTTAAACTTCAAAGATTTTGTCGTGGCATATTGCGTGTTCACTTCAACATTAAAGTCATCCGTAACCGTGGCCTGCCCGTCAGTTTCCAAAATAAAAGGTGCATTTGAACTAAATACTGTTTTGTATCCTGAACAATACATCAAATTGGTATCGGTTTTTTGAAAGACCCCGGAGCAAGATATGGTTAAGTTAATACCACTCTCGTTAATTACACACTGTCCGTTTTTGGAGAGTGAGCTTCCACAGCCCGCTACTAAATTGACTGATCCGTTGATTGCAATAACACCAGCGCCTGCGGTTAAGCTGGTTAGGGCCAGCACCATTCCTAAAATATATTTTTTCATAAAAACTCCTGTATGACCTCTTAAAAATTTAATCTGCCAATTGCGCCTCAAGATTTTTAATCTCGCGTGCCAGATTTTTTTCTTTTACATCGTATTTTTCAAGAATATCTTCTTTAATTCTAAGAAGATCTCTTACAAGATAATCGTATTTTCCTCTTTCAAGAAGTTTATCCAGAAACGCTTCGTTATCCACAATAATTTTTGCCATTTTAAGTGCACGGACACCAGTGATCATAGAACGTTCATCTCTAACTGCTTCAGAGACATCTTCCAGGATGGCTATTTTTTTCATCGGAAGAAGAACTTCCGGGTATAATTTTGTCATAAAGTCAGGCTGCTCAAAAAAGTCCAAAGACAGTGAGCGAACGATTTCTAAAAGTTCATTGCCCCAGCTATATCCTGTGTGGTTTTGCCAGTTGTAAGAGCGGTACCCTTCCGGAGCTTTGACATCTCCTGAAGTGAAGAGCTTTACATCGTGAACAGCTGAACATGTTTCTTCAAATTTAAGTGTGATATTCTGAACATGTCTTCTGATTCTAAAAGTATAATCCGGATCAACTCCCGGTACGCCGATATTAAAAACAAACTCTCCATCAGCATAAACTTTAATAAATCCGTTTCTTCCTCTTCCATCTGCACTTACCAGCATTTTTTCAACATAGTTGTTTTCCGAAAGATTATAAGTCATTTCCTGGGTAGGACAGAATGTCCCTGTCTTTCCCTGGGCACGAAGATCTATGACACCTGCCTGGGCAGCGAAAGATGTAGAAAGTACAAGTAAAGTTAAAGGTAAAAATTTCATATAAAAGCTCCTGATATTTAATTAATTAATTTTTTGCTCAAAACCTTAGTCAACATTGATATCGTATTTTTCACCGATGTCCTGTTTGATAGTATTGAGATCCAGAATAATCATGTCATATCTGGAGTCCAGCAAAAATGCGTCCAGTTGAAATAAATCAAGGGCCGAATTAATTGCGCCTACGAGTTCAAGTGCCTTTTCTTTTGTATTCAATGAACGTGCATCGCGAACGTTGTCAGCGGCCTGAAGCTTGAAGGCAACTTTTTTTGCAGGAAGAACATGCTTCTTAACATCTTCCATGCTTATTTTTGAGTCAACTCTTCTCAGGTATTCAATTTCAAGAGCGATATCAAGAATTTTTCCGCCCCAGTCTGACATTGAGTATTTCGCTCTTTGAGTTCTAGGAACAGAGTTGTAGCTTGAGTATTCTTTTCTTTCTGTGAAAATTTTAAAATCAAGAATTTTTACTCTGCTGTTATTTTGGGCCTTAAGAGTCAGGCTTGATACATTTCCACGGATGATTATCGGATAGTCAGGGTCTTTGCCCGGTACGCCTAACGTTCCAACTTCATCACCATCTGCATAGACTTTAACAAAGCTGAAATCTCTTTGTTCGCCGATAGCAGAGATCAGAACTCGTTCTACATATTGCGGGCGTTCAAAAGAATAAGTAATGCCCTGTCCTTCTGAAATTGTTTTGAGATATTTATTTGAAAGACCAAGAAATTGTTTTCCTTCTTCTTTTAAGTCAATCACGCTTTGAGCAAATGACGGTTGTATTGTCATTAAAGTGGCCAGTAGCAAAAACGAACTCATTAATTTCATAAAAACTCCTGATATCAATTATTATTTATTTTTTAAAACAGTTTGTTGCTTTTTCATTTTTAGATTTCTTACTGTTCTTGATCAGGCAGACTTTAAGGTCTTCACTTTTCATCGAACAGATCTGGTATGATTCTGAAAATTTGATATGCAATTTCTTATTGAGATATCTGATACATTCAGGGCCATTGATTTTCTTATGATCTAAATCCTGGACTTCGGTTGAATAGGCAGCGAAAGAAGATAAGGCCATTAAAAGTGCCAATGCAAAGTGCTTCATAGACTCTCCCTGAAAAAAAACATTTCTGGTTAATATGCACTTTTTGGGCCAGCCTTTTTTTTATTTAAGTAGCTTGAAGCAGAAAGCATGGCCGTCTAAAATTTGGACACCTGCGTTCTCTTATGGTCAATAAGAGAAACCTATCAACCCTATAAGTTAATTTGAATTTTAATTAAGGGAACAATCAGTGATAATAAAAGAAGAGGTTTATATATATGTTAGTTAGAAAATCAGAAGAACGCGGGCATAATCAATTTTCATGGCTGGATACCTGGCACTCTTTTTCATTCGGCGAGTACTACGATCCGAAGTGGAAGGGCTTTAATCAATTGCTGGTGATTAATGAAGATTATATCGCCGAAGGCATGGGCTTTGGGACTCATCCGCATCGGGATATGGAGATACTGACCTATGTGATCAGCGGAGAGCTCCGTCACAAGGATAGCATGGGAAATCTCGGGATCATAAGACCGGGTGAAATCCAGGTCATGAGTGCCGGCACCGGTATTACTCACAGCGAGCACAACAATATTCAGACTGAACGCACGCACCTCCTGCAGATCTGGGTTTTGCCAAAAAGGAACGGGCTTGTACCGCGCTATGATCAAAAGTCTGTCTTTAATCCGGATGAATATAATTTTTTTAAGATTATAGCGGCTCCGTTCGACAAAAAATCAGAAGGTGTTTCCTTGAATGCCAACGCTCAATTCTGGCTGGGCAGATATGATCGCAGCGAACAGATCAATTTCAGGCCGGGTCTTTTTGAGAACTACTGGATACAAATTGTTAAAGGCCAGATCAGCATCAATCAAAATGCTTATACGGCAGGCGACGCTGTTGCTTTTGGCGCAAGTGAAGAATCAAAGATTGATGTGGGCGCAACCGGTGCTGAATTTCTGATTATCGAAGTGGCATAAACTCAGCAGTATTCAATCCATTCTGTATTGATCACTGCCAGTTCATCCTGGGTCAATTTATCGGGATCAATTGTAATGATGAAGGGACCAATCTTCAAAATATCACTGGATTTCAGGCTCGACCTTTTTAGTCGTGTCTGATTGATATAGACTTCTCTTTTTTGGTCGAGGTTATTGATGACAATATGACCTGACTTGGCAGTCAGTACTTCACACTGCATGCTTCCTACTAATTTATCGTCAAGCTTAACGTCACAATAGACCGAATGACCCAATATCATTTTCTTTCCATCGAGAGATATCTCTTGTCTGACCTCTGGTTTATCGGGTCTGGAAATCACCAAAACAATGGCCATACACGAATTCCTTGAAAAAATAATCTTTATCTGCTGATTATATTCCTGTGAAATTACAAATACCGATTATAAAAAAAAGAGTGAAATTATGAGGGTTTAGAAATTTCGCAAGATTTGATTTAGCTCTAAAATTGCCAACAAAAATGCACACTCGAATCAATTCCATCCCTGGAATTTATAAGGCCCCGTCCTGGGTATTTAAATTATAAAAGGGCCCGAGGGGGCGGGCCCGTAAGACTAAAAAACATCAGAATTCATAGCAATAACATTACTCTCAAGTTCCTGGTTGCCTATCGTCTTCAGAGGGATAACGTTGGATCCAAAACTTTTTCCATGTGTATGAGATCTTTTCTCATAAAGAACCTGCCCTTCATTTCTCTCTTCCTCTTCCTTGCAGGCAATGCACTGAGTGGCAACGGGACGGGCGCGAAGACGATTGATTTCAATTTCTCCATCGCACTCATCGCAAATTCCAAACGTACCATTTTTTATTTTAAAAAGTGCACCATCAATTTTTTTAAGCATAAACGAGTGTCTTCCAAGAAGTTTTAAGTTCATCGCTCTCTCTCTGTCTTCCTGGCTTTGATCTACTTCATCGCCTTTTTCCCAGCTGAATGTCTTATCCTCTAGCTTCATTTCATTAATTGTGTTCTTTTTAAGCTCTAGAAAAAGATTTTCAAATTGTTCTAAAAGTTTGCGGTCCATGATCTACTCCTTATAATTAAAAACTTTTCAGTCCTTGAGTTCCAAACGAAAAATCCTTTTTTCGTTAAAAAACCTCGTCCTGAGGTCTTTCATGTCTAGGACCTATTGCGAAGGTCATGCCAAATCTTAAACTGGAGGTATTTGCTGATAATTAGATGATTCCTAGATAATAATTAGATACAGAAGTATCAAAGCGACACTTGAATCTGGGACAAAATCTGGAACTGGAGTCAAATTCTACTGAGCGAGAAGTGTTATTGTGTCCACCTTTACGTGAATCTTGTCTTTTGCATCGAAAAAATAAGAAACAACTATCTTCTTATGTTGATTTGCTTGAGTGACGGTGCATTTTTTGAGCGGGCCGGCACCTACATAGTCTTTCAGGTCTTCCATCGCCTCTTCTATCGGAAGCTCTTCGTCCGGGTATAATCGCAAAACACTCTTTATAGCAGAAGCTACTTCCTTAAGAACTTTTTCAGAGCTGACTGTTTCGCAAATAGATAAATCCGGCACTTTTAATTTTTTGTCGCTTATACGACTTGAAACGGGCATGTCTTCGGCATTGTCCACCATGAACTGGGCAACAGTCATCAAAGCTGGTGAATCATTAAATGATGTAATTGTTCGCGCTAGTATTGGCGATGATGAAAATGAAAAAAGAAAGGCTAAAAATAAAAAAGCGTACTTCATAAAAATGTCTCCGGAAACATTCTTAGTAAGTACGCCCAAAAAAGGTAAAGGTTAAATAGTATTAATTCATGGTCCGTATCTATTTATTAGATACATCTAGCTAGAGCTATCAGCCCGGTGGCTTTCGCCAGCGGTAGGCCCTTGTCTTACGATCGATAGAGATTGTGAAACATCCATTTTCATACACTCTGCACCTCATGGTCCTCTCCTGTGAATTGACCCTTTCGGGATATTACTCTCAACGTCCATGTTCTCACCAATCTCTTCCTTCCTGGTAGAGATAATCGCCAAAAAACCCATCCTAGATTTCTTGTCTTCTTAATTATAGATAAAGCGAAGTTCGTGCCAAAAGTGGTCCTACAGAAAATCCGCATCTTGATGCGTGCAGGGGTGTGATACGACACCAATTTATTAAAAGTTGTGAAACTAATGATACCAATAAGCGATGCTTATTTATTTTTTGGGAACATTTTGTCCATGAAGATGGATAAAAAAGATCGGCCATTGCTAATAGCCTTAGGTCTAATCTCAAAGTCTGATGCGAGTTTAAAAATGTTTTATCTAACTGATCAACACGAGCATCATCAAAACATACTGCTTAAAATTTCTTACAAATCTGTTTAACTGAATCCATTTGAGAGTGAATGTCTAAAATGATCAGAGACGGTAGCTCAAATGGAACTTTGAGATTAGACCTAAACTAATTTCTCGGAAGAATCTTTATTGATAATCAACTGCCCCTTATCAAGTTTAGCGCGAACAACGGTCATAATACGCTCCTGAGCTTCTTCCACTTTAGAAGCAAGCTGCGGCGGTCCCGTTAAAATTTCCTCCATCTCTGTACGCATGCCTCTGGGCGAATTTTTTAATATAAAATCTTTTAACTCATTTGATGAAATGCGCAGAGCAAGTCCCATATCGCTGATTTTTATTTCTCTTAATAATTCGATCAACATTACGGGAGTGAGAAATTGCAGGTCATCAAAAGTGTACATGCTTTTATGCAGGGCCTCTGCCATGTGTGGATCTTTTTTAGAAATAATTTCTAAAACTTTTTCACGCGCCGATCTCGAGAGTCCGGCCAGCATTTTAGCCGCTTCTTTTACTCCACCCTGAAATTTCATACCAACTTCCTTTGCTCTATGACTAACAATGAGGATTTTCTTTCATCAGATAATTCTGAACATAATCAAGAACGCCTGCTTCAAGACTCATAAATTCAAACCCGGGAATGGCCTTGTGCAATTTGTTCATCTCGGCCTGAGTGTAATACTGATATTGCGAGCGAAGCTCCATTGGCATATCGATAAATTCAATATTGGGTGCCATGCCCATCGCCTTAAAAGTCGCTTTGGTTAAATCTAAAAACGACCGGGCTTTACCAGTCCCGAGATTGTAAATGCCGGAGTGGGTAGCCTTGTCCGGATCGGCAAGTTCAATCATCGCTCTCACAACGTCTTTGACATAGATAAAATCGCGAAGCTGCTCGCCGTCTTTAAAATCCGGTCGGTGAGATTTAAAAAGTTTAACACTGCCTTTAGATTTAATTTGTTCAAATGATTTATGCACCAGCGAGCGCATTTCTTCTTTATGGTACTCATTAGGTCCGAACACATTGAAGAATTTAAGACCGAACCAGTGATCTGGTTTAGCCTCTTCTTTTAATATCCACTCGTCTACTAATTGCTTTGAATACCCATAAGGATTAAGCGGCAAGAGTCTGGCAAGCTCTGCGTGAGAGTCGCTATAGCCAAACTCCCCTGCTCCGTAAGTTGCGGCAGAGCTGGCATAGATGAACGGAATATTTTTTGTCGCAGCAAATCGAAACAGTGCCTGGGTGTAGGCTACGTTATTCTTCATCAGAAAATCCATATTTTTTTCTGTGGTTGATGAGCAAGCCCCCATATGAAAAAGTAAATCCGTTTCGCCGATAAGATCGTCGTAGTCTCCGTTAAAGAGTTCGTCCGCGTGGATATAATCCAGGTATTTTATTCCCCGCAAGTTTTTCCATTTAATACTGTCTTCGAGTTTGTCGACGATAACTAAATCAGTGTGGCCCAAAAGGTTTAACTGCCTGGCCAGAACACTTCCGATAAAACCGGCACCGCCTGTTATAAGAATCATACGCACTCCTTGTGCATTCGTTTAAGATTGAATCGAGTCATCATTATGCCAAAAATGATGAGCATCAATAATTTTGTCGTATCAAAATATCTGTAAATGTCATGATAGATTTTGAGCTGATGTTTGAAAACAGCGTACTGCGGATCAGTGACGGCAACCGCGTGCATCTCAATGCCTGTTCTGGCAATCATCGGTGTCATGTAGAATGTATAAACGATCGAGAATGATAAAAGCAGTACGGGAAATGCCACCAGCCATTTTGGCATTTCCTTAATCGACACAGTCCCGAGCAACACACACATACCGAAGAACATTTCAATGCAGTTGAATTTTCCAAAAAGAGTCATTCCAATTTTTCCTGCTTCCTCGAGATTGCTTATATTTCTAAAGACTGTGGGGATGGCCACAATATCAACCAGCACTGTCATAAAAAACCAGGCAGTGAGAAAAGGCAGGATCATTTCCACTAAAACACTTTTAACCAGTTTCATTTTGTATCCTTCATGTGAACGCGATAAAGATATGGGTGCACGATCCAGGCAACGGCAAGAACTCCTACTTCATATAAAATGCAAAGAGGAATCCAGACAGAGAGCATAGAGATAACGTCAGGTGGGGAGAAGACGGCTGCAACAAGAGAGAGAACAACATAAACATAACGGCGGAATTTCCTGAGCATCTGTTTAGTGACCAGTCCCATGAAGCCAAGAATTAAAAGCAAATTGGGAAACTGAAAAATAAGCCCCAGAAAAAGAAGAATCTGACTGGAGGTCGTCACATAATCGCGAAGATTAATATTGGCCTCGACATTCCTTACTCCCATTGATGAAAGCAGATTAAACACAAAAGGGAAGGCAATATAATATCCAAAAAGCATTCCGGTTATAAAAAGTAAAAGCCCGATAATCATAAATGGTTTTACAGCACGAACTTCATGAGCATGAAGACCCGGTCTTATAAAGCTCCACACCTGATAAAACCAAAGGGGTGAACTAAACATGATGGCCCACCAGATGGCGACGTCGACCTGAACCCAGGCCTTCTCAAAAATACTGTGATAGACGATGACCCCGGCATTTGTGGCATGCAGTGAACCTCGCAGTGGTGCCAGTAACCACTCAGTAATATTATCGACGTAATAGGAAGTGACAACGAAAGCTACGATCAAAATAACAACAATCCGAATCACGGTTTTTCTGAGTTCTTCTAAATGTTCCCAAAAACTCATTTCTTTCAAGGACGGACCCCACGACTTTTATTGCTGTATTTATAGGGGAACTATATACTTAGAGAGTAAATTTGTAAAAAAATGCCTAAAAAAATGGATTTTTAAATGCGGACACTCACCCTCTCAATTTTAAGCGCTGTAGCTCTTTTGTATGGTACTCAGATTTATGCAGCCCCGAACCAATTGCTTCAATGCCTGGCAAAAGAGGAAGCCGGCCTCCACAAGGAAAAGAATCAAGGCGTACTTTATCGCCTGAACCAGAATTTTCTCAATGAACTGGCCACATCAAACGATATTGCCCTAAAAAAGAACTATATCGACGAAGTCTGCAAATCAAAAAAACATTCCCCTTCCGTGAGCCTTTTGCGACTGCTTCTTTTGAAAGAGGCAGATATCTACGATCTTTCACTTTCAGAAGTTGATGTGACAATGCGTCCATTTAAAATGGGCTATATCAATGAATTCCAGAAAACGATCCCTCACCTTTTCGTGCAATACATTTCAGGTCTTCAGGCGGAAATGGCCACTGCTGATTGCCTGGAAAAGGCGATTCCTGAACTTAAAACCTTTTTTGAGCGTTTGAAATATCTGGAAGAAGAAATGAAAACTTCTGAAGTGATCAGTGATAAAAAAAGAATTGATAAAATTTTTAATAAACTCGAACAAATCAAGGCCATAAAAAAGAATTGTGACAAAATAGCCACCAATAATCTGAAAAAGTTAAAGCTCCGCCAGGTGCAGAAAAAAGAGGGCGCCGAGCTCTCCCCGCCAGTATTCTGAGAGAGCTGAAAGGATTCCCTCAGATCGGAATATGTCATTATCAGGCGTGACCTTGAGCCAGAGATGGTAACCTTCGATTCTGGTTATTTCGATCGAAAAATTCCCCTCTATCCTCTCTCGTTTCATCCAGCTAAGTTTTAGCTCATCGAGTTTTAGAAGCAGCTCCGCCGGATAGAGCCCTTTAATTTTTATCCAATGTCCTGCCCGATCAAGTCTGGACTGAGAGTGCTCCAGGCCTTCGATCAAACCATGTTCTTCTCGAATATTTTTCATGGACGCCAAAACGGAAGGAAGACACGACCCACAGGCAGAAGTCGCCAATGTTTCGGCCACCAGCTGAGTCAGGCCGTAATCAGAACGGCTCACTATTTGTTTTTTTAATTCTTTGATCCCAATCCCGAAGCACAGACATAAAAGGTCTTTTTGTTCATTTAAGGTAGCGGCGCTCCCGAGATAATCTTCGACTGCCTTTTGAAAAAGCCAAAGGGAAAGTGATGCGGCCGGAAGTTTGCCGTTTGGTAATCTTGTCTCATTTTTAAGGGAGTTTCGTTTTAGATTCAGTGCCTCTTTTAGAGAGTGATTGAGAACAAGTTCTTTTAATTCAAAAAACTCGCCCTCATAAAGTTTCCCCAGGCTTCCCTTTATGATGAAATCCTGGATCTTCTCAGTTTTTAAATCCACATCCAGGTGCAGATGAACTTCCAAGCCTTCTGAATTTTTATAAACCGCGTGGCCTTTAGACATCTGGCGCTTCGTCACTTCTCAGGGTCAGGATTTCATGACCTGTAGGTGTGACTAAAATGGTGTGTTCAAACTGGGCAGACCATTTTTTATCACGGGTGACAACGGTCCATCCGTCTTTAAGAAGCTTTCCTTCTTTGGCCCCTAAATTGATCATGGGCTCAATGGTAAAAGTCATCCCTGGCTTCATCTCAGCCCCTGTCCCCTTTTTTCCGACATGAACCACTTGTGGAGCTTCGTGAAATTCTCTTCCAATTCCATGGCCGCAATAATCTTCGACCACTGAGTAGCCGTGGGAGTGGGCAATCTCCTGGATGACAGCGCCGATATCACCAATATGGCCGCCAGGACGGACAGTTTTAATACCTTCTCGCATGCATAGATATGTGACTTCAACCAATTTCCTTATTTCAGGCGCCACATACCCAACCATAAAAGTTTGGTTGGTGTCTCCGTGAAATTTATTGAGATAAGTAGTCACGTCGATATTTAAAATATCACCCTCTTTCACTACATCGCTTTTGCTGGGAATCCCATGGCAGATAACCTCATTTAAAGAGGTGCAGACCGATTTTGGGAATCCATGGTAATTCAGAGGACTTGGGTAGGCCCCATGCTGAATAATGAAGTCGTGGCAGAGCTTATTGAGCTCCTCCGTGCTGACCCCGGGAACCACATAAGGGGTAATATATTCGAGTGTTTGAGCAGCAAGGCGCGAAGTTGCCCGCATAAGTTCTATTTCGCGACCTGACTTAATTGAAATCATACATTAATCACCTGATAGTTTTTACAGGACTGATTGTGTCAATCCCGTCTTCATGTAGAATTTACCTTAAATCACGAGGATCGAAAAATGAAAACTATAATCATTTTATTAGCGGGCTTTATTGTCTTCTGGAATTCTTCCAGCGTGCATGCCATGTCTATTGAAACCAGCAATCATCCCGTTGATAAAGCCGAGCGCGAGCTGGAAAAGATTAATGTCAAGTTTCAGAATCCTCTACGCGATGTGGATCTGAACCTGACTAGTTTTTCAAACCTATTGCAATTGTTTAATGAATTTAAACTTTACGATACCGCATTTACTAAAGACCTCTTATTCAAAGTGAAAAATCAAGGCACGCTTTCCGGGACTGAGTTGTTTGATTTGCGCAGAACGATTACGACCTATTACAAAATCAACAAAAAGATCCTGGATTTCGCCAAAGTTTACGATTTCGGCGGATTCAAAATGTCGAAAACCTTTGCCAGCGAAGACCGTAATATGCCTCTGATGAAGGCCCACCTGATCTGGCTTTCAGGACACCTGCTTGTGCTCGATCACTTGGAAGCCATGCACACTATGCTCTATGAAAGTGACGGAAAATTTCGTCGAATCGTCAAGAACGCGCTTAAAGACAAAAGCACAGAAACAGAAGGTGTAGGTAAAACGTTAAACGACCTTATTAAAATGAGCAAATACACTGTTGAAATCGGAGAAAGCAAAAAATTCTCTCAGCAAATCAACCTCGTGCGCGCCATTCTAGATGATCTTAAAATTATTCTTGCGGAAGAAAAAACGGCGACACTTCTAGTGGATATGATCATGACAAATCAGACTTCCATTGATATTGCCCGGGGAAAAATTGAATTTCAGGTTGAAAATTACACTTACCTCGATTCATTTTTAGGAATTTTTGACAATGTCATCGGTAAGCTAAGCCAGTTTTTTGGGAATATTGCCGGTTCAATTCAGTGGAGAAAAGGTTACCTGTACAACAATAAAATTGCCCTGGAGATTGCTAAAGAAAATATAAGACCGATGGATATCCTTATTGAAAAAAGTCCATTCGTACTGACAGATAAGTTCATTCCTGGGCATTACGGCCACGTAGCTGTCTACCTTGGAACAAAAGAGCAGTTGCTTGAACTGGATATGTGGAATCACCCGGACATTATTCCATACCACGAAGATATTGAAAAAGGCCGAGTGATCCTCGAAGCCGTACGCCCGGGAGTTCGTCTCAATTCACTGGAAGAATTTTTAAACATTGATGAATTAACAGTTATGAGAAAAACTGACGGACTCGATAATCCGGAACTTTTAATAGAAGAAATTACCCGTGGAATGGCGCAGATCGGGAAAGCCTATGATTTCAATTTTGATATTTCTACTCTGGATAAGATCGTTTGTTCAGAGCTGATCTATATTACTTTTGGAAATGTTCGCTGGCCGACCAATTACCGCCTTGGAAGAGCGACGATTACCCCGGATGACGTAGCGGAAGTGCTATTTTGGAAAAACACAAAATTCAAAGTCCAGAATTTTATGGTGTCCAAGGACGAGCATCGAATTGAGCTTGTTAACATGAGTTATATTGCTGACGAATTCAGCTATGAACTACGCACAAAAGACGGCGATCCGATTAAAGACCCGGCCGATGAGACTAATAGTTACTGGAAAAGAGCGACCAAATGCTATAATGTAATTGAACCCACTGAAAATTACTCTTCGGAAGAAATGATGGTCAGTGAAAATAAACGGGTTTGTAATACAAGCTATAAAGAATTTTACTATGAAGAAAGGGACTCAATCTAAATTAACAGTTAAAAGACTAAGTACTTCGCCCTACTTCGCTCATGATTTTGCCGCAATTGAAAAAAATAAAATAGAAACGCTTACCGCTTCAGTTATGCTCCCTCTTGGGAGTACGCTGAGTGGCGACATCCTCATCACCAATACCCAGACCATTGTCACTGAAATAAAAAAAGAAGACCTGCTCGCCTGCAGACTCATCCTTCATCCCAATTCAGGTTATGATAATTTCCCGATGGATTTTATTAAAGCTGCGCCATTTCCCATTGTCATTGGCAACCCCATACGCGCCCAGGCCGTCGCCAATTATATTCTCAGCGCTCTTTTTTCTCATTACTCCAGCATCCCCTGCACCCGTCAATGGGATAAATCGCGAAAATGGCCCCGAAAACTTCTCTCTGAATTAAACATACTTATTCTGGGACAAGGGCATATTGGAACGCTTTTAAAAGACTCACTCAGTTCACTTGCAAAAAATGTACGTGTCTATGATCCCTTCCTGGGATATAAAGAATTAAATTGTAAAAATATTGATGTGGTTATCCCTGCCTGCGGTCTCAATCAATCAAACCATCACTTCATCAATAAAAAATTTCTTTCAGAACTCAACCCAGATTTTCTGTTGATCAATGCTGCCCGCGGAGGCTTGGTCCACACAGAGGAATTAATAGAAGTTTTAAAACAGAAAACATCTGCCTTTGCCGTTCTGGATGTTTTTGAAGAAGAGCCAATTGATTATTCAAAATTTAAAGACTTGAAAAATATTTCCATGAGTTCTCATATTGCCGGAGTCTACAATAATATCGATGCAGCCACGGCAGATTTCGAAGCCCTGGTTATCAATGACTGGGAAAATCTGGACAAGAGTACTTTCGAGGCAAAATATAAAACGATGATTCTCAAAAACCGCATCTCATCAGATGGATTTTTAATTTAAGGATAAATGCTTATGAGCACTCCCAGCAGAAATGAATTTCTCTCCAAGATAAAACTCTATATGACCCCTCCTGGCGAGGGGGTCTTCACCATACAGACCGGCGCCGATAAAAGAATGAATCTTCAGCGAAAATTATTCGGTGAAGCTGCTGTGAAAGAAAAACGTGTGAGAGGGTTGTGGGAAGAAAGTCTGGATAAATCTCTGCCTATTTCAAAATGCGTGATCTTCGGCATTCCTTCCGATTGCGGAGGAGGAATTCAGCGTGGAGCAAATTGGGGGCCACTTTATCTGCGGGAAGCTTTGATGGGTTCCAGAGAAGAACTGGCGGCCTTCGATATCGGGGACGTCAAAGTTGTGCCGCAACTTTTATCAGACAAATATTTAAATGAAGAAACGATAAAGTCCGTTCGAAAATCCATCTACCAAAATATTGCAACCAATCTTCCAGTTTCGCCTTTGTCGATCGCTTATGATTTTGCCCGTGACTTTCACCAGCAGTTTCCAACCAAACCCATTTTTATGATCGGTGGAGATCACTCTGTCAGTTACCCCATGGTGAAGGCCTATCTTGAAGCTAAAAAGGCCCAGGGAAAAAAAGTGGCGCTGGTGCACTTTGATGCACACACGGATTTACTTGAAGAGCGAATGGGAATTGATATATGTTTCGGGACATGGACTTCTCAAATTATTCCATTTCTGGAAAGCCCAACTCATCTGGTGCAGATTGGAATCAGGTCTTCTGCAAAAGAGCGCGGCCACTGGGAAAAAAAATTCGGCCATGTTCAATATTGGGCCAATGAAGTTTTTGAAAAAGGTCCGGGAGCCGTTGCCGATGAAGTTGTAAGTCATCTAAAAAAATTAGGTGTCGAAGAAATTTATATCAGCTTTGATATCGACTGTCTTGATGCCGCTTACGCCGGTGCCACCGGAACACCTGAGACGGGCGGACTTTCACCGCACGAACCAATGGTCATCATGCAGACACTCCATGAAAATTTTAAAATTTCCGGAAGTGATATGGTGGAGATTGCTCCTTTGGTGAAAGCTCCGGGAATTACCCAGATTGAGCCTGAGACCACGCTTTTAGTGGCAAGTGCGCTTTCTACTTTTCTTATTCAGGCGATGGGAGCAAATCACTAATGGCGATCGCTGAATTTCCACCGATTGATTCTGCTGATGAACACGGTCTTCTGGCCTTAGGCGGAGACCTTGAAATTGACTCCCTACTGCTTGCTTACACTCAGGGAATTTTTCCCTGGCCCATTTCAGAAGAGTATCCTCTGGCCTGGTTCTCTCCAGATCCGCGGGGAATTCTCGCTTTTCTAAATCTTCACATGAGTAAAAGCCTTAAAAAATTTCTTAAAAAAAATCCTTATGAAGTCCGCTTCAATGCAAATTTTGAAGCCGTAATTATGAATTGCGCGAAAGTAAAACGAAATGATCAAGCCACTACATGGATCACTCAGGATATTATCGACGCCTATATCAATCTGCACCGCGAGGGCTATGCTTATTCGGTTGAGACTTATCTGGAAGACAAACTGGTTGGAGGCGTCTACGGCGTTTGCATTAATCATTATTATTCCGGAGAAAGTATGTTTCACCTGGAAGAGAATGCTTCGAAAGTGGCACTGGTCTCGCTTATGTACATGCTCAAACAGCGCGATATCCTCTGGCTAGACACCCAGATGGTCACACCAGTCGTCGAAAGCCTTGGTGGCCAGGAAATCCCCCGCGACACATTCCTTGAAATGCTGGATATTTCGCTTTCCCAATAGGTGCCACCTACCCAATGGTGTCGCAAGTGCAAATTATTTTAGCTTCTTATAACAAAAACAATCAACCGTATGATCCATCACAAGACCGCAGGCCTGCATATGAGCGTACATAATGGTGCTTCCGACGAATTTAAAACCGCGCTTTTTTAAATCTAGTGAAAGCGCATCGGATTCTCTTGAAGTGGCCGGATAATCACTCCGTATTTTCCATTTATTGATAATGGGTTTATTTTTTACAAAACCCCAGATGTATTTATCGAAAGAGCCAAATTCTTTTTGGATTTCAAGAAAAAGTTTAGCGTTATTTACGCTGGCATTTACTTTTAATTTATTTCGAATAATGCCTTCGTCTTGCAGGAGTTTATTGATTTTAGCCGTCGTGTACTTCGCAACTTTTTTAACATCGAACTGATCGTAAGCTTTTCTATAGCCTTCTCGTCGTTTTAATATTGTCTCCCAACTGAGTCCAGCCTGTGCCCCTTCCAGAATAAGAAATTCAAAATGAGTTTGGTCGTCGTGAACGGGTCTACCCCACTCTTTATCGTGGTAGTTGATATAAAAATCTTTTTTAAGATTGACCCAGAAGCAGCGTTTTATTTCTTTCATGTAATGAACTCCTTACGAAGGCGAATTAGTGGAAGAGCGATAATAAAAAAAACGGCGATGAAAACATAGCCCATCATTTGAAAAGAATAGTGAACTCCTGATACATCGAGCTGGTGACCAAACCACGGGCCGAAGAAAAAGAAAATGGCACGCATACCGAGGGAGCAGATTGAATTAGTCGTGGCCCGCATAGTTGCCGGCACTCGCGAGTTAATCCCGTGCTGAAGCACAACTCCATTGAGTGCGCGGGTAATGGCAAAGAAAAACATGAACAGAACACCAACATAACTCGAGCTGAACCCTAATCCGAAATAAGCAATGACTGGTGCAATCGCCACGATCATGACGACCACAAGTGAACTGAATTTTGTTTCAATCCAATGTGATGATCTTGCAAGAAATGCCACACTTAAATTAAAACCCGCCCATAGTGTTCCAAAATAGGCGATTGGAATTTTGATTTGCTCCCAATAACTCTGATAAGCCCAGACCGCAGCAAATGTTGAAAATCCATAAACAATATTAAAAATCACCAGCAATGTAAGAAGTCTCGAGTGCTTAAAAAGGCTGTTATAGATAATTTTAAAATTATCCCAATGTTTGCTGCTCTCAAAAGTTTTTCTAGGCGGCTCAGTTAAAGTAAGAGCAATTAATAATGGCATTCCGGCCGTAAATGCGTTCACCACGGCGGGAAGTTTTAAGGAGTAGATCGCAAGAGCTCCCCCTAAAAAAGATCCGATAGATTCACCTACCTGAGAATAGAAAATTCTTTTGCCCAAAAAAGATTTAGAATGACTGATTTTATCCAGAGAGTTTTCGCTATCAAGCGCATCAATTGAATCATAGAGAAGGGCGATATCACAGCCGGAATAAAGAGCAAATGCAATAGCCGCGGAAACTTCAAAGAGAGCAAAATGCCAGAACGTTTTTCCATTCAAGAGCAGTTGATAGGTCAGGATATTAAAACAGCCGACAATGATGAGGCATTTCTTTCTGCCAAACATATCTGAAATATAGCCGGCAGGAACATCCAGGAGAATCATCATAAAGCCGAAGATGGCCTGGAGCTGGTAGACCTCTTTTAAATTGAGCCCGAATTGTTTCCAGTAAGGAACGATGATGGGAATGGTTACCAGAAACATCATGAAAAAATTCAGGGCATAAACCTTAGGAATATTGCGCTGAATTTTTTTAGTTTCCATTTAGCACCTGCGCCACCATAGGGTAGGTGGCACCTATAAGCGGAGCTTCAATCTATCTTTGTCTTCTACAGTGGACACGATTCCTTTGCCGTTGTTGAGAGATTTTCTGAAGGCAAGCTCGTAGTGATCTGCAACCCACTCCTGTTCGGCGTGGCCGGACATTTCGTATTCACCTGTTAAGCGGATGGCGTCTACCGGGCAGGCCTCTTCACAAAAACCGCAGAATACGCAACGGAGCATTTCAATTTCAAAAGATACCGGTGCTTTTTCCACTTCTTTATCAGAATCATCGGCCGCCACAATATGGATACACTGGGCCGGGCAATAAGTTGAACACAACATGCAGGATGTACATCGAAGGGTTCCGTCTTCTTTAACGGTCAAAACGTGTTTGCCCTTAAATCTGTCTGAATAGAAATATTTTTCTTCAGGATAGTTCAAAGTCATTCTGTCGTGCTTGAAAAGATTTCGAAGCATGGTCATCATGGTGATTTTAAGACCTAAGTAAAGACCTCTTAAAAAACCGTGTGCCCGGTACAAATCAGTTTTTAAAATCATACGTTCACCCATTTTCCATAATAGGAAACATCTTTTGATGTTTCACCATAATTGAGTCCTGCGCGGAGCTTTCTAGCAGAGCCTTGATAGTTTAAGATCTCACCATTTTTTTCCAGAAAACTTGGAACAGGCAGAAGATAATTGAAAGCGCGCATGCTGGCGAGAGTCTCACCTGGAGTCAGAGCAATGCGTGTACCCGCTTTTTCAACTTTAGAAATTAAAGTATTAAAATGATCTTCATTATAAATAATTTCAGGGACAACGACATAGACAACATCCTGGGATGTTATGCCGTTAAGCAATTTATCCAGGTAAGCTTTTGAATGATCAAATCCTGCCTTTTCAAAAGCGGCCTTTGCTCCTCTTAAATTGCAGTTTTTGTCCCCTCTTCTTAAAATGCCGTCGAACTCCGGTCCATGTACTGGAAGAGTATAAAGGGCCACATCTACTTTGGCGCCTTTGACTGCATTGAAAAATGCAGCGTATTCTTCGACAGTGAGTCCTGCCGATAAAATGTATTTTGGTTTTTTACCTTTAACAGTATTTTGAACAATGGTCTCGTCAACCGGAACAAATAGTCCGTTGATGCATTCACTCGCGCTCTGAAGACGAGTCGGGCTTGATACATGTTTGTAAATTGAGCGGCCATCATCGCACATCCAGTGGCCGTTTACATCGTGATCGTAAAGCGGCTTCACTCTGAAGGCACCATTTTTGTTTTCTGAAACTTTAACAGAACAGCCAGTTTCGCATCCGATACAGGTTGTCTGCAATTCATCCAGAAACCATACACGTTGCCGGAAGCGGAAGTCTTTGCTGGTCAGAGCACCTACCGGACAAATATCTACCAGGTTTTGGGCGTAATCATTCTTTAGATTTTCATTGACGGTAATTTCAGCATGGTCGCCACGATTCAAAATTCCAAGTTCGTTGGTATTTGTCACTTCCTGAGTAAATCTTGTACAACGGGTACAAAGAATGCATCTCTCCGCATCGAGCATAACATTTTTACCAATGTCCTGAACTTTGGGCTTATGAACTTTCTTATCAATCATCTGTGAATCATACTGCCCGTACTTCATGTAATAGTCCTGAAGGCCGCACTCTCCGGCCTGATCGCAAACAGGGCAATCAAGCGGATGATTCAATAAATGAAACTGCAACGTAGACTCTACGGCCGCTTTAATTTTTGGGGTGTCATTATGAATCGACATTCCATCAGTACAAGTGGCATTGCATGCAGGAAAAGATCTGGGCACGCCGTCTTGTTCGACCATGCACATTCTGCAGACGCCGGCGATGGAAAGACCCGCGTGATAGCAATAATGGGCAACTTCAATTCCATTGTCGAGAGCAGCCTGAAGCAGGTTTGAACCTTTTTCTGCTTCGATATCTAATCCATTCCATTTCAGTTTTACTTTTTCCGCCATAATTTTCTCTATATTGATTTTATTTTCTTGTTGATGTCGTTACGTATTGTTCAAGCTCTTCTCTGAAAACTTTAATCATTCCCTGTGTCGGCATAGCTGCTGCATCAGCAAGAGCACATATAGTCTGCCCTCGCATTGAGCTGGCGGTTCTGTCGAGAATATCAATGTCGGATTTTTTAGCCGTTCCCCTTTCTCTTCTTTTAAAAAGCTTCTCCATCCAGCCAGTTCCTTCACGACATGGAGTACATTGGCCGCAGGACTCATGGTGATAGAATTCAAGCGTCCATTTCAGAACATCACCCATATTGCGTGTTTCATCCAGAACGATGATCGCTCCGGAACCGAGCATTGAGCCTCTGGCCGCTACATCTTCATAATCCATTTTTACAGCGTAAGAATCTTCGGCATTGAATATAGGCGCACTTGATCCGCCTGGAATAACGGCCTTTAATTTATTTCCATTTCTCATTCCACCGCAGTGGATTTCAATAATGTCTTTAAGTGTTGTAGAAAGAGGAACTTCAATAACTCCCGGCCTGTTGACGTCGCCGGAGATTGAAAAGAGCTTTGTTCCCGGAGACTTTTCAGTACCCCATTGTTTGTAAGCGGCAGCACCAAATTTCATAATCCACGGAACAGCTGCAAGGGACTCAACATTGTTAACCATTGTTGGAAGTCCTCTGTAGCCCTTGATGGCAGGAAATGGCGGTTTTAGTTTTGGTTTACCAGGCTTTCCTTCCAGGGAAGAAATCATTCCCGTTTCTTCACCGCAAATATAAGCTCCGGCCCCGCGATGGACGTACAAATCAAAATCAAAACCAGATCCTTGTATGTTTTTTCCCAGGTATCCTTTTGCATAAGCTTCAGCGATAGCCTTTTCTAAAATCATAGCTTGTTGGTAGAATTCGCCACGGATATAGATATAACCTTTCTGAGTGGCCAGTGCCCATGCGGAAATAATCATTCCTTCAATAAGGATATGCGGATTTTTTTCAACGAGGAACCTGTCCTTGAAAGTTCCAGGCTCTGATTCATCGGCATTACATAATAAATATTTTTGCGCTTTACGGTCTTTGGTGAAAAATCCCCACTTCACTCCAGTGGCAAATCCCGCACCACCGCGTCCTCTGAGTCCTGATTGTTTCACCTCTTCTTTGATGGCTTCAGGGTCTTTCTTGAAACATTCTTTCATCGTCTGATAACCGCCGGCACGTTCAAAGATCTCAAGATTGTGAACACCTGGAATGTGATGATAACTTAAAAGGGCATAGTCTTTATTGTTGGCCGTTTCTTTCATATTTAATCCTAAGGTAACTCTTCTAGTTTATGAATGGCAGTCGTCAAATCCACATTGCCCACGAAATCATTATTAACCCGCATGCATGGTGCAAGTTCGCAAGCTCCCAGGCATTCCATTTTTTGCAATGAAATTCGACCGTCGCGTGTAGGAGTTAAATAACCTGTATCAAAATGCTTCAGCAGTCCCTGATAAATTTCTCTTCCGCCAAACATTGAACAGGTAATGTTGGTGCATACATGAACGATATTTCTTCCCACCGGCACATCGTAAAACATGTCGTAAAAAGCAATAACTTCCTTGATTTTAATAGATGGGATTTTCATAAGATTGCTTATGTATTCTACGACGTGGTCAGGAAGCCAGCCGTTTTGCTCCTGTGCCAGATGCAAAACCGGAAGCAATGCAGACTGGACATCATCATAACGAGTCAGCAGATCCTTATAGGTTTTCATATTTTCTGCGCTAAATTCAAACTTCTCATTAGTCAACTTATCATTCATCGGTCTAACTCTCCTGCAATAATATTCATCGATCCGATTTCGGCGATGGCATCAGCAATCATTTTATTATAAATAACTTCATTGAATGACTGATAGATCGCAAAACATGGTGGACGAACCTTCACTCTGTATGGATTTGGTCCTCCGTCAGAAATAACATAGAAGCCAAGCTCTCCGTTGGCCGCTTCTGTAGCAGAATAAATTTCACCTACAGGCGGTCGAACACCTTTCATGATCAACATGAAGTGATTCATGAGGCCTTCGATGTTGGTGTAAACTTCTCTTTTTGGCGGAATACAAACTCGTTTATCAAGCGACTGGTATGGACCGCTTGGCAAGTTGTTAAGAACCTGATTCACAATGCGAAGAGACTGTCTCATTTCTTCCATGCGGACAAGATATCGATCAAATGGAGTCCCCTCCTGACCGATTGGAATTTCGAACTCAACATCTTTATAGAAATAATAAGGGTTGGCTTTTCGTATGTCGTAATTAACTCCGGATGCACGAAGACATGGTCCGGTGTAGCCCCAGGCAATTGCATCTGCAGCTGTGACTGGAGCCACTTTCGTTCTCAGCGTCCAGATTTGATTTTTAGTCAGAAGCTGATCAACCACTTCGATATTTTTAGAAATAATTTTTACCACTTCCAGACAATCCGTTACCCATCCGACCGGAAGTTCCTGGGCCATTCCTCCTACTCTGGTAAGAGAAACTGTTAATCTGGCTCCGCAAAGTTTTTCAAACAATTCATAGACTCTTTCTCTTTGCTCAAAACAAAACCAGAAAGAAGTTAAAGCACCGAGATCGACTGCGCCCGTACCAATACACACCAGGTGATCGATTACACGGGAGAGTTCGGCGAGAACCATACGAAGTGCTTTAGCGCGGTCAGGGATTTCAATGCCCATCATGTCTTCGACTGCTTTACACCAGCCGATATTGTTCATGGGAGAAGAACAGTAATTCAATCGGTCTGTATAAGGAATGACCTGATTGTATAAATGGTTCTCGCACATTTTCTCGAAACATCTGTGGAGATATCCGATTTCAAGACGGGATCTTTTGATCACCTCGCCTTCGATTTCGGCCATGATTCTAAGAGTTCCGTGAGTTGCCGGGTGCGAAGGACCGATGTTGATCCATTCTCTTTTTTTAGATTCTTCTTCGGTGATGGATTGATCTGGTTCAAAAAAGATTTCCATTGAATCAGACAGCGGCTGGTTATTGTCAGCGGCATAATCTTTTCTTAGAGCGTGTCCCACGAATTCATGGTGTGTGAGAAGTCGTTCTTTTTTTCTTCCCTGATAAGTAATCCCGTACATGTCCCAGGCTTCGCGCTCAAACCAGTCTGCGCCTTTCCAGAAAGGCATGACGGAAGGAACAGTTTCTCCCGCATCAACGTTTACAGGAACGCGAACGCGGATGCGCTCGTTTATATCCATGTTCAAAAGATGATAGACAGATTCAAAACGAGCACCGTGACTCCATTCGCTCTTAGGACGCTTCTGATTGTCGACACCGCAGACATCAAGCAGCATATTGAAGCCGAACTCGTCTTTAAGTTTGGCCATTACTGACAATAAAGTTTTTGTGCAGGCAAAAATCACATGATTTTCAAACTTGTATGAATAATGATTTTCGGCAAAAGCTTTTTGTAGATCTTGAGAGAATTGACTTAGTTCTTGTTGCATGAATAAAACCTTTAGTTTGTAGAAGCCGCGCAAATTGCTCGGGCCTTTTCAGCTTTAGCTTCTGCTGCGATACTAGAATCGCCGTAAGCAGAAACGCCTTTTTTAATTCTGTCCTGAATCTGCATGATCCCCTGAAGAACTGCTTCCGGAGTCGGAGGACAGCCGGGAATATAAATATCGACAGGAATATCGCGAGAGACACCTTGAACAACGTGGTAGGCGCGATAAAATCCGCCGGATGAAGCACAGGCTCCCATGGCAATTACCCATTTAGGATCGGCCATCTGATCGTAAATTCTTTTTAAAACCGGTGCTTGTTTTTCAGTGATGGTGCCGGCGATGATCATGAGATCTGCCTGACGTGGAGAAAAGCGGACAACTTCTGCTCCAAAGCGTGAAGCATCGTATTTAGGGCCGACTACTGCCATGTATTCAATCGCGCAACATGCAGTCCCGAAAGGAAACGGCCAAAGGGAATTGGATTGTCCCCAGCGTTTTGCCCATTCTAAAAAAGTATCAGCTTTGGTCGTTACGATTAATCGATCCAGAGCAAAGTCTTCTTCACTTCTGCTGGCAAGCGGGCTCACAAGTCTCTTATTAGTCGACATAACGTCTCCTATACTAATTTTTTAAATGTCATACGTTCGTAATATTTTAGGGAGAAGGAGAGAAAATGTAAATCAATAACTTACTGGATTGTCCGCTCTTCATCGGGCGTATAATTGACCCAGGCGACATCCTGCGGAAAGACATCAAATTGATTTTCTTTGGGCTGGCTTTTTTTATCTTTACAGACGTAGGCGTGGTTCTTTTGTTCAACCCATCCATAAATTTTCTGGTGGCTGCCACCGTGTTGAGTGTCATATTCTATAAATCGATACTCTTTATTAATCTGGTTTCTCATGACGCTAAGGCCATTGATGGCCTGATCGAAAACTTTCTCAAAATCGCGTGCGCGACATCGATTAAGTTCTTTCTGTTGGTCGTTAAAATAGTGGGTGTCATCGACTTTGGCGTTATAGGCCCAGGCCTTGTCGTTGCAGCTGTAATAAAAACCATTTTTCTCCAGATTGACGAAGGCCTGGAGGAAGGTGAAAAACCATAACCTCCTGTCATTTTCATTGATATTGGCAGGGCGGACGAGTTTCTGACATTGGTAGAACTGGTCTGAAGAGGTTTTGTAAAAATCTTTGAAATAATTTAAAAATTTGCTCTGTTGATCGTGCTTTTCAGCGCGGATTTTTTCAGATTTTTCCCAGACATCATCGTAGAGCTTGAAGCATTCTTCACGAAATTTAACCAGCTGGGCGCCATTGGCAAATGTTGATTTTTTTTCAAAATAATTGAACGTCTCGTTGAGATTAAGTTCGCGCGAGATTCGATAGGCCGGAAAATATCTTTTCCCGACTTGATGGATACCTTCTTGATTAACCAACATGGCCTTAGCGTAGACCCAGTCCACTTTTGAGCGAAGTTCGCTTAATAAATTAACCCCAGAATATGCGGAGTCTCTCGGGTTCACCCCGATCAGGATCTGCGTTGAAGTCCATTTTTCTTTCAGGTCACATGGGTAATTTTCACATGAATCCAAAATGATAGAACCCACAATGCGGGCCGTATCATAATTGGTGGGTGCTAACTTAAATTTCTCTATCTCACCATCTCTTGAAAAGGTCACGATTCGCATCGGCTTTTGATTTTCATCGTAAGTCCGGGGCACAATCCCCTGCGTGAAATTGGGTTTGTAAACGTCGGCCTTATAGACATCCCAAATGTCGTCTACTGCGCAATAGTCGCGCGTTTTGAAGAGTCTGCCGGAATATAAATCAAAATCGTATTTGTAGAAACTTTCTTCGGGAATTGTGATGAAATAGTTTACCGAGCGCTGAGTTCTATTCACGGCGGGATCTACGTCAAAAAAAGGATGAGTGAGGTATTGATCGTTATTGTCGAGATGAGTGAAGCGAAAAGGAATCTTGAGCCAGCCGGCCGCAATCTTGCGCTCTTCACGAGGTGGTTCGACAGTTTTTTTAGCGCTCGAACAGCCCGCAAAAAAACTTACTATAAAGATGCTTAGAAAGAGGTTTTGTAATTGACAGATTCTCATAAATTTCTCAAAATCACAGTTCGCCGATATTCGTTAAAAACTTCCTAATTGTGCCTGGGTGGTGGAATCGGTAGACACAGCAGATTTAAAATCTGCCGCTCTTTACCGGGCGTACGAGTTCAAGTCTCGTCTCGGGCACCATTTTTTTATTCCCTTCATTACAATGGTATATCAAAAGATTATTTCAAACAATCTTTATGAGTTAACACATTTAATTTGGTTCGATAGATTGTAAAAAAATCTAGAGAATAATTTTAGACTATCTGTGTGGTGCAAAGGCAATTATGCTACTTCCTATAAGAATTACACAAACTCCTATTAAGTCCCAATGATCGGGCCGCTGCCCTTCAACCAACCACAGCCAAAATAAAGCCACTGATACATAAACTCCTCCATAGGCAGCGTAAGTTCTTCCTGCACTCGTATCATGAAGAGTAAGCAGCCAGGCAAAGAGAGCAAGACTTAAAGCCGCTGGAACCAATAACCAAACAGATTTGCCTTCTTTGAGCCAAAGAAAAGGCAAGTAACAACCAACAATTTCAGCAACAGCTGTAAGAATGTATAAAAGTGCCGTCTTAATCATAAAGTCATTATTTCACATTTAGTTGATAAAAAGATAGTGCTCATTACTTCAAAAATTCAAATAATTTTAGCCTGCGATAACTATTTCCATAATCAGACAATGTCATCTTAGAAACCTCTGTAGGCGAAAAAATTTTATTCTCAATACAGATAAGTGTCTCCGCTTGATTTGCAGAAAGGCCCATCATTCGATACTTGATCTCTTTAACCGACTCAAAAATCCTCTTCTTAGAATTTAAATAATTGTGTTCAGGATCAAATTTAAATTGAGGAAGCTGAATCTTTGCTTTCCCCCATGTCGGATCATTTTCAAAGCGGCCTGGGTAATCAAAAATCTTTCGCTCGTTAAATTTTTTATGACATAGCTTAATAACAGACTGAAATCCATTTCCTTTATTTCTATTCACCAATTCAATATCAGAATACACTTGGATGAAATATATGATCCCTAGAAGAACTTGTGGATCGTAAGCAATCTTCTTTGATTTGATCAGCTTCTGCAATTTTGACGGAGATATCAGATGCCCAAATTCCTTAAGCCAATACGCGAAGGTCATATAGAGCCTTGAATCAAAGTGAGAAAATACACGGCTAGCTTCTAAAATAAAAATTTCAAGATCAATAAATGGAGTTATGGTTACATCACTTACAAGGCTTTGCTTGTAAGTATTTTTTCCCCCTAGCCTATTTAATTTGTATGCAAAGCTCTCTATTTCTTTCATAGCTAAATTTTTTCCAAGTCTTCTTTAATTAATTCTACTTCACGCAGAAACTCTTTTTTAAACCTGTCTGGTAAATTTTTGGAATAAGTCTCTTTTAAAAAGGCGATTCCCTCAGCTATTAATTTCTTTTCAGGCCTAATACTTTTTAGGTCTTCGTAGTCCTTAAATTCGCCGTTAGCACTCCGATTATAATAGGCAACAACCTTAAGTTTTACGATGTCTTCCAGTGATAGCATTTTTACATCAAGATTTTTTAAATTAAGTCCTGCATCCACTAAGCGAGATTGATAATTTTCTGGAATACTAATGCTATTGGCCCCAAAGTCGAACCATTTATCAAGGCCAATCTCCTCACCCACTTCATGAATCAAATTAATGATCTCTTCGTCGATGATTTCAAGAACGCTGTCGATATCTTGGGTTTCTCTTTTCATTTGAATACCATGAAGAAACAATGACATTGCGCCAAACATATGAATCTCAAGATGCTTGCCAGAGGCCTTGAGCTTCTTATCTAATATCTTTAACCCCGCTAATATTTTGTCCTGTGACATACCTCAAAACCCCTCATGGTATTATACCATAATTCAAACGATTGTTATATCTCTTTAAAATCTGGCCCCTTTTCAGCCCTAAAATAGCCAAAAACAGGTCAAAAAAGACCAAAACGGACAGCACTAGATAGCAGACCTCAATTTAACTTAAGTTGTTAGAATAATAGATAAAAATCAGTGGTTTTAATGAGATATTTCTGATGTGAAAAAGGGCGCTAAGTCACTCTCGCCTCGGGCACCATTTTTTCAAGCTTCACTTTTCATCTTACATCAAAAGAATTTTTCAAACAATCCTTATAGCTTATGAGTTCAGAACTATTTCGAAAGTTGTTAAAATAGATTTTTTAACTGAATCATTTTCTCGCCTAATAAAATTGTCTCATCTGATAAAGAAGTCTCGATCATTTTATCAAGCCCAATAGGTTTTAGAAGTTTGATTAATGAAGAATCCATTTTCAATGTAACTTTATTAACAAAAAAAGTTTTTGTTGAAAGCTCACTTCGCTCTTGCACTTCAATTAATCCTGGAAACCCTGGACGAGCTAAATAAGCTGTTTTGGAATGGGAAATGGTTTTAATACTCATAGGATGCAACAACCAGCCTGATCCTGAAAGAGAATCAATAAAGCTATTTAAATCCAAAACATCGACAGCAATATGATGAAGACCTGGTCCGCGTTTTTCCATTGCTCTTCGATAAGGCCCATGATCTAGAGGTTCCATTAATAAAAGTGAATTACCAAGACCAGACTCAACGTAAATCTCTCGAGTACCTTCTCCGTCGAATTGCTCCTCTTCACCAATTTGAAATCCGAACTGGCGCAAATAAATAGATGCCTTTTTTACGGAAGGAACAAGAATTGCTACATGGTTAGGAATTTGATTCATTGATGCCTTTATTTTTAACCACTTGTGCCATGAAATATGATCTCGGTTCGAAGATCGTCAACTAACGGGCACCATTTTTTAGCAACTCATAAATTATCAATCAATTATCTTAATTTATCAAACTCCTTGTTAAATTCTTAATGAAAGAATATTTGAGTACAAATTAACCAATTTCTGGTCTTTAATTCCTCTGCGAATACTCTCTCCATGGGAAGTTTATGGCATTCAAAATTATACTGTGCATTTTAAGCGCCTTTTGTTCGGCAGGATTAAATGCTTCAGTGTATTTCACCAAGCCCATAAAAATCATTCCAAAAGTCATCTACGGAACCGACGATCGCGAAGACGTTTATGAGAGTTCGGACTCCCTGATGCGTGAACTTTCCAAATCGTCTGCAGCTCAAATTCCAAATGAAGCCCTCATTCCCGAGGGCGAGTCATACACAATCAAATCCAAAAACCTAAAAGAGTGGCAAAGATTGTGTTCGAGCGAGCGTTTTGTTGAACAAAGCACAGCTGCAACCTGCTCAGGTTTTTTGGTTGCACCTGATCTGATAGTGACTGCCGGCCATTGCGTTTATTCTGCCGATGATTGCAAAAAATCTTCGTGGGTTTTTGATTACGCCAACACAACTGAAGTAAAAAAGACTTTTACTTTTAAAAACGATCAGATTTATCGCTGTACAAAAATCCTTGCTCGCGAAAAAAGTGCTGAGACCATGAATGATTTTGCCGTCCTCAAATTAGACAGACCCGTCACGGGAAGACTCCCTTTAAAATTTAGGCGAGCGGGAAAAATTGAAGACGATGCCGTGCTCACCGTTATCGGAAATCCAAGCGGCCTTCCAATAAAAATTACAAGCGGTGCAGAGCTTAGGAATAACACCAACCCCGTCTACTTCCGGACCAATTCCGACACCTATGGGAGAAACTCCGGCTCTGCCGTCACCAATTCGCGCACTGGCATAGTTGAAGGAATCCTGGTTAGAGGTGATGTGGACTTTGCCAAATCAAGCACCGACGCATGTAGCGTTTCAATCCACCATGACCAAGCAGGTGGAAGAGGCGAAGACGTGACGAGAATAACAAATATAAAAATTTTGATGAGATAGATGCATTTGTTCCATAAAGAATTTAAAGACCTTCGATTTTCTGACGATGGAAAACGACGCTCAGATTTTTATTATCACCAAGCCCTGCTTTCTCTTTATCTATGTCGGAAATTTTATTCTTGTCTAAATAAAGTTCTTTAAGAGAGGGTAAGCCTGCAAAAGCCTTGTCTTCAATTTTTTCTATTTCATTGTCTGATAAAAAGAGAGTAAAGAGTTCATTCAGTCCTTGAAAAGAATTGGCCTTAATTATTTTAAAATTATTCTTAATTAAATCAATAGATGTCACTGAACTTAAGCCCGCAAACATCTCTCTGGAAACTGAAGTAAGTTTATTATCCGATAACTGCACATCCTTTACTGAAATGAGATCCCTAAAGGCGTAAGGCTCAATAACACTCAGACGATTTTCGAACAATTGAAGAGATGCAAGAGACTTCAGGCTTAAATAGGCATCTGTCTGTATAGTAGTCAGATGATTCCAGTTGAGGTTCAGATCTTTAATGGAGCTGGAACCATAAAAAGCTTTAGTGGGAACAACGACAATTTGATTTGTGACCAGATTCAGAACTTCCAGTGATTTTAAATTTTGAAAAACTTTCGGCAAAATTTTTGTGATCTTGTTATCTGAAAGATCAATTTTTTTTAATTGAGGAAGATTGTCAAAAGAGCCCTCCTCTATAGCTTCAATCTGGGTCTGATTTAAAGTAATCTCTTTTAATCCCGCTAAGCCAGCAAACATTTTTTTGGTAACTCTTGTGATCTTTTTATCGTAAATATAGATGCTTTCAACTGAGGCAAGTCCTGAAGCAGGAACCTTTTGGCAGGACTTAGCATGGAGGGATTCGGCTATTGCATCACCGACAGGTCCTCTGTCACAGACATCTATGTACTGGGCCCAGCAGGTAATTGAGTGGAAAAAAAGCAAAACAAGAATACATTTTTTCATGTATAAACTCTTCCTTAAATTTGTTTACTCTATTTTCTTATGACTTTAGATTTTTGTCTAAAAAGGGCAAATAAGACCAGAAAAGCATGCTTGCCGGAACTCATTTAAGTAAACCCTATAATATTTATACTCCTGTACAGATAGTGCTTCAGATAAACTTGAAGCACTATGATTTTTTCCTGAGTGCTGTAGAAATGTTTCTATAACCTTTCTTGGAAACTTAAATGGAGGTCTTTATGGAAATCACACTTAAAAAATTGTCTTTAACACTCTTTACTACTCTCGTTATGCTCGGAAGCATTTCTTCTGTGAATGCAACGGTTTTCACTCCGACAAAAGTGATGAAAGTAAGCTTCAATGAAACTGATATTGATGCTTCAAAAGTAACGGTTTCCTTTGAATACGAGTGCACTTACGAAGGTCCATTTATCGACATTATTCAAGGCCGCATCGGTACGAAGATTAAAAGTTGTGGAAAGAATAAAATGGATTTAAAGATTGACTCCAATGGTGAACTTACTCTTCCAGCAATCGAATCTTTTACTTATCACAGAAAAGCTGCAGAATTTAGCCGATATAGCATGAATCTAGCAATGTTTTATAAGGGAAAAACTCTTTTAAAAACACACCATATTAATTCTCGGGAGATTTTAGATTTCTATAAAGGAGAACATTCATTGAATTTCAAACAATTTGAATTAAAAGATTTTGAAATCATGTATAAAGGTCTTAACTTGATCGATTCTCCTGAATTCAAAGGTGAAAACACGATGACTTGGGTTGCGTTTAATCCTGAAAGTAATAAATTAATTTACGAATCAGAAATGGATTTTGGGAAGGGATTTTATTCTCGCGGTACATTTAAGCAGCTCGCCAATGGTGACTTGGCTAAGCTTGGCAAAATAAGTATTAAGCCGGAATATTTTCCATTCTTTAATGGAGAAGAATTGAAAGTGACTGTTGATGTGTGGACGAGGAGAAATGGGACAGGAGGAGATTTTGTGAAGAATAAAATTGAAATGCCTCTCACCCCAGAAGCATTCGCTGCTTTTAAATCAATTGAAATCAAATAAGATTTAGATAAGAAGTTAGAACTGCGACTTGGACAGACAGATCAAGTCGCAGTTTATTGATTCATATAAAAACACAATTAGTCTACCAGATTCCTCAGCTTTAAATAAAAACTAAAATTTATGGTAATATTTAATAGAAAACAATATTTATAAAAAGATTTTATATAATTTATGGAAGGGACGCTATTGTGAAGAAAGATTCGACGGTTTTATACAAAAATGAATTTTACTTTGTCGGGGCCAAATATAATTTTGAAATAAATTCAACCACCACGATCGGCAGAAACTCAGCAGATATAAATTTTCAGGACGACAAATTAAGTTCAACCCATTGCAAGCTTACGGTCAAAGGCACGAATCTTTTTATTACTGATCTGGATAGTTCAAATGGAACTATTGTAAACGGCAAGAAACTTTCTCCACGTACAGAAACGGAGCTTAATTTCGGCGACAGGGTTCAAATTGGATCAGACGTCTATGTAATTTACGATGCCCCTCAAAAGACAACTGTACCTACCCAGAAAATTACCGCCAAAGCAGTTGAGCCCATTCAGGTCTCTACCAATAAAACTGTTACGGAACCTGTTCGGCCAGACAATTCAATTGATTATTTTAATCTTTCAACTAATCGCAAAATTGCCTACACAGTATCGATTGTTTTCTATCTGTTTTTTGTCTATGTCCATCTTTATATCAGTAAAAATACTATCACGGACGACCTGTCATTCCTCCTGCCATTGCACCAAAAATCTGCAATTGTGCTTACAATAGTTGCACTCTCTCAGTTAATCGTGATCATCCTCCTCCACGTTTATGTTTCAGCAAAATATTTCAAAAAATCAAGTTTTTTTAAAAAAGCATCTTTCATAGGCCTGCTCATTTTTCAATTTGTATTTTTGGCCCTATTGGGAGGATTATCACAATCTCTTACTATTGATTTATACCTGGAAGGCAGGAATAAGATTTCAAACAATCCAATTAATCCACATAATTTAAGGGTCTTTAGCGATTTTAAAGATGCTTATACTGAAATTTCAAAAGATATCTCCGGGGACCAAAAAGCCGCTTTGACAGAAGATTATGAAAAACACAAGGAAATGTGGAATCAAAAAAGATCTATAGCACTTAAGAAAAATTGTGAGGAAGAAAAAATTGAAGATTGCGAGATTCTGGGATATCTGGAGTTCGAAAAAGGCAATTTGGTAGAGGCCGGCGCTCTTTTTAAAAAAGCATGCGATGCTGGTGAAGAAAAATCTTGTGAAGATCTTCTTAAACTTGAAAAAAAGAAAAGTAAAATCTTATCTGATACAGAAATTTCTTATAAGAAAGCATGTGATGAAGGGAAAAATGAAGCCTGCATTGCTCAGGGTGAAATCGAAATTAAACAGGGAAATACCGCTGCCGCCGAAGCCTTGTATAAAAAGGCATGCGATGCCGGGGCAATGACGGCTTGTGCGCTGGCCGCTGCATTAGCTGCTCCTAAACAACCTGAAGTCGTTGAATGAGTTCCGGGCCGTCTTCAAGTTTATTTGATCGCGCACGAATACCCGACTCGCCCACTCTGACAACTGCAAAACTCTGGTCATTATTTCCTCACCATCGGTAAAGATATCCTTACTTTAATCCTTGCACTCATAGATTCCGAAACTGAATCTATAAACATAGGAACAAACTTGAAAATAACCGGTCTTCAATCTGAAACTTTTTCCGACATAAGTGTGCTCATCCAATCCAGATGTCCTCTCATTTATCTTACCTCCCACGAAGAAGAGAGAGTGATGAAAAACCTGGCCTTGCTGGCGACGAATGTTAATAAAAAGTTTTATTCATGGAGCGTGACCAATGGTCTGGTAGAACTCAATATTGAAGAAGGCGACATCAGCGATCTAAACAGCTTCAACGACCCGATGGAGATACTAGGCCATATTGAATCATCTAAAGAAAATGCTATCTACGTTTTGAAAGATTTTCATTTTTACATGGAAGACTTCACTGTCATCAGAAAACTTCGTGATCTTTTTGGCAGCCTGAAGGTCTCCTATAAAAATATTATTTTTCTTTCTCCTCATTTAAAACTGCCAATAGACTTGAACAAAGAAATTTCAGTTGTGGACATTCCACTTCCAACATCGAAAGAATTTTTAGAAATGATCAGCGAAATCAAAAGCAATCTTCAGGCCTCAATGATTGATATTGAGGAAAAAGACATAAACCTGCTGGCAAAAGCAGCTCATGGATTGACACTGGCGGAAGCGGAAAATGTTTTCTCTAAAATGATCGTCTGTGAAAAAAAATTAAGCAAAAAAGGATTACCTTATATTCTGAATGAAAAAAGACAAATTGTAAGGAAGTCAGGAATACTGGAATTCTATCCGGCCAGTAATCGCATTAATGATCTTGGCGGATTCTCTCAATTAAAAAAATGGCTGGAGGAAAGAGGCCAGGCGCTTTTTTCTTCAAAAGCAAAAAAATACGGACTGCCGGAACCCAAAGGAATTTTACTGTTGGGTCCTCCGGGAACTGGAAAAAGTTTAACGGCAAAAGTCGTCAGCAATTACTGGCAGCTTCCTTTGTTAAAATTGGATTTTGGTAAAATTTTCTCAGGCCTGGTGGGTAGCTCTGAAGAAAATATGCGTGAGGCCTTAAAGACCGCGGAAGGACTTTCCCCTTCAATTCTATGGGTGGATGAAATTGAAAAAGGACTCTCCGGCGGAACTTCCTCCGGCAGCGACGGCGGTACCGCGGCCAGAGTCTTCGGGTCATTTCTCACCTGGATGCAGGAAAAAAAATCCACTGTCTTTGTCATCGCAACCGCCAACGATATTTCAAAATTACCGCCTGAATTATTAAGAAAAGGACGCTTTGACGAAATCTTTTTTCTCGACTTGCCAAAGGAAAAGGAAAAAGAGGAAATTTTCAGCATTCATCTTGCCAAAAAAGGAAGAGATCCAAAAAATTTCAATATCAAAGATTTTTCAATTGCCGCCAAAGATTTTACCGGTGCAGAAATAGAACAGACCATTACTGATGCTCTCTTTCAGGCATTTAATCAGCAAAAAGAAATTAACAATGAAGAAATTCTTTCAGCTATTAAAGCATGTATCCCCCTTTCTACAACCTATAGCCACGAACTTGGCGCTTTAAGAGAATGGGCCAGATTAAGAGCGAAGAAGGCTTCCTGATATGAATAAAAAGAACCGATTCTCCATGCTGGAAGTTGAACCGAAGGAAAAGAGCAATGATAATGTCTCGGGCCCTGCTAAAAAAAGCAATGAGCAGGTGGAAAAATCCCCCGCCGCCCCCCAGATGAAAGTAATCATCAATAATGAAGAATTCGAAAAGAATCTTAATCATTACAAATTAAAGTCTCAGGAAAAAGAAATATTACAGCAAAAACAAGTCATTGAATCCAGAATCCTCCGAATTAAAAAAGAAGCCTGGATTAAAATAGCTCTGGGCATATTAATCATTTCTCTGGCGGCAAAGAAATATCTCATTGGGGACAGAAAAATTAAATACCTGGGAAATGATGAGGCGGAACTGACCGTTACGACTTCTGCTCTTAATGCCAACGACTTAGTCCTGATCGCACTAATTATTGTTTTTATCTATTACGCTTTTCTAAAAAAAAATAAAAAGGATAAAAAATGAGCGCCGTTGTTAAACTTATAAAAATCACTCATATCAAGACCGCCAACACCGCTCATTCTGTCAACGTCAGCGGTTTCGGGATGCTTACACTGGGACTTGCCTGTATTGCCCAGGGAGTGAAAGAACTCGACTATGCAGTTGAACAAGAAAAAGAACTGCTCAACTGCGACAATGAGCTGGTGAAAGTCAGTCTATTAATCAAGACTCACGAAGGAAAAGAAATTGGCGTGATCGAAAAAGAGGATGGCATAGAATTCATCGTTCACGATATAAACTGCGCCATTACCCAAAAGGCCATTAAAAAAATCAAACAACGATATGCCAAGCATGTCCTGCTCCATGAACTGCAAAGCCAGGGCTATAACAAGATCAAAGAAGAGAAATTGCCCAACGGCAAAATCAGAATGGTGGTGGAAAGATGGGAGTAAAATATCAAATTGTCATCGAAATTGATGAGGATGAAAACGTTGAGATGGAAACTTTTGGGTTTAAAGGCCCGGATTGCATAAATGAATTAAAAAAGATCACAAAAAACATTGGGAAGATAGGCTCTGAGAAAAAAACCAAAGAATACTATGAGCAATCAGAAAGTGAAAAAACAAAACTACTTCAAAAGCAAAAAAAATAGTGCCGCTGGCTTTCAAAGCGATATCGTCATTGATGAAGATGGTGACATTTTCATCAGCTTCTTCGGTCCGGAATTGCTCCATTTATTAAACCGTACAATTGAATTTGACAGCTATCGCTCATGGGTCTTGCCTGATTTACCACCTGATTATTTTGCCCGGGACCTGAAACTCATAAAAGCAGAATATGAAAACTGTCTTCTTTGTCCCAAAGAGTGCGGCCATAACCGCGTGAAGAACTCCCATGGAAACTGCGGGGACTGGCACTTGCGGGTTTCTAATTTTGGAATTTCCTTCGGCGATGAAAGAGAAATTTCCGATGGCGGGGGATCAGGTGTTCTTTTTTTGAACGGGTGCCCGCTCACCTGCCCTTCATGCATCAATGAGGAAAAAGTCAGAGACGATAAAAATGGCACAACCATTAATGATTTTTTAAAAATGTGCGAATCCCTCTATCAAACGGGTGCCAATAATATTCAGATTCTCTCTCCTAGTGTCTCTCTTCCGCATATCAGAATTATCCTGCAGACATTAAAGAAATATTCATTTCCTCTGCCCATTATTCTTAAAAGCTCCGGGTATGAGTCCGTTAGCGAGTTAAAGAAGCTGGAAGGATTAGTTGATGTTTATCTTCCTGATTATAAGTTTTCAAGCAGTCAATTTTGGGAAAAGGAATCCGGCGCCTCTAAATATCATGAAACATTTATTGAATGCCTGGAGGAAATGCATCGGCAAACAGGAGATATTAAAAAGAATGAAAAGGACATTATAACCAGAGGGGTGATGATCAGGCACGTCCTCAATCCTTATATCAAATCAGTGGAGAGAAAATTCATCGAGGATTTTTTGAATAAGCAGAGCAAAGGCATTTACATTTCCATCCTGGATAACTTTGTTGTCCTAGAATAAAAAATCATTTTTTCTAAGTTTAGAAAGCGGATGATCACTGCCGGCATGCTCCTCTACATATTCAAAAAAATTGTCTTTTGAAGCAATTGAAAACTCCAGATGCCCAAGTTTTTCATCTTTTTCATCATAAAAAAACAGATAAGGTTCGAACAAACGCATTTTTACTTTCACTCTGATTATCTTCTCCCATGGAAGAAAGACCTTCCTGACAGTAAAAAAAACCGTGTCGGTGATTTCTGGATTTATACAATAAATGCCTTTCTTGTTGAGAACAATATCGTCTTTGTTAGCGATAAAATAAATGAAAATAAGAAAAGCCGCTATCTTGCAGATCACCCAATTTTGCGTCCCGCCTAAAAATAGCGAGTGAAAATTTTCCCGATCCATAACATTGATTCCATCTAAAAACTTCAGCAGATGGGAAATGGCCTCGAGACAGGCCAGAACCACGAAAGTGCTGATCCCTTTTGAAAAATAAGAAACAGGCAAACTTCTTTCAAAAAATACTAATTTTTCAACTGCAACTTTTGCTTTCTCTTTTACTTTTTCTTTGATCAGAGCACTTTCAGCGGGCGTATTTTTGGGTACGATCGGAGCTTCATCATCAGAAAGTTTATCAAGTGAAATTTTATCAGAAAGCGTGCCGATTACCTGACTTTCACTCTCCGGCTTATCGAGTGGTAAATTAGGATCATCTTCCAGATCTTTGATTTTAAACTTTTTTGTCATAAAATAGTCTTAATAATACTACGAGAATAATATGAACAAAAGCGGCATTGATTACACCAATCCAGTTTGGACTCTAATAGACAAGCTATCCAATAAGGCCGGCATAACCGAAATTGCGATTAATGGACCTGATGACATTTACATTGAAAAAGAAGGAAACTTTGTTCAGGTTGATGTGAAAATCACCCAAAAGAGCATTGATCAATTTGTAAATGATGTCTCGGTTTACAATAATAAAATCATTGATGAGAATTCTCCACTTTTTAATGGAAGCTTGCCCGATGGCAGCAGGGTGAACATCGTCTCTCATCCTATACGAATGGAAGGGCCGGCGATTACCATTAGAAAGTTTTCCAAATCCATCCAGACATTTGACAGTAGAAAGGGAATCTTCGGATTGAGTCCGGACTGGGTCAGTTTTATAAGAGCGGCGGTAAAGGGCAATTTAAATATCATTGTTTCTGGTGGAACAGGCGTCGGGAAGACAACTTTTCTCAATCTTCTTTTGCAGGAAACGGGTAAACATGAACGCAAAGTGATTATTGAAGACACCAGAGAATTAAGTATTAATTTGCCGAATACAATTCGCATGGAATCCATGGCCTTAAATAATGCCCGGCCTGTCACCGTCCGCGATCTGGTTAAGAATAGTTTGAGAATGCGTCCTGACAGGATAGTTATTGGTGAGATCCGGGGTGAAGAAATTTTTGATCTTCTTCAGGCGATGAATACAGGCCACGATGGATCTATTGCAACTATCCATGCTAATAGTCCACGGGAATGTGTTTCAAGAATGGAGTCTCTCTATTTACTTTCCGGTTACGAAGTCCCCTATTCAGTTATCCGGAATCAAATCGGCAAAAGCATTGACCTTGTGATTCAGTTAAAAAGAAACCGGGAAGGCATGCGTGTTGTAAGTCATATCACTGAAATAACCGATATGTCAGGCGATCAGGTGCTCATGCAGGATATTGGCGTTCTCGGCAAGGATCTCAATTACGTTGTTTCCACAAATCTGATTCCAAAGAAAATTGAAATCCTGGAAAAAAACGGATTTAATCGGAAGTTATTTCAGTCAAATTTCTAAATCTTATTTTCTTCTCGCCAACATCGCATGTGTATGTTCTTCGAGACTCTTTGCTGTCACTTCATTTCCCGCCATCGCAGGGTCAATATCAACTGAAATGATTGACCAGATAGTGCGCGGAATGGCCCAAATATTAGTGGCTGCTTTCCCGTACTTGCGACTGAAGAAACTTCCCCAGAGACCGCCGATAGTCATCGGAATAACCGGGACATTGGAGTTCGCAAGAATTCTTTCAATTCCAGGTCTGAATGAATTAAGTGATCCACTTCTGGTAATCTGTCCTTCCGGAAAAATACAAACTAACTCTCCCTCATCCAGCGTCTGCTTAATTTTTACAAAAGCTGCTTCCATCACTTTCTCATCTTCTTTCGCTCCGGCAATCAAAATAACCTTCGCCCCCTTCAGCAAAAAACGCACAAAAGGAATTTTCGCAAAAGAATAGTGCATAACAAATCGTATCGGTCGCTTTACTGAACTTGCAATAATCAGCCAATCAACAAAGCTGAGATGATTACAAATCAAAATGGCCGGCCCTTCATGAGGAATATTTTTATGCCCTTCAACTTTTATACGATAAACCATACGTGTCACTATCACGCAGATAAATCGCAACAGGAATTCAGGGATCACCGTATAAATATATACGGCCACTAAGGTATTCAGCAGAAAAAGCGCCAGAAAGATATCAATAACATTCAATCCAACTGAATAAAGCACCACAAGAAATCCCGCAGACATAACCATAAACAATGCATTTAAAATATTATTCCCGGCAATGACTCGCGCCCGATCCGATCGATTGGATCTGGTTTGAATAAATGTATAAAGTGGAACAATAAAAAATCCACTCATGACAGACAATCCTGCCAGGTCAAAAAATATCCGGTTAATACCTGGAGTATTTATAAGCTGCATGATAGTTCGTGGACTATCACTGACAAGCAATGGTCCGGCAAAAAATAAATCAAGTACAAAAAAAGAAAGACCAATTGACCCAAAAGGCACCAATCCCAGTTCTAATCTCTCGTGACTGAGTCTTTCGCAAATGACCGAGCCAATCGCCACCCCGATACTGAAAATAGCCAGCAACAGGGTAACCGAACTCTCATCGCCATAGAGAGAACTTTTCACATAGACAGGAAAAAGAGAAAGCAGTGTCGCGCCAAAAAACCAGAACCAGGAAATGCCTAAAATTGACATGAAGACACCTTGATTTTTTTTGGCAATTTTCAAGATCTCAACAGTTGAAGAGACAAGATTTAAATTAATTTTTCTACTGACATCTACAGCAGTTAGTTTTTTGACTTTATAAGAAAAAATCAATCCCATGAGGGCAATAAAAATTGTACCTGCCGATATAAGAAAAGCTCCCTGCTGTTGCGAGATTAAAATTCCCCCAAGAATGGTTCCAAACAAAATGGCGAGAAAGGTGCCCATTTCTACAAAGGCATTTCCTTTAATTAACTCATCTTCCGAAATCAGCTCGGGAAGAATTGAATATTTAACCGGACCAAACAAAGTGGCCTGAACACCCAACAAAAAAAGTGAAAGTAGTAGAAGCGGCATCAAATGATAGCAAAATCCCACTGCACCAATAATCATAATTAAAAGCTCTAATGCCTTCGTGGCCATAACCAGACGATGCATGGGATATTTATCAGTCAACTCCCCTGCAATGGATGAAAACAAAAAAAAGGGAAGGATAAACAGTCCCCCACAAATCGCCACCATTTGCTCCGGCCTAAAACCAAAAATGGCAGTGGCCTTATAGGCAATAAGAATAACCAGGGCATTTTTAAAAACATTGTCATTCATGGCGCCTGCGAATTGAGTCCAGAAGATGGGCCAGAACTTGTGTGAAGTCATCAGATATTTATCATTCATATATTTTCCTTAAGCTAATAATAAAGCAGCTTGCGTTTATATCAAGCAACTTTATTAAGAGAGGAAAATAAGGGATAAATATTAATTTAATCTCAAGAAATGCAGCGATTAATTATTTTTACTATTGATTCAGCTTGCTCAAACTTGATAATTGAATTTTTTCAACTGCTCCTAGCTTGTTCAATATTCCTGAAGAATCTAAAATATTGAAGCCGGCCTTTTGAACAAGGGCTTCTCCATTCGTATAGATGACCAGAATTCTAACCGTTCTACCGGCCTTTATTGACTCAGTATCGATCGTCAATTCTGCATTTTCTCCTTTTTCAAAGCCTTCGAGAGAAGCTGCTTCGGCAGTGACATTCTCAACATTGTTTATGATAAAATCAAATCGATTAGGAAGTTGATAACCAGGAACCCGGTCTGCTTCAGTGGACTTACATCCTACGTAGGCTTGCTGATTTTCAAAAAGATAAAACACCTCACAGATTCTGATGATCGTTTCTGTTCTGCTATTTCCCAAATAAGTTCGGGCCAGAATACTCTCACCGGCCTTGACTCCCGCAATTTCTTTTCTCGTTGATTTCGATAATTCTGAAACCTCTATTTTTTTTCTTTTACTCACGCTATAGTCATAATAAGTTGCAATACCATCGTCAATTTCGGTTGACCCTACTTCAATGACCTGTCCAGTTTTGACTACCAGATATTTATCAACAGTGCCGATAATACCCTTGCTGTATGCTGTTGAACTCAAAAATAGAGAAAGAGTAGAAAGTAGAAGTGCCGTTTTCATAAGTGCTCCTTTATCAGTGCATATGAAATAATTCTAACCCAAAAACCGCCGGGTCTTGGCCCTTGGGAAGGATTTACAAAGGGGTGTCTGAACTTTTGACAGTGAAAATGGTGAGCAAGTAGCAGAAAAACCGTTAGTTTGCACCTATTAAAGATTTTCCTGCTGATGCGTAAGAATTTTGCAATCCGAAAGAGGATAGGCTACGCATATCAGGACAAATCCTTTCTTAATTTGATCTTCGTCCAGATAAGATTGTTCTGAATTGTTCACCTTGCCTTCTAACAGTTTTCCTGTGCAGGTGGAACATCTGCCGACACGGCAAGAATAAGGAAGATCCATGCCGGCCTCCTCTGCTGTATCAAGAATATATTTATCATCAGCACATTCAATGCTTTTTTCCGTGCCTTTGGGAGTGACAAGTGTGATTTTGAAATTAGTCATTTTACAAGCGTCCTTTAATGCAAAACAATGTTGCACATTTCATTTTAGGACAAAGTTTGAAAATGTCAGCTAATTAAAAACTATGTTTTCCTTTATTAAAACTATTGATTCAATTCACTTCATTAACAGTACTCTTCTTATTTTCATAATCGGCCAGATTATTAAGAGTTGTAAGCGCAATTTTCTCCAGGGCCTCTGTCGTTAAAAAAGCCTGATGGGCAGTGATAAGAACATTGGGAAAAGTCATAAGACGGGCAAGTACATCATCGTTAATCGCTTCATCGGAATGATCGTCAAAAAAGTAATTCTCCTCTTCCTCGTAGACATCTAGGGCAAGGGAGCCGATCCGTTTATTTTTCAAAGCATGTAAAACGGCCTTAGTATCCATTAAGGCCCCGCGACCGGTATTAACAAGCATGACATTCGGTTTAAGACGCTTAATGGTCTCTTCATTAATATAATGATTGGAATCCTTTGTGAGAGGCAAATGAAGCGAGATAATATCTGATGAAGAAAACAGTACATCTTTAGCTACATATTTAACCCCCAGGGAGATCAACACGGGAGATGGAGTTACATCTGTAGCAATAACCTTGCAACCAAATCCCAGCATGATTTTGGCAAAGATCTCTCCAATTTTCCCGGTCCCGACGACCCCAACCGTCTTTTCGAAAAGATCAAACCCAATCAGTCCATGAAGCGAGAAATTTCCCTCACGCACGCGCATGTGGGCCCGATGCGTTTTTCGATTTAGAGTGAGTATAAGGGCCACGGCATGCTCTGCAACGGCATGAGGTGAATAAGCAGGCACTCTGAATACTTTAATGTTTAATTTTTTAGCCGTTGAAAGATCTACATTATTATAACCGGCACAACGAAGTAAAATAACCCTAATGCCGATTTCAGAAAGACACTTTAAAGTTTTTTCGTCAGCGTGATCATTAACAAACAAACATACGGCATCACAATTTTTAGCAAGCCCTGCTGTTTCTTCTGTGAGTTTCGCATCAAAAAACTTGAGCCCGTAAGAATAATTTTTATTGGCATTCCGAAAATATTCTTCGTCGTAAGGCCTTGAACTAAAGAAAGCGATGTTCATTTGCTGGCCCCGGCCCCTACAAATTTATCTGCGGCAGAATCGAAAACGGGTTGCTTGGAATTTTTCATTGAAGAATCATTGACGAATTTCAGATCGATTCGTTCTACGGTATCTTTGATGCATTTTTTTATGGCGGGAATACCCTGACAGGTCTGGTCAATAAAATCCTTGCTGACAAGACAGTGCTTCACGTATATTTCAGAAATTTTATTGTATATATCCTTCAGATCACCTGAATTTTTTTGCCCAAGGCTTGTGTCGTATTTAATCTCATTACAGATATTGTCCGCTTCCACTACTAATTTTTTAGCCGCCAGTTTCACCATCATGATTAAGCCGACGTAAAGAACAGGCAATGCCACCAATACGGTCAGTATCATCACACCAACCATTGCGTTGGCATCATTTATAAGCAAACTTAACAGTGAAAAATGTTTTTTCCCTTTTAGATCCGTTTTAATTTTTTCTGCCATCTGATCAAAAGGAAGCGAGAAATCCGGCCGGATTCTTTTCTTATCAATAGTTAATATCATTTGACCGTTGTAATAAAGTTCAACAGTGATTTTCTTTCCCTCGGCCAGAATATATAGTGAATCATTATCTACATTCACTTCGGGGAGAACGATATTTAAGATTTCCGGATTGGACTTCAGGAATGAATCCATTTCTTCTGCTTTTTTAGAATCAAGCTTAGATATTGAAGCGAGAGCGTCTTTAAATGTTTTTTTACTTAAATTAATCTGCCGGGTGAGTTCAATTAATTCCTTGCCTGAGACCTTCCCTTCTGTCGTGGCAAAACTGTTGGAAATCAAAATCAATGAAAGTAGAATGCTTACAATAAATCTTAATGACTTCATATAAAATTACTTTCCCAGAGCTTTTAAAAACTCAGCCCGCCATTTTTCATTTTGATAATTTTGCTCGACATACTTTTTCCATTCCGGATGTTCTTTCAGGACTTGATCGAGTTCAGTGAGATATTTAGCCGCCTCTTTTTTTATTTTTATTGATTCTTCCGGGCGGCTCCACGCCAGCATGTCCCGCGCTTGATTAATAGCTCGCACAGCTAGCGAGGTCTTGTGAACCAGATCGCATTTTCCTGGATTTGTAATCTGTCCACTCGAATCCATTGAAGGACCGACACAATTGGCATGCACCATCCCGTCGGTTCTATCTTCATCCCCTCGTGCCTTTGAGAGTTTTTTCTGTTGAATGGTCGAAGGATGAACGGCAACATCATATTGAGAAGTGAAAAGATTAAGCTTGGTCGTTTCATGCCCGCTTTTATAATCGATCAATTTCTTTTCCAGCGTCAGGAATTCTTTCTGGGCCGCTTTTTCAGGATAGAGTTTTCGATATTCGGTCAATGCTCTGATGGCCTTCTGACCTTCGTCGCATTCTGAAGCAGGAGCAGTGATACTGGGCCGGATACATGTAGAAGTGTCAGCAGGAACAAGCCTGGCCCAATCGCGCAGTGTCTGGATTCTGTAGGCTTCAACCGACATAAATTCACCGGTCTCCGTTTTAGGAAAATAGCGGCGATAAGCTGCCAGTGCCCTTACTGCACTTGTGCCTTCATCACATTCAGGCACAGATGAACTAAGACCCATGCAATCACTTTTATCGTCCGGAGATTGAACAATCCAATTGCGGAGGAATTTCAGTTTGCTGGAAATTAACATCGGTGCTGTTGGTTTGTCCGACGGAAGATCTTTTTGATTAATGCGAGCCTGTTCAACCAGAGCTTCGATACCGTCTACACCACCGACTGAAACAAAGTCCTGCGGACTAATCTGGGCAAGCTGCATAGTGAGCGAAGCGGCTGCACAGAATTCCTTATTGGCTATTTTGGCTTCACGCTCAGATTTTAGTAGCTCGATGTAAGCCAGAACGCTGGGATTTTTTTCGGTCTTTAACTCAACTTTTTGGCCGATACAATTATCGACAAAGGGATCGGCCATCTTGGCGATGAGTTCAAGAAAAGGAACACTTTTACCAAGATTCACTTCCACGGTCTTCTTTATACAGGGTTCTTCGGCCGCGTAAGTGGTTCTGTGTTCAAACAGAAGTACAGCTGCCAGAAGCATAGAACATTTAAGCCGGGTCCTCATAAGCCTCCAACACATTTACCAGAATGGTTAGAGACTTATCGGATACCCGAGCTTAAAAGTTTAATATACCTCTATTTAATTAGTTAGCTGCAATATCATCACAGGCATATTGATCGTTGCTGATCAAATCCTGAACTTCACTCAACAACTGATTACAGGCCGGCGCAGAAGTGAATTGTCTGCTACTGATAGGAAAGCTTCTAAATCGCGATTGAAAATTCGTAAGCACTTCAGTTAAGACATTTCCAAATCCAAGCAGGCGGGTAAAGGCGAAGAATCTGGATTTAGCTTTAGACTGACACAGACCTTGAGCGTAGTTTTGGGTCAGTCCTTTAATGAAGGCCAGGGGAGCAATACCAAGATTTGCAAACGACACCTGAGTACACGCTGAATTGAGCGCAAGAGATTCTATCAGGCCAAGATAAATATTTCCTGAAGCAGTCGATGGCAACGGGATTGGAAGCGGGGTCGTCGGTGAAGGTTGCTGATTAGCAATCGTCGTTACAACTGTCGTGGCATCTGGAACGCTGGGCCGCTTGGAACCCATCGCAAAGACCTGACTAGTTGTGCTTAACAGAAAAAGGGAAACAAAAATTTTACCGTAAATAGACTTCATTGAAACTCCAATTGGTTTTGATCTTCTCGATCTTTATGTTCTTCAAAGAAGCATATTTCATACCAAGAATACAGTTGTTCAAATTGCTGATTCACAATGAATTCAATAAAAAAAATAAACTGATCAGTGACTTAGTGGCATTTCGAATTGTCACCGAGTATTTTGAAGCTAAATAATTTAGATAAAATTATAATTTGAATTCACGACAAACATTGCTCTTTGTCGTTTGTCTGGCGTATTGCTTATAGAGACCGTCAAATAATTTTTTCTCATGCTCTGCAATTTTATCGGCCCATCGCTTACTGAGATTTCTTCCTTCGTCGTAATTTTTAACGACGTCTTTATAATTGGCAAGGCCTGGATTGTCGCGCAGGATTTTTGTCTTCTCTTCCTGTGACTTCTTGTAAACCGCCAAATTTCTTTCATACATTTTACGGTCATTGGCAGACAGATTTTTTGAAGCAAGCTGCTGCTCTGTCATTTTAACCCATTTGTTCCAGTCAGCGTTTAAGAGCTCCGCCCACGTGTAACTGTTCGATTCATTAATCTGAACTTTTGTATTCAATCTGCCTGCATTCATTGCCTTTAATTGCATAGTGAGTTTATCCTGCACGTTTTTATAATCGCGCAGTGTTTTCTTTAAATCTTCAAAATTGACAATGGATTCCTTGCTGCTCAAAAAATATTTCTTAGTCGTTACCGATGTGATCTTGTCTACATCCGAGAGAAATTTATCAAGCTCTTTAAAATCTCTGTTTTTTTCACATAAATTCTGTGAATCGCCCGCAGCTTTCAAGAGCCCAGGAGTCAGCTTGTCGACGGATGCATCCAGACGATAATTTAAATATGGAGACAATAAATCGTAGAGTTGATTTTCTATTAGCTGCCCTTCCCTCGTTGAGATGACGGGAAAATCCGCATCGAGACCTGCTTTTCTGGTCTTTAAAAAAGCAGACTCCAGGTTTTCACCTGGCAGTATATTCTTGGTAAAATTTCCGCTAAAACCTGTCGTATATGAGTAATGATTGCGTCCCGTCGCCGAGACCACGCAGGTATTGTCATCGGCAAGATTCTGGGTATTTCCCGAGTGACAACTCAGGTCCACAATGCCTAATTTAACGCCTTTATCTTTGGCGATTTTTTTTAACTCTTCAAGCTGATCAAGACTTGCCACTTCTGCGCCATCAAGGGTATCTAAATTTTTTACCGCCTTTGATCCGATGGCTATAGAGTGAGTTTTTTCATTATCCTTAGCGGCTCCGTGAGAGTTGATATAAATAAGTAACTGGTCGCCTTTTTTTATTTCTTTACCTTCGCTTAGCATCTTTTTAAATCGGCTGATTTCCTGCTTTAAATTTTCGTTGGTAAAATCCTGCTTTTTTGCTGCATTTGGAAATTGAGAATTCTTGATGGCATCCGTATCGCTGTGACCGCCATCAAAAGAGATTGAAGCCTGCCCCATCTCTCCTGTTTTGAGCTTGGACTGATAATAATTTCCGATCTGAGACAAACTGCCGTCAAAGTGTGTCTGTTTGCCCGCGGGGTCTCCGGAGCCGCCCAAAATCATCATGTGTGTTTTAGAAGTCTCTGCGTTGACAATGCTCATGCTTGAAGCAATTAGCGTGATAAGAAAATATTTCATTCCGTGAATATCCACTTAAGGTTTTACCGGAGGTGGAGTTTCTGCAGGAAGTGCGCTTGTAGCCGCTCCCACAGGATTTCCGCCCGCTAATTGTAATCCCGCCTTTGTCTTCTGTACTATCGATGAAGTTGATATCTGCCCATTGGCAGCCCTTGTAGCGACCTGTCTGGCGGTACCACCTTCAACCTTCAGTGCGAGAGAGCCCACGCCTGCAAATTTAAGCAGTTTTACGGCCCCGCCGGTGGCCGCAAATTCTAGTACATTTGAAGCTGCGGCAATACAGGCCATTTCCTGCTGGGCTCGTGGAGTGTAACACTGAAATTTAATCTGAATTTTATTGAATTGCTCAACTCCTGCATTCTTTATAGCTTTAGCTTTTTCCGCAAGACTTGTACCAGAAGGTCTTGGAATACCACGGACACGATCCATGACATAATTGTATCCCGACGATATCAAATTGCCTGCCCCCTTACCTGCATCGACTACACCATTTCCAAATTCAAGTGTTCCTGCAACAGCACAATAGCCGGCAAATTGAGCCGAGTCACTTGCTCCGGTCCAGTTCACTTCACCTTTATACATTCCTTCTTCACCGACACCGCGATCCCTCTCCCATGTGCCTTCATTACATGTGTCTACCCTAGCGGCCCCTTCCGGGTCCAGTTTCGCGGCATAAGCAGCACAGTCATATTTAGCGCGATTGGCGAGACATTTTTGAACTTCTTCCTGATGCTTTTTCTTTTCTTCTTCCTCAGCAGCCTTGCATGCCTTGGTCACCTCTTTCTTAATATCTTTAGCATTGTATCTACACAAGGCCAGATCGCGCAGTCGATTGACTTCCTTTACTCTCTCGCACTCCTCTTTCGTCTGAATTAAAAAACCGCTCGATTTATTACAATCGATTCCCGCCGCAAACAATGGAGTTCCAAAAATCAGCGAGCCTAAAAAAATAAACGTTTTCATATATCTCACTTATTTCCCTCGACCGAAGAGTCTAAATTTTTCATAAAACTTTTAAAATAACGGATTGAAATTCTCTCGAAGATTGAATCATTAGCGTTCGTATTAATATCTACCGGTCCCATTTTGTAGTTTCTCGCTGGTTCCGGAGCTGCTTCCATTTGAGTTTGGGCCTGAGCCGGAGCGACGACAGTGCTTAAACCAATTTTTTCAACTTTTTCAACAGTCTTCGAGATGGTCTGTTTAACTTCAGCAAAACTTGATGACATTTTATTAGTAGCAGTAGGCAGTCCTCTGCTGGCCAGATAGCGTGCCGGAGACATCCCTTTCTTTTTTAGTACCCGTGCCGTGACGGCGTTAAACTGATACATAATGGAAGCTTTTAAAGCTTCATAATTGATAGAACTAAGGCCGCTCGCGCGTGCTTTTCTACTCTCCACTTTTTCACTATTTTTCAAATAGCCTTTCATGTATGGACGCCCTTTGGCCAGAAAATCCAGATTGGCCTGAGCACCGGGAGTGAGACCGTTAGGTGAAGAATTGGTGTCGTCGCCATATTTAGCAATTTTCAAGGCGGTCTGTTTCATATTAGGCGACATTTTTCGAAAGCCCGGAGTATTGGCAAGAATTGAAGTGAGCTTCACGCAATTGCTGTTGCCCGGACTGCCCAGACACGGCATTTTGGCGGGGACCGCATTTTTTCTGCCGGTACCGGTATTTTTTACTTCGGCCATGGCAGAAGAAACTAAAAAATCCAAAACATACTCAAATTTTAAAACATATTTAAAATTCTTTGGAATACTGACCTGTGGCATACTTTCGCGGACTGCTTCAGCTTTTGTGATATTGAGTTGAATCTGATAAATTACATCTGAAGTTGATATCGCGGCTTCGTTGGAAAGATCTGCCAGTATCCGCCAGATCAGTGCGCGCTTAAATGGCGTGAGCATTAATTTGTCGAACAAAGGACCATTCTCACTCATCAAGCTGCTGTAAGTGTCTTTGTAAGACGCAGTTAAATCAGAAAGACTCGCTAATGGATTGGCCATACTTCCGGGAGGAGTTCCGGCGGCTTCATTTTTTTCTATAGCTGTATACAACTCATCACAAGTTTGTTCAGGCTTTTCTACCTTTTTACATTCAGCTGCTTTCTGATTATATTCTGCTGCTGCTGCATAGTCTTCTCTGGCATTAGCCGCCTCTGCTTTTTGTTCATAATCAGTAGCATCTTTTTCAAAAGCAGGTGAAACCGCTTTAACTGCATTTTTAGATTTTTCCATTTCAGACTTGGAAGCTTGTTTTCCTTCAAGTGAAGGATTTGTTTCCTCTCTCTTTTTTATTAAACTTTCAAACGTTTTATAAGCCTTCTCCGCAGCGTCTGTGCCTTGTTTGCAGACTTCTTTTTTCTCATAAACCTTTTGAAGGATTTCCTGGCATTTCTTAAAACTCTCCTGCTCGCCTTTTATCGACTTATCAGCTGCGACGGCTGCATAATAAAAAGAAGTAGCCTGGGCAGATTGCTTGGAATATTTATCAAATAAAACGGCGACACTTTTTTCCATTGATTCAATTTGAGCATCGATATAAGCAAGAGTATCGGTCGTATCGAGTTGATCCCCTGCCGCTCCGGCGAACTGCTCCAGCAAAGAGTCGATTTCCTCTTCTTTTTTCAGTGAAGAAGTAAGAGAGAAAAGATAGCCCCCACCACCGGCAGTTGCCAAAACAATATCATCAGTTTTGTGATCGTAATTTTTGAGCTGAGAGGCGATTTCGGCAATGACTGAAGCTGTAACTTCAGAAGTCTGAGCTTCCTGAGTTAAGCCTGCAAGCTTCTGTCCTGCGCTCATTGCATCGTCGAGTGCTGATCCATAAACCGGCATCTGCAACAAAAGTAGCGACAATGTCAGGGCGTTTACAACCAGTAGTTTGTGAATGAACGTCAGCATAGTATCTCCGTTATTGATGACATCTTATTTTAACAGAGAATCTAAATAAAATATCCGGCCGGTGGAATGGAGAAAAATTGCCCATACCTTAATAGGCAGAATCATTGGATACATTCCAAACTAAGCCGGTCTTTTAGCCTCGTTGGGCTGCCAAGAATTGGTGGCTTTGCCCTAACGAATGACCGAGCATCCCTCTCTAGAATCCTTCGGGGTCATAACTATTTAAAATCGAATACCTATACCTGCTCCTGATCCTAAAAAAATTCTGCAAAAATCTTGATAAAGCGGTGTTGAACTCATATAAATCACCATCACAAAATAAGGAAAAAATATGCATCGATTATTAATCGCATTCAGTTTAATTTTGGCTTCTTCATGCGCGCCCAAAACCAGCAACAAACCGGCCGGTCTCAAAAATGCCTCTATCATCAACGGAGCTGAAGTTAAGTCCAGCGATACACTCGCTTCAAGCATTGTCGGCGTCTATAACACCAAAGAAAAAATGATCTGTACCGGTACGATCATCGCACCTAACATCGTTTTGACTGCAGCTCACTGTGTTCCTGAGCGCGCCTTTCATGTAAAAATTGTTTTTACAAATAATATTGATGACACAATGAATACGCGTGAGCAGGACATGCTTCGTGAATTGGTTTTATCAGCGACTGATTTTAAAGTAAGTACCAAATGGGATCCAAAAAACGACTCCATCGAATTTGACACCGGAGATATCGCCCTTATTAAATTTAAAGGAGAGATCCCGAAAGGATTTAAACCGGCAAAATTTCTTACCGACGAAAATGCACTTAAGGTTGGCAATATGGTTACAGTGGCCGGCTTTGGCGTCGATGAAATAAACTCCAATCAAATAGACCCGAAAAAATACCGCAATATCGATGAGGCCATCGAATACGGCGAAGTCATTTGCGATGGAGAGCTTCATTCAAAGAATATTACTTGTTTTGAAATCGAGGCAAGCGGTGACGGCATACTCAGAGCGACCAGCGCTCCGATCGCCTCGCTGTTTGAAACCGAAGTGCGTCTCGATGAACGAAAAACCGGAACATGCAATGGTGACTCTGGAGGCCCGGCGTTCATACAATCAAACGGTGAATATTTTCTCTTTGGTGTGACCAGCAGAGGCAGTGCTTTCTGCAACGAAGTTGGTGTTTATACCAATGCCCTATATTACAAAAACTGGATTGAAGAGACGTCAAAATTACTTAAATAACCAGAAAGAAGAAAGCCGCATTAAATTGCGACTTTCTTCTTTCTATACTCTATTTTTTCTTTTTCGACTTATCTTTCATATCTCCTTTCATTTCTTTTTCTTTATCCCACATTTTCTTCATACATTCTTTCATTCCTGGCTTGTCAGTAGAATCGTTGATGCATTTGCGCTCTTCTTCCATCATCGTAATTCTTTTATCGATCATCTCAAGCTTGGATGTCTTTGCTTCCTGATAAGTCATATTATCCATCCATTTGTCCCAGTCTTTCTTACGGTCCTTATCTTCAGCGAAGGAACTCATTGCTAAAAGACTAAAAGCTGCAATCAAAATAAATTTCATAAAAACTCCTATGTTTTACGTTTCACAAAAATCAGTTTCGAAATATTCCTCAACATTGTAAAGATGCGATGAAATCACCTGTTGGAGTCATAGGAAAAAGCTTAGAATAAAAAATACATAATGCTTTAAATAGCAGATTTTTAAAAGGCTATCACCAAAACTGTCTATAATATAGGCGGCCATTTTATAATTTTTACCACTGGACGCAATTCGATGGATGAATCCTTCTGAAAGTTCATAATGGAGAGATAACTTATGATGGAAGGTAAAATGAAAAATGTATTTAAGGCCTTTATGGTTAGCGCTCTTTTCTTTAATGCATTTTCGGCCAATGCCTATGTGCCTGTCGCAGACACTCTTCTTGGCCAAGCCATCGACAAAGTTCTGTTAGTTGCAGGCAAATCATCTATTGAAAAAGTTAAGCAATACAGAGCTGTTAATGATCCTAAAGGGGTGGCGCGGGTTAAGCGAATAATAAAAAACATTGAAACATTCAGCGGGAAGAGTCTTAGATATCAGAATCCTACGATCAGAATCATTGAAGGAGTCAAGAACGAACCCAACGCTTACTCCCTTGGCCCGGCGATCTATATTAGCGAAGAAACACTTTCAATTTTAGACAATGGCGAACTGACTGCAGTTCTTGCTCATGAAATTGCTCACAGTGAATACGGCCATCTTCTGGCAAGACTTGTCTATATTGTAGGTTCTCCGACTATTCATCTACGTGACCTTGCTTTCAGTGATATTTTTTATCTGACGACAGGACAGGCCGACGAATACATGGAAAGAATCATTAAAGACGGACATCTGACCCTCGTTTCAGAAATTATAGAAAACTCTTCGGTGAGACAGGAGCTTCAGGCGGATTGCCTTGCAGCCAACTGGCTGGAAAAAGCACGCAAGAAAGGATGGAAATTAAGTCCTCTGGATTTAAATCGGGCGACAAACAAAATAATGGGTATAGACCTGGGCAATATTGATGATGACACTTTACCGCCGGTAATCCGCTATAGAGCGATCGTTTCGGGTAAACACATCGGTTCTAATTGCTCGTTATAGTGAATTATAAGCGGGCAAGACTTGCAAGCTTTGGCAGATCTAATATGACGATCCGGCGATTTTCATAAGCAATGATTTTCTCCTGGCTCATCTCAGTCATAATGCGAACAACTGTTTCGTTTGCCATCAATAAAATTCTTGCAAGATTGATTTTAGAAATTTCAGATTTAAATACCAGATTCCCGTTCATTAATTTTTCAGAATAATTGAGACTGATTTCATACAAGAGTTCTGAAAGTCTTTCAAATGCAGTTTTTTCTTTCGCATTTGATCTGTCCTGCTCCGCTCTTTGAAGCTCCGTCGCAATCTTACTAATCAGGTAGCGGGCAAAATGCTGGTTGGACGACAGCAGTTTTGTTACTTCATCAAGAGTAAAAAAATAAGCGACGACTTTATCTGACAAAACTTCTGCAGTTCCATTGTATTCCTGATGGATAAAAAGACTGCGATGGCCGATGGTATCGCCGGAAAAAACGAGTCTGGAAAATACTAATTTTTGCTCCTTTCCCGACTGAGAAATTTTGATGAGACCTTCTTTTACCCAGAAAATCCCTTTAACCGGATCTCCCTGTTTAAAAACATAATCATTTTTCTTAAACTCAACGGCCTTCCTTGAAGGATCGATTAAATCATTAAAAATGCTTTCAGTTTCAGATATATTCTTGTTCATAAATCTAAATTTACATCAAAGATGCCTATAATAGATAATTTTTTATAAAAAATAGAATAATGCTATACTATTCCGGATGACATGGCACATAGTTTCAATATTCATCTTTTCTTCGTTCAGTCTGCCGGCAGCAGATTTTCCCTGTCATTACAGCTCCCCACAATCACAGCTGGGCCCTTCAACAGAAAAACTCGCTCTCGATATTCAGACCGCAACGAATAAAATAATCAAGGGAACTCAACCGGAATTTTATAAAAAATTTCTCAACTCGAATGGACTTCTCATCAAAGGATCCCAAAAGGTCTCGGATACTTCTCTGGCCAGGGCATCTGAAACTCTGAATAAGATGCTGGGCAAGAGAGCGGATATCAGAAACAATCTTATCGATAAAAAAGCAGATATTGTCATTATTGCGCCTTCTGAAAACTATTGCAGTTTCCCGGAGACAGAGGAGTTAAAGGGAACCAAAACTTTTGATGGCAGAGATTTTTGCGAAATTTGCGGCGCCGGCGGAAATGAGGGAAGGCCGATAACCGCCATTTGCGAAGACAATCTTTTGAAAACAAAAAAAGATCCCTATTTTGGCTCGGAAGACATTCTTACTCATGAGCTGGCCCATACGATTCATATTTTAGGCATGAATGAATCCACCAAAAAACGATTAAATGAACTTTACAACATTGCGAAGAGAAATAATCTGTTTGCTAAAAACAAAAATGGTGAAGCCACTTATGTCATGGCAAACGATGAAGAATTCTTTGCCTGCTTAAGCGCTGTGTGGTTTGGTGCTCACAATCCAAAAAGCACAGCTTTTCCTCCCGAGTTAAGAGATCGAGACTCGATCAGGCAAATTTCCCCCCTAATATATGAATTTCTAAAAGAAATTTATCCCGAATAAAGGTCCATAGCCTAACGCTTATAAAAGAGTTAAGATCTTTTATAATTGAATTCTGCTATCTGGAGAAACTCATGATTCGTTTAACTCAAACTGTCACCAAAGGTGGCTGTGCAGCTAAAATTGCTGCTTCTACACTAAGAAATGTACTGTCAAACTTGAAAATTCCAAACGTTCACCCCGATCTTTTAGTTGGCGGCGATACATTTGATGATGCCGGTGTCTTTAAAGTAAGCGATACGCTCGCCTGTGTTGAGACGCTGGATTTTTTCACTCCTATTGTCGACACCCCTTTTAAATTTGGTAAAATCGCGGCAGTCAATGCCCTTAGCGACGTCTATGCAATGGGCGGTACACCTAAAACCTGTATGGCCATTCTCGCCTTTCCCCTGAGTACCCTCGATGAATCAATCATGTCAGAAGTTCTCGCTGGCGCATGTGAGGCTATCTCAGAAGCTGAAGCGCTTTTAGTGGGTGGACATTCAATTGATGACGACACAATCAAATTCGGGTTGTCTGTAACAGGTCATGTTCACCCCGAGCGCATCTGGGCCAATAGCGGAGCGCGGGTTGGCGATGATTTGATTCTCACCAAGGCCTTAGGCACAGGCACTCTATGTGCTGGCCTGAAAAAAAGTCTTTTTACAGAAAACGATATAGAAGAGGCCATTGAATCGATGATGACTCTTAATAAAATTATCGACCTGGTTGAAACTCCAGAGGCCATTCATGCTGCCACTGATATTACCGGATTTGGTTTATTGGGGCATTCTATGCAAATGGCAAAGGCGTCCAATGTCTCTATGAAATTCAAAAGCACTGAACTTCCTGCGCTTAAAGGTGCAATCGATTCACTCAGAGAAAAAAATCTTACCAAGGCCCATAGAAGCAATGACGATTATACAAAAGAACATGTCAATTATGCTGCTGATTCCTCTGTGAATGAAGAAACAAGACTCCTGATGCGCGATCCTCAAACAAGCGGAGGCCTGCTGCTTTCAGTGGCTCCGGAACATAGTGAGCAGCTTATCAATTCACTTCGTAAGCGTTTTCCTCGAACGAGTAGAATTGGTAAAGTTGAGAAAAAAAATGAATTCGCTATCTATGTCTCCTGAGTTCTACCAGGGTCCGCTGGAAAAACTTTTTAACGATAACGTCACACTGATAGATGTTCGTGCACCCATTGAATTTAAACTTGGTGCTTTTCCAAACTCCGTCAATCTTCCGATTTTAAGTGACGAACAAAGACATTTGATTGGCATCTGTTATAAAGAATCCGGGCAACAGGAAGCCATCAATCTAGGACACCAGCTGGTAAGTGGTTTTGATCGCGAAGAAAAAATAAAAGCGTGGCTAAACACCTTGAGTTCCCGGGATGCACAGACCTATCTTTATTGCTTTCGTGGTGGATTGCGCTCTCAGATTTCTCAGTCGTGGATAAAAGAGCAAGGCGGAAAAATTCTTATCATAGATGGTGGATACAAACGCCTGCGCAATTTTTTAATGGAAAATATTAACCAGCAGGTTGAGAGAAATCCTTTTCTGGTTATCAGCGGCAATACCGGCTCGGGCAAAACAGATTTGCTCAAGCGCATGTCGCATGAGGGTTATAAGTCCCTCGATCTGGAAAGCATGGCCAATCATCGCGGTTCCGTTTTTGGGAGTAATCCCACACCACAACCAACGCAAATTAATTTTGAAAATGCAATCTCCGTTCAGCTTCTCAAAGAAATAACTAAATCAGGAAAAGCCATTTTACTTGAAGATGAAGGAAAGAAAATCGGTCATTGCATCGTCCCGCCGGTACTTCACGCAAAACAGAGCAGCTCTCCAATTTTTGTCTACGAAAAAACACTTGAAGAACGGGTGGCGCTTATTTTAAATGAATACTGCGTACAGAGATGGCAGCATTTCGAGCAGCTCGAAAACCCTTACGAAAAGTTCTTTGAATTTTTTAAATGCTCATTTGATCACATCGCCAGAAGGCTCGGAGGCTCGCTTTATCAGGAGTGCATGCTCGATTTAAGAGAAGCAGTTAATTATCAAGAAGCCAGCGGGAGTTTTTCCCGCCATCAGGACTGGATCAGAAAAATTCTGACCAGCTATTATGACCCTCATTATGAATCCGGTCTTTTTAAGAAAAAAGAATTAATTATAGGTCGTGGCGACGAATCAAACCTGAGGCAGATGATTTAAATTTTTCTTATTTTTTAGTCTTAGGCTTCGACTTCATATCATGCCCCTTCATTGAGCTGGGTTTTGAATGACGAAATTCAATAAAACATCATCGGTCATTGTAATATTTCCCGACGTAACTGAGAGATTGATCGGATCTCTTGGAGAAAATCCTGCTGAAGAAATAGTCAGAGTATAAGATCCCGCAGGCAACCCGATAAATTTATAATTCCCATTTGCTTCAGTGACAGCGGTTGAGATGGTATTTCCATTTTGCGAAAGGCCCACAACAGCTCCTGCCAACGGCAGATCATCAGAAAGATCATTTGTACCATTATCGCTATTGATTTTTCCGGCAATAGTTCCTGCGCTCGTCAGGTTAGACGCTCTTATAATCGGCGAGAAATTAAATCCCAAAATCTGATTAACATTCTGTGAATTCCCAAGAGCGACAAAAGAGCGGCTCAAGTCAAAATCCAGAAGCACATCTTTACTCATTTGAGAGTTCACAGAAATGGCGGGAGAAATAAATACTTTCAACCCCGACTGCGCGCCACTCGGAACGGTCAGATTAAAATGGCTTCCATTTTTAAGATCAACTGATGCTGAAGAAATTAAAAGTCTAATTTCATCATACTCTCCGGGTGCAATCGTCAGGTCAGATAGCACACTGATCATTCCATTCTTCAAATTGACCAGATCAAGCGTGGCCGGCTGACTCATTACCGTAATATAACCGGATGATGCATTTTTAATATCAATCCGACTGACCGTGATTTTAGCTGATGTAACTGAGTCATAGGTAAATGGAGCATCTGTAGCGACAAGTCTCAAATTGCCTTTGGCCGGGTCAAGAACATTTATTGCAGACAGTGTTGAAGTGTCAGAAGTATTCTGTAAATCTTTTAATTCTTTTCCACAGCCACATAAAAGAACCAGTACTAAAGATAATATAACAGAATTATTTTTGAGTTTTGTCATTGTTGTCCTAACGATAAGCAAAGATAATTAATCATCGTCAGGAAGACGCATTTCTTTAGAAATTTTTAAGGCAATTTTGACAGGGCAAGTAAGTCGTCCAGAAAAAAAGCACTTAACTCCATTCTTCCGCTTAATGAACTTTTTTTGTATATCTGACTCGCCTGCTGTCTGACGGTATTTTCATTGGATCCACGAATATCTGCAATCTCTTTCATGGACAGACCCTTAATTAATAGCAGAGCGATTTCTTTTTCGCCACGACTGAATCCCCATTTATTAAACTGCTCATCAATATAGTTGAGAAATTCGTTGGATAAGTGCGAGATTTTTTTTTCAAAAGTTTTTTGTTCAAATTTTAAGGCCTCATTGATCTTATCCAGTTCAGCAATTTGCTGTTTAAAGCCGAGCATTTTATTGCTTTGCCACTTAATAATTCTAAACTGATAAAAGGCCCCGATCATTGAAAATAACCACAGAAAAGCTTCATGAATGAGATGATTTAAACCAATGCCTTTTTGCATATCTATAACGATGTCTGCAAGTGCTAAAAAACTGGTACCGACCAGAATCAGAAACGTAATAATTTTTATTTTATTTTCACTCACAATTGTCATACTTCTCTGCCTAAATAGCTGATAGCTATAATACTATCACAAACATTTGATCGACTTATTTCTAAGTCATGCCATCATTATGATTAGAAGGAGATCAAATGTCAGTCATGAATTTGAATCAATTGCATTTACCTTATTCTATAGGAATAGTCGGGGCAGGTCCTGCCGGATCGATGGCGGCTGCTTTACTAGCTTCACAAGGCCATAAAGTTCGCATTTTAGAGAGAAAAAAAACAACTGACAGAAAAGTGTGCGGTGAATATTTATGCCCTAAAGGCGTCGAGCTTCTGGAAAAACTTGGCCTTTACGGCCTGTTGTGCTCTGACTTTAAAAGTCTGAGCGGAATGCTCCTCGTTTCTCCTGATAATGATCAAATTCCCGCATATTTCCCTCAGCTATCCAATAGCGAAAGAGGCGTTTCCGTCAACCGACAGATATTTGATCAAAAACTCCTTGAGCTGGCCATTAAAAATGGGGCCGAGCTAAGCATCAATGAAACAGTGACTAGTATCAGTAAAAATGCGTCGGAAAAATGGGACGTCATCACTGCCAATGAAAAATTTGAATTTGATTTTTTAATTGCTGCTGACGGGAGGCAATCAAAAATAGGACATCAGCTTGGGCATATAAAAGAAATCAACACAGAAAGAGCGGCCCTCCACTGTTATCTTCCCCGCAAAATTGACCGAGGCCTTAGACTCGGTGAAATGCACATTCTTGAAAACGGCAATTATTGTGGACTTGATCCTATCAACGATGATGAAGTCAATTTTTCTATTGTTTGCAATTCAAGAAGATTGAAATATGAATCTGCAAAGGAGATCATCAACAATTCCATTAAGAGTTCAAAACGCCTAAGCGCTCTTTTTGACCTGCTCAGCGATGAGAATAAAATCCAGATCGTCACCACATTGAAGAACAAAAATCATTTTATCGCTGGTGATGGACTTGCCTATGTAGGAGATGCAGCAGGATTCATTGATCCACTCACCGGAGAAGGAATTTATAATGCGCTCTTATCCAGCCAGCTTCTGGCCGATTCGATCTCCCGGAATCCAACTCTACCTGCCGCATTGAAGGAATATAAACTTAAAAAGAAAAAATTGAGTTTCCAGAAAAACATGCTTAATCATTTTTTTCAGGTAGTGATCCGAAGTCCGTTGCTGATAAACCTAACTGTAAAGTTTTTAAAAAAATCGCAAAAGAGAGCAGATAATTTCATTGGAATTATCGGAAATATATATAACCCAATTACTGGGATTATAAAGATGCTAAGAGCATAAAGAGGTTTTATGAGTATCATACACTCCGTTACCACCAGCTTTCCAGAGTCATATGTTTCACAGGAAACAATTTCAGAGGAAATCAGTAATATCTGGCCTGACAAAAAAAAACACGTCGAGCAGTTTCACACTTCGTCGCAGGTATTAGGACGGCATCTTTCTATTCCTCTCGCAGACTATAAAAACTTGGGCGATATTGGCGAGCGCTCCAGAATTTGGTTAGATGTCGCACTTGATCTTCAGGTCAGAAATATCACCAAACTTTTATCAGCTGCAGGTCTCACTCCGGCAGATATATCGCTCATTGCTTCTACCACGGTTACAGGTCTTGCCATTCCCACATTGGAAGCAAGAATCATGAATAAATTGGCCTTTAAACCAAACACAAAACGGCTTCCCATTTTCGGACTGGGCTGTCTGGGAGGAGTTGCAGGAATCAATAGAATGAATGACTATTTATTAGGTCATCCTAAAGAGGCAGTCCTTTTGCTTGCAACAGAACTCTGCTCGCTCACCTTTCAATTCCAGGATAAAAGTGTTGCCAATCTGGTAGGCACAAGTCTTTTTTCAGACGGTGCTGCCGCGGTATTATTGCTGGGTGATCAGCATCCACTTGCCAAGAAAGGTCAGTTCAGGATTTTAGACGGCCAAAGTTTTTTCTATCCTGACACAGAAAGAATCATGGGCTGGGATATTGTAGCATCAGGCTTTCAGATTGTCCTGAGTGGTGATGTGCCAAAGATAGTTGTAGATCACGTAAAGCCGAATCTGACGGAATTTTTATCCAACAATAAAATGGCACCAAATGATATCAACTTTGTCGTTTCTCACCCTGGTGGCCCTAAAGTTCTGGATAAATTAAGTGAAATAACAGAAAGAAGTCCTGAAGATTTTAAACATAGCTGGATGAGCCTAAGAGAAAAAGGTAATATGTCTTCCGTCTCCGTTCTTCACGTTATGGAAAAAACAATAAGCGACAAAAGGCAGTCGAACGAATTTGGATTGATGGTTGCCATGGGGCCGGCCTTTTGTTCAGAAATGTGTCTCATAAGAAAAATATAAGGGGATCAAGTGGAAAAGCATATGGTCATACTCAATGGGATTATTTTTTTTTATATCATACAGCGTATAAGCGAAATGATTTACAGTTATTCAAACGAGGTCGGTCTTAGGGTAAATCACCAGGCGGTTGAAGCTGCCCCCGGAGAAAGCAAGAGAATGAAACTATTTCATTCCCTTTGGTTTATAAGTTTATTAATTGAAGTCAACACAAGACAAACCATTCAGCCTGACACGTTTTCTATCCTGATCTATTTCGTATTGACCGTCTGCCTGCTGGTCAGAATTCACACAATGGAAAAACTCAAAGAATTCTGGACAATAAAAATTCTGTCAATGAAGAATCAAAAAATTGTGACAGGTGGTCTTTACAGATATATCCGTCACCCGAACTATCTTATCGTTATCCTGGAATTTATATTTTTGCCTTTATTATTTAAGGCCTACTACACCCTTGTCATATTTTCCGCGATTAACCTTATCAATACTTATCAAAGAATAAAATTAGAAGAGAGAATACTTATGTCACAAACAGATTACAAAACACTATTCGCTGCAAAAAAAAGACTTATACCTTTTTTCCTTACCCTTTTGATTGCAATTAATTTTAATGCTTTTGCGGCTGAACTCAATCTGCATTATAAAAGCTACGACGATGCAAAGAAGGCCCCATCATTCGTGAAGTTTGAAAGTGAAAGCACCAAATTCGGCCTGATCACGTCCAGCTTTAATGGCTATGCGAAGGACGTTGTTTTAAACTATGACCTGGTCAGTGATCTGTTGAGCAAACTGGAAGTATTAATCCCTGTAAAAAGTCTGGATACCGATGTCGACGGCCGCAACGAAAAAATGTACGACAAAATTCTGGAGGCAGAAAAATACCCCAACATTATAGTCACTCTTGCAGAGAAAACGCCCCTGAAAGAGGGAGAGCAGACAATCAATATGATTTTTGACATCAAAGGAACAAAAATTACAAGGCCGGTCAAATTAATCATTTCCCGAACAAATGGAAAAATATCTGCAAAAGGTGTGACTTCCATAAGTCTTAAAGAAGCCCATTTGCCGGACCCAAGCATTGCTATTGCAAAAGTCAGAGACAATTTTGATCTTAGCTTTGCCGTTGTTCTTTAATCCGCTTTAGTCTCCTCTACTGTTCCATAAGCAACTCTGTGCCTATTTGTTCCATAGAGGAGTGTTGGCAGAATATAGAGATCTGCAAAAGTACCCAAGAGCATTATGATGCCCAGAATTCCACCAAATTGCCGGATGGGTAAAAAGGAATTAAAAGTAAACATTCCAAAACAGGTACAGAGCAACAGTCCCGAGCCGACAACGGGTGAAAGGACTCCCCTGCTGTATTCATCAAAATTTCTGAAGCGTACTTTTTTGGCGTAGATAATATGAAAACTTGAATCGCCAACCATCCCCAGCGAAATGGAGAAAGTCATGACAGTGGCAATATTGATTGAGAATCCAAAGAGGTAGATGACTCCAAATGTAAGTGCAATCGGCAACAAACTGACAAACATAAAGATAAGATTATTTTTAAGCGTTTTTAAAAAGAAAGCTGAGAAAATAAAAATGATCACTGCACTTGAAATAAAACTCGAAGCAAGCACGTCAATCATTGTACTTTGAGAAACCATTAAGTTGTGATGAATTCCGCTAATCTGATATTTTATCTGTGATTCATCAAGGTATCTTTTAACGGCTTCCAAATCCAACATGTACTCTTTTACATTGATAGGATTTCCAAGAACAGACATACGGTATTTATTTTCCAGCGGGTAACTCTCCTGCAAGGAGCCAGGGAGCTGACTTCTCAACAAATAATAGCCCTGGAAATTTTCAGGCAGAGTTTCATTTCCCGAATATTCAAGATTAACTTTTTTTATCAATGTATTGTTAGACACAATCTTGTAGGGCTGAGACAAGTGAAGATTAACTATGCCCGCTTCAATGGTCTGCATCTTTAAAGTATCCGCCTGAGTCAGTTCACCGCCTAAATCAACAGCAATTTCCATGATCGGCATTCCTGAAACAGATTTAGTGACCGCCAGAATTTTTTCTCTTAACTGCGTTTTTTTAGGAAAATAATGAGTGGCATCCGTAATGACTTCCAAATTGCGCGGTATGAATAGTGCGCATAAAAGCCCGATGACAGATAATCCCCCAACTGGAAGCAGATGGAGCGAATAGCTAAAAATGGAAGAGGAAAAGAAAGGCTTTGTCTCAGTGTGGGTCGGTCTCGAAAGAAAACTCTCCCACAAATAATACCAGGCAAAGGCAAAAAGGGTCGCGGCTAAAACCAGCTGGGCGGCAACTACGCCAAAGATGCGTATAACTGAAATGTCCGCCCATCCAAGACTTAAAAAACCTATATAAGTTGTAAACATCATCAAAAAAATGGGGGCCCATTTTATTCTAAAGACAGATTTTAGTGTTTTTAATTCCATCAGGGAAAAATAAAGATGAAAGGAAAGTGAAAGTGTCACTGTAAATACAACCAGAGGAATGATGGATGTTATCATGTTCATCTGATTATAAATAAACTTCAAATATGCCAGACAAAAACCGGCAGAGAAGAGGCATGGCAGGTAGACGACCACGGCATTTTTCAGTTGTTTGATAAATAAAATCGAAATAATCAGACCAAGAATGAACATGGCGGGAAATAAATTTTCCTGAATCGCCAATGAATACTTATCCAGAAGGTAATTGGTATAGGAAATTCCCGCGAAAGAAGTTTTGCCGTCATTCCAATAAGGACTCGTTTCAGAATAAGCCAGAATCTTTTTATGAATTTCATCGTTATTGTCCAGCACGAGAGCTGCCTCAAAATTATCGGCAGACAGATTCAGAAGCTCGTTATTTGAAGTTTTTCCGGATTTCCCTTTCTGAAGCTTTCGCTGGGTCACGATCTCACAGTCATCCACACAAAGCTTTTCTATGTTTTCTATTTCCCGATAAAATTTTTCTTTATCATTAGTTTCTTTTTTTATGACAAGCGAGTGCTTTTCCTGAATGTCTTTTTGAAAAAGCTCGTACTCTTTAAGACTTTTCTCTGTCAGGAAAATAGTTTCCGGATTTTTCTGTTTAATACCGTGAGAATAAATCAAAGAAGCAAACCCGATCAGGGAGAGCAAAAGTATCAATATTTTTTTGGTCATGGGTAATCCATTTTTACTAATAGTTTGATTTTACCTCCCGCAGGAAAGACTTATCAATAAGAGTTTGGGACTTTTGGAATAAATAATCTGAATCCGTTGCAGACTCCTCTACCCTTGCCGCGAATCAATGCTTTTTTGCCGTCAACCAAAATGTGGCTTGCTTTGACTTCCCTTGCAAACGACAGAGGCGCTTCATGGGTATAAAACAAGACATCGCCTTTCATCGGCCAGCTGATTCTTTTAATTAATTTGTCTGGTGTTTTGACAATTTCCAAGGCCAGACTTTGAGCATAAGACCAGAGCTTTTTTTGTTCTTCAGTCTGAAATTCCGGGCATAAAATTCTGATCAGGGCCTTGTCGTCATTTTCAGCTTGCGGACCTTGTATTTCATAGATGGCGTTTGGAATATTTTGATGAAATTGTCCTGTATGAAATTTATTTAAGCTATAAGAGTTCCAGACTGAAAATTGGTTTTTCTTGGAAATAACCTGTGCAGCACAATGAATATTCATTTTTTCTTTTCTGCCAAAATCGCTGAGCCCTTTTAATTTTGCATAGGCCTTATTCTGCATACCGGGCGCCGGTCTTTTTATTCCTGCCCAGTTGCTTAAAAATGTTGACCAGTTTTTTTCCCTTACTTCCACATTTTTAGTTTCAAGCCCTTTCTGTTCAGCAATAGACCTGCAAACCGCCAGGCTTCTGTCGGTTATAATTCTGCCGATCGCTTCAAACTGCGCCAGCCCCTGAATCTGACAGCTGGTGGCTTCGCCCCAGAGCGTGCGGACGACACCGTCAATCGCAGCCGTTTCATCATCGTTAATTTTGTAAATATAATCATCAAAAGAATTATTTTCCGTTGGAGCAACGATAGTGTTCATCTCGTCGACATCGGCCTGCTTGATTCTTGGATAAGATTTCCGCGCTTCTTGCAGCTCAACTTTGCGATCGAGCACAAAATTCACAATTGATTTCATTAAGAGCGAGCGGTACCTGACTGCGAACGGACCAAGCTTTACTGCTGGCAGAGGAACATTTCGAAGATATGGAGGGTCTTTTTTCCAGGTGCGAACGACTTCAGCTGTTGCGCCTTTTTTTCTGATCAGCCTCAAGGCCTGCTTGGCACTTTTTCTATAATTAACTTCTAAAACGCCCAGGTCATAAGTCCGGAAAAGATTCAAGGCCTCTTTGATTTCCACTTTTGCGATTTCAATGCGGATTTTATCCAGAAGCTCATAAAAAACGGGGTCATCCTTAAAGCTTAACTCGGATTTCTTAATCTCAGAATCCATCGCCCTGCTCTCTAATTTGGAAATAAAATCAGGACTTGAAATCATGTCGTTAAAGCGGGTGTCGATGAAAGCTTTCTTCAGATATTTATTTTCCAGTTCATCCAGAATTTTCATTAAACTCTCTACTTCAGAAATGGCCTGCAACAATCGCATCGTTTCATCATCCATCCGAATTTTTTCCACCATTACGCTGATATTGAGTTTGGTCCTTTTCTTTTGTAATTCTAAATAGTGTTTCCATTCTTTTTGCAGGGCCTCGGCATTGGGGTCGCGGATGCATGATCCGACAGGCATGCCAGCCGTTGCAGAACTGCTCACAATAGCGAAAGTAAAAAATATGAAAAAATTTCTGAGACGAAACATATTAAGCAATTATAGACAAAGCTTGCCAAAAATATAGTGCTGAATTTTTTCAATACTCAAACTAAGTTAGTCGGATTTGTGTTTTAATCATAAAAATGTTGAATATGTTCGTAATAGGTACGTAATGAAGGTCTTGCCGCCATAATGACGTCATTCATTTCCCCCGGGCTCACGTGGTTGAAGATAACTCTTAAGGTAAGGGTAACCCCCACTTCCAGATTTATAGAGTTTATAAAGGGGCGATTCACTCTGCCGATGTGAAATCGGACTGAATCCATAAATTCGTATTTACTCATTCCTCTGGGATTTACGTCCTGAGGATCCCAGCATTCATAGAAGGTCCCTCTTAAAAGCAACGGGAGTTGAGAAGCAAAATGAGCTACTTCATCAGTATTAAGCTGATCTCTTATCGTATGCAAAACTGCGCGGAGTAAATGATAGACACTATCAGCGCTCATCCAATCGAGTTCCTGATGAATTTCTTTAATCCATAGATGAGATTTGTGCAAAGTTCTCTCAAACGCAGTTACATGGTTAGAAATTGGCACGATACGTTTGACTTCATTTCTAGGTCTGTCAGAGTAAAATTGCTGATTCGGCATACAAAACCTCCGTTATAAAACCATTTCTCTGGTCAGATATTAGAACAAGTTGTTTGCAGATAAATAATAGAAAAATAATGCCCGACTCATTACCTCAGCTGTCCTGTTCGCTAAATTCTCATAATTCATTACATCTTGTGCCAAAAATAAATAATCCCCCATAATAAATCTATATAAGAATCTTTTTTCATGGAGGAAATCATGATTCGCTCAGCCGTTCTAAGCCTGCTATTCATTATATTAATTTCAACTGCAGCGAGCGCTCATCAACACTCTCCTCTCGATGAATTTCAGATGTCATCAACCATGATCGCTAAAGTTCAATTCGCAAATTACAAAACGGGCATGCGGAAATTAAATCAACTGCATCTCGATATCGCCGGAATTGATATAAAAAATAAATCAGCCGACGTAGTTATCAGCGATGCAGAATTTAAAAAACTGGAAAGTCTTGGATTTAATGTTTCAATGACGATGAGCAAGTCGCTGATGAGACAACCGGATGCAGAGTACAAAACTTCTTCTGAAATCGAAGTATTGCTGAAGGATTTTAACGGCCGCTACCCGGATCTTACACAATTGCATGAAGTGGGCAAATCACTTCAAGGCCGCTCTATTTGGGCCATTAGCATTACCAGTCAGAATAAAAAATCAGCAGCAGAAAAACCCACCATTCTGTTCAATGGAATGCACCACGCACGCGAGGTGATGGGCCCTGAAATCGCGCTTGATATTATCGAAACGCTTCTGAATGGTTATGGAAAGGATTCAAAAATCACTCATTGGATTGACTCTAATAAGATATGGGTTCTGCCAATGTTCAACGTCGATGGGAATAATATTGTCTGGGGAAAAGATAACATGTGGAGAAAAAATGCACGTGATAATTACGGCGTCGATTTGAATCGCAATTATCCCTATGCCTGGGGAAAGTGCAACGGTTCAAGTTCATCCCGCTCAGCTCAGGATTACCGGGGGCCAAGTGCAGCTTCAGAGCCTGAAACAAAAGTGATGATGAATTTAGTTAAAGATATCCGTCCGGTTTTTGATATTTCTTATCATTCGTATTCCGAGCTGGTTATTTACCCGCTTGGATGCAAAGGCCAGCGCACCCAGAATGCCGATGTCGTAGAGGCGATCGGAAAAGAAATGGGTTCAAAATTAGGATATACTGCAGGGACGGCCTGGGAAACTTTATACTCGGTTGATGGGGGCGACATCGACTGGATGTACGCAACTTATCAGGTCATTCCTTATGTGATTGAAGTTAACTCAAGCTCTGATGGATTTCAACCGGACTATTCAAAACGCCGACCGACGGCAGAATTAAACCGCAAGGCATGGATGCATCTTCTCGATCGTCTGGATGGTCCGGGAATTCGAGGCCAGGTCAATGCCGGTGAGTTTAATGTATTGGTTCAGAAAAAAAATGGAGGGCAGTACATTGATTATATGAATTATGTTGGCAACCCTGATGGAACTTTTCATGCGGTGGTCAGTCCTGGCGAGTATCGGGTCATAGTATCGGGACCTGAACTAAAAAAATATTCTCAGGACGTTTCGGTTACGAATTCACGCTTACAGTTAAATTTTAAATTGTAATTATATAAATGCCTCCATCAGGGGGCTTTACTTCCTTTAGTCTCCCCAATAATCTATTTAACTATGAAATACGCAATCGAGACTAATAACCTAAGCAGGATTTACAAAACTTATCAGAAACCGGAAGGACTCTTGAATTCCATCAAAGGAATCTGGCAGCGCAAATACGATTCGAAAATTGCCCTGGATAAAACCACATTGAAAATTGAAGCGGGAAAAATCATTGGTCTAGTTGGCGCAAACGGCGCGGGCAAAACCACTCTCCTGAAAATACTCTCCGGATTAGTTACGCCAAGTTCCGGCGACGCTACTGTCCAAGGTTTTCGTCCATGGGAGCGCAAGCATGAATTTTTGCGCCAGATGAGTATTCTTCTCGGACAAAAAAATCAATTATGGTGGGATATTTCACCGGTTGATTCGTACGCCCTGCTGGCACGCATTTATGATCTTGATATTGAAAAAACCCGCGCACGCGTCGATGAACTCGCCACAATGCTCGACTGCAAGCATGTGCTGAACACACAGCTTCGCAGGCTTTCTCTCGGCGAACGCATGAAAATGGAAATTATCGGAGCGCTTTTGCATGAACCGAAGATTCTTTTTTTGGACGAGCCCACTATAGGTCTAGATATTGTCGCCCAGGAAAATATTAGAAATTTTTTAAGCAAATATGTTAAAGACAAAGGTCCGACAGTGATCTTAACAAGTCACTATATGGACGATATCGCAACTCTTGCCGACAGCCTCCTTTTGATATCCAAGGGAAAAATTGTCTATCAGGGAACAGTCGAAGAGTTTACTGCAAACAGCAACAGTAAACTTGCTCATGATGATAAGGTGGATTTTGAAGAAGTCATTCGCCGTTTTCTTGAAACGGAATCTCGCATTCGCTAACCTCGCTATCGTCAGTAATTTAGAGTACCGTCTAAATTATTTTGTCGATGCGTTTGTTCAGCCCATTCTCACAACCGGAATTGAAATTCTGTTGTGGATCGCCGTCTTCAAAGGCGCTCAGACTGAATTCATTGCCGGATTCAGCAAAGACAGTTATCTGAGCTACGCTTTGTGGTCTGCTTTTTTCTCCCGGATTGCCACAAGCTGGATGTATGAATTCAGGATGATTGAAGAGGTCAGTTCCGGAACCATCAACAGTATCATTGTCAGACCTATGAGTTTCTATGAATATTATCTCTCTCAGCTGATGGGTTATAAATTTATCACCACTGCACTTTCGCTGACCATCCCGGTTCTGGCCTCGATGTATTTTCAATTGCCGGCCACTCTCTCACGCCTTCCGCTTGCAGTGCTTCTTTGCTTTTATTATTTAATACTGGTCCACTCTATCAGTTTTATCATTTCCACCATGGCTTTCCACTTCACCAAGATATCTTCAATAACTGTGGCCAAGAATTTATTTATGTGGATTTTAATGGGCGAATTATTTCCCCTGGATTTATTACCCGAGCCTTATAAGACTGCCATTATCAGTATTCCCTTTGCCAGCGGAGTTTTTGTCCCGGTTGGATACATCACCGGCAGAGTTGAGATTAACACCGTCCTCACTGGGTTTATTTCAGTCACGATCAGTCTGATCTTTGTGAACATACTTGGTGCCTATCTCTGGAAAAAGGGCCTGGAGAGTTACGTCGGAACCGGTGCGTGATGTGTTAAAAATATTTTATACACTTAAAAAATATATTTTCCTCTATCTGGCCATGTTTAAAGCTAGTGTCATTGCCGATCTTGAGTACCGTGCTAATTTTTTTTCACGCATTTTAACAGACGTCTTCTGGTATATCGCTCAAGTTCTGACCTTCGAAGTTCTCTACCAGCATACAAATAAAATCGGCGACTGGGACAAATACCAGATGAGGGTTTTTCTCGGACTCCTTTTTGTCATTGATGCAATTTACATGATCGTCATTCACGAGAACCTGGAAAATGTTACTGAAAAAGTAAGGAAGGGCGATCTGGACTTACTGCTGGCCAAGCCTGTCAATTCCCAATTCATGCTGACGCTTCAGAAGGCCAATACGGCCATTTTTGGCAATCTTCTCCTCGGTAGCGCTTGGTTGATCTATGCCTTGCACGGCCTGCCCGATTTCGATTATCTGCGCCTACTGTGGCTGATTATTCTTGTTCCTTGCAGTCTGGTCGTGGTGTATTCAATGCGGTTTATATTTTCTGCGACAGCAGTTATTTTTACCCGCTCTGAGAATCTGCAGTTTTTATGGTGGCAGGTTTATCGCCTGGGAATGCGACCTGATTCTATGTACAACCCTTATATAAAATATGTGCTCCTATCTGTACTTCCAGTCGGAGTCATTATCAGCATACCGGCGAGAGCACTGCTGAATCCACCGGATCTTTATTATCTTCTCTGGCCTTTGGTTCTGGCACCGCTCTTGATTTATGGAACTCATAGGTTCTGGAATTTTGCACTGAAGTTTTATTCCAGTGCCAGTTCTTAAAACACTACTTGCTCTTAGCGCCGGCCTCATTTTTATCCAGGTCATTTATAAGTGATTCAATGTTTTCGTATTTTGGTTTTGCTTCCCGTTTGGAGTCCTGAGAATCTATCTCCTCATCTTTCTTAGGAGCACTTCCCAGTACGGCCGCTTTATTGAGATTTTTGAGACTATCGGCCATGGGGGCCAGCAGATCTGAGAGATCTAGTTGTGGACATTTTTTTGAAAGAAAGGTGTGGAGAGATTCATTGGTCTTGTATTTTAATGAAGAATCATATTTGGTTATGTTATGAAATTCACTATTTGAAAAACTGCATTTTTTTGAGTTTTTGTCTGTCACGGTCACAATACCATTTTTGTTGGTGGTCGGACTATTCCCCATTCTGTATCCCAAATCAATGACAAGCCCTTTAGAGTAACTCTTAATCTCGACTCCGCTTTTGTTTCTGGAATTAATTTCTTTGGAAACGTTTATCGCTAAATCTGGAGAACTTATCTTGCCATTTTTATCAAAATTTAACTCAACTCCGGTGGGATGCACGAGGCTCAGGTGATTTTCATCAATGGCGGTAATTTTCTTTTCAACACGCTTCGGGACTATGTAATAAACTCTTGCACCTGTAGAGTTTGAATTAGTTGTCCCGGGAAAATTACTAAAAACCTGTATCATCCCCTCATCTGTAACGGTCACATTTCTGTTTGTATTGGAATCCACACTGTCTGCACTTATAAAAAATCTGCAGCCAATATTCTGATACATAATATCGCCGCCGTATTTTCCATAAGAATTTTCACAGTCCTTTGCGTTGGCCATATTAAAGGTAAGTGCCAGACCCAGAACTGTTAATGATTTATTAAAGAATTTCATAGTTGCTCCCATACAAATTAAACCACTTATCGGATGGTCACTTTGAGAGCTTTAGCCTGGGGGGTAGCGTAGCATTTTGATCGGGTTACTTGGATCTACCGTTCACGTAGTGAATGATTTTAAACTCATTGTTTAATTCAAATTCTTTCCAGTCACCGTGCTTTAAATCGTTTTTAAAATGACCGCATGATTTCAGCTTTCCATTGAGAAAATAAATCTGCCACTCTTCTTGCTTCTCACCCTCAACATAATTCCCTTCGGCATGGAGGGCCCCATTTGGATAAAAATTTTTCCAAAGGCCGGATCTTTTCCCTTTTTCGAGCAGACCGGTCAGGGCCAGAACTCCACCCTCATAGTATTGATTGTAATGGCCAAATTTATCGACAACATGACCTGTGCCGGACAAGACCTCAACGGGAGGAAGTTTCCATTCAAATGGTTCCAGTTCACCGGAGTCTTTCAAATCAAAGATGGCCTGCATGATTTTTGTTCGCGCATCTTCCTGATGCGAAACTGTGATCTTTTCCATTTCGCGATCATCCAGATACTGCTTAAGAATCATAGAAGGAAGATTGGCCGTAATGAAGTTATTTTCCTCTGGATGATTCTTCAAGGCCCGTAAGAAAAGAATGCGTGCATTAGGTATTTTGTGAAAAATTTTAAGAACATCTTCCTTGTTTAGTTTTAGAAAATAATCAAAATTGAGTTTATTTTCCAAAGCCCATTTTAAATAGACCGGATCTTCAAAGAGTGCATTTGCTATCATTTCCTTCGCAACTTTCGATGGGAGGAGATCAAGGTTCATTACAAAATCTTTAAAGCCCTGGTCAAAATGCTTTTTATATTTATTCAAAATCTTCATAGTGTGTTCTGCAATGTTAGTACATCCTCACTAAAAAGACGATATCAATACATTGCAAGCAGATATAATGTTTCTAAACAGACAATTTTGCCAATGAAAATGGGCACATTTCTAGCTACTCATTTCCATGACATTTTTTGTATTTTAAGCCGCTTCCACAGGGACAGGGCTCATTGCGGCCAACCTTTGGCGTTTCTCTAATGATCGGCTTTAGTGGCTCATGCTCGACTTCAGGGGCTTGTTCTGCGTCAGCATCCAGGGTGCGCGGATCTTCATGGAGTACCTTCGCAATTTTCTCTTTTAAGAACGTATTCTCTTTTAATTTAGGAGGGACTGGCTTATCTGTTGGCATACTAGCTTTTTTTACCGGTGCTTTTTTGACCGGCAGAATTGCTGCCTTTTTTACCGTGGGAAGAGCAGCCTTTGGCGCAGGTACTTTTACTGCAGGCTTGGAGATTGCTGCTTTTTTAGCTACCGTTTTTTTAGCTACAGCTTTTTTCTTTGGTGCAGCTTTTTTTGCTACAGCTTTTTTCTTTGGTGCAGCTTTTTTTGCTACAACTTTCTTTTTAGCCGGTGCTTTTTTTGCAGCAACTTTCTTTTTGGCCGGTGCTTTTTTTGCAGCTGCTTTCTTAACAGGAGATTTCTTTTTTACAGCTTTCTTCTTAACCATGGGAAAATCCTCCAAAATTCGTTTTCAGTCTAATTCTCTTTTATTTATCGAATAATCTCAATATTTATAAATAAAAAAATGAAACCCCATATTTCCCGAGTAAAACACACCGACTTAAAAGACTCGACTTGGCCCTCCAGCGTTAGTTATCCTAAATACAATTTAATTTATTCCATGGATGGACTTAATGAAATTAGAAAAAATACTGGCCCTGTCTTTAGCGTTTATCACTCTGATACCCTTCTCCCTTTTTGCCAATTCTGTACATGCTCCACAAAATTTTATAACAAAAGATGGCCAGGCAGTATTTGTTGATTTTCAAGACGCAGTCTATAACCTGACTTATGAATCTTCGAGCAAAACAGTTAAAGCTTTCTCCCAAATCAATTTTGAAACCAGCGAAATTGGTCTTCCTCTTTTTGACATGGTTGAAAATCCGACTTCCATTGTTCTTGATGGTGAGCCCGTAACAAACAAAATCATTAGTACACCTGACAATGACACTAAATTACGCCTGATTCTAAAAACAATTACCCCTGGCAAGCATACTTTGGAAATTCATTCGCCCGTCACAGAAGGAATCAGCTTCAGCAAAGAGGGTGTCTCTTCTGCATTCTGGTATTCAGATCTTGATGACCGCTCATATCTGGAAGCCTATCTTCCGGCCAACTATGAGTACGATCAATATAAAATGCTTTTTAATATTGATTTCAAAAGTTTTGCCAAACAGAGAATTTATACCAATGGAAAGTTAAGTAAAATTGACAGCTCACATTTTCAGGTGGAGTTTCCGGAAAGCTACACTTCCTCTTCTGCCTATTTTCACACTGCACCTGTTGGAAGGTATAACGAAAAACTTTTTAATTTTCATTCAATAGACGGACGTGTTATTCCAGTGACTGCTTACAACGCCGGGAACCGCACTGATCTGGAAGCGGTAAAAAGCAAGACACTCGAAAGCCTGGCGGATCTTGAAGCCCAATATGGGCCTTTTCTTCATTCCTCAGTTACCATTTTTAATGCCGGCTCAGGTGGAATGGAGTATTGCGGGGCCACCATGAGTGATCTTTGGGCACTCAACCACGAATTAACACACTCCTATTTTGCACGCGGAGGCTTTATGCCGGCCAATGGAAACTCAGGATGGATTGATGAAGCGGTCACGTCGTGGAGCGATGATAATTCTCCGACAAAAGTCGATCTGGGCAATATGAAGTCAAATATGGCAGGGCATTCTGAATACCGACGATACACCGATATGGATGCCTATTCCAAAGGAAAGTCTTTCATTGCCCATCTACACTACAAGCTTCAGTCCGTTGGTGGCATGACTGCTTTTCTTAATCAGTTGATACTTAGCGATTCTTTTAAGCCCATGACCACTGAAGAATTCATCAAAAAATTATCCGACTGGTCTGCAGAAGACATGACCCCCCTGTTTAAAAAGCATGTATATTCCGGCCCGGTATTTAAAAATAGTGCGAGAGAAAAAGGTGCTGCCGCAAAAAGAAGAGTGCACATGAAAATGAGCATTAAAGAAATGGCTAAATACCTTTAGCTTCTGACAATGCGATTCATAGATTTTTCAAATCTCTAAAATTCTATTTTTTTCAGTCCATTCCAGTGTATTCAGGTAACAGCAAAACCTAAACAGGAAGGCGACTTTGAAATTCAAACTGATCCTTGCGCTGCTATTTGTTTCAACCAATACTTTTTCGAGCGAATTAAAAAGAGAAACGCGGGATTTAAATTATTCCACCAGCTGCGATGAATTTAACTCTGAGGCCATTATTTCTTTTGTGGGAGATATTCTGATTCATAAAGCGCTTTATCAGGTTGTCGCTTCTGAGAGCAAACATTTCTCTCAGATCTGGCAGAATGCAAATGGACTTTTTCAGAAAGCAGATTTCTCTGTTGGAAATCTGGAAGGCCCGGCCGCTCTTGGAATCGACAGTCGAGGCAGAGACCATGGTGATATAGGCTTCGTTTACGATGGTCAGGTTTATTCAGGCACAAACTTTCTTTTTAATTATCATCCCAGAATTTTTTCAGATTTAAAAAATTCCGGATTTGATCTGGTGACGATGGCAAACAATCACGCCCTTGACCGCACAAGCGTTGGAATAGATAAAACTATCGCTTCAGCACAAGAGGCAGGCATACTTTCAGTCGGGACAAGACGTTCTGATAATAACGGCGGTGCCTTTCATAAAATGGCCGTCGCCAATAATGTGCGTGTCGCTTTTTTAGGCTGCACCGAAATGACCAATGGCATTTCAGATAATGATGACCAGGTACTCACCTGCTACAAAAATTCATCGCGTATACTCGGCATCATAAAAAATCTTTCTTCAAGAAGTGATGTCGATGCTGTGATTGTGATGCCTCATTGGGGAACTGAGTATACCAACACTCCCAATGGCGAACAGAAAATGTTTGCCAGAAGATATATCGATGCAGGTGCGCTGGCAGTTGTGGGCTCTCACCCTCACGTCCTGCAGCCATGGGAAAAATACATCAGTCCAGACGGACGGGAAGCTCTGATCCTATATTCTCTGGGGAACTTTGTGGCTGGCCAGGCGGGCGTTGCCAGAAGAACCGGCCCTGTCGCGTACCTGGGATTGTCTAAAAATGGAAATCAAAAAGCGGCAGTATTCGGGGTTGGGTATACTCCCACCTTCAGAGTCGGGGCCAGGCTTTTTCCCGTGGGAAAAAATGATTATCCTGAAGTTTTAAAACATGTGGCTACAATGTACGGGACAAAGGCCAGAGTTGAACCATCAGGATCGCTTAAATCAGTGATGTGCCAGTGAAAATAAAAATTTTAATCTGTTCGATATTTTTCACAACTCACCAGACGGTCAATGCATCTGCTCTCGATCTTACGTTTAGCTCTGCCTGCGATTCAAACAGCACACTGGCAACCATTTCTTTTGCGGGAGATATTCTTATTCACAAGGCGCTCTATATGGCCGTCGTTAATGAGAGCAAACATTTTAATCAGCTCTGGAATAAAACAGACCCCTTGATAAAAAAAGCCGACTACTCCGTCGCAAACCTGGAAGGGCCCGCTGCTATTGGAATCAATAAAAATGGAAAAGACCGGGGCGATATTGGTTTCGTCTACGATGATGATGTTTATTCCGGCACCAACTACGTTTTTAATTTTCACCCCCGACTTCTTTCTGATTTAAAAGAATCAGGTCTTGATCTGGTCACCTCTGCCAATAATCATTCCACTGACCGCTTCAGTATTGGAATCGACAAAACTATCATGGCAGCGCGTACTATCAATTTTCCAACAGTCGGGACGCGCAAATCAGATGAACAGAGCGGCGAGTATTTTAAAATTGTTTCCATCAAAAATATTCGCGTCGCCTTCGTTGGCTGTACGGAATATATTAATCTTCCTGACAATGACAACCAGGTCCTGTTTTGCGAGACCGAGAAACTCATGGGAATAATTAAAGGTGTATCCGCGCGTCCGGATGTCGATGCGCTGATCGTTCTTCCCCATTGGGGCGTTGAATATTCTCCTGAACCAAAGGGCTATCAAAAAGAAGTGGCCAGAAGATATCTGGAAGCCGGGGCCACGGCAGTTATCGGCTCTCATCCCCACGTACTTCAAAACTGGGAGAAGTACACCACCAAAAACGGCAGAGAGACTTTAATACTTTATTCCCTTGGAAATTTTGTGGCCGGACAAGACACCTTGCCAAGGAAAACAGGAACTATAGCCTATCTGGGACTCTCCAGGACAGGCACCCAAAAAGCCCAAATTTTCGGCGTAGCCTACACCCCTACTTACAGGATTGGAACTGCAATTGTCCCCGTCGGCAAGCGCGATTATCCCGAAGTTCTGGAACATGTATCACTTAAATACGGTACTAAGGCCCGTCTGGAACCTGAAGACAGTCTGATCGCTCATATGTGCGCGAAACCAAAATAAGTGTCAAAACATTAGTCGATCAAAATCAGGGCCATGTCTTTTTTTCACCCTGGCCGGGAAATAAATCTTTTTAAGTTAATATGAATTATCTATTTCAAAATATCTGAGAGGACCGTATGAAATTATCTCTATATATAATTGCTGCCACTCTTCTTATTGCTCAAAACGCATTTGCAGGAGCGTCTGTTGAAAAAAAACTTTTCACGATGGAAAAAAATTATAATGCTGAAAATATTATGGTCATCAGTACGCAGACTGATGATAACTGTAAGTTTCTCAGCAAAAACAACGAATATCTGGAGTTCTATTGGATGATGGACAGAAGCACGAGAAAAGAAGTACATCCGACCATTCTGAAGCAAATCAAAGAAAAAATTAAATTCAGCGGAATTAATAGCCAACGCGATTCTTTTAAAGTGCAGATGAACGACTTGAGTGAACTTAAGCACGATCTGGAAGAAGCATCAATGGAAGTTTCAAGCGGAATCGAAAACGGAGTTTGCGCCGTGAAGTCTGTCATTAAACTCGGGCCTTCAGCATCGTATCGCAAACTCAACCTGAAACGTACTTATTGCGATGTAACCACCAATATGATTGGAATACCGAACGGATGCAAGTTTATCGATCTCGATGGTAATGATGCCGATACGAATATAAAATTAAAAGTAAGATTCTATAGCAAATAAACTTAGAAATTATAGTTTTAATCAATCAAAGCAATTTACCAGGCTAAATTTTCCCCGTTAGCGCTCAAAAAAAATCCTAAGTCATTCAAATGTACGGCTGCCTCATGGCATAGTAATTGCTTTTTTATAGAGTAATAAGCGGCAATTTTGCCGGATTTTATCGGCGAGGATTGTATGGAAATTGAGGCCCGGGAAATATCAGGGCCTCTTGAGAATAGATTTATTAAAACCAGAAAACAGAGCCTGCTACTTTGTGAAAGTCTTGAAGTAGAAGATTTTGTCGTTCAGCCATTGCCTGAAGTCAGTCCTCCGAAATGGCACCTGGCCCACACAACATGGTTTCTTGAAGAACTACTGCTCAATAAATTTCAACCGCCCTACAAGTTTCATAACGAGAGCTACCGAAAACTATTTAACTCCTACTACAAGACGCTTGGTGAGCACTGGCCACAGTCAAACCGCGGCCAGCTCTCACGTCCGACAGTGCTGGAGATTTATAAATACCGACAGACCGTTGAAGATGAAATTATTAATCTGGCAGTGCTGAACCGGTGGAACAATGAATTTCACGACATGTTCGAACTTGCCGTCAATCATGAGGAGCAGCACCAGGAACTTTTATTGATGGATATCAAAGTTATATTGGGAAGCAATCCCCAGCTTCCTGCCTATAAGCAGAAGCTCCGTCCGACAGTTCAATCCGGCAAACCGGAATGGAAGTTTTTTGAAGAAGGAGTTTATCAGATTGGCACAAGTGAAAAGAATTCATTTCATTTTGACAACGAAAGTCCAAGGCATAAAGTATATCTCCAGTCTTTTCATATCTGCAACAAACTCATTACCAATGGCGAGTACCTGAATTTTATAAACGATGGCGGCTATAGAAATGCTTTACTCTGGAAGAGCATTGGGCATGACTGGATCCGTTCAAATAATATCAAAAAACCATATTACTGGAACAAAGATTTATCTGCTCCCGCAGAATACACATTATACGGAGAAAATGATCTTGATCTAAACGCGCCGGTGTCTCACATCAGTTATTTTGAAGCAGATGCTTTTGCCAGATGGATGGGTATGCGCCTGCCCACGGAGCAGGAATTTGAAGTGGCCAGTGAATCGATGCCCTTAGTTCAGAGAGAATTTATTTTCCATCCCTCAGACTGCGGCGCTTTCAATTCACAATTGTGGGTCTGGACCCAGAGTCAGTATTCACCCTACCCTGGTTACAGAGCTTATGCCGGAGAGCTAAATGAATATAACGGAAAATTCATGTGCAATCAGTTCGTACTGAAAGGCGGCTGTATCGCAACTCCTAAAAGACATTACAAAAGAACATATCGCAATTTTTTTGAACCCCAACAACGATGGATGTTTTCAGGTATTTGCCTGGCAAAGGATGATTTATGATTATAACAAATTTGCTGCAGGATACTGAAAAAATTATTAGTTCAGAAAAGCTGCAATTTGCCGAAGACATTGAGACAGGCCTCTCTTCAACTCCAAAAAAAATTCCTTCCAAATATTTTTATGACAATAAAGGCAGCAAGCTTTTTCAGAAGATTACCTTGCTGGAAGAATACTATGTAACCAGAACAGAAGTTTCCATCCTTGAAAATATCAAAAGAATTCTTCCGGACATAGTTAATGAACCGGAAGTTGATATTGTCGAGTTGGGGGTCGGAGATGGACATAAAACCAAAATCATTATCGACAGCTTTCTTGAAAAAAATATTAAAGTAAATTTCTTTCCCATCGATATTTCGAATGAAGCTCTCCGCATGCTTGAAAAAAACATCCTGGAATCAGACAAACTTAAAATCCATGGACTGGTCGCAGACTATATTGAAGGAATGAATTTTGCCCGCATCCATTCCGGAAATCGCCAGATCGTACTTTTTTTGGGTTCCAATATCGGAAATTTTACAAAAACGGACAGTCAGATAATATTAAGAAAAATTAAAACAATCATGAATCCGGATGATTTTCTTTTAATAGGATTTGATTTAAAAAAAGATGTGGAGCTGCTCACTCATGCTTACAGCGACCACGAGGGTGTGACGGCCAGGTTTAATTTAAATATCCTTGAAAGAATCAATCTTGAACTCGGGGCAGACTTTCGACTTGAAAATTTCAAGCACCTCGCTTTATACAATCCGATATTGGGGGCAATGGAGAGCTATCTGCTTTCACAGACGGAGCAGGCGGTAACGATCTCCACCCTGAAAAGAACATTTAGTTTTGAAGCTTTTGAACCAATCCATCTTGAATATTCATTTAAATATCTGGAGAAAGATATACAGGAACTCAGCAAAAAAGGCGGCTTCACCCAGATTGCCAATTTTTCTGATAATAATAAATATTATATAGATTCGTTATGGCAGGTTCATTAAGGAAATTATAATTCCACCTGAATTCCGATCTCCATAACCCGATGCTTTGGCAGCTTGAAATAAGTTGTCGCATCCTGAGCATTGGCTGACTGAAAAGCAAAAAGCTTTTCACGCCAGATTGCCATGCCGGGGATTTCGGTGGCAAAAAGATTCTCTTTTCCAATGAAGTAAGTAATGGCCCTTGAATCAATGAGGACTTCACCAACTTGCAATTTGTCCACTTCATCGGGGATATTCGGTACATCCATATAGCCATAGGTTACAACAATTGTGTGACAGCCGTGGCCGATGCTCTTAACATTCAGACGTTTTGATTTTTCGATATGGGGAATTTCTTTGGTGACAACGCAAAGGAAAATGAGATGTTCGTGGACTGTTCTAAAATGCTCATAGGTATTGATCAGGGCATAAGGTGTGTTGACAAGTCCGCTGGACATATAAATGGCGGTGCCGGAATTTCTATGAGGCTTTTTCTTCTCCAGAATTTCCAGAAAGCTATCGAGAGAAATAATTTTTTCACGGTTTCTGATTTCAAGCAGTCTCCTTCCTCTCTTCCAGGTCGTCATGATAATAAAAATCAGAAGACCAACGGCAAGAGGTACCCATCCTCCATCAACAACCTTCGCCAGATTAGCTCCAAAAAAGGCGAGATCAATCAAAAGAAAAAATCCGCAGATAGCAATTGCTTTCGGGTAACTCCATTGCCATCTCTCTGTGACGACAATAAAAAAAAGTATGGTGGTAATGGACATTGTAGTGGTAACCGCAATCCCGTAAGCTGCCGCGAGATTACTCGAAGACTTAAATGTTAAAACTAAAGTGATACAGGCAATCATCAATAGCGTGTTCATGCTTTTGACAAAGATCTGACCGTACTCTTTTTTTGAAGTATGCTTTATAAGAACTCTTGGAATATACCCAAGGTGAACTGCATGCATTGTAATTGAAAAAACACCTGTGATTAAGGCCTGTGAAGCGATTACGGTTGCGAGAGTCGCAAGAAGTACAAGCGGCGTCAGCATCCAGTTAGGTGCCATCAGGAAAAATGGATTTCTTGCCGCCTCCGGCGTATGAGTCAACAAAGCACCTTGTCCGAAATAATTGAGAAGCAGACAGGGAAGGGCCACATAAAACCAGGCGCGTTGAATAGGTTTTTTACCAAAATGCCCGAGATCCGAATAGAGCGCTTCTCCTCCGGTCACGACCAGAAAAACTGATCCCAAAACCATGTAGCCGTTCCATTGATTTTCTATAAAAAAACGGAGAGCGTAATAAGGATTGATAGCAAGAAGAACTGATGGGGCCTTAATAATATTATAAATTCCTAAAGAGCCGAGGGTGAAAAACCAAAAGAGCGTGACCGGACCAAAAACTTTGCCGACGACGCCTGTTCCATATTTCTGCACGGAAAAGAGAGCGACGAGAATGGCAATCGTTATGGGGATAATATATGGAGTGAAGACGGGCGTGATCAACTCTAACCCCTCCACCGCTGATAATACCGAAATGGCAGGAGTGATCATTCCATCACCGTACAGCAAAGCTGTTCCAAATAACCCAAAAAGGACAAGCTTGTCTCTCCTGGCAGTATTTTTCCCGTCTTTGGGCGTAATAAGCGCTGTCAAGGCGAGAATTCCACCTTCGCCGCGGTTATCGGCCTTAAGAACATAGCGCAAATACTTCAAAGAAATGACGGTAACCAGCGACCAGAAAATAAGTGAAAGAATCCCGAAGATGCTTGTTTCTGAAAGGAGAATATTATGACCGTGGTGAAATGATTCTTTAAGCGCGTAGAGAGGACTCGTTCCGATATCGCCGTAGACAACTCCCAGAGCGCCCAGGGCCAGCAACATATGGTAGCGCGTGGAATGTTCAGTGGCCTCTTCTTCAACATGAGCAGACATATCGGTCTCCGATAGCATGGAAAATTTTAATTATATACAGAAAATATAATAATGAATATTCATGAGTCTTGTAAAGGAATGTATTATTGGACGATTTCATTATTTTATTCCATACTATTCAAACCAAAAAAGACGGCAAAAATAAGGATTTTATATGGACAGTTTATTTTCAGTCAGCTCAATAATCCCCTTTCTTACACTTTGTGCGCTGGAGCTGGTTTTAGGTATAGACAATGTCATTTTTATTTCAATCCTTTCTTCACGGCTGCATAAAGACCAGCAAGATAAAGCGCGAAAGCTGGGACTCAGTCTGGCCGTAGTGACAAGAGTCTGCCTGCTGCTGTCCATCTCATGGGTCATAGGATTGACGGCCCCGCTGTTTACCCTTTTTGATGTTGTAATTTCCGGAAGAAGCTTAATCCTGCTGATCGGCGGGTTGTTTCTCATTGCCAAAAGTACCCATGAAATTCACCAGAAACTCGAATCTGCTGAAGAAGTGACGGACAGTGGAAAAGTTCCCACTGGATTTGCCGGGGTTATTGTTCAGATTCTGCTATTGGATCTTGTCTTTTCTCTGGACTCAGTCATTACGGCGGTTGGTATGGTCAGTAACGTTGCCATAATGATTGCAGCAGTAGTCGTCTCTACTTTTGTCATGATCTATACATCGGGTCCCATTTCAGGCTTTGTTGAAAAACACCCCACTGTAAAAATCCTTGCTCTAAGTTTTCTTCTTTTGATCGGAGTCACTTTAATTGCTGAAGGACTGAATCAACATATCTCAAAAGGATATATTTATTTCTCAATGGCCTTCTCACTTTTCGTGGAAACACTCAATATTCGCATGAAAAAGAAAACCGAGCCGGTGCACTTGAAAAAGACCTGGAAATAATCCTAAATTAATTTTCGTGCATCCTGCAGGATGAGATTGTGGTCAAAGGCCAGCTTCATGGCCTGTAATTCATCGGCCTTTATCCACTGAGCTTTTTCGGCATCATCAAGACCGACAATATGCTTCTTTTGCTTATCATAGTCTTCACGAGCCATTCTAAATAAAAAAGCATAAGTCTTTGACCAGGAATAGTCGCTGTCTCTCGGGTCGCGGTTGTTTCCGCTATAAATTCCTACTGGAATTAGCTCTGTTTTTGAATCAAGCTGCAGATTCGTTTCTTCGGCGAGTTCTCTGAGTGCTGCTTCACGGGGAGTTTCAACTCCATTTACCCAACTCTGCCCTTTTTTAGCTTTCGAATCAATAAATCCTCCGGGGAATGCCAGCATGCCGGGACAGGCCTTTGAGTTTCTTGAACGGGTAATCATCAAGACTTCATCGTCGGGATTGATGACAATCAAATCGACGGTTGGATTTTCACCCGAATAAAAATAGGGATTGAATAAATCAAGCGCAAGACTGACCAGAAGCTCTTTATCCCACAGCTGCTCGATAAAATCAGACCGGATATTTTTGTGGCCATAAAAGGCCCCTGCTAATTGTCCATAGACGGCCCCGGTTGTATCGGAATCCTCACCAAGATTGACCGCCAGTAAAACACCATCATTAAAATTATCTGTCTGATAAAATGACCACAAGGCTGCTTCAAGGCATGTGCTAGCCAGGCCCTTCGCACTTATTTCATCGCGTGATTTATTTCTATAACTTCCCAGAAGAATATTTTCGATCTCAGGACAAATGTTCAGTTCATCTTTTTGATAATGTAGAACTTCTTCCTTGCTAAAACCGGCGAGTGCTTTATGAATCAGCAGTGCAAGCCCAAGACAGGCATCAATGCATTCTTTAGGGGCATGGGTTATTCTTGAACTCTCACCGGAGTAAAAAATGGTTTTCCCAAGGTCATCATAAAAAAAAAGCGGAACGGGAGCGAGTCTCATGAGCGAGCCGTTAGTGGCGGGGTCATCAGGACTGCCGGAAAACAGGGCTCCGGTTTCTTCATATCTCAACAGCGCTGCCTTGGTTGTATTGCCGATATCAAAACAATGCCCTGTCGCGCTCATATAGCCATTTCTAAACCACTGGTGAAAACGTCTGATAATGTCGCCGGCATCAAAGGCCCCAAGCTCTATAAGGCTTTTGCCCATACACATTGCAAGACTTGTATCATCAGTCCATTGGCCGGCCTCTAGATTAAACGGTCCGCCTGCGCGCATCTGTGTTATAGGAAGATAACTATCGCGCTCTTCAAATTCAATTGGCGAACCAAGCGCGTCACCTACTGCCAATCCCATGATTGATCCTAAAAATCTATCTTTTCGAATATTTTCTCTATTCATAATCTGCTTCTTTTATTTGCCTTGTAACGATAAGCTGGCTTGTCTTAAACAAAGTACGATTAACCACGGAGTGATTATGACAAAATTAAAATTACAAGGAAATGATATTCATACGCGTGGTAGCGTACCTGATCTCGGAAGCCTTGCACATGATTTTATTATGACCAAAACCGATCTCAGCGATATTTTACTTTCCTCTTTTAAGCAAAAAAATAAAATTCTCAATATTTTCCCCAGCATCGATACACAAACCTGCGCTAAAAGTGTCATACAGTTCAATAAGGAAGCCACCGACTTCCCGGACACTGTAGTGATCAATCTTTCCATGGATCTTCCCTTTGCTCAAAAACGTTTTTGCTCGGCTGAAAATATCGAAAATGTGGTGATGGGTTCACTTTTTCGTTCAGATTTTTTTAAATTTTATCCAGTCGAATTTGTTGATGGCCCGCTTAAGGGATTGTGCTCAAGAGTTGTTTTAATTGTGAACGAACAACACGAAATTAAATATGCTGAACAGGTTCTGGAAATATCAATGGAACCCAATTATCAGCTGGCCATTCTTGCGCTGAAAAATTAAGCAACCGGCAGTTCAATGACAAAACAGGTATTTCTGGAACTTTTATCGTAATAAAGTCTGCCTTTATGCTCTTCAATGATTCCTTTTGATATCGAAAGTCCCAGACCTGTTCCTTTACCTACAGACTTGGTGGAAAAAAACGGCATCATGATCTTGTCTGTTAATTCATCCGGAATTCCCCCACCGCTGTCAGTGATTTTTATACGACATAATTTTTCAGTCGCTTCCGTGTCGATTTTAACCCATTTCTCCGGCAGAAATTCTACGGCATCGTAAGCATTGTTTAAGAGGTTGACCAGGACCTGCAGCAGCTGAGCCGCTCTTCCATTGACAAAAGTATTTTCGCAGGCACGTAAGTCGTATTTTAAACTGATGGAATGAAATCTAAACCGCTCTTTCGATAGTTCAAGCGTGTCCTGAATAAGCACCGGCACAAGGATTCTATCCAAGGAATCATTTTCAGCATTTCTGGAAAATGCACTTAAACCTCTTATAATGGCGCTGATTCTTTTAGTGGTTGTTTCAATGACAAAAAGTCCCTCATTCAGATCTTGAATATTTTTATCTTCCGGAGATATTTCCTTTAGACGTCGTTTAAGCTGGCTGGCTTTTCCCTGTATGATGGCAAGAGGATTGTTAATCTCGTGGGCAATCCCCCCGGCCATTTCTCCGAGCGAGGACATTTTTGCAGCTGCCAGTAGTTTTTCACGCTGCTCCTGCAATGCCGTTTCAGCAGCTTTTCTCGCCGATATATCAGAAATGGTTCCGACCATTCGCTCTGGATTTCCATCGGAATCATGGCTGACCAAACTTCCCCGCGCCTGAAACCATTTATATTCTCCATTCTTGCATTGAAGACGGTACTCTCCGCTGAAGATTCCTTTGCCTTCAAGATGAAGCCTGATTTTTTCCAGGGCCAGATGAAGATCCTCCGGATAAAGCATCCATTCCCAGCCAAGATCAGGAGAATTTAATTCGTATGACTCATACCCCAGGGCCTTTTTAAAATCGCTGGCCAGTTTGACCGTGTTGGACTTCAGGTTTAAATCCCAGACTCCATTACCTGATCCCTGCAGCGCAAATTTCCAGAGCTCCTCGCTGGCCTTCAAATCCCTGGTCCGGAGATCTGCCAGCGCGAGGGCCCTGCTCTTCACCGTCTGTATTGAAATAATGAAGGTACCAATTAATAAACTGATGAGAGAGGCAACTGCTCCTGCCCATGAAGCCAGATTGTCATGGCTGGAAAAAAAAGCCGTCGACTTCTTAAAACGGAAAATAAATTCTTGATTCCTTAAATGCATAACACGCTCTACTTCGCCCGCTTCAGGCAAAGTGAAGTAGTCAGGAGAATGGCTTATCGGCACCAATGAATTTTTTTTGTTCTCATAAACGGCATACCCGATCTCTGGAAAATTGCTCACGGAAAAAACCGATTCAATAAACTCTTTTATATGTATAAGAGCAAAAATCCAGCCGATGCAGTTTTTTCTTCTCTCCTCTATTGTATTCGGTATTTTTCCTTTGGCGTAAAATGGACTTAAGGCAATGATCGAATCGCTATGATTGGACACATCATCCAGCAAAATTCTTCCGGTGAGTGAGGGCCGGCCTGTGTCGCGGGCAAGGTCAGCTGCTTGTCTTCGGCTTTCTGATGCATCCATGCCCAGATGGAGTTTATGATTATGTCCCTCTAAAACCTCAAAATAGGTGATGACGTAAGCGTCGCCCTGATTTACTGCAAATATCTTCTCTTCTCTTTGGTTGATATGATTTTTCGGAACGCGAAATATTACTCCCATACCAGAGAGTCCAGGCAGCGTTTCTCGTTGTCTGTCAATCTGCAAAAACGATTTCCATTCGTCACTTGTTACGTCGTCACTTGCTGCAAAAAGTGCATTCCCGCTTTGTAAGGCTGAAAAATAGAGATTCATCCGGGCTTCAAGATAAGGTTCCACTCCATTGATAATATCATTAAAACGCTTGTCTGATTCACTGGATGTTCGCTGATAAAAACCAAAGAAGAAAATACCTGCAAGCAGCCAGCTTACAAGTAAAATAGTGACCGGCTGTTTTTGATTAGAAACATTTCTCAAGTCAGACATCATAAGCGCACAAATACCTACAGCTCCTAAAAACAACTGCAGGTTTAACAAATTGGCATTAGTACTTCCATGCGTGAAAACGCCAAATCCAAGGGCCACGCTTAAAATTCCCACTGTGGAAATAATAAAAGTGGCCGTGCTGATTCCTTTTTCTCTCAATGCATTCGCAGACCAGAGCAATAGAGGAAAAACAAAAAATAAAAAAGGAGCGCCATCGGGGCGAATAAAGAGAAAATAACAAAGAATCAATCCACAGATAAAAATCGGCACGGCATGTTTTAAATTCAGGCTTGTTGCTTCTATTTCATAAAATTTGTTTTTGAAGAATGAAAGGAACAACGGGATGATTATAAGACCGCCAAGAGTGTCACCGGTCAACCATGTCAGCCATAAAATGCCAAAAGACTCGACTGGTGAAATTCCGTTGAGCGTCAGTGAAAGAGTTCCGATCGTAGCACTTATAACTGAGCCCGAAACTGATGCCAGGACTATCGCCAGCGTCCTTGAATGCGGATAAATCAAATTCCTTCTTTTTAGAAAAGTATTCAGAACATAAGCTCCGCTCAAAGCTTCAAGCGTATTTCCAATGGAAATGGATAAAACTGAAAGTAAAGGATTGCCTACTGCGAAGTTGGCAAAAAAAGCACCTGTAAAAATGGCCGGCCAATAACGAGTGCCTCCCAAAAACAACAGTGAAATGGCAAGGCCGGTGGCAGGCCAGACAGGAGACACGGCAAGATTGATGGTGGCCATGGACAAACCAAGTCGCGCAGCTGAAAAATAAGTGGCGCTATAAAGAATTAACCATCCCGTGTCTTTTAAAGAATATTTAATATTGGCTCCGCGGTTTAAACTTAAATAATAGTTTTCAACCCCTTCTTCTGGCCAGAATAATTTATCAATTTTATATCAATTTTTACAATATGGCGCGCTCTACAATCCAATAGCATCCTACGACAAAAAGCAGTGCAGAGGTCCCTCGCATAAATTGATGATGATAGTTTGAATATTTTTTTATGAATATAATAAAAGGGACTATCATGATGATGATAAGAAGTTGCCCGATTTCCAGTCCCATGTTGAAGCCTATAAATGCTTTCATAAGCTCAAACAAGCTGAGTGGAAGGCTGCTAAGCCCCGTCGCAAAACCAAATCCGTGAATCAATCCAAAACCTGAGGCCAGCCAGAAACGATGAAGTGTTTTTTTTCGTAAAATTCCTTCTGCGGCCAGAAAAACTATCGACATGGCGATGGCAGGTTCAATAAAACGGGCCGGAATTGAAATCACTCCAAACAAAGCAAGCAGCAATGATAAGGATGTTCCCAGACTGAAGCCTACAACGGTTTTGAAAATTTCCATAAGGCTTCCGGCAGTCACTACTAAAGTTATAATAAATAAAATAGATAGTGTAGCCCCGATCTGCTTGGCTCCGCTATAAACATAATGGCCGAAGGATCTGTCAGGCACAGGACTTATTTTAACATTTCGCTCGCTTTTTCCAGCAAGAAAAGTCGATTCCTGGCCGTCGTTTCTTATTCGTCCTATGATCCGGTATCCTGCCGATGCCTGCTGCAGAAAGGACAGATCAAGAGTGATTTCAGATTTAATTTCCGGACAAGCTGCATCGGCTGAAACTTTCACAAGATTGTACGAAAGTGTTTTGGAAGAAATATTTCTCCACGGGCATCTGGTCGTCCCCATTTTCCAGAAACTTTTTCCCAAAGTATTGTGAAACTGTAACGCCTTTAATCCAAGAGAAGCGGGATTAAACTCCAGCATTGTCCTGATGATGCCCGCTTCTTTATTAACCTCAATTTCCAGATAACCCAAATCAGACGCGAAGGCCGGTGTTTTAGTTATGAACAAAATAAAAAAGACGAATAAAAACTTTTTCATAATGATAGACTCTGCGACTGCTGGCCTTTATAGATCTGGGCCAGATTCTTGTTTTTTAATTTTTCTTCAATGCTGGCAGCTCTCTTTAGTACATCCTCATTGCGAATATTCTTTGCCAGAAGACTTCTGATAGATTTTCTTGCCTCAGGCAGACGACCGTTTAATTCCAGTGCCCATGAATAAAGATAAAGTGTCTCAGTGTTTGGTCGCAGTTTGCGTTCTCTATCGGCCAGACGCATGGTTTCGGTGTAATCGCTTGGATCGCCACGCTCCAGCAGCAGCCTGATAAGTTCGGCAGCCGAAGCATTTTTGTATTTATTCAATTCCATCCGCAGCAGGATTTCGGTCTGATTGAAAAGTTTCTCAGCATAGACGGCATTTCCGGATATTTTTTGGTACATGGCTTCTTTAAAGAGAAATGAGAGCTGTTTTGATTGCCTGAATGCGGACTGATAATATTTAACTGCTTCCTTGTATTTTTTCTCTTTTACAAACAGGTCGCCGATCAGTCCATGAACAAGTGCCGAAGCGGGAGTGATCCTCAGAGACTCGTTTAAAAGGGCGATGGCATTTTCATAATAATTTTTATCATAAGGTCTGGTCAGAAGAAAACGAGCATACATGGCGCGGGTATAGGCTCCCTGAACGGGATCGTCTTCCATAAGTTTGATACCCTCTTCAAAATCGTTGATGGCCTCCTGATCTCTGCCCTGCTCGGCGAGAATGACGGCCCTTAAGGTGAAAGCTTTTTCGCTGGGAAAAACATCAATAAGCTCATCAGCGAATATCATGGCCGCTTCAAGATTGCCCAATCCCAGGTTTGATGTTGCAAGAATTAAATAGGCCTCGGGAGTTTTATAATTTTTCTGCTTATTAATAATATTGGCATAGTTAATCGCCTTGTGAAATTCCTTCTGAGCAAGGGCCACATCCGCCAGCACAAACCAGGCTCCGGGATTGTATTGGGGCATAAGTGCAATGGATCTGTAAGCATATCTGCTGGCCGCTAAAAAATAGTCGGCTGAAGTAACCACCTTTGCGCGGTTGGCATAAATTTGTGCAAGCATCGTCATATCTTTTGCAGAATTATTTTTTTTTATTTTTTTCTGATAAAATTCTACCTGATTAAAAAAATCTTCCTGCAATTTTTCTTCAGTTATATGGGCCACAGGAAAGGTATAATAGTATTCGGATTTATTTTTCCCGTAAGTAATGGCCAGCGCTGCCAGTCCTGCCAACAAACTCAAAGAAATCAAAACTCTCTTAACCATAATCACTCCCCCAATTCATAGACGCCGAGAATTTTTTTAAGATCAAAAAAATAGAGCGTATCGTTAATCAGGCCAGCGGACATCAAGAGGCGGCCATCGTGACTAATTTCCAGGGCGGTTGGTTGTGCCCCTCCCACTAGACTGAAGACAACTCTATCCTTAACAACATCAATGATGTCGATTTTGCCCATAATTTTAGGATCAACTTTATTGATGTCTTTATCGCTGGTCGTTCTGTGAGAAACGAAGAGATAACGATTTTTCAGCGGATCAAGAACAATCGTATTCGGGTGTGCGAGATTCCATTTTAATCCTGGAAAATTGGGGTGATCCAACGGGTAATCTTCCAGTACTAAAATTTTCTGCGGGCCAACTGCCGTTTGAAACGGAATAAAAAGTTCATCCCAAAGCGTGCTTGGTAGAGTCACTTCTGGTCCTGTTTTTTTTAAGTTTTTAATTGTTGCCATTAGTCTGGGAATGCTGATTCTGGAGATCGCATTGCCTCTCATGTGACTAAAATAAGCGGTCTGTCCGTCTTTGCTGATGACAACATGTCGTACGTTTAATTCCCGGCCAGCAGATCGTTTATCGATAGGTGCGATCTCTGCTATCTGTCGATGAGTGACTGAATCCAGAATGATCAGACTTCCAGTTTCAGTGGCAAGAATCAAAGCGTATCGCCCGTCGGGTGTAAAAGCGATTCCCCGTGGAGCGATAAAATATCCGTGAGAATTCGGGTTTTTAAAACTGGTATGAAGTTCGATCAATCCCTTAAAATGAGCAGTGCCGTCCAGGTTTTCATTTTCTCTAAGGTCGGTAACATCTACGATGCTGATATCATCTGAAAAATAATTGGCAACATAGATGATCTGGGAGCGACGGATGTCCTCCTTGAGATAAGGTCTGACGCTGATAATTTTTGCCCCGCTTGAATGAAGAGGAATGTATTTTGCAATTTTCTGGGACTCGGTGTTGATCACGGTTAAAAGGCCTGTATTCTTATAGATTTCAGAACCTGAATCACCTTCTGCTCTGGTTATAAATCCCCATAGCTCATCCAGAGAGAATTCAATTTCTGTATTGGCAAATATACCGCCTTTTCTCATTCCAAGAGGCGTGCGAAGAGTTTTAACCAATGTGCGCCCGGGAACATCAAAGATCGATGCCGAGGGCTGAATTTTTTTGGTCTTAGGGTCAAATTTTCCACACATTTCTGCAACGTAAAGCGAATCACCTACGGGGTCGATCTTCATTCCTTTGGGCATGCACCCCGTTGTTGCCTTGCCGAGCAGAAAATTTTTAGTTGAATAGATTTTTAAGTCCAAAGGCCTGGCGAAGGCGTTCATCGAGACTATTGTCAGAACAAATACGACGAATATCCCCTCACGCGCTTTCATCACAACCTCTCAAGTCTGATTTTTAAAACGCCTTGAGAATTGCAAATATAAATTGAAAGAAATAATACATTTAATGTATGTTTCTCATTCTAAATCAAGCATTACTTGCAATGCGCAAGAGTTAAAAATTTCCTAGTCATTCGGCTTATCCTGTCTTTAAATACTATTGAATAATTTTGTGAGGAAAAATGTATGAGAAAAGTCTTAAGCGAATCAGAAATGACTCCTGGCGCCCTATCCGCCATTGTAAACTATCATCCGACAGTTGTAGAGGAAATCCTTAATGCGACAAAAAGCAACGAGTGGGTCATCGTGGGCATGGCCCAGAATCCAGTTGTAAAAAAGGCCAGACGATATCTCGAAGAAAGAAATATAAAATATCACTACATCTCTCACGGCAGTTATTTTTCAGAATGGAAGAAACGCCTTGCCATTAAACTGTGGAGCGGATGGCCTACCTTCCCTCAGGTTTTTCATCATGGCAAATTGGTTGGCGGGGCAGCTGACCTTATGAAATATCTTCCTTAGGATATATTTTGGATCAAGAAATTTTTGAATGGATTCTTTTACTCACCAGATGGCTTCACATAACGGTTGCAGTTACGTGGATAGGCACTTCCATCTTTTTTATGTGGCTCGATCGCACCCTGAAAGCTAATGCCGATTCAAAACGCGTTGGTCACGTGGGTGAATTATGGATGGTTCACGGCGGTGGTTTTTATCACGTCGAAAAACTTTTGATGGGACCTACAAAAGTTCCCGAACATCTTCATTGGTTTAAATGGGAATCTTACTGGACATGGATGAGCGGCTTCGCGCTCATGATTCTTATTTTTTATACCGGTGGTGGCATGTTTCTGCTGGATTCAAATGTTTCATCTATAACTTACTGGCAAGGTGTGGCCATTGGAATATTCTCTCTTGTTGGTTCATGGTTTTTTTACGATTTTCTCTGGGAATTAAATCTCACTAAAGACAAACCGATGATCGGGCATTTGTTCACCGTCCTCTGGCTTATGACCATGTCTTATTTTCTTTGCCATACTTTAAGCGGGCGCGCAGCTTATATGCATATCGGGGGAATGATCGGTACCTGGATGACCGCCAATGTTTTTATGCGAATCATTCCTCGCCAGATAAAAATGGTTGAGGCTGCAAGACTTAATTTACCAGTCAATCAGGACTGGGGGAAAAATGCAAAAAACCGGTCAACACATAATACCTACTTCACCTTGCCGGTCATTTTTATTATGCTCTCCAACCATTTCCCTTCGACCTATGGTCATGAATGGAACTGGATCATCCTGCTTGTCATGTGCCTGGCGGGCGCAGCGATCAGAGAATATTTTGTGCAAAGGCTTGTTTATCCCTCGCGCGCAAAAAAAGCCCTGGCCGTCGGAGTCTTACTGATTATTTCAGTCATCACATTTAGCCGCGCCGGCACAGGGCCCGAGCTTAAAGAAGTTCACCAACACATTGAACCTCAGATAATTGTAGAAAAGCCTGCAGTACAAAGTTCAAGCGGCTCAGGATCCGTATCAGGAACAATTAATTTTCTTGGGACTCCTCCCAAAGGTAAAAAACTAACTCTGCCGGGCGGCTGCAATTCATCCGGTGACGTTTACTCAAATGAAATCATTGTCAATAACGGCAAACTTCAAAATGTACTTATCCGCATCACCAAAGGGCTCGAAGGAAAAACTTTTACCGATGTTCCCAAAGATGCCGCTCTACTCGATCAGAAAAATTGTCAATACTCTCCAAGAGTCCTTGCGGTCAGAGTGGGACAGAAAGTTGATTTTAAAAACAGCGATCCCATCTTCCACAATATCCGTTCAGTCACACAGTCCAACAAAAATTTTAATATACCTATGCCCAAAAAAGACCAGAGAATTACAATGGTCTTTGATAAGCCTGAAATATTTCTTCAATCAAAATGCAGCGTGCATCCCTGGATGGGGGCCTATATTGCGGTCATGGATCATCCTTATTTCAGTGTTTCAGATAAAAAAGGTGAATTTAAAATTATGAATCTTCCTCCCGGAAAATACACTCTCGAAGCATGGCACGAGGTTTTTGGGACTCAGACCGTTGAATTAGAAATTCAAGACGGCCACGACCAGAAAACAGATTTTTTATTTAAAGCAAAAATTTAAACCAGGATATACTATGATCAGCACCCATATTCTCGATACAAGTAAAGGTCAGCCTGCCGCTCATGTCGCCATTATGCTCGAAAAAAAAGAAGCCAACGGGCAATGGAAGCCCATTGGCAGCGGTGTCACCAATACTGACGGACGACTGGCCTTTGAATGCGAAAAAATTACCGGCGTCTACCGCCTGAATTTTGAAATTGAAGCCTATTTCAAAAAGGCCGGTGTGGATTTTTTCTTTCTGGATACAAGCATCGTTTTTCAAGTGCTTCATCTTGACCGTAAATATCACGTTCCTCTGCTGCTTAATCCTTATGGCTATACAACTTATCGGGGAAGCTAATTTTTATGCCAATTTCTTATTACGACGATTTTGTCTCGCCAGAATTAAAAAAATACCTTATGAAATCCGCCCGACCTGTTTTGGGTGTCCCGGATTTAGTGGAAGTCGGGACAGGCGCGGGTCTTGAAACAAAAGAGTCTCTCGCCTTTTTATGCGAACTCTACGATCTGGTAAGCGATGAACTCAATACTATCCTGACTCAAAGAATGACTGACCGGATATTTATCGATCAGCAGACCAGGGCATGCTCGGATTTCAATACATTTTTGAAAAGGGATTTTTCATCGGCTGATTATAAAACCATTATTGGTTTTGAAGATTCAAAAGGCCGGATAGTCATCGGACCTAAAAATGATTTTTACTGCAAACGTGGCACAGGAAAATCAATTGCAGAAATTCCTGATTATCTAAAAGGAAATCACGTTACCCTTTTTGGCCCGCCGGACGACACCAAACTTTCAATCAATGCCATGAATGCTTATCATCGCAAACTTAAAGATGAACCGCCGGTTATCGCCGAACTTCTTAAAGATAATACCATGTCCCCTTTTTGGGGTGCCGATGATGAAGACTCCAAAACACCGCTTCGTAAAGACCTCATCTCAGCGGGAGTCAACCTGACTGAATGTTTTGATGGAACCATCAATTATAAAGACCCCAAAAATAATAAAGTTTATCATCTGGAAAATGACCACCTCTCCCTTCCCATCAAACGCTTTCCAGGACTGGCGCTTCCCTCTTTATTTTTATTTTATAAAGAAAACCCGATGCCTTTGCATTTATATGACTTTGCTCTTCACTTATTTAAGAATTGGCATAATAAAAAAGCGCTGGCCTTCTATGTACCAAAACTTGAAAACGAAGAAGAGGCCCGTTACATAAAAAATGTCATGCTAAAATCCGAGACACTTATTAAAAAGCTTCATCCTGAATATATTATAGGAACAATTCGCCTGATGATTGTTCTGGAAAACCCAAGAGCTGTGTTTCGCGTGAATGAAATTATGGATGAACTCCATCCATATTTTGTCGGGGCTTCTCTGGGATGGCATGATTACCTCGCATCAACAGCAAGACTTTTTAAAGAAGATTCCAATTACCGAATTCCGGTTAAGGCCGATCCAAATATCGTAATAAAATACATAAAGGCTTCCCATCACCTCCTGGCTGAAGTTGTCGGTTCACGAGGAGGGATTAAAGTCGGTGGAATGTACGGCATCTTGCCGATCACAACAGATTTAAAAAGTCCCTCCTTTCAGGTGACGATAAAAGGATATATCAAAGATGTTATTACTCAATTCAAGAGAGATCTTTCCGGCTTTTGGGTAGCACATCCGGATTTTGTCCGTATCGGACTCGCTCTGGTTGTCGCCTGGAAGCAGCATCAGTCTGGAAATAAAAAAAATCTAGAAGTGCTTGTCACTTCTATGCTGGATGAGAAATACCATAAAGAAATGCTCGATTTCATCCATGGACCGGACATTGAAGGTCTTAATATGGATGACCCTCTCTATAAACGCTCCTTATTGGCCGCTGTCGATAAAGAGTCAACTTTCATTGCCAATAACCATCCGGATGAAATTAGATACAATGTGTTTCAATCACTTCAATACTTAACAGACTGGCTTTCAGGAAATGGATGCGTGGCCTTACCGGCGGATATCTTTGGTGTTCCGGTCAGAGTTATGGATGATCTTGCTACTGCTGAGCGCTCGCGCTGGGAAGTCTGGCACGAAATTCATCACAATCGTTTTTCACTAAATGATTTTCTGGTCATTGCCCACGAAGAAATGCATTTTATCCGAAAAGATTTATCTGACAGTAAAAAAATTGTTCAGGTCAAATGGGATGAGCGCACTGCCCTTTGGTATCCGGTAGCATTGAATTTAATGATCAAGCTGATGACTGACAAGGCGCCTGTTGAGTTTGCTACAGAATTGCTGCTTCCTTTTACCATTGAATCTGTACGCACTGCCAGCGATCCATGGGCGAGCGTTCTTGAAATTGATTCAAAAAAATATAAAATCGATCCCACTATCCAGCGCTTTAATTATTATTTTAGTATGTGCGGAAGCCTTAAGTTTGCCGCCCTGATGGCAAAAAACTTAGCCTTGGATATGAACGAAGCTAAAGCATGCCTGATGTCTTTTAAAAAGAGCGATGTTCTGGAAGCGGCTGGATTCCACGGCGATATCGGTGAGAATAAAAAAATGCTGGATCACCTGGCCTCCACTGAGCAGAGTCGCGTCGAGAGCGATGCTCAGACTCTTAAAGATGAACTATTAGCAACCGGGCTTTTGTATAAGCAAAAATTTGGAATGAAATTTCTTGTTTCCGCTGCCGGAAAATCAGGCAGCGAACTTTTGAGTTTACTTAAGGAGCGAATGAATAATTCAGCCGATACTGAATTAACTAACGCTAAAACTGAACTCTGGAAAATTACTGAAAAAAGAATGGCGGCTTACCCGATCAATAATCTAATGCCTTTTATACATACCATTTTCAAAAAGCATCATATCAATGGCGCCCAGATTTCCATCAGTACCGGTCTCAATTCACAGCAGACCATCTGTCTAGGTGAACATATTACAAAAAACACCTGGTTTGAAATGGCCTCGCTCAGTAAAACCGTTGGAACCTGTTTTGCGATGGAATATTTTTTGGGGAAAAATATTTCGCTGGATACTTCTGTCAATTCACTCCTGGAAAAAACGTCTTCCACATTCCGTATAAAATCCCTGGATACAAATCATCCAGAATGGGCAGATCAGGTCACACTTGCTCATCTCATGAGTCATAGCGCTCTTAATATGCATTATGTAAACGGTGTTCCTGCCAATGAATTAATGCCTCCTGTCCGAGAACTGCTTGAGGGCAATGCCAGGTATCATTACTCCCCGGTTGGAGTGATCAATCCTCCGGGAAAAAAATTTCAATATTCCGGCGGTGGATTCTTAGTCCTTGAGCATTTACTGGAGGCCATGGAAGGAAAGACTATTGTAGAACTCACCCGACCTTTTTTAAAAGCACTTGGAATGAATCAGTTCAGCTTCGATCAGACCACACTTCCAAGTGTTGACTATGCTCATGGCTATACTCAGGACGCAATTGAAATTGCCGGCACTCGAAAAATGTTTCCATCTATCGCTGCTGGAACGATGGGGTGTGCCTCGGATTTAAATCTACTTCTTCAACACCTGACTCGTGCCTTTCATGATTTAAGAGGATCCGGACCTGTTAGTCACGATACTGCCGTACTCATGCTTCATGGGCGTGATAATGGCTGCAAAGAATTTATGGGTGTTCTCATCGGGCTGGGAGTTTTTACAGCGGAAGCAGGCCCAAATCGCTTTGCAATTCATCAGGGAGCCAATGACGGATTTCGCTGCCTGTTTGTTCATTGCTACGACGGACCGGATACGGGACAAGGCATGACCATTCTCTGCAACGGTGAACTCAATGGAGTTCTGTTTAATTCTGAAATCGCCCAGGTGCTTTTTTCTGAATTTAAAATGGAAGGCGTCGACCTCTCCAGATTTAAAAGTCATTTTGAAATCAAAAATATCCCTCAGGAAGAAGTGGTTAATATCGGTTACAAAAATCTTGTGTTTCTTGCCTTTGAGCCTTCATTGCCTGAAAAAATTATTGCACCCGGGCCACTTGACCCACTTGCAAAATTTAACCTGGCCATAGATGCAAAAATAATTAATGTAACCAATGAAAAATTTGCGCGCGCTGAAAATCTGCTCAGTCCGAACTTGCCGGTTTTCGATCCTGACCTTTTTGGAAAACAAGGCAAGATCATGGACAGCTGGGAAACTGTTCGCCATAACCAAAACATTTGTGACACCTTGTTGTTTGAATTGAAAAAACACTCTCCCATTAAGTACATCAGCATTTCTACCAAATACCATCTTGGCAATCAGGTGCAGTTTGTAAAAATTGAAGCTCAAGTTGAAAATTCCCAGGGCCCGCAAGACTGGCAGGAATTAGTTCCAAAAACCAAACTGGAAGGACATTCACTCAAATGCATTCTGCTTGAAAACAACAATAATATCTTTGCTAAAATAAAAATTTCTGTTTATCCGGATGGCGGCTTAACCAGACTAGGTTTGTACGCGGAGCTCCCCGAAGACGAAAAAAATAAATTTAAGTCACTGCCCCAGGCTGAAAGCATTCAATTCAGCGACGTGATTGCAAAAACAATTAAACCCTTAACGGCACCCTATTTCCCTGATGCAGCTGAAATAGAAAAAAACTGGAAGGCCCTAAATCCGGGTGAGGAATTTGATGTAGCAAACGCTGCCTTCGGTGGAAAAATTCTCAGCGCTTCCAACGAGCACTATGGTCCGGCCATCCAGATCATTTCTCCGTTTAGTCCAATGCATATGTTTGATGGATTCGAATCTGCAAGAAGCCGGGAACCAGGACACTACGAAGAAGTCATTATTCAACTGGCAAGGCCTTCCAGTATTCATCGCATCGAAATGGATTTTAGTTTTTTCATTAACAATAATCCATTTATGGTGAGCATCCAGGGCCTGGCCAAAGACAAATGGATAACGGTCGCAGACAAGACTTATGTGAAGGCTTTTGCCGGGAATAGAAAGGCGTTTAAATTCGATAACCCTAAGGAATTTGAACAGATTAAAATTATTGTTCATCCCGACGGAGGCGTCAACCGGCTGCGTGTCTTTTCCAAGCTATAAATTTTACATATTCACTCAAAAATGTTCTTGGCAGTGATAAAATTTTCCGATGAACTCGAATAAAAAATCACTGCTCTTTTTCCTAAGTCTAATTCCTGCCATGCAGATCATGCTGATGATCGGACTGCTCATGAAAGGAATCATCGAAGGCTCAGAGTTCATGATCCTTTGTTTTTTTATGAGTCTTTATCTTCTTCCTCCGCTTCTTTGGAGAGTATTTAGTCCTATGATTCCACCGAAAATGGGAGCGAGCACTTTGAGTTCAGAGACAGAAGAAGTCAACGGATGGTTTGTCAGCTATCAGATTCAAAGAATTTACAATTCGCTTCCCTTTTTAGAAGGGGTCTTAAAGCTTATCCCTGGTTTATATTCTGCATGGCTTAGGTTATGGGGAGCAAAAATTGGAAACAATGTAAACTGGAGCTCAGAAAGCAAAGTGCTCGATCGACCTTTCGTCCATATCGGCGATGAGTGCAGGATTGGAGCTGAAGCTACTCTTTCTGCTCACACTATAGAGAGAAAAAACGATGTCTACCTTCTCTACCTGAAAGAAATTTCAATTGAAGCAAATACTGCGCTCTAGTGCCCTTTTTTCAGGCAGGAATTAATTTTATCGCTTAGCTGTTTAAGTGAGAAAGGTTTAACCAGAATATCTTTCAGACCGCCTTCCATTGCTTTCAGGACGTCTTCCTGCTGTAGAGCTCCTGACATAAGAATGATCGGGATACGGGAATACTTGATAGATTTTTTTAAGGACAAGGCGTAATCAATGCCGGACCTGCCGGGCATTTGATTATCAATGAGAATAATATCGAATTCCTGATTAGACATTTTAAGAACCGCTTGCTGACTATCCTCCGCCATTACACAAAGTATCTCTTCGCTCTTTAAGGCAAAGAAAGTCTGAATCAACTCCCTGACTTTTGGGTCGTCATCCACGACTAAAATGCATTTCCTTTCAGACTTACTCATTGACTATCGCACCCAGGGCCCCGACCAGTTCCTCTTTTGTAAAAGGCTTAATGATAATCCCTTCCAGCCCAAGTTCATCCTTAATGGTCTTATATTTATCTACAAAATCTTTGGAAGTCATAAACAGAACCGGTATATTGATATTTTTTGCGCGCAATTCGCGGACAAAATTCTCTCCATCAACAAGCGGCATTTTCATATCAGTGATTATGACATCTATTTTTGTACGCTCCATTTCCAGCAAGGCCTCAGCAGCACTCGAAGCTCCGATAAAATGATAATCACTTTCAGAAAGAAAGTTCATACACAGGTTTAAAATATTCAGTTCATTATCAACCACGAGAACTCTGATGAGCTTGTGATTGTCGCTGATTAATTTTTCCCAGTTCCCGCTGACATGGCCTGCAATACCGATGGCCGGTAATGTAATTCTGAAATGGGCGCCCACACTTGATTCAAGCAGATCAAGCTTCCCCTGATGAGACTGGATAATTCTGTTGGATATTGAAAGACCCAGACCGGTTCCCTTTCCAATGGCCTTTGTTGTGAAAAAGGTGTTAAAAATCTTGGCCCTGTTTTCTGCACTGATGCCTGGACCATTGTCCTTGACTGAAATTTGAATTGAATTTCCACTATTCTCCGTTTTAAGTTCAACGGTTATGAGCGGATTTTCTGTGCCGGCCTCTTTTAGCGAATCTATCGCATTCTGGATCAAATTCACAAAGACCTGCTCGATTTTGACTCTGTTAATTAAGAGAATGGGAGCTGCACCACTCACCATGACATTCATCTGAATATCAGTGCCAATGACGGAAGGATTGGTGAATGCGATAGCCTTCTCTACAATTTCTCTGGCATCGCAATACTCTTTCTTATCTTCACTTTTATGAAGAAACTCTTTCATGTTTGAAATAATTTTATTAATTCTATCCAAGGAATGCTCAATATTGATCTGAAACTTTGTAATCGATTCTCTTTGAGGATTCAGGTCATTGGCCTCAAGAGCAAAACCAATTAACTCCGTATTTCCAATGGCCACGGTAAGCGGGTTATTGATCTCATGAGAAATATTCGCCGTCATTTCTCCGATAACCTTAAGCTTGTCTGATTGAATGATCTGGCCGTGAGTATTTTTCAATTCCTCGAGCTGGGCGCGGTATTTGTCATTGAGAAGTTTTTCAACAGTTACATCTTTGAATAGCATAACAAAATAACCAGACTCTTTCTTCACCCCTTTAATAATAATGGTTGAAACCTGCCCTTCGATAATGAAGTTAAGCTCGGTGCTCAGCACCTGATCCTGTTTCATCATTTCTTCGTAGAAGGAGTTAAAATCGGGAATAATAGAAGAGAAGTATTCTTTGAAGTCAGTCTGCTTCTTCATCGCTCTGGGAGTCGTCCTGAAAAGGGTCAGAAAACTGGCATTGAAATAGGCAATTGTACCGTCCTGTTCAGCAACGAGAATGGGCTCAAATAAATCATCTAAAAATTCAAAAGCTTCCATGTCCATCCCTATTTTCCTTGGCTCAAAAAACTGAAATATTGTTTTTCAATGGCATCAAACTCAAGTTCGCTTTTACATGTATTACAAAGTTTTACCGGCGCCTTCGAGTTTTCAACTTCAGAATTTTTCAGAAGAATCTTTTTTTCGGTGTCGCAATTTGCACAAAAATAAGGCGCAAAAAAACTTTCAACAATAATTCCCTTTCTTATAAAGCCGTGAACCATATTGACCTGTTCAATAATAATCTGAGGACAATTCAGATACTTGATTTCTGCTCCTTCAAGCTCCTGCAGGTATTTTATCCATTCTCTTATTCCACACGAATTAATCATGCTGACCTGATTAAAATCAAAAACAAAACGACTCATTTTCAGATTTTGTATTTTATCAAAAACAGCATCTTCATCAATTATGCCGATAAGTTCGATATGTGCTTCATCGCCGGTAATTCGGGAATTGATTGATAGTTTCTGGCTCATATAGTAATCTCCTTTGCTAAAAAGTGAAAAGAAGTAATTCTCTCTTTAGCCTGCTTATAACGATTAAATTTTTCAAAGACGCAAATGATCTGCCCCGAATCTGAAAGCCCGTTAATGACCCAAAACTGATTGCAGTTTTCATAAATCATATAAAGCCCTAGCCCGGCACCATTTTCGCCGGTAAGCGGAGTTTTTTCTGCATATCCGCGCTGGATGCTCGAAATGACTTTTTCTCTGGAAGAAAATCCCGATGGCCCTTTTACAGAGACGACAACATACTCGTCATTGGTGGCAAACAGGTACTCAACAGTCTTTTCCTGCTGGAGAATAATTTCCTGGCCGCGAATATAGTTAACTCCTTCGCCGCCTGAATGGTAAAATGAGTTTGAAAGCAACTCCTCACTCACCAGGCGCAGAATATCCAGATGAATTGCTCCTGAAAACTCATCAGAAAACTGTTTTCCCATTTCATTAACCACGGAGGTAATGCTCTTATTCGATGTGAGCTTCCAGGTTTGTTTCTTGTAAGTCTCATTTATATAATCACTTAATTTAAAGGCAGGTTTGCTCTCAAGAATATGCACAAGTCTCGTTTCACGGCCGAGGTCGATGGTGTTGTGTCCGATTAAATGATTTACTTTTCTCTGACTCAACAGATCCCTGATATTTTCTTCATTTGATAATTTAGTGATCACCAGTGAATCATTGCTTAAATCAGACATAGCATTAATCTGCTCTTTATTTTCGATGATTATTTTTTCGTTGTTAAAAGTCACACACACTACCGTAATATCGTCCTGTAAGGCCGTCCCTTTTCTATAATCATTAAAATCTGACATGATCGATTCGATGAGACCTGTGGACTCAAACTTACAACCTTTAAAAATACTTTTAAGGAAATTCCTCTGGCCCCATGCTTTTCCATCAATGGCCATTTCGGTCAATCCGTCGGAGAACATTACCACTCGGTCTCCCGTCGCCACATCAATTTTTGTTTCTTCGTAAACCGAATCCAGTCCCTGCCCCATTCGGGCGCCGTTATTTTCCTGAAGTGGAGTTACACCCTCTTTGGAATATTCACTATCAATTTTTCTTAATAAATAAGGGGTCATATGTGAAGCATTGGAATAAGTGATTGTCTTTTTGGCTTCGTCTATCTCCAGAACAAAGGCCGTCATAAGAATGTCAGTATTCATAAAACAAATAACTTTGTTTAATTTTTCCAAAACTGATTTAGGCGAAATATAGTTTTTTTGTGATTCTATTTTCAGTGTCGAAATGCAGCTGTGAGCTGCAGCAGTAATCAGGGCAGCTGGAACTCCATGCCCAGTAGCATCGCAAACAATTATTGTAGTGACTGTTCCCTGCTCGAAATACCCCCACCAGTCTCCTGAACATTCAGAGGCCGGTATATATTGACCGTCAAAGCTGAAATTTTCCTTGATGACTGCATGTTTTGGAAAAAAAGAATGCTGAACCAGGTGTGCTACCTGCAACTCGCCTTCTATTCGCGCCTTCTCCTTCATTTCTTCCATGAATTTAATAATTTTATTTTTCATTTCCACGAATGAATCGGTCAAAGCGCCAATCTCATCATTGCCAATTGCCACTGGATTCACATCAAAATTTCCTTCAGACAAAAGAGTAGTGGCCTCAAATAATGTCTGAACGTTTTTAGTCATTCTCTTCGTGAAAAGAATTCCGGCAATAACGGCGATTGATAAAATCAGTATTCCAAAATATAAAGATTTTTGTATGAGAAGTTCAGAGGCCATGAAAGCCTTCTTTTCAGGTATTTCCGTTATCGCTATCAGGCCAAGTGAAGGAACTTTAGAAAAGGCGCGGATAATGGCTTCACCATCGGAGCTGAATCGCTTTACCCCCTGCTGTATTTCAGAAATTGTGGGGTCAGTAGCGATGTTTTGCAGATTGGTATTGAGATTGATATTGTTCAATTTGAAGAAAACTTTTCCTGTATTGGTCAAAAGGTAAGTTCCATAATTGAGAGTTTCATTCATCAGAGGCATCAATTTTTCATAAGAAATATGGATAGCGCATTTTAAGTTCTGATCAATTGAGCGCATGACGGAAAAATGGGAAGGAAAATTTTTTACTGCCCCCATTTCAAGCCGGGTTGAACCAAAAGGTACCTGTTTTATAAATTTCAAGGCTCCGGTCGTTTCATTTAGCATGTCTGCGGAAGGTACGGCGTTTAGAAACTCTTCTAATTTTCTGTCGTTTTTAGAACTTAGATATTCCTGATTATCAGAAAGACATTCAACACCCAGAATCTCTTCATGTGCGCTGATAATCATTTCCATTTTTTTAAGCAGTGGTTGAGATTCACTTCGTTCTTTAAATCCATCAAGCAGAGAAATATCTTCGTTGAGAAGAAGCTTGGTTCTTTCCGCCACGGAAATCGAATTTGTCAGCGTGATGGAATAAACATCGGCAGCTTTGTCTTCTTTAAAAATATTTAAGGCGTAGGAAAGGTAAAAACCCATTGTCAAAAGCAGCAATAAAGTTATCACTACAACAAATTTGTATTTAAGCGGAAATTTGACTTTTCTGATCAAGATTATTCTTCCTAGCTATATAATATTAACTTAATGTTACAATAATATTTGTAAAATACACTAGTGGAAGAAATGAGACTTAAATCTTTCGACAATTATTTGATCACCTTCATGGGGATGCTGGCCATTGCCAGTTTATACATGCTCTATGGTGTAAAATTCAACGGCAATTCTGACAATCAGATCCGCGTGGCCTCAATAGTTGAACAAATAAAAACGGTTAAGCGAAAAAGAGACTTTTATCAATCGTGGGTGGATGTCAATCCGGGTGACAGCCTCTCCCAAAACGACGAAATCTATACCCATGGGCAATCTTCAGCAAAGATCAATTTCATCAATGGTCCCTCCATAAGCCTGTTTGAAAATTCTCTGCTCAGAATTAAAGGACTCAGAAAAGACAGTACTCTCTCTCTGGATAAAGGGAACCTGACGGCCACTCTTACTAAAAACTCACCCAAGCTAGATGTTCTTTTGAACGGAAAAAAATATTCCTTCGAATCTCAGAACGCCAATATTCAGATCGAACAGGGAGCGACTGAGAATAAATTTTTGCTCCTTGATGGCAAGGCCAGACTCAATATCAATGAGACCGCCCAGGAAATAAGAGAAAACCAGGTTCTAATTCAGAATAAAAAAACCGGCGATCTTAAAATCAAGGAGCTACCTTTTATTCTCAAGACCCCTACACATAATTCCCTTAACTATTTTAGCCAGAAGGCAGATATAAATTTCGTCTGGTCCTACTCTTCATTGTCGGCACCTGCAAAAATCGTCATTTCCAGAAATTCTGCATTTCAGGATATTGTTTATGAATCAACCATCAGTGAGGATCATGTCACTTATCAATTCGATAAAGCTGGCATCTATTACTGGAAACTTGTCTCAATCGACGATGTGGAAGGTCCGATTAGAACATTCACTCTGCTTGAAGAAAAGCCTTTAGTCCTCAATCTGGATAAGGAAATGATTTATAAGGGACCAAAAAAATCTGAAGCTGTGAACATCAGCTGGGAGAGAGATAATGCAAAAAAATACCTGATCAAAATTGATCGACCACAAAATGAAACATATGAACAAGCGCTGGAATTAGAAACGACTAAAAATAAATATGAGTTAATCGCGGATCGAACCGGCGCTTACAGAATTTCGGTAAAAGTTCTCGACCAGAACAGGCCACAGGCTTTATGGAGTGAAGCTGTTGCCATTCAGGTATTGGAAGCAAAAGCAATCAACATAACCAGCAACACGCCTGATAGTCTTGAAAAAATTAATTACAGTTCGAAGCCGACAACTCATCTGCTGTCCTGGAACGGACCTGTCTCGGGCGTTACCTATACTGTCAGACTCACAAGAAAAAAACAAACTGAAGGCTTCAGCACAGAAAATACCTCAATGCCGCTTACTTTAAAAGAAGCGGGAGAATATACATGGGAAGTCGAAGGTCTTACAGAATCTGGAATCGGCTCAAACATTATCAGCGGAAAAATTCTGGTAAAATCGCCGCTTGATATAAATCAGATACCTTCTGAAGGGGCGGTCATCGAACTTGAAAAACCAGATCAGCTGGTCTCCTTCAAATGGGAACAGGTTCAAAATATCAGGGAGTACCAATTTGAGCTGGCGAGCGATCCTGAATTCCAGAATATGATTTATGAAAAGGGAGTTGATACAAATAATATTTCAACTGCCCTTGCGAAGACCGGGCGATATTTCTGGAGAGTCAAAGTTAAGAGTGGCGATGCCGTGGAATACTCTCAACCAGTGGGTGTTGAAATAAGACCGACGCCTCCGCTTTCAAGACCGGACGATCTTCCAAGCCTCAAGATTAAGTTGAAGTATCTTGAAGACAAAACAACAATGAATTTTAATTGGCTTGATTTTTTTATTTCAACGGCGGCAGCTGCCGATCCGGTTGCGGTCGCCGAATGGGATATTCCTTCTAATTCCAGAGCAAAAGAATACATAGTCGAAATTTATCAGGATGCAGAGCTAACAGACCTGATAACCAGGATCGTTACACAGCGTCCTCACGTTGTATGGAAAAATGCGATGCCGGGAATATTTCACTGGAGAGTTTCTTATGTTGATTATTGGGGACGTAAGACGGAATTTTCAAAAGTTTCCACACTTTCCACTGAAATGGATCAGGTTGCTTTAAAAGCACTTGCACTTAAAGAAGCCGCTTCCGTGCCGATTGAAATGCTCACTCCCAAACACAAAGAAGATATTTTAGAGTCTGAAGTTGATGAATTCCTCTTCACCTGGTCAACGCTTCCAAATACCAAGAGCTATCAGTTTTTAATTGATACGGAACTGGAATTTCAAAATCCTCTGGTCAATGTCAAAACCAATACGCCGGAAATAAAAATTAAATGCAAGGATCTGAAAAATGCCGAAGGAGAATATTACTGGAAAGTAATGACACCTGCCGGAAATACTTCCAAGCGAAGAATGTTTCATATTGAGTGTGAGCCTAAGGAAATCGAATTAACTCCAGCTGAAGAAGCCCAAATAAATATTGAAGAAGAAAATAAGATTCATCATTTTGCTAAAATCGGTATCTTTCCTCATAAACTTTCCTACACTAACACATCGGCTCAGTACTCTGCTAAAGTGGATGGCAATGCCATCAACAGTTTCTACGCTCTCTATCAGCGACCGGTAGAATGGAAGTATTTTCAAATTTTCAGCCCGTCGATCTGGATATCCAGAGGAAAAGTCTTCGAGACCATTACCTTTACAGATTTCGAATTAAATTTTAAGGCCGGAAAAAAAGAAAAGAATTTTATCTGGGGACCAATTATCGCGATGATTAAAAAAACTCTTTATGTTGAAGCCGGCCGGGCAATTACGGCAGAGGGTTTATCTTCACCACTCCTTGGTGCATTTATCCAGAAGAACATTGGAAAACTATCATTGGGTGCCGAACTAAAATTTGGAGGCATGCTCAATTATCACGCGGAAGTGCAATACGCTTTTAAGAAAAGAGTAACAGCTGGATTATTTTTTGAGGGAGCCTCTGTGACTAAAGACACCAGCAAACATAGTTTTACAGCATTGGGTTTGAATATTGGTTATATCTTCCCTTTCTTAGAATCTGAAATTAAATAAACTACCATAGCGATCATTATTCCCAAAAAGACATTGATGAGATTGTTGAGCGGCGATTGATCGTCGGTTAAAACTTTTGCACAGGAAATTGAGCTCGAATATTGTCTACTGAGTTCACTTGTTCCACTTGTGATTGCAGTTGGAACAAAGGTTGTACTGAAAGCTGCCGGAGAGACTGCTCCTAAATTTGTTACCGCCCCATCTGCGTCGTCGAGACGAACTCGTCCGTTTCCGCCGTCGCCTCCAAAACCTAAAAATCCAGATGAGTTTATTCCGATTGCTCCTCCTGTTGCATTGATTACACCGGTAGCTGAAACAGTCAGTGTTCCTGCGGCCTGCAGCCAGATCGCTCCACCTGATCCTCCGCCGCCTCCGCCGCTGCTTACTTCGGCAGCAGTTCCACCACCGGCGCCACCGTTAGAAATGATGCTTCCGTCTACAACAATATTACCGCCGGATAAAATGCGAATGGCCCCACCGCCTCCGCCACCGGCACTTCCAAACCATCGATTGTTTCCAAGATCAAAGGCAGATCCACCGGCAGCTCCGCCAGATCCGCCGACAAAACTTGTATCAAAATTTATTTCAGCCCCAAAGACAACTCCATTAGTCCCCGCAGCTATAACAGAGCCGTTCTGATCACCATTAAGTGGAAGAGTTCCTCCAACAGATCCGTAACTTCCTCCACCTCCGCCTCCGCCAATAGAATCTGAAACCCCGGTGAAAGCGCCAAACAATCCGCCTGTGCCCCCGCCGCTTCCGGATCCGGATGCACCAACTGTTAAAGTCGAACTTCCTCCGGCAGAACCGCCTGCACCTGCTGCTCCTCCCGCCGCGATGGCAACGATATTTCCATTGGCACCGACATTACCGGTTAAATCAATTGTGTTACCCACACCGATAGTGACGTTGCCCTGAACCTTTATGAGAAGGATAGCACCGCCGGCACCGGCCTGATCACCTCTAAATACGTTTAAATTTCCATCGATGTTTAAAGTGGTGCACTGATAGCTTTTTCTGGCCGCAGTAATTTGAGTTGTAGCAGCTCCGGAGACATCGCACGTTCCATCAGATCCATTGCCTACATCAATGGCAAAAGATTGATCCGTAATGATCAGGAAAAATAAAAAAAGGATGAGCAATTGCTTCATCCTTTTATATTAACTGTTTTTTTTAAAAACAAAAGTAGACTAATTCGCTCTTACTTGATTCTTACTTCACTTTGGTTATTTTGACTTGTGTATAAACTTCTTCTACTCCGAAACTCATCGCTGTACCGAAACCTACGTTAGCTAAAGTTGCTCCACATCTATGCTTGATCACAAATCCAGTTGGTGCTGAGACAGTAATAGAACCCGTGATTATTGATGGCTCCATTCCCCCGGCGACGTTATGGCTTCTGGCATTGGATCCAATAATGACCATTTCTGAAGTTGCAGCATTTGCTAAAACTGCTTTATGAAATCCGTCCAGGTAAGCTGGCGCACTGGCTTCAATAATGTACGTTCCTGCTCCGAGCGTGAATTGATTACCGGCCAAAGACACAAAACTTGAATCGCCACTCAGTGAATTGAGATCGCGAACTTGTTCCCACCCTTTCGTTGAATCACATGTTCCACCGTTTGTAGCATTAGGTTTAATATCTTTGATAATAGCCACTTTCATAGCTGAATCAGGAACAATAGATGCTGCTAATTTTCCATCAGCACCGATGACTGGAATTTGTCCTGCCGCTGTACCGGTATTAACTGCGATCGTTCCGCCGTTTCCTACAATTGTTCCACCTAAGATTCCATTGCCTGCAGTTAGCGAAACCAGACCTGGATCTCCTGCATCACCTTTGTCTCCTTTATCACCTTTTGCTCCGGCAGCACCTGCCAGACCTTGTAGTCCCATTGGCCCTGTTGCGCCTGTCGCACCAGTAGTACCTGTTAATCCCTGTAAACCTTGCGGTCCCATTGGCCCTGTTGCACCAGTTGCTCCTGTCAAACCCTGAAGACCTTGAGCTCCTGTATCTCCTTTTGCTCCATCAGCTCCTGCCGGACCTTGAGGGCCTTGAATACCTTGAGGACCTTGAATACCTTGCGGTCCAGCCGGACCTTGCGCTCCAGCTCCACCTGCTGCTAATTGAGAGGCCATCCAGCCAGAACCGTCCCAAACAAGAACGTCGCCTGAAGCCTGTCCGTCCGGAATATAATTTGCCGGTGCCCAAACTGATCCATCGAATCGAAGTATTTGTCCTTTAACTGCTTTGAGGCCTGGAAATTTTATTCCCGCAACAGTTTGTTCATTGATTTTAATCGAGGCATACAAAGTCGCTGGAGTGCCGAGAGCTTCACTTAAAAAAATTCCAACTTTACTTTCAACATTCACTTCATCGTTTGCTCTTGATCCATCTGTACATGAAACAAATCCATATATTGAATTAAAATATTTTCTGCTCATCTTTGCAGCATATGTACACTGAACTCTTCCATCGATCATTAATAGTGCCTGAGAACCGCCATCTCTTAATAAGCCTGTATTTGCTCTTAATGAAGCAGGAATGCTAATGCTTCCACTAAAAGGAACGTACGTTGTTTCACCGGCCTTACTAAAGATGCGCAATGTATTGTCATCGCTGTCATGATGGCGATGAGACAAGTCCTTTGCACCTCTTAGATGATAGGCATATTCCATATTACCGTGTTCATCTTTAGCTAATGCCGACGCCGGCATGCAGGTGAAGATAAGGATACTTAATAGAAGCGTGCTCGATATTTTTGTTTTCATAATTCAATTATATGGGCCTTCATACTAAAGACCGTAAGTTTCTCTAACAATAAAAGAAAGGCTACTGAAACCAACAGCTTAAATTCCCTAAATAAATTCGTAAATAACTATTACAGCGACTTAAAAGACATGTATTTTTAGCTCAAATTGTTGGCATATTTTTGTATCCAGAAGAAATATCAGGAAATTTCACAATCCGTGCAATCTTGATGATTTGCTAAAATTTTAAAAAAGCTATTTACAATGAAAATTGTCTAATTTCGAAAGTTGGGCCATGTCTGTTATAATTAGTGAAACAAAGGATAAGCAGACAAATGACGGATGAAAAAGCAAAATTCATATTTGAACTAATAAGCAAGTTCTTGAATAAGAAGTCCATATTGCTTATAGATGATGAAGATGAGATTAAGTCTTTGATGGCCAACTATCTTATAAAGTCTCAGATCGAGGAAAACAGAATCGTATGCGCTTCTGATGGCAAGGAAGCTTTGGCGAAAATTCATAACCAGGAATTCGGACTCATTATAGTCGATGTACTGATGCCTAAAATGAACGGGCTGCAGCTGATTAAAGAAATAAAGTTAAAATCAAAGCATAAGGACATTCCCGTAATCTTAATTTCAGGTAAACTTGAAGCTGAGAACGTAAAGAAGGCAATCTCTCTTGGGATAAACAATATCCTTGTCAAACCTTTTACATATAATGTTTTCATCGAAAAAATTGGACGCGCACTTGGCGCCTGAAATCCAAAGTTAAGGACGACACTTAATGAACGTAAAAATCGTGACGGACAAGAACATGGCAGAAGTTCTTGAAAAGAATCAAATCATTTTTCTGGATTTCTGGGCCAGCTGGTGTGAGCCCTGTAAAATATTCGGGCCCATCTTTGAGCGAGTGGCCAGTGCCCATCCCGATATTTTTTTTGGAAAGGTAAATACAGAAACAGAACATCTTCTGGGCCAGGACTTTGCCATTAAATCCATCCCTACCCTGGTTATTTTAAAGGCCGGCACTATAATTTTTTCAGAGTCAGGCGTGATCCCGGAGTATGCCCTCAATAATATAGTCGCTCGGGCCAGAAAAATTGACCCTGAATCACTTTCCAAAGAAGATTCCTAAGTCTTCGGCATGTAATTATTTACATGATCTGAAACTTCATTGCCTGCGCATGTCCACCATGTTACTTGAGGTCATTATTACAAAATAGACCCTCAAGGAAATAAAAATGAAAATTCTATCGCTCGCTCTATGCGTGGGACTTGCTTCAGGCGCTGCCTTTACACAGGACTTTAACGACGGTGCTTTTCTTGACCCGAAATACCCTAAACTTATTCATCCAAAAAAATCAATGAACTCAGTAAACAAGGCACTGCCTGCCAGCGACACTGCAGATGTTATCAGCTATCAGAGCCCTGTTCGGTCTCAGGCTGCACGTGGGACTTGCTCGATTTTTTCTGCGACAGCTTACCTGGAAGGACTGCTGATTAAAAACGGCATGGACTCTTCACTCGATCTCTCTGAAGAATGGCTTCAGTATACTTCAGTGAGAGGCAAGACATCTGACGGGTCATCTGCATGGTCAAACTTTCCGGCCATTAGAGATTATGGAATGCCGACAGAAGAAACTCTTCCCTATATTGGCGAAGACTGGGTTACTGCTTACAATCCACTAAAAGAAGAGCGTTGCGGAAAATTATTGGGACCGGTACAAAAATCATGTTTAATTGTTCACCGCGATCCATCTCTCCTTGCAATGACTGATCTTCAAATCAAGACTCTCTATAATGATCAGGAGTTTATTGATGCCCGAAATGAAGCCTTGAGTTTCAAAAATAAGAACATAAAATTCGCAGCTTCTAGTTTCTCTATCTACGATGTTTCGGAAGTGAAGAATCTTCTTCAAAAAGGAATCCCTGTCGTTTTAGAACTCGATTTCTATTACGGGGCCTGGAATCACAGAGTGGCCGATAATCTTGGAATTGGAAGAAACCTTGAACACTGGGCAAAAGGAATTATTTCTTTTCCTGAAGCTGGAAGTTTAGATGAGGAAAAATCTCAGGAAGATCCGGCCGGTCACTCTATCCTGGTTGTTGGTTATGATGACAATGTTATCGTTGAAAAAACAATTAAAATGACCGATGGAACAATGAAAACTTTCAAATACAAAGGCGTTTATTATTTCAAAAATAGCTGGGGAACTTCAAGCTTTGGAACTGAATTTGAAATCGACGGGGTAAATTATCCTGGATACGGAATGATGGTTGCAAAATACGCAGAAGAATTAGGTCAGTTTTTCAAGATGCCGCTTAAATAAAAAAAGCCCCGCAAGGGGCTTTTTTTTGCTCTTTTTTTTACTTCTTCGTAAGTTCCGCAAAAAAATCTTTCATTCCTTCCCATGATCTTTTATCGGCAAGGGCGTTGTAGGCTTGACCTTTAGTGATATCGTCCCCTGCTGCTTTCTCAGTAAAGCTATGAACTGCTCCAGAAAAAGCTGTCAGCTGATAAGTGACTTTCGCTTCATCCATTTCTTTTTGAAAAGCCTCCACTTCTGTAGCAGAAACATTGGGATCAATGGCCCCGTGAAAAACAGCAACCTGTCCTTTAATATTTTTTGCGTCTGCCGGAGTCGGGTTAGTTAGGCCTCCGTGAAAAGAAACAATTCCAAGCACGTCAGCGCCGGATCGACCTAATTCAAGAGCAGCAGTTCCGCCAAAGCAGTATCCTGTGGCCAGTAATTTTTTTGAATCCACTTTTGCATTTTTAGAAAGTGTTTCAAGAGCAAGATTTACCCTCGATCGCAAAAGTACGCGATCAGATTTATACATGGTCGCAAGTGCTCCTGCTTCCTTATTATCTTTTGGTCTGATTCCCTTGCCGTAGATATCTCCGGCAAATGCGACGTAACCAAGTTTCGCCAGTTCCGTAATTTTAGATTCAGTTTCTGCAGTAATTCCTTTCCAGTTATGGAAAACGACGACTCCAGGCTTTTTTCCTTTTTGAGCACTATCGTAGGCCAGAACACCTTCAAAAACATTATCGCCAGATTTGTACTCGATCTTTTCCAGATTAATTTTTGCGTGCGCATTTAATGACATAAACCCACCTAACAATAAAATCATCCATATTTTTTTCATATATAACCTCCAAAAGGTGCCACCTACCCTATGGTAGCGCATGTGCAAAATTTTATACTATTTATTTCTTCGAACTTCCATATCTGGTGAAGCAAAAATTTTGACAAAAGATTTTTCTTTCCCCACTGGGATTTCAAGAGTGTAAATTATTTGATCCTCTTTATAAATTCTTTCGCAGTCCTCATTTTTTTCATCGATCAGGTCGTGATGAATGGAAAATTCATAAAAAGAATAGGATTTCCATTTGAAATTATCGCTAGCGTCTTTGAGTTTATGTTTTGATTCGTTTAATGATCCATAGCTAACGCCTGAAATACAAGAGTTACCATAAATAAAATATTTCACAGTTTCACCAGCCTCAACAGAATCACTGTAACTATTGTAAGTAATTGGCGGAAGCGGCCCCCGTTTGGCAGGATGCAAGGGACTGCTTTCGGGATAAATTTTTGTATCTTGATAAAGCTCAGGTCCGAGTTTATTACCAATTCTATTTTCTGCATTAATTTTTTTATTATGATTGCAGGATGATAAAATGATGAGGGAAATTAAAGTTAGTATTCTCATATCATATATTCAACGCCCGATTATCCGTCGCCGCCAGACAGGCTTCTTTCATGGACTCAGAATAAGTCGGGTGAGCGTGACTTGTTCTCGCCACATCTTCAGCAGAAGCTCTGTACTCCATCGCAAGCACCGCTTCACCAATGACATCAGCGCAACGAGGACCGATCATATGCACGCCCAGGATCTCATCAGACTTTTTGTCAGCGAGAACTTTTACAAATCCATCGGATTCGTTTGAAGCGCGCGCGCGTCCTGAGGCCTTAAATGGAAACGATCCCACTTTATATTCTCTGCCAGCGGCTTTTAATTGTTCTTCTGTCTGCCCCACTGAAGCGACTTCCGGCCAGGTATAGACCACTCCGGGAATCAGGTTGTAATCGATATGGGGCTTCTGCCCGGCCATATACTCAGCAACAAGGGAGCCTTCTTCTTCCGCTTTGTGCGCCAGCATCGCTCCTTTAATCACATCGCCGATAGCGTAGATATGCGGGACATTCGTTTGCAAATGAGCGTTTGTATCAACACGGCCACGTTCATCCATTTTCACACCTGCGGCCGCTAGATTTAAATCGTCAGTATAAGGGCGTCGTCCGACTGCCACTAAACAGTAGTCTCCTTCAAGAGAAATGGTCGCATCTGATTTTTTATCTTTAGCAGTAACTGTAACTTTTCCGCCTTTTGAAGTCACACCCGTCACTCCATGGCCCATGAAAAATTCCACTCCGTCTTTCTTTAATATTTTATGAAGCGTTTTAGAAAGTTCTCCATCCATCGAAGCGATAATTGAATCAGCATATTCTACAACTGAGACTTCGCTGCCCAGGCGTCTGAAAACTGATGAGAGTTCAAGACCAATAACTCCGCCACCAATAACAATCAGTTTTTTTGGAAGTTCTTTAAGGACCAGCGCTTCTGTGCTGGTAATAATTCTGTCTTTATCAATCGTGACTCCCGGAAGTGTGGATGGCTTTGATCCGGTGGCGATAACAATTTTCTTACCACTAATTTCCTGAGTGGCATTCTCGCCTTTGATTGTTACTGTATTGGCGTCTTTAAAAGACCCATGCCCGTAATAGACATCAATTTTATTTTTCTTCATTAAGAAGGCCACTCCGCCGGAGACGTCGCTTACGACTTTCTTCACTCTGTCTCGCATTTTTCCGAAATCCAGTTTGATATTCCCTGCACTTATTCCGTGGTCATTGAAGGAGTGATTAAGTTCATGAAATTTTTCAGATGAATCAAGCCAGGCTTTGGAAGGAATGCACCCTACATTCAGACACGTTCCACCTAGTGCTTTATATTTTTCAATAATGGCCACTTTCATGCCTAATTGAGCGCATCTGATCGCACAGATATATCCGCCTGGGCCGGAACCGATAACAACAACATCGTATTCTTTCATTTTTAAATTAACTCCATTAATTAAAACATTCCATTTCTAGCTTTGGCCTGAATGAAAGAGAAGAAGAAAACAGCATTGGGGTCATTGGCCACAACACTCATTTCCGTTTCCATTCCAACAACTACTTCTTTTGTCACATAACCGGCCTCTACCAGCTGATCACTGGCACTCATTAATAATTCCTGCCAGAATTCAATAATCTCTTTTCTTTTTTGCGGGTAGCGATTATCTAAAAACCAGGTCTTCACTTCTGTTTCAATATTTCGATAACCATTTTGCATCAAGAGGTTCCCAAGCTTTGCTCCCATAAAGGGATCGCCTTTTTGGTCATACTGATAATCATTAAAGGCCATCCAGTACTTCCACACATTGGGAGAATATGGATCCAGAAAGAATGATGAATTCAAAACTTCTGTAATGTAAATCACTCCGCCGGGAGCAAGCACTCTTCGCACTTCTGAAAGGACTCTCCTCGGATCAGGCACATGCTCAAGAACAAAACACAAAAAAGCCCCGTCAAAACTCTCCGAATCAAATTTCAAATTCTCGGCAGACATAAGACTAAGTTCATAGCGGTCTTTAGCAAACGCGAGATTGCCAAGACTGTGTTTCGCTGCGCTTAACTGCTTATCAGACAGATCTATTCCGGTGAGTTTAATATCAGGAAAACGTCTTAGCAGAATTTCAGACTGAGCACCGACTCCGCACCCCACCTCTAAAACTTTCTTCGTAGAAGAAAAATTCACGTTTTGATAAATAGTGTGCTCGGCAAATCTCGCCTGTCTTCTTAAACGCTCTTGCTCAACTGGTGAAAAGCCATGCAGATAAGGAAAATCTTTTTTGGCGTTGCCATTTTTTTTATCAGACATCTAGTAATAGCCTTGAAGGATCTTCCAGAAGTTCCTTTACTTGTTTTAAGAAACTCACTGATTCGCGTCCGTCGATGATTCTGTGATCATAAGACAATGCCAGGTACATCATCGGTCGAATCACAACCTGTCCATTAATGGCAACAGGGCGCTCGATAATATTATGCATTCCCAAAATAGCCGACTGGGGGATATTTAGTATTGGAGTTGAAAGCATAGAACCGAAGACCCCGCCGTTAGTGATGGAAAAAGTCCCGCCTTGCATTTCTTCAATTGTAATTTTTCCGTCTCTTGCTTTTGTTGCCAGAGCGAGGATTTCCTTTTCAATTTGCGCAAGGGAGAGGCTCTCTGCATTTCTTACCACCGGAACAACGAGTCCCTTTGGAGTTGAAACGGCAATCCCGATATCAGCGTAGTCATGATAAATAATTTCATCGCCGTTTATCTGAGCATTCACGCTTGGGTAATCTTTAAGGGCCACTGTAACAGCTTTCGTAAAGAGCGACATGAAACCAAGACCCACGCCGTGCTTTTTTGTAAAAGCTTCTTTATATTTTTTTCTAAGTTCCATTAGTGCATACATATCCACTTCGTTAAAAGTAGTCAGCATAGCGGTTGTATTTTTAGCTTCAACCAGTTTTGTCGCAATGGTTTTTCTTAAACGAGTCATTTTCTCAGGACGCGAGTTGCGTGATCCTGGGAGAGATGGGGGAACACTGGCGATAGCCGCGGTTTTAGTGCTTGGTGCGGAGTTGGGATGCGACGCTAGCGCGTCTTCCTTAGTTATGCGACCGTCTTTACCCGTGCCACTCACATTGTCAGCACTCACTCCCTTTTCTTCCAGAATTTTTCTGGCCGCAGGGCTTGGAATATTAACTTCTTTTGAGCTTGGTGCAGAGTTGGGGTGCGGCACTGGCGCATCTTCTTTTTTAGGAGCTTCCGCTTTAGCAGCAGCTGGCTTCGAAGCCGACGTATCAAGCTCTCCGATTTTAGCGCCGATCTTTAATTCAGAGCCGGCATCAGCCAGAATTTTTAGAACACCAGCACTTGGTGCGGGCAATTCCATCGAAGCTTTGTCCGATTCGATTTCACATACCGCTTCGCCTTCGGCCACGTAATCGCCATTTTTTTTCAGCCAGGAAGACAAGGTGACTTCTGTGACTGACTCTCCGATGACCGGTATTTTTAATTCAACACTCATAATTTTTTTCCTATATTCTATTTTGCAAATGCTTTTGTAATAATTTCTGCCTGCTCTTTTTTATGAACATTCGAGAATCCTGTCGCCGGACTTGAAGAGGCTTTTCTACTGATCACTTTAAATGCACCGAATATTTCCGGGAATCGAAGCAAGAACGTCCAGTAGCCATTGTTAAGCGGCTCTTCCTGAACCCAGAATGTTTCAATGCCTTTATATTTCGCAAGTAATTTTTGAATTTGCTTTACCGGCAAAGGATGAATCTGCTCCAGCCTCACAATGGCGACGTCATCTCTTTTTTCAGCAATTTTTTTCTCATACAAATCGTAATAAACTTTTCCAGTGCAGAAGAGAACGCGGCTGACAAATTTTCCTGTATTAGGATCATCAAAAAGTTCCTGGAACTTTCCGTTGATAAATTCATCCTTCGATGAAGTACAACGTGGGTCGCGCAGAAGAGATTTAGGAGTCATGACTATGGCCGGTTTTCTAAATTTCCAGGTCAGTTGTCTTCTGATCAAGTGAAACATATTGGCCGGAGTCGTGCAGTTGGCAACAATAATATTATTGTCCGCGGCCATCTGAAGATAGCGCTCAGGGCGCGCACTGGAATGCTCGGGCCCGGCCCCTTCATTTCCGTGAGGAAGAAGCATCAGGAGCCCGCTCATTCTCTGCCATTTAGTTTCAGCTGAAGTGATGTATTGATCGATAATAATCTGTGCGCCGTTTGAGAAATCTCCAAACTGTGCTTCCCAGATTGTAAGTGCATTAGGTGTCGCCCATGAATAACCGAATTCAAATCCAAGCACGGCGTATTCAGATAAGAGTGAATTATAAATACTCACTTTGCCCTGCTTGCTGGAAATATGTTCCAGTCCGCAGTAAGCTTCATTGGTTCTTTCATCAAACACTTTAGCGTGACGGTGGGAAAATGTTCCGCGGATAACATCTTGTCCGGTAAATCTTAGCGGATGACCTTCATCTAATAAACTTCCATAGGCCAGAAGTTCGCCGCTTGCCCAGTCCAGTTTATCGTTTTGCCAGGCAAGATTTCGCTCTTCCAGAACCTTCACTGCTTTTTTCATCAACTGCATTCCGGAAGGAATAGAGTTGATCGATTTCAGCACTCTTTCCAGGGCCTCTTTCTTAACTCCCGTCGACGGCGAATCATCAAATGAATCTGCTGTTGAAAAGTTGAGCCCTTCCCAGTCTTTGTGCGGGCCTTTTGTTTTTTGTGGAATTTCTTTCTGGCGAACATTATTGAAGCGATCAGAAAGAAGATTTTTAAAAGCTTCAATCATTTCGTTGGCAAGCGCCGATTCGATTTTTCCCGATGACAATAATTGATCGAGATAAAGCTCTCTTGGATTTTTATGATTGGTGATGAGTTCATAAAGATTTGGCTGAGTAAATCTTGGCTCGTCTCCTTCATTGTGTCCGTATTTTCTATAACAAACCATATCGATAAAAATATCTTCATTAAATTTCTGTCTGAATTCAACTGCCAATTCAACTGCGTAGACAACAGCTTCAGGGTCATCACCATTAACTTGAATAATCGGTGCTTCAACGGCCTTCGCTACTGAAACGCAGTATTGACTTGATCTTCCGTCTTCAAAATCTGTAGTGAAACCAATCTGGTTGTTGATGACAAAGTGAATAGACCCGCCGACAGCATAACCCTTAAGCTTGCTCATCTGAAGCGTTTCATACACCACGCCCTGGCCTGCAACTGAAGCATCTCCATGGATAATAATAGGAATCACTTTTGATTGATCACTGTTGTAATGATTGTCAATTAAAGCGCGGCAATAACCGATCGCTACCGGCGCCACTGTTTCCAAGTGAGATGGATTGGGAAGAAGTTTTACAAAGACTTCCTGATCGGACATTGTTTTTTGAGTTGAAGTAAATCCCATATGGTATTTAACGTCTCCGCTCACGCCTTTTTGCTCTTCAATAGAGCCGCCTTCAAATTCAGTGAAAATGTATTCGTAAGTTTTCCCAACCGTATTGGCGAGAACATTCAGGCGACCTCTGTGGGCCATGCCGATAACAAATTCATGAGCGCCCAGCTCAGAGCCTTTATTGATAATGGCGTCCAGGGCAGGGATTGTCGTCTCTCCGCCTTCGAGTGAAAATCTTTTCTGCCCTACGTATTTTGTTTGCAGGAAATTTTCAAACACATTGGCTTCGTTAAGTTTTTGAAGAATTCTTTTTTTCTTCGGAATATCCATGTCGATATTTTTAGCGGTCGATTCGATTTTTTCTCTCATCCATCTTCTGATGTCTGTGTTGTGAGAATGCATGTATTGAAAACCGATTTTAGCGCAGTAAATTTTTTTCATGTGATCGAGAATATCGCCTAACGTCGCGGCCCCAAGACCCACGAACTCACCACATTGAAAAATAATTGTCCGGTCTGCTTCACTAAGACCATATTCTTCAAGAGAGATGCGTGCCTGGCGATCTTTTCTTGGACGAATGGGATTTGTATCGGCAAGCAAATGCCCGCGTGCTCTGAAAGATTGTATTAATCGAAAAACATTAAATTCTTTTCGCAGCAACTCATCGTTAATTCCTTCGCCGGAACCCGTTGAACTGGAAAATTCAAACCCCTGAAAAAATCGTTGCCAGGATTCATCAACTGAATCGGGGCTTTTTCTGAAATCGTCATAGAGTGAATCAATGAATGTGATGTCTGAACTTGAGAGATGTGTGAAGTCGATATTCTTCGCCATAAGCTTCCTAAAAATAAAACAACTGCCGAGCATATTGCTCGGTCATAAGAATGATACCCTAATATAAATCTAAGATATCAAAATTTTAAGCTTTTTCTATCAATGGGAAGAATTGTCTCTTAATTTTATTGATGGCAGCATTTCTTGGCTTTTTTGCCGGACCCACATGGACAGGGATCGTTGCGCCCGACTTTAGGTGCGTCTCTTCGAACTGTGTTATTTTTCATCACACCGTCTACGAAATACCAGATCTTTCCTTCTTTTTTAAAGGTAGATAACTCGTGATGTGACTGCTCGTTGCCATTGAAGACAAACTTGCATTTAAATTCAACTTTCCCTTCTGTGTCGTTTTCTGTGCCTCTTTCAGTCTCACGAATCTCTAAACCTAGCCATTCAGAATTAGCTGCCCAGGATTTCACACCATCCATATCCAGCTCTTTTCGAGTCGATTCATGATGTGTGTTATAAATATAATCCATTTCGCCTACTGCAAATGCAGTGTAACGCGAGCGCATCAACGCAACGGCTGTAGGGGCCGATTTTTTGCCTTTAATGTATGGTTCACAGCATTCGCTGTATGCTAAGTCGCTTCCGCAGGCACATAAATTCATCATCCTCTCCTCACATTAAAAACGAAATAATAAATCAGTAAAGCTGGTGGTGTCTTCGTCAAAGTGAATCTTACTTTCTAGCAGTCTACTCGAAATAAAAGTAAAATGGGGACGAATTAATTTCAAATAACGCTCTTTAGTCCGGTGAATCGCGTATTCATCTTTAAAATTAACATCTTCAATCTGGTGTTTTAATTCCAGATCAGTTGGCACGGATAAATAAAGATAGCGAACTCTACGGGCCAGAACCGGCATAACAATTTTGATTTCTTCATCACTTAAATACTGGAGCACTGAAGTGCAAAGTCCCAAGTCAAAAATTTTTTCCCGCGCAACGATTTTTTGTGCCCAGGTTACCAGATCAGTATTCTCCAGCATCAGTTTAGTGCTTTCTGCCGGACGAATATCTCTTTTTACAACTTGATCATAAATAAATTTAGAAGGCTCAATTCCGTGGGCTCGATAAGGAACAAAAGTCTTCAGGACTTCTTCAAATAAAATTCCCATGCCAAAACCAAAATCAATCACGCTGTTGATATCCACTGCTTCCAGCGCAAAAATGGCCTTCATGTAAGCTGCGTGCTCGCGGGCATTCAGGATATTATCCATTTCTTCCGGTTCAGCGTAATTAACTTCCCAGTACTCTTTTGTGAAGCCGTCCGCTCCGCTCGTCTTATTTTTTTTCATATCGGTTTATTCAGGACCACCCACACCGCTGCCCATCCTGTTAGCAAAATGAACAATGTAACGAAGACCTTCTGTTTGAAGTTTTTTAATTTAAAAAGTGCAATAAATAAAATATTAATGAAAAACCATGCAGCTATTTTCAAATTCAACCAGAGCGGAAATCCATCGCCATGCTTGAAACCAAGACGCGCGATCAATCCCATGCCCGCAGCAAGAATCAGAAAACTTGCGATGCCAATAACCAGTTTGCCGGCCTTTTTTAAAAGAAATTCTGAAGAGCATGCCACAAAGCCCAGGCTTGAAAAAAACATCATGATGCAAAAAAGATGGATCAATTTATAGGTTTCATAAGTAATCATAGGAGACCATTATAATCCAATATTCCAATCTATCAAGACTCTCCTCTTCCAACTTGCATCTTTATTCATTACAATAAAGTCTATGCATACTTGGCTTTCAAAAAATTACCGCAAAGAAGATAAAATCTATCGTGGCGCTTTTAATTATTACCGCAATGAAAACTCATATGCTGAAGAAAATTTTGAGGTCTACCGCGATAAAAAAGACCAGAGTTATCACTATATTTCCGAGGCAATCGTAAAAGTTACGACCGGAGAAATTCTGAATTTGCATGTCGAGTATAACGTCAATAAGGACTATATTCCTCAGTATGTTGCCATTGAAAAAATCATGGGAAAAGAGAGCACCCGCGAAGTTTATGAATATATCCAGAAGAGGAATCACCTGGTCTATAAATTTACCAACTCAAAAGGAGATGAACACACCGACGAAATCCTGACCGCGCCGAAATACCATATTACCACTCCGACATCCGCCAGCTCCATGCTCTTTCTGCGCTCAAAAAAATTTGATGCCAGCGGGAAAAACTCCTTCAACATCCTGGTTGGCTTCAATCAATGGGACTACAAGGAAGCGCCAAAATTTAAAAATATTATTTTAGAACGTGCCAGTCTCACTGCTGAAAAAATAAATATTGACGGTCAAAACGTTCAGGCCACGCAGTACAAAATATACGACGAGGCTACAGATTTTAAATCGGCCAAAGACCCCCAGCATATCAAAGTATTTTTAAGCCAGCACGGGGCCATTCCCTATATGGTCCGCACAGATGACGGAACCAAAATCCAGATCAAATACCTTAACGACCTTACTGAGAAAGAGTAGTTGACCCGTTGAGCATACTTGGATGGCTCAGAATAAATTCTTCAATTTCCAGACAAGCTTCATCCAGGGGTGCCCGCAATAAAGAATAGGGCTCCATCAGCTTCACCATTTTTTCCATGGTCTTTCCTTTCCAGCTTTTTACTCTGTTATCCACAATGATGACTCCACCGTAATCGCTTTCCGTGCGAAGCAGACGCCCCAGTTTCTGATGAAGGGATCGCGTCCGGTGGGCCAGGTAGTAATCAGTAAATTCGTTGCCGAGGTGAGACTCGAAAAAATCTCTTCTTTCATTGATAACCAGATCCATTCTCAAATCCGGAATTTTATCGATGAAAATAAACTGCAGAGCATCCCCGGGAATATCGATCCCTTCGCCAAAAGATTCCATGCCAAGCAGGATTCCTGAGCCGGAGCGTTTATAATCTTCGACAACATTGGTACCCATGCCCTGAATAAAGAGAGGAATCTGTCCTTCAAATTCTTTTAAGAGATACTCGCGGGCCACTTCAAAGCGTGACTTTGCCGAGAATAGCAGCAGTGTTTTTCCATTGAGCCTTCTGATGAGCGGTTTAATTTTTTTAAGATTGTGTTCTACAAAATTAGGCTGGTAGAGCGACGGCCCGTCATCGCAGAGAAAAATCTTGGTTTTCGCCTTATAGTCGTAAGTAAACGGCAGATAGGTGCCGGTCTTGAATCTCTTTTCCGGTTCCAGGTAAGCGTAACCTGTCGCCCACTCTATTCCCTTTGCGCCGGTGTCGCCCGTGCCGTTTGCCAGTGTGGCCGATGTGAAGATGACTGAAGCTGAAGTCGAGAGCAGCTGTTCTTTTACAATCAATCCGACATCTATCGGCGAAGACGAAAATAAATAGCCCTGATTTTCCAGAAACTTCATAGAACGGCAGTAATTATCTGCTGGAGCAATGAGCTTATCAAAACATAAAACATAATCTGAAAGCTGTGAGAAAAAAGATTCAAAGCGCGTGAAAGCAACAATTTCATTTTCAGATTTCAGATTTTTTACGTCGTATTTTCCGGCATAAGGAAGGAGATGATTTAAATAGGTTTGTAAAATAAAATGCACGCTTTCAAGATGATTGAGAATTCCCTGAGCGTTGCTTTCAGTATGGGTTGTACGGTTGAGCATCGGAAGCTCGTTCCAGAAAAGCTCGGTGTATTTTGGCATGCGCTTAAAATACATGGCAATGAGCTCGCGCATAGGCACCAGGTGATCACTCAACATCTGATAAGACTTTAGAGTCTCTTCGCGGACTTTTTTGATGACGTCACTTGACTCTCCTTCCATGGACTCATTCTGGGCAAGAAGATAAAATAATGACCCCACCCCTTGCAAATGTTGAAGGGAATTTACAAAAACTTCAAATCCCACCTGATCGATCTCAAGCGAAAAAGCCTTGGTAGCCTCGTCTTCAATTTTATGGGCCTCATCTACTACTATATTCAACGGACGAGGCATGCCTTTTGGCCATGAAAACATAAGGGAGTGATTGCCGATTATAATATGAGCTTCCTTGGCTTCTCTTAATCCTGAAATATAACTGCAGTTATTTTTAAAAGGACAGTTCGTGCTCGAGCAGGAGCGGAAATCCACCGCGATTTCTTTCTGACGTCTGTCCAGCGCTTCTATTTTTTTTCGGAGAACATAGGGCAAATCATCGCGCAGAATCTTGTCGTTGCTCTTTAAGCGGGCATTGTGAAAGAAAAGAGTTTCCAGATAAATAGATGTATAGAGTTCGCCAAAATCCTTGGTGAATCCAATCAGGGTATTTTCGTTTTCTTCTGTCCGAAACAATGATTCGCAAAAATGATTGTTCGATCCTACTAATAATTTTATTTTAATTTCGTCTTCATTGAGGCCCAAAAACTCTCTCACCTGAGGGACATCTTTATTAAAAGCCTGGTGTTGCAGCGTTTTTGTTCCGGTGGCCACCAGTACTGGTTTATTTTCTTTCAAGGCAAAGAGCACTGCGGGAATGAGATAACCAAACGTTTTTCCCGTTCCGGTAGGTGCCTGAATGAGACTGTGAATATTATTTTTAAATGACTGCCCTGCTTTAACCGCTAGGTCAATCTGTGACTGGCGTTTCCGATAGCTGGGAAAAAGCCCTTTGATTTTTTCTTCATCGGAAAAAATATCTTTGATATTCTGCCCGGAGAAATCCAGCGAAAAATTCTTCACCAGTTTTTTAGGTGGCTGAATTTCAGGAAATCTTTTCGGCCAGATTTTTTCACGGGCCATCTTTACTGAACTCTCCAGATCAAAATCTATTTCCAGCGCAAGTTTTTTTATTTCATCGTCTGAGAGATGGAGAAACTTTGCCAGCCAGAATGATTCCAGCTTCTTTTCCAATAGCTGCAATTTAATAAACTGGTAATAGGCCTTGTCGGCCCGGGTGACCATACAAGCAACCAGCACGACTTTCAGCAAATCGCGGGCGTCTTCAAATCCTCTGTGCATTTCAGTTTCGGCGATCCCCCAGTCCTGTATAAAATGCTCCAGCTTGAGTGAAGAATATTCCGGAAATAAAAGTCCCAAAAATAAAAGTGTATCGCAAAATTCTTCACGCGTTTGTCCGTCATCAATTTTATCGAAAGATTTTTTTAAAAAACCGGCCTCAAAATCTGAATTATGCGCAACTAGTTTAGCACCGTAGAGTTCCTGAATTTCACCTTCAACCGCCTTCCATGTCGGTGCGTGAGAAAGCATTTTATTGCTAATCCCGGTGAGCTTCTGGATGAATGACGAGAGTTCTGCGGGGTATTGAACCAGCGAAGAATATTTCTTGACCAGCTTTGTTCCTTCAAATTCGAGGAACCCGACATCTATGACCTGATCATAACTTGGATCAGCCCCCGATGTTTCGACGTCAATGACTGCCCATCTTCCCAGTGTCATAGTTTTCCTTTAGTCTTTAAATTCAATTTTTAAAGTTTTATCACAGCTGCACTCAATAGAATATTGATGAAACAAATATTTTCCTTTATTGTGATCTTTAAATTACCAATTAAAGGAAAATATAATGACCAGCGCTGTTGTTTTTCAAGTTCAGTCGATCCTTATTTATGCACTCTTGGTCTTTGGCATAACGAAACGAAAGAATCGTAGAATACATGTACCTACAATGATTACCGTTCTAACATGGGACATTCTGCTTATTCTGCAGATCGAATTAGGCCGGGGCGCTGTAGAAAAAGCAGCTAAGGCCCTGATTAACCCAATGCTCCTCAATATTCATGTTTCCCTTGCTGTAAGTTGTGTCGTTTTTTATTTTCTTCTCATCTACACAGGGGGTAAGTTACTTAAAGGCAACAATCATTTCAGGGCCCGCCACCGCATCTTTGGATGGACGGCTTTTGTTCTTCGAACCCTGACTTTATTAACCAGCTTTTTTGCTGTTGCAGGAAAACAATAAAAGGATCTTATGGAATTTGAAAACGTTAAAAATATTATTAAATCCGGTCTCAGCGATGCCTATGTTGAGGTTCAGGACATGACCGGAACACGCGATCATCTCGATCTTCTGATTGTAAGCGATCAATTCAAAGGAAAAATGCTTATTCATCAGCATCAGCTTGTCATGAATCTTCTTAAAGATGCTCTCAAAGCGGAAATCCATGCAGTACAGTTAAAAACCATGAGCTACGAAGATGCCCAAAAACGTGGCATAAAAATAAACCCATAATTAAAATTTAAAATAACAGGAGTTAATATTTATGAGCAATCCATTTCAAGTAGTCGGCGGACAAACAATAGAGGAATCGGCACAAAACAAATCGCTTGAATTAAATGCACGAATTTCAAATCTGATCAGTTCAGCGCCTATCATGTTATTCATGAAAGGAACGTCTGATATGCCTCAGTGTGGTTTTTCAGCTAATGTCTGCAAAATTTTGAACCATATAGGCGTCAGCTACGGCACATTCAATATTCTTTCAGACATGGATATCAGAGAAGGCCTAAAGCAGTTCTCGAACTGGCCGACCTACCCTCAGCTTTATGTTAAAGGACAACTTGTGGGTGGGAATGACATCGTCATGGAAATGATGAACAACGGTGAACTGGAACAAGTTTTAAAAATATAGACTTTTTTATTTAACCTAAATTCGCAATATCGTTTTCTATATCTTTGATTAGCTCATCCAGGTCAAAGGGCTTGGAAAAGAATTTTTTGGCGCCTGCTCTCAAGGCATCTTCAACGCTCACATCTGCCTGTCCGGAAACAAAAAAGAAGATGGGCCTTATGGCCATTTTATTAACGTGTGATAAAACGGACATGCCGTTACCGTTGGGCATTTTATAGTCAGAGACTACAATATCCACTTTTTGAGAATCAAGGATTTTGATGGCATCGTTTCCACATATGGCCGTAAGTGTGTTATAGCCACAGTAGTTGAATTCTTCTTCCATCAATTCAAGTATATCCGGTTCATCGTCCACGATAAGAACGGTCAGATTTTTCTTTCTGGTCATTTCAATCCCTAAATTAAATCATAAATCGGTGGGGTCAATTTGGATTATAAACTATTATTTTGCAATAATAATTTATTTTTCCTTATATTAAGATAATAACAAGATGCCCCTATGAAAAGGACCAACCAATAGTAGTTGAAAAAGAAGTAAAGGATATACGCTGCTGCCCGAATTCCCCACCTCAATGCCTCACTGCGATATATAATCTCGGCATAATGTGGGGCTGCTCTATAGTAAACCTTAATAAATTTCCGTCCAAGCCAAGAATCGGCCAGAACCTGATCACGGTATTTTCTAAAATAAGTGATAACGTAATGCTCTTCGCCGAAACCGGCAGTCAATAAAAAGCATGCCTCCTTTTTGAGCAATTCCTGGATCTCCAAAGGGGTTCCCCTCTTAGATGCGGAAAAAGTTGTGGCGAATTGGAATTTATCTAAAAATGCGATCGCAATATTATAATCGGTGTTATTAACAAGCTCATTTAAAGTAAACTGCCCGCTTTGGGCAGTTGAAATATCACGCCCAATGAGATCACCAAACCCCACTAAGGTCTTGTAGGTGACAACTCCACCACCGGCCTTATCCACTGTCGTATCAGTATAAGAGAAGGCGATTACTTTTTTAAACAAAGCTGAATCCATGGTGGAGCTTGCATCAAATTCGCCGATTAGTCGTCTGTCCCCCACTCTTAGATTTGAAAGCGAGACAAGCAATTGAGCTGAAGTATAAACACGATTGGACATTTGCGATTCGAAAAAAACGCCACCTGTATAAGCCGTGGGGTCAACAGTCGTCGAACCGGTGACATCAATCCCATCACTGCTAAGGAAAAAATAGACCTTTGGCTTGATGGTCGTCTCTGTTGTCGATGCAAAAAGCAGATTCGTACAGCTGGTGCTACCGGCACCGGCGACACCTTTGCAAATATCCAACGGAGAGAGGTTAAAACTGAAACTAACATTCGTCTGATTTGCATTGATGGAAGCCGATTTAGCTACAGCAAAATAATCAGTAGTTCCGATTTTAACTGCGGCATAGAGAAATTGTGCAGTCCCCCCAGTAGTTACAAGAAGTGGGTACGTTACAACATGAGTTGCGGTAGCCGTGTTAAAAAGTGTTCCCACGTCCAAAAGAGAATAAGTTAAGTTGACTGCCCCTCGAGCTATGGGAATATAAATTTTGGCCGGAGCCGTTTCAGTAGTGGCATCTCCGCTGGGAGCATCTGCCGTCAAAGTAACTGAAGCATCGGTAAAGCCAGAAATTGACATATTAGTCGGATTATTAATTCTTACCGTATCCGCTGCATTCACAGCAAAAGATAAAAACAGGGACAGAATGAAAAGAATACATCTCATAGCGAAAATTATCCCTTTAAAGACAAGTCATCGTCAACGAATTATGGCATTGATTTTTGCATTGTAATTTTATAGGTTTCCTTATGACAACTTTTCTCATTAATATTAACGGCGAATATTTTGACGAACAAACGGCTAAGATTTCGGTCTTTGATCGCGGTTTTCTCTATGGCGATTCCGTTTATGAAGCCACCCGAACTTTTGACCGCGTCCCCTTCAGGATGGATCACCATCTCGAGCGCCTTTTTTTATCCGCCAAAAAAATAGAATTTATTCCCACTTTAAATAAAGAAGAAATTCTCGCAAGGATCACGGAAACAATAAAACGTTCTCCTCATGATAATATTATTCTCAGAATTATTCTCACCCGCGGAACCAACAGCGATCTGGGCCTGGACCCTGCCCTGTCTTCTACAAACAATCTCATCATTATCACTAAAGAAATTAAGCCCAATCCTGACTGGTGGTACAAGACTGGCGTATCTATGATTTTCTACCAAAAACATAGCACTCAAGTCGGCTCACTTCCTAAATCCGGCAATTACCAGGAAAATATTCTGGCCCATAAAGCGGCACTCTTAAAAAATGCCTATGACGCCATCATGGTCAATCACGAGGGGCATGCCACCGAGGGAACGACCAGCAATATCTGGATCGTAAAAAATGGAGTTGTTTTTACGCCTCCTCTGGCCGACGGGGTCCTCGAAGGGCTCACTAGAAAGACCCTGTTTGAAATGGCAAGAAGCGAAAAAATCACAATTATTGAAAAAAGCCTGACTCCCGACGAAATCACAAAAGCGGACGAATGTTTTATCTCCAGCACCACCCGAAACCTGGTTCCGGTCACTAAAATCGAAGACCAAATGATAGGTTCGGGCCTGCCTGGAAAGATGACTCTGGAACTTTTGGAGAGCTACCTGCGCTTTGTTCAAATTTCAAATTGACATTGGACTGCCCTGCAAGTATTACTAACGGACGTATTTTTTATTAAAATCACTAAATTGTTAATTTTTTAGGGGAATATTTGCATGGCACGAAGTACTACAGGTAGAAGCCGTTTTAAGATTCAAAGATCACTTGGTCTTGAACTTCCAGGTCTTGGAAAAGCAGGCGCGCTAGAAAGAAGACCATACGGTCCAGGTCAACACGGTAACAAAAGAAAGAAAATTTCTGACTTTGCTGTTCGTATGAAAGAAAAGCAAAAACTTAGATATCACTATGGTCTTCGTGAAGGTCAATTGGTTAACTACGTAAAGAAAGCCAAAAAAGACAAGTCACGTGCATGGATGGAAACTCTTCTAATCACTCTTGAGAGAAGATTGGCTAACGTAGTTTTCAGACTTAACTGGGCCCCTTCAATGCTTGCTGCTAACCAAATGGTTAGTCATGGACACGTTTTGGTTAATGGAAAAAGAATTAACGTAGCTGGATACACAATTCAAAAAGGTGACACTGTTACTCTTTCTGATAAAGGATTCAACTCACTTAATTTTACTCAGGCTCAAGCGACTCCAAGACTTCCTTCAGTTCCTGCTTGTTATACAATCGAAGGAAAAACTGCAAAAGTTTTAGATATGCCACTTCCAAGTGACATTCCATTCGAATACGAAGGACAGCTGGTAACGGAATATTACTGGAAAGTTAAGTAATTAAAAAAAATCAAAAACCACTCTTCGGAGTGGTTTTTTTTTGCCTATTTTCTAAGCGAAGTCGACGAAATATTTTTATACGGATGATCCGCCAGATAATGCACATCCAGGCTCGGATTAATTTTTTTTATTTCGGTTTCCTGGTTTAAATAATCGCTGCGAGTAAATTGTCTCGGCACCACATAAAGTTTTGTGAGTGCCCTGATAAAAATTTCGGGGTCATTCCATGTCTGCAGACTCATAAAAGAGTCATCTCCCATCAGAAAATTTTTTTCTTTAATTTTTACAAACGGCAACCAGGAAGAAGTGGGGTTCGGAGTGAGCTTGCCAAGAAATCCCGGGTAGAGCGAATAAGGCGTGTCCTTGAGCGATTCTGCAAGTGCGACAAATTCATCATAGATGTCAACTTGCTCAGAGACAGGCTTAAATGGATTGCGATCAGGAACAATAAGAATATTTTTTTCCGGGCATAGATCCAGGCAAGCGCGGTGACCGGCATGGAAAGGATTAAAACTTCCGCCAAAAAAAGTCACACTATCTTTTATGGGATGTTTTAAAAAAAGTTTTGGCAGCTCTTTTTGGGAATGTCTTCTATCACTGTCAGGCATGAACTCAAAGCAGTTTCCCAGCTCCCGGCATCTTATTAGCTGATCATTCATAATCCCGATCCATCACGGTTTTTCTTCCCTCGCTTCTGGCCTTATCAACTGCTCTATCAGTCAGCCTGCGAACATCCCTTGATAGTGCCTCCATCACGCCTGCGGAAGTGTTCATATCATACTTGTCTTTAATATAAGCTTTTAATTTAGAGGCTACGATAAGAATCTCATCGCTGACATTTGAATCTTCCGCCGCAGACGAGCTTTTGGATTGAACCAGAATGCGTCTGGGTGAACCCTCTGATTCAGGAACAAAATTTTCCTTTCGCGGGGATCTGTTTTCTTCCGCCCAGGAACTTTTGTGATTCATCACCGGATTGTGCAGGTTCCAGCAGTCTACGGAGCAAAAAACAAGTTTGCGGCAGGTGCTTACATTGCAGGCCTGATAAATGGTATTAAACCCTATTTCTTTTTTACAACTTCCACATTTACGCCAATAATTCTGTGTTTCTTCCATTGCGACTCCTTTTCAGCTAGAATAATTTTAACATGAATTTTGAAACCGAATATAAAAACATAATTTTTAATATCACTTTGGAAAGCATACAGATTGCCGATGTCAGCCTTCTGCTGGGAGACAAATTTAATCGGCTTCCAAACCAGACGATGATAGAGCTGAAAAATGGAAATCTGATTGCCTATAACCTGATCATAAAATCGACCAAAAATTCTGAAGTTCGCGTTCATTACTGGAGCAATATACTGCTGCCTAAGGCCGCGGATGATTTATTTCTTGAGCTGGGATATTTTTTGGAAGATGAAGAAATTCTGGATGCAGTCGTCTCAAATTGGGAATTGTCCGGGGACGAATTCGGGCCGGCCTGGAAATAGGCCGGCCAAAAATCATTTTTTAATTATCTACAACCAGTCTGTGCAAGGATAACTCTTTCAGCTGAAGAAATATTTCCGTGGAAATCAGCTGACTCAACTGTAGCGTTGGCAGCCTTTACAGACATATGAACATTTTTAACTGTCATTCTGTCGTAGAATCTTACCCATTGAATTCCGTAAACTGTTCTGTATTGAACATGACAGCTCATCTGACCATATGGACCTGATGGATAACAAACTGTTTCCTGAACCTGGTATGTACAAGATTCGCTTCCTTCTCTGACATCAGAGTTTGAAACAGTTGTAGAAATTGATCCGGACAAATCAACCGGCTGACCAGAAACTTTTGATGGAACATTAAAAGCTCCATTCTCTGGAATATTACCCTCAAATTTAAATTCAAATTTTTCATCAGCATCATTGTTTAAACGTAGTGTGATTTTTTTATTTGATTTAGCTTTCAGGTCTGCAGAATAAGTTCCAACATTTAATAAATGCATGTCACCTTTGCTGTTTTTTAAGCTCAATTCTTTTGTAATATTAAGTTGTCCTTCGATTTTTTCGCAACCAACTAATAAAAACGCAGTCATCAAAACGGGCAATAAAATTTTCATAAGCTCCCCCCTAAATTCAAAATACTAATAAAAGGACAGTATCTCAGCAGATTCTATTGAGCAATAAATCCAGCTTTAAAGGATTGAAATGTAAGGTTTTAGTTAGTTTGTAAGCCTAACAGGTGACAAAATGGCCCCATCTTATGTAGTTTTTACAAAGATTCAGGACGAACACAAGGGCGTCTTGCTATAGAGGAGGAGATTTGATTTAAACAAGGCGATTTTTTAAGCCTGTGAGGAATTATGAAATTCATTCTAGTCATTGCCACAACACTACTTGTAACAACAGCGCTCCACTCTTCCGAAACAACTGATGCAAACTGGAACAAATTGCTTAAGACCAACGGTCTTCCAGGCGAAGAACAATCGTATTGCTACACCGACGAAGAAGGAAAACCCCAGGGGGAAAATATTGATCTTCGCGTGCGCCTGGCCTCAGTTTCAAAACTCATGACTACGTTGTGGGCAGTAGAAAAATTGGGTCCAGAATTCAGGTACGATACAAAACTATTTATCAAAGGAAATAATCTTCACATTGTCGGAAGTTTAGATCCGTTCCTAGGCAATGAAAAAATGTTTTTTCTTGTGTCTCAGCTCAACGATCTGGGTTTTAGCCATTTCGATACAATTACATTTGATAAAATAATTCAAATCAATCCCAACGCCCAGATTCACTCCGATCAATACCCATTGATCACCCGTGAATCCAATGCGCGAAATCTTAGAACGTATTTCAATACAAAATCATGGTCAAAAGATTTCAAGGCGGAATATGACCGAATAGCGTCGCTGGCCAAAACAGGTAAGTTCAGAAAAGTTGTCAATTTTGATATCGGGGCCGCAGTATTTTCTGAAACAAATCCTTTTGAAGGCGATCCTGAAGCAAGAGTTTTAACTCTTTCCGCGCCTCCTCTTTATAAATATTTGAAAGAAATAAATGTAAAATCCAACAACTACGCCGCCCATACAATTTTCAGAAAACTTGGCGGAGAAAACGCATTTAAAGACTATATGGCAGAACGCTTTAACCTGACTGAAGAAGATATTCACTTCTGGAATGGCAGTGGTCTCCCGGAAATTATTAACGGAGTTAGAAACGATAATTACGCCAGCTGCAGAATCGTCGGCGATTTGATCGCTGCTCTGAAAGAGTCTGCTGAAAAACAAGGGAAAAAATTGGAAGATATCGTCGCGGTTCCAGGAAGTGATGCAGGTACATTCAGAAACAGAGTTTTCCCGGCCGATTATAAAAATTCATTCGTCGCCAAGACCGGCACGCTTATGCATACATCCACTCTTGCCGGTGCCATGAGCACCAAAAAAGGGATCAGCTTCTTTGGAATTTTTAACCAGAGTACAGATATTATTTCTTCTAAGATTGTGCAGAATGGAATGGTTGTATCAATCATGACAGAAATGGGTGGGCCGCACGCATTCAATTATATAGTAGACGGCTTTCACACTTACGGAGAAGACAATATTAAGAATTTAGATTTCTTATTTGATGACGGATTCCTTTCAATCGATCAGAATCTTTATTAAGATTTTCTTTTTACCCGGATGTACTCAATGATACCGGGTAAAATGGAAATAAAAATAATCGCCAGCATTACACTTTTAAGATTTCCTTTTATATAAGGAAGATTTCCAAAAAAATACCCCAGCGGTATAAATGAAAAAATCCACGCAGCTGCACCTATTACATTGTAAGACATAAATCTTTTATAAGTCATGCTCCCCATCCCCGCAACAAACGGTGCAAAGGTTCTTACAATCGGAACGAAGCGGGCAAGGATAATTGTTTTTGCCCCGTGCTTTTCATAAAAGTCATGGGCTTTGCGAAGATGATTTCTGTTGAACAATCTGCTCTCGGGCATATTGAACAATTTTTCACCAAAATACTTTCCGATGGCATAATTGATAGTATCTCCCAGGATGGCCGCACTCAAAATCAGAAAACTGATGGACCAGAATTCAAACGATCCCCGAGCGGTAAACGCGCCGATGGCAAACAGGAGTGAATCTCCCGGGAGAAAAGGCATGATCACCAGTCCCGTTTCGACGAAGATAATTAAAAAAAGCAGCAAATACGTCCACGAATGGTAATTCGCGATTGCATAATCGAGGTGAACGTCGATATGAAATAATAAATCAACTAATGAATGCAAGATTTCCATTTGACTATTTTCTGGTATATTAATGACAAAAACAACTGAAAATGTGAGGGTTTGAATGTTTAAAAAAATTATTGCTGCTATGGCCGTGATCGCCTCATCGCATGCCGGCGCACATTGCCCTGCCCCTTATAAAACTGAAAAAGCCTGTTTTATGCTCGAGCAGAATGTCATTTATGTATACGATGAAAAAGTGAAGCATGAAGGTCCGTATAAAGATCTTACGGGAACGCTGGAATCTGTAAATAGCGATGGCGCTGACTTAAAATTTTCTCGTATCGCGCGCGGGGTTTACAAGATTGATCACCCGGCAATGGTTAAGACAGTAGAGTTGACTCTGGCAGAGACCAAAACAAAAAACGCGAAAAAAACAAATTTAAAACTCAAGTCTGAATAGATGGGAAAACAATTATTAACTCTCTTTACCCTTTTCTTTACGGTCATCAAAATTGCGAGTGCGGATGATGTTTCCGAAAGAATTAAACATAAGCTGCAGCTTGAGTTGACCACTAGTTATATAAAAAAACTAGAGGCTAAGTTTGGCGAGTGTGGTGCTGACTCCAGTTCCTGTTTAACACCAAGAGATAATTATATGATTGTCAGCCTCCCGAAGGCTGAGATCTGCTTCCCCTACACCATGTGTGGTTTTTATCATTGCATGGAAAAAAAATACCGCTGTGACGATGTAGGCATCAATTATTTTACCAAACTTGCTTTCCCTACTTGTTCTGCCTATGAAGCCAATATTAAAAGTAAATTGTTCACCGACAAAGGCGTCGAATGGATTTATTCCGTCATGGTTTGTCTTCAAAAGGGACTGATTGATGAATGTGAGGTCAATGAAAATTGTCCCGTCGGCAAGAATTCGATTGATCAGAAAAAAACCTGCGAGCACATAACCGATTTCACGCTTGCCTATCATCCCGGATGTTATATCAAAAGCGGAGTTGGCGTTTGCCATTTACCTTTAAAAGATAAGTTGAATATCTGGAAGACAGTCAACCCATTCATGACCGCAAGAGAAAGACAGGAAGCTTATAAAGTTATCTTTGAATGTTTGATTCCGGATGGATATGCACAACCATAACAATTGCTCTCACGACCATTTACATTCACGCACTCACGACCATCACCATGGTCCAAAAAATTACAACCGTGCCTTTGCAGCTGGAATATCGCTTAATTTAATCTTTGTTTTAATTGAAGGATTTTATGGGTATTTTGCCAATTCACTTGCACTGATAGCAGACGCCGGCCATAATCTGAGCGATGTTGCAGGACTCGTCGTGGCATGGATGGCCTTCTGGATGACAACCAAAAAACCGACGGCCAATTTTACTTTTGGCCTGAGAAAATCTTCTATACTTTCTGCTCTCTTTAATGCTGCCTTTTTATTTGTTGCCGTAGGAATTATTCTCTGGGAAGCCATTCATAGAATTTTCGCCCCAAATATCGTCGATGCCAATACTGTCATGATTGTTGCCGCGATTGGCATCGTCATCAATTCATTGACCGCCTTGCTTTTTTTCAAGAATAAAAATGATGACATAAATATAAGAGGTGCCTATCTTCACATGGCCGCCGATGCCCTGATTTCTCTCGGTGTTGTTATTTCTGCAGTGATTATCTCCTACACTTCCTGGACCTGGATTGATCCTTTGGTCAGTATTATTATTGCACTCACAATAATCTATGGAACATGGGGACTGCTTAAAGATTCAATAAGACTTTCAATGGACGCAGTTCCGCTCAGTATTGATCCTCTGGCTGTGAAAAACTATCTTACTGGTCTTCCTGATGTCAGAGAAATACACGACCTGCATATCTGGGCCATGAGCACAACAGAGACCGCCCTGAGCGTTCATATGACAGTGAATGCACATCAGGCGAATAATTCGATGCTGACAGACATTACCACTCATTTAAAACATCATTATAAGATTGATCACCCGACTATCCAGATCGAGTTATACGAAAAAAATTTTGAATGCCATTTTAAATCTGAAGATGTTCTGTAATTCATAATTAAAACCAATGCCACTTATTGCTATTCTCTTTTCCATCCGAAACTTAAATTTTTTTAAGTTTTACAACCATTATTTATAGGATTAAATAAGCTTAAGTGTTCGTGGAGGTTTCTATGAAAAATATAGTCATATGTACTGATCTCAATCAGAACAGTATCGATACTTTAAAAACATTACCCCGCAATCTTGATTTGCTGACTTTCAAAGATGCAACTGTTCATTTTGTTCATGTGTTCGAAATTCATATGTACAATGCAGATATAGTTCCCGTGATTTATCCGACAGAGGTTCAGTATCCGGAAATAGAGCAAAGCACTTTGGGCATTTTAAATAAACTTGCCCACGATATTGGCATTAAGGATGATCATTTAAAAGTACATTGCTTTTTTTCACATTCTCGCGAAGAGAAAATCAGCAGCTATTTAAAAGATGTAAACGCAGACCTGACAGTCGTGGCGACCAGAGGCAAACACGGAATTGAAGGATTTTTTTCAAGCTCTCTGGCCGATTTTTTATGTAAGTACTCCCCCTGTGACGTACTGGTGGTAAGACCTAAGAAAGCAGCTCTCTAGGTTCTAACTGTTGGTATCTTCACCCCTCTTGCAGACCTAATTGCCTGTATTTGACCCAAATTCTCTTTAGGTTTAAAATAGAAGTATGGGTATTACCGTAATCGACCAGGGTCCTGAGTTGTATTGGTTTGTGAGCAACGCTCTACTACAGGAAGAAATACCCTTAAAACACATCCAGAGCATTTCAGCAGGCGAAAGAAACATCCTTCAGGAGCTTCCGGAAATTGTCATTTTAAACGGCGACGACAAATCTCTTCTTCCAGATAAATTCATCAATAAAATGCGCAACCACGTTTTTGCCAGGAACACGCTTTTTATTGTTGTCACATCGGATACTTCTACAGAATTTAAAAAAGCGCTTCTGATAGCAGGTGCGGGCCAGATTCTGTATCGTGGACGGGGATTTAGTCCGTCTCCAAAATTTTTTCAAAGTTTAATTAAATGGTTTCTCAAATACAAATCACCTGATGCTGCGTTGTTTGATTACAAACCTGTTCCATTTCCTACCGAAGCGGAATTTACAAGTTATGGGCGCATGGGATGGATCTCATCCACTCACTGTCTGATTGAAGCCAATATCGATTTGTCGCCTGGACAATCGATTGATTTCAAGAATTCATTATTTGATGAAATTGGAATCACAAATGCAAGATTTGAATGCGTGGAAAAAAATAAAGTCGGAAGATATTATCAATATGCCAACAGCTTTCTCTGCAAATTAAACTTTAAAGATCAGGTCAAAGACACAAAAAAACTTTCTGCCTGGATTCAAAACAATGGAGACACCTCAAAAGATAAACCTATCAAGATTGTATATTTTGAATCAGACCCCGAATACCGTGATGAAATTAAGCAGATGATAAAAGCGGACAAACGCTATTGTGCCCGCGGATATGCCTCTCTTGCTGAAATCCCTGAGGTTATGCCTTACCAGCTTCCTCAACTTGTTATTGTAAACCGGGCCATGATCCAAAAAGATAAAGCTAAGTTTGAAGCCATCAAGAACTTTCTTAAGAGTAATTTTTGTTACTGCGTAACCTACACGACAAGTGAGATTTTTGGCGTGGAAGAATTCAAAAAGAATTATGACTTTGCCATGCATGTGCCTGCTACGGTTGATCTCCCGCTACTTGAATCCATGGTAAAAAAACTGGAAGAAAAACTTCCAGAAAATTTGCAGAAGGACGACAACAAAATTTACCTGAACAAGCACTCTCAATACAGCAGAATCAGCCTGCACGCTCCTGCCAAATTAACAGAGCTTGGTTTAAATGGTGCCGGGGTTGAACTGCCTTTTTCCATCAGCAGCTTTTGTGCCTGTGAAATTGCTTCTAATGCTTTTAGTACTGCCAACATAGGAAGAGCTCAGTATTTCCGCTCTTTTTCAAATAGAGCAAGTAATGATCCTTCAAAAGGAATTTATCACCGTTTGGTTTTCATGGGGCAAAATGTAAAAGATAATGATCTAGTGAAAGAAGCCATGGAGAAAATCACCACATTTGGTTTTGAAAAATGGCTAAAGGGCGATACGCTGCCTGAAGTAAAAGAGAAAAAAGCTTAATAACCAACCATTCCGATCGGCAATTACATCACAAAAAATTAACTTATTCATCGCTATTCTGTATTTTTATAATCCGAGCACCTGATGCATCCTAGTGGATGAGGAAGTCTGAACAATTATAAAGGAGTCAATTATGATTGCAGAAAAAAAGCCTGTTTTTCATGATGTTTCTAATTCTGCGGCTAAGTCTGGCGAAAGAAATGAAGTACGCGACTCCTCAAATAGCAGGATTAAGGCAATGAGAGAGCGTGAATTTCGTCAAAGACAAAAAAGAGCACGAGATATAGAAATAGAAAGAGCGATCGATGAAAAAACCTATTGATGAGCTTTAGGGCCGTCTTCCCCAGCGGCCCTCTTACTTCCCCTTACATTTTCCATAATAAATTAACTAAATCCTGACATTATTCAGCTATCCAGCCTAAATGTGTTAGATTAGATTTATTGCAGAACAATTATTCTGTGAAGGATTTTTTGATTATGAGAGCAACGAAACGTTTACTCCTATCCGCTGTCTGGATCTCTTTTCTTTGCCTGCCAAATTTTGCTGCAGCAAAAATTGAAGTTGTTCTTGGAAATATTCCACTTGATCAAAATCCAAATCTTGCTACTAATATACCCGTATCTCTTGAATCAGAAATCGTTCTATCAAGAGATCAATACATCCTGTCCTATAATAAATACAAAAGAGTCCCAAATTGGGTTGCCTGGAAACTTGAACCGGATCAAATGGGAAATTCCGGGCGTACAAACAAGTTTAAAGCCGACCTGGATCTTGAAGATTATCTCGTAAAGAATTCCCTCTCGGAGCATGCTGTGACTCAGACTGAATATAAAGGCAGCTGCTACGATCGCGGCCACCAGGTACCAAGTGCAGACCGGACTGATACGCGGGAAAACAATGAGTCTACTTTTTTAATGAGCAACATGATTCCACAAACTCCCTACCTCAACCGGGTACTCTGGGCACACTTTGAAAAATACTCCAGGGACCTGGTCAAAAAACAGGGAAAGAAAATCTATGTCATTGCTGGTCCAATTTTTGATCAGGACTTTGGGGCCATTGGACCTGATCAAAATATAAAAGTCCCTTCAAAGGAATTCAAAATTCTTTTTATATTTGATGCAAATGAAACTCTGGAAAACATAGTTGCGGTGATTATGCCCAACACGCTTAAAGATGGTTCAAACCCAAAGCATAATCGCACAGCTTTGTGCAGCCCCTTAACAACTGCGCCAGAGAACAAAGACGACTGGTTAAAATACAAAACAACCGTTCTTGAAATTGAGAAATTATCCGGACTTCAGATAATAAAATAGGCGGGTGATTCTTTAAACCACCCTCCGGATTCTAGTAGTCTCTCTTAGACTTGGCTTTTTCTTTTTTCTTATCCTGCTTTTCCTTAGTTGACAATTTTGGCTTACCTTTTTCCTTTCCCTTATCTCTTCCCTTTTCTTGTCCTTTTGCCATACAAAATCTCCTTTTATAATAAATTGTGGAACTATATCTTTATATTATCATTAACGCGTAAATTAGGAAGTGCTATTAGCATATGGCCCCTCCGTTGCATTCTCACTTTATACAAATGAAAACTAAAAAACTGGTTTTCAATAACAATGGAGATGCACAATGCCAAATTATAACAAAGAAAAACAAAAAACCGGACAAGTCGGAACAAGCAGCCAGGGGCAATCTGGAGTGGGCCAGGGCTCAAAGCAAGGCGTAGCTCCCGGAAGCACTGGCAGTAAGAACACACAAGACAGTTCATCCAGAGAACGCATGCAACAGGGTGGTAAGGCAGGAGAGAAATCTTCACCATTAAAGAAGTAAAAGACCACAGAGGGGGTCAACAGATCCCCTCTCCATAAAAAAACAGCAGTCCTTTGGAAGGGACTGCTGAAAGATCATCACTTAGTGAATAAATCCTGATTTTTAATTTTATTCTAAATGATGAAGTTTTTTCCGAAAATTATGTTTTACTTTCTTCAATTCTTTGCGGGAACGGTCCTTTGCGTGCTGGTAAACTTTTCCGATATTAAATGAGATGAGATCAATATGCTCGCGCAGCTCTTCAAGTTCATGATCACTAAGTCTGTTGCGTTTCGCCTTCAGAGATTGTTCCGATACAATTAAATTTTCATCCCATCCATTATCTGCAGGTCCCTTCACATGTCCCTCCTTAATTTTGTATTTTCTGCAGAATATATTTTCAAAAAACTTGAATTAAAAAAAATATAAAAAAAATAATCAAAGGTTAAAAAAAACTATGTATCTGCTCATGAGTGTCTGGGGCAATATCGGAAATGCAGAAGGGAAAATCAATCATATCTGAAGGACCTGGCTATATAACATATAAAGAAATGGTTTCTACAATATTGACTCCCTTGGCCTGGGGATTGCATTGAAACAATTGAGGATAAAAATGACTTCACCACAATCAACAAAAACATCAAGCGAAAAATCATACTCCGTCTACGCCATTTTTGACGACAAAGATTCTAGTGAACTTGCGCTCGAGCGTTGCAAGCAGATCGGATTTACAGATTCCGACATCTCAGTACGTTCACCGGAAAAAGAATTTCTGAAGAGAATAACAAAGAATACAAAGGCCGGGTCTTTCGCAGCAACCGGGCTCATTGGTGGACTATTCATTGGAGCAATAGCTGGAAGGTCAATGGCGATGGGGTTGATGGGAGGAATCATCGGAGCACTTGCGGGATTTCTTCTGGGACGCAGAATTCCAACGAATAAATCTCCTGTTTACGAAGATGCTGTGAAAGAGGGCGGCATTTTAATGTCAATCCGCTGCGATGATTCCGATGCAGCAAACAGGGCAAATAAATTGCTGGAAGTTGCAGGCGCTCATGACATTGTCCTCTCACCTACCGTGCACCATTAATCAAAATGATTCATCTTCCGACCCTCATTCAGGATCTTGCCATCATTCTCATTGCGGCAGGATTTGTCACCATATTATTCAGAAAAATTGGTCAGCCGGTTGTTCTAGGTTACATTATTGCGGGTGTTCTTGTGAGTTCGCATGTCTGGTTTATACCAACAGTCAGCGATCTCCCCAATATTCAGATATGGGCAGATATTGGAGTGATCTTTTTATTGTTTGCTCTTGGGCTGGAATTTAGTTTTAAAAAACTCGCCCGAGTAGGCGGCCCCGCCTCAGTTACAGCTATAATAGAAGTTATGTCTATGATTGTTTTTGGCTACGTCAGCGGCCGCATTTTTGGCTGGAATATGCTGGATAGCCTTTTTATGGGAGGAATTCTGGCTATTTCTTCAACAACCATAATTATTAAGACAATCCAGGAAACCGGAATGAAGGGACGGGGATTTGTTGAGTTTGTTTTCGGAATACTCATTGTTGAAGATCTTGTCGCAGTTCTGCTTCTTGTACTTCTTTCTACCGTAGCTGTTACAAAACAATTTAACGGTGAAGAGCTGATCTATTCAGCTTTAAAGCTTGCATTTTTCGTAGCCCTCTGTTTTCTTGGCGGAATTTTTATCATTCCAACAATACTAAAATCGATCCATAAAATATTAAACGAGGAGATGCTGCTGGTTGTGGCCCTCGGCCTCTGCTTCCTTACAGTCATAGCATCCACAATGGCGGGATTCTCACCTGCGCTTGGTGCTTTTATAATGGGATCTATTCTTGCCGAAACAAATGAAGTTAAAAAAATTGAACACCTGATACTTCCGGTCAAAAATCTTTTTGGCGCTATTTTTTTTGTTTCAGTCGGCATTCTGATAAATCCCAAAGTACTGCTTGAACACGCAGGAACAATTTTAATTCTCACTCTGGTTACTATCCTTGGAAAGTTTTTAAGCATCATGCTTGGGGCGCTACTTTCAAGAAGATCTATCAGGCACTCTGTACAGGCGGCCCTCAGTCTTGCCCAAATTGGTGAGTTTTCATTTATCATTGCCGCGCTTGGAACCAATCTTAAAGTTACCAGTACGTTTCTTTACCCGATAGCAGTAGGAATTTCAGTTATCACTACCTTTACTACACCCTATCTGATCAGAAATATCGATCCACTCTTTGTCTGGATTTCGCGCTGTCTCCCCGACAGAGCTCCAGCGATTAAAAATAAACCGCTGCATCCCAATACTAATCAGGAAGAAAAAGAAAAGAGAAAAAAAAATATCTATACATCGCTGGCACTGATCTTTATCAACGCTGTTATCACCACTTCAATATTTTATTTTCTCATATGGATTTTACCAGACAAGATGCGTCTGCCGGGACTCCCCCTCATCATCATTTTGACAGCACCTTTTCTCTGGGCAATTCTACTAAAAAAAACAACGCCCTGGTCATTCAACAAAAAAGACCGGATAGCATTTGCACTACTGGTGGCCGGAAAACTGCTGGTCATCATCTCTCTGCTCACTCATTTCTCAACCTATTATTCTCACAATCTGCTCGTCATAACCCTTGCCCAGATCCTGGTACTGGTGATGCTCTTTTTATTCACACCAATTTTAAAAAAAGTGTACGATGTTTTTGAAAAACATTTCATAAAAAATTTTTCAGAAAAGGAAATCGCTTCAGAAGCACCGAGCTTCGGCCCATGGGATGCTCACATCTCATATTTAAACATTCCGGCAGAATCAGAAGTGGCAGGGCGGACCCTTCACGAGCTGAAAATAAGAGAAACATACGGTGCTTCCATCGCATTGATTGAAAGAGGGCATCTCTTCATAACGGCGCCAGGCAGAGACGAGAAACTTTTCCCAAATGACCGCGTAGCAGTTATCGGGAACGACGAATCGATTCAAAATCTGACTCATTTTTTAAAATCGACGAAGGTCTTTACGCCAAATACAAAAGTGGAAAACTATGCCCTTCATAAAATTCTGGTAAAAGATTATATGCCTTTCGCCAATAAAACAATCCGCAAGTCCGGCCTCCGGGAAATGACCGATGGTCTCGTTGTCGGAATTGAGCGCCATGGAGAAAAAATCCTGAATCCGGATTCTATGTTAAAAATACAACCTGATGACCTTTTATGGATTGTCGGTGACACTCAAAAAATTGAAAACATCAGTTAAGAACTTCCCTGGAATCTTTAGAGCTTAAGGCCGTTCCAGCCGATGCAATTATAATACAGACAATGGCCGAACACTGAAGAAGTGTTAAATTCTCTTTTAAGAATAGAAAACCCATTAAAGACGCAACGGCCGGCTCCATACTCATTAATATCCCGAAGGTTTTAGCAGAAATGTTTTTCATTGCGATCATTTCCAGAGAATACGGAAGCGCACTTGAAAGAATTGCGATAAGGATTCCCATCGGGAGTATGGATAATTGAAAAGCTTCATGAGAATTGTAATAAATGCCGAATGGAATTGTAACAAAGGCGGCAAACATCATCCCCAGAGCTGTTGCATGCCCGCTGTGGGTGTTTTTACCTGATGCTTTGCCGAAGATAATGTAAAACGCCCAAAAAATTCCGGCGAGGATAGCCAGCACGATACCAGTTAGGTCCAGCGTGTGTGCAGTATCTCCCACAGGTAGTATCAGCCATACGCCTGTGCCGGCAAGGATGGCCCAGAGAATATCAAGGATTCTTTTTGAAGAAAATAATGCAAGCAAAAGCGGCCCGGTAAACTCCAGCGCCACAGCAATGCCAAGAGGAATTCTGGCCAGCGATAAATAAAATAACAAATTCATCGCGCCTAATGAAATGCCATACCCCAGAAATATTAAATAATTTTTTTTAGTATAATTTATTTTCCATGGCTTCCATATTCCCAGAAGAATTATTGCTGCGATTGTCACTCGAAGCATCGTGGTTCCGGCAATACCGGCGACAGGGAAAAGTTTCTTTGCAATCGAAGCGCCAAATTGAATCGACAACATTGCCGTTAAAATAGTGAACAGTGAAATTAAATTGGACATGCCTCATTATGATAAAGTCAGCAGAATAGGTCAATGACTCTTATAAGCTCGTCAACTTCAAAAGATTTATTCAAAAACCCGGCCCCGTATAATGCAACCTCCGAAGACATATTTTTTTCCGAGGAAAGTATCACCACCGGAATTGAAGAGAGACTATGATGGCTGTCCTTCTTTAATTTTGACAAAAATTCCAGACCGTTCATTGTTGGCATCATGATGTCGCAAAATATGAGCGCAGGTTTTTCAGAATGAGAAAGTATTTCCAGCGCCATTTTTCCATTATTAGCGCAAAATGATTTATGCCCAAGGATGGCCAAAATATGCTGAAGAGCTTTTCGCATTTCAGGGTCATCATCTATAATGAGAATTTTTCGGGACTTTTTCATGCGTACCTATGATTTTTTTTTGTCAGTTTTAGCTTCGTTCAAAAATGATTGAAATTCACTGACCACATTGGATAAAGTCGTTAAATCACCACTTTGAACCGTCGTCTCGATTCTGAAACCAATCTCGCTCAACTTTGAAAAACCATAAAGCCCTGCACTTCCTTTAATGCGATGACCGATCTTTTTTATTTTTTCAAGATTAGACGTATCCTTGATGTCTTCAAGACTGTGCTGAATTTCTTTCAAATCCTCAACTCTTTTGTCTAAATAAACTTTTCCCTGTGAACAGAAGTATTTTTCAATTTCATGAACACGGTTTGAATTAGTTTTTGCTTTCATTTTCCTTACCCCGGATGATTATCGTTAAAACGTTTAAAAGGTCTGCACTCAACAGTAAAGCATTCTAAAGTACTCAAAAGCGACTGGCATACAATGCAATTGATATCTGTTTCTTTATTCCAGTCCATGACATTCACTTGTTCAATCATGAGCCTTTTCCCGCAGTGCTGGCAGTTTACCTCGTAGGAAGAACTTGAAATATCTTCCTGTTTGTCTGGCAGCATATTTTTCAGATCGTGAGCCGCTTTATGAGAAGGATGAATGGCAAGATCTGCTATATTTACTCCATCCGAAAAAATTGTTACCGGTCCGTCGCTCGAAACCGTTATGACCAGGCTGTCAGCAAAGTCATAGGAAAATCTCTGCGCCGAAGTGTGCCTTGTCCCCTTTAATTCAGGAATCAATCCCCGACTCTTGTTCGAATTTTTCAAATGAATCCCCGTTTTGGTAAACATTCCGCTTCGATCGAGGAAGGTAGCACCATCCATTTGTGAAAGAAAGTGGCAGAACGTAACCGATCTGGCTTCATCCAGGATGGAAAATTTAAATTCGGAAATATCTGTTCCAGTTGTCTGCAACTCCGCACCTTCTTCGTGAATATCCTTTAACCACCAGACAATGGTTGCACCTACCTGTGGTATTGGACTCAACAAATGAAATGCAAACTCCAGTATCCGGTTAAGCACAGTGTGATTAACCTCAGACACGCAGCGGGATATTTTCCATGCAGCTTCCTTAATGAGTGGCTTTGTAAACCAGTTTCTATTTTCCAGCAGAATAATACTGTTGCCCTGAAAAAATTTTACAATCCCCCCTGATCCTCTTTGTACAAACAATCCTCCTGACGGTGGAAAAGCACGCACGAGCAGCAGCTCATTCAATATAGGCTCTCTAAAATAAACCAATCCGAAAAATATTTCCTTTTCATAAAGAAGAAAACAGTCAACTCCATTTGCAAATTTCCTGGCCATATCAATCTGATCGGCTGCAACGAGGACATAGTCTACACCAAATAGTTCCGAGGCGACTTCAACAAAGATGACACCTAACGAAGGTATGATTCCTTCATGCGCCTCGCTTGCAATTATTAATGACAATTCCTCCAGCGTGGAATTTGAGGAAAGCCATTTGTGAAGATCAAAACGAATTCCGTTAAGCTCCAGTTCTTTTGCGAGCAATATCTGCATTTCGTTGTGACGATCAGAACTTGTTGCCAACGTCATCAAAACTCCTATAAAACTTAAGGTAACATTTACACGGTGATTTTTATCTCGTGTATTACCTCCATTCATTTTTCAAAAAGGTGAAGCAATGAAAAAGCTCAAAAAAGATATTGGTCGTTCCGTTTTTGTTGTAGAGGATGATCTCGAACTTTCTGCTGTCATTGACCGGATACTTATAAGCATCGACTCTACTTTAAAACTTGAATGGGCCACATCTGCTGAAGAAGCACTCAGTACTCTGGAAAAGAGATCTAAGACCAAGGCCGGAAATCCCTATGACCTTATGATCTGCGATATCTTCCTAGAGGGAGCCAGGACCGGCCTGGATCTCTGGAAGTTTTGTCGAGCCCATTACCCCGATATGAAAATTGTCATCATCTCTGGTATTGAACTTGATAAACTTACAGCCCTGCTTGATTCCGAAGAGCCTGCCCCTCTTTTTCTAAGCAAGCCTTTTTCAGTCAGCGAATGCAGTAATCTGTTAGAAAGATTACTGATCGTTAGGTAGATTGCATCAACTGGAAAAATAGAAAAAATACATTTAATATATGAGATCCATGACAAAAAAATATAATATTCAATTCCTACTTCTATCAAATGCTTGACACATTCACGCTAAAAAAGGCTAAATTATATGCTGCGGTAAATTTTCTAAAAAGTTAGTATTTATTATTTTATCCAAGGAAACCTCATGAAGAAAAAGATATGTATAGTCGTCGCCAGCATTGGAAAGAATCTCGCCCTCGGCAACGAGATCGCCGGAGTTTTGAATGACAAAAATATTGAAACCTGCTTTCTGAATATTGTGGAAATGAAACTTCCCCTCTATACCAGCGCAGCCGAAGCTGAACATTCTGCAGAAGAGCTGATTAAGCCTTATCGAAAGCATATTTCCGCAGATGCTTTTGTTTTTGTAGCACCTGAATACAACGGAGGTCCACCTCCTTCATTCAACAACTTTCTAGCATGGGTCAGCCGCTCTACAAAAGACTGGCGAGAAATATTCAATGGCAAACCCGCTATGATAGCCAGCTTCAGCGCCGGCAGCGGCATTCAGGCCATGGTCATTATGCGCCTTCAACTATCTTATCTTGGAATGAATGTTATCGGGAGAACAATCCAGTCGACGACGGGAAGAATTCATAAGACTGAAGAAGTAAACGATACCTGCGATGCTCTTATTAAAACGATCCCCTACACCAAGGCCCTGTGATGGGTTTGCTCTTTGATCATTTTTAAGTATGTATTTTCTTCGAGCAATTCCTGATTCCAGTTGCCCAGTTTCGCAGCTACCTTATAAGCTGAATTAAAAAAAGTGAGAATCATTTTTCCCGGATCTTCTGAAGCAATGACTGCTTCATACGGCAAAATGAATTCCTTTAAATTTTCATCATAGAAAGCTTCAAAAGGCTCAATGGATTCGCGCTTAAAATTGAGCGGTTCTGGATATGCATAACTATAAAAGGCCGGATGCGGATACATTTCATTTCCCGGCCAGAACCCGAAACTTGTCACTTCCTGTGAATAGGCTTCCTTCACGACCAAATCCGAGATATGCGGATAGCCTCCCGGATGCTCGGGAGCACTTCGACCTGAAAATCTGGTGACTGCCAGATCAAAACCTCCCCAGAAAAAATGGACCGGACTGGACTTTCCACTAAAGCTTGACCTGAATTCATTCATGATATTATTGACTCTCACCATTACCTGCCAGCAGCGATGGGCCTTCCCCGGAACATAAGTGCTGTGATTAAAATCTTCGCTGAAGGGAATATAATCTGAAGTTTCGTTGGGATGAGGATCAAAATGCGCCTCTATTTTTAATTTTTTCAGACAGCCCAGAAAACGAAGATAAAAAGCGCTCACGCTCTCATTTCTAAGCTTAAAACCGGCCTCATATCCATCACTGGTCTGAAATTTTAGCTGATGATCTATAAAGTCAAATTCAACCGTAAAATTTCGCTCCCCATCCGGTATCGCCATAGTAGAAAACCCCCTGGAGGAAATATAAAGCGTGCTATGCCAGGAATGATTAAGACAGGGCGATTTGCAAAGTCTTAACTTGCCGACAATCTGCACCCATCGGTGAAGAGTTTCATAGGTATTTTTCCATTCCTTGTAATCAAGCGACGGCCATGTGTGCTTTCTGTTCATGCTTACCTCTTAATGAGTTTTATGTCTCTTGAACATTTCTTCTCCACGTTTTTTCATTTCATCATAGGAAATATTTTCTTTACGACTGTATATGAACCATTGATGGCCAAAGGGATCCACGATTTTTCCACCGCGATCACCGCAAAATGAATCTTCAATTTTAGTAAGCTCTTTTGCGCCTGCTGAGATAGCCTGCTCAAAAACTTTATAGGAATCTTCAAAAAACAATGTAACTCCACTGGTCGTTCCACCAAGGTGACGAGGGCTATAGCAATCCATCTCAGGGAATTCATCAGAAAGCATAATTCTTGCTTTACCAATCTGTATTTCAGCATGAACGACTCGATCTTTATCATCCTTGATTGAAACCAATATTTTTGCATTAAATGCTTTTTGATAGAATTCCAAAGCAGCTGCGGCCATGTTGACGTACAGGTAAGGAGTGGCACCTGCGTACTCATCCGGAACAGCTTTTACCTGCATGCCTTTTTGGGAACCTTTTGCAGCTTCAGTCTCAGCAGTTATATTTTCGTTCATATGATTCTCCTCTAAAAATTTAAAGCACTTGTTCATTCTGCTTTTATAAAATTTTCAGTCAATGGATATATCAATACGAAAAAAATATGAAATTAAGGAAACATTGAATAAATCAATGAACTCTTGCTTCGTTCTTTATGATTTTGGATTCGCCGCCCACAATTTCGATGATCTGATCGCAATCGCTGACAGTTCCCAGCCGATGGGCAATAATCAGCATGGTGACCCCATTAAGTTCTTCACGAATAACTTTTTGTAGAAGAGCATCCGTTTGTACATCTACACTGGCAGTGGCCTCATCCATAATAATAATCTTTGCGTTGATAAGCAGTGCACGTGCCAGACATAAAAGCTGTTTCTGGCCCTGACTGAAATTTTGTCCGCCCTCCACAACTTCTGAATGGATCCCCTTAGGAAGAGCTTCGATATACGGCATCAGTCCGGCGTGTTTTAAAACGGCAATCACTTTTTCATCTTCATATTCATTATAGCGATCGAGGTTATTTCTTATTGTCCCCATAAAAAGGGTCGGGTCTTGAGGAATAATGGCCATACTTTTTCGCAATCGTTCTATCGGAACAGTTGCGATGTCGATGCCATCAATTAAGATGTGTCCATCCTCAAGTTCGATAAAACGAAAGAGTGTCTGGAACAAGGTGCTTTTTCCTGAACCAGTTCGCCCCATGATTCCCACTTTTGTTCCTGCATGAACATTGAAGTTCACGCCTTTTAAAACCTGCGGGAGATGATCCGCATAGCGGACTTTTAAATTTTTCGCTACCAGTGCTCCCTTCGAGGGCCATGTATCATGTATTTCTCCTGAAGAAATTTTCATCACGCTTTTTTCCGGAGGAATGTTGGCAAAAAACTTCAACCGCTCAATCGATGTCATGCGCGATTCAATATCGGCAAACATTCTCACGCCCCAATTCAGATAACTCCAGAATGACAGAGAATAAATTGTAATGAGACCTGCAGTCCCCGCCGTCATCAGCCCATAATAAGCTGAAAGGGTGATTCCCACCGCAGTTGCCATCGAGATAACTCCACCCACAAGAGGAATGCGGGAAGAAAACCATCTATTGAGCATATAGTGCGAATAAAACATGCGTTGGCTTTCAGCGAGTTTGTTAAAAAAGTTTTCAGTAAACCAGCTTTCTTTAGAATAACTTCTGATAACAATCAAACCTTGTAATGTCTCTTTAAAATGTGAATAACGAGGCGATCTCGAAATGCTGTCAAAACGTTTTGCTTCTCTTGCAGGGCTTCGGTAATTTTTTTGAACAATATAATAGGCGTAGAGAACCGGAACAATCACGATGGCCATCAGGGGAACGAGAGTGAGAATTAATCCGACGGAGACAATCACCTGCAAAACGCAGTTAACAACGGCGATAAAGCTCCATTGCAAATAAACATCTACAGATTCAATGTCGCGGGAAAATCTTTGAATAATTCTTCCGACGGGAGTGGAGTCAAAAAAGCGCACCGGCGCCTTCAAAACGCTTTGAAGCATTTTATCGTGCATCGTTTTTCCGGCCTTAATACCACGGTCAAGCCAGAAAAAATTATTGAGCAATCCAACAAGAAGTACGCCAATTCCTATAATGCCATAAACGCCAATGGCATTAATGGCAGTCCATTCCATTTGATGAGTTGAATAATAGGAAAGCCAGGATTTCTGGATTAAAGGAGTGATTGCCACGACGAGCGCACCCAGAACTAAAAGTGTCAGTATCCACGGTGCAGTTTTCGGATTGACGCCGCCGAGGGATTTTAAATAATCCAGATAAATGGTTTTTTCTACGGCACCAACTTCCCGGTCTTCATCTTCAGTAATACGTCCTTTATCATCGCCAAGGGTTGAAGATATTTTGGCATGCTCGGAGATAAGCATTTCCTCTTCATTTTTAGCGTGAGACTTATTATGTTCAGCATAGAAAGCCTTGAACTTATTTGAAGTTAATAAAACTTCTTCAAAAGTCCCGATGGCCCCCACTTCTCCATCATCCATGAAAAGGACTTTATCGAAAAGATAAAGATGAGATAATCTATGTGTGACTATAATCCTAGTTTTATTTTTCCATTCACCAAAAAGCAGTCTTTCACATAAAAGTTTTTCAGTATCGACATCAACTGCCGATAATGGGTCATCTAAAAGAATAAGCTGAGGGTCATAAAGAACGGCGCGGGCAAGGCCCACTCTCTGTTTTTGGCCACCGGAGAGATTAACTCCTTTTTCACCAATTTCTGTTTTCAATCCACCTTTAAAAGTCTCCAGGTCTCTTTCAAGGCATGAGAGAAAAAGGGCATGATCAATTTCTTTATCGGAAGCTGATTCACCAAAGAGGATATTTTCAAGCAAAGTTGAATTAATAATATAGGCTTCCTGAGGCAAATAAGAAATGCTCGGTTTTTTGCCCCCGCTAAAATGGATTGAGCCATGGCTGAATTTCATTTCTCTTAAGATGGCATAAAGAAGTGCGCTCTTTGCGCTGCCGACGGCACCTACAATGGCAATCGCCTCTCCCGGCTCAATCGTTAAATTGATATTTTTGAGAATACTTTTTTCTCTATCTTCAAAATAAGCAGTGACATTATTGAGTTCGACTCCTACCGGATTTTTGGAATCATCAAAAGCCAACATTTCATCATCTAAACTTTCTTGAGACAAATATTTAAGAATTCTGCCCGCCCCTACATAGCCATTTGTAAAACGTGAAATTAAATGGGAAAGGTCACCAAAAGGACCCTCAATTAAACCAAACAAAGAAACGCAGGTAAAAATCAGAGCAGCATCAATTTTCTGTCCCCGAAGTGCATGCGTAGCAAGGGCAATGAAGAGAACCACTGTCGAAATGGCCATATAGCCCAGGCCTGATAAAACTTCCGAGCGCGCCAGTTTTTTGCGGCTCACAAGTTCCTTATCGCGGATTTCCATCACTTCTTTTTCAACACTTTTTTCCCATCCAAAATATTTTACAACTCTGATTGCATTCAATGTCTGAGTCATCAATGTGACTCTTTTATCTCTGAAGGCCATCATCTCTTCTTCTAGTTTGGTAAATTTGGTCGCGACATACCTGGTTAGCGGAGCCAGTGAGAAAAAAGCAATGAGAGCGGCAATTGCAGTAATACCCATAAAATAAAAAAGCATGACGATAACGCCAAGAATGAGAAAAGTATTACTGGCAAGGTCCCCGAAGACAAAGGTGAAATCTGCAACAGCATCGCTGTCACTGCTCATGTGATTGACAACATCGCCTACGGGGTTTCTTCCCTTTGACTGCAAAGTAAGTTTCAAGCTGTGAGAGAAAATTTTCTTGTTGAGGATATTAGTGGCGATCTGAAAAGCAGCCAGTGCATGTAGAAAATAATGTTGCAAACAGAAGCCTGTCATGAATCCGCAAAATCCCAACAGAACTCCTGTAAAAAGACTCTCTTTAAGATTGAAAGCTGTTACACCTGTACCTATCAAAGTAACAAAGCGGTTAACTAACAACGGCGTTGAAAGTGAAAAAAGGGCCGAAACAAAATACCAAGTATAGGCCGGTACCAGCTTTGAGCGGGCCGCTTTTAAGATGGAGTAAAGATGCTTCCCGGGACTCGACCAATCGATTTCCTCTTCAGGAAAAACCTTGCCCCTCGGATTTAAATGTTCCGGCAGGGCCAGCATATCGCTTTCTACTATGACTCTGGTCTTTCCTTTTTTGATCAAAGGATCAGCTTCCATAAAAAACATATTTTTAAAAAATTTCATATATCTCGTTTCCAATTAGTGGCAGTATTACTTAAAGCAGTGTTCTCATTTTCTCTAAAGCATTTTGGCATCCCCGACTGAAAGTTCTGAAACGGCTATTTTCCAATCGTATAAGCCATCGATCTAAAGTGAGCGTGCGGGATATATAAAAGAAAATAAAACCGATAGCAATTGGTCGCAAAAGATAAATAGCTATCTGGGAATTGTTGTACTGAGAAAAATAAAGAAAAAGTCCTGTCACTATTAATGAAACAAGAAAAAGCGGGCGAAACAAATCCTTAACTGCGGAAAAAAAAGCATTGCCCTTTTTTGAGTTTTCAACTGCTATCTTTACCCTGCCCAGTTTATGCAATTCTTCTTCGTATTTTTTTGCATAAAGGTCACAGCCCTGTCTTTTCCATGCGATGATTGCAATAACACAGCCAAAAAGAAGCTTAGTCAAAACTAAAACGAAAAAAATCCAGATCAGCTTTTCTGTTTTTAATCCATGATGAGGCAAAGTTTTTTGGTAAAGATACTCAACGGCTGTAAATAATTTTTCACCAAAAAATAAATAGTACGTGATGAGCGGCTGGATGAATGCCCATAAAGATAAAAGAATCATTCCCAGGCAAAGTCCGATAGAATTCGTTCCAAAAATGTTAGTTCCAATATTAAAAAGCAATCCTTGCATGCTTAAACTCAACATGGGGCCCAGTTTTTTTCCTGCCGGCGAGAGAGATTTTAAAACGGCAGCGACATTTGAAATACTGTATGTTATCCAAAGATTCTCCGGAAGTTCGCGGGACTGAAGACTGGCCCAGCAAAGTATGTATCCTTGATTAAGCGATAAAAAGACTCCTGAAAAAGGAATGTGCAAAGCGTGCAATAGTGAACCTAATCCGACCTCAATGATGGAAAGTGTTGCACCATGCTTACCGATAATTTCTATCGTTTTGTTTTCTTCCATAACCCAGAATTTATTCGAGCGCTTCTCTCATCAATAGTCATTATATTTTCATGCCTTCAAAATAGTTCGTGCAGCATTCCAACCTGGAGTTCCCATGACTCCCCCGCCTGGATGAGATCCACTGGCACACATATATAGTCCTTTTATTGGTGTCGTATAATCAGCAAATCCGGGGACCGGCCGCATGTTAAACATTTGATCCAAACTCAGGCGACCATGGTGCAAACTCCCTCCGGTAAGATTGTATTCTCGTTCCATATCCATGGGAGTTATAACCTGGCGGTGAACAATGGCATTCTTAATATTAGGAGCGTACTGAGATAAAACCTCAACAACCCGGTCACCATACGCTTCTTTTTCCTGATCCCATGTGGTGCCTGTCTTTAAATTGTATGGACCGTATTGAGTAAAAATATTCATGATGTGCATTCCCGGAGGGGCCAGAGTGTTGTCTACAGATGTTGGAATTGAACATTCAAGAATTGGATTTTTACTCCAGCGTCCGGCAACAGAATCAGCATAGGCTTCTTCAATATATTGCATACTGGGTGAGATGTGGATCGTTCCCATATGCTGAGGCCCCAGAGTTTTTCCCGGGCATGCTGTGAAGTCAGGCAATTCTGAAAGAGCTAAATTCACTTTAATGGAAGCACTGTCGTAATTGATGCGTTTTACATCTGAGAGAAAAGCTTCAGGAAGTTGATCCGGTGAAAGTAATTTTTCAAATGTAATCCGTGGGGTTGCACCGGAGGCAACAATTTTTGAGTGGTACTCATTTCCAAGGGCCACCACACCGATCACTGCGCCGTCTTTCGTGAGAATTTTTTCTACCGGAGTGGAAGTAAAAATGTCTACCCCCAGGGCCTGGCAAGATTTGGCAAGACTTTGCGTAAGCCCGCCCATGCCCCCGCGCATATAACCCCACACGCCTTTAACTCCATTACATTCGCCCATGACATGATGAAAAAGCACATACGATGTACCCGGTGTACTAGGACTTGCATTGGAGCCAATGACCGCATCTGTAGCCAACGTTACTTTTAGTTCTTCACTAAGAAACCAGTGGTTCAACATATCTGCAGAAGAGCCGGTTAAGAAACGCATCAACTCATGCCATTCTTTTTTAATCTTGCCATGTTTTTTTAGAGCAAATTTTAAATAACTCATATAATCGCCAATAGAAGATTTAGCAGGCGTAAGTGGAGTCATCGTCATCACTGGTTCAAGGAATTCAGCAAGACTTTCCAACATCGCTTCGTATTTTGGATACATCTCTGCATCACGTACGCTGAATTTGGAAATTTCTCTCCTGTTCATTTCTTTATCAGGGCCCATCAGTAAATATTTATTGTTAGGAAAGGGAGTAAAACTTGAAGGATTGCGAGGCATCATTTCAAAGCCAAAATCTTTTAGCTTTAAATCGCGAATAATTTCCGGTCTAAAAAGGCTGTTTACATAGGACAGTGATGAAATTTTATATCCTGGAAAAATTTCTTCCGTAACTGCGCAACCACCAACAATATAGCGGGCCTCAAAGACTGCAACCTTGTAACCGGCCCTGGCCAGATATCCTGCAGTTACAAGACCATTATGTCCGGCACCTACAATTATTGCGTCATATTTGGAAGCAGATTTTGTATTCATAATTTTCCTTTAAATTTATTTCCAAAAAGTACACTTCCTAATCAGAAATTTCAATTTTTTAAGGAAATTATTCGCAGCTCGAAATTAGTTTATGGTTATCCAAACATTCCTCACACCAGTTCTTCTTACAAGGACATTAAAGATTTGACCGTTGTCGGGATGAACCCTGATGCAGCCGTGACTCGCGGGTCTTCCCAGGTTTGGCCAGCTTCCTCTTGTGGTGCCATGAATGGCAAAACCACCGTCGATAAAGACGGCAAAAGGCATGTTTCCCAGACCGTTATAATCCCCTTCCGGAAATTTCGTCGATGTGTAGCGTTTATAGATTCTGCCGTCGGGATGAGTATCAAAATCAGGTGTCTCAAAGCCCTCTCGTCCGGTAGACGTTTTCCAGGTATAAGTCAGAACGCCGTCTATATATAAATAAAGTCGTTGCACTCTTTTATCTATGTCCGCCCAGATCTTACATGAATTTCTGAAGCATCGAGGCAGTAAATCTTCAAGAAGATCGACCTCAAGATGGGCAGAAAGGCCCGTCGTTTTTTCATAATCTTCATCTAAGTCTTTCAGAATTTTTTCTATGTCAGGCGATCTTGGATCGAGTGTATCAAAGAAATTGCCTCCAGCAGCAAATGCGTTTGCCCAATGAAATGAAAGGAGAAATGCAAGGAGAAGGTAAAAATTGTGAACCAAGTTAATTTTGCAACGTGACAGCAACATAAAGTCCTCCTTGAGAATGACCATCGTTCTGTCAGTTTTTAGAGCAGAGAATATGCCAAGTTCATATTCACCTGACTAAATTCGTTTTTAATTAAAACTAAAATTAGTGTGCTATTATAACAAACAATATTTTTTTGTTTCATGGAGTGACTGAAGATGAATCTTTTTACAATTATAGGACTGGTGATTCTAGCCTTTATTATCTTCGATGGAATTTACATCGTCAATTCACAAACCGCTGCGATTATCGAGCGACTTGGGAAATATCATGCGACAGCTCACGAAGGTCTGAATTTTAAAATTCCTCTCATTGACAGAATCATTGTGAGAAGAAGTCTTCGAATTGCTCAGCAAGATATTGAAGTTGAAACCAAAACAAAAGATAATGTTTTCGTCAGAACAAAAGTTTCGGTCCAATACCAGATCATCCGCGACAAAGTTAATGATTCCTATTATCGACTGTCTGATCCTGTTGCCCAGATTGAGAGCTATATTTTTGACGTCGTAAGAAGTGAAATTCCAAAACTCACTCTGGATGATGTATTTGTCAGCAAAGACACTGTTGCAATGGCAGTCAAAGAATCTCTGGAAGAATCCATGGATGATTTTGGTTTTAAAATTATTAAAACTCTTATTACGGACATTGATCCGGATGAGAAAGTTAAACAATCAATGAACGAGATCAATGCAGCCGAGAGATTAAGAGACGCGGCGATGTCAAAGGCAGAAGCTGAAAAAATCGGTATTGTCATGCAGGCAGAGGCCCATGCTGAGAGCAAGCGCCTCCAGGGACTCGGGATGGCCAATCAAAGAAAAGAAATTGCGGCCGGTTTGAAAGCTTCCATTGAAGATTTAAAGCAATCTGGCATCAACAATGAAGAAGTCCTGACTATCCTTCTCATCACTCAACACTATGATGCTCTTGAGGCCATGAGTAAAAATGCACAGACAAATACGATACTGGTTCCCTACAGCTCTGGAAACGTAACTGGAATGAGAGAGCAGATTCAGGAAGCGATCTTGACTTCAGTCAGTGCTTCCAGAAAATAAACTAAGCTGAAATACAGATCTCCACAAAAAACGGGCCGATGTCCGTTTCAAAAGGAACGACGACAATGGGGCCGTTTGTGAGCGAGGTCACGGAGTGCCCCTTTCCGGTAATGACAGAAGGAAGGGCGGTGTTGATTCCGTAGCCTTTTTCATTCAGCACAACTTTAGCCATGCCAAAAATAATATTGGTCAATTCTCCTGCACCGTCGGCAATTTCTTTTGTGAGAATCGTAAATTCATCACCGAGCATTCGGGACATAAGCTTTAAAAAAGTTTGTTCCGGAAAAGAAATCACAACTGAACCATTAAAGGTCGAACTTACAATCCCGATCACTCCGGAAATATCACCAGAGAGTTTATCCTTCTCACTTTTAATAAATAATTTCCCGGGGACTGCATCGGTTTGGGCCTGAACTTTCAGCACCTGCAGGGTCGCATCCAGAAAAGGATTGATAAAATTAGTATCCAGCGCTTTTTTGGTGACAAGTTTTAACTGAACAAGTGCCTCTCGCAGATTGGAGCAGGTCTTAAATATATCATTGACACCTTCCGTGACAAAGAATTTATTTACATCAGGTGAAACCATAATAAAGCGTACGTCCTTGTTCATTTTCTGGATATCGTGCACCAGGTGAATAAGAACTCTAATCCACGGCTTTGTTAGTTCAGACAGATTACTGCAATTAATAATAATATGATTAAATGGCGGGCCGCCTGTCAGCATTTTTATTTCATCATTGAAAAGCTGGGCGACATCTGAGCCGAGATGCCCGTTAAATTTTATAATGATATATCCCTCAGACGGCAATATCTGATAGGCTGTATTTGATTCTGCATTCATTTAATTTAAGCCCCGCGTTTTTTATGAACAGCTTCCAGTTTTTTGACCAGATCAACCTGAGCAAATGGTTTAATAAGATAATTATCCACACCAATTTTAATGGCCTCTGCTATTTGATGTTGTTCCGCTTCTGCGGTTACCATCAGAAAAGGCAATTTTTCAAACTTTGCATCTTCACGGACTTTTTTGAGTAACTCCAGTCCGGTACAATTTGGCATGTTCCAGTCAGAGATAACCAGGCCAAATGGTATTGGTGTTGAAGTAATCGCTTCCCATGCAATCAAGCCGTCTGCTGCTTCAGTCAGATCGGTGTAACCCAAATCCTTGCACATTTTCCCAACCATTTTTCTCATCGTCATCGCATCGTCCACGATGAGAATTCTTGTCTTAAGATCAAACATATATTACCTCCTGATACCTTGTGTTTTATTATAAATGGATGCGCTTTCCCCTTTCATTTTTTCAAAAATCTCAGTTACTCCCAACAATGTTTCTGAACCGCCCAAAAAAAGAAACCCGTCCTGATTAAGTCTGTTTGAAAGCCCTTCCAGTACCTGCTTTTTTGTTTCGACTCCAAAATAAATCAGAACATTCCTGCAAAAAATAAGATCAAAAGGCCCTATGTGGCTGAATGGATCAATCAGATTCATCTCTTTAAATACGATCATTTTCCTGAACTGCTCATTAATCTGCCAGCCTTGAGGATGCTGGGTGAAATAGCGTGACAGCATTTCCTGGGGCAGGCCTCTTTGAATTTCAAATTGAGAAAAAATACCTTCACGCGCTTTCTGCAGAATTGTACTGCAAAGATCAGTGGCCAGTATTTCTATCGTCCAGCCCTCGAGATTTCTTCCTGATGACAAAATAGACATGGCGATTGAGTATGGCTCCTGTCCGCTGGAGCACGCCGCTGACCAGATTGAAAGTCTTTTTTTCGATGCCTGAGATGCCAGCAATTCGGGTATAATTTTATTTTTGAGAATCTCAAACGGTGTTCCGTCGCGAAAGAAAAGAGATTCATTTGTAGTCATGCTGTCTATGATTGCACACAGAAGACTCGGGTCATGCTTTGTTCTTAACTTATTAATGAGTTCAGCAATATCTTTAATTCCAAATTTAGCTGCCAGAGGTTGAAGTCTGCTCTCTATCAAATACTCTTTTCCCTGACCTAATTCAATCCCGCTTTTTTCCACCAGCACCTTGGCCAGAAAAGCATAGTCTTCATTTGAAATGGTCATACTCTTTCTCCCTTAACAACTTTCTCAACATAATGTGCGATATCTCCCAGGGCCAGAACTGCTGTGGCCAGCCCGGCGCGTGCAACTGCTCCGGGCATTCCCCAGACAACACTGCTCGCCTCATCTTGTGCAACGATTGTGCCGCCGACTTTTTGAACTTCTTCACATCCGCGTTTACCGTCTTCACCCATGCCCGTCAGGATCACTGCCAGAAGTTCGGGACCATAAACTTTTGCTGCTGATCGAAATAAAGGGTCAACTGCCGGTCGGCAGAAATTTTCTGCCGGTTCTTTATTGAGCTTAAATGAAATCGCATTGCCGGATTTTTCGATGACCGTATGAAAATCCCCAGGGGCAATATAAATCACTCCGTTTTCAATTTTGTCGCCATCGACGACGACCTGACATGGTCGTTTCGTTTCCCTGTTGATTCTTTCCGCAAGTGCAACAATAAAATATGCAGGCATGTGCTGAACAATAATTATGGGCAGATCAAATGAAGAAGTTAGATTCTTTAAAACAACCGCCAGTGCATTAGGACCGCCGGTACTTGTACCAATAACCAGGGCTTTAAAATTTTCTTTGCCCGTGATTTTCATGGCCGGCATTTTTATTATTGGATTAATTTCTTTTCTAGACTCTCCGGGAGCAAGAATTCTTATTTTTTTCAGCAGCTCTTCAGAAACTTCTTTGACTCCATTTGAAAGTGAAAGTGATGTTGGCTTTGCAATATAGTCTGAAGCTCCTAGAGTTAAAGCGTTGATTGCCATTTCCGATCCTTTAGTTGTCAATGCACTGGCAATAATCACTTTAATTTTTGGGTGCCGATCGAGCATTATCGGCAATGCTGTCAAACCATCCATCTCAGGCATCTCAAGATCAAGAATGACAATATCCACACTATTTCTTTTGAGGAATTCCAGGGCGGCAGCCCCGTTGACAGCAGTGCCGACAACTTTCATGTCGACAATGCCGTCAATCAGTTTGCTCCATAGTCCGCGGATTACAGCTGAGTCATCGACGACAAGCACCAATATTTTATTTGTCGCCGGGATCTCCATTTTACAATCCCATCTTCTTTAGAAATTCTTTTATCGTCGCATCCATATGAACAGCAACCTGTGCGAGCGACTCAGATGCTTTCTGGATTTCGGTTGCCGTTCTGGTCGATTCCTGTGCGGTAGCTGAAACATGCAGGATATTTTGATTCACGCTCGAAGTACCTTTTGATGCTTCACTGGCACTGCGGGAAATTTCAGCAGTGGCCGCATTCTGCTCTTCAACAGCAGCGGCGATGGTCATACAAATCTCGTTGAGTTTTGAAATAATTCCTGCAATACCTTGAATAACCACGACTGCACTTTGAGTATCTTTTTGTACGCCGGTAATTTTCTGGTTAATCTCTTCCGTTGCTTTTGCCGTCTGACGGGCAAGTTCTTTAACTTCATTGGCAACAACAGCAAATCCTTTTCCGGCTTCGCCCGCTCTTGCTGCTTCGATAGTCGCGTTCAGTGCAAGTAAATTGGTCTGCTGGGCAATAGATGTAATCACTTTCACAACCTGACCAATTTCTTCGCTGGATCTTGAAAGGGATCCCATCGTCTCATTAGCAGAATCTGCATCTTTAGCCGCCTGCTGAGAAATGTTTGACATTTCCTGAACACGGCTTGCAATTTCATTAATACTTTTAGTCATCTCTTCAGAGGCTGCAGCAACTGATTGCACGCTTCTTGTGGCCTGCTCAGAAGCAGCCGCAACTCCCTGGGCCTGCACAGCAGTCTCTTCAGCACCGGCCGCCATACTTTGACTGCTCGCTGTCAGCTCACCTGAAGCAGAGGTAAGGGTGTGAACGACACTTGCCACTTCATTGGCAACTTTTACATTGTCAGTAATGACGGACCAGGTAACCATCGCACCGATGTGTTTTCTGTCTTTGTCTAAAACGGAAGAAATATTAAGCTCCAGCGTATCAGCTCCAAGTCTAATATTGGCCTTATGTGGAAGATTTTTTGGATCGCCCGCAATGCTTCTAGGTAATGCCGGATTTTTGTGAAAGATATCTATTTTCTGACCAACTATTCGATCAACCGAAACAGGAAGTTGCTTTTCCAGAATTTTCAATGTTTTTATAGATGCCGGATTCATATAGATAAGATTGAAATCAGTATCCGCAAGAAGCACATTAACAGGAAGATTGTCCATCATGGACTGCAGGCGCGCGGCTTCTGCATCCAGTTTCTCTTTCTCTGTCACATCTTCCCAATTCACAATATAGCCTGTAATAGAGCCGTTTTCTTCCATGGAATTGACATTCAGATCAAGTCTTTTCGGACCGACTGTAATTGTTCGGCGATAAGGAAAGTTTTTGGGGTTGGATAGAATATTTCGGATTTTTTCACGAAGAGGTCCGGGATGAAATCTATCAATTGAGCCGCCGACAAGTTCTTTTACTTCGAGCTTGAAAAGCTCCCGTATAACATCGGCCATAGAATTCAGCGTCTGTTTTGATTTGTCATTCATAAAAATTAGATTAAAATCTGCATCGGCCATAAAGACATTGGTGCCCATCTTGTTAAGACTTTGGTACAAAGAATCTGCCTCAGAAAGGATGCTTCCGCTTCCCTTATTATCCGACGACGCGGCTTCAATCATCACTGATGAAATTAAACCGTATGCCGCCGTCCAGGCACCTTTAACTTCGGGAGTGAAGTCTTTTCCTAGTCCCTTCTTGAGCGTATCGAGCAATGCCTTACCAACTGTTTCGTAATGAGAGTCTTCGACACCGTACTCAATATGGCGTCTGGACAAGTCCTCAAGCACCGGAATCAATTTTTCCGGATCATCAATATTTTTAACCGCTGCTGCCAGCATCGCCATAAGTTTTTTTCCCTGATCGACAAGATTGCTGCCAAAAAGAGAGCGAAGATCCGGATCGAGAACAAACAGCCGATCATAAAAAATCTTTGCGGCTGCTTCTGAAATAGGAACCACTTTTTTAAAGGACTCTTTTACAAGTTTCTTTTGTTTAAGACTCATTTCTGGTGCATTTGTCCGGGAGCTCATTTCTAAATTCATATTTTCCTCTTTTAATTATTTTTCTCGTCATTAATGTCCAGCAAAGCCGGAACATCGACAATGACAAGAAGTCCTTTGTTAAGTTGATAAACGCCCTCACAGCACTGTCGCCAGCAAGCATCGAGGGTTGAAGGTGGAGCAGCGAACATATTCCGTGCCACCGAGATAACGTCGCCGACAGAATCAACCAGTAAGCTAAAAAGCTCGCCTTCACTCCTGACGATTATATTGATAAACTGATCTTTTTCTTCGCGCACTGGAAGTTCAAGTCTTTCGCGAAGATCCACTACGGTTACGATTTGTCCCCTGAGATTCAAAAGCCCGGCCACTGATTTTACGGCCAGTGGCACATGTGTCAGAGGTTGAGGCGGCAGAACTTCCTGAACTTTTAATACGGAAATACCAAGCAGCTGGCCTGCTACTTGAAAAGAAACAAATTCTTCATTATTTTCCGTGCGGCGATCAGCATCGCTTTTTCTTCGCTCGATTCCTTCAGGCGGATCCTCTTTTCTCACCCGACGCTCTTTATCGGAGCTTCTGGAAATTTTTGCTTGTGGCGGATTGATGCTCAATCCATTTTTTTGTTCATCGCTCATTTAATTGCGTCCCTGCTTCGTACTCTTTTTTATTTTTTGAAATGGCACTGTGTATGGCCAGAAGTACTGCGTCCTGATCAAACTTGGTCAGGTAGTCCAAAAAACCTGCATCAAGACCACGCTGCTTATCTGGCGGCGAGGCAAGTGAAGTGAGGGCAAGAATCGGAGTGTTTTTCCAGACCGGATGCTCTTTTACTTTAGCGGCCAGAACAAGACCGTTCATAACCGGCATTTCGATGTCACTAAGAATTAAATCAAAAGGCGCACTTTTCTCAAGCATGTGAAGGGCTTGACTGCCATCAAAGGCAAGTGTGACAACATAGCCTTTTGATTCGAGGATCGGGCGCAGAAGATCTCGGAAAAAATGGGAATCATCGACAAGCAAAATTTTTGGACTGACGCTGCCACTCATTGTTTTTTTGCCGACAAACCAATCCGGATATGCTGTTTGCAAAAAATAATAGGTGTCAATTATTTCTGTAGCATAACCTGCGACGATGGCAGCACCCAGGACTCCTGATTTTTTTCCTGTGGAATCAATGGAGAGAACTTCTTCAACGATGTCGACGATTTGAGAAACGACAAGTCCCATCGAACGACGGCCGTCGGAAAAAATAATGGCAGAAATATTTTGCTCGGACTTTGGATCAAGCGTGACTGACGCCTGACACGGAATGAGAGGAAGAAGTGCTCCCCTATATTGAACAACATATCTATTGTCCACTTTCTCTATTTTTCCCGGAGAGAATTCTTCCAGACGAGATACCAGGGCCAGTGGAACTGCCAGAGGCGCATGATCATTGCCTTTAAACACAAGTACCGTTGTATTTTCGCCTTCAGTACTTTCAGTTTCAATTTCCTGATGAGTTGCCGCTTCAAAGGTTGTTTTAAGCAGGGCCTTGGCCGCGATTCTTCCCGTATCAAGAATGAGCACTACCCGACCGTCGCCAAGAATAGTACTGCCGGCAAACATTTTAATATCTCTGAGCAGTCGTCCCACCGGCTTTACAACTATCTCCTGAGTATCAAAAATTTCGTCTACCCAAAACCCAAATTCAGTATCGCCGACCTGAGCTATGATAATGGCGATTTCGCCCATATTTGCAATAGCACTGCTTTCAGACTGTATATTTGAATTTTCCATGCCGAGAATTTTTGCCATATTTATCAAAGGCAGAAGTTTATCGCGAAGGCGCAGGACTTTTGAACCGTGAATGTCTTCAATTAGGTGCTGATTGCTCTCAGAAATTCTGACAAGCTCAAGCACCCCCACCTGAGGAATGGCAAAAACATCGCCAGTAGTCCCTCCTGCTTTGACAATTAATGCTGAAACGATGGCAAGAGTTAGTGGAATTTTAATGCGAATAGTGGTGCCAACCGCTCCTTCCTCGCATGGAAGATCAATAGAGCCTCCGATTTTTTCAACATTGCTTCGTACAACATCCATCCCCACGCCGCGGCCTGAAACTTCTGTAATTTGCTTGGCAGTTGAAAAACCTGGTTCAAAGATAAAACGAGCTATCTGGGCATTCGATAATTGAGAGGCCACTTCTCTTTTCACCAAATCTCTTTCAATGGCTTTTTCACAAACGGCCTGGAAATTTATTCCAGCACCATTATCTTTAATTTCTATAACGATGTGGCCGCCTTCGTGAAACGCATTCAGAGTAATTGTTCCTACAGATGGTTTGCCTTTTTGTTTTCTAATTTCCGGAAGTTCAATTCCATGATCTGCAGAATTGCGCACACAATGAATAAGCGGGTCCTGGATGGCCTGAAGAATCTGGCGATCAATTTCTGTTTCCTGACCGTTCATGATCAGTTCGATTTCCTTTCCGGTGGACTGGGAAAGATCACGCACAATGCGCGGAAGTTTTCCCCAGGCATTACCGATAGGTTGCATGCGCGTTTTCATCACCGCTTCCTGAAGGCCGGAGGTCACGCGATTGAGAAGCTGAATAGGTCCCTGATATTTTGATTCATCGTCGCCGCGCACGAGTTGGACGAGTTGATTTCTTGTAAGCACAAGCTCGCCTACAAAATTCATCAGTCCATCCAATACATCAATATTCACCCGGAGAGTCTGTTCTGTGACTGAAAGTTTTGATTTTGACTCGTGAACGACAGCCGCCGTTTCTTCATCATGGGTCACAATTTTATGGATTACTTCAGGCGCTTTTATTTCATTGCCGTTTAATAATGATTTTAATTTTTCAATGGCAGCAGAATCGTCGCCTTCGGGCTCCGCTTTTTTAGCTTCGATTCCTTCAACAATGGATCTGATGATATCAATGGAGGCAAGAATTGGTCCGATGACGGCAGGAGTTGCTTCGAGCTTTCCTTCGCGCATTTTCCCCAGAACATCTTCCGTGACGTGGGCGATGCGCTCCAGCCTTTGAAAGCCAAACATACCGCATGTTCCTTTTACGGTGTGTACGGCCCGAAAAATATTGTTAAGCACTTCAACGTCATCAGGTTTACGTTCAAGTGCGACCAATCCTTGGTCAATTGCGGAAAGACTTTCAAAGCATTCTACTAAGAAGTCCTGTAAAAACTCATCCATGGTTTTTTCTCAATTAAATTTTAGTGCCAGTTACTTGTTCTCTCTTAAGCTATTTTCTTATTACAGTGTAAATTATCCATCATCGGGCAATTTTCTTTCTGAAAACACTCGTGGCAAGTGCTCCGCATGTCCCATAATTTCTCAGCTAAACTTTGCAGATATTCTATTTCTTTTTTTATAGCGCTTTGCCTGAGATCAATAATTTGCTGAATACTCTTGCAGTACTCATCGGATTGGCATTTAAGATTTTTCAGCGTTTTGATTTCAACGATGGAAAGACCGCAGGATTTTGCATTTTTGATAAAAGTCAATTCCTGGAATTCTTTCTCGCCATATTTTCTGACTTTTCCAATTTTTCCAGGAACAGAGAGAACTTGCTGGCGATGATAAAAACGGATGGTCTCTATCCCAACGTCACACATCTTTGCAAATTGACTGATGGTGAGTTCTAAATTCTTTTTATTCATAATGAAACCTATCAATGAAAATGAATGGGGTACTTCATATATGTATGCATCCATGCTGACTATCATTTCCTTTGGCTCGATTTTTTTTATTCATAAATTAAAATACCAGTTGAGCTTAAAAATCATAACCTCCGTACACGTGTACGGAGGCAAGCTATTTCTCTCAGCAAAAAATTCCTTTTGTTTAAATTGATTGTTTGATAACACTTTGAATTTTCTTAGCATGTAAACAAATCAGTTGATCTAGATCAGAATATATAGACTATAATTTAAATTAAATTTTTTGATTTCTGTTTTTGTGTAAATAAAATATAACTACGAAAAAAATAAGTAATCACTCATGTCTTAAGGCATCTATCGGATGCAACAATGAAGCTTTTCTTGCGGGATAAATTCCAAAAATTACCCCAATGGAGGCTGAAAAAATAAAGGCAATCAGAACTGAAGAAATGGTTATTGATGTTGTCCAACCTGAAAAAAAACCAATGGCCAAGTTAATCATCCAGCCCAGGATTATTCCGCTGATACCACAATGCCGTTTCCCCCCACTATAAGGGAGAGCCGGCAGAACCCTAGGAAAAGCCACTTAAACATCCTGTATAAAATTCACGATCTCATTTTTATTGAAGCAATAATTTCAATTTTCGTTTATACAGTGCCTATTAATATTTGATAACTATAGGATCTATCCATGAAAGCTTCATTTATCGTATTTTCATTATTTTTGTCTCTAACTGCCTCTGCAAGAGACATGTCACGCACTGAAACTTACGATGAAGCCTACCGCGAATTAAAAGACGGAACCAGTGTCTATATAGGTGGTTGCTCTCTCCATCAGGACTATGAGAAGAAAAAATTCTTCGTCACAAAAACTCTTGTGAAATATTTTGAACCTTACGACATGCCGGCTGCAGAATTTAAGAAAAAAGTAAAAAATGCTGAAAAAGAACTTCTGGATATCGCGGGCAAAGATGCCGGTGCTGAGTCGATGAGTGATGTCGATGATTTAACGATTGAAAAAATAAGAAGCACTCAATTTAAAAATCTTGACCTTTATCGCCTGAACATTGGAGTCGGCGGAGGAAATGGAATGTATCTTGTCTACAACAGAACAGTTGTTGATAATAAACCTCAATACGAATTGCTTTCAAATGTTTTTGACGGTGACGTTGAATTCTGCGACAGCAAGATCTGGTTAAAAAAATAAATCTTTAATGATAAAGCTCCGTGTTTTGCTGAGGGTACGCATCTAAAGGCAGAACCGGGGATTTAAGCAAAGTAAAATAGAATCGTGATCCCTTGCCAAGTTCACTTTCGACCCAGATTTTTCCTCCGTGTGCTGTGACTATTCCTTTGGTGATATATAATCCAAGGCCGGTCCCCATTGCGGAAGTTTCCTTTGCCTGCCAGTGTCTCTCGAAGATATGCGAGAGAAAACTCTCCGACATGCCGGGCCCGTTGTCTTCGATGCAAACACGAAGCTCTCCATCAATGTCTTCTATATTAACTGAGACACGACCTCCCGCCGGAGTAAATTTTAAGGCGTTTCCAATCAAATTGGAAAAAACCTGATAAACGCGATCATCATCACAAATGATTTCAAAATCAATCTGAGGAGGATTAAATTGCAGTGCAATTTTCTTTTCCTTTGCCAGAGGGATAAACATTTCCTCAATTGATTCCCAGATGGGTCCAAGCCTGGTGCGCTTGGCCTCTATGCTGAATGTTCCTGCCTGAATTTTTGAAATATCCAGAATATTATGAATTAATCCACTCATGGAATTTGTCGCGCCCATAATGGTCTTTATGTATTTCGTTAAAGAACTGAATTGCTGATTTCCCTCAACTTGTTTTCTGAGCATTTGAGAGGACAGTCGGATAGCCTGAAGTGGATTTTTCAGATCGTGAGAAACGATAGCTAAGACATCTTCACGGTCGCGGGCCGCATTTAATGCTGCAGTGGCGGCTTCCCTCGCCTTAAGTTCTGCTTCTCTTCTTTGCGTAATATCCTCATTAACGACAATGGCACCTCGAGTGCTTCCATCTCTATCAAACAGCGGAACTGCAGAATTCAGGATCACCTTTATTGACCCGTCAAAAGACTGAATTCGAACAAGATCTCCAATTGAAGTCTGCCCGAATTTAATGGCCCGGTAAGCTGCCCATTCTTCTGGAGCAACTTCTTTTCCCGTATCTTCCCACCAGCTTTTATATAGATTATAGGCCTCAGGTCCGACATACTCCGCCCCTGCCCAGATTTTTTTACTCGCTTCATTGCCACTATAAATAGTGCCTTTTTTATCTATCAGCCAAATTCCCACAGGAAGGACTTCGATGATCTGGGTTAATAACTCTTCTTTTTGCAAAAGAGATTCTTCGAATTCTTTTCTTTCAGAAATATTGTGAACAGTACCAACCATACGCTGGGGTTTACCGTCGAATCCATATTCTATAATGGCCTCATCGTGTACATAAAGAATTTCTCCGCTTAAACGGACAATACGATGATCGATAGAATATTTTTTCTCACCTACAAAAGATTTTTTTACCGAGTCGTCCACGTGCTTTCGGTCTTCAGGATGGACAAAAGAGAGAAAATTTTCATAAGTCGTAGGCGTTTGCGATAAGGGAAGTCCAAAGATTCTGTAAACTTCCTCAGACCATGTCAGTTTATTTTCCGGAATGAGCCACTCCCAGCTCCCCAACTGAGCGATCTCCTGCGCTTCTGATAAAGCCATTTCTTTACTTCGCAGCCGGGCCTCTGTCTCACTTCGAATTTTTTCCAGTCGATCAAGCTCCTTTGCCGTACTGAAAACCACGATGCTAAATGATGTGAGTATAATTAAACTGACTCCTGTAAGAATTAAAAGCAAAGTCTGATTATCTTTTCCCGCTCCGATCAAAGACGCTCCTGCAAATAGAACAGGAATAAATATCATGGTGATGGCATACCGCCGAAGAAGTTCACCTGAAGCTCTTTCATTGGTGAAATAGCTGACAATTCCAAGTTCAGGACGTTTGGTGATAATACTTAATGAAAGTAATATGAGACAAAAAGCAGTAGGTAATGCCATTCCTGAAATAGCTAAATTTGAAGCAGGAATATAATAAAGCTGAGTCACCCGGTAGGCGTGTCCAGTGAGGGCCAGGGCCGCTACCGAAAAAAGCAAGAGCGCCGCAATTTGTGAAGCAACCACCCTTTTATGATAGGTCAGAAGTGAAACCCCCAAGAGAATCAGGGCAACTGCTGAATGGGGAGAAGGTATTTCAGATTGCCCGCCCGAAAGAAGAAATTTTTTTGAGGCAAAAAGTCTAAAGACAATATGATTGAGACCAATGACATTTCCAGTAAAAAATTCAAATAATGAAGAGCTTGCAATCAATATGAGCAACAGTGGCAAAAATCCCCCCGTTGCGCGCATTCCCCAGGACATTTCTTTTTTCCAAAGAATAAATAATGTCAACGCGCCAATTGTCAACGCAAACGCTGTATTGGGCACCATCAGCGGAAAACCTTCTATAAAACGTAAAAGTGTATAGGATCCAAGTGCCCAGGAAATTAAATCCCCCAGTGCAATGATCAGCACAATAAACGCTGCAGTCAGAGAAAAGCGGCTGCAGAAATTGAACCATTTATTCGACATTTGTTCCCCCGGTTGAGATTCAAATGCAATTTATGTTCCACGATTTTTTTTTAGGGAAGAAGCATTGCTTCGAGGGCAATCGCCGTAGAAAATTGTTGTGAATACCAGTCGACGGTGACAGGTCCGAGTTTAGTTATAAAAAGCGAATCAGTTGAACTGACATAAGCGTGGTTATTCGTTACAACAATACCTTCTCGAAGTTTGTCGGCCAATTGCTCCAGCATATGGCGGACATTAGAACCCCTGCTCTCAGGCTTCCATAATTTTTTCATTAGGGTGATATACTCTGCTATCTGAGTATAGTTCCCTGATTCAAAATGAGTTAATGAATCGCGGGCCTTCTCCAGTACATCCACTTTAGCGGCTTCTAAAGAATCATTTAAACACTCTAAATTTCCCTGGGCACTAAAGGCTTTTGCATAGGCCGTATAAAACTGCGAGGACCTATCGTACCATACGGCACATACTGAGGTCTTTTTATTTGCAACTGCTTCATTGATCAGTTTGCAGCTGTCTTTATACGCATGCTCAGTTTTAGATGAAAGAACTCCGAGTTTATTCTTATAAGTCAAAAGAGCGCTCAGGACATTCAAATTCACCACGCAATCGACATCGTTAATCCCGCGATAAATTCTTGTCTGGGGATCTTCGGACTTGTCCGGATCAATCCATGTCAGGAATGCTCCGGAATTTTTCTTTTTCCAGTTGAGATCATTTTTATGATGAAGGCTTCGGCTGGAATCAGTATAGTCTCCCGCCGTTTTTTCGAAGGCTTCGAAAAATTCCGGATGATTATTATTGTTGTTGTAGATCCAAATAAAATAATTAGCACTTACATCCAGATCATTGGGTACATTAAAAGGTTTTAAGCGATTATAAGGAAAGCTGGTGGAAAAAGATCGGATCCATTTCCCTGAAGCTGTCTGCAAGAGAGGCCAGTAGGCCATTGTCCCATCCGGTTCATTAGTTTTTTTAGCGTCTTCCAGGAATAGATCAAGAAATTGATTCGCCTCATTGCTGGCCGCTGTGAAGCCAGGCAATTCATAATTTTTTTCGATAGAACTGATTGCCACTAAAAGCTGACTTGTGACAAAGCTATTGCTTTCCTGACTCTGAATATTTGTCCCGCGAAAACGTGAAAAGCTAGGCCAGCCGCCTTTTGTCCGCACAATTTTATTATCGCGAACCTGAGTGTCCAATAAAAAATTCCACATTTTTGATTCGAGTAATGGCAGATCTGACTTCGCATAGAGCGATGAAGCGGACAAAGAACCAAGCAATAATAGGAATAAACATCTCATGCTCAAATTTTTAGCAAATATTATTCAGTTCATCCAGGGATTATTCAGATTTACTGCACGCAATCAGAAGATTTTAGCCCCGCCAGGGCGCAGGTTTCAATCAAACTCTGGTGAAAATTAAGCTGGCTAAGCGCCAGGGCATTCTCACTCTCCAGCAATCGATTTTGTTCCAGGATTAAATCGTTGGTGGAAATGCGTCCGAGCCTGAAACTTCTTAAAATATCCTGGTATAATTTTTTTGAAGTCTCCAGATTTTTCTTGGACTCACTGAGGTTTAATCTTACGATTTCAATTTTTTGTTTAAGAAATTTATTTTTTTCTCTCAGAGATTGTTCAGTGTCCTTATAGGTATTGAGCGCGCCCACATAATCAGCATAGGCTGAAGATACTTTTGAATAGGTTTCAAGGCCGCTCCATAGCGGGAAAGACAGAACCAGTAAACCAGTCCATTGTTTGTCCTTGCGATTCTTCACAGGCGATTCCTGGTGTTGAATCTGCAAATCCAGCGATGGAAAATACTCTCCACGTGCCGCTTTCCATGCTTCATGCCGAGACTGTCCAAGCCAGTATTGCTGTTCGATGAGAGGAAGGTTTGAGCTTTCCGGCAAGGCCGTTCTGCTGCTTTCATCAAAAGGCCATGCTGAAGTTTTGATTTCATTAATAAACAAAGATGATATCTGCGATTTATTTTCGATATAATCAAGATTGGCCGAGCGTAACTTATTTTTTTGTTGAATTAAATCGACCTCTGATTTTGTCACTTCCTGCAGAGGAAGCTTCCCCTGACGATAGCGGTCTGTCACAATTTTAAGAGATTCTTCTTTTAATTTTAAAAGCTGTTCTTCAATTCGCTTTGATTCAATCAAATAAAGGCTCTTAAAAATTAAATCTGAAGCCTTAATTTCGACCCGCAACGATTCATTTAATACCTGCAGTTCCTGCGCATTGTTCTGAGCTTTTGCATCTTTGTAAAGGTTCCAGTCAGAGCCGCCGCGGAACAAGTTGAGATTCAGATCAGCATTGATGCTGTCTGAGTTTGTGATTTCTTCGGAATTTAATCTGGTCTGAGTTTTTTGAAGCGAGACATCGATTCGCGGAGTCCAGAAAAGTTTTTTCGATAAGAGAAAATCTGAACTGGCTTCTAATCGCAGGTGTTCAGTTTGAAGATTTAAATTTTTGCTCTTAAAATTCTGGAGATCGTCAAAGAAGACAACAGGAGCGGCATGAGCTGAAGTTATAAATGTTACCAACAATGAAATCATGATGCTCTTTCCTTGCGTGCTAAATAGAGATATTGAAGTGCCGGGACGATATATAAAGTCAGCAGCGTAGAAACCCAAAGGCCTCCACATACGGCAATTCCCAGCGGCTGAAGAATTTTTCCGCCTTCACCGATTCCCAGAGCAATGGGCAGCATCCCGAGAACGGTTGTCATAGAAGTCATCAAGATGGGGCGAATCCTGGCAATAGAAGCCTCGATTGTTGCACTCTTGGCATCCTGCCCGTCCATGTGAAGTTTGCGAATGAAATCTACCAGGATAATACTGTTTGCAACCGCAATCCCGTTGAGCAGAATTGTTCCCAGACCTGAATTAAGTGACAGCGTACTTTTAAAAATAAACAATGAGACGAGAACGCCGATAAATCCTAAAGGGATCGCGACCAGAACAAGAAGTGAATGAACGATATCTCCAAGCTGAATCACCATTGTTAAAAAGACAAGTGAAATAGAAATTCCCACCGCCCATTTCAGTTGATCAAGCGATTGTTGTAATTCTTTATCGGCCTGAACTTCTATTAATGCCGGCGTGTCCGGGTTATTGGCGTCCAGTTTTAATTTATAAGCGCGCACGATTTTTTCAGCTTCAATGATTTTAGCCTTTGCCTGATCCATTTTATTTTTGTTCAATCGACCGGTGAGAACAATCAATGCCTTCTGGTCCTCGTGATAAATCCTAGGCGGGCGGTCTTCAATAGAAATATTGGCCAGGGCGCCCAAAGGTATCAGCCTGCCTTCAAAGCCGATAGGAAAGGCCTTGAGCTGATCAATAGAAGTGACATCGACGTTGTTGAGACGAAGATAAATAGGCAGCTCCTGTTGTTTTTGAAAAATTCTTTCCGCATAAACTCCGTCTGTCGCCACACGCAGGTAATGGGATAAATCCTCTTTGGAAAGAACTTCAGATTCTGAACCTGAATCGGTAAAACCCTGGACTCTGATTTCTTTTTCTTTATCCGAAGTCGGAGTTACCCGAACTTTGTCAAACACTCCGCTCTCCAGAAGGGCAGCCTGAATGTCCTGGGCAACCTGTAAACGTCTGGTAGCCTCTCCTCCGGTAATCTCAAGTCTGTATTGGGGAGGATCTGGAATGGTCAGCTCTGATGGATTCCAGGATTCGACCCAGTAGAACTTGGTTGGTGTATTTTTATAAAGCTCTTCTGCTTTTTCAATCAACTGGGATATTTTGTTTTTATTCTTCACACGAATCATGATGTTGCCGTCATGCGATCCCTGAATCTGGGTAAAGGTATAAAGTTTTTCATCGCCAAAGTTCTGGTCAATGCTTGCTTCCAGTGATTCCAATTCAGATTCCATCTGCTTCATATTGGAATATGAGGGAGAAGAAATTCCCACGATTAGCCAGTCACTGTCGGGCTTGCCGATCACTTCCTTATCAAGGCGGGGTAAAACTAGAAACATCAAAACTGGAATGAGCAGAATCACGCCGCCAAAAACGCCCGTCTGCAATTTTTTATTGATTAAAAAATTATTCAGCGTCCGTTTATAAAATTCCTCTATTTTTTGCAGAGTTGATTCCATCGGCGAATGCGATTCAAGCTGCTGGCCTTTAGAGAGTAAATGAAGTCGAATAGTCGGGACCAGCACCAGGGCAACAACGGCCGAGAGACCATGTGAAAATATAACCGCTTTTGCCAGGTCCCCCAATAGAGAATGAGTCAGGCCCTGAGTGAAGATGAGAGGAAAAAATACAACCAGAGAGGCCATGGTCGATGCAATGATCGGGACTTTAACCTCATTAACAGCTGCAACAACAATTCTGACCTTATCCTGATAGCTTAAATTTTTTGCCTGCAGTTCAAAGTGACGGACGATATTTTCCAGCACCACAACGGAAGCATCGACATTCATCCCGGCCGAAAGGGCCAGACCGCCGAGAGAAATAAGATTTAAATTCATGCCTGTTAAGCGCATCAAGATAAAGGCCATCAAAAGACTTAGAGGAATCTCTATTGCAGCTGTAATTACGTTCTTAAAACTTCCAAGAAAAATAAAAAGGACAACCACCGCTAAAAAGGCGGCGAGGAATACTTCATGAACTACGCTCTGAACGCTGTTATTGATGAACTCGGAAGGATTGACGAGAATTTTAAATTCAACATCCGCCGGCCATTGCTTTTTTAGTATTTCCAGCTGCTCGAGAATCTGGTCGGCCATTTTTTTTATGTTGCCGCCCTCTTTTGGACTGGCAAACAGTATTAAACTTTCAACACCGCTGGTTTTAAATTTCTGACGGCTGTCCTTTGAAACTCCCGTCGTTATTTTTGCGACGTCTTTCAAAAAAATGGGCGATTTCCCTCTGGAGGAAACTCTTATCTGTGAAAGCAATTCGAAACTTTGTACATTTTTTGGCAGATCTATTAAATAATCTTTCTCCCCTAGTCTCAATGTCCCGCCGGTTAAACCAACCACCGCAGACTGAATCGCACGCTGAATCTGCACGGTTGAAATTTCATATTGGGCCAGTTTTTCCGGGATGAGACCGATAGTGATTTCTTTTCGGTTAGGATTCCATAAACCAAACTCCCCTGCGTCTTCAATTTGGGACTGCAGGGGCGTAATCATTGGCTCCAGTGTCTGATAGAGATCATCCAGTGAACGCATGGGACTGTAAAAACTTACGGCAAAAAATCCGCGATTCTCACTCCAGGAATTTACTGAAATACCACGGCGGATATCTTCACTAGCGCTGGCAAAATGGGTGTTAACCAGTGTTTTAACTTCACTGATTGCTTTTTCGGGTTCGACTCCCCATTCGAATGTTATTTGAAAGCGGGCATTCTCATTGCGATAGTCGGCCGTTAATTCTTTAACCGCCTGGTCCCCAACTTTAAGCCCCTGTAGCCCCGCCTCGAGTTCTTTTCCGTAGGCTTCATAAAATTGCTGTGAAGAAAGTGCGCCGTTTGGAATTCTGGCAGAGATCGTAACCTGACTGCTGTTTGGGAAAAGAGAAATGGGCAATTGCATGCCGCTAAAAATCCCCCAAAGCCCCAGTGCCCCTAGAATGACATAGACCCTTAAGGGTTTAGTATAGAAATGATTCATTAATTATTCACTATAGGCGCAGACGGAGCACTTGGTTCAATGTCGAAAATCTCGCCTTCTTTCAAAGGGCGGCTTGAACGGACAATGATTTTATCACCTTTGGCAATTCCGGATTTAATAATGAAAGCGCCGTCTCTTTGCTCTCCGAGCTCGATTGGTTTTTTATTAAATTGATTAATTCCCTTCAGAACTCTGACCATCGCCTTTCCGTCCTGAAAAACTAAAGAGGCTTCAGGAATCATAATGATTGAGCCTTGAGTGATTTCAAAAACAGCCTGCCCTATAGAACCAATTGGCGGAAGCGTTTTTTTCAAATCAGTGAATTCGAATTCTGCCGAAGCAGTTCCTGTGCGCGAATCAACTAATGGACTAATCCCGACAATTTTTATGCCCAGGTTTTTTTCCTCCCGTGAATCCATCTTGAAAGCACCCTGAAGACCGGTTCGTACTGACATCAGGTCATTGCTTGGGAATTCAGCGGAAAGTTTTAGCGATTTAGGATTAATAACAGCGAAAAGCTTTTCACCACGATTCACTTTAGTCATTTGTGTAACGAAGACCTGGCTCAGTACTCCTGCAATAGGAGATCGAACAGGAACAGCTGCATAAGTAAAACTCGGGTCTTTATTTTCCAGGTATAAAACAATTTCGCGGGCCGCTACCGGAGAGCCAAGAGGCTTCAAGATACGCACCACATGCCCCTCAATGTCGGCACCTACCAGAGACTGGATCTTCGCCTCAACTTTTACCGGTACAATTATGCGTTTCTTATCCTCAATTAGCTTGATTTCTTCCAATAAAACCCGAGGTTTATCGATTGGTTTTTGAGCGGAAACAGCTGCCAAACAGAAGGGCTGAGTGCAAGCAAGTACTAGCAATAACAAGCTTTTCATAAATTGATCCCATTTTTAATTTAATCAGATACCTATCTCAAAAATTTCGGCAATTCAATCCATATGAAAGGATTATATGGTCCATTTTTAGGAAAGAGCTTAAACTATATCTATTTTAAGCCTTTTATACACAGGAGCATCCCTTGTTGAATGCAATGAAAAGAATCCTTTTGGTACCTACTCTTTCCATGACTCTGTGTTTGCCACATATCGTGTTCGCCCAGGAAGAGGCCGACAGTGCTGAAGAAAACACCCTGACTTCCATAACCATGATGTCGATGAGTTTGATCACTCGCCATTTATATACCTATAAACCAAAAATGACGGCCGATATGATTCTGGCTTCTGCCGGCGGTGAAACGTATTTGAGTGCTGAAGTTTTTTCTACCGGTGAGTTTAAAAGTCTCGATCGCGATTTACAAAAAATAGTTGCAACTATCTCTGATGGAAAACAAACTGAAGCGCACGCAGACATGATTACTTCACTCACGGACGCGCGAGAAATTTTAACCACCAAAAAAATGCTACAGCTTGATGCCGCCACTTCATTTTCCTCCGCCGCCCTAAGCGCTCATCAAATGAAAGAAGTAGAAGTTCCTTCATCTCTACCGGAAGTTTCATTTACCCAGAAAGCGTTTTCAATGGTCATGGCCCTGGCCTATGCAGGAGATGCAGAATCAAAACTTCTTCAGACAACAGAATATGAAAAATGCACTAAAAAATTAGCTTCTATCGGCGAAGGCGGAATGTCTTCACCTGCCGTGAACGCCTGCGGACTTTGGGACGCAAAGGCGCTAAGAGACGCAGCTGCGACAGCAACTCAATCGGTTGTCGATCTGGTGAAGGTCAGAGACCAGGTAGCGAGCTCGCAAAGCAACAAGGAACAGGCCGATGCGGCCAGAGCGAAGATGGAAGCTGATGTGGGAAAAGTTGTGGCCTTAAAAGATAAACTTCAAAAGAAAAGTCCTGAATGCGCGGCTCTCGTCAATGGCGTGAAGGAGTCATGTACGGCATTTGGAAAGCTCGTCACTGAGCACGAAGTTTTTAAAAGCAGTGTCATTAAGGGATTATTTTCTGAAATTCCAGATCAGCGTGGACAAGGTATTCTGGATAGCATCTTCAATATTACTGTTTCAAAAGCAGAAGCAGGTTTAAGCCCGGAAGATTTTATCGGCGGAATATTTAGTCTTGGCGATGCCAATACTACCATCATGATGGCCTTAACACCGGAGCAGGCAGTAGAGTTTGATAAACTTTTATTTTCTCCGGGGAAGAGAGCAAAACTATGGGAGTCGCTGGAGAGTCGTGCGAAAAAAGCAGCGGACGCAACTCAGTCTGAAATAGATAAAATAGATATTAACATTGAAAAGACAAAAATGATTCAGGTCAATGTCCTGCCAAAATACAAACTTGAAAGTGTTCTGGATTTTTTCATCGCAAAAGTTCAGGCCGAGACAAGCAAGAAACCATTAACATCTGAAGTAAAAATTCCTTGTGCGGCCGGACCTGGAAACACATTCTGCCCGTCGCTTTCAAAACGCCTTCGCACTGCTGCAGGATTTAGTTATCTTCCCCCCATGTTTAAAAGTGTAGCATTGCAGATTACAGATTTTGCCGATGAACTTGGTGGATCAAATACGCTAAGTCCAAAGACTATTGCCAATGGTGAAAAAATATTGGCAAAAAGTGCAGGAGTCAATTCACTACTCAAAAAATACCCGGGCGCTAAAGATAAAAAATCAGAAGATGCCATTTTCAAAAGATTCAATGATATTACTGCAAATGTCCTTCGTAAAAACAATACAACTCCCGCCAGATTTTTTGCCAGCTATAGCGGTTCAACTCTATCAAAAACAGATGCGGCCAGCTCTCCTGTAAAGGCTGCCGTTAAAAGAACAGGCATCAGCACGAAAGCAACCTTGCCTGAAAAGCAGGCAGCCGCAGCTATAAAAAGACCCGGCGAAAAAAATTACAAACTAAATGATATCAATCAAAACAAAGATGAATCTATTTTCACAGTTATTTCTGACCGGTATTTGAAATCAGGGTTTTCGAAATTGTTTGAAAGATGAGGTTGCCAAGAGATCTCAACTAACTTTTTTGTGTACCATCTCAAGTTTAGCCTTCAAGCTATCATGGCTAAATGGCTTAACTAAATACTGACTAACGCCTGCTTTAACGGCTTCTGCAACCTGGTGCTGTTCAGCCTCTGCTGTTACCAATAAAAATGGTGTTTTGATGAAACGCTCGTCTGCTCGAACTCTTTTCAAAAATTCAAGTCCAGTGCAATTGGGCATGTTCCAATCTGAGATAATAAGGCCAAAGGGTATTTCCGCAGAATTGACCGCATCCCACGCCAGGTTGCCATCGGAAGCATCTGAGATATCCGTAAACCCAATGTCTTTCAGGATTTTCGTAATCAGCTTTCTCATTGTCATCATGTCATCAACAACTAAAATCCGCGTTTTTGGATCAAACATAACCGCTCCTTACTCTACAACAACCCTATTTAATAAGTGAAAACAAATTTCTGATAAGTCCAAAATCTTTAGGACAGCATTCATTTCAACTGCCACTTTTGGCATTCCATAAACGACACAAGACTCTTCATTTTGAGCAATGGTTAAAGCCCCTGCTTTTTTTAAGGCCAGCATTCCTCTTGCGCCGTCAGAACCCATACCTGTTAAAAGAGCAGCGCTTGTTTTATTGGCAATAGGTAGAGATGCAATTGAATTAAAAAGGTAATCTACTGAAGGCTTAAAGCGATTCACCGGAGAATCATCCGTCAGACAGACGACTAACTTCCCACCACTTTCTTTTAACTTCATTTGAGTGTCACCTGGAGCGATATAAGCAGTGTTAGATTTTAAGACATCACCATGTTTTGCTTCCTTCACCTCAATTCCGGCAAGACGATTCAGACTCTCGGCAAAGGTTTTTGAAAAATAAGCAGGAATGTGCTGAACAATGACAATGGGAGGAGTTGTGGAAGGTAGTGCTCTAAAAATACGACGAATCGCTTCCGTTCCTCCGGTTGATGAACCAATGACAATTAGTTCAATAGACTTGTCATAACTGCTTTCTGTGACCACATTCTTCATTCTCAGCCCGTTTGTTCTCTGGTTGCATATTCAGCTCTACATTCGAGCTTTGTATTGATATCCTATCGAAACAAACATGTTGAAAGTTGAGAACGTTCATTCATAAAGACAACAAAAAACAATCTTCTTTTTTGTTTATTAAATAAAATAGAAGGAGAAACTTTCATTTTAAAAGCATCTCAGATATAATTTTTGAAATTTAAATAATTAAGAGGTCAATATGAAATCACTATTTTTAGTTCTTATATCTCTACTCTCTTTTTCTGTCTTAGCAGGAACAGAACCAAAAGCAGCTTACGAGATGGCAAAAGCTGGCAAGGCCGTAATTGTGGATGTCCGTGAAGCTGACGAAATTAAAACCGGAATGATTGATGGTGCGAAATGGTTTCCCCTGTCTAAAATGAAAGAAGATAAAAACTGGAAGAAAGATTTCGAGGAACTCACCAAAGGAAAGACTATTTTCCTTCATTGCAGATCAGGAAACAGATCTGGAAAAGCACAAGATATTCTGGGCAAGGACGGAATCGAATCCGAGAATATCGGGGGCTACGAGACCTTAAAGGCGATTCTCCCGGTGATCGTGCCTCTTGTGACAAAACAATAAACCTTTTAAATTAAACACTTAGGTTTTCAATAAGCAGCCTCTACAGGTAAAATTTATCAACTCATGAAATCTTAACAAGCCAAAGCAGAATAAAATTTTTAGTATCATGAGGATGCTTAAGTCAATACTATCAATTTCAATTTTCACTTTGTTATCGTGCTCCACTTGGGCCGATGCAATTGTTGTGAATTTAGTTAATTCTCCAGATTCCATAGTTGAACATCAAGTGAGGCTTTGTGATGAACACAAAAGCATTTTAAATAAGCTACATATAACGACATCTGAAAAGAAACGCGAAGTGATTTACGTTGAAACAAGGGATCGCTTTTATCAGCAAAATGGCTGGACCATCAGAATAAAAATAAAAACAAACACAGCAGAAATAGACTTGAAAAAAAGACTGAAGAGTAATGCTTCGACCACTGGAATTGAGGAAATAGAATGCGAACTCGATAAGCACGGTTCTGTTTTACAAAAAACATGCAGCATTCATCATGAAATTTCGCCTCAAAAATTAAAGAAAATCATTGACGATGATGATTCATGGACCTCGATACTTTCAAAATCCCAGGAAAAATGGTTAACTAAGGAGTCTGCTCTCAGAGAAGATGCGCTTTTCCATGGGACCCTGAATGCCAGCAGATATGAATTGAGCAGTCCAGACTTCAGCGAGATAAGTTTAGATATAGTCCATTTGAGTTCAAATCCTTTTTATACATATCATGAAATCTCAACGAGATATTTATTGAAAGATTTATCCCGTAAGTCTGCCCTTTTTCTAAATTATGTTAAGAGTAAAAAACTCATCGCTTGCCCTAACCAAATTGACTGGGAAATTAATAAATTTGATGTCATGTCTATTCTGAATCATATCAAAGTTAACTAGCATTCATCCTCTAAAATCAAAGACCTATGTACCCCGAGCCTTTTTCTCAACTTTTTTCCCTGAGTACCGATAAGTCTTCCAGAGGAAAGATTTATGAAAAATTATAAGTATTACACTCTTGCCGCTTTTGTATTTTTATCAGCAAGCATTTTGGTATGGAAAAACAGCTCGCCGAAGTTTGACCTGAATAAAGTCAAATTATACAAAGTCGTCTCTTTTTCACAGGCGGGTGAGAATATGGAGATGTTTCATGAAACCGATGAATTTAAACTGACCTGTTCATCAGATTATAGTTTTTATAAACAACCACACACAGTGAGCTCTTTAAAACCGCTGAAGCAATTTAATGGAATGTATTTATTGAATGAAAAGGCTAAAGGCATATTGCATTTTAAAGATTCACGCTCAATTGCCAGTGAAGATATTTCGGTTCCCGCCGTCATTCTCAAAAACGATAAAGGACAATACTACTGCATGCTGGGTGCGCATTTGTAGGGGAATGACAAATCTGGAATTTTATGCAATATTTAGAATTGCTCTAATATTAAACCATTATTATGAGTAACAAAATTAACATCTATTCAAATTAGAGATAAAATGACAGATCCAAAATCATTAGCATTGCTTACAATTGAGACGTTGCAATCTATGCCAAAATTACTTGAACAAATCTATGGCGATTTGGCAAAACCAGGCGTTACACAAGTAGGCAAGGCTCTAGAAACTATACTTGGACTAGGAAACACGGCACTTATACCGCTGAGACTATTAAATGAAAAATTTAAACTAATAGAAGGACGAAATTTAGATAATTATCGCAAAAAACTCATCGAGATTGAGGCTGAAAAGATTATCCCTGTTATACCTGAAATCGGTATACCGATTATGGATAAACTGAGCTATGTACAAAATGAAACTCTCGCAGAGCTGTATATAAATTTACTGGCAAAAGCATCTAGTAAAGAATTTTGCAGCTTAGCGCATCCTGCTTTTGTTAAAATTATCGATTTATTCTCACCTGATGAAGCATTATTGATACAAGCTCTTAAGCAGGCAAATGCATTTCCTACACTACAAATTGAGGCACAGCTTGTAAGTGGTGGCGACGCTAGAATTGGGCAATTCTATACGCCCCTTGAAAAAATTGTTTCGCTTATTTATCCACAAAACATTCAAGTTTATCTTACAAACCTAGATAGATCAGGAATCATTGAAATTGTTGATAATACATGGCTAAGTAATGAGAAATTTTATGATGACTTAAAAAGCCAACATGCTCTTCAAGAAAGCCCTCCGTTTGACCCAAAAACGATTAAAGCGATAAGATGGAAAAAGGGTCATATCGACGTTACTCCCTTTGGGAAGCTATTTATCGATGCATGCGCAAAGTAATTATTTTTCACTATTACAAGACACTTCAGCCTTTATTTAAAGTGACATAGCTCAGATATCTAAATTATCTACTTCTTCAGCATGAAATTTTATAAAGTAATGTTTTTAGAGTGGACTTTTTAAAATAATTTTCATTACTTCAGCATTTACATATTTGTATAACATTTACATTTCTTACAAATCGCAAGTCAGAATTATTATTAACTCAACAAACTTATATCTATATATTTATCTAAAATCAAACCTGTGTTTTGATCTACTTGATAAATCGTTCCAGGTTTTAATTCCATAGTGGCCATGGTGCTATTATTTACTTCATTATATCTTGGTATAATCTCTTCATTCATAAACTTTATGAAAATTAATGCTAATTCGAATCTATTCTTCCAAGTTTCAAGTTTTTCAGTAGTGAAAATTTTTACAGGAAAAAATTCATTATTATCACTATGACCAAACAGTGAAAAATGTATAAGTTCACTGTCTCCAATTTCATCACCCGCTCTAAGAGTATATTTTGTATCTTTGGGCTTCGATCTTTTATAAATATTAGAAATTGAACGATAAAAAGGATAATTAGTTTTCAGTTCCGTATGCATTTGTGCATATGTTTTAAACTGATAAATATCAAAGTTCAGTAGATCGTTGTCACTAAAGTATTTTTTAAAATCCATGGTTTGTATCATTTCAAATACCAAACTCCGGTGTAGATCTCGAATATTATTTGTATTAACTCCATTCATGAAAATATGAATCAACAGAGAGTGTCCCCATCCGTCTCTATATGCTAGCTCGTACTTAATTTTTTGTTTTATAACATTTTTTGTTAACAATTGCTCTTTATAAAAAATCATATGAAGACGATCAAAAAAGAGAGCAATAAGGTTATATTTATCAACTCTTTTTTCTTGCTCTAGCAGACGCTCAAATTCAGCCTCAAGTCTGCTTAGTGATATGAGGCTATCCATGTTGATTCCTAAAAGCTCAAGCAACAACAAAGGCGAATAAATGAAAAAAGGATTAGTTATTGAAAAAATTTTTTTACTTTGAAGGGATTTATAGAATGCTTGGGTTTTATCTGGATTTTTTCTATGAATGATATTTTTTATAATTCCACAATCCAAAAAAACTTTTTCCATATTTTATTTTACTCTACTTCGTATGATTTGTTTTAAACAAAAAACGAATCGAACTAAATCATATGGGAGGTTTTTATACTTCGATGATAATCACAAGCAACCAACGAGCTAAAGGCTCATAAAAGTACTTAATTCATTTAAAGTTATATGTCTTGAACTCTAATATGGTGGCCCCTAGCGGTGGAATTCAGACTTTTCTTCTCCAAGAATACTACATTTTTCCTGAATTGAGCACATCATTTTCTCCAAACAAAATCATAAATGCTCCCCCTTTCGGAAAGGATAATCTCCCAGCCTCTCTGGTAATCATTTAATTACAATTATCTTCTAAATTATAGTTTAAATATAGAGGGAGTCTTAATTAGCTTAAAGTCTGCCCTTGTCTGATAGCATTTGCTTTATTTTTTGAAGTAATTTATCAGAATTTTCGATATGGTTTTTACTGTTTTTGAGACAGTAAATTACATAATCTAGAGTTTTGCGTTTAGCTTTTGGTGAAGAGATTATTTGTAAATACATTTTATCTGCGTAAATAATAGGAGTTTGAGAATTGCTGATTGCTCCCGAAACACCTAGTAAGCTGTCTTCAGTAGAAATTGGAGCATCCAGGATCTGTTGAAGCATTTTTGTCGCATTAAGAATTGGTATTTTTGATAATCCGATGGCCATGGCAATAGAGCCCAATGTCTCTCCGTCAGATTTTGGCGAATCAATCATTTGTTGAAGCATTTTTTCTGTTTTTGGAAATGGAATAACGGCAGTCTGCAAATTGTAGGCAATCACCGCATACGTCTGATGATTTGATCTCGGTGAATCAATAATTTCTTGAATCATTTTTTCTGCTTTCTCCGTTGGCGTCTGCGTCCATACGAGAGCTTCCGCCACTCCCGCAAGTGCATTTCCATCTGCTAAGGGAGACTTGATAATCTTCTGTAATGTTTTTAGAGCTCCGGCAATTGGAGTTTTTGAATCCCTAATGGCCACAGCCTCTTGAATAAATATTTCATTGCTATTATAAGTCTCAGCAGAAAAAGCTGAAGCCATACAAATGAGTCTGATAAGAATTATAAATTGAATTTTGATTTTAAGTTCCCTTTTAAATAGATGATAACAAATAACATAGAAACTTAGAAGCCTTATCTATAGGGATGTGGCCTCTAACAGGATCGAACTGTTTCTTAAACAATGCGTCGCGCGTGTCGAATATTCTGTTAAATCTATTTAATCGGAATTACCATTTCTCTTTATTCATGAAGACAGGAAAAGATTATGGGAATTTTCGATATTTTCAGCAAGCAGTTTGTAGATGTCATCGAATGGACAGACGACGTTCCTGGTGTGCTGTCTTTTAGATACCCCATGCTCGATAGAGAGATTCAAAACGGAGCTCAGCTCACTGTAAGAAATACCCAATTGGCCCTCTTTGTGAATGAGGGGAAAATCGCTGATCTATTAGAACCAGGCCTGCATAAGTTAACGACGAACAATCTTCCAATACTCACAACATTGAATAATTGGGATAAGGCCTTTAAATCCCCTTTTAAATCCGATATCGTGTTCTTTTCGACCAAGGAACAGATTGACCAACGCTGGGGAACCCCTACACCGATAACAGTAAACGACAGCAAATATGGGCCGCTGAGAATCAGGGCAAATGGTGTTTACTCCTTTAAAATTTCCAAGCCTCAGACATTTTTTAGCAAATTAAGTGGTGTGAAAGATATTTTTTCAATTGAAGATCTGGAAAGCCAATTGCGTGCAACAATCATCACATCTATTGCAAGTGCTCTGGGTAATTTAAAAATCAGCTTCGTGGAACTGGCCGCCAATCAGGTTGAGCTTTCCGCTACAATGAAGAAGGCCCTTGCGGGAAATTTCTTGAATTACGGCTTAAGTCTTGAAACATTTTTCGTTCAAAGCATCAGTTTACCGGAAGAGCTTCAGCAATATCTCGACAAGGCATCTTCTATGAGCCTCTTAGGGGATATAAAAAAATACGCTAATTTTCAAACCGCAGAAAGTATAACTCTGGCCGCAAAAAACGAAGGTGGGATTGCAGGACTCGGCGCCAGCGCCGGAATAGGCATGGCCATCGGGCAATCCATGAAAGGAATTCTCGATTCATCTGGCGGTGGAAATAACGGAGCTGATGATGAAAATCCGATGGAGATCATTCATAAACTTCACGACATGTTGAAAAATGGAATTCTCACTCAGGAAGAATTTGATACCAAGAAAACGGAACTTCTAAAAAAAATTAAATGAGTAAAACGTTTGCGTGCCCTAGTTGCGGGGCAGATGTCATATTCAGATCCTATTTTACAATTTATAACAATTGTTCATATTGTAAATCTGTCGTCGTTAAACATGGCCTTGACCTTGAAGTGATGGGGACCATAAGCGAGCCGCCTCCGGACCTAACTCCACTTCAGATAGGCACAACAGGCATTTATAAAAAACAGCGATTCGAAATTATAGGTCGCCAAAAAGTAGGATACGCAAAAGGATTCTGGAATGAATGGTATGTGTATTTTGAAAATAGTGATGATGGGTGGGTTGCCGATGCCCAAGGATTTTATCTTTTTAGTTCAGAAATCGCTCACAATAATTGGACTGTTCCCCTTGAAAGTAAAATCGCTGTGGGAGAGAAGATTAAATTTGAGAACCTTCCCTACACTGTCGATGATATAAAGTTAGTCAGCCATTCTTTTTCAAGCGGCGAGCTGCCAAGATATAATTCAGCCAATACAAAGAGAAAGAGTGTCGATCTCTCCAACGAATTAAATCATTTTGCCAATATTGAGTACTACGAAGATAAGACCAAGGTCTTTCTTGGGGAGTACCTGGAATTTGATGATTTCAAATTTCAAAACTTAAGAGAAATAGATGGCTGGTAATAGTGCTCCTTATGTAAAAACTTTCAACTGCCCCTCTTGTGGCGGCCAGGTATCCATTCGTGCATCGGGTTTTTCTATCAATGTAGTCTGCCAGTCTTGTCATGCCGTGATTGATTCGACTAATGAAAATTATAAAATCATTGCTCGAGTACAGTCGAAGAAAAAGCCTACTATAGATATTCCACTCGGATCGCGGGGTAAGCTCTTCGGAACATTCTGGGAAATTGTCGGATTTATCCTCAAAGAAGATTTGTCAGAATACAGATGGAAAGAATACCTGTTATTCAATCCAAGACAGGGTTATCGCTGGCTCTCCGAATATGAAGGGCATTGGAATTTTATCAAAATGACCAAACAGAAACCTGAGCTTTCAGGAGACACGGCTACGCTCAATGGAAAAACCTATGAGAAATTTGCATCCAACACCGCCGTCACTAAATTTGTGGCAGGGGAATTTTACTGGCAAATCCGCCTGGAAGACAGATGCAAAATGGAAGAATTTATTTCACCACCTCATATTTTATCCATGGAATACGATGATGAAGAAATCGTCTGGAGCGTAGGTGAAAAAATCTCTTCTCAAGTCGTAAAGACTGCCTTTAAGCTTGAAGGAATCCCTAAAGAATCCGGTATTGCTCCCAACCAAGTCAATCCTTATAAGAGCAATGCTGATGCCATGAAAAAGCTTGCGTATCTTTTTATTGTACTGGCCTTTGTCATTCAAATTTTTTCCATCGCCCAGAAAAAAAATCTAGTTGTCCTTGATCAGGAATTTACTCTACCATTATTGCCTCAGGAAAAAATTACCAGATCTGATAGCTTTAATCTTTCGGGCCACCCGGATAATTTAGAAATTAAAATGTTCACTAAGGTTCTCAATAGCTGGATCGAAGTCCAGGGTGAAGTTATAAATGAAAACAAGAATGATGAGGCCATCAACTTCTCCAATCTGGTGGAATACTACTATGGCAGCGATATGGATGGATCCTGGGCAGAGGGAAGCCAGGTCAATGAAACGACCCTTCCAAGTATTCCCCAGGGGACTTATCATATTAATTTTGATTCCGTCAGCACTGAACCAACTATAAATCCCATCAACAATGACAGCAGGAAGTTTAGTCTCGTTGTGACAAGATCTGTCCCCAGCTGGTCTAATTTCTGGTGGACAGTATTAATACTTATGATCTTTCCCGCTTTCTACGTGTGGCGATCAAGCAGGTTTGAAAATGCACGATGGGAACAAAGTTCAATCAATTAACGGAGTTTGATTTGAAAACGTTTTATAAGGCTTTGGGAATTTTTTTATTAGGATTAATGGCATACGCAAATTATCAAGGATGGACTTTCATCGATACAATTCAAACAGGCAGAATTGGTCAACATAGTTATCGGACTTATCATAAATAGCTTTTACAACGAAGGGGAATGAAAAATGGTAGAACAAATGCTCAGCTCAAAGTACATCGTCAGTGCTTTAGTCTATTCTTTTTTAGGATTGATTATTTTATTTCTAGCGCTCATTGCTTTCGACAAATTTACTCCTGGAAAAATGTGGATTGAAATTGTTGAAAAGCACAATGTCGCCCTGGCCATCACTGTCGGCGCGGTAACCATAGCAATGGCGCAAATTATTGCCTCGGCCATTCACGGGTAATCAGGACTTAAATGGCGCAATTATTATTACTTTCCGTTTTTGTCATTTCAACTTGCGGGTTGATTTATGAACTGATTGCGGCCGCATTAGCGAGTTATCTTTTAGGTGACTCGATCACTCAATTTTCAACTGTTATTGGTGTCTATCTTTTTTCAATGGGAATTGGTTCATATCTGTCCAAGTACATCAATAAAAATCTATTGGAAAAATTTATCCAGATAGAGCTTCTGATTGGGGTAATCGGTGGCTTTACCGCATCGATATTATTTATTTCGTTTGAATATATTGAATCGTTTAAAATTATTTTGTATTTACTCCTGTCGGTCACAGGGATTTTGGTAGGAATTGAAATCCCTCTTTTGATGAGAATACTGGAGAGTCATTTTGTATTTAAAGACCTGGTCTCCAAGATATTCACCTTTGATTATATCGGTGCCCTCATTGGTTCAATTATGTTTCCCTTATTTCTTATCCCGCATTTGGGATTTGTACGCACATCCTTTTTATTTGGCATCATAAATGTCCTGGTTGCCTTGTGGACACTATTCATTTTTAACGAAAAAATCAAAAGGGTAAATACACACAGATCGAGTGCCTTTTTCTTTTTAATTATTCTGATGATCGGGTTTGTTCAATCCGATAGAATCGTGGCCTTCGCGGAGTCTGCAAGCTTCCAAGACAATGTTATTTACGCAAAATCCACAAAATACCAACGAATTGTCCTGACGAAATCAAATGAAGACCTGAGACTTTTTCTGAACGGGAATTTACAGTTTAGTTCTAAAGACGAATATAGATACCACGAAGCGCTTGTGCACGTGGGTCTCGCCTCAATACGTGATCCTAAAAAAATCCTCGTTCTGGGCGGCGGAGATGGGTTGGCCGTTCGTGAAATCTTAAAATACCCATCCGTTGAAAAAATAACGTTGGTGGACCTGGACCCTGAAATGACCAGGCTTTTTTCCACTAATCATTTGCTCACAAAACTTAACGACAACGCCTTAAACTCATCAAAATTAAATATCATCAATGCAGATGCCTTTATCTGGCTGAAACAAAACAGAGAGCTTTTTGATTTCATCATTGTAGACTTTCCCGATCCGAGCAATTATTCCATCGGAAAACTCTACACAAATGCCTTCTATCTTTTGTTAAATAAATCTTTGACTGCTTATGGCGCCGGCGTTGTACAAAGTACATCTCCCTATGTGGCCAAGAAATCTTTCTGGTGTGTAAATACCACTTTGAAGTCCGTCGGATTACTGACCACTCCTTATCATGTCTACGTTCCGGCCTTCGGGGACTGGGGCTATATCCTTTTCTCAAAATCCCCTTTTAAGCCCTCCGATAAAATTCCTGCCCAGTTAAAATATCTAAGTCACGACATCATCAATACCCTTATGGTCTTTCCTCCTGACATGCTTGTGGCAGCCTCTGAGATTAACAAACTCAACAATCAGGTTCTAGTGAAATATTTTGAAGAGGAGTGGGCCAGCTATGCCCACTAAGACGGCTAAATCTAAACTCACCAGAAGAGATTTTGCAAAAATTCTGGGTCTCTCATCCGTTGCGGGTCTCTTAAGCGTCCCGGGCTTTTTAGCGCTGAAGAGAAAGACTAAGAAATATAATATCCCCGGAAGTATCATGGGGGCCAATTCCAGGGCAGGGCATCTTCTGCGTTCAAAAATTGAGACTGTTCCGACAAAGACCGTAAAAATGAAGACTGTCATTGTTGGAGGAGGCATAGCGGGAATGTCTGCGGCCTGGAAATTAAAAAAAAATAATGACGACAATTTCGTTCTGCTGGAAATGGATTCAAGAACCGGTGGCAATTCCCAATCGGATGAAAATGAAATCAGTAAATATCCTTGGGGGGCCCATTATGTTCCCATTCCCAATATGTATGATTTAAACATCAAAGAACTCTTCGAAGACTTTGGCATTATAACCGGCTATGAAAAAAATCTGCCCGTCATTAATGAATATTATCTTTGCTCTGACCCGGAGGAGAGATTATTTTATCAGGGAAAATGGCAGGATGGGCTCATTCCCACCAATGGAGTAACAGAGTCTGACAGAAACCAATACAATCAATTTTTCAATTTTGTTGATTCACTTAAAGGGAAAAAAGGAAAAGATGGAAAATTACTTTTTGCGATTCCATTGGATTTGAGTTCTCAGGATACCGAATACCTGGCACTCGATAAAATCTCAATAAGCGACTATATGCTCAGTAGAAACTGGGATTCAAAACCCCTGCATTGGTATGTAGACTACTGCTGCCGCGACGATTTTGGTGTCTCCTCCAGAGATGTTTCTGCATGGGCGGGAATCCATTATTTCGCTTCTCGCATAGGTCTTTGTGCGAACTCGGACTCCCAACGAAATATAACCTGGCCTGAAGGAAATGGCTGGCTGGCCGATAAGCTTAAAAATTTTTCGTCTAATCATATAAACTGCAATCAGCTTGCTTATAACATTGAAATAATCTCTCCTGAAAAAGCGTATGTAGATGTCTTGAATCCAGTGACAAACGAATTCACAAGATACGAGGCTCAAAATATTATCTACTGCGGGCCGAGATTTACTGCAGACAAAGTTATAAAAGATCAAAACTTTAAAAGCTCAAAGAATTTAATCTACTCTCCCTGGTTGACTGCCAATATTTCACTCAAACAAAAACCAAGAGGTGAAGGCCACCAGCTTTCCTGGGACAATGTCAGCTACTACAGCGATTCCCTTGGCTATATAGTCGCGACTCATCAGGATTTAAAATTTAATCACAATGAGACCGTGATTACCTATTATTTACCGCTGGATAAACTTAGCATCCTCGAATCCCGTCATGCCGCCTATTTAAAATCCTATGATGACTGGCTGGATCTAATCATTCCCGATCTCCAGAGTTTTCATTCGAACATACTTCAGGACATTACAAAAATAGATTTATGGATCTGGGGCCATGGGATGATCAGCCCAAGTATAAATTATTTATGGAGTGAAGAAAGAGAACAAATGAAAAAGCCTATAGGTCCAGTTCAATTTGCTCATACGGACATGAGTGGAATTTCCATTTTTGAAGAGGCCCTTTATCATGGTTGTAATGCCGCCAATAATATTTTAAGAAAGGCGTGAGATAAAAGTATATGAATATAAGTTTTTCTTGCCCATGGATTGGAAGCCGCTACATTGATTCAGTCTTTATACTGGGGCCGGCATTTTATTCGATCCTGATAGCCTTCATGTTAAATCACTTCTTTCCATCAGACTCAGGTCTCACACTTATACACTGGATCGTCTTTGTCCTTTTAATCGATGTGGCCCATGTCTATAGTTCACTCTACAGAACCTATCTCAATCCCGTCGAAACAAAAAAAAATATTCCAATATTGCTCTTCACTCCGATCATTTGCTTTTTAACAGGGTTCATACTTTACAGCATTGATCATATTTATTTCTGGAGGGTCCTTGCCTACCTGGCAGTTTTTCACTTCGTCAGGCAGCAGTATGGCTTCATGAGAATTTATTCCAGAGAAGATCAATCGGGCCATAAAAACAGTAAGTTTTTCAGAGTCGTCGACGCCACGACTATTTATTTGGCGACACTTTATCCCCTGGTATATTGGCATGTAAATTTGCCCAGAAATTTTAACTGGTTTGTAGAAAATGACTTCCTGGTGGATGTCCCGGGCTTCCTCTCACTTGTTGTTGCAATTATGTACGCAATTTCTTTTTTATTATTCATTTCAAAAGAGATTTATTCTTATAAAAAAAGCATTCCCATCAATTTACCTAAAATAATTTTCATCATTGGTACATCTCTTTCCTGGTTTGTGGGAATTGTACTTTACAACAGCGATTTGATTTTCACGGTGACAAATGTTGTTTCTCACGGCATCCCCTATTTTGCGTTGGTCTGGATCACAGGAAAAAATGAAATCAAGAAAACCCCTGAGCTTCGCGATAGCTATTATAAGTATTTTTTTGCGTCTTATTCTTTGCCCCTTTTTCTGGGCCTGTTATTTCTTCTAAGTTTTATCGAAGAAGGCTTATGGGCGGGATTCGTCTGGAGAGAGCATTTGGATTTTTTCCAGATTTTTTCTCACTTGCCGGTATTAGAAGATCGAACGACGCTTGCACTGGTCGTGCCTTTATTAACACTTCCCCAATCTACGCATTATGTTTTGGATGGGTTTATCTGGAAAAAGAAAACTTGAATTCTAATATGGTGGATTCGTCCTACCCTGTTTAATAACTACAACTTAAGTCATTTTCATTTGCAAACTAGGGCGCGCTAGTCATTTCAGGTCATTTATTCAATTTACAGCTTCATTCAATTTATCAAATAACAGGCTCGCTAAAAATAATAAATGAATCCCTCTTTCTTCAGAAATAGTGATCTTGTCGTGAGCTTTTGGATTTCTTATAGCAACCATAGCCCCTGCAAATATAAATCTATATCCTTCTTGAATATTGTTATCGGTAATATTATCTAAATCAGTCAATTTGATAACCGGTGCTTCTGAACCAAATGCTTTCATCATTAGATCCTTTCCATCTAATTCAAGACCAGCTGATGTCCTATATTTATTTTTCACCATTACATTTATTTCTTTAAATGAAGAAAAAACAGATTCAGAAATATAACCATCTATAAATTGTTTTTTAGAAAACTCGATAACTTTAGGATTCATTAATTCGAAGTAATGTTCCCATCTTTTACTTGTAGGCATACTCATCGGATTTAGTATCGAATTTGGATGATTGGTAATTTCATCTCTTAAAGAAGTTAAGATATCTATATAATAAGTAGTACTCTCGAACATATAGTCTTGTTCTGTGAAGTCCATACTGAGACCTCTATGTGACATAAATTTTTTATCATTAAAACTTTTAGATTCATTATCAGAAATTTTATCTTTAATTTTCAAAACTGTTCGGTCTTTCCATCGAGATAGTTTTTCTTTGTATATAGTTAAATTACTTAATTTAATTATTTGTATCTCTTCTAGAGATTCATCTATCGCTTTCTTAGCGTCTAATATTTTCTTTTCCATTTTTACACCATCAAAATTTCAGGCAGTGAATAATATGCCCCAATAAACAAAGGCTTTTCTTCATCCAATTTCCAAAATAAAACTTTGCCCTCGTGAAAAGGATGCCAATAACGATCCTCATCAAAAACGTTCTTTATATTTTTTCCAATGCCAGGATTGAGTTCAATTAATTTGCAAACTCTGAGTGCATCTTCAATCACTTTCCTCCCTGAACTAGGGAACCCAGTAAAGACCGATGTGTTTAAAGCTATACCTTCTAATAATTGCCAACCGTCTTCTGTCCATCTTGCCACTTACGACCTTCCTCTGATTCTTCAGTTGCTTTCATAACTTTAGAAAGTTTATCCTCGAATGCTTTCAAGCGCTCTTCAATATCAACTGTCTTCACATCCTTCTTTCCAGCTCTTTTGAGTAGTTCATTTTTACAGCTTAAAAGATTAAGAAAAAATTCTTGTGAAATAATCACTTTGATATCTGAGCCTTTGGAAACAACTTGAACAACCTCATCTCCCTTAACTTCAATAGCACTCGGGCCTTTTTCTCTTAGGGTTTTAAAGTTAATCGTTTCTTTTAAATTCATCATAAATATCTACCTTGTTAAGTGACACATAGAGTATATCAAAATGTCACTTAAATGTCACCTATTCTTCTAACTCCCTAATTTTAAAAAAGTAAGCCTAGGAATTAAACCTAGGCTTACCCAATTAACGTATCTTTAGTACATTTTCGTTTTCTAGCACCTTAGGCATAACCCTAAAATTATCAGTAACGCCCTTAACATCTACACCCGCCATGCGGATATAGATCTGAAAGGTCTTAAAGTCGGCCCAGCCCCCCATCTTCATTACTTGAGTAGGCTCTGCTCCTGATGCCAAAACATGAGTTGCAAAGCAAGCCCGTAGTGTATGAAAATTGACGTATTTTTCAATTCCGAAACTTCTTAAAAAAGTTCTTAGAATTTCACCGGCCATTCCATGATCCCAACCTGACAACCTAGGAAGAACAAACTCTTCAGTGCCTCTGATATTTTTTAATTCAATCAAAACGTCTTTTAGATCAGCAGAAATATGTCCATTTCTCCAGTCTGAATTTTTGGTCGTTTTAATCGCACCTAATCTTTGACTAAAAGATTTAGTGATCCGTATCAGGTTGTTGTCGAAATCAACATCGCTCCATTTTAAAGCATGGAGTTCGCCTGACCTCATACCTGTAAGAATTGCAACGGCCCAAACATGCTTCCATGTATGATCTCGTTGAAACGCTTCATACATTAATTTCTTAATTTCATCGGTAGTGAGAATAGGTTTCATTTTTTTAGCTTCTTTAGGAAGCTCCATGCCATGAACTGGACTATTCTTTGCGTCCGCAATCAAACCTTCTTCTATCCCCCAAGTGTAAACATGATTAATAAAACCTTTTACAGTTTTAATTCTCGATAAACTTAACCCTGAGTTAAACATGGTATCAATAAGTCTTCTACCATCTGCTCTTGATATATCTGCCGTCCTTTTTAAAAGCCACAAATCTGTGTGTAGAAACAAAGTATTCTCAACATCATGTAGGTGCTCTGGTGAATACTTCTTAACCCATTTTCGATTCCTCATGTGAATCACCCAACGATTAATAATTTCTTTCCAAAGATAGCCTTTTCCTTCGATTCTACTTATTTCTTCATAACAAACTTTAATTAGTTTTCCCTCTTCTCGTCTCGCTTCTGCCATCGACACAATATCTTTTTTAAGCTTCTGTACACGCACTTTCTGAACAGTGCTGTGTAGTGAAACATAAACTCGATACATGGTCTTCCCATTTTTTTCATAAGCTTTGATAGCCATAATTTCTCCTGCTTGTTTTAATAAACAGCTAAATCCAGCATCTCATTAAGCTCATCTCTTCTAAAATACAAACGCCTTTTAAACTTCCTGGCTCTAAGGTCTCCCCTGTAAACTAAGTGTCTAATAGCATCTGCTGATTTTCGAAGATATCTCGCGGCATCTTCCGTCGTCATCCATATTAAGTTGTTAAAGATCTCATTAGAATCCATTGATTCTGTCTTTGAAACATACCCTATTTTCTTAGCTTTTGTCATAGTATTTACTCCCATTCGCTCTCCCTGAAAAAAATTAAATTAACGATTGCCCAATAGAAAATGCTTTCAGCTCTAAGTACTCCTTTTCATGCCCTTCTCTATTCGTAAACTTTTTCAAAACGATAGGGCCTCGCGCAAAGACTTCGCCCCCTTTTCTTAAATGAACTGAGCACTGTTCCGCAAGTCTCCCAAAGACAACTATCTTTCGCCATACAGTCTCATTTTGTTCATTCACAAGACCCACTGACATTTCACAAACAGGTTCACCTTTTTTTGTGTAAGCAAGGCGAGGATCAACTCCAAGTCGGCCAGCAATTAATTCGATTTTATTGTTCATATTTCTATCTCCATTAATTAAATACTTAGTTTCTTCACTAGAAATTCACCAAGAGAGAGCGTGGTTTTATTCTTTTCGTTGTGCTCATCTAATAAGCGCTTCACCCTTTCCATTTCGGTTAAGCTTTGATCTTGTATCTTTTCAATATCCTTGGAATTAAGCTTTGGTATTGCATGAATTACCAAATCCCTAAAAATAATTTCCCGTCCATAAGATTTATTATTCGCTTCACTTAATAGCCTATTTATTAAAGCAAGCACTTCTTGATCATTACCGAAATCAACAAAAAATTTATTCTTCATTCCTTCTCTTGTCTCTTCTCTTGCCTTTTCTTTTCTCTTTCTTCCTCTCTTCTTCTCCTCTCTCCCCTCTCTACTAATCACTATCTCTCTCATAATCTATTCCTCCATTATTCCCTGCCAACTCGCCACTTACTCTCAACTCTCTCCCCAAAATTGACCTCCTCCTCATAACTACGTGGAGAGGGGGAGGTCAATTTTGGGGTCTTAAATTCCTAAATAATATTGGCGAGTTGGCAGGGTTAATTTTTTCATACTCGACATATTACCTATTGGTTCTCAAATCATTCTCTCTACGTTCTACGCTTTAAAAATATCTCCAAATGAAACCCATTTCCTTGAGACGTACCCTTTAGAGTGAACCAAATTAATTTGATCAGAGTGAATTCCCTTAACTAAAAATAGAAAAATCTTGTCGTTATAACTTTGATCTAAAACCTCATCAAAAAGTTTTTTGTAATTTTCAAGAGTTTCTTTTGATGAAAAGAAATAGATCACATGGTTATAAGACGAGTTACAATAAAGTTTTGCCTTATCAGTAAGGCGCAATTTTGTTTTCTGAGTTAGCTCAAGCTCGATAGCAAGTTTAAATTTTTTATCATTCAACTCACCATAGATCTCAGCGTCAGGGATAGTGCTAAGTTCAGTTTTAAACTGCTTCTTATTGGCAATCTGATGCTCAAGCACGATTTCACTGACCCCCTTAACTCTTGAGAAGTCCCTTACTATTTCAACAACTCTTAAATCATGAAAAATATTCTCTTCACTTAAAGAGACTGGAAAGTCAGATAGGTTGATAAAGCCTTCTCCAAATCGAGTTAAGTAGACATACTTTCGCCTTGTCCAACTATCGCGATAGCTTTTTAGAACTTTAAACTTTTCAAACCGCTGAATAACTTTGGCAAAGGTTGAATATTTGTCAAACTCGTTAGTTTCAATCATCAGATTTTTCAAATCAAGAATTCGCCATCTCTTTAAAGGCAAAAGTATTTTCATTTGACTGGAATTTATTTGTGACTCTATTTGCATTTATTGCTCCGCCTGGAAAATTGTTTCTACGATTTTTAACTCTTTTTTAGCCTCCACTGCTTTTTTAGTGTTGTTCACCATGCAATCTAAATCAGCATCAGTAGGTACAAATTCATTTCGCCTGTTACGAACATTAATAAAGTCTACTCTCGTAGGGTCATGCTGAAGCAAAACACATTGTCCCTTCTTCAAATTTTTAATTATGTCTGGGTGGCAAATAAATTCATTGACCTCCCTCTCACTTCCTCTGCTGCCTTGCGCTCCATCTTCTGTTTGGTATGTTTTCTTTTTGGAAATGATTGTGCCCATTGTTTTTGAAAGCATGTTTGATGTTTCATCAAGTCGCTGTTTAAAAACAAAAAGATTGGCCGAGTTTTCAATCAATAGACCGGACAGATTTTCATCAATCATCTTAATGTCATTAGGAGATTGCATGGCCATGAACAATTGCATCCCTGCACCTCGACATTTATTTTGGAGTTCTAAAAATCGTGGAGTTACAACGGCACCAAATTCATCAAAGTAGATGGCCAAAGGATTATTTATAGAATAGTGGGAATCATAGGTCGTTCCCAATTGGACGTAAGATGTATAGAGCATTTCCTCTATGAAGATTTTTGCCAATGACTTAGCTATTTCTCCATAACCTTGAGTAGAGACTCCAATATAAAGGCATGCTTTCTCACTTCTTATTTCCTTTATCGTCTTGGTCTTTTTCTTGTCACTCTCTTTTAACAAATGAGCAAAGTCGCTTCTTGCAATTCTTTCCAAATGACCAATTACACCTTTAGTGTATTCATTATTATGATGAATAATCATATATTCATAAATTTCATCATAGGTGATTTCGGTATTCTTGGCCTTTAGTTTAGTTACGGTATCCCGAACGGCTTGCTCACTCGTCACTTTGAAGAATTCTTTTTCGAACTTAAATGAATTAATAAGTCGATCTACAATTAAATTTGCAGTACCATCTTTAACTGGATTTAAATGAACTGAGTCTTTGTAGTTCTCATTAAATATGTAAAAAGTTCGACCATACTTTTCGCAAAGATGTTTAAAAGTTAAAAGCGACTCCATATCAGCTTTAGGATCAAGGAAGATCACAGGAACATTGTTCTTCATGTGATTTTCTTGGAGGATTGAAAGTAAATTGGTTTTTCCGCTTCCGGCCGCCCCCACAATATAAGAGTGTGCCCCAAAATTGATTTCCTTAAATGGTAAAGGCTTTTTCCTATTGCCGGAAAATCCGAGCATAAGTGAATCATCTGTGACTTTTTTAATCCTAGTATCTTTTTGATCAATTCGTTTTAATTCCTGCGGGAGCTTATTATATCTGGCCCAAGCATACTTCAATAGCTCTAAACCAAATTTACCAAGTAGAACCGTAAAGTGATGAATTATTTCAACTAAAGGCGTGATAAAATCTAATCCCTGACTCTGGTTTTTATTACTGCTCATATACGTGCTCCCATGCCTTAAACGGCGCTATTTCAATTGTTCGACCTTCATATTGAATGGTCTTTCCTTCAGTCTCATATTCCAGCAGATACTGCTTTTTTACTTTCCCCTTTAAGTTCTCAGGAAGTTTCTCCAGCGGAACATCGTACTTTTTAACAGGTTTGAAACTCACATCAGGTTTGATGTTTTTAAGCTCTGGGGCAAAATCAAAAAGACCGACGTCTTTCGTTTGATTTTGGCCATTCCCCTTCAAATCCTTTTCATAAAGCATTTGTTTTAAATCTCTATTCTCTGGATCATTGCTATAGAAGTAATGCCCAATCAAGGCCCCAAGCCCTGCACCAAGTGCTCCAAAGACTAAGGCATTACCAGCTTTGGATTCCTTATTTGGAGAAAAGACAGCTCCCGACACGGCCCCGAGGCTTCCTCCTAATACACTTCCAGTAATCAATGTTCCCCTTAGACTTGAACAGCTCGTTGAAACAAAGATCAGCAATATTAATAAAATTGCATTAATACGCATTTATTCCCTCCATAAAGAAAATGAGAACTTCTTTTCCTGCTTGAATAAACACTTTAGGTTCCTGGTTTTTATATTCATCTAATAAGACATCCGTAGTTGTTTGAGCAGAATTAGCGAGTCCTTCTAATATTTTATTTTTGTCATTAACTTCATGGATTGCACCAAGTGGAGTTTGAAAAGTGCCCTTGCTTGCTGATATAACTCCTTTGGCAAATTCCGAGACAACGGCCCCTGCAATATATGAATCCTTCCCATCATTGTATTCTCCTCTAAGTCCTGAAGTGCCATCAGGGTTTAAAATTTGCACTTTTACGCTTGTCTCTTTCGTTGCTGTGATCATTCGATCGCAGACAGTTAAAACTCTCTTGTTTTTTGTCACCCCTTTGCACATAAATTTAGTTCCATCGGGAAGCCCATAACCGGAATATACTTGCACCATTAACGGTGACTCCAGGTTGGTTGAGACAACAGAATTCAAAAGAAGGCCTTTGATAATTTTTCCAGACTCAAGCCTCTGAGATCCATCCCAAACTAAAAACTTGTTTTCAGGAGTTCCGATTCTCTTTAGAAGTTCAGCATTTTGCTCTTGAATCTTCTTAATAAGAGCGAATTCGCTCTCCCTGTTTTTACTTTTTCCATGTCCAAATTTCTTTTTAACAACTGATATCTCTTTAGATTTTTCTTCTTTTAGAGAAATTTGAGCAAAAGAAACCTGAATGCTAAAAATGAGCATTACAATCTTCATAAGTTTTCCCGATTGATAATTTATGTATTAGTTATAAATACGTTCTCCATTTAAAATAATAGGAACGCCTTTTGATAAATAAAGTTTCCCTTTGGTCACTTCCAATTCATTTACTCGCATTTTCTCATTCGTCTTATTGACGATAAAAAGCGAATTAGTCCCTTCAAAAAGATCGTACTCCTTAGTCTCTTTAATTTTAGAGTAGGCATTGTTTATTTCTCCGTCATAAACTTCAACAAACTGATGTGAATTGTTGTCTGAGGTTTTGATATGGAAATAATATTTGTTCTTACTGGTCACAACTAAAAGATTGGTGTCGATATCTTTTTTCTTTGCCTTCATCGCCAAGGTTTTATTGTTATTTGCAAGCTCCAGCGTTATGTCGTCCTTGCTACCACCGTATAGGTAAGATCTAATCTCGCCATCAAATGAAATTGTTGTCAGAAGATGAAGAGATAAAAACAAGGTCGTAATCTGATTTGATAATATGTAAAACATCATTCCCCACCTCCAAGGTTCTCTGACTCACCTTTCAATTCACCTTTTAATTCATCTCGATTAACTTCGATCTCATTGATCTCTGATAACTTGTAGTAAAAATCAAAACTTGAATTTTTAGTCAGTGTTATTAAAAATGACCTAACTCGACCGCCGCCTTTTGTAATGATCCGACATTTTCCTTCTTCTATTTCTTGATTTAATAAAATCTCATCAACCTCAACTTTAAAATCAGTTTTCTTTAAAGCATTTTGAATTTCAGATGTTAGGTAAGTATTAATTGGCCTATTACTGGCAATTGACAAAAAAGCTTCCTGACAAACATAAGTTAAAAGTGGTCTTGTCTTAATCTGATCTCCACCTTGAACGAAGATTTTATTCTTTGCTACTATGGCCACCAAAGCAATCAGAGTAAAAACGACTAAAACGATTACTAATGTTTTTCTAAGCAATCGTAGTTCTTTCATTAAGACATTTTCCAACGTTTCATATTTCATGTCTTCTCTCCTTTAGTATGGCCCTGTTTAAAACAGAAGGTCTTATTCGCTCAATTCTTGACTTGATGTCCGTTCTCTTTAGCAGATGATCTTGCTTAAAAAGATTAGATGTTTTAACGGCCGGTGCGTGGCCACTACGGGGTGGATTTTTACTAGGTTTAACATGAAAAGTTCCTTTTGGAGGTTCGCTCTTATTTGCTTTTTGTAAGTTTTTTGATTCATAAGATCCGATAGGAATCTTGGAAGTAGTGACATTTGTTTTTACCTTTTCATTATTTAATAAGTTCGAAGCAAATAAACTTTTCACATCTGCTGAAGCCTGTTTACTGTTTTGAGGAATTGATTTCATTTCCGACAGCTTTCTAGTTGTCTGATTTGTAAGACTTGAACTTAATCCTCCCTTCTCGTTCATTGAACTTTGAAAGCTGTTCTTGTTGTTGCTTTTACTCGATTGTGGATTAGAGAAGTTGTTCCTGGAATTTGGATTATAATTTTCATATTTTCTAAAATTATTATTTTTTCCAAAGTTACCTTTTGCCTTCCCTTTCCCCAAAATCTTTTGGGCCAATCCGTAAGCAATCGGAATACTCACTAAGGCCTTGGCACCTATCCCAGTCATTTTTACGCCAACAGCGTCTGCTGTACTGGCAATCGTTCCCTTTATTAACGAAAAGGTAAACGACGGCGCTAAAAGCATAAGTAATGTAATACCAAAAATCCAAATTAATTGATCCATGGAAGAAACCGCAAGTTCTCCATTTTGAGCAGGCATCTGGATTGAATTACCAACTAAGGCCAGGAACACCACCAATACAAAAGGCAACAAGATACACCAGAGACTAGACGTTAATGTCCCGGCCATGGAATTTTTTGAAACAGGAAGAAAACTTAAAACTGCCGTAACAGGAGCAAAGATAAAAGTAAAATAGTAAACGGTTGTATAAATCAGTTTCAAAATTAAAATACAAACTTTACTCAACAAAAAAAGAGCTGTCCCAAGAAGGTCGTTAAGATTTGGAATAACAATACCATCAATGAAACCGCTATTAGATTGAGCTGTCTTAACTTTAACTTCACTCCATTTTCTAAGAAAAATGTTCTTTGGAGAAACTTCCCTGAGAAGTTCTTCTGAAGCTTTAAAACTTAAATCAACTGCCTTTGTGTGAAACTCATAAAAAAAGCTCATGAAAATCAGGGCCAATACTAAATTTTTAACGACTCCTAAAAACTTCATATCAGTTACAAATTCCCAAGTCAGAGCGCCGATAAAAGCAACACTCAAAAATACTTTTGAATAGTTCTCTATTCCAAGTCTCAATCCTGAAATATTTGGCTCGTCTAATAAGAGCATTGATCTGATTACGCCTGTGTTCATAAATTCACCTTTGAATTTCCTTTTGCAGTTCTTCCATAAAAACGCAATCGTTCCATCTCATCGAGGCGCTTATCTTCTAACTCCTCAGCCTTCAGTCTGTTTGCTGTCTTTTGGGCCTTTAATAATTCAAGCTGGATTTCGGACTGCTTTACTTGATTTTCATAAATCAATGCCGTGTTCTGGGCCGTTAACTGATTGGCTCGTCCTGCATTTTTGGCATTTATTGAATGTGTAACTTGAACTTTTGCTCTCTTTTTTTCAGTCTCGTTTAGTTTTTTTCTTTGCTCAACGTAGACTAAAGTTTTTTTCTCATCACTTTTAATCTCTGCGTAATTTTTCATTAACTCTTTTAGATCGCCCATATTGTATTTAAGATCGCGAATGGCGACATTCAAGCTTCCCAAGTTTTCAACTTCTTTTTTAGCTGCTAGCTCTTCCGCTAAATACAATACTCTTTCGGCCCTAAAATATTGATCTTGAGTTAGCTCATTATATTGCTGCATTTTCTGAGTGTACTTTTCAGCATTGGTTACAAGCTTTTCAAGTTCATTAAGCTGACTAGCTGTCGTAGTAACAAGTTGAACCATGATCGCAGTATCAGTTCCAATAATGGCAAAACTTGACAGGGGAAATAATAAACACAACGAAAAAACAATTTCCTTACAACTCATACTTTTTCTCCTGTTATTAAATAAAGGTACTGGTTAAAAATATCTTTAAACTCCAAAAGGCCATGTCTCTCCTTTTCAAACTTTTCAAATTTTCTCGATTCACATTTTTCAGTATTAAAAAGAAAAAGCTCCAATGGAGTTGGGTAAAATCGAACAATCTTCTTAATGAGATCAGATACAATTAAAAATTCTGAGTATTTTCCTTTTATAGAATTTACTTGATCCAAAAAAGGCTTAACTTCATCACTTAAATAGTCACCACCGACTTCCTGTTTAAATAAAAATTTAAAATGAGAGTTTTGATAAATAACCCTCCCGAGTGCTGATGTTAGGAAATCTTCAAGGTTTTGAGATATGGCCACGGCACTTGCTTCATGTTTTCTAAAAGTTCTAAAGCTCTCAGCTACATAGTCCGCATTTTTTGTTAATAATTGCCAACATTCATCGAAGACAAATATCTTTTGTCCTTCGATATTTTTAAAATATTCAATTAAATAGACTATCAGTGGCGCTTTGATATTTTCTGGGTAAAGAGATAAATCGCAATAAGTAAGCTCATTAAATTGAGAGCTTTCATTAATGAAATATTCCTTTATTTCAGAAAAATAATACTTAATCCCTTTAAACTCAGACTCTAATCGCTCTAAGAAATGATCGAAAGAAGCTAAATCAGTGGGAACTAGCTCACTTATGACCTCGAAGAGCCTACCAACGTCAGATTTTGAAAAGAATCCATCATCAACGACACTTAGAACGAAATTCTTCAAATAGCTTTGGTCTTTAAACTGAAGCGGGTTAAAAGAAAATGAAAAATTATGTCCTCCTAAGTAACTGACGGTCTTCTTGAACGAATTTCCAAGATCAAGAATGACGACCTTCCTTCCTCGCCCTACTTCATCTCTAATAATCTTATTGGCCATCATGGACTTTCCCTGTCCAGATGTGCCAGTAATGAGAAGATTAAAATTAATCGCCGAAGCATCAAAAAGATTAAAATAAACTTGTCTCTCTTTTGGCGAATGAAGACAAATCCCATTATTCATGAGCACTTCACTTGGAAATGGAATAAGGCCCGACAAAAAACTACTTGTCACAAATTGAGTTCTTTTAAAAAGTGGCCTCACTCCGGGAAGGATGCTTGAAAAAAACAATCCCAAAGAACGAATTTCACTAAATAATTCGAAGTCATGAAGACTAGATCGATGTTTAAGCTCTTTTGTCTTCTCATCGAGACCTATTTTCGTATCAGATGAGACAATAAACCAGCCTTCAAAGTTAAAAACAATCTCTTCGCCTGTCATCACTTGTTCTAATAATTCTTCAGACTCTTTAAAGGCCTTTTCAGATTCAATATTCCGTAGGGCCTCGAGGGTTAAGGAAAAATGAAGTTTACGTTTTCTATCGAGCTTCTTTTTAGCGGCCACTGGATCAATCTTTTTTAAGTGAATGACAAAATCACCGAAGCTTTCAAAAAATTGGGGATCAATCGTTCTTGGCATTTCTTTTAAGCTTAAAAGCCTAAGATACTTTTGATTTACAATTATATAATCATTGAAAACTTCGATATCTTGGAAAATATCTAATTCGCCAAGGAGAAGACTAAGCGGTGACTTAACATGATGGAGATCTCCCCCAAACTGCTCCAAGTTTTTATCTGTAGTATTTAAATAGAGTTTATCATTCAGGTAATAAATTTTATAAAACTCATCCACAGACAAATTGCCAAGCTCTGATTGAAAAGATAAAAGAAGTGATGCATTTTCAGCATCACTTCGTTGAGAAAGATCAGGTGTTTCAATTTCATATAATCTTGAGATATCACCCTTAATTGACGTAATTTTTCCTTCGTTAATTTCTAAAATCGGAAAGATCATACCAACACTCCGTTCATGACTGCCCTAACCTTAGTCCTCCATTTCAAAGTCTCTGTTTTGGTGAAAAACAAGCTAAAGTAATGGGGTGGAAATTTTAAATTCACAACCTTGAAACAGCCGATAGACATGACAACCATAATCAAGCTTCCTAGTGAACCAAAGTTAAGAATCACAGCAATGATCAAGGCCCCGACCATGATAAATAGATCAATAATTGATAACCCTATAAATGATGGGTTTGTTTTTAAAAATCTTGGGTAATAAAACTTCATTAAGCACCTCCTCCGGCAACTGATCGTAGCGTTGAAATAATTGTTGGTGCCGATAGCACAACCAATATTCCTAAAATCGCCTGAGTAACCTTTTGGCCTCCTTCCTGCTTTCCCATGTGTAGATATGTTCCAGCAACAACAAGAGAAATAAGTCCAATGGCCAATCCAAAGCGACTTGCTTCACTTCCTAGGGCATCAGCAGTCCCTTTTAGGGAACCGGCAAACGCAAGGTTTAGAAAACTAGACAACATAAATGAAAAAATAAAAACCATAGCTCTCCCTTTGTTAATTTTAGTTAAAGTAGTTTTCAATCGAGCTACTAACCCCAAGTGATATTTCCTGATAATAAACACCTGACTCAACAGTAGTTAGTTTGTAAGGCCATCCTCGCTGATGGGCCTGATTGATCCAGCCAAGCGTTTCACCTAATTCTTTGCTTTCTGCTGACAATTGGGTTTGATATTTTTCAGCAACTCCGGGAGTATTAAAAGGACATCCTCCAAATCCCTGCCAGTAACCGCCATAATCAACGAGCTTTACTCCAACAAAGTCGCTCGCAGAAAAAGACCTTATTTTCATCGAAAGAGAATTTTCTTCAAATTCTTTGATTTCTTTAATTTTTGAAATGTCATTGATCGTTACATGGACTCCGATATCCGTTTTATTCAAGAGAATCTTTTTATCTTTTAAAAGATCGGCCAATTTATAGATTTCTCCATTGATAATCAGATCAATTTTTTCAGCTTCGCCACTAAGGTCAGGTAAAATGGAAAAAGGCTCGTTATAATCTTTAAAGACGTTCACTTCCCATGTGCAATTCACTGGAAGTGAAATGCAGTTGTTCCCACAAGATCCACCAGTGCGATTATAGACCTCTCGTTCTTTCCTAAGGGATCGGCCGAAATGATTTAATGGATGCAAAGTAAATTCAACTTTAGAATTTGGAGTAATATTACCTAGAGGTAAAATAGACTCTGACTTGTTTCCATCAATTTTAGAAACATAGGAATAAATATTCTCTTGCGTCTGTTCAGAGAGATTGCTCCCTGTGATATATGATAAAACGACTCTGTCCGTGGGTTTATAGATATGATCCAAATAGTTTTCTTTAAACTCATTGGTCATAATAAACCACTTGCCGAGTTTATCTTTATCCTTCACTTCTTTTAAGTGGGTGAAGTCGCTAAGATTATTTTGAAACTGCCCAATTTTTATAAGAGCGTTCTCTTTGACTTCGTAGTTTTTATCGAAGGTTACTTTTAAAATGTCCTGAAACGAAACACCACTATTAGCCGCTACATAATAGATTTTTTCTTCTAATGGAGTTTCATACAAGACCGGAATTGTCTTGGCCTTTACCTTCGCCAGGAGTGTTTTGTAATTTGCCCCCGTGGATGGAATTTCATAGTCATCGACCTCAGAAATGATAAATTCGCCACGCTTAAAGAAACTTTCTTTTAAAAGCCCAATAGGTGCGTGATCAATTACAACATCAAATGATTCATAAATTCCAGACTGAAAATGTCGTTCAACATTAACAGAAGATAAAACTTCAAAGTTTTCAGTTTCATGATTCAAAAAATAGAAATTAAGTTTTAGATTCTTAATTTCCTTAAAAAAAGGTGATTCATTCAACCTTGCCTGATTGGTGAGCGTAATCTTAATATTATCAATTACGTTTTGATCATTGAAAATATCTCGATACTTAATGGCCTCGCCATGAAAAAACTTAGGATCTAGCTCTGGATAACTTACCCACGAGAGATCGTGCTCTTCAAATACTCCTTGGGTATGGGATGAAAATCTACCAAAGCTAGCAGCGGTCTTAAGGGCATGATTCCGGGCGAAGACAGTACCAACCCGAAATTTAAAATCCGGATTAGTGTCTTTGACATCGGTATTGATCACAAATGATTTTGCCTCCGTAGAGTCCACTTTGTGATAGCTCACTTCAATTTTATAATTTTGTAAAAATCTGACCTTTAAATCTGGTAGCTCAGCAACAAAGGGATTTCGACCTAAAGACATCTCTTCGCTATCCTTTGCACCATCTCCATCACTGTCACCATTGGGATCTAGCTTTAATTCAGAAACTGAGACAGAACCAGCTCCTCCTCCCGAATCGCCTCCCCCCTTAAAAGAGCACGAAGCTAAAATTAGACCACAACAGAATATGCTAATTACTTTTTTCATAATTTACCTCACTTCGCCTAAATCATTCCGTAATTGGATATGAAAATATTTATGAATGGATTCATCTGGTGAATTTCCGGCTTCAGATTCGCCCAGTGTTCCGAGATATTTTTTCAAAAATGAAATTTGTGAATTTAATTTTCTATTTCGAGACTTCTCTTGATCACTAATTGTTTCAAAAAATTCTTCCATTTTATTTTTTAGTCCGAGACTCATGCTTCCCCCTGTACATTCACGCTTAATTCGTTAAATAAGTTTTTCGTTAATTCGCCCAAAGCACGATTCGCCATTAATTCCTCTACAGAGATCGTCCCTAAGACCTCTCTGAAAAGTTCTCTTAAAATTTCAATTTGATTTTTCATTTTTCCTCCACCGTTTAAAACCAAGCCCGACAAATTTGGGCGAGGACTGTTTTATGTGGATGATTTAGATAAAGGCCACGCCATCCCACTCTGGGATGAATTCTTCCCACCACGGTGGGACGCGTCCCAGGCCGGGATGTGTAAGGTATTAATATATTTGATCGATTTTCTGAGTATCCCATCCCGGGATGGGATGGTGTGCATGGCATCGACAGAAACTTGCCATAAACCATTTTTTCAGGGTAATAATGACACCACTAAAGATATGCGGAGTAGGTTGAGTCAAATGGATTCAGTTCAATTTTCAGATTTAAAAGAATTTTTGAGCGACTGTATTAAGTCGATTAAAAAAGCTCATCCAAATCTCTCGTCAGCTCAGCTTGCTAAAAGACTAGATCTAGCGAGTTCTTCATTTTCTCGCTTTGAAAATCGTGAAATTACAAAACCATCTTTTAATCATGCTTTAAAAATTGTTCGTGAAGCTTGTGGTGAAACACGAGTTCAGGACTTCATTAAGCTTCACTATCCAGACATGTATAATAATTTAACTAAGACTTATCCCGGTAACTCTGAACTTGAATTTATGCCTGAAGAAGCTGAAGTATATCTACAAGACCCTACGGCTTTTGAATTAATTATGATGGCAAGTTGTAACGCGGGACTAAGAAAAGAAGTAGTTGTTGCTGAATTTGGTAATCGAGGTCTCTTGGCACTAGAAAATCTTATAGCAAAGAAAATTTTAGTTGAACAAAATCAGATCTTTACTCTGGGTAAGAAAAATCTAAATTTTGGCCAAGAAACGGTTAAAAAGCTTCTTCAAAATCTAGTTAATTCAAGCTACGATTTGAATGCTTTTGGGACACAAAAAAATTGGCTCTCTGTTCAATATGAATCGGTTGATAAAAATAAAGTCACGCCTAAACTTCGTGACGTTTATATCAAAGCGAATAAAGAGATTAGAGAAATTTTCAATGCCCCTGAAAACGCTGGCTCAGATGTTATGTGGGCCGGATTAGCAATGGATTCATTGCTAAAAAAAGAAAAACAAGAATCAAACGGGGTGATTCAATGAAAAAAATCTTGGTTCTTCTTTCTTTAATTACTGTTACCTCGACATTTGCAAATACTGTTTCGATTTATCGTTTTGATGATGTTGACGCTGTAATTGCAAATGGAAAAACTATTTCAGTTGAAGATCTTCGTGATGGGTTTGCTATTATTAGAGGCGTTCAAGTTAACGAGGACACTGTTTCACTTAACAATGAATCAAAAGCTCTTATTCTTTTAAGAAACCCAATTTCAAATAAATTATTTGGCGTCTCCACAATGGGGGCTAAAATTGGTGGTGATGGTGGTGGAGGCTGATTCATCATCTACTTTTCTCCTGATAATATTAGCTATTTTTTTCTAGTACTTAATCGAACCATCAATAGCTGAGAAATAGTAATAACAAAAAAAACGCCACCTCCAATCATGTAAATCGTTATTTCAAATTGCAGAAGTAAAAACAGTGTTGCTATTGCGCCCATGATTGGCAAAATAGGGACTTTTTTAATACTAAGAGGAACGCGAAACTGCCTTTCATGGCCAGGATCTCTAAGTCGTAATACCACCAAGGCAATATGTACTGCTAAAAATGCAAGCATTGTCGCAAAAGAGGAAATGCTCGCAAGAACTTCGACTTTATTAAGTGGTAGCAAGGCGCTAGCAAGGATGCAGGCGATTAATGCCGAAAACCATGGTGTCTTTCTATCGTTATGGAGACTGGAAAAAGTCTGAGGAATTGCATTGTCTCTGGCCATACCATACAGAATTCGGCTAGTCGTTAAGAGAGAGATCAAAACGGTGTTTGCTGTCGCAAAGAGCGCGATTCCCGCAAGCGCACCGGCAATTTTTATTGATATCGGACGAAGGGCATCCGATAAGGGCGCACGGCTTTCAGAAAGCTGCTCAATAGGTAAAAGGCCAATGGCCGCAAGAGCTACTAAAACATAAAGTACAGTCGATATTCCAATACTTAATAAAATTGCTCGTGGCAGAATCTTCTCTGGATTTTTAGTTTCTTCCACAAAATTCACCATGTTTTCAAAACCAAAATACGCAAAAATAATCAGAGAGCTACCGGAAACTGTAGCTAGAGACGGTGATGTCAACAATGCTTCTCCAAACTTTGATGACTGAATTCCAAAATAAATAAAGATAAGAAGTCCCGCAACTTCTATCAAAGTAAAAATGACGTTCAACCAGCTTGATTCTTTGATTCCCAGAATATTAATAATCGTAAATATGACCAATAAAGAAAGTGCAATAATTATCGGAGAAAAAGAAATGAACTGTTGAAGATAGCCAGCGAAAGCAAGTGATACGGTTGATGCTGAAGCGATTCCAGCAAATGACATCATCAGTCCAGTGGAGTTGGCAATCCATTTAAATTTTGGAAAAGCTTTTTTAAGATAGACGTATTCACCTCCCACTTTCGGAAACATCGATGCTAATTCGGCATAAGACAGAGCAGCCAATATTGCGACAAATGCTGCAATGATGAGACTCAGCCAAACGCTTTCACTAGCGATTCCTGCTGCTTTACCAATAACAGTATAGATTCCGGCACCCAGAATCATGCCTGTTCCATAAAATGTAAGCATTGGGAGTCCAAGGACTCTTTTTAGTTCAGGCATATAGCTCCTCGTTCAGTGAAATAATACAACAACTAAATTCTTTGCAAAGATAAATTTTAAATTAGTATTATAAGGTTTTTAGTAACAATAATGACCTGGATAAGATAATATTTTCTTAAATTTATTCGGGTTTTGTTCAACAAATGAACAAAAGTTTTTAAAATGGTAGGGGCGCCATTTTCATTAGGACGGATAAAATGAAACAAAAAATTGTCAGCGCTATAAAAAAACCAATCGAAATTTTTTTAAAAACCGAAGCTTCTTCTGGGATTGTTCTGGCCATTTGTGCATTAATTGCAATGGCACTTGCGAACAGTGCTTGGGCCCCCCAATATTTTAATCTTTTAATGTTTAAAATTGCAGGCCTTAACATCCAACAGTGGATAAATGATGCACTCATGGCAATATTCTTTTTTGTTATTGGGATGGAAATTAAAAAGGAACTCATTGTCGGTGAACTACGCTCCCCACAACAGGCGGCTCTACCAATAGCTGCTGCTCTTGGTGGCATGATTTTCCCCGCACTCATCTACTACTTCTTCAATCAGCAGGCTCCAAATGTTCATGGATGGGGAATTCCCATGGCAACTGATATCGCCTTTGCTCTTGGAGTCCTTAGTCTTTTTGGTAAAAAGGTTCCTCTTTCACTTAAGATTTTTTTATTGGCCATTGCTATCGTGGATGACCTCGGGGCCATCTTAGTAATTGCTTTTTTCTATACGAGTAAGATCAATGGACAAGGATTAGGCATTGCTGCTCTGATGTTTGGCTTAATGGTATTGATCAAAGAAATGGGAATTAAATCTTACCTGGTGTACATCATTATAGGTGCGATCGCATGGTTTGGTATTCTTCTTTCAGGTGTCCACGCGACTATTGCAGGAGTAGTTATTGGATTGATCACACCACTGAATTACCAACTAAATAAAGGAGCTGACGCGACTTATTCACCGCTAGAGGATTTAGTTAAATACCTCCATCCTTGGGTGAGTTATGGAATTATGCCCATCTTTGCATTGGCAAATGCTGGAATAAATATTACCGGAACGGATATCTCGCAGCTTATTCAAAATCCTATTCATCAAGGCGTCGCACTTGGTTTAATTCTTGGAAAGCCCGCTGGAATTATTTTATTTTCAGCTCTAGCTGTTGCCTTCGGACTTGCGAAGCTAACATCTGGTCTTAGATGGAAACATGTTATTGCTACCGGATTTCTTGCAGGGATAGGATTTACTATGGCACTATTTATTTCAAGTCTGGCGCTTATTCCAGAACAGGAAATTTATTCCAAAACAGGAATTGTTCTTGGGTCATTAGTCTCAGCAATACTTGGAACTATTTTCCTGGCTTTCTCTTTGTATAAAAGTGATATGTCTACGTAGTTGCAAACCGAAGTTCAATCTCCGTTGACATTATTTTTTTGTAAAAGCGAAGTTTTTCAAATAGCGGATACCAATCAAATAAAATAAGTTCAATTGGTTTCCAAATCGAAACCCATCCAAAAATAATTATTCCTTCACGGACAATTCCAATCGGCCCCGGAGGACTAGGAACATTCAGACTTTGTGCAACACCAAGACACAAAACAAGAACTAATAGACCAATTAATAAAAATAACTGCGCCCTTTTCATGAAACTTTTTAGATCTCCCCGTTGCAGGTCTATGCGGTAAGCTAGATAACTATGTATGGCCTCACTAATCGAGTTTCGGGGTAAATCCTTTGATTCATTTTCTTCTACATAAATCACGATCTTTAGAGGGCTTGAAACTGAAAATTCTCGTGCTGATGCCATAATATATTCAACAAAATCATCATCCAGATCTCGCTCCCGAAACGGAGCAGGATCTCGTGCATCGAAAAGCTGAAGAGGATTTTTAATACGCACTTCAATCCAATGTTTTCCTTCAGCATGTCTGTAGCGGTGCTTTTTTTTTGTCTCGCTCACAACTTCCCCCTCACCTCTTCAAATTTTTATCAGCACAAACTTCATTAATTAAATTAATCCCATTCTCAAAATCTGTAATATTTTGGAGCGTTGTTCGGGCAATATTTCCTAAGGCTTCTTCGGTCAAAAATGCTTGGTGGGAAGTTAACAGAACATTTGGAAACGTCAACAAGCGTGCAAGTTGGTCGTCTTGAAGAATTTGGTCAGATAAATTTTCAAAAAAAATACCTTCTTCTTCCTCATAGACATCAAGACCTGCATATCCAATATGCCCAGATTTTAAAAACTGAACGAGTGCACGTGTATCTATGAGGGCACCACGGCCAGTGTTGATGAGCATAACACCGGCCTTTGTGAGCGAGAGCGCTTTTGCATTGATGATGTGCCGAGTTTCCGGAGTCAGCGGCACATGCAACGAAATGATATCTGATTTTTGCAACAGCTCATCAAGGGCTACGTATTCCCCCCCCATTTCTACAAGGGCCGGATTCTGTACATAGTCAAAGGCAAGAACGTGACACCCAAAGCCGTTCAATATCTTTGCCATGACAGATCCAATTTTTCCCGTTCCAACGATACCAACTGTTTTTTTATGCAGGTCAAATCCAACTAGTCCATCTAAAGAGAAGTTACCTTCTCTTACACGGTTATAAGCGCGATAAATTTTTCTATTCAGAGAAAGTATGAGTGTCACAGCATGTTCGGCAACAGCATAAGGCGAGTATTCCGGAACTCTCACAATCCGAAGACCAAGATCCCGTGCAGCTTTTAGATCCACATGATTAAAGCCAGCTGACCTGAGAGCAATTAACTGGGTTCCACCGGTTGAAAGAGTCCGAAGAGTTTTACTGTCTAATCGATCATTCACAAACGCACAGACACAGGGATAACCGATGGCCAAATTCGCAGTTTGTTCAGTCAGTCTGGTATCAAAAAAAGTGATCTCGTGCTCAAAATCTTTGATTTCTTTTAAAATGGCATTTCTATCAAATTGATGAGTATCGAAAAAAGCGATTTTCATGGATGACTTCCTTCTTGGGCTGATGATTTAGCGATCAATTCAGAAAAGGCGTCAGCTGTCACTGCAAAGCCAGGTGGGATTTGGATTCCTTGAGGAGTCAAGGCTTGGAACATTTCCCCAAGGGAAGCGTTCTTGCCACCAACTAGTGGTATATCTTTAATCGAAATCTCTTCAAACCATTTTATAAATTTTAAGTTATTTTTTTCCATAAAAGTTTCCCTCCAATGATTAAGTATTTAGTAAACTCCATATACGCCGTCACTGCGCAGAAAAATCCAAAAAAAATGAATGTAAACGCAAGAACACAATTTAGCCAGCTTGCAATCAATAAAAATGTGAAGCCTGGCTCAAATACACTCACGTGATTGTTCACCTTCTCACTTTTCGCGAAATTTAATCTTTCTTCTGGAATTAAAAAAGCCACCCGAAGGTGGCTCTTATTGATGTTGGAAACAAAAAGTATTTCAAGCTAAAAACGCAAATTCTCAACACTAGATCCTTTTTGCGACAAGGTAGCAACAATACTTCCCCTTGCCTTTAATTCCTATATTGTTACTTGAGGAAATGAACTTTCATTCACACAAAGATCTAGACAATACAAATCAATCTCTGTCTTACGTTCCCTGGATATTTAATATAGATGATGCCAAGTTTTTCAATTCGCCAAACAACTGAATTGATGAAAATTATTTGGTGATTTTATAAAAATGAGGAATATTGGGTTAAAGAGTCGGAGAAAAGCCACCAAGGTATCACCCCATCCTTTTTTACGGTTAATGAATCATCATGCAAATTATTATTACTCCGGTGAATGGTATAATAGGCGATAGAGAGAGAGCTAGAGAGAGCAACCCATCATAGCTGCGATGCCGAGCATAGATCCACAAAGTTTGAGTTAAAACTAGCGAAACTTCCTTTAAGTCGTTGTATCAAAAAATGCGACTTTTATTTTATTTCTCGAATGAGTATTTTTGGTAAGTAACGATTCATTTCTTCACGCGAACCTAGCTCCATTCCATCTTCAGTCAAAGTTGCGCATGATGCTGCCAACCCCACTCGTAATAGATCCTGAACTTTAGACGTGGGATTTTTTGACAATTGAGCGGCAATAGCTCCCACCATGGAGTCCCCCGCACCCACTGTTGATTTGATTTTGACTTTGGGGATTTTTCCAAACCACGCCTCATCTTTAGTGACTAGGATTGCGCCTCCTTCAACCGAGGAAACACATACTAAAGGTATACTTTTATTTAACTTTCGCACTAAAGGTAGAATCGACGTAATAGACTCAACTTTTTTTCCAACTAGGTCCTGAAATTCGATTAAGTTGGGTTTTATAAAATGAGGAGATTTAGAAATAATTTTAGATAAAATTTTCCCAGGCATATCTACCATACAAAGAACATTTCTCTTTTTGAGGTGACGAATCATTTTCGCGACCACCAAGGGATCAATCCCAGGAGGAAGACTTCCCCCAATCATTACAATGTCCTGAGATTTAAGATTATCCAGAAAACCATACATCTCTTTTAACTCACTCCCTTTAATCAGTGGCCCGGGAAAACTGAGACGAGTTTGTTTATGGGTTTTACGGTTAGAGACAGTTAAGTTCATGCGAGTATTGCCAGCGATAGTTAAAAAGCGATGTTTTACCTTTGCCTCAGTAAGCAATTTTTTAATTTCTTCCCCATTGGATCCACCCTAGAAACCAGTTGCCACCACATTGGCCTTCAGTCGATGAGCAATGATGGCAGCATTGATGCCATTACCACCAGGGGTATGAATCTCATTACTAACATAGCTTTTCTCGTTGGGAATTAACTGCTCAACAGTTCCACTGATGTCTAGGGCGGGATTTAATGTGATGGTATAAATCATATTCATAATTTTTCACTTTAAACCAATTTACGTTTATTCCCAAGCGCAACTGCTTGCGTAAACTTCGAAAAGACATGATCCGAGTAAGTTTTTATATAGGCTTGAAGTTCCCCTTAAGTTTGTTATAAAAATTCCCGTTTGGGACATTTTGTCTTTTAGCACTTTCAATTTAAATCATATATCAAACGCATAACCCACTAACTGATTGGCCTAGATATTGCTCATTTCCTCGGAATGGAGCCGTGTTAATAATGTACTTCTTATCCACTCTTGGAGGTTTGTCTATGGAAGTATTGACTCCATCCACAAATAATAAAATCTCTCACTGGCATGTCATGAGCACTGATGCCCTGCTGGATGCGCAAAAAAGCAATTCAAAAAAAGGGCTTTCCCTTGAAGAAGTCAGAGAGCGACTTACCTTGTATGGTCCCAATGCCTTACCTGAACATAAACGGAGGAGTGTATTTACTCTCTTCCTCAAGCAATTCCAAAGCCCACTTATTTACTTACTTCTCGCCGCGGCCATCATAGCTCTCCTGCTAAATGAAGTTAGTGATGCAGCTGTGATTCTAGTGGTAGTACTTTTGAATTCTTTAATTGGCGCTATTCAAGAAGGTAAAGCCGAGAAGTCTCTTGAGTCCCTGAGGGAACTTTCAAAGCTTATGGTGACCGTTAGGCGTGATGGTCGAGACTTCCGAATTGAAGCCCGTGAACTCGTTCCGGGTGATATTTTTCTTTTGGCTGCCGGTGATGCAGTTGCTGCTGATGGTAGAATAATCGATGCGAGGGATCTGTCTGTGGCCGAAGCTGCATTGACAGGAGAATCCTTACCTGTGAGGAAGAACACTTCAGAGCTTAAAGTGGAAACCATACTTCCAGAGAGAAAAAATATGGTTTACTCCGGAACCTTCGTAACTTCCGGTCGTGGAACGGCGGTAGTGGTTTCCACAGGGCAAGGTACGGAGGTAGGTAAAATCGCCAAGCTTTCAAGTGAAGGAGAAGAACTTCGGACTCCGCTGGAAGAGAAGGTTGCACAATTTGGAAGAATGATCATCTATCTGGCCCTCATGGTCTTTGTCCTGATCATAGGAGTTGGTTTTCTTCGTGGTCTTGAGTTTTCAGAAATCTTCATGGTCGGAGTTAGCCAGATTGTTTCAATGATTCCTGAAGGTCTCCCCGTGGCCATTACAGTGGCCCTTGCTGTGGGAGTTGGTAGGATGGCCCGGAAGAAAGCGATCGTAAGAAAACTCTCAGCAGTGGAAACCTTAGGTTCTACTGACGTCATATGCACCGATAAAACAGGAACTTTAACAAAGAACGAGATGACAGTGAGAGAACTCTATCTTCCCACTGGCGATTGCGTCGAAGTGACAGGTGTTGGTTATGCTCCTCAAGGCGAATTAAATGTGAGGGGTGGTAAGCAGGATCAAACTGATAAACTCATCGACAGCTTACTTACAGCAGGTGTCCTCTGTAATGATGCCTCTCTTATTCAGGACGAAGTAAATCAGTGGAAAATTCTTGGGGATCCAACCGAAGGGGCGTTACTCACAGTAGCTGCCAAACGAGGAATAAATAAGAAAGAGTTTGAAGAAAGATTTCCAAGAAAAAATGAGATTCCATTTGATTCTTCGACAAAACTGATGACGACAGAACACCAAGTCGGCAAAAGTACCATCACTTGGATAAAGGGAGCACCAGAGAAGATTCTCAAAATTTGTGGCATCAATGAGAAAGAGAAAGCACATCTTGTCGCGGATAAGATGGCCCAACGTGCGCTTCGGGTTCTGGCATTTGCAGAAGTCCAAGGACCAATTACAGAGGAAATGAGGAAAGGAAAATTTAGCGGAGATATCAAGTTTTTGGGTCTCATGGGGCAGATGGATCCACCAAGAGAAGAAGTTCGAGCAGCCGTTGAAGAATGTTTAAGGGCCGGAATCAAACCGGTCATGGTGACAGGTGATCATAAACGAACAGGACAGGCCATCGGAAAAATGTTGGGAATCGTGGGAGAGAATGACGAGGCAGTTGATGGTGTCGAGCTTGAGGAGATGAGTGAAAGTGAACTCGAAGAGCGTATCGGACGGATTACGGTTTTTGCCCGTGTTCTTCCTGAACAAAAGCTGAGAATCATTCAGACTTTTCAGAAAAAGAAAAACGTGGTGGCCATGACAGGTGACGGAGTGAACGATGCTCCCGCACTTGTCCGTGCTGACGTGGGAGTTGCCATGGGAATCACTGGCACCGACACGGCCAAGGAGTCAGCAAAGATCATCATCACCGACGATAACTTCGCTACTATCGTCGAAGCCGTGAAGCAAGGAAGGCTTGTCTACAGGAACGTAAAGAAACTCATTCTCTATCTCTTCACCACTAGCCTCTCTGAAATCATCGTTCTATTCGCTGCCATCTTATTTGGTTATCCTCCTCCCCTGGCGGCAGTCCAAATTCTTTGGATCAACCTCGTAACTGATGGCGCCCTTTCCGTCAATCTCATCATGGAACCCGAGGAAGGGGATGAAATGCGCCAGCGACCAATCCCACGAAATGAGCCTTTAATCGACCGACGGATGGCCCGAAGAATGACTTTTCTGTCTCCATCAATCGTCATTTCAACCTTAGGTTATTTTTTGTATGCAATGGCACAGGAAAGGCCATTTACGGAAGTACAGACTGAGACCTTTACAGTCATGGCCGTTTCACAATGGTTTAATGCCCTTAACTGCCGCTCAGAATGGCAATCAGTTTTTAAGTTAAGTCTTCTAAAAAACAAATGGCTCATTTGGGGGCTGATCGCCGGAAATCTTCTTCAGGCCCTCGTCATTTATGCCCCTTTCATGAACCGGATATTTCACACCACCCCAATTCCTTTGAAGGAACTCTTTATTATAGCTATAGTGGGCAGTTTAGTTCTATGGGTGGAAGAACTTAGAAAGTTTTTCGTCCGTCGTAAGGGCCCTGATGTGAAAATGGCATGAAAAAACTGAGCAAAAAAAATATTGGCCAGTTTTATCTTGATCGAATTTATCTGGAGTTTTAAAAGAGTTTAAATTATTTTTCCTTCTTTGTTAATTTTTCGGACATCACCAACCACCCAAAGTAAATCCTGCGTTCTTAAAACAAGCTGTGAATCAGGACTTAAAATTCGCTTTCCATCGCGCTCTATGCCGACAATAATGCCGTCAATTTTTTCTCTTAGACCGCATTCTCGGATTGATTTATTTATGTAACCTGATTTTTCAGACAAAAGAATTGATTCTAATTTATAGTATATATCTGCTTCATTATTTTTATGATCCGACCGTGCTTCTTCAATAACTTCTTTCGCCAGTGCCAACTGGGTCTCTGTACCAATTAAATGAAGGCGATCATAAGGCATAAGCTGTACATCTCTACTTGGAGCAATAATACGACTTTCCCCTCTTTCAATTAAAGCAATGGTTATATTGAATCTTTCCTTGAGCATGGAATTTAAAAGAGTTTTACCGCAAATACTGGAGGTGGGCGAAACAACGTATTCAGACAATACCGCATCCCATGGTGCAAGGTTCGGTCTAATTTTCTTTTTTTCCACCTCTTCTCTTTCTTTTTCATTGAGATGCTTAATGAAGCGGTTTTCAATTTTTTTATAAAAGATCTCGACGATATTTTTAAAAAAGAAAATTGCAATGATTATTATTGCGAGTGTTGCAAAAATTGCATTATAAATTTCGGTAAATTGACCGATCAAAAAAACAACAAGCACTGTACCGATAACAATACGAAAAACAGTAATTCCTAAAAGTAGGTTACTTAATTTAACGACGCTTGAAATTTCTTCCGTTATTTTTTTATCAGGAGAACCAAAAAAGATTGCCCAGAAAAAAGGTGCCGCAACAAAGAGCGCCGCTACGGAACTAAAGAAGCGCAATATCCAGTCATCCACAAAATATCGCAGCAAATAAGGAGAGATTATATGTTTAAAAAAAAGAGATATTGCAACAACAAGAGTGACATTTAAAACGATTCTCACCCCATAGGCGTCCCACAAAAGTGAAATCGCCCCTTTCTCGCCTTTGGCACTCATGGCGATCTGGTATCGATCTAGGACAGCTCTAAAGTTTGGTGGAATTTTCTGTTCGATTTGGAGATTAAAAAAATAGGACACTCTTATCAGGTAAGGTGTCGCAAATGTCGTAATCGCAGATACTGCCACCGCTATGGGGTAAAGAAAATCGCTTGTCACTTTCATTGAAAGTCCAAGTGCTGCGATAATAAAAGAAAATTCTCCAATTTGGGCCAGACTAAATCCTGCATGAACAGAAGTTTTAATATTTTGACCTGAAAGAAGGGCGCCCATAAAAACGCTGAATATTTTTCCAAACATAATCAAAACAGAAATGGCCAGAATTTCATTTGCATACGTTACAAGCGATTGCATACTTATCATCATACCGACAGAAACAAAAAAGATAGGTGAAAACAATTTTTGAATAGGAGCAATCAAGTTTTCAATTTTTTTTCCTTCCCTTGTTTCCGCAAGAATTGAGCCCATGATAAAGGCGCCAAGAGGAGCGGAAAAGCCGACGCTGGTCGCTATCACGACCATAAAGAGGCAGAGGCCAAGAGATACAACAATCATCGTCTCATCACTTAATTGGTTTTGAATTTTTTTTAGCAAAAGAGGAATGACATAGATACCGACCAAAAACCAGATGGTAAGAAAAAACGCCAGTCTGAAAATTGAATTGAATAGAACCTGAATAGAAAAGGAATTGCCCACTCCAAAAGTAGTCAAGATCACTAAAAATAAAATAGCAATTAAATCTTCAACGACCAGAACCCCAAACACTAAATGAACAAAATCTTTTCCTTTAAGACCAAGCTCCTCAAATGCTTTTACAATAATTGTAGTAGATGAAATGGCGATCATTCCCCCTAGAAATAGGCAATCTACCATCCTCCATCCAAAAAATTGTCCGGCACCATATCCTAGTATAAACATCATTGATGTTTCAAAAATAGCGGTTATTCCGGCACTTTTTCCGATGCGAGAGAGTTTCTTAAAACTAAACTCAAGTCCTAAACCAAACAACAAAAAGATAACGCCAAGTTCAGCCCAGACGGCAATGGAAGCAGTATCTTTCACGTTAAAATAAAAGTGAAAATTTGGACCTAAAAAAAATCCTGCAATTAAATAACCCAACACAACGGGTTGCCTTAATTTTTTAAAGAGAATGCTGACGAAAGCGGCAGTAATAAGAATAAAGGCGAGATCTTTGATCAAATCAGGTAAATGGGTCATTTATTCACATTGTAAAACTGTTATTAAAATTTGCCAAAATTTAAAAATGATAAACGGATTATGTACCGAATACCGGAGTGCATTGTAATATTTTACGATAGAAACAATTAGAACACTACTTTGCAAGAATTGAAATACTGAATTTGGTGGTGGAGTCCTCCCATTTTTAAACACAGATATCTATATAATAATACGAGGAGAGAGTTTATGATGTGCGGCTAGTTCGCAGCTAGCGCCACCAATTCAGAGCTTTTCAATCAAGGAATAAGACAAAAAATTATAAGGGCCGACGAGGGGATACTTTTTCCGAAGAGAGGCTGCGGCAGTATTTTCATTTTTGTTAAATAGTGTTCTAATTTATCTTATGTTCACGAGTTTATGATTTGTGACAAGGATTTGGAGGAGCATTTCTTCCATGATAGATGAGTTGCCGCATCCTCTGACACGGAGATGTCTGAAACAATTTAACGAAGAGGAATAGATGAAATTTACAGTGCTTTTTTTGTTATTAATTCTTGGCATTTCTTGCAAGCCTGAAAACAATACACAAAATGTATTGCCTACGGCGACTGAATTCCATCCAGTGACAATAAATCACACCAACTGGTTGCTGGGGCAGACAGTGTATGTGCCGATATACTCGAGCATTTACATGGAGCACGATAAAGGTTTTGTTCATCTCACTGCGACCTTGAGTCTTAGAAACACATCCGATAAAGAAGCAATCACAATCACTAGAGTGGATTATTACGATACGAACGGAGTCTTGAAAAAGAAGTTCATCGATGGTGCCTTCTCTCTTGGAAAAATGGCAACCAAAGATTTTGTCATCTCAACTCAAAATCTCAGCGGAGGCACTGGAGCGAATTTTATCGTTGAGTGGAAATCCACTAGTAAAGTTTCGTCGCCTGTTATCGAGTCAGTCATGATTGGGATTACTGGGACTCATGGGTTTTCTTTTACTTCCCGTGGGCAGGAAGTTGAGTCGCATTAAGCCTATAGTATACGTTAACGACAGAGTCTAATTCAAACTTCTGCAAATTTTTACTATAAGCTAAAGGCCCGAAGCGCCCCCTTTGAGGCTATTTTTAAACAAAATTCAAAATTGATCAACAGATGAATTCAAAATCAGTATATTTCTTTAAAGAATATGTCGCTCATTTTTATTGGGTCTAGTGAAAGCGGAAGTGGGTAGATTTGACGTAAGTTTTAAGGCTAAGTCACAACTTTTTTTGTATCTCCAAAGATCAATTTTAGCTCTTCTAACGAGCTTTCGCGCGCAAACCCTAGAACCTTATCTCCAGTTACCACAGTCGTACTTCCCTGAGGAACGAGAAAACGATCACCTCTTTTTATACTCGTGAGCAACACGCCAGGAGGAAGACCCAATTCGAATATTTTCTTGTCAGTTGCATTTGCTCCCTCATGCACTACTGCTTCAATTGATATAAATCCTGGCGGTAATAAACTACCTAAATTGGAGTCAGCTTGAGACTCTTCATCTATGGGCACTGTTACTTTTAACTTAGAGGCAATCCATGGAATAGATATTCCCTGAAAGACAACCGATATAATCACAGTGAAAAAAACTAAATCAAAGTAAAATTCTGCATTTGGAAGCTTCTTAATCCACGGTAATGTCGCCAAAATAATCGGAGCAGCACCACGCAGTCCAATCCATGATACAAACAGTCGCTCTTCTTTCTTTAATGTTTTCCCAGGTGCAGACAAAAAGACGCTTATTGGCCTAGCTATAAACATCATAAAAAACGCAAAAAGAAGTCCCTCTTTCCAGACAAGAAGAATTTTTGAAGGAAACACTAGCAACCCAAGAACCAAGAAAATGGTAATTTGCGACACCCACGCCACACCATCTACGAAACGGGTGACTGATCCCTTGTGAAGAAAGTCAAACTTACCTAACAAAAGTCCAGCGACGTAAACAGCAAGGAATCCACTCCCGCCAACATAGGATGTTCCAGAAAATAAGACCATCACGAAGCCAGCAATTAAAACTCCGTACAGACCTTCAAACTCGATTCCTGCGCGATTAGTAATAACCCGAATTGCATTTGCGCCAATATAACCAAATATAAAGCCAATTCCGGCCTGTTTCAAGAACAACCAAAAAACAGATGCCGCATTTGTTGAAGCAGAGGAAATTATAGAAATCATTGCAATCGTAAAAAAAACAGCGACCGGATCATTACTGCCTGCCTCAAATTCTAGAATCTGCTTCAGTTTGCCTTTGAGCGATAATCCTTTAGATCTTAAAATACTAAATACAGCGGCAGCGTCTGTTGACGAAGAAATTCCACCTAACAAAAGCCCCTCTAGTAAACCTAGACCCAAAACTAAGTGTGCAAAAATTCCTGTTACGATACCCGTAATAATTGTTCCAAAAAATGATAGCGAAATACCAATCGGGAGAATTGGCTTCACGCTGACCCAAGAAGTGCGAAGACCTCCATCAAAAACAATGAAGGCAAGGCAAACGCTACCGATAGCAAAAGCAATTGAGTAATTATCAAATGGAATCTTACCTAGACCTTCAGAACCAGCGAGCATTCCTAAAACAAGGAAGATAAGCAGTGCGGGCACGCCAAGAGTTGATGATACTCGACTCAACAAGACTGAAATAACAAGCAAGCTTGAGCTAAACAGTAAAATAAATTCTAACGAGAAACCGAGAAACTCAATATTCATCCTGCTACCTTATCGAGTTCTAATAGAAAAAAATGGTCTTTTAGTTAACATTAAAATTTTTCTTGCTGTTGAACCTAACAACAGTTTTCGAGCAATACTTCTTTCCGTAGAGATAGTTACAATTCCCCAAGATTTCTTCTTTTCAGAAAAATCAACGATCGTTTCCGCAATTGAATCCACTTCTTTTGCAAATGTGAGTGTCGTTGAAACTCCGGCTATCTTTAGCTCTTGTTCAAATTTCTTCAATTTCTTATCTGCAATGGGGGGTTGTTTGGGTTTACGTAAGGCCGACAGCACTCCACTAGGTTTTGGCCTAACGAAAAGTAAATCGAGCCGAACTTGTCCAGGCAATGCAAGTCCAATTAACCAATTAATATCCTTGGACGTATATTTAGCGTTTGAATCGACAGCTACGGTTAACCTAGGCTTCGTTGCCAATTCAATTTTCGACTGTGATTTGACAACCATCACTGATGTCTTACATGTCAGAGCTGCTGTTTCAGCGAAACTACCAAGCAACCAATACGGCACCCCTTTTCGATTGCTTGCCAGAACTACCAGTAAGTCTGATCGTATTCTAGTGAGAAAATCAGAAAGATGTTCTACTAAGAAGTGATTAGCAGAAGCTTTAGCCTTTAGTACCTTAACGGAGCTATAATCGAATCTGTTATGACATGATTGATCTACTTTTGATTGAGCTTCATGGGCATATCGATCTTCATTTTCACTATACCAAGACAATGGCACCATATACAGGGATGAATGAATCATAGAAACTATTGAGATGCGTGGCAAGATCATTGCCTCTTGATAAGTCTTAATCGTATCAGCGAATTTACTCATAGGCAGTGCCCGCTCGAAAACGGGTGGCTCAACAGCAGCAACGACATTCTTCAGTGGTGGATACTTTTTATCGTTAGATGTGTTCATAAATACTCCAATTCAATAAAACGGCCAGTGCTGCGCTAAGGGCCAGTGCGAAGTTTTCAGCACCGTAACGCAAAATGCCCTTTCTTTGTAGGACAATGACAACAACCCAAAGAGCAAGAACAAGTTTACTGAAAACCAAAATCAAGTTTGCACTCATTGGGACACCTCCATTAGAGAGCCGAGATACAGTATCGTAATGTAGAAAATAAAAAAAACAGAGTGCGATGCCTGACGTGATTACGAAATAAATAGACGTGTGCTTCCAGCGCTTACCTTTGACTAAACTAATAAAGAACATCAGTAGCCACGGTATAGTAAGACAAATTAGTGAATCCTTCAAAAACACATTCATTACAACCTTCTCCTTTTAGTCACCGAAACATCATCGCTTGCTCCACCAGCTTTAACCCACTTATTTATCTCAGAGGGACTAACGACACTAAAAGAATAAAGCAACAACAGACATAATTTTTCAGATAACTGAGCATGACGTTCCCCTACGGAAATCTACTGATGCCGATGCAAAGGTAGAATTTCTATCAGAAAATTGATCAACAGATTAATTCAAAATTTGTATATTTTTTAAAAGAATGTGTCGGTTCATCATTAAGCTAGATCGCCTAACGTACAGGCGTAACATGGTACAAAAGATAAAGGAATAATAAAATAAGAATCACAACAACTTCTGAACTAGGCTCCGTAAAGCGAGAACGCTCTTTCTTGCGATAAATTTGCCCCATAACAGCGACACTCATGGCACCGACAATACAGAAAGCTGTTACTGAATGAAAACTTTGAACCGAACTGAATAAAACTTTGGGGTATAAAAAATCCAGAGGCACAAATAAAATCATATTAAAGGCATTGCTTCCAAAAATATTCCCTAATGCCAAATCCGGTTTTCCAATTCGAAAAGCTGCAAGAGTTGATACAAGCTCTGGAAGTGAGGTAGCTAAGGCCACTAGGGTCGTTCCAATAAAAGTGTGACCTAGTCCTGATATTTTCGCCAGGCCATCAGCTGAATTTACCAAAAAAGGTGCAACCAATAAAATAGTTGATGCTGCTGCAATATATCCAGCAATTGCCCCTATAAATGATCGCTGCTTTAAAAGTAATTTTAAAGAAGTGGTGCTCTTATCAGGTTGATAATCATTATTACCTTCAATGAAAATAAGCCTTAGTCCAAAAAAATATGCGCCTAGAATGCCCCATGAAAAAATACTTACTCCCAAAAAGGCAGCATCTACTTTTGAAGAAATCCCAATTCCTACAATAGTCGTCAAAAAAATACTAAGAACAGCCGCCAGTGAATGATGTAAGTTTTGTGGTGAAAATGATGTTCGCCTAAAGGCTGATGGATAGCTAAAATCCAAAACAGCAAGTATTAGCAAGTTAAAAAGACTGCTTCCTAAAAGATCTCCAACGGCTAAATCTGGAAGATTCAACTGAACGGCTTTTAAATCAACCATTAATTCTGGAAGAGACGTAGCCCCCGCAAGCAGTAGCCCTCCAACAAACATTCTCCCCCAGCCTGTTGTTTCAGCTATCTTATCTGCAAATCTTGTAAGAAATGAACCGGCAAAAATAATTACAAGTGCAGATCCAAGAAATTGAAATAAAATTGATGTCATGGATTATTTGACACATGAAAATCGAATTTTCTCATGCGTAAAATAAAGAATGACTACGCCTTGATTGATTTTATTTCGGGCCATAAGTGTCGGCACAAGCATATCTAAATTGTCACGAGTATAACGGTAATATTGTTTCCCATTTTTTCCTGAAAGATAGGTAACATCTCTTTCCAGATCCATTCCATTGAAGCTCGCTGTTTCCAAATCCAAAATGAGAGTTAAAGGGAGTAATTTCCCAGCTCCGTCTTCTTTACAGTCAAATATAACTTCGTCTGCAAAAACAGAACCTATGACAGTCAATACAAATACGAATAATAGAATTTTTTTCATAAAATCTCCTTTAGGTTAGTCATTTTATGCAAACATCCAAAAAACGGACGAGCAAAAACTTAAATGGTTTCGTTAGATATATAGATTAAAGGCAAACGAAAATTACTACTTCCTAGCTCGAAATAAATTTAATTTTATCTTGAGTTAACAACTGGTCGCATAATCATCAACTCAATTCTCCTAAAATGAAGAATGAAAATATGAATAATTTTATTTTAAAAAATGCTGTAATTAGCAATAGCGAATTGCTGTCCCATATGTCTATCATCATCGCATGGATAAAAGACTACGGTTAAATCCCCTGCAATTGACTTTGTGCTATTTAATAATGGCGGATTCTTCTAATTTCATTATATAAAAATAAAAAAGGCTAAAGCATTTCATTCAGCTTTAGCCTTTTAGATATTTAAGCGTGTTGTGTATACTTCTTCTACCTTTCCTTACCCCATTGAGTCAATAATTCCTTTAATAAGACTTAGCTTTTCATCAGTGAGATCGAGAATTTTATCTTTGCACTGCTCGATAACCTCGTGCCTCATTACCTCAGCTTTTAAATATTTCTCAAAGTCCTCAATTTTAAATCCAAAGCATTTTACAATGTGGAGAATCCTCTTCCTATCGACGGCGATTCGACCATTTTCAATATGCCCTATCGAAGGTCTTGAATAACCACACAAGTAAGAAGCTTCGTCCTGAGAGAGCTTTCTTAAAACCCTAAGACTCTTTAGTGCTTTTACTTCTTTCGTAATAATTCTTTTATAACTCCTTCGATCCGAATTAGTTAAGACCTTCTTAATTGTCGGCTTGTTAACTCGATTTCTTTTATCATCCTTGATCTTTTTTTTAGCTCGAAGAAAATCATGATAATTAAAACCTAAACTCATTACAATCTTTTCAATTTTTTCTTTCGTAAGTTTCACCCTCCCATTTTCAATGTGACCTAATCCCTTGGACTTGATCCCTAAAGGAATTGAAGCTTCATCCAAGCTCAAATTTTTAGAAAGCCTTAGTTCCCTTAGGGCTTTGTGCTCATCTGTAATTCTTGACGGCTGTTTCATTTTTTTATTCATTGTTTCATCCCCTAATTTCATTTGAGAGAACGCTTTTTAGCCAAAGCTAACCAGCGCTCCACTCATGTTAAAGTTCAATAGGATAACGACGAAAAATTGCCAAAAAGCTAAAATTCAGATTGTGGTAAAAACATGGCTAAAATCGCTAGCAGAAAAGCTAGCAGAAAATAGCAAGACACTGTCATTCCCAGTCATTTTGAAAATTAGTTACGAAGATATTTGAAGAGATGAAACTATCAGAGGGCGTAAATCTAACTATTTAAAGTTAATAATAAAAACCTCTCAAGTAATGAGAGGTGATCTTTGTTTAATTTTTTGGAATTTTTTCTATCTAGTTAAATGGTGGACCCTAACAGGATCGAACTGTTCACCTCAACACTGCCAGCGTTGCGCTCTACCAACTGAGCTAAGAGCCCACATATTAAGAACCTTAAATCTAAAAAAAAAAGAGGACTCTTTCAAGCTTTTTTAGTGAAAAAAGGCCTTTTTGACGCGTAAACAGAAACAAATCCTGATCAAAAAAAAATTTACGCATAACGTGTCTTTCTGATACGATCGAATGCTTCCATTTTTTAACTAAAATCCCCCTAGGAATATATGGCCATTTTTATCAATAGAACCCTCAATATGAAAAAAATCAAGGCGATCGGCTTTGATATGGACTACACCATCGTCCGCTACAACACCGAAGCTTTCGAGCGCTTTACTCACAAAGCAACACTCAAAAAACTGGTTTCTGAAAAAAAATACCCCGAGGAAATCTTAAAACTCGATTTTGATTTTCACCGGGTCATTCAAGGTCTCGTCATCGACAAGAAAAAAGGAAATCTCCTTAAAGTATCCCGCTTCGGAAAAGTAAAGTCTTCTTACCATGGTTTGACCCCCATCGATTTTAAAGAACAGCAGAAAATGTACGGCAACGGAGTCATCGATCTCTCCGACGTCCACATTCAAAGTCTGGACACCAATTTTTCTGTCTCTAACGGCGTACTCTACTCCCAGTTAATTGAAATGAAAAAAAAGGGAGTGGAATTTCCGGATTTCGAATCTCTTGCCGACGACATCAAGGAATGCCTGGATCTTTGCCACTCGGACGGGACTTTAAAAAATGAGGTACGAAAAAATATCTCCGACTACATCATCCAGGACCCCGATGTCGTAACTCTGCTTGAGCGATATAAGAGATACGGAAAAAAACTACTGATCATCACCAACTCTGATTTCAGTTACACCAAACTTTTACTCGAACACACTATTAACCCGTTTTTAAAAGATCACAAAGACTGGTCGGAGCTTTTTGAAATCACCGTCACGCTCTCAAGTAAACCGCGCTTCTTCACAACCAAAACCGCCTTTTTAAAAATAGATCCGGCCACTGGCTTCATGACCAATGCCGAAGGAAAAATTACTAAAGGAATTTACCAGGGTGGATTCGCAGGAAAACTGCAAAAAGACCTGGGCCTGGATGGAGATGAAATTCTCTATTTAGGGGACCATATTTACGGGGACGTCGTGAGCATCAAGAAAACCTTCAACTGGAGGACTGCTCTCGTTCTCGATCCTCTGAAAGAAGAAATCGAAGCGATCCAAAGCAGCGCCTTTATCCAGAGTGAAATCGACAAGCAGATGACCATCAAGGAATCTCTCGAACATATGCTTAACGATATCGATCTTCGGAAAAATGAACTGGGTGAAGATGTTTCAAAAGAAGAACTCAACAGTCTCTTTAACGACATCGATAAAGTAAATGCTATTATTTCTGATCTTCTCGATCAGCATAAAAAATTCTTCAATCCTTATTGGGGAGAAATGATGAGGGCCGGTCTGGAAGAGTCACGATTTGCCGATCAGGTAGAAAAATACGCCTGTATTTATATGACAAAGGTAGCGGATCTTATCACTTATTCACCGAGAACTTACTTCCGGCCTTTCAGGCGAACTCTCCCACACGAACTTTAAAAACTGTGCATAGACTTCCCACGATCTTTTGCCGTAGCCGCCGGCCATGACATAAGATTGGGGAATTTTTCGCTCCCCCAGGAATTCATAAACCAAAATATCGCGCTCTAATAATTGAAGCGCGGTGAGTTTTAATTGATTGGTACTGCTCAATTCATCATACTCGTAAGGGTCAGCGCCGTTAACCACAATGGCCAGATCAGGTTTGGGAAAAAGTCTCTCCAATTCCAGGAGACCTGCTTTTAATTTTGTTAGGTATTGGCCTTCTTCACCCGCACCGATTTCAATATCGATTTTACTGGGGATAAACCACGGATCATCAATTGATCCTGAATCCAGAGGCCATCCCTCTTTCATATGAATACTAAGTGTTCCGATGCTCGGATCATTTTTTGTTAACTCCGCTGTGCCATCACCTTTATGAGCGTCCACATCAATCACCCACGCGCTCTTTATTAATTTTTCCTTTTGAAGTTTTCTGATGGCGATCACGATGTCGTTGATCAGACAAAATCCGCGGCCCCCGAAACTCATCGCGTGGTGCATGCCTCCGCCTAAAAAATAACTGAAGCCCGATTGCAATGAATCTTTAGCAGCATAATAAGTCATCCCCGCCTGCTTTAAAATTTTATCAAAGGCATCTCTAAAATCTTTAGTGGCATTCTTGGGGTTATAGCGGTGATAGATTCCGTTTTCACTTATAAGCTCAAAACAAATCAGCATCTCTCGCTCGAGCTCCGCATAATTTCCCAAGAGTTTTGAAACAAACTGAGGATTGTGCGCGAGTTCCAGATCTGCACGAGTGATCTCTGGGATGATTTCAGGATCAAAATATTTAAGAGTTGGATCAAGAGCGGAAAGTTGTTTAAAAACCATGCCGGAGCGCTCTTCAGCTATAGGAATTTCAATTCCATAATCCGGAAGTCTTTTGTCGATAGCAGGATTATAAAAAATCATTTACCAGGTGAACTGGCAATTCACTTCGGCCGAAGCATTAACAAAGGGGTCGTAGTAATTTGAATAAACATAAGCATCTGCTGACATACCAGGAGCAACATAAAGATTGCTGAACCAAGCGCTTAATTGAATACGGCTATAAGTTGTTCCAATGGCGTAACCTGAACAGACAAAAGGACGATTGGTTGTGTTCCAGACGCGAGTCACGGCCACTTCACGGTTTACATAAAAACTCATCTGAGGAATAAAAGCGAATGCGGATGTAGATAATAGTGCTGATAACAAGACGGCCAACAACATTAATTTTTTCATAGTCCAACTCCTCTATTAATAATTGCTTTCAATCATTATTGATTTAGTTTTGCAAGTTCTACAAGCTCTGCCAATAATTCTTTTGAAGGAAGATTATCTAAAGCGCTAAAAAGAGATGAAAGCTGCGTTTTTGATCTCACCCCGCAAAGAGCTGTGCTAAGTTCTGGAAAACTCAAATTGTATCCCAGGGCCAGTTCAAGTCCGCTTTTTTGGTTTTTATCCAAGAGGGGCCAGATTTTTTTCATGGCGTCGAACTTGGATTTATTGTCGGCATTCTTCCACCACGGCGCCCATGAACGGCAGTCGCTGGCATCAAATTTTCTCAACTCATCTACTCTTCCGGTTAGGATTCCTTTATCCAGAGTTCCCCAGCTCATGAAGCTGATGTTGTGGGTTTTTAAATAAGGAAAAAGCTCTCGGGCCGCATTGTGCGCAAAGAAATTAAACTCAGACTGCACAACTTCAATGCGATCGATCTCAACTGCTTTTTCAAGATCACTTATATTCGTATTGCAAAGACCAATATGCTTAATTTTTCCCTGCTGTTTTGCCTTGGCAAGCACTTCAAGCGGTCGTCTGATATCCACTCGGGCATCCGGCCAGTGAATCATATACAGATCAATATAATCACTCTTTAGGTCGCGCAGACTCTGCTCCAGCATTCTGGTGGCCACAAGCGGATCATTGTTCATATCGACCCTTTTATTGGAGTCCCAGGTGACGCCGGATTTTGAGACGATAAAGACTTTCTCGCGCATCTGTTTAAAGGCCTTCCCGATTCGCTCTTCCGAGAGCCCAAAACCGTAAATGGGTGCAGTATCAAAAATTCGAAGGCCTTGATCAAAGGCCCCATGAAGAAGTTCGATAGAATCGGCTTCGCTAATATCCCCAAATCCGTAGCCTCCGCCTTCTCCGCTAATGGACGCCCCACCGAAGGCAAGTGGTATCTTTGAAATGCTCTTTAGTAATTGCGTCATAAGTCTTCTTTCCTTGTGAAGTTTTTCCAAACGGTGTATTACAGGCCATAGGGATTTTATCTATATTTCTTAAACTGTACAGTTGGATTACATATGCCCGGTCGTTCTCGTTTAGCCTTTTTAATACTTGGCACAATTTTTTGTTTTATCGCAGAGGCGGCGGTCGATCCCGCATTAAATCCTGTTCTCCAGAAAATTACCGCCCTTCAAGATAAGTCCCTGGAGTCCTCCCCTGAACTAAAAATTGTAAGGTACCATCGCTCCCAAAAAGGGGCCGAAGCTTATAGCCGTTTTAGTGATTTTCTTCCCAAGGCCAATTTCAGCATCAAACGCCAAAAGGATTTTTATGAAGAACGCAATGTTCAGCTGCGCGCTCTGGGTATTGGCGTTTTCGATTCCAGCTGGACTATCGACTACCAATGGAACCTGCTTAATTACAGTGTGATCCAGGCCGGCCGCAAAACCTTTACTGAAAAAAATCTGGCCGAGCTTGAAGTCATGAATAAGGTCAGAGAGTACCCTATTGCCTTCAATACAAATTTGCTGAATTACCTCCTGACCAAATATAAAAAAGCCGCGGTGGAAAATTCTCTTAAAAAAGCGGAGACTGGCAAAAAAGAAGCGAAGCTTGGCTTCGAACTCGGGCAAAAAACAAAACTGGACGTGCTTCGCTCGGAAGCTAATATGGTGTCACTGGATGCCAAAAAAACAACTTATATAGACGAAGAACAAAATGCGAAAAGTAAATTCATTGAATACTCAGGGCTCGATACCGACGAGCTTGGATTTTTAGACAGCTTGGATGAAATTCAGATTCTGGATGTGATCAATACGGTCAGTCTGCCTGCGCCTACTTTGCAGGAGCCGGTCTTTAATAAAAGTCCCTTGTTAGAAACACTTAATTTCGAAGAGCAGATTAACAATATCAATCTGGCAAAGATCACAGAGGCCCAATGGCCCGATTTAAAAATTCAAGGTTCCTATAATAATTCGGCAGAGTCTTTCTCTGAATCCTTTCACCAACCTTACCGCACTCATAGTATAGCTTTGGTATTGACCATTCCACTTTTTGGCAGTGGAAATATTGTCTCTTCGGGCTTTGAAGATTTTTTTGCAAAAAAACAAATTCAATACACCATGGCCCAGAGAAAACTTGAAACTCAGAATAAATTGACCAATACGCTGATCAAAATCAACGCACTGGAAACGCTGGTGAGTTCGCTGGCCTTAAATGTCTCTCAGTATGAAGAGCTTTATCGATTAACCAGCAAGTCTTATCAGCTGGGAAAAAGCACTCTTATTGAACTGCTCGAAGTTCAGGACAATCTGCTCGATTCAAAAATTTCTCTGGCCCAAAATAAAATTCAATTCTACACACTCTCACAAAACTATTTGTGGCAGGCAGGAATCCAATGATGTCTAAAATACAATACCTACTCACGAGCCTTCTTCTGACTACCCTTTATTCCTGCAGCGACAAACCAAAAGTCGAAGCAGTAAAACTGGCGACAGGTTCGGTGGAAAGCACCGTCACAACCATCAACTCCGGAACGGTGGAGGCTCAATCCCAGGCTGAACTCGCTTTCGGAACAATGGGAAGAATTGCCAAAATTTATGTGACTATAGGATCAAAGGTGAATCTTGGCGATCTCATTGCCGAGCTCGAAAATGCCGACCTGAAGGCCATCTACGACGAAACAAAAAAAGAAGCTCTTCGCTCGGAAGAATTATTTAAAAACGGTCTGGTCTCTATTTCAAATCTGGACAGTTCCAGACGCGCCCGGGAAGTCGCACGACTGAACTATGAAAAAACTGTGATGAGAGCGCCCTTTGCCGGATTGATTACAGCAATGGATTTAAAGCCGGGTGAATATTATCAAAGCAGCACCAACCTTGAGAATAAGCCTGCCGTGCAGATCATTGATCTGAAAAAAAGAATTATCAAAGGCGAAATCGATGAAGTTGATCTGCAAAAAGTGGCCATTGGCCACCTTGCCAGAGTCAAGATTCCAGCTTTACGCAATCAGATTTTTAAAGCGAAAGTGACAAAAGTTGTTCCCTTTGTTTCAACCGCCAAGGACCAGGACAGAACCAGCCAGATCGAACTGGAAATCACCGAGGCTAAAGACTCTGGCAACAAAGATATTCTGATTCCGGTCGGGGCTTCTGCAGATGTGGAAATCATCAGCGAAACAAAAGACGGCGTAAAAATTCTGCCGGCCAATGTTCTCATCGGCACAGGAAAGACCCGCAATCTTTATAAAATCATTAAAGGGAAACTTAAAAAGCAAGAAGTGAAACTAGGCCTTGGCAATTACGAGCGCGCTGAAATTCTTGAAGGTCTCAAAGATGGTGAACTGGTTGCCCGCCCTCTGGATGGAATGGAAATGAGCGAGGGAATGAAAGTCGAGGCCCGTGAAATTCAATGGCCTTAATAGATTTAAAAAATATTCATAAGCATTTCATGATGGGTGATGAAGATATTCATGCCCTCAACAATGTCAATCTCACCATTAATGAGGGAGAACTGACTTCTATCGTAGGAACAAGCGGATCCGGAAAATCAACATTAATGAATATCATCGGCCTTCTGGACATGCCCAGCGAGGGGCAGTATTTTCTGGATGGAATCAACACCACTGAAATGAGCGATGATGATCTTTCTAAATACCGCAATCAGAAAATTGGTTTTGTCTTTCAAAGTTTTAATCTGCTCCCAAAGGCCTCCGCTCTCAAAAATGTAGAGATGCCCATGCAGTACGCTTCTGCTTACAATAAAAATTTAAGCGATGAGGCCATAAGAAAAATGGCCCTGGAAACGTTGGATAAGGTGGGACTCTCTGCTCGCATTAATCATTTACCCAATGAACTCTCCGGAGGGCAAAGGCAGCGCGTGGCCATCGCCAGAGCGCTGGTGAACAACCCCAAAATTCTTTTAGCAGACGAACCAACCGGAGCGCTTGATTCTAAAACCAGTGACGAAATTCTCAATCTTTTTGGAGAACTCAACAAACAAGGAGTGACAGTTATTATCGTCACCCATGAAAATAACGTCGCAGCCAGATGCCGTAGAATTTTAAGAATGAGCGATGGTCATATGTCGGAAGAAACTAAAGGAGAAACGACAGGAGAAAATCGCGTATGATTTTCCGAAAGATCCTGATCAATTCTGCCGAAGCCATCGTCGAGAACAAACTTCGATCGGCCCTCACCATGCTGGGAATGATCATCGGGGTTATGGCAGTTATACTTCTGGTATCGGTAGGAACAGGAGCAAAAAGATATATTACTTCTGAATTCGAAAGTCTCGGGACCAATGTCATTTTGGTTCAGCCGGGTAAAACTGATAAAAAAAATTCCATGGGACCTCCTGTCTCTTCCAGTAAGGGGAAGCTCACCATGGGCGACGTCGAGGCCCTGCAAAAAAACACCACAAGCTTAGCCGCCATTTCAGGGGTCATGTTCGGTGCCGGTGTTGTTAAAAATGAATTCTCCACAAACAATTTAAATATTCTTGGTTGCAACGACGAGTTCAACCGCATTTTCAATATGGTCATCAGTCAGGGCAATTTTTTTTCCAAGGAAGATGAAGACTCCGGCCGGCGCGTTGTTATTCTCGGTCATACCATCAAACAGAATCTTTTTGGCTCAGGCAATGCTCTCGGGCAGCTGGTCAAAGTAAACGACAGCGAACACAGAGTCATCGGGATTGTTAGACCGACCGGAGACAAGCTGGGATTCAATGTGGATGACATGGTTTTCATACCTACTAAATCTGCACTCAGACTTTTTAATACCACTAATCTTTTCGGCATACGGGCCTCGGCTAAATCCCGAAGCAGTCTGGACGTAGCCGTGAAGGACATGACGGATATTTTAAAAGAGCGCCACAATGGTGAAGAAGATTTTACCATCATCACTCAGGTTACGATGATGGAGAGTATGAATACCATTTTGAATATGCTCACCTACGCTCTGGGGGCCATTGCTTTTATTTCAATGCTCGTGGGCGGAATCGGCATTATGAATATCATGCTGGTCTCGGTGACGGAGAGAACCAGAGAGATCGGAATCAGACGTGCCGTTGGGGCAAGAAGAAGCGATATTTTGAAGCAGTTCATGGTTGAGGCCGTGACGATTTCAGTTTCTGGCGGATTACTGGGAATCCTGGCATCGCTTTTAGTTACCAATATCCTTTTTATTTTTCTTCCCGGCTTTGATATGCGTCCGCCGTTTTGGATTATCCCACCGTCATTTTTCATGTCTTTATTTACAGGAGTGGCCTTTGGGGTCTGGCCCGCCAAAAAAGCGGCCCATATACAAACCATCGATGCGCTAAGATATGAATAGAGAAATGAGCAAAGATATGAAGATACTTTTAACGTTCGCTCACCGTGGAGAGGCTCAGTCTTTTTTCGAACAATTCACCTGGAAGCCCGTGGATTTTTTCTTTGATGGGTTATTTGTTAGTGATGAGTATTTTCTTTTAATCACTGGCGAAGGCCCCCATAATGCCAGTGAGAAAACCATCGCGGTGTTGTCTAAATTGAATCAAAATATCAGCGAAGTTTACAATCTGGGAATTGCGGGAAGTTTAAACGCGAAACTTAAAAGAAATGATCTGGTCTGGATCAGGACAGCTTATGCTCATCACGCTGAGAAGCTGGAATTTAAATCTTTTACGACGGCCAATGCAAACGCCACCCATGATTGTATGAGTGCTTATAACCGAATCCTCACAACAGAGGAGCGGCGTAAGCTGTCACTCTTTGCCAATGTGGTGGACCGGGAGTTATGGGCAGTGGCCTCCGGAGCCCATCTTTTTAAATTGCCTGTTCTCGCTCTGAAGATTATTTCGGATGATATGGAGATGGCGGCCACAAGCGAAGATATTTGTAAATTTGTAAAAAATGAGGCTCCGGCATTTTCGAAGGCACTCCTGGAAGAATTTAAAGCCCATCAAAAAACTGATGCTAAAAAACCTCATCTCCCAAAAAGCGAGAATGCAAAAAATAGCATTTTAGATGATGCGGATTTTTATTTTACAACCTCTCAGGAAAGAAAGCTTAACTCCACGATAGACAGTCTAAGAAAGTTGGGGGTGGATACAAAATCTTTGGATATAGAGCAATTTAGAACGCTGGAGCTTTCTCCAAAAGACAGATCAAGACAATTGCTTCAGTATTTAAATGATGAATTGAATCCCATGGCAAAAAAAATCAGAAGCTCGCTCTTAAAGAAGCTGACTCCACTGAGTGATGCAGCCATCATTCCAAGTTTTGATGCGGATTTTGAGGCGGACTGGCTTAATCTCAATATGCGCATTCAATCCAGCAGAGATCTGGAAAGAATTAAAAATGCCCTGAAGATCTTTTCTTATGAAGATTATAAGAAAGTTTTAAACGGCGAGATCGAGTGATCCATGTTTGAAGTTATCTATGTTGAAAAACATCTACACAATCATCCGACAGTTCAAAATATAAAAAAACGATTTCCGGAATCGGAAATCAAAACTATAGACAAAATAGAAGATGTCTTTGGACGGGTCAAAAAGCCTTATCTGCAAAAGAGGACTAATCTCAATTTATTTCTGGGTGAAAAAAAAGGGCAATTGGTCAAATTAGCTCCGCCAGCTTATGGATTAGACGGAGAGCCTCATTATTATTTCGTGCATGCCTATAACTGTATTTATGAATGCAATTATTGTTATCTGCAGGGGTATTTTCATTCTCCGGATATTGTTTTGTATATTAATCATGAGGAGATTGCAGAAGAGATTAAGAGGACGGCGGCGGAGTTTTCAACAGCTCACCCGGATAATCAAAACAAGAAGATCTGGTTTCATGCCGGAGAATACAGCGATTCACTGGCGCTGACGCATTTAAGCGGTGAGCTTGCCCATTATTTTAAATTATTTAAAGATCTGCCACATTGCAATCTGGAGCTACGGACAAAATCGGTGAATATAAAAGAGCTGATGAAAGAAAATCCGCTACAGAATGTTATAACGAGTTTTTCACTCTCGCCTGCTCATAGAGCAAAACTTAATGATTTAAAGACGCCTCCGCTCAAAAACCGCCTCTCGGCCATCAATGAACTGCACCAGTTGGGATTCCCCATCGGGATTCATTTTGACCCGATTATTTACGATCATCAGTTTATTGAGTCCTATGAAGAATTGTGTGATCAATTGCTGCAAAATATCCCGGCGGAGAGTATTCGTTATATTAGTTTGGGAGTTGTGAGATTCACAAAAGAAGTCTTCCAAAAAGTTCAGAAGAATTATCCCGATTCGGATCTGCTGGCCCAGGAGTTTGTAAGGAGCTTTGATAATAAAATCAGGTACAGCCGTCCTATGCGACTCTGGATGCTGGCAAAGATTAAGCAGCAGCTTGTGGATCGCGGAGTCCCAACAGATAGGATTTATCTTTGCATGGAAGACACGGATTTAGATCCCATGGAAAAAGAATAGTGATCAAAAACAGTGACCTTAAAGAACATGGTTTTGCAGTAGCAGATTTTCCGCTGGAAGACTGTGTCCAAAAATTCATCCAAGACAAAGACTGGAAGGCCCTGGATCAGTATTTTCTGGAAATATCGAAGACAGGAGGTCTACTCAATTCGTTCCTGTCAAATTATCTAGATTTCAAAATGCTCGAGCATATTATCGCGATAAGAAGTGCACCGGGTGATGAAGATGGAATCTGGCATGATGATGGTTCACGAACATGTGGATTTTCGCTCTCGCTAAATCTCGCGCCAGAATCAATAACTGGAGGCGAGTTGCGCTTTAAGAAAAAAGATTCAACTCTGCCCGAAATTTTCCCGATTCTTCCTTACGGCAAAATTGTTATATTCCTCTCTGGCATTTACGGCTATGAACACATGGTCAGCGCGGTTACAAAAGGCGAGCGAATCGTGATTGCGGGGTGGTGTAGCTAGCCCTTAAGGAAGTTGTCACCTACTCTTGATAAGAGCGGACAGTTTTTTTTGCTTCTTGAATAATTTTCAAAAGCTTTTGATTGATGTTTTCAAATCGCCCTGTTTTAGCGGCTGCAGCGTCGTAAATGGGAATGGTAAAAGTAAAAGGTTCTCCATTCCTGCTGGTCACCTTCACTTGCACATCAAAAATTTCCGTGCGTCCCCGGCGTGCATAAGAGATGCCTGGCTGGAATTTTTTTTCCATTAAAAAATCTTCCGTCTTATTAAGTAAATCCAGACTGGACCGGGCGAAATTGTAGGCGACTTTCTGAGTGGCTACAATTTCAGCCCTTAATTTATTCAATTCGGTTTTATTTAAGGACGCCCCCTCATTCTTAAGTTTGGATTTTAGGATGCGCGCCTGCTTGGAATAAGCCTTCACTTCATCGACGGAGAATCCGGATGCATAAGCTGTAGGGATATCCTTGATGAGAGATTTATCGACGAGCTGAAACTGCATTTTTAAATTGTTGTCTGGCGCGATTTTTCCCGCGAGAAATTTTTTTGTCCCGCTTGCGTGTACAGCTTCATGGGAGAGCACGATTTTTATGTCTTCCGGATTTCCAGTGACCAGTTTAGGGTCGAGTGCGATTATGGGCCTCACGCCTGGTCTTTCAACCAATGCACCACTCGCTCCAGCTTTTTTGAGGAGGACAGGATCCACCGTAGTCGGGATGTTGTGCTTTTTATCTAGGGCATCCACCATTTTCACCCAAGTTGGATTGTTTTTACTTGGATCAGGCAAAACTTTTATGACCTGATACTCGCCCCGGTAGAGCTCAACTTTCTGCCCGACTCCATTTTTGGTGAGTTCATTCGACGCTCTGTAAAGTGACATGTCTTTTATCTTTGCAGCAGCCACGACCACATATCCGCTCAAGAGTTCCTTTCGCCTGGAAGCTAATTCCTCTGGCCGATATTTCTGAATCGTATTAGAGCGGTAGACATAAAGAATTTCATCATCACTATAGCCTGCACTCCTGAATTTGTTGAATAGTTCGTCATACTGCTTATAAGTGAGTTTCGGACGCTTCTCGGCAAGCTCCAGTGCTTTTTGCAAGCGGAGTTTATCTTCGAGAAACAATCCCCCCGCGACGGACTCTTTAATGAATTTTGATCCCCGGATTAAAACTTTAGCCAAGATCGTGGGAGGAACGATCCAACCTGCGACAAATCCGCAAATGCGTTCAACCTTCAGCTGTGGCTTCAAACAATCATACGAAGCGACCATGGGACCGATCACATCGACCATTCTTGTCCAGATAAAGGACATGTATTCACCCGGATTCTGGCTGGCTTCCTCATACACATCACTCGCTAGAGATTTAGTAGTTTCATAGAAGCCTATCATTTTAGAAGGCGAAAGTTCCGTCAATCCTCTGCTAACATTCCACATGGCCCTCAGAAGTTCCGGGATGAATTCCGTAAAAAATTTCACAAATGAAGAAACGGAAGATTTAAAGCAGCTTTTGGCAAAATGGTAAGTATCCATGAGCGACATGTTTTTAGAAATGATGTTCTGATCCTCATCGGTGCAGCCCCGCCTCTCTTCCGGCTTGACGTCTTTGCAGATGATGTCGTCCACGTTATGACAAAGTTCTCCTGCCACCTTAACTATTTCTTTAGATCCTCCCTCACATCGAAGAGTCAGAATGCTGTCTTTAGCCTCCGTCAGAAAAGTCAGACACAAAGAGGAAAGTAAAGTGAGGGTAAGAATGAATCTACTCATTTGACTTCGAGTTTTAAGGGATTAATTTGGGATAATATGTTTTGGATTCCTTCTTCATTGATGTCGTCGGCATTACTCAGGATTTTAATCTGCAGGAAATTTTTATGATAATAGATATTCTTCTCAAAAAAATACTTAGAACCCTTATTGAGCCACTTGTAATTTCCGATGATCGTCAAAGTAGAAAGAGTGTCCTGGTATTTTTCGAGTTTGGCATCTAGAAACTGGACGTCTCTAAAGCCCAGGGCCTCATACATTTTTTTTCGAGTCTGAAGCATGTCTTTCACTTCGCTCTTAAAAGTTTTTTCATTCCAGGTATTCTTCTGGTCAAAAGGAGAGATCTGTAAGTGGATGATATGGGATTTGTTAGTTAAATGCTTAAATCTTATCTGGCTTTCAGAGAGAATCTCTTTTTTGAAGCCGTTGAGAGTAATTTGCTCGAATTCGTGGGCAAAAACACTGGTTCCAAAGACGAGTAAAATCAATAACGTAAATTTTAAATAAGACATATGATCTTGTCGGTTATCCCAAGGGATATCTTTAAGTGTAAGTCATTTTAGGAGTTCCAGCACACTTTTCTGGGAATGAGGCGACAAGAAAGGTGTGTTGGAACCTCATTTAAAGCCCGCACGAAATCGAGCTAAAAGATGTGTAGACCGGAAAGTCTAAAGTGTTTTCATCTTTTTCTGATTTTTTAGAAACGATTGTAGTATTCATAGCAGAATCAATTGAGCCATAACCACATTTACTGAACGATGATAACGAAATTCCTGCTGATGCACTGAAATTTACCAATGCTCTGTCGTTACTTACTAAGGCCGGAAAATCAGGATAGGCATTCGGCATTTCACAATAAGACAGGGTCACATTATAGCCAATAACATTATTTCCATCTTTAACTTTCGTAACGAACATTAAGTCACGAAATGCGCTCATTCCCACATAGAGATCAGTTACTTCGCCAGTACTTAAAAAACCTGGCTGCCAATTTCCACCGATGGTCGTTGCACTTTTATAGGCAGTATTCACGTAAAACGAAACGTCGTTAGCGAGTCTTTTTCTATCAGGCAAACATTCAATTTGCGATTTAATTTTCTTTACCTGATCAGTGATACGTCGGCTGATCTTCGGGGCCCCGGCATAAAACGGACTACACGTTCCTTTTATCGGCGAGACTGCTTCATTGATTTCTTTTGCTGTTGGGATCTCAGGCAGTTTTGTTTCTTCCGCAAAAGCGCTGAGAGTAAGTAGTAGTGAAGCAGGAAAGATAACAGACTTTTTCATTTCTAATCCTCTATAAATTAAAATAACAATAGATCTATTATTCCAGAATTTCTTCCAAAACTCTCCCCTTATTGTGACCCGGAATTTCTTGCTTCAACAGCTTCAAAATGGTCGCATATTGATCGACATGATTGATCGGTTTTACAATCTCATTATTTCTCTTGATTCCCGGGCCCTTAATCACAAAGGGAGTCCACATGCCAATTTCTTTCCCCGGCAAAATTCCCTGCTTGTAACCGCCCTTAAGAGAATCTTTGAAAAGCACCAGATCATCAGACACATCTTCCACCCACACATAATGGGCAGTATTCGCAATAATCAAATCACCTGTTCTATCCGGTGGTAAAAATAATTGATGGGCCTCTTCGCGCTTCAGTACCTGGGCCAGAGGCTTTATCCCATTATCATCTGTGAGTTTACTGATCTCTTCCATCACAACTGATCTGAGGGCCTCATACTCCGGCCCGCTCGCATGCCGATAGACATTGTCCAAACCATTGGGGTGAATATAAATATTATCCATCTGAAGAAAAATCACTTTCGTTTTCGCCCAGTCAATCTCATACTCTCCGGTCCGCTTAGAATACTTAAACTTCAACCAGCCTTTCTTCGCAAAAAGATTATTCAATCGCACTTCTTTATAAAGCGGAACCGCTCCATGATCTGAACTAAAAACAATATAAGTTTTCTCATCCGCATTCTCCAGGACCGTTCCCAAAATGCGATCGATATTTTTATACATTCCTAAAATTTCTTCCCAAAGAATTTTTCTCTGATCTTCAGTGATGTCTTTATACTTCGGACTCTTCGGATCCACATAAGGCATCCACCATCTGCTGGTGAGCATCTGATTAGGACTATAAATACTCTGAATAATCACATCACTTCCAAAACTCTTCATCATGTATTCGGCCATCTTATTATGCCAATCAAAAGAAAACTGTGATTCTTCCATAAATGTTTTTTTATCTTCATTGATATAAATCAACTGCGGTGGATAATTATCCACGAAATCAACCATCGGGCCGGTCTTCTGCCTGATATCTCCATATAAATAACTCGGCTTCACCAGAAACTCATTCAAATGATCATACAGAAATCTAATCCTGAAATAATCTTTCTTCCCCAGCTTGATCACTTTAATTTTTACATCCGTATCAATATTCACACTTGAAGCATCACGCTCCCATTGCATCTTTTTCGGCGTATAAATATTATAATCATTTTTTAATTCCCAGCTTAAAGACACCGGCCTCCACTCTCCCCACTCGCCCTCTTTTATATCCACAAGAACTGTTTTCTTGTCTTTGGAGAATGTGACCCGGTCATAATTTTCAACTCCATCATCGGTTGAATCATAAACCAGCGCAAAGAGCGGGGCTTGCCAGTTGAGCAGATTGATTTCTCGTGCCGGTGAATATGAATTAACTTTTAGCTCCCAATCTTTCGGTTTTTCCGCTTTTAAAAATTTGGTCAGCTCGCTTCCAAAATTAAACACGCGCTTATTTAGTCCCGTTTCCACCTGCAATAACTCATCGCCTTCTGAATGAAAAACAATGGCTGGAAACTCTATTCCCCATCCTCCCCAGCGGCCTTTAATCGTAATCCCGTCATTGAGTTCCGGCGGAGTCGATCCGGGAATAGAGAGAAGTGAAACCAAAAATTTATTCTGCTCCATCGTGTACCAGATGGGCGGAACTTTTTTAGCCTGCGAAGTAAATCCGCCTTTAGAAACCATCTGCAAGGGGTACCCTTCTATCCTCATTGGACCGTCCGCAATCCCATGGACATCCGGAGTAGTGCCGGTCATAAGAGTCGCAAAATTGGTGGGTGTGTGTCCGGGAAAAACCGGTATTGAATAACCGTAGGACCCCTCGTTCATAAGTTTCTTCAAATTGGGAAGAAGACCGGCATTGGCCCATTCATAAATTTTAAAAGTAACAGGTTCAGCGCGCAATCCATCCGGCACAAACCAATAGAGGCGCACAGGTTTAGTCCCTGTCTCTTTCGCCTTCTTCTTATTCAGATTCACAAAATAAAAGGCCACGCTCATGATAAAAAATGTGGATAAAACTAAAACAAGAGTAGACTTCGTTGACTGCTTTTTCATAATATATAAGTCTAGTAAACAAACCAGCATATGACCAGAGGACATCCTTGATGTTGAACATTTTCGGACTGCCAATTCTGATTGCATTCGTCCTGGGATATTTTTTTCCTTACGTTGCTTTGTCGCTTTCACCCTACGCATTTATTGTTCTTTTCATGATGATGACCGCGTCGGCCCTCGATATCAAATGGTCAATCATTAAACAAATCCGCTCCAATAAATTTGAAATGGCCCTCGGTCTTTTTTTTCTCTTTTTGTTTTTCCCATTGATCCAGTGGTTTCTGGCAAAAACCATGATTGCTGAAGAATCACTTTTTTACGGTACGATGCTTGCTTCTCTGTGTCCGGTGGCCATCGTTGCCCCTGGATTTACAAAAATGCACAATGGCGATGAAGATCTCTCCTTTCTTTTGATGATTGCCTCCATGATTTTGTTTCCGCTGGCGGTTTTATTCGCACTCAGCATCACTCACCAGACCATGCATATGAAACCAATCATCATCGATATGATGATCCTGATTTTTTTCCCCCTGGCCCTGGGAGAAATCATTAAACGGATAGATCAGAAATTTTTCGCACAGACCATAATCAAAGGCTGGAAAAATTGGGCAGCTGAATTTAATATGTTCGCCATTGCTTTTTTAGCCTTCATTTATCTGGGGGCATCGGTATCCAAATTAAACTTAAGCTATACGCCATGGAAAGAATTGCTGGCCGTGCTTTTCATTATAATGTTTCAGGATTTCGGCGTTTATTTTCTCTGCCGATTTATCACCCGTAGAATCTTTGCTGAAGACAAGGCCCAGGCCCTGACCATCAGCATTTCAATGAAAAACTTAGCCGTTTCAGGCGCCATCTTGTTAATCTACGATCCAAAAGCGTCACTGGCCTCGGCCATGGGGTTTTTCGTGCATGCTCTTTTCTTTAATTTTTTAGTAATGACCAGACCTAATGTAAAACCTAAAAAGTGATGACGTGATCGACGAATTCTTTAATATCGTCTAAGTGGTGTGTGATGAAAATCACAGCAATTCCTTGAGATTTCCAGCGGGGAACCATTTCATTGAGAATTTCTCTAAGCAAAGATCTATTCAGCGAGCTCAGAGTCTCATCCAGAATCAGGACTTTTGCTCCCATTAATTCCGCCCGAATGAGGGCCAGGCGTTTTTTCATGCCGCCGGAGAGTTCATGGGGGTATAAATTTTTTGAATCTTCCAGTTTAAAAATGCGAAGCAAAGATTCAATCATTTCCTCTGTAGCCCCGGTGAATTCCAATTGTTTTTGAACTGTCTGCCACGGAAATAAATCATCTTCCTGGTGAACAATAAAAATATCGCGCAATGGTTTTTCAATTTTTTTATCACCCAGAAAAATGTCTCCTGAATCAGGAGTCAGGTGTCCTGCAATCAGATGGGCGAATGTTGATTTACCTACACCTGAAGGGCCTACTAAGGCGTACATTTTTCCCAGCTCAATCGAAAGAGAGAGATCTTTGAAAATAATTTTTTGTTCAAAATGGAAAGTGAGGTCTATAACTTTTAGTGTTGCCACTTGACCACCTTTCGCTCGATTTTAATCATGGACCAGTTGATAAAAAATCCAACGACGGAAATGAGAATCATATCCACTACCATCAAATCAAAGCGAAGATTGAGACGGTTGAGCTGAATTGAATAACCAAGCCCGCTGCTTCCACTAATCATTTCAGCCGCGATAATGGACATCCATCCCATATTGAGTCCGACTCGAAGGCCGGTGAAAACCTGAGGGAGAATGGCCGGAAAATAGATCTGAAAAAGCATCTGAGTAAAATTTAATTCCATTGAGCGGGCAACTTTTAAAATTTCAGGCTTCACGCTGGCCAGGGCTTCGTAAGTGTTGGTGGCAACGGCAGGAAAAACGCCGATAAAAACAATGGTCCATGCAGATTTTTCGCTGATACCCATAGCTAAAATGACAAAAGGAATCCAGGCAATAGGTGGCGGAAATCTGGGAGCATCCAGCAGAAAATTAAAAAAGAAATTTCGCTTTAATACGGCAGGAAGAGAAAAACGAATGAGTCCGAAAATTATGCCAATAATAAAGGCCAGACTTCCTCCACAAAGAACGCGAAACAAGCTGGCCCGGCAATTTTCTAATATTTCAAATGTGTTCACTCATCGATTATTTCACGTAATCATTAGAAACAAAATCTTTCATATTAATAATTTTTCCAGAAGTCTCACCGACAAAATCAGCACCCTTTTGCATTAATTTAAAATCATCTTCAGAGAATGTTATTTTAATATCTTTATCTTTTTTGACTTTGAGGTTTGGCTCAAGAGCAGCCGCCAGATCCAGCGCTTTTGGGTCTGCGCCTTCGAGTTTTGCTTCTTCTAAAAACCAGGCATCGGCTTCTGCGCGATTTTTTCTGTAGTAGGCATAGGCGTCCTTCAATGCTTTAGCGATATTTTTACCAACGCCTTTATTAGCTGATAAAAATTCTTTATTCATAAGAACGACTGAACAGATTTTAGCTGTATCTATTGTGCGAACAAGTCCCTGGGCCTCAAGAATAGCCGGGATCGGGTCAAATCCGCTCAACGCGTCGAACTGGTCCCATTTAGTTGCATCCGCAGCTGCCTTCTTGATCAAAGGCCCGTGCTCCGCCATACCAAGGTTAATAAATTTCACATCCGCTTTTGGATCCAGACCACTATTTTTAAGATTTTCAACCAAAGCCCTTTGCGCAGCAGCACCAAAAGGTACACCAACCGTTTTGCCCTTGAGGTCTTTAAGGTCTTTTATCTCTGATTTTGGTGGAACGTAGGTAGTCGTTCGGTTGTACATCAAGCGACTAATTCCCACCCAACCCTTGTCTTTAGAAAATAACGCGGCAGCAGGTTGATCAGCAGTTAAAATGACATCAATGACGCCGGCCAGAGCGATTTCATTGAGCTGGGGACCGTAATTTTTGCCCACAAATTCTGCTTCCAATCCATTTTTTTTTAAGATGTCAGTATGTTTCCAGATCTGGACCAGCTGGCCTTGAAGGGCCCAAGGGACCTGCCATCCGATGCGAACTTTGGTGGTCGCCATGCTGGTAAAGCTGAGTCCTAGAAGGACCAGCGCCAATAGAGCTTTCATTAATTTCTCCTTAGTTGGTTTTTAATTTACCTAAAATAATCACCAAATTGGAGCTTTTGGGCAACTCGTTTTTAAGTGATTAAAGTCTCTTGTCTTATGAGTAGTCTTGGGTTACATTGTCCTCTCTTTTCATTACAAATTTTTGGATAATAAGGATTTTTTATGGCACGCACATGTGATTTAACTGGTAAAAGAAGATTAGTGGCCAACAAAGTTTCTCACGCTAACAATAGAACTAAGACTAAGAAACAAGTAAACCTACACTCTAAAAAAGTTTTCGATCCAGAAACTAATTCTGTGATCAAGTTGAGACTTTCAGCAAGTGCCATCCGTACACTGGATAAAGTTGGTTCAATTTCAAAATACGTGAAAAAGAACGCTCACCTTTTCCAATAATTAAAAAAATTCAGTTTAAATAAAAAAGGCTTCCTTTTGGAAGCCTTTTTTTTTGTCTTTTTATTTCTTATCTTATTGGATCTGAACTTCTTCGATCTTAAAGCCCCATTTATTAATCGAGCGATCGCTGATGAAGTTTAACTGAACAGAATCACCTTCGATATAATCAGTTGTGTAGTCAGCTCCGGTACCGCTTACTTTTTCAAGCGTCACGCCGGCAGCATCTGCAACACGAACATAGTCATAACCAGTTTCAAGATCGAACTTCGCCACTTTCACACGAATGAATTTCGCGCCAGGAAAAGTATGGCCCACGGTTTCGTTGGCATTGTCTTTATATGGGTGTGTCGATTCAAACGCCTGTGGAAGTTTCACTGTTCTCCATGCATTTGGATTTGGTCCCGAGCGTGTTGGACGCGTGTCAGTTAAAAGGTTGTAAGCATCAATTCTTGAAGCCGTTTGTGTTTTAGATCGTAGTGCTGAGACCGGAACTCCGGTGTAAGTCAGTCTTTCTTTCATTACATCATGAGGAAGTCTTCCCTCTTTTGCCAGTAGAAGTCCAAGAACTCCTGAAACATGCGGAGTGGCCATTGATGTCCCCGACATGATTTCATAGCCTCCGCCTTTAACGGTAGACAAAATATTGTGCCCAGGGGCCGCGATATGAACTGAGTTTCTTCCGTATGAAGAGAAATAAGCAAGATCGTTTTGAGCAGTAAGAGCAGCTACTGAGACGACGTTGGGTGCTTCGTAACTTGCGGGATATGATGGTGTTGCATCGTTATTAGATGAGCTGTTTCCAGCGGCCGCTGTGAAGATAATGCCTTTATTGCTTGCGCGGGTAATGGCCTCAAACAGCGCTTCAGAACGACCGCCGCCGCCCCATGAGTTCGACATCAAATCTACGTTTAATTGAGTGGCATAATCGATTGCTAAAATAGCAGCTTCCAGTGAACCAGAGCCGTCGTCACCTAAAAATTTAATCGGCACAATTGTAACATCGGCCATAACTCCGGCGACACCAACTTTATTATTATGAACAGCACCGATAGTTCCTGAGCAGTGTGTTCCATGCCCGTGTCCGTCCATCGGGTCCGCGTCGTTATTGGCGAAATCGTATCCGTGAACATCATCAACATAACCGTTCTTATCGTCGTCCACTCCCGATTTACCATTAAGTTCTGCCGTATTGATCCAGACGTTTCCTTTTAGGTCGGGGTGATTGTAATCAACGCCTGTATCGATAACGGCGATCTTTACAGCGTGAGATCCTTTTGTGAGATCCCATGCCTTAAGTGCGTTTACATCAGCACCTTCAACTCCTGCCTTTCCCTGTGGTTCGTTGGCACCGGTATTCCTGAGGCCCCAAAGTTTATCAAAAGAAGGATCATCAGGAGTAGCTGCATTGAGATCGGCAAAAGGAGAAGTCTCCAACGCTTTTTTTGTCGCTGCATACTCTTTAGGCATAACCGTGGCCGAGTAAATATAATTTGGTTCAGCGTATTCAATATCAGGATTATTATTTAAAGCGGCAATCGCATTACTCAGGGATTTTTCTGAGTTCACACTGATTACATTTAGTTTTTGGTAACTTAATTTAATTTCTCGTTTAGGTGAAAGACCTAATGAACTGATGCCCTTGTTTAGTAAAAATGCCCTGGCATTTACTCCTGGCTTGAACTTTACAATGATTTCACCCGGTACGTGCCTAGCTGTTTCTGTAGCTTGTAGCCCGGAAATCATTCCCGATCCTACTGCCAGGCCAGTTAAGCCTAATAGCAATTTGTTCATAAATCTCCCTCCTTGGAGTCTTTAGTGTGATGACCTTTTCGCCTGAGCAAATAAATCAGCTTTTTGTGTGTGGATATTGTTTAAGCTTAATGCCAGGTCGGTTTTTTACGCGACGGGGTATTTTTTACCGAAAATGAGTTCTGCTTTATTTTTTTCCCAGAATTGAGATGATGACTATTATGATTCATAACAACTCAACAGATCCTGTCCTTATCAAAAAAATCTCTCTGAAAATATGGTCTTTAAGAGATGAGATAGAGGCGCGCATTCAACTGAAAATTGATGGCGGTGGACCTGTTGCCGAAGAAGATATTTTAAAGATTCGGGAACTCTACACACCTAAATCAGCGACTCCCGATAATGTGTTAAGCCTGAAACCCAATGCCGAACTTCCGACCGATGAGGATGAGATGGCCCGTGCCATGGCAGAGGAAGAAGTGCCGGGAGAGGAAGCTCCTCCAGTAGATGGTGAAGATCCTGCTCTTGAAAATGTGGTTGAACTCGCCGGCGGCGCAATCCCTGCTGATGAGGCTACACATATAAGCATCAGCCTGGATGCTCCTCATATTGATGATGATAAAATCGCCAAGGGCAAAACAGTCTTGTCAGAAATTAGCATGAATAAAATGTTTTTTTTCTGTAACAAGCCGTTCACTGAAGGTCAGTCTATAGTCATTCAATTCTGTATTCCCAAATCCTTTATTGTCAACGCAGATATCCTCTATTGCCGTCCGTTTAATTTAAAAAGCAGAATTATCAGTCAAAATAATTATACTCATCGCGCTCTTATTCGTTTTAATTTTTTGAAAGAAGGCGAACGCGGTCTTCTCAGACAGTTCCTGCAATCCATAGAGCCGGAAGTCGTAAAAGTTGAAAAGAAAGCAGCGGCAACTAATGATAAAGATGGCGGATCAGACTTCAACGATCTGGACGACCTGGGACTCTAATTTCAAAGTATACGGATTCCTCATAGTTGATTATTATTAAGTATCAACACACTGAGGACCTCATGCAAAAGCGAAAATTCGCATCAAATCTTGTTATCATTTTATTTTTTTTACTAGTGGGGCTTGCTGCCCTATTCTCAGATATTTTCCAGACTCCGGTGAAAACAGCCGCCCAGGCCATAGAAGCGACCAAGCTATTCACCTCCGCTGACTTAAAGTTGATCAAACGAATTTCACTAAAAAACAAATCCGGCGAATATATTTTTGAGAGAAAAGAAAACAATCAAATCTCTCCATGGCATATGGTTGCCCCAAGAGATATCTCAGCCAACTCCCTCTTTATTGAAAACCTCTTTAATGCGCTCACCGTAATAAAGGTTAAAAAGCTCTACCCTGATGAGACAATTAATTATTCCAATTTTTCCATCGACAAGCCTACCGCCACTCTCGATCTCATCGATGAAAATGGCAGCACCATCAAAATCCTTGTGGGGCTGATGAATAGTATTGATAATTCGACTTACTTAAAAATTGAGGGGCGAAACGGGATTTATCACGTTGAAGCACCTTCTGTTTCTCTGGAAAATACGACTATTTTCGACTTGATTGAATCACAGATTATTTCCATCGATTTAAATAACGTAAACGCCCTTAAAATATTTCGTAATAAAAAACCGGTGCTGGAAATCAGAAAAAAAGACGGCCAGTGGTCAGACAGCGAAGGCAATCTGCTTGATGCCGCAAAGATCGATGATTTTTTCCAGGAGCTCTCCGGTTTAAAAAGCGCCTTTGTTCTCGACAGGCAGACGGAGGCCCAGAGAAAACTCATCTCCACTCTTACAAGAAGCCCTGAATTCACAGTCTCTATAGAAGATCAGCTGGCCCACACAGTTGAGTACAATATCAGTTCTCTGACCAAATCTATGCCCGATCTTGATTTTAAGAATGAAGAGCATTTTATCGTGACACTTTCAAACGGACCGACAGTCTATGTGGTGAAAAAAGAATTCCAGGAACTTTTCAATAAAAAAGCTGATTCTCTCAAGAAACCTTTTTAGAATTAACGACCCGTGAATTGGACGGAAGAACGGTGTCCTTATTGAGTTTTTCAGGGTCCACGAAAACATTGATGAATTTTTCAATGAGAATAGAATTGTAACGTTTGGCGCCTTCCTTATCCATTAAAATTTTTCTAAGAGCTTCAGTTGGCTGCAATTTTTCATCAATCATGATGTGAACAAAGTCATCGACCAGACAGACGATGTTGGCCAGAGTTAAGATCTTGTTGCCTTTTCTTCCTTGTGGAAATCCAGTGCCGTCGTAAGCTTCATGATGCTGAAGAATAATCTGCTTAACGGAGTTATTGATTGTCCGGCATGGCTCTACAATTTGCAGTCCCAACTCAGGATGTTTCTTATACATTTCATATTGTTCGGGACTCATTTCTTTTGGTCTCAAATTTATGAACTCTTTTGGCAATAAAGTTTTCCCAATATCGTGAAACATGCAGGCCATAGCAGTTGTTTCAATCGTGACCTTCGATTGCCATTCAAATTGCTTTATGATGGCCGTCGAATACAAGACCGATAAAAAAGAGTGTGAGTAAGCCAAGGGGTCAAAATTCTGAAATGAGCGCAGTACATTGTATAGGTCCTTCTGCGTTTCAATTAACTGGTAAACTGTTTCACAAACCTCACGCCCCTGCTCTAAAATCTGAGGCTTCATTCCCACCGTAAAGGCTTCCGCAATATATTTCTCTGAAACATTTTTAAGAATTACTACTTTGTTAACTGTGGAAATATTTTTATTGTCGATAATTTTTTTAGCTAAAAAATTATTGTATTGAATATATTTTCGACGATCACTGTTGTGAAAATATAGGCTGTCAACTTTCTTTTCATTCTTGTATTTATCAATACGTTCCTTTGAAAAAGTATCGCCGGCATGAAGAATCTTTAGGTATTTATTTTCGGACAATTTTATATAAATATCAAAAAGTACCGCCTGAGTGGAGTAAAATTCATCTATTTTAATCCTGGAAAAATTCTCATCGGTCAGCTGGACTTCTGTTTCTTCTGAAACACCTTCCTTTCTAGGGACACCTTTTAAAAGATCTCCCAGCGATTGATGGCCTTCAAGCAGTTCTTTTAAATAAGAAATTTCAAATGGCCTGATGGCAATTTCAGCAACGCCTAATTTCTGAAATTTTTCTTCAGTGACTTCGCCGGAATCAACCACGGCCTTGTCATTCACAATGACGATCACCCGCTGATTTGTGTAATTGGTTTTGATAAACTTCAAGACCTGCGTACAAGAATGGTTTTGAGTACTGTAATTCAGGAGAACCGCGAAAAATTTATCGTTGTAGAGAGCGAGCTGGGCATCGCGGCCATTGACGACCGCGGTGACTTCATACATTTGTGAAACGAGAAAAGTTTTAGCCTCGTTAAGCCAAATCTCATCCGGATCAACAAGTAGTAGTTTTAATGCCAAGGCGATTTCCCTAAAATGGAGCTATTGGAGAGTAGCTCTATAGATAATTTATCGGGAAATATTGGGTAAAGCTGAAATAAAAAATGGTTGAAAACTGAGTAATTTTCAACCACTTATATTAAGAAAAATGAATAAAACTCTACTTAATTTCTTTATGAACAGTATGACGTCTTAAAAACGGATTATACTTCTTAAGTTCAAGACGATCAGGAGTCGTTTTTTTGTTCTTAGTCGTTGTATAACGCGAAGGACTTTTGCCTTCTTTTCTTGCTTCTGTACATTCTAGGGTTACAATAACTCTAGCACCTTTTTTAGCCACAACATGCCTCCACGACGGTTTTATCAGAAGGTGAAATTACACGTTTCTCATTGGCATGACAACCAAATTTTGCTAAACCATTAAAAAAAAGCCAGGAACTCATGAATTTATTAAAAATTACCCCAAAGATTACCCAAGATAACTGGACCTCTTCCCATTTTTACTCGGCCCCCCTCAGGGCCTTTGTGTCCTTGGGTGCTGCCCCTGTGGACGACTCGGATGAGGTGGAAATCCAATATCTTTTGACCTTAACGGACAAGGATTATCAAGAGCTTTACCAGAGCATTCACCCCGATCTCAATAGTGCCCTTCTGCTCCTAAATGAAAAATATGGTCACTGGGAACTTCAGGATGCTTCGAATAAAACTGACGGTGATGGTTGTTCCAGCTGTGCTGCTCACTAGCAAAGGGCTTCAAACCTTGACTTAAGTTCTTAAATTAGCTATAAAACACTCTCAAAAAATAAACCTGTTGCTGTATACAAAGCAGTGATACTGAAAACTAGAGGTCCATATGAAAGAAGGAATTCACCCAAAGTACGAAGCAACTAACGTCTCTTGCGTTTGTGGTGCTGTTTACCCAACTAAAAGTACAATCAAGCTAGAAAAGATTGATATCTGTGCAGCTTGCCACCCATTCTATACAGGAAAAACAAAAGTACTTGATACAGAAGGAAGAATTGAAAAATTCAAGAAGAAATTCGGTACAGACTATACAAACAAATCTACAAAGAAGTAATTGGAAGGCTCCGCAAGGGGCCTTTTTTTTAACTTAATTTCACTCTCAGTTTTTCACCAATCATTTTTTCAACTTCAAAATGAATATGGTCGCCCACATTGGAATGCTTAAAATGTTTTTCCTGTTCGCGGCTTAAATGTTTCTTCTGAATTTCAATCACGACATTTTTGTTTTCGCCATTTTCAAAAAGACAAACTTCATATTCAAAACTAAATTTAGTTTCCTGAACATAACGAATAACTGTGGGGATCCCCGGGGCAATCGGTGTTTTAGATTTTCTTTTGTAAACATGTGCAGCCATCGGTTGAACCTTGCGATCCAGACTCACCAGTTGCGAGAGTCGCTCGATATCCGCTTCATGGGTCGTTCGTAAAACCTGGTGGCACCAATCATTGGGGCAAGCGGTATTGCTGGGGCATGGGTAAAGAACATCGTAATGATCCAACATAATTTCTCTAAGCGTGACAAGCTCTTTAAAGAGCTCACTTGTCCCCGGCTCAATCCAGATCACATACTCGGGATTAATGGTCATAATATGATCCTGGGCCTTCTGGCGCCCCATCTCGTTGATGGAATGGCCGAAAAATAATATACTGCTGGATTTTTCTTCATTGAATTTTCGATGAGTCTCGAATTTTTCGCCGGGAAAAAAACCTTTCATGATTTTAGTCGCCTGATCGAGCATGATCTGGGAAGAATCGACACTGATCATTTCAACATGAGCAGGCGTTCGCATCAGTTTTTTCCAGGCCAGAGAAAAAGTACCGGGACCACATCCCATATCGATAAAGGGTCTGTTTTTAAAATCTTCCAGAACAGCTGCAGGCAACTTGGACAATAAAAAATGAAGCTTTGGAATATTGGTCGGGAGATAGAATCCCGCATAGGCACTGACATGTTTATGCTCAAAAACATAATCAGTAATCTGCTCTCTTTTTTTGGTGAACTTCACTGACATTTCAGTGATCAGTTTTACCATTTCGTGTTCAGTGATCGAAGGAATGAGCAGATGCGGTTTTATTTCCGCGAAAGACAAAGAGAAGGGCCCGAAGGCCCTGACTGATTCATTATTTTTTATTGGCATTAATTATCTTTTGCTGATGTCAATGTATTCACGAACCGGTGAACCGTTATAAACCTGACGAGGTCTTGAAATTTTAGTTTCTTTTGTCTCTCTCATTTCTTTCCATTGACCTAACCATCCCGGCATTCTTCCAAGGGCAAACATTACTGTGAACATGTTGGTCGGAATTCCAAGGGCGCGGTAAATGATTCCGGAGTAGAAATCCACGTTAGGATAAAGGTTTCTTGATTTGAAATAATCATCTGCAAGAGCTTCTTGTTCAAGACCTTTTGCGATATCAAGATAAGGATCTTTCACACCAAGTTGAGTAAGGACTGTGTCGCAGGCTTTTTTGATGATCTTAGCGCGTGGATCAAAGTTTTTATAAACTCTGTGACCGAAGCCCATAAGTTTGAATGTATCGGTTTTATCTTTTGCTCTCGCAAGAGCTTTCTTATAATCGCCGCCTGCTTTTGAAATTTCTTCGAGCATTTCAAGAACTTCCTGATTAGCCCCACCGTGCAGTGGTCCCCAAAGAGCGTTCACGCCGCTGGCAATAGAAGCAAAAATTGAAGCATTCCCTGATCCGACAACTCTTACAGTTGAAGTTGAACAGTTCTGTTCGTGATCAGCGTGAAGAATAAGAAGAACGTCAAGCGCCTTCGCCACGTCTTTAGAAGCTTTCATTCCCATCATGCTCATAAAGTCTTCGCAATAGCTCAAGGCCGGATTAGGGGCTACAAGAGACTGACCAGCTTGCATTCTGTGGATGGCGGCCGTGATGGTTTTAAATTGCCCCAGAAGAAGAGCGAAGATTTCATCTTTTTGTGCATCTGTTGGATTGGGATTGTTAAGTTCTGGATAATTTCCAGCAAGAGCAACTGTAACTGCTGAAGCCACGGCCATCGGATGAGTTGTCTTAGGCATAATTTCAATCATGCGTGTGATATATTCAGGAAGTTTAGAATACCCTGCCACTTTCTTTTCGAAAGCGGAAAGTTCAGCAGCCGATGGAAGCTTTCCATAATTAAGCAGGTAGGCAACCTCAATGAAAGAAGATTTCTCGGCAAGTTGCTCAATTGGATAACCTCTGTAACGAAGAATTCCCAATTCACCATCTAAAAATGTAATGCCGGAAGCACACGAGCCGGTATTTACAAATCCGTAGTCCAGAGTGATACAGCCAGTGTCCGCACGAAGTTTTGAGATGTCGATTGCTTTTTCGTTTTCAGTACCAACAATGACAGGATACTCAAAGACTTTCCCGTCAACTTCGATTTTTGCCTTCATAGACATACGTCCTCCAATGAAATATTCATACCAATTATCATTTAATTTAACTTAAAATTACAGCGGGACAAATTTACTGTCCACGAGAAACTTCAAAATAACTGAGACCACTCTTTCGGATCATCGTGCCAATCCATTAAGAGTTTTTTTCCATTCGAATCAATAAATCCAAGTTCCAGTCCTGCGGCCACCAGGTGTTCGAAATCGGTCAGGGCGTAAAGTTTCAAAGATAGTTCAGAAAGTCGTTTTTTTGCTTCCGCCGTCTGATAATCGACAATACATAGGCATGCCGAGGAATTTAATCCGGCGTTTTTCACTCCATTCATTGCATCAGACAAACTGGATCCCTGATTGACCAGGTCTTCAACCAGAATGACAGACTGATTCGCACGGTAATCCCCTTCTACTTGATTTTTTTTGCCATGCTCTTTTGCTTTTGGTCTTACATAGACCATCGGGATTTTCAGACGATCAGCAATAAAGGCTGCATGAGGAATCCCTGCAGTTGCAATTCCCCCAATGAGATCAAAGGCCAGGGCCTCTTTTTTAATCAATTCAATGAAGGCAAGAATGACGTGATCACGGAAAGCAACATGCCCCAGAACTAGTCGGTTGTCGCAATAAATAGGGCCCTTTAAGCCTGAAGCATAGTTAAACGGATTTGCTGGAGAGAGCTTCACGCAGCCTTTTTCTATTAATCCCCGCGCTATGTTCAATTTCATTTTCAAATCCTTGATAAACTCCCCATAGAATACCCGAGCTGGGGCTGCTTTTTCTAGCAAAATCCCAAAAAAACTAGGAAAGGACACATTTAGAATAAATTTTAAAAACCGATACAGATACCTGAAACAGCATTTATTTTGAACGAGAAACTATTTGAAAGCTTTATTTATAGAAAATAATGACGAGACCAGCAGTCCAATTAAAAAATTGATCGGCTCCCATTTTCCTAAAATTCAGCTGGTGGATGTCAGTGCGGATTCAGACCTGATGGAAATGCTGACGTCCGACGGGCCGTTTTCATTCATTATCATTGATATCGATAATAAAAATATAGATGTGAGTGAACTCTACAACATGATCAATGACACGCTTGGGATCAGACCTTATGTGTTTGTCGGAACTCCCAATTCAGTCAAATCCTATATAACTAATGCAATCCTTCAGCTGCCGCACCTTAATTTTATTGTCGAGACGCCGCTGGTTCCTGAAGAGCTCAAGAAAGCCGTTCTGGCTGCCATTGAGTGGGTGAAGCAGGAAGAGTTTGAAGAATCAATTCTGGAATTTTCAAGAGACGATCTTCACAAAATGAGGCTTCGCAATTTCTATCTCTTTGATCAGTTGCCTTATGATGTTTATATTGAACTGACGCCCACCAAATTTGGAAAAGTGATTACCAAGAACAAGGTCTACTCTCATCAGTTCATTCAGAATTATTCCAGAAAAAATATTAAATATTTTTATCTCAGGAAAGATGAGCACTTAAAGTTTCTGGATACTTCCATTAAAAACCTTCTGAAAATTTATGAGGCAAAACTCTCGGACAAGAAAAAATATATAAGTTTGCATATGAAAACTATTTTCATTGTTCACCAGTTTATTAAAACACTGAGTGTTTCAGAAGAAATAGTTAAAATTATTCACCATTTTATCGACTCGGTCAGAGACGTGGTGAAATCCAACGAGAGTTTTGTTACCCTGCTCGATCAAGTCACCGAAAATCCCAATATGACTTTCACCGAGCACAGTCTGGCCACGGCTTACGTCTGCGAATACATCCTCTACTCCATGGGCTGGAGTGCTGACATGTCCAGAGACAAACTCCTTTTAGCCGCCGTCCTCCAGGACATCGGCCTCTCCAACGATGAAATGCTTAAAATACGATCGCTCAATGACCCTAACTTTAAAATGTTGAGTGAAGAAGAACAACTTGAATTTAAAAACCACCCAATGAAAGCAGCACAGATTTCAACTTTTTTTAGCGGTTTTTCAGATGTGGATTTTATTCTGTGCGAGCAGCACGAACACCCTACTGGTGACGGATTTCCCAAGGGATTGAACTCTTCAGGACTGATAACCATTTCATGCATATTTATTCTCGCCAGTAATTTTGTGCAGAGACTGGCCACTTCCAATAAGTCTCCGGGCGCATATAAAGAAATTCTTGGAAGCATGAAAAGAGTCTACAATACCGGAAATTTCAAGGACCCGCTAAAGGCGCTGGAGAAATCTTTAAAAAGATGAGCCAACTACAGCCTTAGTGTTTCAAGAGTCTCGATGATTTTTTTGTAAGTGCTTTTTTTGAATTTATCAGAGAGTTGCTGGACAATTTTTTTAACGTCGATCTGAAAATCCTTATCCTCGTCTTTTCCCTTCATATACTCTTCGACAAAGGCTTCTGAAATGAGAACAATTTTGGAGAGCGGTGAAATATCATCTTTAAAATCTATGGCAAAGCCAACTCCGTTGGTCATGCCATGATGTTGCTTAATCAAAAGATCTGCCCCCATTGGAGCCCTTCTATAAGTGATTATAAGCTCAGCTGCCAGTCTTGCATGGTTGAGCACAATTTCTTTTTCCTTTTCACTTAAGGCTTCACTAAAAAGCAGATCCTCTTCATATTTTAATGTGGGATGCTGAAGGTAAATCGGAGCAAGCATGATGTCGTGGAAAAATAAAACAAAGTTAATTTTCTCCAGATGCCCTTCCCCGCCCCATGATACGTGTTTAACAATGTGGCTGGCAATAAACGCTGAAAGCATTGAATGCGTATAGATATATCCATTCTTATTATTGTCGAGGATACCAAGCAGTGCCTTCAGACCCGGCGCCTCTTTGGTCATTTCCTGCATAACTTTGGTACAGGCATTGGCTATGTTGATAATTTCTGCGGTTGCTGCCGGTGATTGTGAAAAGTCTTTGGCCACAAAATCAAAACCTTCTTCCAGGGCTGCGGATTTTTCGGTCATGCCTAATTTTTCAGTGCTCTTGATAAAGTCGCAGAGAACAGCTGAAATCTGATTGATGATCAGCAGACGGTCCTGGCGGTTGACGAATAAATTGTCAATTCCTTCCGACTCAAATTTTTTAATGACGGCATTGAGATTGCTGCCTTTTTTTGCAACCATGACAAAAGTCGGTTCATCACTGCTTTTTTTGATCTGCAAATAAACCGGACAGGGCGCGTCCTTTAATCTTATGAGGAAGCTCGTACTTACTGAAAAATATTCCGGAACTTCCATCGAGGCCATGCTCTTGGCAGTCACACCTAACAAACGCGCGCTTGAGCTGAGCAGATTCTTCAGATGGTAAGAGCTCTGAACAATTGTGATGTCGGGAATTTCTCTGGAAGGATTACCTATGACCAGCAACGGAATCTTAATATCATTATCAATCAGGAAATCGCTTAAAAAAGCAGCTGAGTCCAGACCGTTAATCATGTTCATGGTAATGATCAGATCAAACTGCTGTCCGGTAAGAATAAGTTCCTGCGCCTTCTGGGTGCTCAAAACCAGCGTAGCCTCAGTCGCAAGATAGACTTCAAAATTGATGATATAAAGTTGATTGAGAATTTCATTGTCTGAAACAATCAGAGTCTTGCTGGCCATTGGATCCCTCAAATTAACATTCTTCAACTTTATCAGTTTTTTCCAAAATTTTTTAATTATCTTTTCAGTTAAAATGCTTGATAATCGCGGCATATCCCAACTAAAATGGTAAACAATTATGAAATTTAAAACCCCATTGATAAAAGGAACCTTCATCAAGCGCTATAAACGATTTTTTGCCGATATCGCTGTCGGCGAAGAAACGGTGGTCGCCCACACGGCTAACACCGGATCAATGAAGAACTGCCTGGGAGCTGACTGGCCCGCACTGCTAAGTTTTCATGACTCTCCAACCAGAAAATTAAAATATAGTTTTGAAATGATTTCAAATGGGGATACCTGGATCGGCATCAACACTGGTCTGACCAATCACCTCGCCATAGAGGCCATTCAAAACGGCACAATAAAAGAGCTTCAAGGTTTCCGGGAATTAAAGCCTGAAGTAAAAATCGGACAAAGTCGCATTGATATTCTACTTTCAAACACTGACGCCGACGGGAGTCAGGAACAATGTTTCGTTGAAGTTAAAAACGTCACGCTGATTGATGGTGAAGGACACTGTCTTTTTCCTGATGCCGTTACCGAGAGAGGGCAAAAACATCTGCGCGAGCTGATGAATTTAAAACAAAAAGGAATACGCACCGTTATGCTCTTCATTGTTCAGAGAGAAGATTGCACAATATTTAAAATTGATAACTCGATCGATCCTGTTTATTGTGAGCTTTTAAAAAAAGTGATGCAGGCAGGTGTAGAGGTTTTAGTATACCAGTGCAAACTAACGCCTGAAGAAATTGTTGTTCATCGGAAATTGGAAATTAGAGAATAGACATTAATAAAATTCAAAACGAAGGCCGGCTTCCACAAACCGGCCATTCATTTTAAAAGAATTAAGCTGCTTTTTTGTCTTTGTTCTGATCACTAGCAACGATCGTCGTCGCCGCGTGACGCTCCTTAGACCCTTCCATTAAGCGAAGATGGTTCATCGCCTTCTTCTCTTTAGTGGTCATTTTCTTCTTGTGCTTATTCTTATCGTTCTTATCTCCCATGAGACTACCTCCCTCGTGCAACTGACACTTTCCTGATTGTTATTTAATGTATCGGCTCTATTATGATAATACTTTAGTCTTTTTATCGGTTAATGCCCCATTGCCGATGTCTTAAACCTCTGAAAAAATACAGGTGAATGAAAAAGATTAAAAAATCAGATTTCCCTGGAATGACCAATATTTTTGGCTTAGGTCTCAGGAGTACTCACTACAGCTACTTAGAGCAGAGGCCCGCCACCGCCGCCGGGTGGTTTGAAATTATAAGCGAAAATTATTTCAGAACCCGCGGTCGCCCCAGAAAAACGCTGGAATTAATCAGAGAAGACTATCCTGTATCCTGTCACGGAGTCTCACTTTCCATCGCCTCCTTTCAAAAATTTGACTGGAATTATTTAAAAGATCTCAAAGCTTTTTATGATGAAATACAACCTTTTCAAGTCTCAGATCATCTCTGCTTTACCGGGTTATCAAACAACAATCTTCACAACCTGCTCCCCTTTGCCTACAACCGGGAAAACCTGATTCATTTGAACGATAGAATTGACCAGCTCCAGAATTATTTTGGGCGCACCTTCGCTTTTGAAAATCTTTCTGCTTATTTTGATTATAATAATTCCACCATGACTGAATGGGATTTTATTTCGGAGCTTGCACGCACAACCGAGTGCGACCTGCTTTTGGATCTAAATAATATTTTTGTTAATTCTTTTAATCACAAATTTAATGCTCGGGATTTCATCAATGCGATTGATTTTTCAAAAGTTGCCGAACTTCACTTCGCAGGCTACAGCAACCGGGACGGATTTTATTTCGACACCCATTCAAATCCCCTCTACCCCGAACTCATTGAACTGTACAAATTCGTGCTGGAGAAAAAGTGTGATATCCCCGTCCTGTATGAGTGGGACGAAGATATCCCGGCATTCGATATTCTTGAGGAACAGATCAAAATATTAAAGTCAGTACGTGAGCAGCATAAGCAATGAAGCAAAAAGATTTCAATCAAATTTTTGTAACTGTCGTAGCAAGCAGATCAGCCGCGCCTGTCGAACTGCTTGCCCAGATAAAAAACGGTCCTGTGCTCTCGGCAAGAAGGGCCCTGGAAGTTTACCAGGAAGACTATGAAGCCAGACTGACTGAGGCACTGAAAAATACTTACCGTGGCATCAATGCCATTATAGGTGATGAAGATTTTTTTATTCTTTCACAGGATTATATTAATACGCACCCCTCAAGCTCTTCTGACCTGGACGATTATGGACATTTGTTGAGCCTGCATTTAAAAGACCACCAACTTTCAAAAGATTATATATTTTTACCCGAGCTGGCTTTTTTTGAATGGAATTTCCGCGAAGTTTTCCATCAGGAACAGATCCCTGGTTTATCGCCGGAAGGCCTGATGGCATGTCTCGAAAACGATCGAGACATGCTAAGGCTTTGTTCTTCTCTGCGCCTGCTTCATTTTAATTTTCTCATCACTTCACTCTATGCCCTGAAAGATGAAGAAGACAAAGAGAATGAATTAATTTACGAATTCCCTGAATATGTATTGATGTATAAAAATGGTGTAATGGTTAAAACAATCACTCTGTCAAAAAACCAGTTTGAGATATTGAAAAAATTACTTGCTCCCGCCTCCCTTCAACATTGCCTTCAAAATGCACCGGCCACGGTGACCCCGGACGAAATCCAGACCTTGTTTACAATTTTAGGAACTGAGCGTTTGCTCTTGAAATTAAATTAGACCGGGATAAACTCAGGTGCATTTTGGCACTGATTATGTTGGTATGATTAATGCAGCTCCATGGAAAAATTTTATTAATCTTCCGGGGGGATGTATGAATAAGTTAATTCTTTTGATCGTATTTTTCTTTATAACCAAATCGGCGCTTGCGGCAGAAGAAGTTCTGGCCGTCATAACCAACGATGAAAATCAGGACGTCTTTACTTTTGTAGCGAGCACTGATGATGCGACCCAGACGCTGAAGGCCTTCTATAAAGATGATTATTTAAACGGCAAAAGAATTGAGCGTGAAGTTCTTCCCACTGCTAAACTTGGCAATGAAGGAATTATCCTGGATAAGCGCGGAGAGCATACCGTAATCAATTTAAGGAGCTCAGACTTTACTACTGAAGGCGGAGGAAGGGTCACCATAGACACGCTTTATAATGGCGTTACGGGCGAGCGTAGAAATTACGAAATTGAAATAAGCCGTGACGGCACGGGGTGGAAAATAACAAAGAATGACAACATTGTTTCAAAACTTCACATAGAAGTTAATAAAAAAATATTAATAGGCACTATAGGTGTTAAAAATATCCGCATGGAGTAATCCATGCGTTCATGGAAGAAAAGCGCCGATCTCTCTCTAAGCGCTTTTCTTCCATGTTTTTTGCTTTTCAATTTCATCGAGCATATTAGAAAAATGCACTTTAATTTTCTCAACCAGCGGTGCAAAAACTTTCTTCAGATGAATTTCATGTCCTGAAGGTAACAAATCTTCATACCGTGCAAAAATATAGAACTCTTCTTCAGAACTTCGTTTTGCATTATTCATATTGCCGTAGAAATTAAATATTCTTGCATCGAGATTGAAGTTCATGAATTCAGCTTCGGAGATGGGAGTATCTTCATCCAATGCTTTGAAAGCATCCTCAATTCTCATCGAACCTACTTTTTTATAGTGATTGACCGGGATTTTTAATTCAAGCATTGAGGCATTTTTAATTTTATTAATAAAATTCTTATCGCTGATCTTGAAAATAAACCCCACTTCAGAGAGTTGATGAATCTGTACCTTATCTCCATATTCTTTCACATCATTATTGAGTTTAAAAACGACGGGGATGCTGGCATTCAGTCTGAAAGATCTGAGCGTATAATGTTCAAGCAAAATTTTTCTCATGACAAACTGAGAATACGTTTCGTTATCCAGCCATTTCATGGAGGTCAGTGTATAATAAGGGCCTTGCTCCCCTTCAAATGAGAACAGGATCTCGTCCTTTCTATCAAACCAGGTCAATCTTAATCGACTATCCAGATAGGATTCATAAAGCGAATAGAGATCGCTTTTCAGCACCTTTATTTTGTTGCAAAGCCAGACCGGTCGGGCCTTCAGTTGTTGAAGACTTTGATTAAGTCTGAGCAAATGAAAATTATTATTGAAGTTTTTATAGTGCTTTCTCTGAACTAAACAAGTTTGATCCCAATTGGCCCAGTGAAAAGTTAGTTCTTTGGTCAGCTTTAAGTGCTCGGTCAGATCTCGCGAACCAAGATAATCTTTTAGCGAAAGCGAGCGCATCGGTCCATTCATAAATACTCCTTCAGGCAAACATAAACTTTATATGTACTCATTTTAGCGGTCCTGATAAATGCTCCGGGAACTATTTCCAAAGAAATTGAATCTGCTTGAAATCATTCTTTTCCCAGCTAAAACCCGGGGGCAGTTCGAAGCCTAAAAAATGTGTCTTTTTTGAGGCAGTTTAAAAGCTCAAAAAGCCAAACTCTGATATAATCATGGATATGAAGAACCCGTTCGATGCCCTTGAACAAAATTCATTGAATTTTAAATTAACTCCCATTTCATTCCGGGAGATATTCTTTATTGCTGAAACTCCCTGCGATGTTTATGGACAGGTGGATGGACTCTTTAAAGTTGTCCTTTATAAAAAGGCGGAAATTTCTAATTCAGTTTTAAAGGATCTGTTGCAGAAAAAACTGGCGAATCTCTTTGTTATGGAAGAAGACCGCCCTTCCTTGCGTTTTGCTCAACAGGAAAATTTAAGAAACGTTACGCGCTCTCTTTCCATCGGCGACCCCCTTGAGAAGGCAAGACTGCAGACGAATTTACTCACGCTGAATCTTGGTTACCTCTATGAAGATCCTACTGATGATAATCTTCTGAGCCTGCAGGTTCAAAGTGCCAAAAACCTCGCCATTTTTCTCTTTAACAAACCCCATATTCATGAGGAGCTTTTTAAGGAATTTATGAAGCAGGGACATCACTATATCTTTGCTCAACCGTTTCTCTCCACTTTATTTTTGCTTGGAGTAATGAAGAATTCCAGGATGTATATTGATAAAGACATTGAGCTCTTTTTTCTCACCAGCTATTTTAAAGACATTGGAATGTCCGCTATACCGGTTGAAAAATATAATGAAGAAAATCTGGACGATGAAGACAAAAAACTTCTGGCCAGCCATCCCCAGCTTTCCGTCAATATTTTGCGTGGAAGAGTGCCCCTACCGCCCAATCATTTAAAAATTATTGAAAATCACCACATTTACAGCACGCTCACCAAGCAGCTTAATCTGGCCGATAAAGATGATCCTAATACGATCTACGGTTTTGAAACCATGATGATTTCAGTGATGGATACTGTCGCAGCTATGATAACAGAGAGACCTTTTAGAAAAGCAGAGTCGCTCTTTAGCAGTCTGGATCTCATTCGACTCTTGATTGGTGAACAATACCCGCAGGAATTTAAATTGATCGTTTTTTATTTCAAAAATTTCTTCAAATCAGTCTAAGAAATATTTCATCGGACCAGTGCAATAACTGAGTAATTACCTCCTGCATAAATTTCTTTTCAAAGCGTAATCAGACATGAAACACTTTGTAATGAGTTTAATGCCAATTAATTCTAGGGAGGGAAATAATGGCGAATCCAGAAATAAGTCCACTGACGGGGATCATTGCAGAAGATTTAGTATACGTTGACTTCGGGGAACATGAAGGAAAATCTGTTCTGGAAGTTGCAGATACATTACCAGAATTTTACGAATTCCTGGTCGAGAGCAAAGAAGGCGGCAAATGCACAATCCGTCGCTCAAAAGACAAATCATTTCGCCTCTACGTTACTCAAAATGCGCACTAACTAGATTTAATTCGGGGGAAAGTACAATTTCCCCTATACTTTCCCCAATCTTAACCAAATCCTGACAAATAAAGCTTTAATTTTTGAGCGAAATTGTCGATTATGAGTCCATGCTCAAACTCAACTCAAAAACACAGGACGCCGTCCTCTTTTACGCCTTGAGATTCATCTCTGTCATGGTCATCGGACTTCTATTATTTATCATGTTTGTCCTGTTTAAAGCTGCCTGGCCTTCCATCACCGGAAACGGATTTGCCTTTGTTTTTAAAACAGAATGGAATCCGGTCGAAGATCAGTTTGGAGCGCTTCCATTTATCTTCGGAACACTGGTCACCTCTTTTATCGCCGTTATGATTGCGACTCCTGTAAGTGTTTTAGTGGCACTGTTCATTTCCGAATATCTACCGAAAGAATTTTCCCGTTTCATTGCCTTGATGGTAGAAATGGTAGCTGCCATACCAAGTATCGTTTTCGGCTTATGGGGTATATTTTTTCTGGCACCTCTGGTGAAAGGATCGCTGGCCCCATTTTTAAAAACCTATTTTGCCTTTGTGCCAATATTCTCAGGACCTAGTTTTGGTGTGGGGATAATTACAGCTGCCCTAGTTTTATCTGTCATGATTGTTCCAACCATTTCTTCCATCTGCCGCTCTATTTTCGAACTGATCCCTCAGCACCAGAAAGAAGCTTCATACGCCCTTGGCTCAACCAAATTTGAAATGATTAAAATGGCAGTGCTATCTCCTTCACTATCGGGCATCAGCAGTGCCGTCGTGCTTGGTCTCGGGAGAGCGTTGGGTGAGACCATGGCAGTGACCATGCTCATAGGAAACTCGCCGGTCATTTCCAAATCAATATTTTCTCCTGCAGCAACCATGGCCTCGGTCATTGCCAATGAATACACTGATGCCAACACGCCTTTACATGTGTCCTCTCTCTGTTACCTTGCACTCTTATTATTTCTTATAACTTTTCTTTCCAATCTTTTTGCAAAAAGCATTGTAAAGAATTTTTCAAAAATGTAGGCGCAATTTGAATTATAGAATTATACGAAAAATTAAAAACTATCTTTTCACTTTTGTGATAATTCTGAGCGCTTTCATGGTGCTCATCCCCCTGTTTCTGGTCATTCAATTCGTCTTTGTTCAGGGAATGCATTCACTCAATCTGAGTTTTTTTACTGAGCTGCCAAAACCGGTTGGTGAAATCGGGGGCGGTATGAAACATGCCATACTTGGAACTATTTATATTGTTCTTCTAGGAGCGTTGATGGCCGTACCGATAGGAGTAACCTGCGGAGTCTATCTAAGCGAGTTCAGAAAAAGTAAATTATCCAAAACCCTGAGACACACAGTGGATCTGATGAGCGGTATTCCTTCTATCGTCATAGGTATTTTTGCTTACCTGATGGTAGTTGTTCCCCTGAAAAGTTTTTCCGCCCTTGCCGGAGGCGTGGCCCTCGCCATCATCATGCTCCCGATTATTATTAAAACCTCAGAAGAAATTTTAAAACTCGTTCCCGATCATATTCGTGAAGCGGGCCTTGCTCTGGGGCTGCCCCGTTGGAAAATTATATTTTTTATTATTCTCAAAGGAAGTGTATCCAATTTGCTGACGGGAATAATTCTGGCCATTTCAAGAGCTGCCGGTGAAACAGCACCGCTCCTCTTTACCGCCTTTGGAAATATGTACCTGAGCTTCAATATGAAGGAGCCTATGGCCACCCTTCCAGTTCAGATCTACACATATGCCATTTCGCCGTTTAAAGATTGGCAAAGACAAGCATGGGGTGGAGCTTTTATATTAATGGTTTTGATTCTCGCTATGAATGTTTTCGCACGATTCGTGCTTACAAAAATTAAAGATAAAAAAGGATTCTGATAATGTCTAATGAAGCTAATGATGAAAAAATAATTCTTGAAGCCAGGAATCTCGAAGCGTGGTTTGGCGATTTCCAGGCAGTCAAAGGCATCAATGTCAAATACAACGAGAGAACCATCAACGCCATCATCGGACCTTCCGGGTGCGGAAAGTCCACCTATTTAAGATGTTTGAATCGTATTCACGAAGAAATTGAAGGCACAAAAGTTCACGGTGAAGTATTACTGGAAGGAAAAAATATCTATGATAAAAAAATCGATGTCGTAGATGTCAGAAAAAGAATCGGAATGGTTTTTCAAAAGCCCAATCCGTTTCCTTCAATGAGCATTCTGGACAACGTTGTAGTAGGCCTTCGTCTCCAGGGAATTAACAAGCGCTCAACTCTTCTGGAAGTTGCAGAAACATGTCTAAGAAAAGCTGCCCTATGGGAAGAAGTTAAAGATAAGCTCAATTCACTGGGGACTTCGCTCTCAGGCGGACAGCAGCAACGACTATGCATAGCCCGCGCGCTGGCCATAAACCCTCCGGTACTATTGATGGACGAACCAACGTCAGCACTTGATCCTATTGCTACGGCAAAGATCGAAGAGCTAATGAATGAATTAAAGCGGGATTATACGGTCATTATCGTCACTCATAACATGCAGCAGGCAGCCCGCATTTCAGATTATACTTCGTTTTTTGTTTACGGTAAGATGATAGAGCACGGACTCTCTTCAGATATTTTTACTAACCCGAAAGAAAAGCAGACTGAAGATTATATTTCAGGAAGATTCGGATAAATTTTAAAAGGATGCATCATGGATATTTCACCTAAAGATTTAAGAGACCATATTTTGAAGATGGCTAGCCTGGTTGAGGCTTCCCTGTCAGGTTCTTTAAACCTGGATAAGAGCATGGAAGAAATTTTTGAACTTGAACACAAAATCAACGAATTTCATATGCTCATTGACGACGCCTGCTTCAAATACATTGCCCTCAAGAGTCCTGCGGCCAAAGATTTAAGAACCGCTATCGCTGTCATTAAAATCAATGCAGACCTCGAGCGTATGGGAGACTTGTCTTTAAAAATTAAACGCCAGTATCAATCGGTAGGAAGAGAAATTCTGCAGATCAAGAACATGGCCCTCGAAGTCAATATAATGGTGAAAAATGCACTGGATTCTTTTGTAAGAAGCAATATTAAACTTGCAACTGACGTTATTGAATACGATCAGGAAATCAATGCTCTTAACCGCGACATTGTTCGCGCTTACGTCAACATGATCAAAAATAACGAAATGGGATTTGACGAAGGTTATACAATTGTAAAGATTTCCAAAAATCTAGAAAGAATCGGCGATCATGCCAAAAATATCGCGGAAGATGTTATTTTTTTAGAATCTGGTTCAGACATTCGTCATAATCCGGAATTCAAAACTCCTAAAAAAGATTAAGTAAAACGGGAAATACTATGGAAAGCGAAAAAATAGTCATCATTGAAGATGAACAGGAAATAAACGAAATAATTCAGTCACAGATTGCCGGATTTGGTTATACCAATGTCGCTTTTTATGACGGAAAAAAGGCACTTGATTATATTCAAAGCCCGGAATCTAAAAATATTCAATTGTTCATTCTTGATCGCATGCTACCTTCTGTTAACGGGATGGAGATCTGCAAATTCATCAGAATGTATAATTCAACCAAAAATATTCCTATCGTCATGCTTACAGCACTTAGTACTCCCGAGCAGATCGTTGAAGGACTCGATGCTGGTGCAGATGATTATATGACCAAGCCTTTTGATCATGCCATTCTTCTGGCAAGAGTGAGATCATTGCTTCGAAGAAGACAGGCAAGCAACCAAACAGAAGAAAATAAAAATATTCTTCGTCACAAAGATCTGGTCGTCGATATGGATCAATGCAAAGCATGGATCGACAATGTTTTACTTGAACTTACCCTTTCTGAATATAAAATCCTCTGCTGCTTTCTGCTTTCACCCGGTAAAGTTTTGACCCGCAATCAGCTGGTGGAATACATTCAGGATGGACCTGTGCATGTGACAGATAGAACAATCGACACCCATATCTTCGGTCTGAGAAAAAAACTGGGTGATTACGCCTCAATCATTGAAACGATCCGGGGAATCGGTTACAGAGTTATCGGCCATGAATGAATTCCGCTATAAAAGAATTTTTTTTTCTCAGATCATTTTTTTAACTCTCCTCTCCATCGTTACTTTTATTTTTTTTAAGAATAATGCCTCTGTCTTCAACTATTTTTTATTATGGACAGTTGCCATCATTTTAAACCTCTATACCATCAAGTTTTTTGCCCTCCCGAGTGTTTCAGAGATAGAAGAAACCATCACAAAAAAAGATGTCGCACTCAACCAGCAGAAAAAAGAATACGAACTTGAAAATTTAAAATACAAGCGCCTGCTCGATTCCCTTCAGGACCCAGTTTGCATCCTTACCAGAAACCTGATCATCATTTATGCCAATGAAGCTTTCAGAAATCTTTTTAGTTATACCGAGAAAAAATTCCCTGCCCCTTTGATCAGAGTTACCAGAAACCTAGATTTCCAGAAGTTTCTTGAGGAGGCAGTGGAAACCAACCAGACTGCAACAAAAAGCTATTTCTCTTTTAATCAGCTGCAGGACCCCCATAAAACTTATTTTGATCTAAAGGTTTTTTCCGTTGAAAATGAGATTAACTTCCTATGCCTGCTTCATGACGTGACCGAAAGAAAAATGACCGACCAAGTGCGTGAAGATTTCGTGTCCAACTTCTCCCATGAAGTGAGAACTCCTCTTACGATTCTTAATGGTCAGATGCAAAACCTGAAAGCTCAGCTGATAAAGGAGCCAAATTTTGAAAGCCGTTTCGGAGACACCTTTTTAAAAATAGAAAATAATTCAAGACGCCTGATTAATCTTTTTAATGATCTTCTTCGCCTGACATCTGTGGAGACTAAAAAGGATATTAATAAAGAGCCGATCAATATAGAAGAGATGCTGACTTTCCTGGCCCAGGACCTGATGATTAATTATCCTAAAAAGAAAATCACCGTTAATATTGACCTCGCTCAAAAGATCTTCTTAGTCGATTACAATCTATTCGAGCAGGCCCTTCTGAATCTTATTGATAACGCTTTAAAATACACCCGAGAAAACGGACACATATCCATTAGCAGCTTTCACCAGGATGACTGGGACCATCTCATCATTAAAGACAGCGGCATGGGCATACCGGAAGACCAGCTCCATCGCATTTTTGAGCGCTTTTTCAGGGTGGACGCCAGCCGGTCTTCAGATACGGAGGGGACAGGTTTGGGCCTTTCAATTGTCAAGCACATAGTCCAAAAACACGACGGCAGGATAAAAGTTCAGAGCAAGTCAAAAGAAGGAACCACCTTTACCCTCTCTTTCCCCTCAAAATAGGTTGTAATTTTTACAATCCCGTTAAACCTGTCGACATATTAAGCCTACAGAGATAAATCACCCAAAATAAATTGTTAACCTTAATAAAGAGTGGATTTTTATGCAGAAAATTTTAAGTGCTGTTTTTTTAATTCTAATTCTTTCTGCCAATTTAGCATTTGCTGATGAAGTTACGACTTCGATTATCCAACGAGCTCCGGGTAAAATAGAGTGCGATCATGAAAGACGAAGCTGCAGTTATGTTTCCCAGAATATTACTGCAAGAGAACTTATCGCCAAAATCAATGCCAATCTTTTTCCGGGGAGCATCCTTTCACCAAGTGAAGGATTCATCACGGCAGACGGTCTTAAAAAAATTAATTTTTATATAAATGCTGAGGAGCTAAGAAACAGATTAATTGCGGCTATACCGTTTCTTGATACGCTTGAGGAATTTGATCCTTCAGATCTGGTTATGCTGACAACTGATATTTACACTCTGACTGAAGGCGGACTCACAAATATTCAGGCGTCATTGGTAACGGCCAATGATCCTACTTCAGAAATTGCTGAGTGGGTAATCTCATCGGCACTTGGCGGTCCAACCGGCATGGCCTTAAAAATTGGTACGAACCTTTTGAGTTCATTGCTTGGATCAAGCAAAGTGAAAGAAGAAAGTTCTAAAGTAACAACCATTAACCAGCTCATCCCTAATCAGGCAGGTATCAATTACTCTAACACCTCAAAAGTTTATATCGCCCCTCCGGGATCAGGAGTTGTAAAAGAAGAATCGGCCGGACTGGTTGTCGGTGGAACGGTTTCAATTTCAGCACGTGACAATGATTTAGTTCTGATCAAAGATTATAACTTAACTTACGGAGTGATTGAAGCAATCACTGCCGGAGAAAGAGTAAACATACTAAGCATCAGCAATCCTCAACTTTACTTAGTGAAAGGAACTTCAAGTCTGGTCGTAAGCTCAGTGACAATTGATGAAAGCAAAAAAACTGAATACTCTGCTCTTTCTTGGGGTAAGAAAAAGGGTCAGTCTTTAAACAAGATAATGATTGTTACCAGAGCTGAAGCTGTCAATTTCAAGGATTTTATTGCTGAAATGAAAAAGATGAGACAAATTGATTTACATCAGCAATTTACAAAAGAAGAAATAAATAAATTACCTAAAACTGACGTTGATATGCGTACTGTCCTTGAGCATATCATTCCATTATCTTATTTCACCACTTCAGGAGACAGAGTTCTTGGCTTCAGGCTGGACGCAAAAGATGCTAGAGCAAATAATATTTCAAAGAACATTGAAGTAACGGTTAAATCCGGCGGCTTGTTCTCGTCCGGGATTAAACAGAAAGTCATCTTACCACTGGAAAACCTGATGTTAAGTGGATTGAAATTCAACCCTCTTTCGCTTAAAGAACTGAAGAAAAAAGAGGTAGAGATTGACGTAACGCTAAAACTTTATAATTCAGAAGAAACCGTTACAAAGACGCTTCACTACAACCCAGAAACAAACAAATTTTTTGAATAATGAGAAAATTATTTTTAGTTCTATTACTTATCAGCTGTAATGCCGGGGCAGAAACTGTCCCGCTTCCTCCTTCAGTCTCATCCGTTGATGATATTGTTAGCGAGTTCAGAAATATATTTACCACCAAGATCAATGAACTTGGGAAAAACTTCATCACTCTGCTTTCTGATAAAACCATTGTATTCACCAGCAATACAACAATTCGTTGTAATGGAAATAGCATACTTGCCGGTGAACCTTTGGCGTCCATGCAGTACAATTTCAAAAAAACCGGCGCTGAGCTCAATGAAAAAGCAGTCTATACCGGTTGCAACGGTCAGATTTCGCTGGTCGAAGATGTTATTACCCGAGGTGGGAAGCTCACCCCGCTTAAATACGACGATTTTATAAAAGGGAAGAGAACTTTTGACCTGGCCGACGATGAAGTCTACAAACTTTATCGCCTGTCCAATTCAGACAACGAAGAAATTTTTAAAATGCTGATTGAAAGAAATCAGAATTCAAAAATCGTTGAATTTTACTTTGTGGGCGAAAAATTTCTGCGGATGAATTATGATTTTCAGGAGTCTACGACAAGACTCACGCTTACTTATTTCCCATTCAAGGGAAAATATGTAAGAAAGCACGGAACATGGTCATTCAACAGATCTTTTGATGCCTTCACCAATACAGTACTTGTTACCAAAGGTGCTCTTGCCCAGGTCAATTACCTGAATACGAATGGAGAGCTTTTTTCTCAGACCGATTATCTTTCAAGATTTGACAAGTTTATCACAAGCAGTACTTTGAGTACTATCAGAGGAATTCTCGATTATCACAATTATTATTTTCCCGAGACAAAAATTGTCCAGACAGGTGGAGCAAACGAACGCCTCAAAGAAGAGCTGAGACTTGCTTTCAACCGTCTTCAGAATAATACTGAATTAAATCTCGTCAAAAAACTGGTCCAGGATTATATCGACGCCGTTGAAAAAGGACTTATATCGGACAACCGGCCAAAAGAGTGAAAAACTTAATAGCGATATTGATTTCGGTATTTTCAATCAATCTTTTTGCCATTGATTCAAATGTATTCGCTGAAAGATATCCCACCTTCCAGACTTTCAATCAAATTTTATTTGCAGACGTAAGAACATATTTTGAGGCACTCCCAATTCACAGCCTGAATTATACTGATGCGGATGGAGTAAGAATCTACAGAGTTCACTATCATGGCCAAACGGAATTCTCTGTCATTTTTTCAAAAATAACCCGTACGCAAAGCGATAATGAAATCATAGAAAGAGTAAGTTATGCGCTGGAGAACGGAAATTCTATCGGGTATGAAATTATCAAACGTGGCGAAGGAATAATTCCAAGTAAGGACGCTGATCTTTTGTCTTTCAATTTTAAAAAAGGGATCAACGATACATTTTATCAACTGACAGTGCCAAATTATAATTTCCAACTCACTTACAAAAAAAATGGCAACGACGAAAATACATTATTCTACATGGGATTAATGGAAATAAGCGTCCAGATTGAGAGTCATTTTCAGGAAAACAAAGCAAGTCTGGACTATATTTATTTTTATAAGGGCATGCCGACGCCGCAAGCTTCCCTTACTGTACAGGCCATTGAGACAACTTCCCAGTGGAGTGGTCTGCAGTATATTCATATTTCAAGTCAGGCTGCCGGTGAAATTACCCCCGGGCAATTCTTCGCAGGCTTAAAAGATGGTGCAGGAATATTCTTCGGTGGAGGAAAAATGATGATGCAAATGCTGTCCAATTTAGGATTCCAAAAGCTGGATTAATTTCACCCCACAAGCTTCATAATCGCACCTGGTTCATCATTAGACATTTTCAAAAGAGACATGCTTGCTGACTGAGCGATCGCAGTTTTTGCCTTTATAGCCGCTTCACGGGCCATATCAGCATCTCTGATTTTCGAATTACTTGCCGAAACGTTTTCTCTTGAAACTTGCAAATTCTGCATGACCGCATTCATCCGGTTACTCAAACTTCCAAGCTTGGCACGGCTTGAACTGATTTCAGACAACATATTATCCAGCGTCCCAAGAGACTCACGGGACGATTCTTTAGAGCGTACATCTATATGACTGATTCCGAAATTATTTGTGGAGTTCATGATTTTCCCCATGTCATAACGAATACGATCCAAATTCTGGTCGCCGTTGATCCCCACCTGAAGGTCGTAGACGCTGTCTTTATCTTTCAGAATATTGCTTCCATTGTAAGTTGTTGAGACCATGATACGGGCTACTTCATTTTTCATCGATTGAAATTCTTTATCGATGACAGATCTGTCCATATCGGAAACGGTATCACTGGCAGACTGCATAGAGAGTTCTCTTAATCGCGCTGTGATTGACTGCATATTATTGAGAGAGCCTTCGGCAACCTGAAGAAGAGAGATTGAATCGTTGGTGTTTCTTTCTGCCTGGGAATTACTTCTGATCATTGCGCGCATTTTTTCAGAGATAGCGAGTCCTGCGGGATCATCGCTTGAGCGAGTAATTCTCTCCCCTGAAGATAATTTCATATCTTCTTTTACCCGCTCTTCAGTATGCTGTTGCACATACCTTTGAGCGACCATCGACTTAATATTAGTCGAAACGCGCATTACTCTTCCTTGAAATAAACAAAAACTTCAACCGTGAAGTTTTGTAACTTATCGGAAAAATATTCCTCATTGTTTAATTATTGCAATAACCGAGTGTAAACATCAACCAGGTGGGCAGTCGTCATCCTCCGGTGAAAGCGTTGTACGAATTGCAGACCTCTGGAACTCATCTGATTCTGAAGATTCTGATCACTTAATACTTTCACTAACCCTTCTGCAACGCTAGCCTTGGATAGTGGATCAATAAAGTACGAATCTGGCCCTGCACTTTCCGGAAAACAGGAACCAAAGGAAGTGATCACCGGAGTTTTAGAAAATAATGCTTCTAAAATAGGTATTCCAAAGCCTTCAAACAGAGAAGGAAAACAAAATACTTTTGCGGCCTGATAAAATGCCGGGAGCTCATCAAAGTGCACTGTGCTTAATACGTGCACGCGATTGCTTAAATTTAGTTCCATGATTCTCGATTCAACCTGATCTTTATATTTTTTTCCCTGCCCGATAAAAACAAGATCATCCTCAATTTTATCTGCAACATCAGCAAATGCCTCCAGCAGAGTCACTTGATTTTTATTTCTTTCAAATGCACCAACATGAAGAATAAATGGCTTATTTATGCAGTATTTTTCTTTTATGCCTCGGATAATTTCGCCATCAAGTAAATTGTAAAAACGTGGAGAACAACTTTGGTAGTGAATCACAATTTTTTTTTCATCTACTCCCAGAAAATTAATCAGGTCTTCTTTGGTCTGCTGACAGATAGCAATGACCAGGTCAGAATTTTTAGCCGCATATTTAAATTTCTGGTTGTAATTCATCCTGTCTATGAAAGGAAAAAATTCTGGAAATCGCAAAAAGAGCAGATCATGCATGGTCACGATTTTTTTAAACGGCTTCGGCCCCTTAAGTCCATATGGGATTTCATGCGACAACCCATGGAATATATCCAGCCTGTCTCTAAGCAGATCATCACTCAGCAAAAAACTTCTCCATATCGTGGGCAGTTTATTTCCTGTAAAAGTATCTGGAAGTTTCAGGTGGGCCTGCGGGGACAATGTACTCACCCACTCACTCCCTCTGCTGTCTTTAATGGGCGGACTGTAAAGAAAAAGTTCTTCCTTCGGTGAGTATTCAAGCAGGCCTTCGATCAGACCTCTCGAATAATTTCCGAGGCCTCTAAAATTATGAGTGGCCCGCTTGGCCTCAAATCCGATGCGCATTCTTAATCCTGAGTTAAAATCCCAGATTGAATTTTACACTAAAATTAACCGCCCCCGCCAGCTTCATTGTGCTTTGTGGAACTGAATTTATGATTAATTTGGGCTGAAGATGGACAAATTTATTTGTCATCAGAAGTGCCTTCCAGTTAACCGGAGCTATATTGAATTTTATACAGCGACCGTCACAGCCCAACCTGTCTTTTGTCCGGTCGTAATAAACGATTCTGGAATAGCCATTCTTATCAACAGGGAGCCCAGGCACAGGACTATCGAGTTTGGCGTAGAGTTCAAGTTTATCAATAAAATTGAGAGAATCGCGACTTTTCGCATTTCTAACCGAAACCAGCAGATCATCCAGGTCGATATACTGAATAATGCTGAAATCAATTGCGGTTAAAGTACTTAAATCGACATCTACCGCTGCAAGCTCAAGATCGTGTCCGCCTTCATTTGAAATTGAAGTATTGGCCAGAACCACCGCTATGGCCTGAAAAAGTTTACCAAAAAGCGGGAATTTTCCGGCATTTTTAGCGTATTCATCAATCTGGTGATCATCAATTTGATAGGAGAAATTGACGGGTTTATCATTTTTCAACTGGTTAATTGTAACCGGCTGGTAAATAGGCGTAAGCTTCTCCCTACCGCAGGAAGAAATGGCCATCACTACCACCGTCAACATTGTTAAAACCGCAAATTTTTTCATGGAACATATATAACATATAAAAGCGATGCCACTCCTGAGTACTGTAGATTTTTCACAACAATAATTTTATTCCCAAAAAAATTCAAATTGCCACTATCATCTCGACATATGAAAAATCTAACAATCTTATTCGGGATGAGCCTGGCGGCGTCGACTTCGTTTGGCGCCGGCTACGACACGCTTCCGAAAGGCATCGACGTGCTTGTTGTAAAACACGTCATGACTTCCAAGATTGAGTCTAAATACGATGCCAATAGCAAGGACGATTCTCTTGCCCTGAAAGAAAACTTCACATCGGCTAAGCTGGAGAATATCAACGGGGCCTTAAAAACTTATTTTGAAGAACTAAAAGCACTTTCACCGGATGCATACAACCAGTTTTCGCTGGGAGAATTTGAAGCTAATGCCAATGCACAGGTAACGGCTCAGGGAGTTGGACTGGCCAGAGGAATCACCGATCGCCTGACTTTCTACGGATCACTTCCGGTTTATCACATTAAAACAAATGTTACCTTTCATCAGAGCCAGAACAGTAATATCTCTGCTGTTCAGGGTGCCGTTTTGAATGCACCGACGACCAGTGCAGTTTCAGGGTTTGTAAAACAACTTACGCTTCAGCTTCCTGAAACCAATGAACAGCTTCTTCAATCACTGGTTGTTAATTATTACGGTTATAAAGCGCTTGGTTCATGGGAAAAAGATGCTCTGGGAGATGCTGAAATTGGAATGATCTACAGGCTGACAGATTTCTCTGACAAGGGCCTTTCAATAGCCACGGGAGCAGTTCTTCCAACCGGCGATGCAGACGATCCGGATTCTCTTCAGGACGTATCTACCGGCGACGGCCAGTTTGATGCCTTCGTAGAATCGAATGCAGGAGTTTCATTTTACTATAATACAATCGCGCTTGATCTGAAGACCCGTTATACGTATCAATTTGCTTCAAAAAAATTACTGCGGACAATTGATGATCCAAACCTGCCGTTAAGTAAGAACAAAGAAATGATGACGGAAAAACTGGGCAACAAATTAGATGCGACAATCAGCGTGACTTATAATACTACCAGCTGGCTTAATTTTAATTCGGCGCTTATTTTCAGTGAAACAGACTCAAGCACTTACACCACAAGTGATCCAAAAGTTAAAACTGTTATGGAGCAAGACACTGCTTCCAGCAATCGATGGGGCCGTGTTGGAGTTGGTTTTTCAAGCGTGGAACTTTACAAGCAAAAGAAAATGGATATTCCCTTTGAAGTTAATCTATCGGCACAAAAACTGCTGAATGCAAAAAACTCTGCCAATTATGAACGTTTTGATCTTGATCTCAGACTTTATTTTTAATTATTGAATATAAGAATAAAAAATTTTGCCATTTTCTTCGCTGATTAATTTGAAAGGATCTTCCTTGATTAAAAGGGACCCGTCCAGATCAAAAAAATCAACTCCACCAGAAATATTTAATGCGCTCGAAATTCCAAGGCTTGTTTCTATCATACAACCGAGCATGGTTTTCAAACCTAAGATCTTTGCCTGTCTCAGCTGCTTCACGGCTTTCATGTAGCCACCAGACTTCATCATTTTGATATTTACGCCATGGAAGCGATCTTTAAAATACTCTCCAATATCTTCTTTTGTGACAGATTCATCTGCCATTAAAAAAACTTTGCTATGCTTTTTTAATTCAAGCGCCTCTTCATGCTGATTGCTTTTGAGTGGCTGCTCTAAAAATTCAAGCCTTGAAATATCAGAAAAGTTTGCCAGGAATTTGATTGTATCGGCTGCGCTCTCAAAAGATTCGTTGGCATCAATTCGCAGCGGAACATTGGTGAGCCTTAAAATTTCCCGGCAAAAATCCTGTGCATTATCGCGGTTCACTTTTACTTTTAAAACTGAAAATCGGGAAAGATTATTCTCTTTAAGAAAAGATTCTACTTTGCCGATTTCCATAATAGGTATTGAAAAAGATGTTTTTACACTGCTGACAACATTTGTTCCCATCAACTGAGCGACGCTCTTACCTGACAAAATCGATACATAATGAACGAAGCTGGATTCAATTCCAAACTTAAGCGACTGCGGCAGGTCCATAGTGTCCAGAAAAGCGACCAGGCTTTCAACGCCATTGAAGTCCTGAGGGGCAGCGGCCTTGAATTCTTCAAACTTTTCCAGTATGAGCTCTCTAGATTCTCCATAGCGGACATTGAAGGCAACTTCACCTTGAGCTTTAATGGACCCGTTCTTAACCTGAATAATAAAATTATTCTTAATATCTGAGCTATTTCGTGAAATATTCCACGTAAATTTTAAAGGCAGTTCTATCTCTTTTATTGACCAACTAAACATTGTGCTCGCCATGAAGTTTTATTTTGTTTCTAGACAATGATACTATATTTTATGCTTTTGAATAAAGATATTATCGGACGGGTGATTTTTAGCCTCATTTTTTTTGGTATGACTTTCTGGGTCCTTGGTCCTGTCCTTATGAATTTTCTTAAGAAGAAAATGCCCGGCCAATACACCAATGAAACAGATCTCGATACACTGATTCGCAGACAGAAGGAACGGCTTCGGTCTCAATACGGTCTATCCGGCGACGTTCAGGGCGCCCAGACAAAAAGCCGCAACAAAAGCAATGATGACGACGATGAAGATGCAAAAGCAATTGCACCGACAAGCGAAATGAAACAGCTCTATCAGGAAACGCAATGGGGTGGTGGACAATTTTTAAAAGAACTCCAGAAAGAAATCTCGAAAAATTATTCCTACACTTTAGCCGACACTAAAGTGAATGCATTTATACTTCTCTGTGAGAAACGAAATTATCTGCGTTATCTATCTGAGGACAACAGAAAATCTAAAGAGGCCATAAAGAATTACCTGGTCACTCTTCTGATCTTTTTTTTAATGATTGATGAAACTAAAGATAAAACTTTCTTTGTAATTGAAAAAATTGCCAAGAAAATAAATGTTACTCCGTATGCTATGGCCCTAGCGGTACAGATAAAAATTCTCATGACCACATCTCTGAAAAACACGTTAAAAGAGGAACGCATCTACAGCGATATTCTTGTTTTAAATCAATATTCAGAAGATACAATAAAAGCCGCAACCGAAGCGATCTCTAAAAAAGAAGCGAATCTTTGGGCAAAAAGTCCATCTCAGCTTTTTGAAGAACTCACACTGGCATTGAGTTACTCTTCAATGCTCATGCCAATTCCCAAGCTGAAAAACCGCAAAGACATCGATACCGCCAGCGAAATTCTGGGCATAGGAACAGAGGCCAGCCTTGAAGAGATCAAAAAAACTTATAAGAAAATGGCCCTGCTGAAACACCCTGACAAAATTGTTTCCCAAAAGCTCCCTAAAGTTCTGGAGCGTAAGGGGATAGACCGATTCAACCAGATCCAGGAAGCCTATGAAGTTTTAGTGGCCCACAAGAAATAAAGGAAATGTTTTCATGATGCCTAAAAAAGAAAAAATTACAAAAGATATAAAACGGGCCCTCATTGATATTATCAGTGAAACAAACGGTGTCACAATCAATGACACTCTGGAATTGATGAGCTTTTACCCGAACCTTAAAAAGAATCAGCTCGTTGACAAATCACTGGGAGAATTTAGAAAACTGCTCAATGGATTTCAAAGTAGTGAAGTCGATATTTCGACACTTCTTGGCCATCCTTTTTCAGAAGCCTTTTTTGAATTCTTTAAGGAATTCCCAATTCCCTACCATGAAGAGCATATACATCTGACAGGTTCTTTGAGCGCCGAATTTATTTATCCCCGTTTGAAAAAACTACTTGAAGGACCAGACAATAAAATCTATAGAAAAAAGATTGCCCAGGTCTACGGAGACGAAGCTTTGCCCATCAACTCCGTCCCGGATGTTGACCACCTCATCAGACTCAAGGAAGGCGAACTCTTCAAAACTTATCTGAAAATTCTCTATTTACCAAAGTTAATTCTCATTGACCGCCAGACCCATATCGATGCTGCCTACCACATGGCCTCTGATCTATATGAAAAATACAACGTCGGAAAAATCCGTTTAAAATTTACTCTTTCCCGTTCGACCGGACTCTCCGATGAGCAGATACCCGGGCTGGAAAATCTCACAGAAGATGATGTTGTTCTAGGTCTCTATGAAGGATTTATGAAATTCAAGTCGGAGAAACCATTTTTTAATTTCGTCCTCTCTCCGAGTTTCAGAAAAGAACCGAATTTTTTTGATCAAACCGAATATACTTCTAAGCAGGAGCATTTTGAAGATCAGGTTCATGCTATTCTTGATATTTTAAAGAAATATCCGTTTCTAAAAGAGGTTCTTTCGGAAGTCGATACCGTGGGCGACGAGCGCGAACTGTATCGCAAGAAACATTTTTTTGAAATGAAGTCTGGACTCAGAAGACTGCAATACCAGGGATTCAGAATCCGTTCCCACCACGGAGAAACCTGGAAAATTTTAAGACTGGGCGTTCAGGCGGTGGACAATGCGCTGAATATCTGGCACATCGATACGCTGGAACATGGTCTGAGTCTTGGTATCAACCCCAATTATTATTTTCACCGCATTTATCAGCGGATTATTGAAATGAACCAGCAAGGAATTGGTCTTGACCCCAATAGTTTTGAGCACGCCGAGATAATGGACATGGAATGGCGGGAGATAGAAGTCAGGGATAAAATTTTGAGCGGAGCTCTTCTCGATGATCAGGAAAAAATTAAATTCCTGAAAACAAAATTTCATACTGCCAGAGAAGTTGAACATTACCAACATGACGTTCTAAACAGAATGATTAATAAAAAAGTTTCACTGGTGGCACTACCCTCTTCCAATCTGAAGCTTACCGGTTGCTTCCCGGATTACAAAGACCACCCTTTTTCATGGTGGGAAAATAAAGGAGTTCAGCTCGGAATTGGAACAGACAATTATATTACCCTGAGCACCAATTACATTCAGGAGCTTTTAATTCTTCTGTACTCAAATCCCACCACACTTAAAATAATGAAGCTACTTATGGTGGCCACAAAAGAAACCAGAAGGCCCTATATGAGCCATTTATTGTGGGAAATGCGCAAGACTATTCATGAAGAGAATTCCGGGCTTCATTCGCGACCCTAGACGGTTCTATCTCGACCATACAGCGCCTCCAGAGAGCGTCTGAACAGCGACCGCTGCCGTCTTTTGAACATGGCCGGCAGGGCAGGTCAACTTCAAGAGTTTTAATCAATGTGCTCATGGTGAAGCCGAATGCTGACGGACCCATGAGTGAAATACCCTTTACTCCCAACACGTCTGCGACATGCAGAAGTCCGGTGTCTGCAGAAATGACAAGTGAAGATTTTTGAATAAGCTGGCAGCTTTCAACCAATGATAATTTACCCGCCAGGTTTTGGACCCTCTTAGAATCAATGTCCGCCAGCTCCTGGCAAAAAAGTTGATCATCCTTTCCACCTAACACTATAAAACTAGCATCAGGAAGAAGCTCAATAAGTTTTTTCCAGTGCCCAAGCGGCCAGCGCTTCATCTCCCAGGCCGCTGATGGCACCAGCGCTATGAATGATCTCCCGCCAATCAAAGAATTAATTTTTTCTGCAACATCAGCGCCAAATTTCCACTTCACAAAACGAGAACTGTTCCCGCTGGTGATTCCCCATTTTTTTAAGGGAACTAAATAAGACTCAATTCCCCTGAAAGGTTTTGGAAATTTATTTATGCGGAATTTAAATAACAATAGTCTCTTCCATCTGTCCTTTGATCTGGTGATCAGAGCGGGAAAATGCAAACGACTCATCAAAATACATTTTATTAAAATCGATCTCAGATTATTGTGGGCATCATAAACATGAGTAAAATTTTGAGCCCGCAACGCCAGTGCGAATTTCAAGAGGCCCGAAACTCCTGATTTTTTTTCAAGCGCCCAGACAATATTAACTTCAGAATTTAGTTTAACCAGGTAATCAAAATCTTGTCTTGTTGCCCAATGAATTTCGTTTTGCGGAAATGAACCGTATCTCTGACGGATTAGTTCAACAACTGAAGAGCACTGGACTATGTCTCCGAAACTCGAGAAGCGAATAATTAGAACTTTATTTTTTTTCATTATCATTCAATAATAAACTACATGAGAACACATTGGGAACACCCTCGGAAATTTGATGGCATTTAGTTTAAAAAATTTATCTTCACTGCTCACAGTGGCCATTCAGCATAAAGCGACTGATATACATATTCGCACAAACGAAGTTCCATGTCTCAGGATCAGAGGCGATCTGGTGCCGATTCAGACCAAAGTGTTCACCCCGCAGGATATTTCCGACATCATGAAGATCTTGCTTGCAGACCAGGAGCATACTTTAAGCGAAAAAACTGAAATTGACGGTGCCTTTGGCATAGAAGATCTTTGCCGGGTGCGTTTTAATATTTTTCGTTATTTTAATCAATTCGGTATTGTTCTCAGAGTTATCAACACTAAGGTCCCCAATCTGGCTGAGCTGGATATGTCAAAAATCATTGCCAAAATCGCCTTGCAAAAACGGGGAATGATTCTGGTTACGGGTGCGACCGGTTCTGGTAAAAGTACGACACTTGCAGCAATGATCAATCACATAAATGAAAATCGCGGCTCACATATTATAACTATTGAAGACCCTATTGAATATTTACACGGCCAGAAAATGGCCCGTATTTCACAAAGAGAAGTTGGAAAAGACACAGAGGATTTCAACAGCGGTCTGCGTGCTGCCCTAAGACAGGACCCCGATGTTATTTCTATTGGGGAAATGCGCGATCCTATCACTGCCAATATCGCGTTGAAGGCCGCTGAAACCGGGCACGTGGTTTTCTCTACTTTGCATACAACCAACACAGTAACGACCATAGGTCGAATTATTTCAATGTTCCCTACGCATGAACAAACCGAGGTCAGAAAAAGACTGGCAGAAAATTTGTACGCAATCATCGGACAAAGGATGCTTCCGGGGGTCAATGGCCGCACAGTCATTGCACAGGAAATCATGGTAACGTCACCAGGGATCAGAGATTGTATTGCCGGTAAAGACGATATAAACCGAATTCCAAGCATTATCTCGCAGGGACAGGGGAAGTCTATCAACGGGGGCCAGACCTTCGACCAGCATATCATGTATTTGTATCAGAAGGGTTTCATAGAAAAAGAAGTGGCACTTGACGCAGTTTCTTCTCAATCAGATTTTATTCAAAAATTAATCGTAGAATAACCTATTCTTCAATGACCAGCGTATGCACAATCATATCGTGAATGGACAATTTACTTTTTGAAAAAAAAGGTGTTACGAAACCTGCAAGAATAATTATACTCAACGGTTTCATTATAATTTCTCTTTGGAAAGCCTCAGAAATTGATATTGTATATTTTTGTTCACATCTTACCTTCAATCCCATAATTTTTTTCCCAAAACTGTGATTGAAAAAAGCAACAGGGATGACGATGAAAAAAAACAGCGCAAGCGCACCGCTTATGGCAAGTATTCCATTCATCACCATTGGTTCAGGAAACCAGAACACTAATTTATATTTATCTAAAAAAATCTGAATGAGCGATCGCCAGAATGGGACCAGCATTTTTACAGAATAGAGAAGACTTGCAATAAAAAGTCCGTCTAAGATAAAAGCAATGCCTCGTTTGTAAAGTGGAGCAAACTCAAATTCATCTTTTTCCTCCTGATCCTCTTCTCCCATCATTTCCAGCGCCATAGCTGAACGAGTCTTGGTTCTGGGAACTGCTCCTTCGTCCAGAGCGAGAGACTCAGACTTTACTCTGCCTTCACTGATCTTCGCGCGAGCTGTTTTTCTTAATTCAGCCTTCTGCTGTTTCAGATTTTCAGGGGATACTTCTTCTTTGATCTCAACAGCACTGAATTCCCATTCACCTGTCTCGTCATTATTTTTTTTCTGATTGGTCATTTTAATCCTCTAAATTATGTATTCTGCTTAGAACCTTATCTAATCTGGACTGGGCATTATCACACCGCTTTTTCCATTCTTCATGGGAAAGATTTTTGTCCAGATTCAGCAATAGCTTGCCCAATTCTGATGAAGCGCTGTTAAATTCCTTTAAGAGTTCAACAGCTAACACCTCATCTTCCAAATTCTCTAATTTTTCTAGAACACTGTTTAGATCATTATTATCTATCATTTAAATCAGCCAACATTTCTATTTAGATGCAGTTTTCTTGGGCCTGATCAGCTTAACTATATCATTGGCAACCATAACTGATTCTTCAAGGACAACGTCCTGTCTTAAAGACTTAATCCATTCTTCTTTTCTCTGTTCAAAATCTTTGGACCATTTTTTCAGATCGCCTGGACGGATATTTTCATGGGCCTTCAGTGAATCCTCAAAATTTGTCACTAAAAGACTCTTATCTTCTTCATCCATTTTTAGTTCTTCAGCCATTTTTTTGTTCTGAGCATCTTCAGAAAGAACCTGTTTTAGATTTAATGAAACCAGGGTATCTTTTTTCTTTTTATTTAAATAATCGAGATTTTTATTAAGCTTGTTGAAACGTGGGTTAACTTTTACTCTCAACGCACTTTTTTCTCTCAACTGAGGAAGGTTGTAGGAGAACTTGTTCCACTTGCTAAATGGTTTTGGGGATATCTGGTCCCAGGGAAGAGAGTATTCAAGATCCTTCTCTCTGCTTTCAACATAACTGAACAAATCCGGAAGAATAATGTCCGAAGTCACTCCTTTGTATTGAGTAGAAGCACCTGTCACACGATAGAATTTCTGAATAGTGACCTTAAGCGCACCCATCGTAGGCCCGAACATTGAAAGAAGCGGTCCTTGATTTAAATTGAGAACTGCCTGGACTGTTCCCTTTCCATGTGAAAAATCACCGCCAATAATAATGGCCCTACCGTAATCCTGCATAGCTCCTGCCAAAATTTCTGAGGCTGATGCTGAGAAACGATTAATAAGTACAATTAAAGGGCCGTCATAAAAGACGCCAGGATCTTCATTTTCCAGAACTTCAATTTTGCCAGTGTGGTCTTTAACCTGAACAACAGGCCCTTTCCCAAGGAAAAGTCCGCTCATTAATCGGGCATCTTCTAAAGCTCCGCCTCCGTTGCTTCTTAAATCAAGAATAACTGCATCAACATTAGCCTTTTTAAGTCTTTCCAGCTCTTTTCTTACGTCATCAGTGCAATTGACCTGAGAGTTTTCAAAGTCCCGATAAAATTTTGGCAATTGAATATAACCGACCTTGGCATCTGTATTTTTGTATTGAAGAACAGAAGATTTAGCAAAAGATGCTGCCACTTCAATTTCATCTCTGGTTATTGAAATAATTTTTCTGGTTCCATCAACCTTCTTCACAGTAAGCCGTACTTCAGTTCCTTTTTTTCCTCTAATATAGCGAACAGCATCGTCAACTTTCATGTCTGTCAGATCTATAGAGTCACCGGCCCCCTGTGCAACACCCAGAATGATATCGTCCGCCTCAAGATCTTTCTGTCTCCATGCAGGACCGCCCGGAACAATCTGAACTACCTTTATAAAAGACCCGTCTTCCTGAAGTACCGCACCAATCCCTTCCAGCTTACCCGTGATGTCGATGTCGAAATCTTCTTTTTTCTTCGCCGGCAAATAAGTTGTATGCGGATCAAAAACAGCTGTCACTGAATTATAAAAATTATCCAGCTGATCATCTCTGTCTTCTTTTGCAAGACGGTCAAAGATTTTCTGGAATCTTTTTGAAACTGAGTCATGAGCTTTTGCTCTCATTTCTGCATCAGTCAGCTTTTTAACCGGTGGCAGTTTTTTAGTGGATTTCTGTGCAGATTTCTTGGTATTTTTTGGTTTATCAGTTTGCTCTTCAATCAATGAAAGATACTTGTTGAGAGTTGCCTGTTTAAAAATAATTTTCCAGTTCTCACGCAACGAATTTTCATCTTTTGCCCAGTCTCTTTTCTCCGGGTCAATTTCAACTTTTTCATTCCCGTTAAAATCAAACTGCGATTTGAAATTTTCTTTTCTCAACGTTTCTGCAAGTGCCGTTCTTTTCTTGAACATAATAAGTGCTTTTTCAATTAATGCATATTCGCCCGTAACCATTTCATCATCCATGGCGAACTGATAAGTCTCAAGCTCCTTAATGTCCCCCTTGGTGAAGAATTGTTTGGAGCCATCAATTTTTTTGAGGTATTGATCAAAAGCTTTTTGAGAAACTTCATCGTTTATCTTCAATGCTTTATAGTGATATGTTTCCAGAGCATTTTTTAATATATTTCCAATCAGTTTTTCTCTTCTGGGATCACGTACTTCACGCGCCCTGGAATCTTTGGCAAACGCCGGACTTTCGTTTAACAGGTACGAAGTCGAAAAACCTAATATCAAAAAGGACAATAAAAGACGTTTCATTATTTCTCCAAAAAATTTTGCACCAATGGCAATGCTCCTATGATACCTCATTCATACGATTAGGGGTCAAAGAAAAAATTTCTCGTTTTTTTGTTTGGAGTCTCTGAAATTAGCAGTGTCTGATCTTTTTTGTGGAGTAATAAATAAAAAAACCGTTCACTTTTAGTATATATGCGAACGGTTTTTGTTATGAGGAAAATTTTTATTTCAATGTATCTAGCACTTGTGCAGCCTTTTGTAGCCAACCATTATTGTTTTTTGCTACGTCAAGCATAGAAGCAGCGTATGGAATGTCCGCAAAAGTCGGGCGGTTTTCACTGCACATTTTCTCCGCACTATTCTCGTCAAATACTGTAGTTTCCGCCGACTCGCCCGGAATTCCAAATAAAAAATTGGGCACGTTTGTTTCAAGGACTTTAAAAGGATCTTCCCATTTTGTATTCAACTCAGAACTGGACGAATACCCTGCACCGGTTCCATTGGAGTGCGTTCCAATAATTGTTGCTCTTTTGGACGACTTTAAAAGGTAGGACATCATATCGCATGCACTGATGCAATTCGCGGTAACAAGCGCCACAATTTTATTATTGAAGCCTTTGATTTTTTCATCCACCTTGATATTTTGAAATGACATCATTGGAGTCAGTTCTCTTTTTTCATCTACTGTTTTCTGAAGTAAATCCTGCAACTCATCCAGAGTCAGCCCGTTGGACTGATCTTCACCTGCAATTTCCTGGTAGTTTCTGGATTCCTCGAGCTGCCTAATATATGATGTCATCCTATACCCTCTGGTGGGCCCGGGATAAGTCACATTTTCTTTAGCGAGAATACTCAGAACCGCAGCAGGAAAGTTTGCATTGCCACCGCCATTCAATCTCAAATCAAGAATCAGCGGAAGTTGATTTTCTTTTAACTCTGAAATGAAAGAGCGAATACCGTCTAAGTAACTCATGGTTACATCACCAGTTTTTACATTTTTGGTAGAAAAAGTTAAAATCTGCAGAACTCCGTAAGCCTTACCATCTTTTATATAGTAACCGGATCTTAGTGCAGGAGAGCCGTCATCGCCGGTCATTTCCAACAGCCCTTTTAAATTGAGATGCAACTTCGTAGGAGCATACCCCTCAAAAGAAATGGCCCCATCGAGCCATTGCTTCGTGGCCTTATCATAATTCAAACCAATTGTGGATGCATCCGAAGGAATTCCCAATTTTGCAAAGAAAGTCATAGCATCCATTCTTGGAGTTGAGTCTTTCGTGATATTTGCAAAAAGCGGTAGTTTAAATAGCCCGGCTTTTTTAAACTTAATTGTTACTGTATTTCTCTCTTCATAATTATGGTTCCTGATCGTCAGTGAGCGAACTGCTTGATAGTCGCCAAATTCATCCGTACTCGAACCGATGAATTTTTTCAGTTCACTTACTCTTTCTTCCACATTCTTTCCATTAACGCTCAGGACTTCATCACCAACTGCGATAGAAGAAAAATCATTTCCTGTCAGTTTAGAGGCGAGGCTCATAAGTTTCTTTTCAATCCCTCCTACGACCACTTTTCCGTCAATTCTGTATAAGCGTATTCCCGTATAAACGACCGGACGTGATATTTTTTCCTGAATACCGAAATGAGTATCCTGAAATTGTGCAACAAGTGCCTGCATACGATCCAGGAATTCCATGTTGGACTTAGCCTGAAGAAAGCTTATCCGATTTCGCTCGTCCTGATCTGTCCTGTTCGCATCAGTTATGAGGATATTTTTTTCCTTACTCTCACGATCAATGGCTTCTGCTTTTAATTTATTAAAGTCCAGACCTATTCTTTTGGTTTTCAATGGCAATAGAGCATAATCAAGCTCAACAGTTCTTAAAAAATCCTGAACGATTGTAAGTCTTTCTTTGCTGTCATAATAATGAAACCTTACTCCCGAATAAACATCTCTTAAACCTTCTACTGAAAGTTTTTTGGCTGAATGTTTTAACAATCCCGCTTGAACTGCCTGTGCTGATATCGCAGTAGATAATGCCAGCAATAAAAGAAATGATTTAGACATCTTCATGGATACTCCTCAAATAATTGAATGTAATAATTCTAAAGGAGTCTTAAATTTATTTGGGGCCAAGTGAAAAACTTACAGAGCTGTTTTTGGTAAAAAAAGGGGACCTTAAAGGTCCCCTCATCTGTTTACTTTAGGTTATGGAGCACATACTGGAGGATACCGCCGTTCTTCATGTAATGAAGTTCGTCCAAAGTATCAACTCTGGAAGTCACTACGGTCTTGGTTACTATTCCTGATGGACAGGTAATAATCATGTCATATTTCATTCCAGGCTTAAATTCGCCCTGTGGAATAAGCGAGACAGTTTCTGTGCCATCAAGTCCAAGAGTCTTGCGATCGACACCTTTTTCAAAAACCAGCGGAAGAACACCCATACCAATAAGATTAGATCTGTGAATTCTTTCAAAGGATTCAGTGACAACTGCTTTTACACCTTGAAGGAAAGTTCCCTTCGCTGCCCAGTCACGGGAAGAACCCGTTCCGTATTCTTTACCAGCGATAACAACCAGTGGAGTTTTATCTGCAACGTATTTCATAGCCGCATCGTAAATCGACATGACCTCGCCGGAAGGAATGTATTTAGTCACTCCCCCTTCAGTTCCAGGTGCCACTTCGTTTTTAATTCTGATGTTGGCGAAAGTCCCTCTCATCATGACTTCATGATTTCCTCTTCTTGATCCATAAGAATTGAAGTCAGCGGGCTTAACTCCCTTTGCCTGAAGATAAACTCCGGCCGGTGAAGATCCTTTAATTGAACCTGCAGGAGAAATATGGTCAGTCGTAATTGAGTCTGCAAACAGGGCCAGTATGCGCGCGTCTTTAATGGTCACGCCCGCCTGAGATGAAGTTGTGTCAGTGATATTTTCAAAGAAAGTTGGATTTCTAATATAGGTCGAATCAGGTTCCCATGCGAAAAATTCACCTTCTGAAACTTTGATCGCCTGCCAATGACTGTCGCCATCAAAAACGTTGGCATAGCGTTTTTTAAACATCTCACTGGTAAGCTTGTTCATAAGAACTGCATTGATTTCATCGTGAGTCGGCCAGATGTCTTTTAGGAAAACATCTTTTCCATCTTTCGACTTTCCAAGTGAATCGCTGGCTAAATTAACATTGACGTTACCAGCGATCGCGTAAGCAATAACCAGCGGTGGTGAAGCCAGATAATTGGCTTTAACATCCGGATTGATTCTTCCTTCGAAGTTTCTATTTCCTGAAAGTACCGAAGTCACAACCAGGTTGTTGGCATTGACTGATTTTGAAATGTTTTCTGGAAGAGGACCTGAGTTCCCGATACAAGACATGCAACCGTAACCGGTAAGCGTGAATCCTAGTTCATCAAGCGAGTGCTGAAGACCAGATTCAACTAAATAATCTGTGACAACTTTAGACCCTGGAGAAAGCGCCGTCTTTACCCACGGCTTCGCTTGCAATCCAAGAGCACGGGCCTTTTTGGCCACAAGTCCGGCGGCAATCATAACTGATGGGTTAGATGTATTCGTACAAGATGTAATTGTAGCGATCGCCACAGCTCCATGCTTAAGCTTAAAGTCCGCTCCATCAACCGCGTATTCAGTATTAGCTGTCTCCGGATTGATTTTAAAGGATTCGGCAAGTTCTTTTCCAAAGGCGTTGCTGGCCTTTGATAATTCAATTCTGTCTTGCGGACGCTTTGGTCCCGAGATGCATGGAACAACTGTTGATAAATCTAATTCAAGAGTTGAAGTGAAAACAGGATCAGCGTCGCCAGCATTGAGCCACAGGCCCTGCTCTCTTGCGTAAGCTTCGACAAGAGCAACCTGATCTGTACTTCTGCCGGTAAATTTTAAGTAATCAATTGTTTTTTCATCTACCGGAAAGAATCCACACGTGGCTCCGTATTCAGGCGCCATGTTGGCAATGGTCGCTCTGTCGGCAAGACTTAAAAATTTTACGCCTGAACCGTAGTATTCAACGAATTTTTCAACAACGCCATGTTTACGCAACATCTGAGTGACTGTTAAAACAATATCTGTTGCCGTAATACCTTCGTTAACTTTTCCAGTGAGTTTAAATCCCACAACTTCCGGAACAGTCATTGTGACTGACTGGCCAAGCATCGCCGCTTCAGCTTCAATCCCGCCGACCCCCCAACCAAGAACTGAAAGTCCGTTGATCATTGTTGTGTGCGAATCTGTTCCAACACAAGTATCCGGGTAAGCAACTGTTTCGCCATTTTCTGTTTTAGTCCAAACACCTTGAGCTAAATATTCGAGGTTAACCTGATGACAAATTCCAGTTCCTGGAGGAACAACTCTGAAATTTTTGAATGCTTTCTGTCCCCATTTAAGAAATGTATATCGCTCTTTATTTCTTTCATATTCAAGAGCAACGTTTTTTTCAAACGAGTCGGCTTTACCAAAAAAATCTACCGCTACAGAGTGATCAATGACCAGATCAACCGGGATAAGCGGATTGATTTTTTTCGGGTCGCCACCGATTTTCTTCATGGCTTCTCTCATTGCCGCAAGATCTACGACGGCAGGAACTCCAGTGAAGTCTTGCATAAGAACGCGTGCAGGATAGTACGCAATTTCACGATCTGATTTTTGAGTTTTCGTCCATTCGTTGATTGCTTTAGCATCTTCGAAAGTTACATCTTTGCCATTTTCATGGCGTAGTAAATTTTCCAGCAAAACTTTTAGTGATTTTGGAAGTCGGTCTATTTCGGTTAAACCTAAGTTTTTGGCTTCTTTTAAACTGTAATAACTGTACTTCTTTGAACCTACTGTTAAAATCTTTTTAACTTTGCTCATTATGAGGACTCCTTTCTGCAATTAAGTGATTATCGAAATCGATTTATTATAAGGCGATTGCCCTTGAATTTCTAACCTTATTATTGCCAATATTCTTTCAAGAATAAATTGAATTAATCTCAGAAAATAGAGTAGCATTAGGGGGGATATAAGTAAAAGAATTCAGGCGCTTGGGCCTGTCGGGCCCTAATCCTCGAACTTAATAGCAGCAGATGAAAAAAACTTTATTAGTGATTACAGGACATTTATTTTTAGTACTTGGTATAGTCGGTGCCTTTCTTCCCGTACTGCCAACAACTCCCTTTTTACTCTTGGCTGCCTATTGCTATTCCAAATCGAGCGAAAAGCTTCATTCCTGGATTCTTAATCATAAATACCTCGGACCGCCCCTCAACGACTGGGAAAAAAGCGGAGTGATAGGTCTAAATGCTAAAATTATCGCAACGCTTATGCTGGGTGCAGTTATTATTTTCAGAATGCCTTACTTAAAGGTGACGATGATTATCAGAGTCATGACCATTTTGATATTAATACTTGTGCTGGTATTTATCTGGTCGAGACCTTCGAAGCCTCAATAATTGGAAACAGTAAGTTTTTTACCCTGATAAAACTGGTGGCTTTTCCCGCAGAAAGAAATCTGTTCGCCTTCGATCACAATCCCGCCGCCGTCGGGGCAGGCGTAAAGTGGAAGTTTCGATTTTTTGGAGTGATGAAGAAGTTCCGAATCGTATCGTTTTGAATTTTTGTAATGAGGAAAAAATTCAAAATTGACCAGTCTCATGGCAGACAGGTTTTTCATGTCCCAGGGGTTTTCATCTCTGTCGAAATGAGGAAAGCTGGCAGTATGCACGTGAGGTGTGAGGACAATGGCCCCGGCCGACAGACCGCAAAGAACACCGCCGCGTTTTAAAAACTTGTCAAAATGAGCAAACATGCCTGATTTTTTCAAATGCTTTAAAAAATAAAAGGTATTTCCTCCGCCCAAAAAAATCAGATCACTCTTAAGAGCTTCCTGCAGCAGAGTTTTTGTATAGGGTGTATCCACGCAGAATAGCATAAAACGCTGTACCCCAAATTCAGAAAACTCTTTTACAAAAAATTTAAAATCATCTTCAGCATCATATGAACTTGATGGAATAAGAGTTAGTTTTGGAGATTTTACATGAGTTAATTCCAATGCCCGCAAATTGAGAAAGCGATTCTCATCTTCATCGCCGCCGGAATAGAGAACTAGTTTCATATTCCGTCTCTATACTCTCTAACGATCTGGAGCATGCCTTTAACAAGGCGAGACTGCTCTTTTTCAGATTCAAAATTGGATGGTCTGCGCTCTTTATCAGGATTTAAATTCTGGTATTCGGTAAACTCTTTGAGGATTATAGAAATTTCCTCTGCGGTCAGTTTTGGTTTTCTGGCCATTATCTTTTCAACTATTGTTGAAATCGAATCCCCTGTAACACGGTCGTATTTATTAATAACTGACGATCTCATCGAAACGTCCAGCAGGACCTTCTCAGGTGATTCTTTTAATTTTCTCGCCACAAGATTGATCAGTCTGACATAATTTTTCTGGAAACTGCGGATTTTAAGATTGCGTCTCAATGATTTTTTTAAATCAGCCTTGGTCGCATAGCTCGATTTGATTATATCGATAAATTCATCTTCGCTTACAGCCCCGTTTATCCCGCGTGAAAGATAGAACTGTGGCAGCTCTCTGAGAATATCGCGCATACAAAATATCGCATTCCAGTTTATTCCATCCGGTACTTTTTGTGGCCCCTTCACTGATTTGGCCATTTCAAAATAAGTGAAATCATTTCTGAATTCTTCTATTTCTTTGCGACAATGTTCAAGAAGCGTTGCCGTGTACTTGGGATTAAAACCAATTTTCATTAGAATATTGTGGTTTTTATAATCAAAAAAGCGCTTATCAAAAGTCTGCATAGCATGATGATTTTTAAATTCATCAATCGATTTTTTCTTTTCATTTTTTATGTAGTCAACGATCTGAGCAAAAGCCTGAACGATGTAGCGAGCCTTTTGTTTCTGCTCTTTTATAGAGGTTGACCACCGCTGGACATCATCGTAACGATACTCGTGGTGATAAAGGCCGAACTGTCTTACCGAACCATAGTCGATAATTCCTCCGTCCATTAAAATATTATCTCCATCCCAATCAAGCCAGCAGAAGATATATTGATCTTCAAAATCAGCAGACATTTTTGCGAATGTTTCAACGACTTTCATCAGGAAAAAATCATAAAGAGATTTTGAATCTTTAGGTGCATTTTTCCACACCTTGTTTTTAATCTGTCTATCAATATAGTAATCAACCATTCTTTTAAGAGTGGGAAGATTATTTTGCTTAAGATGATTGAACATATGAGACGGGCGAAGAAGATTTTCATGAACTCTGACATTTATTGCCAGCCCTTTCGGGAATTCAATGATGGCCAGTACTCTTTCAGTCTCCAGACCGTTTTTTGCCAGCACTTCACTGAAGAATAATGAACTTAATCCTTCATCTTTTTCCGAGTATCCGCAACCGTAAGAAACTGTCGGATCCCCGGTCTTGTAGAATTTCTTATTTATATTACAGGCAGGGCTAAGTTTTGTTGCACCTGTTCCACAACTTGAAACATCGAAAGATTTACCTTTATGATTGATCTGACCGTTCCATATGCTTCGTCCGTCGCCGGAAGTTGTTCCTTTTTTACAAGGATGTTGAAGCTGCAGATAGCGCGTGGCCATATATGTCTTGGGTCTGATCTCTTCTTTGGGAAAATTAAAATTGTTCATCATGTCGTACTCGTTGATGATGACAATACTGAAAGTATGTAGAATCTCTTCCTTAAGCTCTTTGGTGAGTTCGTGCGAATGATTTTCCGGGATGAGTCCTAACTCTCTTGCCAATTCAAAATTAAAAAAAGCAACCTGTCCCCCATGTCTGGTACGGACCTGGTATTCAACAACTGCTTCGGGGATGGTGGATTTGAGAGGATGACTTCCGTCTATTTCTCTAAATTTCGGATAACCGGAATTTTCTTTAATTGTTTCTTTTGATGGTCTTGACTCTTTTAATTTTGTATTTCCCATATCTTTATTTTCAACCATTCAAATAAAAATTAAATAGGCAAAACTTGCATGGTAGTTTTTGCCCTAAACTCAGCTATGAGGTATAATCGGAAGTTATGAAATCAAACTTAAGCCTTACCTCCCTCTCACTGCTCTCAGCATTTTTACTTTGCTCATGCTCCACTGTGATCAGCAGGGATGATTGTAGAAAAGATATGAAAGCCCTTGGACTTGAACATGGCAGAAAGGGATTAAACAATTTTACAGATGATGTGCGCTCCACCTGCAGCAAGAATGAGCCACCGATAAATCTTGAAGCCTATGCCGCAGGATTTAATATGGGCTGGAGTACGTACTGCACGCCTTTTAATGGTTTTGATATGGGCAGAAAGGGTGATGTCTACAGAAGTTTTTGTCCTCCGGAGAAAGAAGACCTGTTTCACGAGAAATTCCTTATTGGCAAAAAAGTCTATGAGAAAAAAGATCAGGTACTCGATACAGAGGAAAAAATAAAGGATCTGTCTGCCGGCGGCGACAAAGATGCTGCCACAAAAGACGAACTGAAAAAAAATCAAGACGACCTGTTGGTTCTAAAACGTGAAATCCAGGCGCTGGAACAAAAAGGCATGAGCCTGATTCACACCAATTAATCAACTCTAAACAAGGCAAATTTCAGATAGCGAAGCTCTTCCATCGCTATTGGGTATGGATGGTCAAACGGCTGACCTCCTAAGTAGACGACAGTCCCTCGCTTTCTGTTTTTCGAAAAAGCTTCCCGGCAGATTTCCAGAAATTTATCCGTACTGATATGGCTTGAGCACGAGCTTGCTGCAAATAAGCCGTTGGGACTAACCAGCTTTAATGATTGCGAAAATATTTTGATATAAGCTTCAACTGCTGTATCAACCGCTTTTTGGTTGGGAGCAAAACTAGGTGGATCAGTGATGACCATGTCCCATTTCGATTTGTCTTTAATCCGCTCGTCGATAAATAAAAAAGCATCCTGAGCAATGGCCTCATGTTTTGTTTTAAGACCGTTCACTTCAAAATTCCGGCCTGCAGCCAGGGTTGCCGCTTTAGCAATATCGACACTGGTGACTTCGCGTGCCCCGCCTCTGGCCGCAAATACTGAAAAGCCTGCGGTGTAACTAAAAAGATTGAGGACCCTTTTTTCTTCAGAGAACTGTCCGATGAGTTTGCGATTATCTCTCTGGTCTAAAAAAAATCCGGTCTTGGCGGCATCGCGGATATTAGTTGCAAACAAACTTCCATTTTCTTTAAAGACAACTTCTTCTTTTAATTTGCCTAAAATCTCTATTCCCTTTACATCATCATCATTTCTTCGCTTGTGATAAACGGTTTTTATCTGAGGAAAGTCCTGTGTAAGCTTTAACGCAAGCCCCTGGTGATTCCAGAATTTTTCCACCACTTCATGATCGTGTTTAATAACGGCGGTATCATCATAAATATCAATGATGAGCCCGGGCATGCCATCGCCTTCTCCATTAATCAGGCGAAAGCTATTTGTCACATCACTGCTGAAATTTTTTCTGATGGCAACGGCTTTTTTCCACTGAAATTCACTCCAGGCATTCATGGTGTGAATTATATTATTGTTCCGGACAAAAGGCTCATCTGCTAAACACAGTACGCGAAATCTCAGCTGAGTGTCCGACTGGATAAGACCAAAACCTAAAACTTCATTTCTTGATTTTAAAATGGCCAGACCTTGAGGCTGCCGGGCCTTCTGGTCAAAGCAGTCTGCAAAGATCCAGCGATGGCCGCGCTTAATATGTTTACTGACATCGCGGATAAGATTTATTTCAGGAAGTTTACCATCAACAAGTTGAAAATTTATTAGCGAAAGTGATTCATTCATAGTTAACAATCCTACATTAAAAACGAAATATATTAAAGACTGCCGCTACTATGATGACGAAAGCTCCACCCATTTGTACCGGAGCGAAACTCTCTCCTAAGAAAAAATGCGAGAGAATAATTGTCAGAGGAGCAATGCCGTAATAAGCAAGACCTGAACTGGTGAGAGAAGCCTTGGAAGAAACCCGCGCCCAAAGGCTATGAGCAATCAGCGTCCCAAAAACGCCTAAAAAAATCAACGCCCACCAATCATTGCCCGTAAGATTCCAATTGGTAACGGGAAGAAAAAAAAGAAAGCCGATCAGAGCGCCAAAAAACTGAGCGAAGATTCTGGTCTCTTCAGAAAAATGCTGAGACTTCCGATGTATTACCGGCAATACAGCAAAGCAGGTTGCAGAGAAAAGTGCCAGACTAAGACCCTGTGTGCTGTCGTTTTTAAAATCCCAGGAAGGAATAATCATCAAGACCCCGGCCATAGACATAAGGAGACAAAAAATATCTTTTTTGGTCACACGATGCCCTAAGAAAAAGGTTCCGGCGATGACCATTTGCATGCTGTAAGTAGAAAGGCCCAAAACTCCGATAGAAGCTCCGCCAAGTTTTACTCCGTAAGCATAAGTAATCCAGTGGAAGAAAAAGATCCCACCCAAGAGCCATAAATTCCTGCTGCCCTTGTTTAAAAAGGATTTGAAATCAATCTTTTTTCGCCAAAGAAATGCCAGGGCGGCGACTGCGATAATTAAACGGAACAAACAGATGGTAATTGGCGAAGCTTGGGTGAACTTAATCGCCAAGGGCACAAATGCAAAGATAATAATAGCCAGAAGTCCTTCAAAAAACATATTCTTATTAAAGAGCATTTTGCTTTGGAGATCAACATGCCGGAAAATTTAAATGGAAAATTAAAAGAAAAAAAACAAAATCTTTGCTGTGTCTGCAAAAACAGGTTCTCACCCGCTCAGACAGTGCCGGTTGCAACAGTTCGCGATTCCCTTTTAAATTTTATTCTGAGGAAAAATCCAGATCTCAATGTAGAACTTGATTTTATCTGTCTGAACGACCTGAATAAAGTGCGCAAGGAATATTTCCAGCAGCTCATTAAAGAAGAAAAGGGCGATCTGACTGAAGTCGAAATAGCTGTCGTAGACGCTCTTCAGGAACATGAAGTTGTTTCAAAACATATCGATCACTTAGAAATTCCCGATATTACTTTTGGAGAACTGCTATCGGATAGAATTGCCAGATTTGGCGGGTCATGGACATTTATTATGCTGTTTGCAACATCGATTGCTATTTGGGTTGTATGGAATTCATCAACTGAAGTCCGATTTGATCCCTACCCTTATATTTTACTTAACCTTTTTCTTTCCTGCCTCGCCTCTCTTCAGGCCCCGATCATTATGATGAGCCAGAACCGTCAACAAGTTCATGACCGACTCAATCAGGAACAGGATTATAAAGTTAATTTAAAATCAGAAGTTGAAATCAGAGTACTCAATGAAAAAATAGACAAGCTCATTTCCCATCAATGGCAACGTCTTCTGGAAATTCAGGAAATGCAGATGGATTTTATGGAACAGCTTACGGACAGAAAACATAAATGAACAGACAGACCTGGAAAAGACTTCTATCTCTCATTAAAACTGAAAGAGTCTTTCTCTCGTGGGGAATGCTCTTTCTACTTTTTTCAAGCGGAAGCACTCTTATTTTTCCCCAGCTGACCCGGTGGCTGATTGATAATGTTCTGACCCCAAAAAAATATGAACTATTGCTTCCTGCGGTCGCAGGCATTTTTCTGGCCTTCGTGACAATGGGCCTGGCCGGCAGTTTACGTTATTATTTTTTTACCTTGAGCGGAGAGCGCATGGTAATCCATCTTCGTCGCCAGCTCTATCAAAAGATTCTCGCTCAGGACATTTCTTTTTTTGATGCCAACAGAACCGGAGACCTGATGAGCAGGCTTTCAAGTGACTGCACCACTTTACAAAACACCGTCAGCGTTAACGTATCCATGGGCCTTAGATTTCTCGCACAGGTGCTGGGCGGATTTGCTTTTATGTTCTACACATCGTGGAAACTCTCAGCCTTGATGCTTCTGATGATTCCGCCGGTAGCACTTTCAACTTTTTTTTTCGGAAGAAAAATTCGCAAGCTTTCCGCTGATTTTCAGACAAGCCTGGCAGAAGCCAGCAATGTGGCCGATGAAACCATTTCGGGAATACGAACTGTAAAATCTTTTGTTCAGGAGAATATTGAAGTCAGTCGCTATGACAAACAATTATCAAATGCTCTTGATCGCGCTAAAAAAAGAGTAACGACCATTGCTCTTTTTATGACGGTCGCTATGGTGGTAGGTTTCGGCGCCATCTCATTTGTTCTCTGGTACGGCGGGCATCAGGTTGTCACCGGAAGCCTTTCCATTGGGGACCTCACCCAATTTCTTTTGTATCTGATGATTGTCGCCATTGGTGTCGGAAGTCTGGGCAGTCTTTGGGGAGATATCATGGCCGGCGTTGGTGCCAGCAAAAGAGTTTTTGATATCATTGAACAGATTCCTTTTCTGAGTGATTCGGGAGAAAAGATAGAGCAACTTATCGGAACGGTGGAATTTCAAAATGTAAGTTTCAGTTATCCGCAGCGTTCAGATATAGAAGTACTGAAAAATATCAATTTCAAAATTAATTCCGGAGAAATGATCGCACTTGTTGGCCCATCCGGCAGCGGAAAAACGACCATTGGAAGTCTTATTCCTCGTTTTTATGAAGTCAATTCAGGCGCGATACTTGTTGACGGAAAAGATTATAGAATCTTCAGTCCCAAATCTCTTCGGGAGAATATCGGGATGGTTTCTCAGGAACCAGTTTTGATATCGGCGACAATTGGGGAAAATATTCGTTACTCCAGACCCGATGCAAGCGATGAAGAAGTCAAAGCTGCTGCAAGAGATGCCAATGCTCTTTCATTTATTGAAGCTTTTCCCGCTGGATTTAATACAAAAGTTGGCGAGCGCGGAATGCAGCTCTCCGGTGGACAAAAGCAACGCATAGCCATTGCCCGTGCACTTTTAAAATCCCCGCGGGTACTAATTCTTGATGAGGCCACCAGCAATCTTGATACTGCCAGCGAAAGTCTGGTGCAGGAAGCGCTTAATCGCTTGATGAAAGGACGCACGACTTTAGTGATCGCCCACCGTTTATCGACAATCAAAGAGGCCCATAAAATATTTGTTCTGGATAAAGGACAGATCGTTCAGACTGGAACGCATGAAGAATTGTCGAAAATCACGGAAGGGCTATATTATCACCTACTTCAGAGGCAGTTTAATTAATTTAGTAATGTATTCGGCATCTTTTGTAGCTTTCAAAATTTAAATTTTTGAGATTATAATTGTTCCATGAAGAAAAACATTTTTATGTCATTAATCTTGTTCGTCCACATTCAATCATCAGTTTATGCCGAGGACTGCCCTCCTGATCAAACAAGAAATCCGAATCAAAAAATTGAGGATTTCGCCGCAAAAATCGCAATCATTGCTGAAAAGTCTGCCGGTGACGATGCCAAAGTAGTTGTTGAAGCAGGTACAACTTACCTGATGGCCATTGCTTACACTACCAACTTCAATGAAAACGAGGCCAATGGGTTTATTTCAAAACTGACCCCAATATGTGAGAAAAATATATCCAATGTTAAACTTCAATCTCTGGCCTGCACTCGCCTTTCAGGAATTGAAGGTAAAATGGCCCAGAAGAAACAGCTTGCAGGTATTGGAAACGCAAAACGCGGCTATAAATATTTAAAGAAGGCTCTGGACCTGGATCCAATGAATGTGGACGCCATCCGCGGACATGCCGATACGCTTTACCAGGTTTACAATCAGGGATTTTTAGCGAGAAAAGCGGTTGAAATAAATCTTGGCCTCAGCCTGCAAGATGAAATGAAAATGGCAAAAGCAGGTCTTGAGAAAATAAGTGATTCCGATACCGCTCGCTACAGAAGAATATTAGAAATCATGCAATAATTTCAGCAACCAGTAACTTGCCTATGAATATTGGAGATATTAAAAGCTCCTTTATGCCAGTCCATATTATACCACTTAAGCGTTTTCTGAAGACCTGTCATAAAAGGTATTTTTGATTCATTTAACTCTGTTGGGATCAATCCTTTTGAAGCGTAAGCAAACGTCCAGAAGACTCCCGGATAAATTAACATCGGTCCCGTGAAAGATTTTACAACCGGATAAACATTTCGAAGATTGTCGTAGAAAGATTTAATGCCGTATTCATCATAAAAAGGATTTTCAGTCTGGGCCATCATAATGCCATTATCAGTTAGCGCATCACTGACGTGCTTATAAAATTCCTGCGTGAATAATCCTGCTGCAAAATCTTCAGGATCTGTTGAATCGATGATGATGACATCAAAAAAGTTTTTGTGGGTCTTGATATACTCCACTCCGTCTTGAGGAAGGATATTGACACGTTTATCCGAGAGGCCTGAAGTGCAGTCTGGGAAAAATTGCTTAGAAACTTCGATAACCCGCTCGTCGATTTCAACCAGGTCAATGCGCTCAATTTCCGGGTGCTTCACGAATTCACGCACAATACCGCCATCTCCACCGCCGATGATCAGCACATTTTTAATTTTTGGGTGAATCATGGCCGGAACATGGCCCATGACTTCATGATAAACAAATTCGTCCTTATCTGAGACCATCGTTTTTCCATCAAGAAGCAGCAGGCGGCCGACTCCATAAGTGTCCAGCACGTCTATTTTTTGGTATTTAGACTGCTCTGAATGCAAAACGGATTTTATTTTAAAGGAAGTGGCCACATTTTTATGAAAATAGCGCTCTGAATACCACTCATTACCCAAAACCGTGTCCGTATTGTTTTCCTTCATAACTCTCCAAAACTTATTGTCAAATTTTCCCTTTTATGACACATAGATAGAACTTGAAACTGAAATAAGCAAGCAGGAAATCACTAATATGTTCGAATCTAAATTAAGCCAAAACCAAAAAATTAAAATTTCAGGTTTTAACAATCTGACCAAAGTTTTAAGTTTTAATATGTATGATTTTTGCATCACCCTAAATGAAGAACAAAAAAGCCAGTACGTTAATTTTATTAACGATAAATACAATGCCACTCGTATCGCCGATATTTCCAGAAAAATTGTAGAGATTATCGAAGCCAATATTCTGGCCGTCTCCGTTCAGGATTACGATCCGGTCGGGGCTTCTACGATGGTACTTATGAGCGACATTAAAGGCGGAGGGGAACCAATCCCTTCGGTGCAGATGAACGCGCACTTGGATAAATCTCATATCACCGCTCACACTTATCCGGATGCAGCCGATCCTGATGGCATCTGCTCTTTCAGAGTTGATATGGACATCGCGACTTGCGGGGAGATTATTCCTCTGAAGGCCATCAATTATTTATTCGAAGCTTTTGAATGCGATGTCGTTTACGTTGATTATGTAGTTCGCGGCTATACACGACTGGACAGTGGAAAGAAAATTTATAACGACCATCATTTCAATTCTATTCAGGACTTCATCAGACCTGATATCAAAGACAAATTTACTTCTATGGCCGACATCAATATGCCTCAGGATAATATCTGGCAGACAAAATTGATGGTTAAAGAAATGGGACCTGAAAACTACCTTCTTAATCCTAATGATGTAAACCATCCGGACGTTCCGATGAAAATGGAATTGCTGAAAAAAGAGATGAAAGAAGTCTACAACATGATCCACTAATGAGCTCAAACCTGTGGGGATCCACCCAGACCCAATTTTTCTATGAACTCAATCCTGATTTAGTTCTCGATACGGTTGAGTCACTGGGCTTTAAGACAACCGGCAGAGTGATGACAATGAACTCGATGGAAAATCGCGTTTATGAAGTTGAGATTGAATCTGACTCCGACAATATAAGTGAACATTTTAAAATCATAAAATTCTATCGTCCCGGACGATGGAGCAAGATTCAGATTCAGGAAGAGCATGATTTTCTCGCTGATCTTGTTGATTACGAAGTGCCGGTGATTGCTCCGATTGAATTTGCTCAGTTTGGAGGACAAACTCTTTTCACCCTGAAAGAACCTGAACTTTATTACACTGTCTTCAATAAGCAAGGTGGCCGCGCACCTGATGAATTCACCAATGAAGACATTGAGCAAGTTGGCCGGCTTCTCGCTCGTCTACATAACGTCGGCGATATGAAAACGGCACCTCACCGTCTGAAACTCACAACAGATGTCTATTTAAAATCCAACCTGGAGTTCTTGCTAGAGCAGAAGATTGTTCCAAGTCATCTGGAAGCGAGTTACAAAGGCGTTTTAGAAGGCATTTACAATCTCACCAAGCATAGCTTTGATAATATTCACTATCAGAGAATTCACGGCGACTGCCATCTGGGAAACATTCTCAAGCGCGGTGATGTCTTTAATCTGATTGACTTTGATGACATGGTCATGGGGCCTGCGGTTCAGGATATGTGGCTTCTGCTTCCTGGCAGAGATGAATACGCTAACAATTTACGAAACGTCATGTTGGATGCCTATTCGACAATGCGTGATTTTAATTATGAAGAGCTGCGGTTGACGGAAGTGTTAAGAACATTGCGAATGATTAATTACTCTGCCTGGATAGCCAAGCGCTTTGAAGACCCGGCCTTTAAAAATGCTTTTCCTTTTTTCGAATCTCCAAGTTATTGGGAAGGTCAGATTAACGACCTTCGAGATCAGACCTTCTACTTACAAGAGCTTTGAGTACCTTTTTATGGTAAACCATGTAATTAAGATCATATAGGCTGTGAACGCTTGAGTTCGGTCCCATTTCCTATAACATTTAGCCATTAGGGAGTATTTATGAACATCTTGCGAACACTGAGTTTGACGTTAATCTTAGCAGCTGTATCAGCTTCCGCTCTGGCTGCAAAAGAAGAAGAAAAAATCGATTGCATGATCGGGACTGAAGATCTGCAGGCGCGAATCGCCGTGCACGCGATCAATGGTGTGGTTCAGAGTTTTGCCTACTATAGCAAATGGAAACCCTATACATGTTCAGTCGATGCCGAGCGCGAAGATGGAAGAAGTGAATGGAAAGATTTCAGCGATGGAACAAAAATTGTGATTGAGAAAGGAAGCCTGCTTGTTAATGCCACAAAAGATGAATACCGTTTTAATTTTCAAAATGTAGAGCGAGAAAAATATTGCGGTATGAGCGGACATCTCAACGGCACAATTGTAATCAAACGCAATCTGCCTTACGGGACCCCTGATTGCGGTTCCATCGAGGGCGCGCTCATGGACAGAGAAACGGAATAAATAAAAAGTTCCAGCAGACATTAAGGCCTGCTGGAACAACTTATAATTAGTATGACCCTTCTTCAATTGGCTCGCAAATGATTATCGGGTAAGTCATTACATTAAATCCATAAGCTGGATAATTTAAACCGCAGCCGTAGTCCGGAGGAGTTGGATGAGTAGGTTCTGGTTTATTTTCAATTTCCTCAACCTCATGAAGAATTTTTGAACTCAGAAGAATAAGAACAATAACTCCGACAAGCAATGCGCATTTAAGTCCCACTCTGCTTCCTGACCAGCTTGCTCCGTGAGAATAAGTGCTGCTTAATTTTGAAACAACGAAAGCGCGGGCCTCTGTAGTTGACATTTTTTCGTCAACAATAACTTTTGCCATTTCATTAATTTCTTGTACGACCTGAGGGTCCTTGATTTTGCTGATAGTGTAGTTAACTAAATCTTTAGTTGAGACACCTTCTTTTTGAAGAGCTGCAATTTCCTTTTCAAATCCGGCAACAGTTGAATCAAAAAACTTAGCGTCTTTCTGATCCCACTCAACGTTTAATTTGTAATTTAGAGAATCGAAAGTGCTGTCGAGTGATCTCGCCTGCTGAACAGGGGTTATTGCATAGACATTCGTGAAAGCTGTGAGAAGCAAGAGAGCAGTGACTTTTTTAAACATAAAACCTCCATTGTTTTAGAACCGCGAAGGAATACTAAAACTGAACTCTCGGAATAAGCAAATTAATTAAATAATTCGCATTACGAATATTTTATGAGTACTAATTACATAGATTTTTGTTATCTTAAATTTGATTAGAAATTATTTTCAGATGACTAATTTTATCAGAAAACTAGTAAATCACTTCCTGAGCTCTTGGAATGGTATTCATGAATTCCAGACGATGTGAAGTATCTTCTTTGAAAACACCAGAAAGCTTCGATGTTCTCGTCATGCTTGTGACGTCTTTAATCCCGCGAGTCTTCACACAGGCGTGCATAGCATCTACTACAACGGCCACATCTTCAGTTTCTAAAATTGTGCAAAGGGCCTGGTGAATTTGCAGCGTCAGACGCTCCTGAACCTGAGGGCGTTTGGCAAAATAATCCACTATGCGGTTAAGTTTAGAGAGTCCCAGAACTTTTCTATTGGGAACATAAGCAATATGCGTTTTTCCGATGATCGGAACAAAATGATGTTCGCAATGAGAATTTGTGACGATATTGACTTCAACCACAGCATGATCGTAATCAAACTTGTTTTCAATAATAGTGATTTTGGGAAATTTTGCAGTCTCAAGTCCGTAGAAAATTTCGTCTACATACATCTTGGCTACGCGATGAGGAGTTTCTTTTAGCGAATCATCGCTTAAATCCAATCCTAATGTCTCCATGATCTCAGCAAAGAGGCCTTCGATTTTTTCTCTTTTTTCAGCGTGAGATAAATTATTTTCCACGTAAGGCGTGGGCGTAACTTTTTTTAACACGGCCTTTGGGTCTATCATTGTCATACAAATTTTTCCATTTTTTCTTCTTCATACATGCCGGAATTCTTTTCATTTTCTCTGGTCTCAACACGGAAACACCAGACCCGGCCGTTTGTTTTTTGATTTAAGTATTCGTTCATTTTTTTATGCAGAAATATTGAAGTCCCTTCCATCCCGACATTATCCAGCGTTCTTAGTTTTAATAATCCTTTTTTATCCATTTCTTTAAAGAGCGGAAGTTCCGGATCGTCGTTGTTAATCAAACAAGTGTGATCAAACATATCATCCAGAAAAACTTTGAATTCTTTGAAGCCGCCAAAATCCATCACAAAATGTTTATCATCCAACGATGTCGCCTTGAACGAAAAAGTAAACTCACGGGAATACCCATGAATAAATTTGCAATGACCGCTATCCCGCCATTGTCTGTGAGCGCAGGGGTACCCGATAAATTTTTTAGTTGAGATAAACATCCAAATGTCCGTCTATTAAAGTTAAAAGCGAAGCGCCGTTAAATTATCATCGAAGTCGATGACATACAATAGACCATGGATTTTTGACTCATTTTCAGCTGTTTTCGGCAGATTCAGGGCAGACATCAAAGTATCCAATAAAAGCCGTTGATCCTGGCTTGCCTTAAAGCCAAAAAGACTGGCTTCATTGGTGGCCAGACACCCGGAGGTTGGAACCAACGGGAAAAACGTGGTCAAAGGATTGGGATTTACTCTCCCCGTCCCATGAATCCTAAGCAGGCTTCTGCCCAGCTCACGGCCCAAAACACTTGCCTTCCACCAGGATTTCTCCCTGTGATTATCCGGCAAATAGGATTTGAGGGTCTCTTCATTCTCAGTTTTAGGGATAAAATTCACTATAAGGCGTCTAAACTTTCCAAACTCAAAAGGCTTATTAGCTTCCGGCATGACGGAATCAATGGTGTAAACCCCGGCCGGCGTTGAGCCATTGGAGTGGTGAAATGGCAGACCTCTTCCGGATAAACCTAAGACAGGGATAGACCAGATTTTTGATTCATCAAAACTCACAAAGCTGCCATCGGGTTTTCTCACGACTAGAATACCTGGGCGTTGTCTGTCGTGAGTAAGGATGGCAAACACAGTAAGCTTTCCATTTTTAAAATCTAATAGTTCCTGCAAATCATTTTTTGAAATCGCTTTTGCTTTGGTAGCTTCACTGAATAAGCGATACTCATTGGAGAAAAGCAATTTAACTTCTTCTTTCAGATCATATTTAAGAAAATCTAAAAAATTAAAAAGATGATAAATTTCTTTTTGTGTAAGGGCTTTTAAATCGATTGAGCGAATAAATTGATTAAGAGAATTTTTGAGAGAATGAAACATGAGCCTTTCTTCAAAACTCAATGTCTCCCAAAGCGAAGGTTCAGGGATTGAATGCTCTAAAGACTTTCCTTTTTTATTTCCAAACAAATAAGGCAAGAAAGTCTTTAGATAGTTCATTTGTTCTTAATGATGATGACCGTGCTCGCCGTGAACGTGGCCGTGAGCTAATTCCTCAGCCGTCGGCTCGCGAACTTCTTTTACTGTTACATCAAAATGAAGATCCATTCCTGCAAGAGGATGGTTTCCATCTACAGTAACCATATCGCCTTCGATTTTGGTAACTGTAACAACAAGTTCACCCTGTTCAGTTTCAACTTCAAATTGCATTCCTATTTCCAGGCCTTCAGTTGATTCAAATTGTGCTCGTGGAACGCTCTGACATAAGGCATCGTTTCTGTCGCCATATCCGTCTTTTGCCGCAATCTTCACATTCAAATGATCGCCCGATTTTTTGCCTTCAAGTTCTGCTTCCAGCCCAGGGATAAGACTTCCCATCCCATGGATATAGTATAATGGACCATGATCTTTTGAAGAATCGATCAACTTTCCAGAGCCATCAGTTAGTTTATAGTCGATACCGACGACTTTGTTTTTTGCAACATTCATAGTGTTTAACCCCTAAAAAGTATCGAAAATTTGAAAACATGAAACTATCATTTCTTTTTAATGATGTCTAAAATTACTACTGCCTCCAGTGGTACATCTTCCAAAGGTCCGCGAATTCCGGTTTTAACAGCTTTAATTTTGTTAATTACAGGCATCCCTGAAGTCACTTTTCCAAAAACGGCGTAACCAAATCCTGCGCTTCCCTCATCGCGGTGATCTAAAAACCCGTTGTCGGCAACATTTATGAAAAATTGAGCCGTCGCGCTGTGAACTTCACCGGTTCTGGCCATGGCCAGTGTACCCGTTTCGTTTTTTAATCCATTACCGGCTTCGTTTTTAATCGGAGAACCTGTCTTTTTTTCATTCAGGTCTTTATCAAATCCCCCACCTTGAATCATAAAATTATTAATGACTCTGTGGAAAATTAAATTTTTGTAATGACCGTTTTGAACATAGCTTAAAAAGTTTTTTACGCTGACCGGAGCTTTGTCAGGAAAAAGTTCAGCCTCAATTTCCCCCATGCTTGTTTTGATAACAATTTTTGGATTTGCCGCAAGAACACTTGCACTTAGAAACATTGAGAACATTAGAATAGAAATTTTTTTCATGCTTTCCCCGTTGTAATTTAGTATTTTAAAACTGATGCTTGCTTAAAAAAATTTTGTATTTTTCATGATCCAGAGGATCTGATCCCGAGAGATGCATCTCAAGATATTTTATAGAATCATTTCCCCAAAAGATTTCTTCGTCCACTAAAAAGCTCGGAACTCCAAAAAGATTTCTTCCGATTGCCTGGCCGATATTACTTTTTAATTGCACGCGGGATTCTTTAGATTCCATTTTTGCAAAAAATTCTTCGGCGGGAAGTCCTGCCTCGGTCAGAATATTTTTTAAAACATCATCGCTCCCGATGTCCTGGCCAAATTCCCATCCGGCACGAAAAATGGCATCAATAACCTCTTTTTGCGAACTCCCCGAGACTTCCGGCAGAGCAAGCCTTAAGGCATAGAGCGAATTAAAGGGAAGTTGCATTGGTGTGGTAAAGGGAATGTTATTGAGCCTTGTATAGCGAAGAAGATCTTTGAAGAGATAATTTCTTTTGGGCACAATCTGGGCCGGGCCCAATGTCCCTAAATGAGAAATAATGCTCGGGACGCTGACAGGAATGTAATTGAACTTATATTTCTGTTCTCTCACCCATGTCCATGCGACATAAGAATAAGGTGAAAGAAAATCAAAATAAAAATCAATTTCCTTCATAAAGCCTACTGCCCTTCCATCTTCTTTTTTTCAAGATAATAATTGAAATTGCTTTCGAAGACTCTGATCCCGCCCTTATCAACTTCAAAAACGCGATTAGAAAGTCCGTGCAAAAAGTGTCTGTCGTGAGAAACATACATAACGGTCCCTTCAAAATCTTTCAGGGCCTTCAGTAAAACATCCCGTGATTTTAAATCGAGGTGGTTGGTAGGTTCATCAAGAATAAGCAAGTTGTTATTGCAAGACATTAGTGTCGCAAGAACGACTCTGCTTTTTTCTCCACCGGATAATATTTTAATTTTCTTTTCTACGTCATCGCCTCTGAATAAAAAGGCAGCCAGAAGGTTCCTGATATAACCGTTGCTGACATGAGGAAGCCTGTTTGAAATTTCTTCCAGCACGGTGTTTTCCGGATTGAGCAGATCGAGTGAGAACTGTGAAAAATAGCCGGCCTTAATACTCGGGCCAAGATTCGATTCTCCGGTTGTGGCATCAGTGAGTCCGCAAATAACTTTTAAGAGAGTCGATTTACCGGCACCGTTAACACCGACGACAGCAATCTTATCGAGACGGTTTACCGTTGCCGTCAAGCCTGAAAAAACTCTGTGGATATTCCCATCGTCACGGTTCCAGCTCTTGCCGAGGTCCTTCATGATAACGATATCGTTGCTTCCTCTTGGAGGAACGGGGAATGAAAAATCCATGACTACATCTTCGGGCGGAAGTTCGACCCTTTCAATCTTGTCGATTTTCTTTACCCGCGACTGCACCTGTGCTGCATGGCTGGCCCTCGCAGCGAATTTAGCAATAAATTCTTCTTCTTTCTGGAGCATGGCCTGTTGCGATTCATATTGAGCAACCTGCTGAACTTTTCTGATTTCTTTTTCTTTTTCGTAATAATCGTAATCGCCGGTATAAGTCGTAATGGTCTTATTGTTGACTTCGATTATTCGATTGACGATTCCGTTCATAAAATCACGATCGTGACTTGTCATAAGCACGGCGCCTTTAAAACTTTTGAGCCATTCTTCAAGCCAGACAATACTTTCCAGGTCAAGATAGTTGGTAGGCTCGTCCAGTAAAATAACATCCGGAACCTGGATAAGAATTTTTGCCAGAGCAATTCTCATTCTCCATCCACCGGAGAACATGCTCACATCACGGTCGTGATCATAAGGCATGATCCCAAGTCCGGTAATAATTTCTTTCGCGCGTGTATCAAGATCATATCCGCCCAGTTTTTCAAAATCTGTCTGGTAGTCTCCGAGCTGGATCAGAATTTTTTCCATCTCATCAGGATCAAGATCGTTTTCAAGCATTTTCTCAATCTTTCTTATTTCCAAGGCAAGCTCAGAAGCCTTCGCACTACCGCTCATGACTTCTTCAATGACTGTGCGGCCCTTCATCTCACCTATGTTCTGCGAAAAATAAGCAACCCGGATCTTTTCGGGCACGGTAATGGAACCTCCGTCAAAGCCCTCCTCTTTCATGAGTATTCGAAAGACGGTGGTTTTTCCAGCTCCATTGGGACCGACCAGACCAACCTTATCGCCTGGCCTTAATATAAATGACGAATTATCGTAGATAATCTGTCCGCCGTAATGCTTGGAAACACTATTAAAACTGATCATTGCAAGTATCCTGTATCCTTCTATTTTTAGCCTAACCATACCTTGAGAGAGGAGACTTTGGCATCAATAATCATCATTCCTGACCAGATATACCGGAGTAAAGAAGTAAGCTAGCGCAAAAATAATATTTGCTTAAACAAATTGAATTATCTCAATATTAACCTAGAATAGAGGGCATCATAACTTAAGGAAAATCATGGACTTTATCCCTCTGCGCATTTCAACAGTGAAGCCTCACAAAAAGCTAACTTTTGATTTGTACATTTTTTTTAAAGAGCAATACCTCTGCTATGTTAAAAAGGGGGAACAGCTCTCACCTGAAAAATACACTAAATTAAAAACTCAGAATGTCGCCAAGTTTTTTATCACTCTGGCCGATGAACGACATTATCAGGATTTTCTTGATATGCTTATCAGCGATACGCTGGCCAGTGTAGAAGTCTCCGTCGGTGAAAAAGTTGCGATGGTAGAAGGTGTCGCCAATTCTGCGCTGGAGAGAATGCAAAAAGATCCTGGCAGTGAAGGTGCTTATCGCATGACAGAAACTGCGGCCAAAGGACTTCGCCAGGTTATTAAAAGCAACCCAGATGCACTGAAAAAAATCTTTGGTAAAAAAGTTGAAAAGAATGAAGAGATCATAAAGCATTCCCTGAATGTATGCGCCCTTTCCGTCAAGCTGGCTGAAATGATGAGATGTACCGAAGATGAACTTGAGGATCTTGGGACGGCGGCCCTTATTCATGATATTGGCATCACACAAATGTCCAAAGATGATATATTGCTTTTTTACAAGGCAAAAAAACTTTTAAGCAATGATGATAAAAGAGTTTATTTTCTTCACACTAAAGATGTAGGAAAACTGCTGCAGAACAAGTCTTATATTAACAACAACGTTCTTGAACTGATAAGCAATCACGAAGAAGTGCTGAGTGGATTGGGCCCCAATAAAAAGAAAAAGCTGACAAAGCTGGAAGAAATTTTATCGATGGTAAACAATTACGACAAGAGAGTTATCACCAACAAAACAACGCCAATCCAGACGCTCAAGGACATGATGATTGATGAAATCGGAAACTACAGTCTCGACATGCTGGGCGATTTTAAAAAAGTCCTGCTCGCAGAAGGACTGCTTGATTAAAAAATGATTCTTATCGAATCCAATATAACATCAGCATTTGTGTAACTCTTGGACAGCATCAGCATCTGAATGGTAAGAGCATCGATTTCTTCCGTGCGGACAATCGGGTTTAATTCCTTAAGTTTCACCAGACGTTCTTTTTCGGACTTTAGTTTTTCAGTCATCGCTGCAATGTAATTAGCTTTAATTTCTTCTGAACGCCTGAGCGCGTACTGATGTGCGGTCTTCAGGACTTTCTGAACAGCTGGCCGGGGCAATGCCTTAGCCTTTCTTACCGTTTCAACGTCTGCCATTACTGACCTTTCATCAATATCTTCCTTGCTCCATTTATCTGTGAACTCCTCCCCAGAGCTATCGAGAAGAATTCTGATGGGCGTCGGTGGGAAGTATCTTTCAGGAGAAAGTTGTTTGGAAGCAATGGCATAAAGTTTAAACGTAGCTTCAACAAATGTTTTTTGCCCCGGTTTTTTTCTCATCATCACGGTGACATTGCCAAAAGTATTGCTCACGATTAGATCCATTACTCCAACGACCATCGGGTGATCCCATGTGAGAAATTCAACATCCTCGCGCCGTCTTGCGGTCTTTCTGTCGTAAGTAATTCTCTCCCCTTCGCTGGATAGCCCCGGAAAATGGGGAACGTACATATTGTCGCTGGGTTTAATATAAAAAATATTTTCTTCGAGATCCTCGATATCTACACCCAATTCCTGAAAAACTTCACTCATATAATTGGCAAGGGCCGGATCTTCGTCAAATTTTTTTATTTCTGATATCAGTCCTTCAGCTTTTTCTTCATTGAAAGAATTAAGTTCAATCAGAATATCTCTTCCCTCTTCCATTTTTTTGACAACCTCTGCGTACTCATTTTTAGTTGTATTTAAAAACTGCTCGATAATGGCTGGATTCTGAAGAGCACTTTCCGGTTTTTTTAAAAACTCTTCCAGCAAAGTCTGCAGCTGCTGATGAACCAGACTTGCGCCTTTAGCCGAGTCTTCAAAAGCATTGAGTCCCTCGTGATACCATCTGTAGAGGACTTCTTCATAGGATTGCATTACATACGGGACGTGAATGTTTATATCGCTTGTCTGGCCGATACGATCGAGCCGTCCGATTCTTTGTTCAAGCAAATCAGGATAAAGCGGCAGATCAAACAGCACCAGGTGATGAGCAAATTCAAAATTGCGACCTTCACTTCCTATCTCCGTACAGAGAAGAAGTTGTGCTCCTTCAGGATCTGAAAAATAAGCCGCCTGACGATCGCGGGCAACAAATGAAAGTCCCGAATGAAAAAGACCTATGTTGATACCTGCGATTCGTTCTTTTAAATATTTTTCAAGCGCCAGTACTTTTGTCTTTGATTTTGTAATCAGAAGTATTTTTTCTGTTTTATGACCGTCAAGGAAATCCAAAAGCCAGCTGAGCTTCAATTCAAAACCAGGACCAATCGCCTCTTCATCTTCAAGGCTCAGGTTGTGAGTTTTTTTACTTTCAAGCGTGTATGCATGAAGAACTCTTTTGGGAAAAAAAGAAAAATGCGCTCCAAGCCTGGCGCGGGTATTTCTGAAAAAAATTCTTCCCGTTCCGTGCATGTCCTGAAGTTTCTGAATTTCAAGATCAGCAGCAGGACTTTTTCTGGCGACTAGTTCGCGCGCCTGGGCAGCAACACTTTCATAATGAGTCGTTTCTTCTAAAAATTTATGATAGTCAAAAAATCTGGCAGGATCTAAAAGTTTCAACCGGGCAAAATGGCCTTCAAGCCCGAGTTGCTCAGGTGTAGCCGTCAGTAATAACAGCCCCCTTGCCTTCTTCGAAATTCTTTCGACTATCTGATACTCAGTTGAAACTTTTTCCGTGCTCCATTTCAGCTGGTGAGCTTCATCAACCACCATCAGATCCCAGGAGGTCTGTGCAATCATTTCTTGGGCCATCGGGGCACCTTTCAAGAGACCAATGTTCACAATAACAAAATCGTTATCGAGAAAAGGATTTGTCCCAGGCTCCAGGTGAGTTTCCTGATTGAGCGTGGTGAATGATAAGTTGAATTTGCGGAGCATTTCTATGAACCACTGATAAACCAGAGAGTCCGGAACCACAATTAAGGCGCGCTTCACTCTTTCGCTTAAAATGAGGTGATGAAGTGCAAGGCCCGCCTCGATGGTTTTTCCAAGCCCAACTTCATCAGCTAAAAGGACGCGAGGTATCGGGCGGTCTGCAATCTGATGAGCAACATAGAACTGATGGGCAAGCAAGGCCATTCTTCCGCCGACAAAACCGCGCACATGGCTTTGAGCGATCTGGTATTTGTTCATATGCGTTTTGAAACGCAAATTAAATAATGAAAACGTATCGACATTACCGTTAAAGAGACGCTCTTCAGGCTTGTTGAAACTGATGTTGTCCGAGAGCTCAATCTCACCGAATTTAGTGTTGCCGTCGATAATATAAGTTATCAGACCATCATTCTCTATTGTTGATTCAACAGTAAATTTCTCTCCACCCTTGATGGCGATTTCATCACCAACAACAAAGATAACTCTCTTGATGGGAGCACTTTTTGAGCCATATGTTCTTTCTGTTTTACTGGCGGGAAAGACAATTTTTATTGTTTTGGATTCAACTGTAGAAATGACTCCAAGACCAAGCTCTGGCTCAGTCTCGCTCATATAGCGCTGGCCAACTTTTATATGACTCACTTAAATGTCCCTTATGTTATTGCATATTATAGAGAGCGAGCGCGAGTCCTACCACGATCATGCCAATCAGAATAGCTATTTGAGTTTTACCAAACTTTTTATCTTCAGCTGAAAGTTTGGTTTTGTGAATTTTATGCGCTTTTGGTTTACCCACCGAATCTGCTCCTCAATGCGGGGCCTTTTAATAGCCTCCGAAAATATCCTTAAAAAAGTCCCCAATTCCGTTGCTTGATTTTATTTTATAAAGGTCAAAAGCATAAGAGTCTTCATGGAAAAATTTTTCCGCTTCGCTAAAAGTAGTATCCTCGTCTTCCGGTTGGATATTAGATTCAACTTTCAGCTTTGTGATAATTTTATTGTTCTCTTTCACTATTTCGCGGGCACGCTCCACGGCAATGCGGGCATTTTCATTTTTAGGGAAAAAAGACATCCCAATTTCAGTGCTTTGTTCATCTCTCATAGGTATTGCTCCTTGAGTCGTTTAAGATTCATATATATATGTTTATCTTTTAAACCCGGATCGTCTATATTTGTCTTTTTCACACTGCGCCAACACAGTGAAAATCCGCACGAAAAGCCCTGACATTTCCTCTCATTCGCGCTAAAAGAAAGGATACCAAAAAATAAACTGCGAACCTTTAAGGATATTTATGATTATTTGTCAAAATGTGGGCCTCCGTTATGGCGCACGGAAACTATTCGAAGATGTGGATATTAAATTCACACCGGGGAACTGCTACGGTCTGATCGGGGCCAACGGGGCCGGTAAATCGACATTTATCAAAATCCTCGCAGGTGAAATTCCTTCTTCAACGGGAAACGTTTACATCACTCCAGGCCAGAGACTTTCAGTATTGAAACAGGATCATTTTCTTTATGACGAAACTGAAGTCTTAAAAGTTGTTATCATGGGTAACAAAACTCTTATCGATATTATGGAAGAAAAAGATGCTCTTTACGCGAAAGAGAATTTCTCTGATGAAGATGGAATCCGCGCGGCCGATTTAGAAGCTGCATTCTCTGAAATGAATGGATGGGAAGCTGAATCAGAAGCGGCTACATTGCTATCAGGTCTGGGAATAAAAGAAGAATTGCTTTCAAGAAAAATGAATGAACTTAATGGCGGCGACAAGGTAAAAGTTCTTCTTGCCCAAGCACTCTTTGGAAAGCCCGATATTCTTCTTCTCGATGAGCCTACCAACCATTTGGATATCAAAGCTATTCACTGGCTGGAAAACTTCCTTGCTGAATTTCAAAATACCGTTATTGTCGTTTCACATGACAGACACTTTCTCAATAAAGTGTGCACGCATATGGCAGACATTGATTTTGGGAAAATTCAAATTTTCTCAGGCAACTACGACTTCTGGTACCAGTCATCTCAGCTGGCGATCACCCTGAAGTCGAACCAAAATAAAAAGACTGAAGAAAAAATGAAGGAATTGAAAGACTTCATCGCACGCTTTAGTGCCAATGCTTCAAAATCAAAACAAGCGACTTCAAGACAAAAAACTCTCGATAAAATCACGCTTGAAGATATCAAACCATCGACACGAAAATACCCATTTATTCTATTCAAGCCTAAAAAAGAAATTGGAAAAGATGTATTGAATGTCGAGAAGCTAACTAAGTCGATTGATGGAAAAGTCTTATTTAAAAATATTTCTTTCCAGGTAAGGAAGACAGATAAGATTGTTCTTTTGGGAGACGATCTCGCCAAAGGAATCTTGATGGACATTCTCGCTGGTGTGACAAAAGCCGACTCTGGAAATGTAAACTGGGGGGTAACGGCTCAGAGATCATACTTTCCTTCAGACAACTCCCAATATTTCGCGGATGGAAAATATAATCTTGTGGACTGGCTGAGAGATTTCTCAGAAGACAAAGACGAATCGTTTGTCAGAGGATTTTTAGGACGCATGCTTTTCTCAGGAGAAGAAGGCCTTAAAAAAACCAATGTTCTCTCCGGAGGAGAAAAGGTCCGCATGATGCTTTCCAAAATGATGCTGGAAGCCCCGAACGTTCTCATTATGGACGGGCCTACAAACCACCTGGATCTTGAAAGTATTACTTCAGTGAACGAAGCTTTGAAAAAATACGACTCCGCTCTTATATTCTCGTGCCATGACCATGAATTCGTTCAGACAGTGGCCAATAGAATTATCGATATCCAGCCCGATGGCTCTATTATCGACGTGGAAAAAACATTTGATGAATACTTAGGATTAAATTAAGATAAAGACCAATTTGCAAGAAGGAATAAGTAATGGGACGTAAGTGGAACAATATTAAGGAAAAAAAAGGTGACCAGGACAAGATTCGTTCTTTGATGTATACCAAATGTCTTCGCGAAGTTACAAAGGCCGTCAAAAACGGCGGCGAAGAGGTCGAAAGCAATTTCTTGCTTCGAATTGCGCTTGAAAAGAGCCGCAAATACAACGTTCCCAAAGATAATATTGACCGCGCTATTAAAAAAGGTCTCGGAAACGAAGACGAGGGCTACAGCGATATCGCTTACGAAGGCTACGGACCTAATGGTGTGGCCATTTTTGTAGAGGCCTCAACTAATAATGGAACGCGAACTGTTGCAAACGTCAGAAACTTTTTCAACAAATGCGGAGGATCTCTGGGAACTACCGGATGTCTTCAATTTGTTTTTGAAAGAAAAGCTGTCTTCGAAATACCACAAGGAAAAATTGTTGAAGATGACTTCACACTTGATATGATTGATGCCGGCGCCGACGATGTCGTTTTAGAAGACGGCTATTTCACAGTAACAGCTCCGATGGAAGCTTTCGGAAGCATCCAGACCAAACTAGACCAACTCAAGATAACGGCTGAAGAAGCGGGCCTTGAGCGATTGCCACTTACTTATAAGGAAATCGACAAGGAAACTTTTAAAACAGTCATGAAGCTTGTGGACCTTCTGGAAAGCGATGACGATGTCACCAAAGTTTATCACAACGTAAAATACGACGACTCATTCGCTGAATAGGTGCCACCTACCCTTTGGTAGCGCAATTGCTAAATGATTTTTAACAAATGAAATTTGGACAAATCGCCATCGAGGGAAATGATTCACAGATGAACTTTGCTATTTGTCTTTCTCAGACGCTCTGACAAAGTCTTGACCAGATTTTGAATCATAGAATCCTGAGCATGAAAAATTTTATCAAACTCAGCTCTGTTCATAATTGAAACTCTGCAATCAGTATTGGCCTTGACGGTGGCCGCGCGTGGAAGATTGTCCAGAAACGACATCTCGCCCACCATTTCGCCCGGTTCAACATGACCAATGATATTGTGGCCTAAGGATTGACTGTCATATTTGTAAATTGCCAGTTCACCGGAACGTAAAAAATAAATGCAATCAGAAGGCTCGCCTTCGTTAATCAGGACTTGTCCTTTTTTTAATTCCATTTCAATATACATATTCTCTCCTAATTTCCTAAACCCATATTTATAAATTGATTTTTGAGTTCACGAGTATCTTCAACTAAAATTGATTTAAATTTTAAGCTTCCCAATGTTCTGAGAACAGAATTCAGATCGATATTCCCATCTGCATTTGATTTAGTAGATAAAAGAGAAATTCCCTGCGATTCCAGGTGTTGAACGATGTCCGGATTATTTCTAAGATCTTCGTCCGTAACAACGATCATGGTGTTGCGCCGGAAAGCATCTGTGAGTATTTTCCAACCAGGATTCAGCTTACTGAGTTTTCCCAGCACAATACGCAATGGTTGCAATTTAGCGCTGTAGCTGTCATCTTCAACCATTAGTGATGAATCATTTTCAGCAATTGTATTCATGCACACCAATACGCATTCATGCTTCTGTCGAAGAGACTGTACATCGTCTTTCTCCTTCAAAAGATAAACTGAGGGCATTTGATTAGTTGATATAAACATCCATCTCCGCAAAGATCGAGGGCTGCAGGTTATTTTTCTGAAATCCATCTGCGGCGATCTCTATCAAATCACTTCCAAACATTCTCTCCGTTGAAGTTTTTACGGTTAACTGAGGCAGGCGCCCCACAATCTCACCTTTTTTAACAAGATAAGAAAGCTGCAGCGGTGTGGAGAAATCACCTTTATCAGTGAAGTCGCCTCCATGCCCCATGAACACCACCACGCATTCATCAAGAGAATTTAATATCTCCTGTGTCTTTCTCTTGCCAGACCCCATCACGAGGCCATTAAATCCGGTAGAGACGGCAGAATCCGGTCCTCTTTGACCATTGCCAGTGGCCTCAACTCCATATTTTTTTGCGCTTCTTAGGTCAGCAATTATATTTTTGAAAACTCCTTTTTCTATCAGAGGCAAGTGAGACAATTCACGTATGGTTCCCTCTCCATCGAATTTTTTATAAATCCCATGTGCCGGAGAATAATTCACATCATAGAGAGAAAATTCCGGACTGAAAATTTTTTGATTCAGTTTTCCGCTATAAAGCACTGAACCTTCACAATATTTGTCAGCTGTAAGTGATTCGCAGACTTTTTCAAATAACCCGGTCGATTCGATAAAGAGCACCGGATATTTTCCGTTTTTAAAACTGATTTCATTTTTATAAGCGGCAAGATAAGGGAGGTTTTTGTCGAGAACATCAGTGATGTCCAGAGTTTTACCACTCTCCTCAAAATAGCCGTCAAGAATATTGGCTGAACCAACACGTTTAAAAAGATAATGCCATTCATTATGAGCAAATTTTCTCTCCAGCAGCATTCCATCACTATTAATCATAGTTCGAGTGTTAATTGATCGCTGAAATTTTCCGTTAAAGACAAAATCATTGGAATATTTTGAGAGCCTCTCTTGGGTCTTTTCAATCGCTTCGCTTATAGAACTGAGCGGAATTTTCAGACCTTCAACATCTTCCATTTTCATCTTTGGATTTGCAGGAAGATTGAATTCATAAGGAATTCCCACGCCCACTTTATTTTTTGCGTCTTCTGTCTTTTTTATCAGTTCACTGTCGGAGATTTCACCTACAAATGAGCTGGAATAAATTTTATTACTATCAAAAAGGCGAACCCCCTTTTTAGTAATATTTTTAAATCTGCTGGAATTTATTTTTCCTGCGATTACTTCAATAGAGAGAGATTCTTCTTTTACTGTTAAAATATCATGTTTCATAGTCTACCTCTTGCTAATTTTTTTTAACTGATTTGCATTTCACTTACAAGTATCGAGGGCCCGCCGTCCGCGACAGGAAGTGGAGATTGCTCCATTTTTCCGCATCCACCAAAAGCAGAACTCTCCAGGTGAAAATCATCCCCACAGGCTTCGATTAATTTTAAGGTTTCAAAAACAGATCCCGACATAACTGAAACAAGCACAGGCTCAGCAAGCTTACCATTTTTGATTCTGTACGCGCGAGTCGGGGCAATAGTGAAAGTGCTTCCACCCGATCCGTGCTTGAAATTGTAAAAATAAATTCCACCTTCTGCTTTTTTGAGTAGCTCGTTAAAAGGTGTTTTTCCGCCTTCAATATAAGTCGAAGTCATGCGAACAATAGGCTCATATTCAAAATTGATGGCGCGGGCATTTCCGGTAGGACTCTCATCAAGAACACTGGCCGTATGGGTAGAATGAAGTCTTCCTGTGAGAACTCCATCCTTGATCAGGTAATTTTTCTTAGCTAGTGTTCCTTCATCATCAATCGGGCACCAGCCGGATGTTTCGTCATGGGCACCATAATCGACGATGGATAAGCAAGTCGAAGCAATTGTACTTCCAAGCTTCCATGATTTCGTCGCTTCCGGATCCCCCATCATGAAATCCGCCTCTGATTTATGGCCAAAGGATTCATGGGTGAACACGCCGGTAATTTCTGGCGACATCACGACTTTATATTTTCCGGGAGTCACTGTTTCTGCACCAAGAAATCTTTGAGCTTCTTCGAAATAGTCTAAAATATCTTTTTCCAGATTCTTTAATTCATAAAATTTCGAAACATATTTTCTAAAACTATCGTTAAAAAGGTTTTCTCCGTTCTTAAGCGTGCAATTGAAATTTAACCCTGCCTGATTAAAATCATAAGAGAATTCTGTTCCCACTGAAGATTTATAAAATTTCTCTTTATACAAATCGGTATAGCGAATACGCGAGTCCTGCACATTTTTAATTTTGCTTATAAGAGGAAGATAAGATTCACCCAACTTAATTTTTTCATCAAGCGATATTTTGGCAAATGAGTCTGCTGCCTTTTTAATCAGGTGATGAGTACCATTATTAGGCGGTAGCATATAAGTATCGGGCATTTTTTTTGAACTGTTCGCCTGGCCTAGAAGATTTGTGATTTCAGATTCAAGATTAGTTACAGCTGTGGTAGAAGAATAAAACCAGGCACCATTTTGATAAAGGCGAATAAAAGCGCCGAGTACAGGCTTTTCGCCTGTGCCGATCAATTCGCCGTTTTGAAAAATAAAATGGCTCGACTGAGTTCTTTCAATACGGACATCAAGAAAATGGCATTTAAAACTGTTTAAATCCAGACGATCTAATATTTCTTTGAGATTCATTGCTAGTCTCCTGTAAATGACTATTAAACGGGTATTAGTGAAAGGCTGAAAATCTGATCTTGATGATACCAAACTTCTGCAAAATCCTCGATAAAAAGTATCGATTTTCCCCCTCTCAATCCCAGAAAAAGAGAATCATCAAAAAGCTCGGGTTTTGTTTCTTCATTAAGAAAATTCTTAAAGTCTTTGAATATGATTTTAACACTCAGGTCCATTGTTGATCTTTTGAGTTCGCCTCTGACAAAAGGGTTTCTTTCAAGGCCGTCCTGAAGATGAAGGGAGAAATCAATCTGGTTTTTATAGCGGTATTTCTTAGACGCCTTTAACTCTTCAATAATCTTTTCTTTTTCATAAAAATGAAACGAAATGCGCTTTTTAGTGTGATAGCTGCCCTTCATTTTTCTAAAAGAATGATCGATAAATTCATCTGGATTAAAAAGATGAAGCAACGCTTTTGCAACAAGCTCGATGGTCACGACAAAAGATGGATTATAAGCACGGGGTTTTAAACTTAATCCCAGAAAATAAAATTCGCTGATCGTTTCAATGGACAAATGGGCAATTGTTTTTTTCAAAGCGACAGATAATTTATTATCCATCGCTTCGTCGCCGGATCCCCAGTCCTCTTTATCGGGAAATAGACTTGTATCCACAATTATTTCAGGACGGTTTTCAATTCAATATTCAGGTTCTTGTTTCCAATTTCACTCGATGGAAATTTCGGGTCAAACCCCTCAATGGCCCCCTTTTTATCCAGTGCATCTCCGCTCAGGGAGTAACGTGCGATTACGTGCAGAGGACCGGCCAGCGTTGTGCCTTCCAACATCACATTTTTTGGCGTAATGACAAAGGCCTGTGGAAATTTAGGATGCTCAATTCTAACCACTGCAACGGGAGGAGTTCGGTCCCCCGGACTTGAGTCAGGTCCAGCTTTTTTGGCAATGACGTAGAGTACGCCATTACTCGTTAAATTTTTTTCTAACCCCTTTGCCAGAATAACAGTTCCTCCTACTTTCGGATCAATAAAGGCCATGGCATTTACAGATAGCGCCAATGCTGACAATAAAAATAATTTTTTCATAATCGTCCTGTTTTAGTTTTAATTGAACTTTTATAGCAATTGAATGATGCTTAAGTCTAATATGAATTTAACCAAATTAAAAGTTTCAGTTATTGGATGTGGCTGGTTGGGCAAACCTCTCTGTGATGCCCTGATAAATGCCGGATGCCGGCTAAAAACGACCACCTCAACTATTGAGAAAGCAAATTCACTTGCCGAAAACTACAATAGTCATTTTTTTGATGTCAGCATTCATTCGCCGGACAAATTATTACTGGATAGCGACGTCATTATTTACACCATCCCTCCTCTAGGAATAGATGAAGTTGAAAAATTTTTTAGTAATATTCCAGATAACCGGAAAAGTATTTTTTTGAGCTCTATTTCCGTTTACGGAAAGTCTCGTGGAGCTGTCAATGAAGAGTCGGAGGTCTATCCGGATAGTACAAATGGAAAACTATTGGCAGAATCAGAAAATTTTCTGCGCAATCATTTTAAAAATGTGACGATTCTGCGTCTAGGCGGACTCATAGGCGTTGACCGACACCCCGTCACTTCACTTCAAGGAAACAAAAATTTAACAAATGGCCGCGAACTGCTACATCTGGTTCACCGCGATGACTGCATAAGCGCCATTATTAGTCTCATAGAAAAAAATATCTGGAATGAAACGATCAATCTAATAAACGATTTGAGAGTTCCGAAATATGAATACTATACTTCCATAGCAAAAAGTTTAGATTTGGTACCACCTGAATATATTGAAGTTCCGATACTTTCTCCCACAAGAATCTCCAATGAAAAATCTAAAATTCTCTTATCTTTAAGTTATAAAAATAATTAAGAGATTTTAACACTCTAGGTTTTGCTGCCTCTTTAATTTTTGGTGATACTTAAACCCAGTATCTGTCGATACTTTAAGGAGGTTTATGATGAAATATATTTTTAATCTGATTATAACGACAATCATTCTTGCAGGTTCACTCGCCAATGCAGCACCTGTAACAACGTCTTCGGACAAAGAATTACAGGCAACCTATCAAGATATCCAGAGTACATTAGGCATTGTCCCCACATTTATGAAGGCTTATCCGGAAGCAGGTCTTCCAGCGGCCTGGGAGGAATTTAAAAATGTACAGCTAAGCAAGAATACGATGCTGTCTGGGAAACAAAAAGAACTTATAGGTCTTGCAGTATCCTCTCAAATACCCTGCAAATACTGCGCTTACTTTCACACTGAAGCCGCAAAACTAAACGGGGCCACTCAAACAGAAATGAAAGAAGCCGTCGCCATGGCAGCAGCAACTCGCCACTGGGCCACCATTATTGAAGGCAATCAATTGAAGGATGCTGAGTTTGATAAGGAAATTGAAAATGTGATAGCTTTTATGAGAAAGGAAAAAGAAAGACCAGTTAAAGAGCAGGTTGCAGAAAAACCTGCAGCTGCTGACGTATTCAATGCAAAAACAGCTTATCAGGATATAGAAAAAACTTTCGGATCAGTTCCCAGTCTATTTAGACAATTTCCTGAAAACAGCATCGCCGGTGCGTGGAAAATGCTGAAGTCAGTCCAGCTAAATCCTGAAACCTCAATATCTGCAAAAGACAAAGAGCTCATTGCTCTGGCCGTCGGCGCACAGGTGCCTTGCAAACACTGTATTCATTTTGATACAGAGGCTGCGAAACTAAATGGCGCCAGCACTGAGGAAATTCGCGAAACGCTCGCGATGGCCGCTCAGACCCGCTTCTGGAGTACTGTGATTAATGGCAGCCAGATGGATGAGGCAAAATTTAAACGCGAAACCAATCAGATCTTAAGATATGTAAAATCCCAAACTAAACGCGTAGGTATGAAATAAAAAATCAACTAAGCTTTTCCTAAAATGCTCTGGCCGTTCAAATACGGCCGGAGTTTTTCAGGAATTTTAATTGTTCCATCTTTTTGCTGATGATTTTCTAAAAACGGCACCAAAATTCTTGGAGTCGCGATCGCCGTATTGTTAAGAGTGTGCACATATTGAACTTTGTTATCTGCATCTCTATAGCGTGTCTGAGTTCTTCTTGCCTGCCAGTCATGTAGAGCTGAACAACTATGCGTTTCTCTGTACTTTTCTTCAGAAGGAACCCATGCCTCGACGTCGTACATGCGCACTTTTCCCGTGCCCATATCGCCGGTACAGCATTCAACGATTCTGTACGGAAGTTCCAGGTCCTGAACAATTTCTTCAGAAGTCTCTAGTAAAATTTTGTGCCATTTTTCAGATTCGGCAGGATCATTTTTACAGATTACAAATTGCTCTACTTTCATAAACTGGTGAACGCGAATAAGACCGCGCACATCTCGTCCATAAGAGCCAGCCTCGCTTCTGAAACACGGCGAGTAGCCTGCATAGAGAATCGGAAGCTCACTCTCTTTTAAAATCTCTCCTGCGTGCAGTGAATTGATTTGTACTTCGGCCGTACCGGCGAGATAGAGATTGTGTTCGGGAATAAAATAAGCCTGGTCTCTTCCATTGGGAAAATGGCCCGTTCCATAAAGCGCTTCTTCGCGGGCGAAGGCAGGCACTGACACCAGATTAAAGCCTTTCTTCATCAGCTTTTCCATGGCCATTCTGTGCATGGCCATTTCAACCAGGACCATTTCATTTCTTAGAGAATATGATCGCGACCCGGAAACCTTTGCAATTCTTTCGAAATCGGCCCAGTTATTTTTCTCCAATAGCTGAACGTGATCGAGCGGTTTAAAATCAAATTTAGGCAGAGTTCCGAATTTCTTCACCTCGACATTGTCACTGTCGTCCCTGCCAAGAGGTGCCTTGCTCGATGGAATTTGAGGCACGAGGTACATAAGGGCCTTAAACTTTTGCTCGGCTTCAAGGGCTTTGGGGTTAAGACTTTTTGCCTTTTCATCCAAGGCCTTAGATTCAGCTATTAAAACCGGGCGTTCTTCTACAGAAGCTTTGGGAATCTTCGCTGTTATTGCATTTTTTTGCGTCAAAAGGTTCTGCTCATCAGTTTTTAGCGCAATCATTTCTTTATCGAGCGTCAAAAGCTGATCAATATCCAAATTTATATTTTTCATCTGGCAGGCTTTTTTAACAATGTCAGAATTTTCTCTGATGAATTTTATATCTAGCATGATGTTCCCTTGTTATAATCTTCACTCCTATTTTGCTTAATAAGCTGAATTTTGTATAGGAAAAAGGATCGACATGGCTCGCTGTAAATTTTGCAATAAAGAGATTACCTGGATGAAAGAAGGCGGAAGAAACCGTCCAATCAATAGTGACGGTGGGGTTCATGCCTGTGATGAGATGAAAAATTCCATGAAAACAATCAAATCAATTCAACCGACCGAAATCGATGCTGATATTTTAAAGCAATATGAAAATGCCATTAATATCAAGGCTCACAAAAAATAATTTTTTTTTAATTTTCGACTTTCATTGGCGCTGTAATTTCTTCAAAATTTAAATGCTTCCGCTGTTTAAAAGGAACTCTCCTGATAGGACAGTTGGCTAGCTCGCATGATTCGCAAAACGCCATCCGGCACGGGTCGTGGTGAATATGGAGTTCTCCCTCTACCGGATAATCCTGAATGACAGCGCTTTCAAATTTCTCGCTGAAATCGTGAGCCTCAAGAATTGTCCAAAATTCAGGAATGACCATATGACAGTCTATATGATGATAATTCCCGCTTCTGATGACTCGTGTGAAATGGATCTGAATAACTCCTGGCCGGTAATTTTTTTCAAAAAGTTTTGCGATTAATTGCAATGTCGATTCATCATGAGCATCAATTAGAATAGTTCCTGAGCGGATGAGAATTTTACCTCCGGCGTATACAAGCATCGATCCAAAAATGGCAGCAACCACCGGGTCAATCCAGTTTAGTCCGGTGAATTTCACCATCAAAAGACCGGCCAGGACACCGATGCTGGTAAGTGCATCGGTCAGCAAATGAATACCGCTCGATTTTAATGCTTCTGAATAATGTTTCTTTCCTCTCATTAATAGAAATAAACCGAGCAATCCATTAACAATCCCTGCGCCTGTAACGATGGCAAGTCCCGAATCAATTTCCTGAACCATTGCTCCATGGGCAAAAACCTGGATCGCCTGTATGACAATAAGAATTCCGGCAAGAAGAATCGCTCCTCCTTCAAAAGTAGAGGCCATGCTTTCGATCTTTCCATGCCCATAGGGGTGATCCATATCTGCCGGCTTAGCTGCAACAATGATCACGATTACGGTGATAATAGCGGCTACAACATTGACGATACTCTCCAGCGCATCTGAAAAAATCGACTGAGAATTGGTGATATGATAAGCGTAAAACTTAAATGCCAGAAGTAAAACACCAACAATCAAAGAAAGCATTGATGCAAATTTTCTTTCTTCGTTGGATTTAATGATCTGAGCTTGAGCTATGTTGTTTGTCATCGTGCCTTTAGTATGCAAAATATTTGGACATTAATCTATTTTAAAAATCTTTCATCTTTACTTAAAAGCGTACAGCTGATCATTTTCCTTCGTGCCGCAATGGCATCGTAAACGAAATCTCTGATAAAGCGCGGGACAATTTTAAAGAAATAAAAAAATGTAAATTTTCCACCTATGAGCCTGCAGATTTCCAGAAAGGCGTTGCTCTTTTCAAAAGTACGTCCCGTGTTATGAAACACGACAGTCGTCAACGGTGACTGAATTTCGCCATAAATTTTTTTATAAGCCTCACCATTTAATGGCGCAAATAAAAGCTGCTTCTTCCTGTCGGCACTTACCAGAAATCTGATTGACCTCTGGCACAGTCCGCAGTCCCCATCATAAAAAACAATATTCATAGTTTTATGCCTAATTTATTCATCATGAGAAGATAAAGTGAATAGACTCCGGCCATCAGCACACCTGATGTCGCAAGTGACGGATAAAACTTCCAACCCATTTTTAGAAGCAGAGGAAGGCAAAGAAAGAAAAAAAGTGAAGGGATTACCATCCAGAAAATAACAGTAGAAAGCTCGATAACTTTAGTTACGTCCCTGGTGTCCTGATAAAGCCAGACAAAGGCGAGGATTGAAGTCAAGGGTAGCGAAGCCAGCAGCCCTCCAACCAGAGAAAATCGTTTCCCAAGCTCTGAAATACCAACAACTACGACAGCTGTAATAATTGTTTTTAATACCAGGTACATTCGCACTCCCCAATTTATTTGTATACGGACTAAATACTGACAAACAATGCGCATTCTGACCAGAATTTCAGAAATTTTTGAAACTACCCCCTAACAAATTGGCATCTTTTCTGTCATAATCAGAAAGCTGACTCTCAAAAGATTCAAAGGACCTTGAATGAATTTCTACCAGGAACTTGTGGCGCGCGGCTTAATTGAAGCTACTTCCAGTGAAGATCTGCCCGATTTACTTAATACAAAGAAAATTTCCTTTTATATTGGCTACGATCCAACAGCTAAATCGCTGCAAATTGGAAATCTTTTTGCAATGATTACGATGAAACGTTTTCAAATGGCCGGGCATAAGCCTTTTGTCGTTATTGGCGGTGCCACCGGAATGATAGGCGATCCTTCCGGACGAAACAGCGAACGTGTCTTGCTCACGGACGATATTATTCAAGTTAATATTGAAGCACAGAAAAAACAGTTCAAAACCATTCTGGATTTTAATGATGGACCAAACTCTGCCGTCATGGTTAATAATTATGACTGGATGGGTAAGTTCACCTTCATCGAATTTCTTAGAGATGTGGGCAAGCGTTTTCGGGTGACTGAAATGCTGGCAAAAGAATCAGTTAAAAATAGAATTAACTCTGAATCAGGAATAAGTTTTACCGAATTTACCTACCAGATGCTTCAGGCTTATGATTTTAGAATTCTGGCCAAAGAACACAACGTTGTCCTTCAAATGGGTGGTGGAGACCAGTGGGGAAATATTACCGCCGGAATAGATCTTGCCCGAAAAATGGACGGCAATCAGGTTTACGGAATTGTTATTCCGCTGGTGACAGATTCTCATGGTAATAAATTTGGCAAGTCAGAAGGCGGCTCAACGATCTACCTCGACCCGGAAATGACATCTCCTTATCAAATGTATCAATTTCTGCTCAATTCAGATGACAGTGCGGTTATCAAGTATCTTAAATATTTTACCTTCCTGACTCTTGCTCAGATCGATGTACTTGAGCAAAAAACGAAGGATGAACCGCATTTGCGTGAAGCTCAGAAAGTTCTTGCTGCGGAAGTTGTCAAAATTGTCCATGGCCAGCCAGGTCTTGATTCGGCCAAGAAGGCTACCAAGATATTTTTTGGAGAGAAGATTGAACATTTAAAAGACGGTGACCTTAACTCTATTTTCAGAGACGTCCCGTCAGTCGAACTCAAACGTGAAACATTAAAGGCAGGGATTCAGTTGCTGGATCTTCTGGCCCAGACTCCCCTTTTTGCCAGCAAAGGCGAAGCGAAAAGATCAATAGAACAAAAAGGTGTTTATTTAAATAATGACAGTGCTAACGACATGTCTCTCACTTTAAACGAAAACAATCTTGCAAGTGAGACTTGCATGGTTATTAGAAAAGGTAAGAAAAATTACTGCGTAGTAAGATTTTCTTAAAACAAAAATGAAAAAACTTTTAATTGTAGCATTCTTTTCAACGAACGTTGCTCATGCCGCTTTTATGCTCAGTACAATGACTGGCTATACATCAAGCAGCGATTCAAAAACAAGCACTGATATAAGCGATATTTCAAATCATATTTTTCTCGGGGCAAGCCTGGGAGTTAAGCAACAACTTTTCGTCGGACAGAATGTTACCATTTTCACTCATCAGATAAAGACGACGACAACAGACAAGATCAATACTCTGGAGCTCGGGCCGAGGCTCATTTATTTTTTCACTCCTGAAAATGTGTTTTACGGAACTATTGGATGGAACCCTTATGCTAAAGGAAAAAGAACCATTAGCGGTGTAACAGATGAAATCTCAGGCTACGGTCTTCTGGTGGGCACGGGTGTTGAGGTAAAGATCAACCGCAATTTTCATATTGGCGGAAGTATAAACTATAAAAGCCTGAATATATCAAAATCAATCAGTGCTTCCAATGTAGCAACAGAAGAAAGCGAAACCTATACTTCGTTGATGCCGATGCTCAATCTTTCATTCCGTTTCAGATAAAGCTCTGAATCTATTTGAGCTTCGGAATTTTAATACTGATCCGGTCATTTGAATTGATAATGTTTGCCCTGGACTCATCAAGTCCCGGTCCGATTGAAAATTCACGAACGCTTTCTGTATTTTCTGAATGCTCTTTTATACTGATGACGCCATTTTTAACATCGACCTTTAACTCATGATCGTTTTTTTCGTTGGCGCTCAGAGGAATATCGTAATAAACAAACTGTTCGTCTTCTCTGCGTTCAATTCCTGTTAATTCAGGCGCCAGAACGCCGTTTTGTTTGATCATCTGCTGCTCCATTTTTCTGGCGGCATCAAGCAGTTTATCGTGGTCAAAATCGTCGGGGTTCACCGGAAAATGGTAATTGTTTCCGGCCATTTCCTGATTCCACCGATATGTCAGCGTGGTTAAAAAATGATTTGTCATAAATCCCAGTACGAAACATATAAAACCTATAAATAGTTTAGAATAAAAAAACTTTTTCACATTAAGTCTCCTTTTCCTTTTGTTTCATATTTCCCAATCTAAAAAAGAAAGATGTGCCTTTATCCTTATTATTTTCGGCCCAAAGTTCTGCCTTCAATGAATCAGCAACAACCTTACAGATGGCAAGTCCCAGTCCGCTGCCAATTGCCCTTCTTGAACTCCCCTCAATCCTGAAAAAGCGATCAAATATTTTTTCAATCTGATCCTCTTCAATTCCCGGACCTTCATCGCTGATGATGACCGAAATTGTGCCCGCCTCAACAATTCCCTTTATACGAACACAGGAATTATCAGGTGAATACTTTATGGCATTTTCAATCAGATTGTAAAAGAGCACACCTAGTAAATCGGGATCGCAAAAAACAGATAAACCATCATCCGTAGCATTTTCGAATGAATCAAAATTAATTTGCAATGAGATGCGTTTTAATGATGCCAGCTTTGACAAACGGGACGTTTGCGACAAAACAATTTCATCAATACGGCACTTTGTGAAAGCAAGTGAAGTCGTGCCGCTGTCTACTCGGGCCAGAATCAGAAGATCGTTGGTCAGTTTTACCAGAAAATTAATTTCCTGAAGCATGCTTTCCATAAAAAGAGCTGTTTCCTTTTCTGATCTGCTGTCAGACCGGAAAAGTTCGAGTTCGCCTTTTATAATCGCCAGAGGAGTTTTAAGTTGATGAGAAGCATCCTGAATAAATCTTTCCTGTGAAGAAAAGGATTCCTGCAGGCGGCTCAAAAGGTGGTTTATGGTGTCGGCCAATTGCCAGATTTCATCTTTGGCCTCGGGAACAGGAACTCTGTGTGTGAGATTGGAGACCTCAATTTTTTTGGTTTTATTGATAATCTCCAACATCGGAAGAAGTGCCCTTCCGACAAAGAAATAACCAATGATAGCCGACAAGAGCATCATAATGGGAATGCTTATAACAAAAAAACGTATGAGATTTTTATTGGCGTTCATATAAGAAGTCATTGGAACAGATATCTGCAAAATCAAAGGTGAATCAATTTTAAGAACTGGCAACAGATAATAAATGACCCTATGAGGAATTTCATTGAATGTCACCAGGGCGTAGCTGGTTCCCTTTTTTAAAACCCTGTCGATCTTCTGCTCATTGAGTGGAAGCACATGGCTCAGCTCCGCATTACTGGAACGTGCGATTAATTTACCGTTAATATCGAGTACTGAAATGAAACTGGTGCTTAAAGCAAACGGAAGAATTTTTTCATTGAGTTTTATAATATCCGGGGCAAATTCCACTTCGCCGTATCTATCTATATCCAGCGATTCGGCTACGTCTATAGCATAATTATAAAGCATGGAATCGAATTCTTGAGACTGAAGTTTTGAAAATTCCTTGTAGAGAAAATAACTAAAACCTGAGAGCATACCGGTAAAGATCAAACCGAAAAGAAGGGTAAGCTTTAATTTCAAACTGATTTTTTGTAAAAATTTCAAAAATTTCGCCCTAGGTTTCCTTCAAAATATAACCGTAGCCAACCATAGTATGAATGAGCTTTTTAGGAAAAGGTGAATCTATTTTTTTCCTGAGCATGTTTATATAAACATCAATAACATTTGTATTGGTATCAAAATTGACGTCCCATACATGTTCGCTTATTTCCACTCTGGTGAGTGGTCGGTTGGGATTTCGCATGAAGTACTCCAGGAGTGAAAACTCTCTGGCGGTTAGGTTTAACTCGATATTGCCTCTGACTACTTTTCTGAGCACCATATCAAGTTCAATATCAGAAAAGCGCAGTTTAGAAGTTTCATTTCCGGTGTTTCTTCGAAGTAACGCCCTGATCCTGGCCAGCAGTTCTTCAAAATCAAATGGCTTAGTTAAATAGTCATCAGCACCAGCATCTAGCCCATGAATTTTATCTTTAGTTGTACTCAGTGCAGTCAGCATAAGTACAGGTCCCTTGAAGCCATCCCTGCGCATATGTCTGGCGGTATCCATGCCGTTTTGGTCAGGAAGATTGACGTCGAGAATAATCAGGTCATAAGGATTCTCTGCAATCAAAGACTCCGCTCCCATGCCAGTCTCTGATACATCAACTATATATCCCTGGGCCAAAAGACCTTTTTTGATAAAGCTGGCCATTTTTGGCTGATCTTCGACGACTAGAATTCTCATAGGGCGATTATAGGGACATATTTTGGAAATAAAAAGGGGGATCGCTAAGATCCCCCGTATAAGCATTACTTAAATGTAATAATTATTTTGCAGCAGGAGCTTCAGTTGCTGGTGCTTCCATTTTTGCTTCAGCAGCTGGAGCAGCAAGTTTTGCTTTAACACATGCTTTCATGTCTTTTTTAGTTTTTCCTTCTGCAGTACAAGCTTCTTTAGCAGCTTGTTTTTGCTCTTTAGTTGGCTTTCCAGCGGCCATTGCAGAAACAGTTACTAGAGCAAGAGCGATTACGATTGCGTTTTTCATTTGAGATCTCCGTGTAGGTTAAGTTAAAGCAAATTATTTTGCTTTGAAGTTATTATTTAGTTTTAGAAATGATACATTCATGCAATTCATTTTTCTTAAAGTCTTTATTCTCTTTCAAGCAAGCTTCTTTAGCTGCTTTATACGCAGCTCTTTTCTGCTCCTTATTATTTGGAGCTACTGCGTGGTGTTCTTTTGCCATTTCAGTTTTTGCTGCATCAGTTAACTCTTCTTTTTTACCTTCATGGTGATCAGCAAATGCCACTGATGTCAAAAGAGCTAAGGCCATTAAACATTTCATTTGGGTCCCCTGATAAATTTCAATTGTAAGTGGAATCAGTATCGTCCACGGACATTAAAAACACATTCAAGAGGAATTAAAAAAATTTAATCTCCCTTAATTTGTGGCAGTTCTGGCCCCTAAAGAGTCTATTCAAGCCCTTGTTTTCCCGGATAAATCGACTAAAACACTCATCTTTTGGAAAAAAGATCCGATACGGCGTATTATATTAGAAACCCCCACAAGGAATTTTCGAATGAGTAAGTCCATTAATTTTAAAGGCAAAATTCAATTTGTAGGTGGAAAGACGACTGTCATGAAATATGACGACCCCGTTTTCAAAGAAGGCTTTGAAGAAAATTTATGTGACACCATGATGGCCAGTTTCGAACACATGAATTTCAGTGCAGAAGAAAAAAAGCATCTCTCACGAAGTCATCGCAAAATGATAAATTATTATCGTCACATAAGTCCGTTCGCATTAAATGCTCATGCAAATCATTTAATAGCCGCCATCAATGAATCAAAAAAGTCTCATGTCGTTATTGAAGCCAATCACTATGGAGCTTATATCTGCCTGGCAGCGCTCTATTCTGGAAAACTCTCCCCTCATAAAAAGGTCGAATTCATTCTGGCCAAGGCACCCATTGCTCTTTTTCCCAAGGCATTTATGAAATCAGAACCTGTTGAGAAACTGCATAAAGTTATTTTTCAGATCACTGATGACTGTTGGTTAAAGCCCTTCAGCTCGCTTTATAAAAACCAGAGAATTAAATATTCTCTTTCCAAAAAGCCACTCAAAAAAGCTGCTTAACTCTTGAAGAAAAAGCATGTCTACCATTCGAAGCCGCTCGATTCAATAGGCTCCGCAGACTATACTGAAGCAGAAAATAATACCTGGGCATTTCTCCTTCGTCGTCAAAAAGAATTAATTAAAACCCGCGCTTCAAAAGAATTTATCCGAGGTGTAGACTTTTTAAATTTTGGAAATGAAATTCCTCAGCACAAAGATATTACTTCTATTCTTAGCTCTCATACCGGATGGGGAGTTGAACCTGTTCCGGCCCTGATACAACCGGAAACATTCTTTGACCTGCTTTCCAGAAAAAGATTTCCTGCTGCCAATTTTATCCGCATCCCGGAAGAAATTGATTATATCGAAGAGCCTGATGTGTTTCATGAACTTTTCGGCCACTGTCCTCTGCTTACCAACGCGCCTTATGCAGAATTCATGCATCAGTATGGAAAACTGGCCTTGCAGGCCGATGCAAAAACCAAGATGAGGATGTTCCGCTTGTTCTGGTTCACCATCGAATTCGGGTTAATCAAAGAGGACAATCAGTACAAGGCTTATGGTGGCGGAATTCTCTCTTCCAAGTCAGAAATCATTTATTCGGTAGAGAGTGAAATTCCAGAAAGGCGCCCGCTCGATCCTCTGGAAGCTCTGCTGACTCCCTTTAGAATAGATATTCTTCAGCCTGTCTACTTCACCATCAATAGTTTTGACGATCTTTTTAAACTTATTGACAAAAATCCTCTCGAGTTGGCACAACTATCAATGACGATGCCTGATTTTCCTGCTAAATTTGAACGCAAGAAAAGAAAAGGTAAAAACTACGAATAGTGCCACCTACCCTACGGTGTCGCAAGTGCAAATAACTGAGGCTAAAATGGACTCTGAAAAACTTAAAAATCTTGAAGGCTGGACCTTTAATTCTAAAAAGAATTGCATTCAAAAAGAATTCACCTTTAAATCCTTTTTAAAAAATATCGCATTTGTTAATGCCGTTGCCTGGCTTGCCAATAAAGAAAACCATCACCCCGACATGGAAGTAAGTTTTAACAAATGCATCGTCAGACTGACTACTCACGACGAAAATGGAGTCGGCGAAAAAGATTTCAACCTGGCAAAAAAAATTAATGAACTCTGAAATTCCTGCAAGCACAGAAAACACAGAAGAAAAACCAATCACAATTGTCGAAAAGTATTCACGCATATTGAGATGGTCCCACTGGTTAAACTTCCCGTTACTTTCAATTATGGTATGGAGTGGAATTCTCATTTACTGGGCTAACGATGCCTATATTAAGCTCCCTGCTTCTGTTGCCGAATTTCTCTCCCTACGCAATCGACTTGCTGAAGGCATGGGCTGGCATTTTTTTATCATGTGGTTTTTTTTCTTCAATGGATTAATTTATATAACTTATCTGATTTTTAGCGGGGAATGGAAATCACTCCAGCCTGATCGCAAAACTATTCCCGATGCTTTTAAAGTTATTCTGCACGAATTTAAAATTATAAAAACGGCTCCGCAAAAAGACGGAAAATTCAACGCCGCTCAGAAGCTAGCTTATTCAACCGCAGTTCTGATGGGTGCCGGCTCTATCTTAACAGGTCTTGCAATCTACAAACCAGTGACCTTGGGGTGGATCACCGAACTCCTGGGAGGCTACGAAGCTGCTCGCTTTCAACATTTTCTTTTAATGATAGGTTTTGGACTTTTTTTCATTATCCATATTATTCAGGTCGCCAGGGCCGGTTGGAATAATTTGCGATCCATGATTGCGGGGTATGAAATTGAAGAAGAGTAAACAGACCTCGTGGAATTTAAACCGCCGTTTATTTTTATCACTTTCTTTCGGTGTATTTTCAATTGTACTCTTTACGCTTTTTTTTAAAAGCACTCAGGAAGGACCGAAAATTGACGGGGCACCAGTAATACTTCGTCACTCTTTTGTCTGGAACGAGCAGTTCTGGTCAAAAATTGCTTCACCCAAAAAATTATCGGTCCCAAAACCTAATCCTCCGAAGGGAGAACTACCAAGGGTAAATGGAGAACTCGGTCTCGAGGAAGTTGCCGAATTAAAAAACTATAAAGTTACCATTATAAACGGCGATAAAAAATTGCTCCTGCCCGTTTCTGCGTTTCATACAACGGAGAAATTTGGATATTCAACTGACTTCAGATGCATCGAAGGTTGGAGCGAGGTCATGCAATTTGCGGGGATGAGGTTTTCCGACTTCATGAAATTCTATGATCTGGGAAAAAAAACCGATGGATCGTACTACAATTATGTAGGACTCGAAACGCCTGATAAAATATATTACGTCTCTATTGATATGGAGTCCATGCTGCATCCCCAAACTGTTCTCGCTTATGAAATGAATGAAGCTCCGCTTGAAGATGAAAATGGTGCCCCTCTACGTCTAGCCATTCCGATCAAATATGGAATTAAAAGCTTAAAGCGCATCGGAAAAATTACTTTCAGCGATACTCGCCCCCCAGACTACTGGGCAGAGCGAGGCTACGACTGGTACTCCGGTCTATAGGTGCCACCTACCCAATGGTTTCGCAGGTGCAAATAAAAAAATTAACTGATTTAGTAAAAAAAAATAACTGCTTCCTTTTAAAATGGTTATAAAATTCATCATTTAATCAAAAGAACCTCGTCTTTTAATTGGCATAGAAATTCAAATGCCAAGAAAAAATTTAATTAGATGTAATCATTTACCCTACCACGTTACCTCAAGATCCAATAACAAGGAGTGGTTTTCTCTTCCACTTGAAAGTGTCTGGAATATTTGTCTTCAAAGTTTAAAAGAAGCTTACAATATACATAAAGTTGAAATTATTTCTTTTGTCCTGATGTCTAATCATTATCATTTAATTGTCCGAACCCCGGATGCCAATCTTGATCAGTTTATGTACGAATTTAATAAGAGGATCGCTTTTGCACTACGGGACTCATCTGGGAACATTAATCACATTTTAGGAGGCAGATATAAATGGTGTCTAATACAGTCTCAAAAATATTTCGGAAACTGTTACAGATATGTTTATCAAAATCCACGTCGGGCAATGCTAACCCATCGTTGTGAAGATTATCCTTTTAGTACATTGCATTTTATAGTTAATAATAAAAACTTTGTTGTTCCACTTTTCGATCAAATGGGTTTCAAAGACGGCTACAATCTTAACTGGATTAATGATGAAATCGATGAGACTGAAAAGGAAATGTTAAAGACAGCGTTGAGAAGATCGGAGCTCAAGGTACTGAGGAATAGGTCAACAAGAAAAGAATTATAGTTGCTTGAGATTTATTTGCAACTGCGCTACCAAAAGGTAGGTGGCACCAAAAACCAAAAAAAGCCCCAAATTCTTGGGGCTTTTACTAATGTTTGTGTATTAGGAAAGGAAAAGGACTAGTACTTTGAAACTCTTGTAAATTTCATTGCTGTCTTTTTTCTTCTTTTTTCTGCTGCTTCAACTTTTTCTTTATGTTTAACAGAAGGCTTTTTGTACTCTTGACGTTTTCTGTACTCGCGAACAACGCCGAAAGATTCACACATTCTCTTGAATTTCTTCAGAGAACGCTCTACGCCAGATCTTTCATCAATCTGTACGGTAATTGCTGTTTGTGGATCTTGAGCCATTTTAAGTCACCTCCTCTTTATTAACATTAGGGTCTATGAGTCATTACAAAATCTGCAAATCCTCGTAGAAAAATTTACCAGTAAAATACTAGTGAAAAAAGTTTTATCACTGTAAGATAACGCCAGTTTTCAGTCAACGTAAATTTTTGGTTAGTTATGGAAAAGTCTTCGCAAAATTCACTCTTCGACTCAACACTAAGTCAGGAAGGGACAGCTTCCAAGGGGAAAGTATTGCCTCCCCTGGCCCATTTATCCAGACCTGAGACCTTCCAAGAATTTATCGGCCACGAGGAAATCTTCAAGACCTACCCCTACCTAAAGACCAAAAACTTCCCCAGCATCATCCTTTTTGGGCCTTCAGGAACCGGTAAAACGACCCTGGCAAGGCTTCTGGCCCACAACTCGGGTAAAGAGTTTTATAAGTTTAACGCTGTCCTGGGCGGGGTTGCTGACCTTAAAAAGCTGATCGCCACCGCTGAAGAAATGCGCGACAAAACAGGGCAGCAGGCTATACTTTTTGTCGACGAAATTCACAGGTTCAATAAGGCACAGCAGGACGCCCTTCTTCCTTATATAGAGGAAGGAGCTTTTACTCTCATCGGTGCCACTACAGAGAACCCACGGGTATCGGTGAATAAGGCCCTGCTTTCTCGGATGCATATTGTTGGGCTCAAAGAACTTTCTTCTGATGATATTTACAAGATTCTTCTCCAGACTAAAGAAAAATTTGAAATGGAGATCGACTCAGGTCTGCTGATTATTATTGCTGAGTTTGCCGGAGGCGATGCCCGGGTGGCCCTCAATACTCTCGAAGCGGCTGCCAAACTTAAAACTCCCACTAAAGAAGAAATTAAATCACTGATCATTGAAAATGCTAGGGCGTTCGATAAGGGCGGCAATCGCCACTATGATGTCATTTCTGCTTTTATTAAATCTCTGCGCGGAAGTGACCCACAAGCGGCTATACTCTGGCTGGCGGTGATGATCGACGGTGGTGAAGACCCGGTATTTATCGCAAGAAGACTAGTCATTTTTGCCAGCGAAGATGTGGGTAATGCCGACCCGACGGCGCTTACTCTGGCAACTTCGGCCCTTCATTCCATTGCGAATATTGGAATGCCCGAAGCACGGATCATTCTGGCACAGGCGACGACCTATCTTGCGTCAACTTATAAAAGTAATGCTGCCTATCTGGCGATTGATCAGGCCCTGGAATTTGTAAGATCCCAGGCCACCATCGATGTTCCGGACCATTTAAGGAATCACCCGCCTATAGGCGCGCAAAAATATATGTATCCGCACTCATATGAAAATCATTTTGTTAAGCAAAATTATACTCAGAATCCAATTCCAAATTTCTATGTACCTGGCAATGAAGGTAAGGAGGACGCTCTGAAGAAGAGATTGGAGAAACTTTGGGGACAATTTGGGCCCAAATAACATAAATTAACTAACTCCTAATAAAAAGAATTAGTCAGACTTATATTCTTTCTTCTATGCTAATAGGCAAATCTCTACGTTCAAAGGATTGAATATGAAGAAATGCATTTCCACGTGTGCTCTTGTTTTATCGGTTCTCTTTCCACTTTTATCTTTCGCCTCCAATGTTTATTACCCAACTCGATTTCAGGAGCAGATAGCTGCTCATGAGCTTCAAGACGAGGCATTAAAAAACGAACTTTTTATCATCCTGAGCAGTCAGCATACTCGCCTTCCTCAGGGCAATGACTTAATCGGCTGTGATCAGCATATTGGAAGATGTTTTTCCCATGCGGCCGTTGGCTATAGTCCGGCCAGAAAATATCTTTATAACCAACTGCATGCAGAAGATAATGGCAGAGGAAAATTTCTAAGAGATGTCTACTGCCACCGCGAAGTCAGCCTGCCAATAAATGAAAATATCATTAATTGCGAGCACACCTGGCCGCAAAGCAAGTTCAGTAAATCATTCAATAACGAGCTTCAGAAATCTGATATGCACCATTTATTTCCAACTGACAAAAATGCCAATTCTACCCGGGGAAATTACGATTTCGCTGAAGTTGTCAGCAATCTCAATTTAAAGAATTGTGAAGCAAGTAAATCAGGAGCTTCCGTTGTTTCCGGCGGAAAAACATTTTTTGAGCCACCTAGTGAGCATAAGGGCAACGTCGCTCGTGCCATGTTCTATTTTTCTGTCCGCTACAAGCTCGCACTAAGCAATGAGCATCAAACTTTCCTTAGAAAATGGAGTGAGCAGGATCCAGTTGATGATGCAGAAATGGCGCGCAACGATGAGATTGAAAAGCTTCAGGGAGACAGAAATCCATTCATCGATTTTCCCAATTTAGCGCAGGACATCTCAAAGTTTTAAGCTAGTTGTCATTTTTTCTTACAGAAAAAAGTAAGTATTTTATTAGAAAAACTAATGCTAACTATTGGCCAAACCTAATCAATTAAATTATCTTCCCGTTGCAATTACATTTTTTACAAAGGGAAGATATTTTGAAAACAACAATCAGTCTTTTATTCCTCCTCCTTGTTTCAACATCAGCACTTGCCGACCTGAAGTTTTATTCTCCTGAACTAAGCTCTAAACTAAATACTCACCAACTTAAGAATGAATTATTGAAAAGTGCTCTTTTCGATGTCATCTCTCACCAGTCTCCGTTAGGGTATGACCGTGCAAGAATGGTTATGTTCGGCCAGATGTATTTGCAGAATGATGGCAGCGGATATTTTATTAGCGATGTTTATTGCAACAAACGCTTTGGCAACAGCGCTGGCGTTGGTCCAAGAAATATTCCTAAAGGTGACAAAATTAACTGCGAGCACACATGGCCTCAAAGTAAATTCACCAATGAATTTCCAAAAGACACTCAAAAATCAGATCTTCATCATTTATACCCAAGTGACTCTAAAGCAAACTCAATCCGCGGGAACATGAACTTCACAGACGTTGCTCATGACAGCGGCGATCTGGCGAGTGACAACTGCACAGCTTCTAAATTTGGATCATCAGTTACAAGCAGCAATGACGGATTTGAACCGCCACTTACTCACAAAGGTAACGTAGCAAGATCAATTTTCTATTTTTCAGTTCGCTACAAAATGACGATCCCTAAAAATGAAGAAGAAGTTCTTCGTCGCTGGAATGACCTGGATCCAGTTGATCAGGAAGAAATGGCCCACAACGACGCTATCGAAAAAGCACAAGGCAATAGAAATCCATTCATCGATTTCCCAGGTCTTGCTAACGACATTAATAAGTTCTAGTTCAATATAGGGGCCATACAAGGCCCCTTTACTCATGTATCGTTTTACTGATGCATACTAATCCCAGAATTTTAATCGATTTTGAAAAAATAAAAGATCCCTACTCGGGCCTGGGACAATTCTGCGCCCATTTAAAAGTGTATTTTGATCAGAGCGCTCTCAATCTCGCCTATTGGATTCCCAATAAATTTGAAAAATTTGCAAAAAAAATTCCTTTTATTTTACCAAGGTGCGATGTGTTTCATGCCGTTCACCAGGATTCACCTTTTATGCCTTGGTCGAAAAATACAAAATATATTTTAACAATTCATGATTTAAATGCGCTCTATGAAACTGAGAACACAATCATCAAAGAAAAATTTAAGCACGATCTCCAGAAAAAAATTAATCGCGCCGATATCGTGACGTTTATTTCAAATTTTACACGATCTGAAGTTGAAAGTAATTTCAATCTGGAGAATAAAAAAATTGCCATTATTTACAATGGTATTAGTCTGACAAATAAGGCTAACCGACCGCTGGTTGCTCCGAACACGAATTTTCTGTTTTCTATTGGAACAGTTTTACCTAAAAAAAATTTTCATGTCCTTATCGATTTTTTAAAACTCCTTCCAGCGGATTACAAAATTATTATCGCAGGGACAACGTTTCATTCTTATGCAGAGGAAATGAAAAAAAGAATTCTGGCGGAAAATTTGAGCGAACGCTTTTATCTAGTCGGCACAATCGATGAAAAGGAAAAACGCTGGTATTATGAACACGCATGCGCTTTTATCTTTCCTTCTCTGCTTGAGGGCTTTGGTCTTCCGGTGGCCGAGGCTATGAGTTTCGGGCTTCCTCTGTTCTTATCGGACAAAACGTCGCTGCCGGAAATCGGTGGAATTGATGCGTTCTATTTTAAAAGCTTCGAACCAGCGAGTATGAAAGATATCTTTCTTTCGGGCATGAAGGAATTTACGCCAGAGAGGAAAATGCGGCTTATTGAACGATCAAAAATATTTGACTGGAAAAAAGCCGCGGAAGATTACCTGAATATTTATAAAAGTTTGTAGTTTTTGTATTCACCAAGGCGATAGCCAGTAAGCGCTTCGATTCCATCCGTAAACATCAATCCAGGCACATTCCAGTCAAATGTCAGCGGAAGTTCCATTAAATTGACGGGGTTTTTGTTTTTCTCTATCCAGCTACTCATTATTTTAGGATGAGTGCTTTTAAATTTTTTAACTCCCCAGCTCCTTTCATACTCGAATTCTTTTTTACCGACGTGCCTATTGTTATCAGCACCATGGTATAAAACGTCAAATGCCACAACTTTTTTCTTCATAACCTGCTGAGCACGGGCCCAGCCATAATGAAAAATACGTGCGGAAATTAAGCGCGCTTTAATCTTGCTGTCATCAGTTGCTCTGAAGCCCTGGGCATCGAGCCAGGATTTAATTCCCTTATGATTTCTGATTAACCGCACTTCCCTGCGATAGAGATTGCGGGTGTATTTATAAGTGTCAACGTTGCCGTAGAAATGAAGGTAATTAAAAATCAGCCCGTCGATTCTCTTATCTTTCTCCATCTGTTCTACGCCATTTAAAATATATTTCAGATCGTCCTCATGAACAGCTTCATCTCCCTGGATGTACTGGCAATAGTCACCTGTGCATTTTGCAAGGGCAATATTGGTCTGCTGTGAAAGAATCAGTCCACTTTTCGTGATGGATGGGTCCCACCAGCTCTTTACGAATTTGTACTTGGGGTCAGTCAAATGCTCAGTGAGGTATTTATAAGTGCCGTCGTCAATGGTGCACTCAATGTCCTCGAAGCCTACGTTGATAATGACTTCAAAACAGATGCTCTCGATGGATTGCACACTCTCAAGTATAGGATACCCGAGAGTGAGACCATTTTTTATAAAAGTGAATCCTGAAATTTTAGGCATGATTGATTAAAAAAGAGCTGCCGGATCCATCGTTTGCAAAGTCTGTACAACATGTCTCAGGAACTTAGATCCAACTTCTCCGTCAATTACACGATGGTCGTAAGTATGAGTCGCGTACATCATCTGTCTGATGGCAATAGCATCGTCTTCGGTGACGATAGGGCGTTTTGCAATTGTACCAACACAGAAAATTCCCAGCTGCGGCTGAAGGATAACTGGAGTGGCAATGAGAATCCCGAATGAGCCGTTATTGGTGAAAGTATAAGTTCCACCTGTCATATCATCCATCGTTAATTTTTTAGATTTTGCTTTCTTCACAAGAACATCAAGAGCACGTGCAATTCCTCTGATATTTAAATTGTCTGCACCTTTAATAACCGGAACGACAAGGCCGCTTCCCGGAACGGCAACTGCACATCCAAGATTAATGTCTTTTTTCATGATGATGTTATCACCATCGATTGAAGAGTTAACAATCGGGAATTCTTTAAGCGCCTGAACTAAAGCGTAAAGAATAAAATGAGTATAAGTAAGAGAGAAGCCTTCCTGTTTTTCAAATTCTTTTTTGAATCCTTCTCTGAACTTCACAAGTTTAGTCATATCGATTTCATCGATAGAGTTAACATGTGGAGAAGTTAATTTTGAAGCCTGCATATTTTTTGCGATGGTCTTTCTCATGTTGTCCATTGGAACAACTGAAATTCTCTCGCCTGGAGCAAATACTGATGCAGATGATTTAGCAGGAGAAGCCACCGAGCTTGTAGATTTTACTCCTCCACGGTTAGAAAGATAAGTTTCGAAGTCTGCTTTATTAACTCTTCCGGCAGCTCCTGTTCCTTTAACCTGGGCCAGTTCAGAAAGGGAAACGCCGGCATCTTTGGCCATCGCTTTCACTAACGGAGTAACAAATCGGTCATCATGAACTTCTTCAACTGGTGCTGCTGAGACTTGAGTCGGTGTCGGAGCTGCAACTGCTGCTGTTTTAGGGGCTTCCGTTTTAGTTGCCGGAGCTTTCGCGCCTTTTGCGCCTCCGGCAAAAGGAACTGACAGATCATCTTCGATAATCGCAATGAGTTTCTGAATATCGACAGTGTCGCCTTCTTTAAATAATAATTCTTCTATTCGCCCTTCAACCGGAGAAGGAATTTCTGATTCAACTTTATCAGTTGAAATTTCAAGCAGAATTTCATCAAGAGCAATTTTATCTCCCGGAGCTTTATGCCATTTTGTAATGGTTCCTGTTGTTATCGATTCTCCCATCTGGGGCATTACGATTTCGTGTCTCATTGATAGTCTCCAAATATTATTTCTTAAATTATACTTTTATTAATAGTTGAGGGCTCTGCCCTTAGCTGCCAGGACTGCTTCACCCAGCCACTCTCCAAGAGTCGGATGGGGATGAATGGTCGCAAAAATTTCTTCATCGATACCTTCCATAGTTTTAAACAGAGTGTATTCGTGAATCATTTCCGTCGCCTGAGTTCCGACAATATGAGCTCCCAGCATTTCACCGTGCTTACCCATAAGTGTTTTTACAAAACCTTCTTTTTCATTTGAAGCGACAGCTTTTCCATTGGCAACAAACGGAAGTTTTCCCACTTTGTATTCGATGCCTTTTGCTTTTAATTCTCTTTCTGTGTATCCCACACTTGCAACCTGTGGCTGACAGTAAGTACAACCTGGTATGTTCATTTTATCAATTGCATGCGGATGTCCACCTGCTAAATGTTCCGCTGCTGTCACACCTTCATGCGAAGCTGCGTGGGCCAGAAGTGGAGGTCCTGAAACATCACCGATAGCATAAATATTAGGGACGTTTGTCTGGTACATTGGATTGACGGCAATAAAGCCGCGATCCGTTTTAATGCCTGCAGCTTCAAGACCGATATTGTCAATATTTCCCGTCATACCGACAGCGATAAGACCCATTTCAAATTTATGCTCAACTTCTTTTCCACCAACTTTCTCAAAGATAGAAACATCCTTGCCGTTATTGACTGCGCGAACGCCTTCAATTCCCAGCGACATTTTGATGCCGTATTTTTTATAAGCTTTTTCCACTTCTACTGAAGAATCATCGTCTTCGATTGGAAGTAAATGTTTTTGAAGTTCAAAAATATGCACTTCAACTCCGAAAGCATTCCAGAAATAAGCAAACTCTACTCCGATAGCTCCCGCTCCGATAATGCCGATGGATTTAGGAAGCGTTTCCATTTTTACCGCTTCCCACGCGCCTATAAGTCTTTTCCCGTCATGAACGAGCCCTGGAAAAGTTTTATAATGAGCGCCTGTGGCAATAATAAGATTTTTAAATGTAACGGTTTCCTGACCTGCAGCCGTTTTTACTTCAAGTGTAGTAGCGGATTTAATTTTACCGAAGCCTGCGATGACTTCGATATTATTTTTCTTCATTAAAAAAGAAACACCTTTAGAGATGCGATCAGAGATTGCGCTGGCGCGCTTAACAGCAACTGCACCGTCAAGGCCTTTGAGTTCAACATTTATTCCAAGCTCTTTCATGTCGTGGAGTTCATGAACTGAGTGAGCAGATTTCAAAACTGCTTTAGTTGGAATACATCCGCGGTTTAAACACACGCCGCCCATTTTATCCATTTCAACGATGGCCACTTTTTTTCCTAACTGGCTTGCTCTGATTGCAGCTACATACCCGCCTGGACCGGCCCCGAGAACCACAAGATCAAAACTTTTCATTTCATTGAATCCTTAAATGTTTTAGTTTATTGTAGCGTACATTTTTAAAGAGGATGGCTTCGGTTGTCAATGAAAGGACTGTCATAAAATCGTGATAAATTTACCAAGAATCTCTAATGATACTAATGGAATGGAATTAACTAACTCTGAGCGCAAAACTCTGCTGGAATTCTTTCCTGACGGCTTAATTGCCATCGACCTGGAAACGACGGGGCTTTCGCCTCTGGTGGACCGGATTATTGAGATTGCGGCCTTTAAGGTTACAAAAGAGGGCGACAGCATTTTTACCACGCTGATTAACCCTGAAATCCCTATTCCACCTTTTACAACAACGATACACAATATTACTGACCAGATGGTTCAAAACGCCCCAAAACTGGTTGAGATTTTGCCGGAAATGAAAGAATTTTTAGGGGAATTGCCCATTGTTGCTCATAACGCAAAATTCGATCTGGGATTTATCGTGATGGGACTTCAGAGAGAAAAAATCAAACTTTCTTCAGCGCTCATTTATTGCTCATGCAAAATGTCGCGGGTCGTTCACAAAGAAGTGGCCAATCATAAACTGGGCACGCTTGTCGAAGCTTTTAATATTCCGTTGGTCAATCATCACAGAGCGCTGGACGATGCCTACGCTTCGCTAAAAATATTTATCAATGCTCTGGAGCGGTTAAAGCCTGAGCGCACGTTAGACGAGCAAAAAGCACAGTTGAAAGCGCATGGACTCCTTTTTTCACTGGATGATTTTGATGAACTAAAAACTGAGGAGCTTCCAACTCATTTGGAAGAATTAAATAAATTAGTCAAAGAAGCTGCTGTCATTGAAATTCAATACACCGGCGGGAATTTCAAGCATCAGTTCCGGCCAGTGAAACTAACAAGTTTACTCAACACACCCGATGGCAATATTTTATATGCTCGATGCCTGTGGAGTGATATGTATAAATCATTCAAGTTAAATAAAATAACGGCATTGCGGCATCCGGATGCAGAACAGATTCAGCAATGGCTCTTGAAAAAAAATGAAAATAAATAAGTAAAACATGAAAAATTTTATCAATAAATACAATATCTGGTACCGCCTTCAGCAGCTCATCATTCTGGCACTTCACCTTATATTGCTGAAGTGGATGTATTACGCTCTTTCCAATTCAGGAAGGCTCTCTACTGCTGAAGTTTTTTACCACTTCATCGGCATGTCTATCATGGGTGCGCTTTTGATTCGCGGTTGTGCCTACTGGGCGAAGTATCACTATATGAAAGAATTAAAATCTAAGCACGATCAGCAAAATCAGGAAGAGCAACTCCAATGAGCTGGCAAGATGAGTTCAAAGATTCCATTCGAAGCATAGAAGACTTAAAATCTTTCTTTGACATAGATTTTCCTGAAATAAATTATCCTCTTTTTATTCCTAAATCATTTGCCGCAAAAATATTCAACGCCGGCCCCGAGTCTGCTCTCTGGAAACAGTTTATCCCTCACACTGATGAAGATAAAAACAAAAACGGTCGCTACGACCCTATAGGAGATGTGACTCACTCCAAAGGCAACCAGATCATTCATCGCTACCAAAACAGGGTGCTTTTTACACCGACAACTGTCTGCCCTATCCTTTGCAGGTATTGTTTTAGAAAAAATGAACTGGCACAAAAAGATGAACTTTTTAACCAGAATTTCGAAGAAGCAAAAAAATATTTAAAAGAAAATCCAGAAATAAACGAAGTCATTTTCACTGGCGGTGATCCGCTTATTTTAAGCAATGAAAAACTAGCAGGCTTCATTCAGGATTTTTCAGAAATTGAAAGCATAAAATATCTGCGTTTTCATTCGCGCACGCCCGTTATTCTTCCGACGAGAATTGACGAAGGATTTATCGCTGTCATGTTGAGTGCGAAGGAAATTTTCAAGCGTTCCATGCTGATGATTCATATCAATCATGTTGAAGAACTCGACTGGGATGTGGTTGATGCCATAAAGCTGCTCACAGATGCGGGTGTGGAAGTTTACTCGCAGACCGTTCTCATGAAAGGCGTGAACGATAAAACCGAAACTCTCGCAGAACTCTTCACGAAATTAGCGGATATAAAAGTGAAGCCTTATTATCTTCATCACCCGGATGAGGCCCTGGGGGCCATGCATTTTCATCTGGATTTAGAGGCCGGCAGAAGAATTGTTCAGCCTCTTCACAATTTACTTCCAGGCTGGGCACTCCCCCAATACGTCATCGACATTCCTGGAGGAGAGGGAAAAATTCCGGCGCTGAACCCGGAGAGCTTTTCATTCTCCGGGACTCTTATCAATCGCCTTGGAAACGAAGTTAAATTGTAGATGTCGCACTGCTAGGAGCCAGAAATCTCATTGACTTCTTTTTTCCAAATCCTTATTATCGCTTTTACCAATAATTCTTTGCGGGATTAGCTCAGTTGGCTAGAGCGTCTGCTTGCCATGCAGAAGGTCGAGAGTTCGAGTCTCTTATCCCGCTCCATTTGAAAATCAAAAATATCGGCAAATAAACAAATCCCAAACATTATTAACAACTTAATTATTCGTAAATGAGAATCTTGAATTAGGTCTTTATTTCTCTAAATTTCCTCATCTTTCACTAACTGCTTACCAAATGCTTACCAGAAACTTTTAAGAATGTAGCGAGCAAGCACACGCTTGCATTTCGTAGCATTTAAATTCCTAACTTTCTAAAATCCCAACAACTTTCGAGCAAGCGTTTGCTTGCACCAATCCTTGCTATTACTAACCAATTTTTTTGCCTCCTCCTCAAGCATACGCTTGCCAAGGCCAAGGCTATTCACATTTAGGAGAATAATTTTATGGAAACTAATAAAATAAATGAGCAAACCTTTCTTTCTGATTACGCCGTTCTAATTAAAAAAATGAGACTCCTTAAGAATCTCACAAGACAGCAAGCAGGACTTCTTTTTGACTTCTCTTACAAAAATATCGAACGCCTAGAAAATGGCCGTGGAGTGATCACCGTTGAAAAACTTAAAGAGTTCCAAGAAAAATATGGCTTCAGCGATTCACAAATTGAAGCTCTTCGCTCTGGAAAAGTCCGAGTCTCGCTAGAGGCCAATTCGGTTAAAACAAAAGGTCAACCGAAGAACAGACCTGATCGAAGATTTTGCCATCGTCGCATTACAAGAGAATGCAAAGTTTTAAAAGAAATGAGGCTTCTTAAAAATATTAATCAGTACGAAGCATCTAAGCTTTGTGGTTTAGGAATTAATACCATTGGCTTTATTGAAAATGGACGCGTTGCCCTTACTGATAAAAAGATTCTGCAAATTATTGGTGCCTATGGTTTCACGATGGAATATTTCAACCAGCTTTTAAAAGTTGCTCCCCTACGTCATGAAATAATCGAAGAATGCCAAAAACTCATCGAGAGAATGGATGAGAATAAACTCAGGATTATTATGCCGATGCTTCAGAGTATGGGGAATTAATTCAATTCCCCATATTCTTCGGGCTTGCCGACTCTTTAGAGATAAATCAGCCACCTTGACACATCTTTTAAAAATAGCTAGCCTCTTTTACGGTTAGGTAGAAGCCATGCGTCTGCGTCTAAAGCTTGCACTCGAGTGCTACCATTGAATGTTCTCATTCTCTATTTCGTATAAACATAACATCCGCTTACAGATGTTTTGGAGCAGACGACATTACATTAATAAGCATTAAGATGAGGTTTATATGATTACTCCAGTCTCTCCGTCGTTCCTAAAACAAGAAGCAAAAAAACTAAGTAAGAATCAAGGCATACCATTGAGTAAGGCTTATGATGAGGCTGCTAAGAAGTTCGGTTATCACAATTACAAACATTATTTAAATGAATCTAAAAGGAGAATTCCAATGGCTGCTTTACCAAAAATTCTAAAAAAGGACTCACCAACAATACCTGTTAAAATATCTGGTCGCTGGCTTGAACTTTTTGGAGATATAGAGAATCTAAAAGAACAAGAACCAACTAAAGCTTATATTGGATTAGAAAAAATTATTAAAACTGATAATGATCCATTCAGAAGATTGCAGGCGGCTCAAACACTTTTGAATAATTTTGATGTACCATCTTCTAATGTTTTGGAACTGATCAAATTTATTCCTGAAGATCATTTAGAAATGCTTTGGCCAGTCCTTGGACAAGAAAAGAAATCGATGATAGTTCGTTTTATGAATAAAGAATGAATTAAAGCACCAGCACGCTTATCTTGCTTTATCGCTAGAAGAGTCTGCTGGTGACTAATAAATAAATTCAGGAGGACTTAATTAAACTCACAGAAGGGCTAGCTATTTACGGTGCAATTTTATCAACGTTTGTATTCATTTGGAATATCCTACGTTCTCGTCCAAAGATTCGAATTCAAATCGTTTATGGAATTAGCGGTGTTGTCGTTTCAATTCAAAATCCGTCTAGTGGCCCTGTCCACATAACTAGTGTTTCTTTTTTATATCCTTTTGGACAAACTCCGTTGATAGAATATATAAATCACCTAATTAAATTTAAAAGAATTCCATACACACTTGGGTGGTGCCAAACTAGCCTCTCTTATTATGGCGTTAATCACAATTGTCCTCTCTCGATTGAATCAGGCAAGTCACATTTGGTTGAAATACCTGATGAAGCATTAGAAAAATTTTTTAAAGAATCACGCTCGAAAGATTTTAAAATTGTTGTACAAGACGCTCTCTGGAGAAATACATATTCTTCAAAATTTACCTATGATCTGCATTTAGGTTAACATTTTCCAAGTAATGTCTTTTACAACAAACGAAACATTGAAGTGTTTAGAGGTATTTCTAAAAATTCTTTTAATGATTCATTGTTAAAGAAGATACTTTTTTGCTCTTCGCTCATTTCAGTCTCAGGTTCATATGATATTTTTCGAAGAATTAATTCAATTTCAGGCGAAGGGTGAAAACAAATTCTAAATTCTTTTTCCCAAGATAAATGAGGGGGTTTAGTAAATACATCATCAAATATATCTTCACCTATTTTATGTTCCTCGTAATGAGTAAATCCAACTTTAAATTCACCTAACCCTATACTTCTTGAAATATCGTAATCATGATTTTTTAAAACCTCACAGATATCACGAAGAGTTGTTTCGAGAATCTCGTAGTTCTCTTTTTTATTGGGAAATTTGGTACTCCAGCAACTTATCCAATGCATCTGACTTTCTGTTTCTTGCTCAAAATGAATGTCTCTACCTATCAATGCGATCTCTTTATTGTTAAGTCCTTCAATCCCTTCACCAATTTTTAGCCAAGAATTGTACTGATTATTCAAGGATTCAGTAGAGGGTCTCATTTCGTTCGGATCGGCCCTCTCGCTCTGATTTTGTCTATGTCCATAAGCTGATCTAAAATACAGACATGAATTATCAATCGCTTTTATATAATGTTCTTTTGGTATCTCATGATAAATTTTGATGTCTGAAAGATTATTATCTTCAGCGTTTGAAAGAAATTGGTATGGATTGGAATATTTTGATATTACAAAATTATTATGGCAATACTCAAAAGGTGGCCATTTATCATTCACACGCATCTTTCAATTCCCCACTGCCTTTTTTTACTCATTACATTTTTTCGCTATAATCCTCATCAATTTCTTTTGCCATAACTATAATTTCTTCAATTAAAATTTCAAAATGTCGAGCAAATGATAGTATATCTATTGGGTCATGTTCCTCGCTACTGGTGAAGTATTCATCTAAACGTTTTAATGGATGTATAATTTCATCCAAAGTTGTAGTGACACCAAGTAACGAATTTCTTATCTCACGTGCTTCAAGTTCAGTAATAAACTTATTTAAATTTCTTTGTACTTCTATAAAAGAGCCTCTAGCAATTGCAAAAGGTGTTATCTGTCCTTTCATTAAATGTGTAAAAATTTTTTCAAAACAATATCCATAACCATTAAAAATTTCTTCCATCCGAACTCCCTTAAAATTCTCTCTGTGCTTATTTTCACGATCTTTTAATTCTTGAATGAGTAACTGTAGTCCTAAATTAATTTGCTCTCTCTGTAAGAGCACTAATTCAAGAGGCTTTATCTCGACATAATCATGTGGTGTTCCATCATGATAGGTTCGATTCAGGGTAAAATTCTCTTTATTCCAGTCCATTGAATAAAAGAAACTTGATCTAGCAGATGGGACTCTTCTGCTTCTATTAACTGGATGACCTGAGCTATCGTTTCTAATATCTCTTATTGAACTAAGTGCTGAATTAATTTCTCTTGGCACTTCTAAAACAGTAAATATTTCAAAAAGGGCATCTTGTTGAACTACTAATGACTGAAACAATCCGTAAACTGACAGATAAATATTTCCTAAATCCTTAGTGTCTAAATTACTTTCGTAAGATTTTATCGCAGCTTCAGTATGATCTATAGTATCCATGGCACTACATAAGACGTACCATTTTTTTTTATCATCCATTAAGCTTTCTACAAGCCGATGCAAATCATTAACAAGATTTCTAAACTCATCTATAGAGTTATTTACTGAAGTCATTGTTTCTTGACCATATCTCATAAGCTATTTATTTCTCATTCTTCCATTGGCATCTGCAACTCCTCTTTTACCTGGATGTATTGCTACCATTCTTCCATCAGGTCCCTGCATTCCTCTACAGCCTGCACCAATTGCAACCATTCTCCCATCAGTGCCTTGCATACCTCGACCACCAGGTGGTATTGCAGCTACTCTTCCATCACTTCCCTGCATACTTCTATATCCAGAACGAATAGCGATCATTCTTCCATCTCTACCTTGTACCCCCCTACCGCCTGATGGAATTGCAACCATTCTCCCATCAGTGCCTTGCATACCTCGACCACCAGGTGGTATTGCGACCATTCTTCCATCACTTCCTTGCATCCCTCTATGTCCACTAGGGATTATTATTGCCATACCATCACTACCAGTCATTTTCCTTTCCATCTTTTCTCCAAAATTTAAGTGATCTCTCAAGTATCAGAGTGGGATTCATTTTAGATTAATCAACCCCATCTAAACCAAATATAATTGATATTTTAATTAAAACAGTGCTTATCAGTGCTTACGGCCTATGGTACATAGAGTAAGAACTAACAATTACATTAGGTTAAAAGGCACATGCCAGAACTACCCGAGGCATAATTATTGCTTCTTAAAAATGTTTTATTATTAACAATTTACGAGTGAAACTCTGCCTTTCGTGCCTTTTATATTTTCATTATTCTTCATTCGATTTCATTGTATTTCATCAAAAGGCCCTACTCGGCTGGCTTGAGCTGGTGTGAGAATCTTGACTCGGAAGAAAATTACACTGGGTGGCCATGTAAAAGAAGTCGAAAGAATGAAAGCTCAGAATAACACCAAAAAATTTTCGAACAACAAGCGGGAAAAGGATTCAACTGTTGGGTTAAAGAAAACTCTAGATAATTTCGTAGAAGAAATTAAAGCTTAAGCCAAATTATTCATTACCAAGACTATGCTCTCACACGTGGGATTGATATGATCTTGGCAAGCTCTATTTCCTCGTCAGCAGTAAGAGGATGATTGTGCTTATCATGGGTTGCTGATCTCATGAGTGTAACATTATTGCCATCAATTTCGAAAGTCGCTATCGTTTTTTGCCCCATTGTTGTTCGATGCCCTAAGCAAAGGATGATATTAGCACTCCATATAATGTGCTCGTTTGGATTATCAAGTAATGGATTAACGACTGAACAATCCAACTGAGTTGCATCAACAATTAAATCTCTTTCATCAGCAGCAGGAGGGTTAATAACGAAGTTTCTAGTCCCCTTTCTTCGATGATTACAATCTATACAGCTACTAAGTAAATTATTTGGATTCCATGTTAAATTTGGGTAAGTACTTTTTTTAAAAAAGTGTTCAACTTCCCTTATACCACTTCCGACCGTTGCACAGTATGCACAAAAACCATCTTGCTCATTTTCTAAATAAACTGAAATTCTATTCCTTAGGCTATTTCGTTGTAGAGTATAGTCAGTTCCATCGATATTGATCGTTTTATCTGTCCATGATTTACGACCAATCTTAAGCAAAGCCTCAATTAGGGATTCGTCATCTTCAGTAAGTTGAAAAGGGTTAAATTGCTTTCTCATAACTGAATAGTCTTTCTTGCTTCTTCCAAAATGTTTTTCAGTGGATCATCCCGATCTTTGGCAAATCCTTCGAGTTCATGAATCAATGATGAAACTTCATCACTTGACGGATTAGTCGAACCAATTTCTTTAAGAAGCCTACGGAGTCTCATCTCAAAATAATGATTTCTGGTCGTTGCTATACCGAAGATATCAATTAAAATTTTTTCAACCGACCATCCATATATTTCAAAGTCAATTGGAGTGCCAATAATCTTGTTTTTGTCACGACTTAATTCTACCACACAACCATCTTCGTTCTTAAAATCTGAAAGAATGTGAGGTGAATGAGTTGCAATGATGACATGACATCCTTCAAGAGAGGAGAGAACCTTCTTAAATTGATCTAAGAATGTAATTTGCCAATTGGGATGTAAGCTATTCTCAGGCTCATCAAATAGAATTAAACTATTATCTTCCACTACAGATGCGAGTGATAAGAATTTTAGAAGAAGACTTGCTTCACCACTAGAAAGTTGATTTATCCCGAATGAAGTTAAGTCTAACTTACTAAGTTTTACATCTACAAATTGTAACTGTTGCTTACCAAGCAGGATGTTTATAAGAGTCAACATGTCAGAATAGTTTTCTTCAGTCTTTAAATCCCAAAAAAAGTGGATTCCATTTTTTTGAGAGAAAATGTCTTTTGATATTTTTTCAAGCCTCTTTTGTAACGATTTGTTTCCTTCGAGCTTCTTTTCTAGGATTTCATTTATTTTAATTCTTGCATCTTTATCACTTAGTTTTGAAAGTTTATCCGATTTCTTGAAAACAAATTCCAATGTGGGATATAGCTCAAGATCCTTAAAAATGTGCAAAATTGTTGCCTTCGTTTTTTGTGAAGACATCCCATAAGCCACTGCATCCATAAGTTGTTGTACTTGAAACCTATTTGAAAAGCTTGAACGACTTTTTGGACCAAAATAAAAATATCTCAAATCGCTACTGATAGCCTGATATTTCATTGATGGGAACACTGTTTGTTGAGAAAGTGCAAACTTATCACCTGAAGTAGAGGAAATTGCAATAACCTTTGAAGGAGTATCTATACTTGTCACATCGCCAATGATTTCGTCCTTGGTCTTTCTACTTTTTCTGTAAAAATCTGCAACGACCTTCAAAGTGCTACTTTTAAATGTTCCATTTTTTCCAATCAAAATACTGAATGTATTCTTAGAACGAACTTCTTCTCCATTTGGAAAGAGCGTAATTTCTGTTTTGCTATCACCTATTGTGAAATTGACTTTTTCAACTCTCATTATCTTTCCTCTCATTAAGTTTCAAGTGAGGTTCTAAATAGGAAAAAATAAAACTATAACTATTAACAAAATCTTCATTTATCATGCGAACTACTTCGATTTTTTTTTAAATTCGATAATTTTCCCTTGCTTAGGATCATACTCACAATTAACAATCGAACCATCTTTAATTCGCTCAACAGCTTCATCAATTATGAATAGTGGCACTAAGAACCATTCTTTAGGAACGATTGGATTCCCAAATCTATCTTTAATTTCAATTTTAAGTTGAACAGACTTAAAAAACTTATGAATGATATTTTCCAACCTAGCTCTATTTAAGTTCGCAAGCTCATAAGTTGCTACGATATCAACTTCAGCCATCAAATAAGTTGGATCAAGTTCTGCATTAAGAATTCGGGTTTCAACTTTGTTTCTGGTTACACCAATTTTATGAATTACATCTCTACTTTTAGATATAAATGGGTGGTCGGATTTACTTCTTAAGACATAGATCGTTCCAGATGTTTCATCAGATTCTTCAACAATTCCAGAAAAAAGAGGCCCTAACTTATTTGATTCAATTCTTCTTGAAGAAGTGTCTTTATAAAGTGCTCTTACGAAAGAATTTAAAAGGATATCACTTTCAGTCCCATTATCATAAATAACTCGTAGTTTACGATTTTTCATTCCATAATCCGCCATGTACTCTTCCCCCATGTCGGCGACATATGTAAGCTGGCCCCCAAGAATAAACAAATCCCCTAAACTAACTGTGTTATTTCTCTTAAAGCTATGTGTTTCGCGAGTTCCTGACTTTAACTCTCTTTGAACTTCCTTAAACAGTGGTTTGAATTTATCAAAATCAAGGCAAGGTGTCCGTTTAGCAAATTCCTCTGCCATTCGAATTTCCTCACGTGTTCTAACGTGTTTTAGTTTTGTTATATCAGATTCGTTATTAGGAATTACACCTAGGTCGGCAAGTATATCTTCATCATTTTCTAGTGATTTATCCGCTTCAATTTCGCCTTGTACCTCATATCCCCTTAAGAGTCCAAAACGGTCTTTATCCTTTAGAATATTTAAGCACTCTGCTGATGAACGAATTCTGTCCAGTCTTACAGCATAGATTCTTTCAAATATGTCCTTATCCTCTCCATGAGCAGGAGGGTACTTATTACGTTCAACAAATTTTTCAATCTCTTCAAATCCAGCAATTATTCTTAGTTCTCTTGCAGAACCTGTCGACTGCGACTCGACTTCAGATTCCACACCTAGATCAGCTAATAGTTGTTCGTCAGAAGTTAAATCAGTCATTTTTTTTACTCGCTGTATGACGTTGAAGAACAGCAATCCCTTCAGCCATTCTCTTTTCCCATGGGTCTTGTGAAGTTATCAATGGAAGTCTTCCACGCTCATCTTTAAATTTTTTTGCCCTTTTTGCTAATTCCCTTGCCTCTTCAATTGTAATCGTTGTTTTACGGCCAGCAATTGCATTTGCGACCTGCTTAAGACTTTCCTCACTCATAGTTTTTGCAAGAATTGCGTAAGCTTCTCCAAATGGATTAATTCGATCAATAAGATCAATCTCTAGCTCTCTGACATCCATTGCAAATCTTCTAATCCCATCAATAAGAGCTGTGTTACGACTTCCTTCTCCTTCTCCAGATGAATTTAGAATAGCTTTCGCTTGTTGAGTCAGATTCAAAGCCGCAATTGCATGTTGGCGTACTGCTTCTTGATCTTCCTCACTTAATTCAGGATATCTATCTCTAACAATTTTACCCATTCTCAATTGAGTTAGTTCTTCTGGAACCATCTCTGTATCAAATAACCCACGCTCCAATGCTGTTTTATCCTGAACAAACGAAGCAATTACCTCATTTAAGTCCTCTTGGCATACTCTTTTAGCTTCGTTACTTTGTGGTTCTGCTAGTCCAGCAATTTCAATCTGAAATTGACCTGTGTTTGGATTAAAGCCTACATTTGTCCTAGCTGGGTCGTACCCGCCTTCTCCGTAATCAAAACCTTCAGTTGGTTGATTTGTTGGATTTCGAGGAACAAAATTAAAACGAGGAGCCAATACTTGTTCCATTAGTAAACTTGCTGAGATCGCTTTCAGCGTATCATTTACAGCTTCTGCAACTGCTTCCTCAGAAGCATCAGGTTCCGCAATTAAATTTGTAAATCTGGCCCTCACTTTATCTTTAGCATCACGAGTGGCTCTTCCAATAATCTGAATAATCTCAGTTAAACTTGAACGATAACCAACGGTAAGAGCGTGTTCACACCAAATCCAATCAAATCCCTCTTTGGCCATTCCTAGAGCAATAATAATATCAACATGATCACGATTATCTTTCTGAATTGGGTCACGAAGTGACTCTAATACCTTTGCTCTTTTAGCGTCATCATCAACTAAATCTGCAATTCGAAGAATTTTTCCATTTTTTGTTTTTACAAGATGAAATCCTGTATGTTCGTCAGTGCCCTGCCAATCACCAAGCTCACCTAAAATATGCTCCACCTCTTTGATTTTATCTTTGGTACTTTCTCGTGAATTTACGTTAGGAATATGTACAATGGTTTTTTCTTCTGGATTCAGAACACTTAAAATTTCATCACTATATGAACCTGTATAAAAATAATATCCCATATCTAATTGTTTAAGATATTGGTATCCATTCAATTGCTCATAGTAAGTATAGGTTACTGTTTCAAACTTAGATTCATCCTGTGGAGAAAGAACTGCCTCTGCATCGCCTCGAAAATATGACCCCGTCATCGCAACGACGTGTACTTTATCTCTTGCCATAAATTGGCCAAGATGTGCTCCTAGTTTATTATCAGGATTTGCACTTACGTGGTGAAATTCATCTATGGCTATTAAACAATCATCAAAAGTCTCAACTCCAAAGCGATCAACAGCGAATCTAAAGGTAGCGTGAGTACAAACTAAAACTTGGTCATTACTTTCAATGAATGACTTAACCGCATCAACCTTCCCTCCGTTGTCGCCCCCTGGGGCATTACAAAGGTTCCACTTGGGAACAACAACCCAATCAAAGCAGAATCCAAACTTTGTTAATGGTTCATCATTAAAGCTTGCTCCAATCGTTTTTTCGGGAACAATAATCAATGCTTTTTTTAAACCTTGATTTTTAAGTTTATCCAAAGCAATAAACATTAATGCTCTACTCTTACCAGATGCTGGTGGAGATTTAATAAGTAAATATTGTTCCCCACGTTTTTGATAAGCTCGTTCTTGCATTGGACGCATACCCATATCATTCGATTTAGTAGAGCGACCAGTGCAGGCATACAGTGCAGAAACCGTCGGTACTGAAATTTTCGTACTCATTTTTTATCTTCCTTGCTTTTCTTTTTTTTCTCTTTTTGAATAGTTTCGCTAAGTGAAACCATCTTTGTATAAAGTTCAAACAGTTTTTCTAATCTCTCACTGTCATTCTTAAAGCGTCTTCCAATATAAATTCGTTCAAGAACTTCATCATTCCGCTCATGTGCTCGTCGTAAATCTTCTGGCATTTTTTCTGGATTATACAGGTCGGAGATCGTAGATGGAAAATGAGCCTCTCTCGCGAGTAATATCTCTTCTGCACATTTTGCTAACTCTACCTTATTCCGCTCTGTCATCTTCGGCATTGGAAATGTATTCCAACCTAATGTATTTGAGTATGAGAAATCTGTTCTCATTCTCACACACACGGTTCCTATCCAAACCCAATGTAGGCGAGAAGCAATGATAGCTAAATTCCATATGGGGGCATCAAATAATGCAAAATTTTTATTACTCACAATCGTTCCAACAGGAAGCAGTCCACACGGAAGGTAATCGCGATTTTCTGATGTTATCGAAGGAACAACAATTATTCTCTCTGCCCCACTCTGCCTAACCTCTCCGAACCTATAAGGTATATTTGCAAGTTCCCTTGTTGTTTCTCGATCTGATTCTAATCTCTGTTTTTTGACAGCTTTAAATTTTTCCTCTAACCATTGATTGTGCGAAGCGACCTTATATTCATCATGCTCAATCCAAATGCATTTTCTATCAACACCTTTTATAAACTCTTGTGAGCCAACAAAAGATCGAATGTATTTAGGCTCTACCCCAAACTCCTTTATTGCAATCTTTGCTTCCGAATTATTAAGTAGTAAATAACCACCATCATTTGGCATATTACCAAAATTCATTTCACTCAATTCACTCATCGGTTGTGATCTCTGTGAAATAACAACGTTTGCACCTGAGACGAGATAAGCATTGATATTTTCTGTAACCTTAACAACAGACTCACCATTTTCAGCCTCAGAAAATAACCTCTTTGAAGTTGAACTGCTTGTCGAAAACCCAACAATAATAACTGTTACACCTGCATTATGGCTTGCAAGATTTGACCACTTAAAAGAGGTGTGAGCAAATTGGATTACATTTTTATCCTCAAATATGAGAGACCAAAGTGTATCAACTTGTCTCCCCTGGCAAACCGAGTTGGTTGAAACAAACGCCGCTGTCGAAAATGCTCTTTTGTTATATTCAGATGCTTTTAAAAACCAACCAGATACATAATCCAACGATTTCCATTTTTTAGTTCTTTGGGAAAAAACTTTTTCTAGATCTTCCTTCTGTTTGCTTGACTGCCACTGACTCCCTTTGTACGGCGGGTTTCCACAAAGATAGGTTTCAATACGTTCTTCACTTTCAGAAATTGGACAAACTTTAAACCAGTCAACCTGAAGAGCATTATTATTAACAATCCAGTTCTCTGCTTCTAGTGGCAAAAACTCTTGAAGTGCCAACATTTGACCAATATAAAGAACATTACACTGGTACTCCGCAATTATCAAAGCGAGTCGAGCAACTTCTGCAGGAAAATCTCGCAGCTCAATTCCTCTAAAATTTGTGAGTTGAATCTCGGTTTGAGAATTAGGCTCACCTCTTCTTCTATTAATCTCAGCTTCAATTGCCCTCATTTCCTTGTAAGCAATAACAAGAAAATTCCCCGACCCACAAGCGGGATCAAATATTCGTATTTTAGAAATCCGCTTTCGAAGATTTAATAACATTCTAGCGTTATTACCTGCTTTTTCTAATTGTTCTCGTAGATCATCTAAAAAAAGTGGATTCAGAACACGCAATATATTTGGCACACTCGTATAGTGCATCCCTAAAGCACCACGTTCCTCATCTTCGGTCACGGCCTGAATCATTGACCCAAAAATATCTGGGTTGATTTTTTTCCATTCAAGATTTCCGATATGTAATAAATAAGATCGAGCGATTTTACTAAACTTTGGAACTTCCGTTTTTCCTGAAAACAGCCCACCATTTACATAGGGAAAGTCCTCAACCCACCTTGGGAGCTTAGCCTTCTTACGTTCTTTGTAGTCTGTATTCATGGCACGAAAGACTTCTTCTATAATTTCGTGAGTATTTGAGGAATCTTTCTCACTCATTTGCTCAATAGTTTTAGAAAATAATCCTTCTTGGTTGAAAATGTTTGTGTCTTCGGCAAAAAAACAAAATATGAGTCTTGCCATAAAGTGATTCATGTCGTGCCGACGTTCAGCACTTCCCCATTTTGGATTATCTTTAAGTAGCTCAACATATAAACGATTTAAGCGACCAGTAGCCTTAATATCAAATGAGCTTTCTCGAATTTGCTTTACTGTTGAAATACCTGCAAGTGGTAGAAAAAATCCAAAATGATCAGGAAAATCTTTATACTCGCAGACAATCGGTGCTGTATCAGAAGATAAATCCTCAGCCTGAAATTCCTTTCCATCAGTTGCGAGAATAAACTTTGCTTTTTGTCTTATAGTGGCAGAGCTTTCACGAAGTTTTATCAAAGTATTAGTGACATCCCCACCCTTTGAAATTGCTATGTGAATATTGTTATGTTGTAAGACTCCACCTTCTACATCTGATTTATTTGAAGCTCCTGAACGAAGACGCTGTATAGTCGTCGCCTTGTTCCCAAATGCCTCTAAAAATAAAAATGGAAAGTTCTCAGCATCAAATGGTTGCTCAGCTAACTTTGAAACTGCTTCTTCAATTTCTACAGCATTCAATTTAGGCCCCCTTGCTTTTCTCTGCCTACTGTAGCTTCATCGGAAGCTTCCCCGCATCGAATCCATTGATCAACTTCAACAGTTTTAAACTTCCATTGTTTTCCAATTTTATGAGCAGGGATTTTCTTAGAATCAAGCCAACGATAGATCGTTTCCTTTGAGATTCCCAAATAATGAGCAATTTCTTGAACAGATAGCCATCTATCCGTAATTTCCAGATTCAATATCCACTCCGTGATAATTTAAAATAAATGTAAGTATTTAGAATTATGAGTTGTTTTATGAAGTATGACAAGCAATAACTAAGAAAGACATCATATTACACACAAAAAAACACAACTATCCGCAAAATCTTTTTAGAAATCAAGGATCATAAAAATAGTTTTGAGTTAGCTGTGTCGTTGGCTCATATGCTTTGCCACCTTTAGTTTTGTAACCAGTCTCGCTAAAGAGATAGAGCCTAGATTTTGCCCTTGATGAAATGACATAAAGGAGCTTGTTCGCCTCTGAGTTTTGAACGCCGATTGATTCGTTTATAACTACATCCCAATGTGGAACTTTCCCTTTAAGGAGTCCTACCGCAATTACAACTTCATACTCTTCCCCTTTAACTCCATGAAAAGAACTTAGAACAATCCCCTCGCTTTCTTTATAAAAACTTCTAAACGTATCAACATCATCAGGTATAGAATAATCAGTAAGCCTTTTTTTAGTGCCTTCTAAAAAAGTATTGAATCTTTCGTTTGCAAGCTCGTTAAGTGCTAAATCAACTCCAACAAATGAAAGTGTTTTTTGGATCGAATCTGATAAAAACTCTATACCTTTCGTGTTGCTAGACTTTGATAAATTGACTACTTCTAAAAACGAAAGAGCTGACATTTCTAAAGGAGAACCACGCAAATCAGAAATAAATTGTATAGCCTCTCTGGCCCATTTCATTCTTCTTCTAAAATTTTCAGGACTAGATTCTGTTAAAAGAATTTTTGAGAGAGGGAACCAAATATTTTCTCGATTTTTTGATATTGGAGAAACTCCAGGGGCATCAATAGAAATATCTGGTGCTTGTCTTTTTAATTCTAAGGCAATTTCTTTTAAATTATCCCATTGAGGAGAAAGAACGCAAATATCCTTATCTACAACACCTGAAGAAAGTTCATGTCGAATGATCGATAAGATTGCTAAAGAGAGGGAATCCTTTGAAATTGTATTATTGTATTTAATAAAAGTAGAATGAGTTATATTTGCAAGCGATTTTATTGAACCATTCTGAGCTTTATATTTACTATAATAGTCGATAATTTTCTGGGAAGAGCGATAGCAACCAACAAGCTGATGCTCCTTAAATGAAACTCCGCAAATTTTTTCCAATGAAGCTTTATTATATGCAATTCCTCCAAGCCCTGCAAAAATAGCTTGATCTGGGTCGCCTACGAATGAAACTTTTAAAAACCGATTAAATTTTTTCAAGAGTCCAATTATTTGATACTGAAGTTCTTGAGTGTCTTGATATTCATCAACGATAATCCACTTGAAAAGATTTCCCAGCATGGTTGCTGCTCGTTGATTATTTTTTAAAAAAAGATAACAGAAATACAAAACCTGATCGTAATCAATGAGAGCAAGTCTTTTTAGTTCCTTGTGATATTCTTTCAAAATATTTATTTTAGTCTGATCTTTTTCAAGATAAGCACCATTTGTATCTAGCTTGGTGTTGATATTATCATAAGGATTAACCTTGTATTTGGTCTTTAGTTCTCCCAAAATCTTATATTGTGTAAATTCATCTGCAAGAGTAAATCCGCGAGAAAGATGTTCGATTTCGTTTTGAAATGATCTCAAAATCCATTCTAGACAAAATGAGTGGATTGTTCCGAGCCATAAATTTTTCGGAATTTGAGTTGTTAAACTGATGCGATCGAAAATTTCATCTGCGGCTCTATTTGTAAACGTTAGAACCGCGACATGGTCCCGAGGATTCGCATTTTGCTCTAAGAGATATGAAACTTTTAAACAAATTGAACGAGTCTTTCCGCTTCCTGGGCAAGCAATAACTAAAGAATCGTCCAAACACTCAACATATTTTTTCTGCTCTTCATTTAGAACAAACATGTCTGTATCCATGAATCATAAAATCTGGTCAAGTTATCGGTGTATATCTTCTTGTAGGCTTCCATCTTTTGATCGAGCGTTAAAGAATAAAAATCGCTCACTAATTTTTTAATGCCTGGATTAACGTCATCATTTTTTAAAAGCTCATCACACTGAAAGCGAAGCATTTTTGTAATAACATTTTCCTTTATAGTGTCTTGCCCAGCAAAGGTTACTGCATCTATTATGTAGTCAGGGATTTCAAAATAAACATCAACAGTTTCGGCAAGTTCTGTAGCAAACCATCCCTTCCCGATTATCTTTGACATTTTTAGAACTCTTCTGCCATATGTTTCAACATCGTCTGCTTCAAGTTCTTTTTTTACATCATCAATAGAATCGGCATAATAGCTTTCAGCAATTTCTGTAAAATAGCTTCTATTTCCTTTTCCTTGTGCTACTAAATCAATTTCAAAAGTATGTTTTGAGTACACCATCTTTACCCAAAAATTATCTTTAAAGTTCTTGTTTAAACGCTCTTTTCTTTCTCTACCTACCTTTTGTGATCGAAGTTGCTTTTTTATAAATTTATCAGTTGTTTTCTCATCAACTTTGCTCAAATCAATGATTGCTGTATCGGAATCTGTTATAATTGAGCAATATCTTTTTATTCGCTCTTTTGAAAACAACTGTGCAATATTCTCAAAACCAGTTGAGCCAATATTAACGATACTTACCCCAAGTTCATCTAGATTTATTCCAAGACAGTTTTTTAAGAAAGCGGGAATAGCGATATCTTCCCCATCTCCTTCAACAAGGATAACTCCTTTTGCAAAAAGGAGATTTGATCGTATGGCATCAAGATACCTCTCTATCTTTTGAGTCATTTCGGGAGCAAGATTATTAGACGGCCAAAAGACTTCACACTTTTTATTTTTAATAGCTAAGATATTCATCCCAGAAATTTTAGAAGCTGCTGATAAATGTGTAGAGTGGGTACTGACAAACACTTGTGTTGAATCATTATGGAGATTATTAAAGAGTGACTTCTGAATGTGGGTATGAATGTGAGCTTCAGGCTCTTCTATTAGTAAGAAATGAGTTATCTTGCTATTTTTTTGTTTCCTTTCGTACTCAAGAAGTTTGATCGAAAGATAAATAAGGTTTGCACCGCCAAGACTTAGTTCATCCAAATTTCCAATGTGCGTTTCATTAGGATCGCCAACCCAAAGAGCCAATGATTTTAAAAGTTGGCTTATATCATCTGGAATTTGAGATTTTACCTGAACTATTGGTGCATAAGAAAAACCAACGGAACCTTGCAATGTTTCTTTTATCTCGTCCGAGAATTTTTTTATGCCATCTAATTCCGATATGTTCTTATTTAACTCATTCACATTGCCTGAAATTTTTGTGAGTTCCGTTTTCGGAACTTGATTCTGTAAATCTTCAAAAAGATATTTTAAAGGGCTATTTCTTGAATACTTCAACTCCCGCACAGCATCTCTCAGGGCCTTTACGTAGGTAAATGATATTTGATCGTGAATATCGAAAATAGCGCGTTTATTCCCCCAGATTTCGTCATAAGTTTTATCCTCAGGGTTTGGATAATTATGATTTACTAAGTCCCCCACAAACTTTTTATAATTTTCAGGTATGGATAGGTCAATTTCAGATTTACAAAGAAAAACGAATTCATAATCATCTATGGTTAATTTTTCTACAATTGCTTCACATGTAAGCGGGTCTGCTTTTGAAGCATGGTCATAAAGTTTTTTGCGAATTTCTTTTTTTGGCCTAAAAATAAAACTATAGGAGCCTTTTGTTGGAGAAGTTGTTTTTGATGTTGAAAAAGCAAAGAGGCGCTCTATTTCATTTGTCCCAATATCACTGAAAAATGCTTGTATCGAAATCCAATGTCCCTTCCAGTCTTTTAATTCTCTACTGAAATCTTCAGCTCGTAATCTTCTTTCTCTATTGGATAAAGAGTCGTCCAGCACCATTCTCATTGCTTCAAAAAGATTCGTCTTTCCCGATCCATTTTCTCCAATGATAGAATTTACACCTTTGGTAAATTTAAATTGAGCCTCGCTGAAATTTCTAAAGTTCTTAATAGTTAATTTTTCTAAATACATTTATTGCTTATCCTAAGTTTTTATTAATATGTTGTTTCCTTCCTGCTGGTCGAAAAATTCGATGGGAATATTCCGACCTGGCCTTCTTATTCATTTTTTACTTCAAACATCCGTGTTTGCTTGCTCTTTAAATGAGTCATAAATTTGATAGACTTTATTTAATAATTATCGCTAAAAACTGAATAATTACAATCAAATGAAATACCTTTGGATTAATAACAGACTACTTTATTTAAAATTAATTCAAGGATCATTCAGTTAATCCGTCTGAAGCTTTAGGCAATCTGAAATATGTTCGAATTTGAATCTATCTTGAAGTTCCAACTTAATTAGTCGGATTTGGAGCAAGAACGAATTTTTCTGTAGGCATAAAATCAAGAAGCGTATTTTTCACACCAACATCAGCGGTAATCTTTAATGGAATTTTTGATTCTTGAAAAAGATTAATGATCATTGCATCTGAAGAACCAATTCCAGAAGGCCCTACAATTTTAACCATGTTTTCCCATAAAGGATGTTTGTCGAAAAATTCTTTGCTTTCAATTACTCGTGTTCCAGGAAAATTAATCTTCATTCGATTTAATAGCTGTGTCCTTTAATTTTGCCGCTCACTCCCTCCTTCCGCTATTTCGCCCCTCCTGCAAGTTCTGCCAAAGACGAGTCTTTTTCATTCACTTGCTCATGAGTCGGGGCGCGCTCTAGTCCTCCGATCACTTTTATCCCTCCTCGGGCCTCTGGTTTGGGTGAAGAGGCCCTCAATCAAGAGGGAAAAACAAAAAGAAACAGGAGATAATCTTATGAAAACTGAAATTCAAAATAAACTTCACCAATTGGCATTAAAGCAATCCATTCCATTCTGCTACGGTTGTTACCAAGACGCTCCCACTGGACAATGCAAGTATTGTGGTTCAGACGATCTAATGAGACACCTTCATGGTATTGGTTGTGAATATGGAACCGAGTGGATTGTTCAACACATCCTTGAAACAGAACTAACGCCTGTTGATACAGAAGAGGTCTTTGAAGAATCAATTCGCCAATGCTATCCCGAGGAAACTAAAGTCGGCTGGATGACTTTTGATACTGTTACTCTTATGAAATCTCAAGACCCAATCTCTTGGAAAATCGCTTGCGATGAATGGGCATCTTCTGAAGAAGATGATGGAAACATCATTAGTTTCGATAATGGTTCAACATATTATTCTTTAGAAAAATTAAAACTTCTCGTTAATGAATAGTCTTTGTTTTCAATTTTCAAAGGTTCGTCATTTGACTTGTGGCTTCTGGTGACTGAAATCCAAGGATTTTGAGGCTAATAACATTAAGAAAAAATGGGTGTTGGAACCCCGCATCCCCAAGAAAGCTAAATAGCAATTTCTTTTGCTGGATTTATCCGCTTGAAGCTATTTGGGTACTTTATTTTGAAGATAAAATAGTAATTACTGAACAATAATTTTCTATACATTTTGGTACATCTTTACTTTCTGTCCGAGTCTTTTGCATTTGAGAACATTCAAATTTAATCTTTTTGGATTTAAGAAAATCGAGATAATTTTTCTGATATTTTTTATTTACTGCAATAGGGTTTCCGCACCGATTGTTTATTTTAATACATTCACCATCAGATTCACAAAACTCCCACGAAGGATTTATTTCGCCAATGAAGTCATTTCTCAATGCAAGTTTTTCAATCGCCATTTGAGCTTTCTCGTATGTTGCAGGCACAACTTCACTCATACCATTTTTTAAAATCCCATTACTATTTGTCTCATTTACAGAAGCATAAATATTTGTTTCTCCAAGTTTGCCCCTTTTAACAAAAGCCAATCTATCTGTTACTTGATCATGGAGTCGAATCTTGTCTGGCCCTAATGTCCATTTTTTTCTAGTGACAAAATACCGTTTTCCATCCTTTTCTTCAATAACCTTTCCTATTATTATAGTTTTTCCATTCGTCAGATCATAATTTAACGGAGAACTATTATCTGCTACTGCAGAATAAGAGCTACACATTAATAATATTAATAAACTAATTCCTTTCCCAGTCATAATTACTCTCAATACTTCCCCCCTTAAAGACTTGATGTAGCTGAATAGATAATATCATTTAAGGCTGCAAAAGTTTTCAATACATTTTATTTCGGACTTTGTTTCTGATGCAACCTTCGTGCAATCAGTTTTTGTCTTTATGGTTTTAATAAAATCCAGATAGTTTTTCTGATATTTTTTATTAACTGCGATTGAATTACCGCATCGATTATGTTGTATAGTGCACTCACTATCAGCCTCACAAAATTGCCAAGAAGGATTTACTTCACCTACGAAATCATTTCTTTTAGCAAGCCTTTCAAAAATGATCTTTGCCTGATCAGTATTCAGATTGACCAATCTTGTATATCCAATTTTTAATTCTCCATTTTTATTTGTTTCATTTAACGCAGCGTAAATATAAACCTCACCAATCTTGCTAAGCTTTGGAATATCTACTACTTTTATTCTTTCTGGCATTCTTACAATTTGAGGACTAAGCGTCCATTGTTTTTTTATTACTAAAATCTCTTTACCAGACTCGTCTAATTCGAGTTTTCCAATCGCAATTATCTTCGCATTAGACAGATCGTATTTTATTGGAGAACTGTAATCTATTGCGAAAGCAGAAATACTATTTTGCGATACGGTTATTATTATAACAAAAAATAATAATTTATGAATAATCAGCTCCACTTTAATTGGAAAAATACTCACATTACTTAATCATTTACAACAGGTGGTCGAAATGCCTTAATAATCACTGATGCTTTTTCAAGTAATTCTGAATCTTTTCCTTCATTCAATAAAGGCCGTAAATATTTTGAAGCTTCATACAAAGCACTATAAGATTCAACATTTGAATTTTCAGGATCCCACTTGGAAACCCCTTTAGGACGGTTTGTTTTGGGTTTCAATTGATCTATAACAAAAACAAAATCTCTTTTCGCTTTTGATAGATTATTTAACTCTCTGTTGGCCCATCCGCGTCCCACATAAAATCTGGTCTCCTTAGGATTTAATTTAATGGCCTCTGTATAATATAAAATCGATTTTTTTAAATTATCAACCGCTTTCGAATCAGTTCGGGCATTTGCATCTAACCAATATATTATTATTGATGGATTCTCTATATAAACCTCAGTTAGTTTCTTTGGATAAACTTGAACATCATCAAAAACAGAAGCATAAGAATACGATCGAGCCAATTCAAATAAAAGGCTTGCATCTTTTGGTGATTTCTTTAGCTTTAACTCAAGACTTGATACTAGTTTCGAAACTGGGATTACTGACAGTAAAGGCTCATTATGCTTAGAAAAAGCATTCAAAGAAAAAAAAACCATCAAAACAAGCAACAAAGGCTTCATATTTATTTTCCACCAGCGAGTTAAATATCATTTAAAGCCGCAAAAGTTTTCAATACATTTTACTTCAGACTTTAATGCTTTTAGTGAAACCTTCGTGCAATCAGTTTTCGTCTTTATAGTTTTAAGAAAATCCAGATAGTTTTTCTGATATTTCTTATTAACTGCTATTGGATAACCACATTGATTGTTTTTAATTATACACTCGCGATCAGCCTCACAAAATTGCCAAGAGGGATTTACTGATCCGGAAAATGTATTTCTAGATGCTAATTTTTCAATCGCATCTTTAGCATATTGATCATTTATGGGACGTACTTCAAACGCGTTGTAATTAACTTTACCGTTAATTGTCTCCTGTAAGGCCACAAATAAATTGGTTACTCCGGGTTTTCCTGGTTTATATTTCACCATATGTCGATAGATTGTCGGAATTTCAATCTTAGCTGGAGCTTCAAACCAAGTTTTTTGTGTTACAAAGTAACGCTTTCCATCCTTTTCATCGATAACTTGACCTGCGGCAATAGTTTTTCCATTAGATAAATCATAGCTTATGGGAGATAGGCTTTCTTCTGCAAAAACAAGTGAAGCTGCAAAAAGTATTAAGATCATAAATGTTAAAACTTTATACATATTCACTCCAAGCTTTACTGAATTAAACGAGTTTGAGGTGGCGTAGCATCTTTGCCGCCAGGACATGCTGTACCTGCTTCAACACTTATTTTAGTCTGCCCGGTTATGTCGTTTTCATCAACAAAAAAAGCAGTATAAGGTGCAAGATTATTGGTTTCTGCAATAAATTGAGTTCTAAGAAGTTTATTAGTTGAATCATAATAATATACAGTTGTCCACTGAAGTCCGGTGTTAATAATAGTTCTATCTTCAATTTGTTCGGGAGTACAAAAAGAATAATAACAATAACCATATTTAGCAGTCCATTGGCATTGTGCCCAAACCTCATAGTGATAAATTGTTCTAACTAAAATTGATGCTGTCGCATTTGTACTATATCCGGTATTGTTGTAGGTTTGAACAGATACTGTATAAGCACCACCTGGCAAATTACTGGCATAGGTATGAGTTACCTCACTTGTAGTTGTTGTAGAAGTAACCCCATCACCAAATTGCCATTTGTAACTTAATCCAGAAATTGATGAGTTGCTTGATAGTTTGAACTTGAAAGTTCTCCGATCTGAAGAAGTAAAGCTAAGATTGTTCCCTGGGCAATTCCCCCCGCAACTTATACTCACCTTAAACTTTACTTTTGTATCAATTGAACTTGGATTTACAATACTAAAGTAAATTTTTTCATTTAAACTTACTTGAGAAGTTGGTTCATTAGCAGCCGAAAAATTTCTAATGCCTGTTACTTCATTAGATATTGTGCTTGTTCCGAAATTTCTTTGAAATCTAGAGTCAATTGTATTTCCATTACTACGAGCATTTATTTTTAGTGGCTCGTTGGGTGTACTTCCAATTATGGAAAAACTTATTTTTATCATATCAGGAGGTACGTCATTGAAATTGAGATGTGCAAATTCTTTAACATTAAAATTTTTTGAAACACCAGAGAAAGCTTTTATTTCAAATTCGTCTTCCGTTACACTTATACTGTTATTTAACTCAGCCTGAGTCCACCCATCAAATATCGATGAATTATTTTTCACAAGTGTAGTAAGTTGACCATTTATCGGGGCATTGAAGTTGCTCACTCCGTCAGTTAAGTTTAATAAAGCTTCTGAAAGATCAGTGCCGGATGTTTTTTTCATTATTCTAACAATGTCAGAGTTGTCCCTCAGAATTTTGGGTGGCTGTAGTGGAATTAACTGGTCATCTCCATAATTTTTAAAAAACTGTAGCCAATTAACTTTCAAGTAATCCCAATATAATCGTGTCCTGTAGGGAAATCTTAGATCGAAATCATCAAGAGATGTCATTCTAAATAAACCTTCTTTTAAAAAGGAATCGGCTAAGGATCTAGCAGGAAAAATAAAATCAATTCCTTTTAATACTTCACCACGATCGGTTTCGTTAAGTGCAAATAGAGCGTTGTAATCAGCGGAACCTTCAACGATATTTAACATGCCACTAGGTTCATTTTTCATTTCCTCTACGGGGATACATCCTCTGGCCCTACTTTGAAGAATGTGGTTATATTCATGAAGTATTAAGAATTTAATGTATGGTAAAGTTTTGCCAAATGCCAATCCATTTAAGTTAATCAATAAAGTTTTTTTATCAAAGACTGGATGTAAACCACCACTCCCAGCTAATTCACTAAAAAGCGTATCGTCTGTTACGTAAATATCAGCATTATTTATAAGTGGGGAAATACTTCCAAGTGCATCTTTAAATGCCTTAACTTTTGTATTCTTTTCATCATAATCTGTATGTAACCATACCTGGTTAGATCCAAAACCACTAAGTTCATTGTATTTTTTCTGTTTCAATTCAGGAGTCGCATCTAGAGAAATTTCGAAATCTTTCATGTCATCGGCACATGCGCTTAGTCTTTTTCCGTCTAGCTTTAAAATATTTGGTGTTAACGCATTTAGGGAATTATTTAAGTCTGCGTCCCATTTTTGAACTCTTTGAGAAATTTGTATAGCCTGATTAAAATTAACAGTAATTGGTTCTCGTAAAAAAGATGACGTTTCAACTTTTAAGCTCGATCCGTCTATACCTTTACTTTCAAAAATATTTAGTGTGTATGATGCTATATTTTCTGGGGCAATTAATTGGGCCTTGTTAAACACAGAGTCTGGATTTTGAATTGTAAATACACCTCCCGATGGTGTAGATGAAATTGTTGCTATCGGTGTTAGATCCTGAATACGAATATTAAATTTGCGATAAAAACTTAGCACACCATCGGTAACAAGTAATCGAAAATTAACTTCTCCTATCTCGTTTTTATTCGGAGTCCAAGTAAAATTATCAGTCTCAGGGTCAAAAACTACGCCTTCTGGGGCATCTTCAAATTGATATGTTAGGTTCTCCTTAATTATTGAAGGCTGAATAATTAAATTCAATTTAGTTGAGTATTGTCTGTCAACAAACGCTATGTCGTCGATAATACCATCTAAATAGATTGCAGGCATTTTTACATTAATAGTTTTTCCAATATGTGTCTTAATTCCAAAGTTATTCGTAGCAACCAATTCAACTTTCTGAGGTCCAGAAATATCAAATTCGTAATCTGTCTCTACTCCTTCTGCAAATTTCTTTCCTTGATAAAACCATTCATATTTTATGATTTCTCCATCTGGATCACTTGATCCATTGGCATCGAAATGAACATTTAAGTTTGCAACACCGTTATCTTTGTCTGTGTTTATTATCAAATTCGAAGGTGCAGAAGTCCTAACAGTCACGCTTCTTTCTGTCATGCCTCCATCGTTATCTGTAACTTGAAGTTTTACATTGTAAATACCAGCGGTAGTAAAAGTGTGATCAACTATAGCTTGATCTGAAAAAGTTCCATCTCCAAAAATCCACTTATACGAAGCTATCGATCCATCCAAATCGACAACTTTTTGCGCTTCAAAATGTGCGACAAACGGCAATATTCCACTCACGTTATCAATCGAAATTTCAAAACTTGGAAGCTTGTTAACCAGTACATTGAGATCTTGAGTTGCCGTTGCGGTTTTTCCTAAATTATCAGTGATTGTAATAGTTGCACTATGAGCTTCACCACTTGCAAATGTATGTGTAAATGAATTTCCGTTAAAAACAAATCCATCATCAAGTGCCCAATGAATATTTGCAATAGAACCATCAGAATCATAAGAAAAAGTATGGCAGCTTACAGTCTGAAGACCGCTATTTTGACAATCGATCGAAGCAAAAGGTGCTTGGTTCTCGATAGTCGTAATGCTTTGAGATGCCGAACTTGTTGCTCCCATCGAATCTTTTACTTGGAGTGTAACAGTATAGGTACTAGAAGCTGCATATGTATAATCAATAGATGGCACCATCGAAGTGATCACTGTGCCGTTTCCTAAATTCCATTTGTATTCCGTAATTACATCATTCATGTCCAGTTCTTGTGATTGTGAAATACAACGAATAGATTGGGCGCCAAAATTGTAGCAATTGATGTAAGCAAGTGGTGGGTGATTCTCTTGAACATTAAATGTCTGTGTTATAGAACTTGCCCCACCATCATTATCTGTAATTGTTAAAACAACTTGGTGACTTCCTCCTGTTGAAAATATGTGAAATACTGGTTCGCTGGTAGCATGAGTTTCTTCTGAATTATCGTCCCAATTGTACTTAAAAGAAACCAAAGCTCCATCAGGATCTTGAGCGGTAACAGAACATCTACCAATATATGGAGCATCCGAATTACAATTTAAACTTGCAAATGGAAGTTGATTCGGTGGGAGAACTGGTTGCACTTGCATACTTTTAAAACCAGAATTTCCAGCTGTGTCCGTCACTTTTAATGTGACAGTATATAGACCTGGGTCAGTGTAAGCATGAGTGCTAAATCCTGTCGTGCTACTTTCAATATATCCATCCGAAAAATCAAATTCATAGGTTAGATTTTCAAGTTCTTTATCGAAACTTCCAAGGGAGTTGCAGCTAACTAACATGTTCGTCGTATAACAATTTATACTTGCTATTGGATTAGCGTTTTTTACGATCACTTGGGTCACGGCCGTGCTTGAAAGTCCCGACTTACTCTTGACTGTCAACGTGACATTGTATGTTCCATCTAGTGCGTAAGTATTTACGAGGTAACCACTTGACGTTGTAACGGGCAATCCAATTCCAAAATTATACGTGAAAGATTCAATTCCTGCATCAGTTGGATCACTACTGCCTCCAGAATTGCAAATCGCTCTTAGGTTGTCTGTAGTACAATTGATTTTAGCAACTGGTGCCGAAAGAATAACTTCTTTTGTCGTTGATACAGTTTTTGTTTCTCCTCTAGCGGTCGTCACATGAAGGCCAATTGTTTGAATTCCATTTGTAAAAAACTTCTTACTTACTTTATAAAGTCCCTGCGCCGGTTCAACTGGTTCATTGAGATCACTTGTCGTCCCGTCTCCCCAATTCACACTTACCGAACTTATTTCATTAAATTTATCGAGCGCAGTTACATTACAAATTTGTTTTTGAGCAGTTGAAATTCCACAATCAATGTTTGCCACGAGATCACTACCGACTTGGGTAATCGTCACGTGTTGAGTTTGAAAATTTTTAAGGCCAGCTGAATCTGTTACAGTGAGAGTTACTAAATAGCTTCCTGGATCATAGAAATGTGCAACCCTTGGCCCTGTTGCTGTTGTGCCATCTCCAAAATCCCACAAATATGAAATAATACTTCCATTGGGAGTCCCCGACTTTTCATTTTCAAATGTAACGTTTAACGCCCATGAATTAAGCTGATATGCAAACGCTGCAACTGGATTTATCACAGGCACATCTTGGTCGCTGACTGTTACTGACTTTGTAGTTAAACTTCTCACTGTCCCATTTCCTTGAGACGATATGACCACTAGATTGACATTATATGTTCCAGAATTGAGGTAGGTATGAGTGGCAAAAGTATCATCTGTGATATCTTCGCTGGTACCATCTCCATACTCTATATGATAATTTTTAATACCAAACCGAATATCTGGATTGAATGATTTATTAAAATTAAAAAATGCAGTTCGCACACTCGATTGCTTGACTGTAAAATCAGATATTGGCTTTAGAGTTGAAGGATCTTTAAGTAGTCCAAATTGAAAAGTAGTGCTTGTTGTTTGACCGCGAACATCAACCGCTGTTAGTGAAATAGTATGTTGTCCAAACGTATTTAAATTAACGAGAGTTCTTGTGCCGCTATAAAATTCTGCGACCGGAACAATTTGGGTTCCGTCAACGGTATAAAAGGCATGATCAATATCAAATTGAGTCTTTGTAATAGTGGATCTCAATTCAATGGTTGTTGTGCCATTTTCGAAATACTTAAAGCCAACCACAGGAGCTACTTTTAGCGGTACAAGTGTGGCGATATCCACTGATTTTGATGTAACCCCACCTAAGTTATCCCTAACAATTAAAGTAGCTTTAAAAGTTCCAACACTGGTAAATGTATGGGAAACATTTACACCAACTGCGGTTCCACCATCAGAAAATGCCCAGCTAATACTTTCAACCGTTCCGTCGGAGTCCGATACATTTCTTGCCTCAAAATTTACAGCAAGAGGAAAGACTCCAGTTAATGTACTGGCAAATATTTCAGCAGTAGGTAGCAGGTTAGAGATTGTTGGTGTACCATTTTCTAATGAATTGGTTGCTCCCAAGTTGTCTGTTACGGTTAAAGAAATTGAATGATCTCCTCCCGAACTAAAAGAATGGTCGATGCTAGTACCTGTTAATTTCGTACCGTCGTCAAGTGACCAAGCAGCGCTTGCAATTTGTCCGTCACTATCCGTGCTTGTGCTTTCACAATGAACACTTTGAACACCAGTATTGCTGCAATTAAAACTTGCAACAGGTGGGATATTATCTATGACATTAATGGATTTTGTAATTGTTCCAACCCCCAAGAAGGAATCCTTAACGGTGAGGGTAATTGGAAATTCCCCGGCCTTATGAAAATCATACTCAAGAGATATTCCTGATGAACTATTTATAGTTTGTCCATCCAAGTTCCAGGAATATTCTACTATTGAATCATTTGGAGCATCGGGATCTGAGGATATAGACTGGCAGGTGACTTGATAAGGCTTATTTGATAAACAGTTAAAGTCAGCTACAGGAATAGTATTTTCAAGAACAGGAACATTTTTATCTATGTGATTTGCACCACCATCATTATCTATAACCGCTAAGGTTACTGGATGGTTTCCTCCGTTGGAAAAATTATGGACTATCTTGCCAGTGGAAGCAGAAGACTCCACTGTTCCGTCATCAAAAAGATATTTGTAAGATACAATTGTGCCATCAGAATCAGTTGAACCAATACTATCGCATTCTAAATATCTAGGCTTTGTCGAAATACAGTTTAGGGCAGCAAAAGGAATTACATTTGGTGGACGAACCGCTTGAACTTGAGTGCTTACAGAACTTGTTAAGTCACCGACATCTGTAACCGTGAGACTGACTGTATAAAGACCAGCTAAAGCGTAAGCATGGCTTGATATTCCGCTTGTGTTTGATTCAATAAATCCATCACCATAGTTAAAACTATATGCCAGCGGCTGCCCTTCGGGGTCATAAGTTGATAGGGCGTTACAGGCCGTCAAAAGATTATTTGTCGTACAGTTAAGGCTCGCTACTGGGGGAAGGTTTGCAGGTTTTAAAACCTTTATAACAACCCAGCCACCATCCTTTAGCTCATTATACTTATCGTCACGATCATTCTTATCTTTGCCTTTACCTTGATTTCTGTCTTTATCATTGTTCTTTACTGAATATTTCAATCTCGCAGTATAACTTCCTGCCTGATTGTAGGTATGGCTGACAATTGCATTTGTCGTTGCGAGTGTCTGCTCATCACCAAAGGTCCAGTAGAAATTCTTCGCTGATGGAATCCCACTACTGTTGAATTTAACCGTGAGAGGAATACTCCCTTCTCTCTTATCTACAGTAAAGCTTTTGTGGTCTTTATCCTTAGAATGTTCATCTCTGTGATCTCTATCTTCAGCATGTCCCCTTTCGCGATTATCTGCAAAGGCCTCGGTAGACAATACAAGAGACAGTAATCCGAGAAGGCTCAAGATGCTTTTCATAATAAATCCTTATGTCTGATTTTTATAAAAGGTTTGTCGGATTTATTATGCCTTATCTTGAGCATCTTGCTTAAGTATTGCATTATTATCAATTAAGCCATTAATAGTTAGTCACAAAGATTTTTTCAAACCATCTGTTTTGAAAATTATTTTCCTTCAAAGCGACGACATTTTGTGGCAGCTAAATATCAAGAAAAATTGATAGTTTAATTCTCAAAGTTAAGTCTATAGACTCCGAATAACTTCTTATGACAAATAAAGTTTTGAACATCAACTCAAAGATGATTTCCCATGAAGACTTAAAGAGTTCTCGACAAGAATCAAAAGAGAGTGCAAAGAATTCAATATGGGAAAATAATTTTCAAAAATTACAAAATTTTAAAATTAAAAATGGACATTGTAATGTGCCTTTTTCTTTTCAAGAAGATCCTTCCTTAGCAAGCTGGGTTCGCAAACAAAGAGCACATCGAAGAAAATTGGCTAAAGAACATAAGGAAAAATTAAATCAGTTAGGATTTAGCTGGAGACCTCTTGATGACAATTGGAAAAAAAATTTCTTGAAGCTCAAAAAATTTAAAAAGGAATTTGGACATTGTAACGTGCCCAAAAGTTATAGCGATTATTCGTTGGCCATCTGGATTGATACGCAAAGAAAGTATAAAAATCCGCTAAATCCAAAGCGAAATAAAATGCTAGATGAAATTGGATTTCTTTGGAAAAATTCAGATATTCAATGGGAAAGCAATTTTCTAAAATTAAAATCCTTTAAGAAAAAGAATGGTCACCAAAGGGTAAGCAAAATTAAAGATCCAAAGTTGCATAACTGGATGAGTACACAAAAGAATAAAAAAGACACCTTGGATTTAGAGAAAATGAAGAAATTGGATGATATTGGGTTTGCTTGGAAACCCTACAAAAATCTATGGGAACAGAACTTTAAACTCCTATTGGACTTTAAAAATGTTCACGGGCATAGTAATGTCCCCATAAATTCTAGCAATATCGAACTCCGAAATTGGGTCGTACATTTAAGATCAAAGAAGAAAAAACTTGACCGTGACCTTATTCAAAAACTCGACTCTATTGGATTCGATTGGAGTCTATATACTCAAAGATGGGAAGATAATTTTCAAAAATTAATAGAATTCAAAAAAATTCATGGGCATTGTAAAGTGCCCAGAATCTATCCAAAAGACCAATCTCTTGCAATTTGGTGCAATGGACTTCGACTGCCAAATCCAGGAATGAGCAAACAGAGAAGAAAAAGGTTAACGGATATTGGATTTTATGAAAAGAACAAGGCCGAGGAACTAAAGAAGGCTGCCTAAAGGAATTTTTTAATATTTCTTATTTCGACCTGTGTTTCATCTAAAACATTGATGCCTCTCTAAAATTCCAAATAAATTATCATAGTCTTTGTCATTTATTACTGCGATCAGCGGAAAAGCAGGGAGTAATTGTAAGTCAAGGCTTCCAGAAAACATTATGATCGGTATAAAATGACTATCGCGATTGCTCTCTTTTAAAAAATTTAAAATTTCTTTTCCATTACCATCTGGCATTAAGTAATCACAAATTACAAAATCTACAATATCATTTTTCAAAACTAAAAGCCCTTCACCAACATTGCTGGCGAGTAAAACTTGAACCTTGTATTTTTCCATTAGCCATTCTGAGATAATCTCTTGGGCCATTAAATCGTCATCTATTATCAATACAGTTTTCATGTTTTTATCCTCAATCTGATTCACTCTAATAATAATTTTTAAAATCGTTGCAGGGGTATGCATACGATCATACGCACATTAATCATAAAAAATAGAGAAAATCAACCGCGTAAGATCATATGCAGAATATTTGTAAGGAGTTTCATGGCACCAAAAAAGGGTTCGTCTTTACTTTCACCAAATGATGAAAAAGTTTTAAAGTCCCTTGGGGCAAGAATTAAAGAAATTAGAGAAAAGAAAAAATTAACTGTCTATGATGTGACAGGAGAAGACCTTCCAATCAAATCACGTCAGCACTGGCAAAAAATAGAAGCTGGACAAAAAAGCCTAACATTTGTGACATTTTATAAAATTACCCAGTCGTTAGACGTACACCCCAACGAACTCTTAAAGGGACTTTGAGTCTTTCTTCTCTTAAGTTACATTTCCTAAAACTCGGGCTTCTAATTTAGTCCGAACGAAGTAAAGGCCCATAGATACACAATAGATGACCACATTAGTCGGATTAAGGAAAACAAATCCAAACTCTGAAATTGCGTAGCCTAAATACATAGGATGGCGGAGATAGCGGTAAAGACCAACACGAACCACACCTCTATTCGCCGGGGAAACGCCAAAAGAGCTGCCTAAATCAAACAACGCGAGTGTCGATATGGTAAAGCCAGCAATGGCCAAAATAGAGCTTACCAAGTCCGCCTGAGATAAAGAATTATGCGAATTAAGGTAAAAAAATGGGCATGCACTGGAAATATAAGCAAGAAGTTCGCTTAATCGAGATTCAATCTTATTCGTGTTCGGTCTTCTTGAAATCAAAAACCACGAAGCAGTTAAGTCCCTTACAACCAACAATGCAAAGAAAATGAGTCCCGATGTGTACCATCGATATCCTGCAATCAAAGCAAAGAAAAACATTACCAAAGAACCAATCCATCCAGAAGAATCGGTTCTATAGTGATTAATTGAACCGATAAGCTTCATTAGATTCCTGGACCGGTACTGCCACTTTTAGATGTAGAAGCGTCAGAAGTTTCCCCTGTTTTTACTTTGGCCAAGGCAACGGCCTGAACTAAGGAACCAATAGCAAGCAGAACAACCAAAACTTGAAAAATGCGTTTCATCTTTAACCCCTATTTTTGTCGCATAAAATCTTCAATCAATCCGGCGACAGACTCGGGTTGATCAAAAGTCACAAAGTGACTGGCATTATTAACACTTATAAAACTAAAACCACCGCGACTGGCGTCTTCTTTTAAAATTGCTTCTGGTAGCATTCCATCTCGTTTTCCTGCTACAAATAATTTCTTTGTTCCATTCTGTTTTAAAAGAGGAAGCATAGATTCTTTTTGGATAGCGTCCGATCGGTAAGCCATGAAAAACAGAGCTGAGACTTTATCCTGCAAAAGCAAATCTCTGCCTTCTGGCTTAATAAAATAAAGTTCACCATATTCTGAAAGCCATTTTGCAAGCGACTTATCATCTTGTAATTTTTCCCATACATCTTCAGCATCAGAAAGAACTTGCGATTTTTTCGCATTATAATTTTCCGAAGCAGCTACAAGTGATTTTTCAGAAAAAGGAGTGGCAACACAGATAACTCCATTAAGTTTTACTTTTAATGAAAGATCAGCGGCGAAAAAACCACCATAGGAATGCCCAAGGACAAACTTAGGGCCTTTAATCGCTTGAATCTCTACTACGAGTTCATTTGAAAGCTCATCAAAGTTTTTCTTTTCGATATATGGATTATCGTTTGTGCCAGGAAAATCAACATAAAACAAATTAAACGATCTGCTTAAGATATCTAGTGATCTTAAAGTTAATGAACTAAGCCCAGGCCCCCCTGGAATTAGTATCAAGTTTGGAGCATTTTCAATATTTGATTTAACTTTTGTTAACTGAATCACTAAACGCCCTCTCTTTCAAGAGTACGATAAACGGTAGCTCTATCAATCCCCAAATATTCAGCAACCAATGTTTTGTTTCCAGAACAACTATCCAAGGTCTTTAGAATAATCTCTTTGGCTGTCCGCTTCTTCTTTGTCTTTAATATTTTCGGAATTTCATTTCTAGAAATGCCCACATTCAATCTTTTTTTCTCTATAATTTTTTCAATATCAGCTTTAGTTATCAAATACTTTGAAGGCAACTCAACATTGATAGTTGAAATAAAGTTATTAAGCTCCCTGATATTTCCAGGCCAGGAATAAGCGAGTAACGCTTCTTCGGCATCAAACGAAAATCTATATTGTTCATTGTTTTTGTTCGCAAAATTTAATCTATCCAAGAACTCGCTCGCCAAATTCATTATATCTTCGGGTCTTTCACGAAGCGGAGGAATTGTAATGACAAAAGAATTTAAGCGATAAAATAAATCTTCTCGAAATGTTCCAGTTTTTATCATCTCAGGTAAATTGCGATGTGTACCAGCGATAAATCGCACATCTATTTTACGAGGTTTATTATCTCCGACTTTAACAATCTCTTTTTCCTGTAACACACGCAAAAGTTTGGCTTGTGTTGATGGTGATGCCTCACCGATTTCATCCATAAATAGGATTCCACCATTGGCCTGCTCAAATAGCCCTGTCGAATTATCAATGGCACCTGTAAAAGAACCTTTAACATGCCCAAAAAGTTTAGATTCGGCTAAGGACTCCTGAATACAACTCATGTTTTCACAAACTGGATTTTTGACTGAGCTTTGTCTTGCTATATATTTAACTAAATGTTCTTTCCCAACACCTGACTCGCCTAATATTAAAATTGGCTCACGATTATTTTTTTCAATAATCATATCAATTCGATTTAATACTTCTTGCATTTTAGGCGAATAAGTTGACATTTTACCACGAGCCGAACACTTTTCAGATTTAATTGATTTTGATAGTCGATCAAGTACATTCAAAAGATCAGAAAAACTATCCTCACCCTTTACAATCATTGCCAAATGTTTTCTATCCTTAGCATCAACAATTCTTCTTATGTTACTATCTCCTGAATGAAGCACAATTCCCGTAGAAGGTGAACGCCGGCCAAATATATCTTGAAGATCAGCACCTGTTTTCTCTTGACCTTCAAAATTTATATCAATAATCGCGAGATCAAATTTCATCGAATCAAGTAGCACTTCAGCTTTTTCAATTGTATTTGCCGTAGTGACTTCATACAACGAACGAAGTCTAATGCTCAAAGTTTGAAGCAATAATGAATCGTCATCACACACTAGAACACTTAGTTTTTTATCCATATTATAAATTTAGGCGAAGTTCAAAACTCGCCCCCCCATATTCATTTTTCGTATAAATTAGCTTTCCGCCATGAATTCTAGCAATATGATTCGTAGAGGATAATCCAAACGCCTGCCTATCAGCCTTGCTAGATTTTCCTCTTCCCTGAAAATAGACAGGAATATCTTCTTGGTTCATTCCCCTTCCATCGTCACTAATTTCAATTGAAAGGTAGTGACTATATTTCTTTGCAGTAATTACAATTTTTTCCTTAGAAAATTCAAGTCCATTTTCCATAAGGTTTAAAAGTGCTCGCTGTAACAAGATTGGATCATGTGGAATAACTAATTTCTCATCTGCAATGTGAGAAACTATCGTTTTATTCTCTTTATTATTAGCTTTTATTAAAAATAAACACTGTTCTAAACATTCTCCCACATCACGTTTTTGAAAATTGGCAGATTCAAACTCTAAATTCTTTTTCGCCGATTTAACTTGAGATAATAATTGATCTGCTATGACAGGTATAAGTTTAACCGCTTCAGTCTTTGCCTCATTATCAAATTCTGGATCATTAACAATTCTAATACTATCTCGAAGTGCTGAAACCGGATTATGAAGATCATGGATTAATTTCTTATATGCTTCGGCATTTAGTTTCTTGGCTTTTTCGGTTGCCAAAAATTCCTTTGAGTTTTCTAATTCTAAACTTGTATTTAAAAGAGCAAGTCTGATATCTTCCAGTTCTAATATTACTTGAGGTCTAGTATCCAGCTTTTTACCAACCAAAAGTCCGTTTATATCTTGTTGCAAATCACTCAATGGAGAAATTGATTTATCCAAAAGCAACTTCAACTTTCTAAAATAGGCCATCAGTAAAACTGAAATTGCAATTGATAAAAACATAAATGATGAAAGGATATTCTTAATAATTGGAGTCCATGCCGAAAAGATGTAAATCTCACCATCATTAAGCTTTCTTATTTTTATAGAAAAGCCATCTAGTCCAAAAATATTATTTGTAAATTTTAGGCCAGACTGTTTTTTAAATGATTGATCTAATTCACCAAGCCCCTCGGAAGAAGAAAAGACATGGTCATCTTTAACTAACTTAATTTGAGTTCCGTGTGAGTCAGAAACTGACCTCAAGATTTTTTGCAACTCCGCTCTATCGTTTGTTGAATTCAAATTATCAAGATAACTTGAAATCCCCGCGATACTTTGAACATTACTTTCAATGTTGGAACTTAACGACTGATAAAAAATCGCCATAAATATTAGGAGGATCGACAATGCTAAAAATTTAACATTCAAACTCTTTAATCGTTTAGCAATAAATGTTTTAAAAGGAATGGTATTATGACTCATAATTACACACCTCCTTCATTTATGCACTTCTCATCAAAATAGACTTTTCGATAATCAATATAAACACTCGACAATAAACTGGGTTCTAATCCTCTCACACATTTCGAAGTCCAATAATTATTTCTTGGATGAAATACATTAATTGTTAATGCCATATCATCTACAATACCAATGGCCTTCTTATAGGCCATTAATCTTTTATCTTTATCATTTATTGATCTCATGCTTCTTAAAACTTTATCTAATTTTAAATTTTTGATTCCACTAAAACTATCTGGATTTTCCGAGTCAAAATTCTTCAATAAAAAATCTGCATCGGGGTAATCCATATTCATAGAAAGAAAAAAGGATTGGAATTTTTTAGTTGAATATCCCCAAATCAATTCATCCCAACTAACCAGATCAACTGTGACCATCCATCCCTTAGAGTTAAATTCATTTTCAATAAACTTCTTCATTTCATCCGACTTAGATAATTGCAAAGGAAAAGCGATGTGAATTGGATATTTAGAAACTTTAGAAACTTTATCTTGGATAATTTGCTTTGATCTTGAACCACTAATTCCCATTGGAACATACCCAAATGCTGGCGTTGCTTCAGGATAAAAAGACCTTCTAAATTTTTCTTGGTCGAAACTCGCTCGAAATGATTTTCTTATAGCAATGTCATCAAAAGGATTTTTCGTTGTTACCATCCCAAAAATCCAAGTCTCTAAAACAGGCGCTGATATTTTTTGCCCCCTTTTAAAAACCGAGTCAAAAGAATTTATAGGCCATCGGCTTAAATCATCCGCATCGCCGCTAATTGCCAACTTCTTTGCTTCTTCTTCATCTCTTACTGATTTTAAAATAATGGAATTAAGCTTCGGCTTATTTAAAAAATAACTATCATTAACTTTAAATACTACCCGATTTTGGGCCCTATTAAATTCAGAAACTTTAAATGGCCCCGACCCAATTGGATTTTCAAAATAATGAGCATTATCGGCATATCTTTTAGGTAATATTTTAGCCGTTGATCCAGCAAGAATTCCAAAAATTGGAGGGTAAGCCCATTTAAGTTTGATTGAAACTACGCCCTTTGAAATTTCATTTACCGATTCAATACAGTCATACAAACTTCTAACGACACTTTTTGAAGACGACAATCGATTAAGAGAGAATACAACATCACTTGCCTCTATTTTCTCTCCATTATGAAATTTTGCTTCTGGATTAAGATTAAATGTTATTGTTTTACCATTAAGTGACGTATTCCAAGATTTAGCAATATCACTTTCAATAGTTAAATCCGGTGAGAACCTAACAAGACCATCGTAAATCAAATTGCTCGCAACCAATGAAGGAACATTATTCATCATCATTGGATCTAAGGTATCCGGTAAGGAATACTCAGCAATCATATAAACACGATCAGAGGCCAATGAAATATTTGTCATGGCAACAGCGAACGTCAAATTAATCGTTAAAACTTTCAAGGCCAAATTCATCAATAAATTCCCAATAAATCATAAAAAGTAATACTTCGTAGCCTTTTGATGCGCACTTGGTCAACGATGTTGTAAAAAGTTCATAAACCTGTTGCATTTGCAAATGCAACACTTTTGCAGCACCAAACGCAACAGTAAATGCAACAACCTTCACTCTGCGTCAAAAAACTCGATAACAATTTTAAATATGCTTTATTCCAAAAGGTTAAGCCTTTTTTTTGAAATTCTTGGCCTCAGTAAACAGTCCTGGCACGCCTTTGCTCTATAGACCCTTTATGAAAATCAACCGTCAGACCAGGGGGAACTAAATGGGCGGAAAGCAATCTCGAAAAACCAATCTCAAAACTTACAAGTTCAAATGTCCCAGATGCAAAAGCATCAATCGCATTTCAACTAATCACCCTTACTGCCAAGGATGCAATTGGGATTCACTCAAAGACTTAACCAGCACAAAAAATTCTCAGTTTGAAGAAAAACTTAAAAAAGGAATGAGAAAATGAATTTAAACCTACTAATAATTTCTGCAACATTACTCGCGTTTTGCTCATGTGGTTTTAAGTCTGATGACCCACAAAATTCAAATTTACTGCAAACAAGCAAGGAATTAAAAATTGATCCAAATGGCGATACCGATGGAGATGGAATTAAAGATGGCGATGAAGTGGCCCGTGGTTCAAATCCATTTGTGGCCGACATTCCAGACCTAAAGGTTCGATTTCTCCAAAACTACAAAATTGAAGTTTTCTATCACGATAAAGATAAAGATCCCGTTAAAGATCAAAAAACATTCACGGTTAATACAGACATAAAAGACACTAATCCCGATTTTAAATTCAGAGTCGGAAATGTATTTGCAAGAAATCACGCTTTAAAAACGGCAGCTAGTTTTGGCAGATTTTCGTCTCATACCAGTGGAAACTTTGTCGAACATGACCTTTCATGGATTAGTTACCCCGAACTCGATCCGAAATTTTTTCACAATGAAGCATTAAAGTATCGAGACATATTAAACGACAAAAACATTATTGATAACATCAAAATTACGCTAACCAATCAAGTGCGATTAAATGAATCGCCATTCTTCAAGGAAGTGAAAAACTTAAGGTTAAATTTTTATTTTCTAAACCATGAAACTGAAAACTATGACGTCCTCTCATCGGTAAATGTTGATCGACATTTTCAAAGTGGAATTTATGAATCCTTCGATGTTGTCATAGATCATGCGCCTCTATCGCTTTTAAAAGAGAGCTTTTTAAAACGCGGCGAGTTTATTATTTCAGAAATTGAAGACTATGAAATACCAACTCTCACGACAAACTTCAAAACGCTCTTAGCATCTATAAAAGAAAAAACAATTCCAGTTCTTTATGAAACACCATTAGAAGAAAAAACATATTATGTTGCCTCTGGAATCGATGGAGTTCGTTTTCAAGAAATTTTAAAAATAGTCTTTGATAAAAACTATGAAGTCAAAGCAGATGCTCTTTTAAAAATAGGTCAATTTCAAAACAACCTGACGGATTTTACTTATTTAAAAGAAATTCAGGACAAAGACAAGCTTGGAAAATGGTTTGTCATGACCAACGAGTTTAAAGAAAACTACTTAGATCATTTGTATAATTCAAATGATCGAATCATTCTCTCTTATATTACAGGAACCGATTTAGCCTCTCAAAAGCAAGAAGATATTTATTCATACACTAACTATCTTACTAGCAATAAAAGCGAATCTGTTTTGCCCTTGGGTAATGTAAGCGCAAACTCATCCATCTCTGTTCAGCTAAAACCAATTCATCGGTTTGGACTAAAGGTTGAAAACGAAAAAATTCATTTTGTGACTCCCAATAGTTGTGGGAAAAACTGTTTCCCAAAGCCAATGGTGTGCGATTGGGACGTTAACAAGTTTTCAAACTATAATGAAGAATTTTCATTCGCCTCAGACTTATTAGGCGAAGGGGAAAAATTAAGCCTCATTATCAATGGCGATGAATTTAAAATCAGCAATCTCATAAAAGAAAAGAAACTTGTTCTTTATACAATTGATCAAAATGTTCATCTCATCATCAAAGACATTAATAAGATTAAAGAACTAAAGCCGTTTGAAGAAAGCAACCTCTCTCTAAAAATTAAAGCCTTCATTGGGAATGATTTCTTTGGCGTAAAACTTGTTGGCGCATCAGGCGACTGGCAAGGATTCGGTGGTTGTCCTTTTAATACACCTGGGGTTGCAGAAACAAGAAAAACAACTGTCTCTAATGACTCTAGAGAGATTGCTGAAATCAAGGGCTGGGCCTCAACTGCGACTTCACGAGGTTGGCCATATCCACTGACTTACTCTGATTCAGGGCCGTATTACCAAGAAATTTCACTTGGCGTGAGTAGCAATATTCAAAATTACTTTAACTAGAAATTAAGCAGGAATAAAGAACATGAAAAAAACAGATAAACTATTAGTTATAATTCTTTCAAACTGTATTACCTTTCTGATCTGTCAATCGGCCATTGCAGCCTCATTAAAAGGAACCGCAGATGCTCTTGGAGTAGAAGCTACCAAAATCGGTCTAGGCCTTGGTGTATTTGCTCTTGCAGTCGCCGGAACATTTCTCGCATTAGGAAAACAAGAAGGCGGTCAAAAAGTAACTTTTGCGGTGATTGGAATTATTGTCATCCTCTCAGCTCCAACTATCATCAGCATTTTAAGAGGTGTTACAGGTGGAGGTATAGCGTGATTTTTAAATATCCAAAGCATTTAAAAAATTCGCCTCACTTTATTGGGCTTTCAATAGTTGATTTGTTCATTTTAGTAGGCGGTCTAGTCATCTCATTACTTATTAACTTGGATTCACTAAAAACATTGCTTCTTCTATTTGTTCTCATTGGTGGATTTAAACTTGTCTCACTTAAATTCACCCGAAGGTATTTTTCTTTATATTTTTTAAAAAGAAAAACACTTGAATGGAGAAAAAAATACAAAAACCTATGTAAAGGAAAACTTATATGATCTTTCCAATCTTTGAAATCAATGAAAACGAAATTGTTTCAATCAAAGGCGACGTATCCAGATTTTATAAAATCTTAACACCTGATATGACTCAAATGACTTTAATTGAAGTTGAATCTTTCTATCATTCTCTAAAGCAAGAAATGAGAACATTAAAAGAAGGGCATTTTTATAAAATTTATTATTTAAATGACAATCTTTATTTAAACACGAATGACTTTAATCCAAGCTTTAAGAGTTTTGAATTAATACCTGAAAACGATGCTCTAAAATATTGGTTGGGTGAAGACGTAAATTTTCAGGATATTGAATTTTTCGATAATTATTACATCTTAGGAGGACAATACTTCAGGCTTTTAAACATATATGAACTTCCTTCATTAATTACTGGCAGATTTTTAGAGCAATTTGGTGACTTTATTCTCAATCTTAAAAAAATTGATCCCGTTAAAGCAAAAAGCAAACTCAACTTAAAAAGAAAAATGCACTTTTCTTTAACGCTCGAAAATCTTCGTAATCTTGAATCTGAAAAGGCCTTTCAAGAATCAGAAGAACTACTTGAAAAAATAATGACAGGAGAAGAGGCCATATTTGAGATGGAGGGATGGATTAAAGTAACGGCACCAACAAAAGACGAGCTTGATAATAAAACGATTGAATTAAAACAAATAGCCAAAATCCAAGACCTGGAACTACTCACAGAGATCAGAGGTCTTGCCTATTTCTTTAACAATCTAACCATTGGAGTGAAACCGACGTTCAAGAGATCACATTTAACACCAGCTAGCTACATTACAGGACTGCTCTCTCTTCCTACAGAATATGTCATGGATGAAGGCATTCAACTTCATTCAAACAATGGTAGAGATGTAAAATTTAGTTTGTTTCATCCTCATTCAACAAACTTCAATTTACTTATTACTGGAGCATCTGGTGAAGGTAAATCAATGGTCGCTAACAAAATTCTAAAGGAGGAATTAGAACTAAATACCAAATTCATTGTCCTTGATTTGGGACATTCATTTAAACGGACAGTCGCTTATTACGATGGGGCCAATTTCTCGGATAAATTTAATCCATTATCATTTCAAAACCCATCATACCTAAAAGCGTTTGTCTTAAGTGTAACCGGCCCTGATTATTTTTCAAAGCAAGATGAAGGAAAGCTCTTTGAACTTCTAAAAGTTAATGAAAACAAAAAATACGAATCCTTTGATCAATTCTTAAAAATACTAGAAAAAGAATTTAAAGGGATCAGTTATTTTTTCAGTGAAGTTAAATATTTCTTCACGGATAAAGAGACAAAAGCAAACGATCTCACCTATTGCGATCTGAGTCTTTATCCTGAATGTATTAAAGCTCCGCTAATTATTTATCTAATAGAGCACTTTAAGCACCTTGAAGGTAAAAAAATATTCATTTTTGATGAAGTCTGGGGATTACTCCAAGACAATGCTGAATATGTCGCTCATAGCTTTAGGACATTTAGAAAGCACTTTGCTTCAGCAGTGGCCATATCGCAAAACCTTGAAGATTTATTAATCAGCGAACTTGGAAGAGTTATTTATCAAAACAGCTGTCATAAGTTTTTATTTCGCCAAGACGTTAAAGAAGAAACTCTTTCAACTCATACTTATGAATTATTAAATCAAGTTGCCTCAGATAAAGGCTTTTACAGTGAATTTTTACTTATAAGTGATCAGATTAAAAAGATCGTTCGCTTTTACTCTAACCCAGTCGAATTTGAAATGTTCAATACAGACAATTGGGAATTAACCAAGTTTCAAAAATTTTATGAAGATCGAAAAGAGATTATGGATTTTCAAGAAATTTTTGACCACTACATTTACTTAAAACACGGAGAAGTCGCATGAAGAACGCAATCACAACATCACTCATATTAGGAACTTTATTATTTTCATCACCATCACAAGCAATCATGGGAGCTGATACGGCCCTTATGATTCAGCTTGTATCGACAACTGCAGGCCAGTTAAATGAGCTTGAAAAACTCTTAACCAACGCTGAAAAATATACTCAAAAAATGCGTGAGTATAACGAACTCTATGAAGATCAAAATTTCAGAGCACAGCGAGTTTTATATTTGGCCCAATCAATGGCATCTAAAAAAGACATTGAGGGTCTTGGTGACTTAAACAATTCGATTCGTGATTTAAAATACAACATGGAAGAACTTCAAAACCTAATGAAGGATTATTCTAAAATCAAAGGAGACGAAAAGAAGACTCAAGTTTTTGTTGAAGAGAATAAAAAACTAAATGAAATGTCTGAAAAACAAGCAAAGATTCAGGTCGCTCATTCAATTGATGCCAAAAATGCAGGACGAGCAAATCAGATAACGGCACAAAACACGGCCCTCATTTATGAAAATCAACTTCGCTTAGAACTTATTCAGCTAGAACAACTGCAAGCTCAAAAAACGGCCAATCGATTAAAGGCCGAAGAGTTAGAAGATAAACGACTTGAAGAAATAAACAAAAACAAATTTTACGGACAAGAGTTAATGACTAAAAGAAGCAAAAGGTTTGATCATTGAGTCTAACGCACTCACCTCTTCACGATATGCTTCTCATTGATGAACCAACCATTCTAATAGTTAAAGAGGCAATGACCAGAATTGCCAGCTGGTTTGTTCTACCTACTTTTGTCATTGCTCTAGTTTGGGAATATTTCAATGAGTTCAAATTTGGTGAAGTTGTAAAAAAATTAATCTTAATTCTCGCTTTCATGGGGGTCTTTTACCCCATCCATAAAGAAGGTGTCGAATTAAGTCTAAAAAGTAGCGGTGATCTTCTTCGTGAAATATCACCAAACAATTTGTTTTTAAGAAAATGGACGGAAGTTAAAGTGAAAACATCAGAAGATAAAATGAGTAAGGCAACGGGATGGGGAACTATTGAGAGAATTCTCGTTCCAAATTTCAATGACCTTTTAGGCACAGCTTTCTTCTTATTGAGTAAACTTCTCATTTGGATTTTAAAACTGATTTACTCAACTGTTTATCATCTCACTTATGTCTTTGCTCCGTTAACGGCAATTCTCTACTTTTTTCCGATTACTAATGCATCAATTAAAGGAACTATTATTTCAAGTCTCTGGTGCATGATACTACCCTTTGTTTTGATCGCAATTTTGGCCATTGTGGGAAATTCATTTCAAACCAATGCTAATAATGGCGAAGTTATCATTTCTAGCATGGATCAGATTCTGTGGTTATTTGGAGTCACACTTCTCATTGTGGCCTCTCCAATCTTTACTCTAGGGCTATTAAAAGGCAGCGGTATGGCCATGGCCGGAACTGCAACAGTTGTCTTAATGACTTCAGCTGCTTCAAAAATCGCAACAGCACTTCCCATTGCATTTAATCAAATGAGAACAGCTGGACGCTTCGGTAAAAATGCTCTTTTTGAACCATCAATTAGAGAGCTTCTCAAAAAAGAAAATAAAAATAGTAGTTTTAACAAAAAATTAAAATCACTAGACCAAAAGGGAGGTTTACGAAATCTATTTCGAGGCACAAATGGTTTAGATGAACGATTATTGAAAGCTGGCTTAACTAAAGACGAGGCCAGATCACTTTCAAAATTACCTGGTCAAAAATCAGCCAACCCAAATAGTAATAATGCACAAAGCGGCAGGAGAAGTGGCAATGTAGAAAATTCTAAAACTCAACCAAGTAAACAAGAACAAGATACATTTTTATTTGATAAATCTTTCTGGAACAAAATCACCCCAGAACATCGAGATGGTATCAGAACAAAGTATGGAATAACTAGTAATTTACCTACTCCGAATAAGCTCTATCACCCTATCTCTCACTCAAAAGGACTAAATAGACAAGACCCTCTTCGCGAATCTCATAAATCGAACACTTATCGAAATCCTGAGTCCAACAGAACAAGCAAAATTTCTAAACACAACTTAAAACGAGGAGAGGGAAATGAAACTAGAAACATTTGAAAGCTCCATCCAAAAAGAATTAAAGCTATTAAGAGTTATCATTGTTTATGCATTTCTTGGCTTCAGCTTTCTCATGGGTCTAATTTTATATTCAAAGAATAACTATTTTTTTGATAAGGGTGAAGTTTTTAAAGAAAGGCCGATGGCCAGTTTTGTTTGTAACACTGCCTTTATGAGTATTGTAAACAAAGCTCCGTCCTCTAAACTTATTACCGACGAAATACTTTCAGCTCTTAAAAAGAATGAGTTTAGTGTTGTCGCAGACGATGTTTTACTCCTTCAAGTCATTGAAGAGAACAAGTGTCGAATTATTGTAGAGGGCGATAATAAAGTAAGGTCATTTTCAATTGATTTAGTTTTTAACAAGAAAAATCCATTTTACTACAAACTTTCAGAAATCAACGAAGATGAATTAAAAACAGTCGAAGAAGAGAAATTATCAAGGGAGGAAAAATGAATTTCTTCGTTTTACCCAATCAGATCACAACGCTCTTTCTCTCTTTAAATTTATTAACCACCATGAGCTTTAATGACGACATTCGTTCATTCATTTATGGAGGAAACAAAGAAGAAGTCTTTTTGGAAGTCAGTAATAACAATAAGACTCTGGTAATGAAAGCTAAGAAAAAAGATATTAATACAAACATGCTAGTCGTTACAAATAAGAATAAATACTACTTTCATGTAAAGCTCGACGAATCAACCCCTCATCAGTTCATTGAAATAAATGACGGCGAAATTAATTCAGCGTTTAAGAAAGTTATTGAAAAAGATACTTATGAAATCCTTCAAGGGACTAGCTCACTTTTAATCGTCAACAAGACAAAAAATCCAGTTACCGTAAATGGAATTAAAGTTATCTCTAAAGACTATTTTTCTCTTGGTGTCCCCATCATCTTAAATGGTGAACGAATCCTAAACTAAAAAGGATCACTCATGATTTTAATCATTCTAGCTCTATTTATTAGAGCACCAGACTCTTTTTCCCAAATCTTCCTAAAGGAGAAGCAAATGCCTAAAGCTGACGATGTAAAAAGCAAATCAAAAAATATTTTTAAGCCTCGTGCCCCAAGCTATTTACTAGAAAGAAGCATTCTAAAAAGGATTCACGAGGAAAATGAGAAGCTAAATAAACTAATTGAAAATCATACCTACGCCCCAATTATTTGGGATGGTTCCAAGAAAATTGAAACGACTAAAACAATAAGAGGATTGCTACTTAATTCTGTCGTATCAACCAATCTTGAATCTCCTCTCCTGGTTCAAGTGTTTCGAGATCAAGGACTTCCAATTGGAACAAAATTCTCTTGTAAAGGAATAACAAGTAATAAGCGAGTTCTAACTTATTGCGATCGAATGATTACCCCCACCAAAGAAGTTCCCGTTAAGGTTCAAATCTTAAATATGGATGGAAGCTCTGGGCTTCGTGGTGTTTATAACGACAACAAAGATGTGTTTATAGCGGGTGCCGTTTTATCTGATCTTGGACGTGGAATTATTTCAGCAGGTGTTTCAAGAATTGCCCCATCAATTGGAGCTATCAATGAAGCTAATGAAAAAAGTCAGATCATTGAAGGACTCGCAAATTCGGCCAGAACAACTTCAGACATTTTACAAGATGAAATGAAATCTCAAGAACCAAAGGTTTTTATTGAAGCTGGAAAGCCTGTTCTTATTTATTTCATGGAGGGATTAAATGAATATTAGAACATCGGCTTTAATTCTTTCATCATCAATTTTAATTTCGAGCTGTGGGAGTTTAAAAGGCACTCTTATTACCGGAAGTTTAGTTGGTGGATCAATAGGAGCGATGTCGGGAGTTGTCTTTTCTCCTAATAATACTTCTAAACCAGCTAACGCTCTTGTTTTTGGAGTTCTTGGTGCTGGCCTTGGGGCATTGCTAGGCCATTACTTCTATACCAATGATCCTGAAAATCGCGATCTAAAACAAATGATTTTAGACGAGGACAAGAAATTAAATTTAAAAAAGGAGGTTCCCCTATTCGACTTTAATCCTGATCTAAAAAATATAAAACCCGATGTGACTTTTAAACCAGTCAAAAAATATGAAGTGCCACAAGAAAAACTTCCAAAAGACTTAGAAGGAAAAGTTAAAAAGCAGTTTCTACTTGAATATGAAACTGAAGGTAAAACAATTCAGTATGAAGGTAGAACCATAGAAATTGCTCCATTCAAAGCATGGGAGCATGTTTATGAGTAAACCGCAAAAATCCGAAGGATTTGATTTAGTCACCCCCCTTGTCGAAATAATACATGAGATATTTAAAATTTCGATTACTGCTGGATGGGCACTTCTTAAATATGTTTGGAATAAATTAACAAAAGCTGATCCTGAACTTAAAAAAATTGAAAGAAGGCATTTAAAGTCTAAGAAGCAAACAAAAAGTGAATTGGCCCTAGGCCATGCAACCAACCAAAGACGTTCTTTAAATCTTTCTGAAATTGATTTTGGCAAGCACAACTTCATTGTTGGAGCCGCAGGCTTTGGAAAAACAAATCTCATTTCTATTCTTCAAGAATATTCACTTCAAAGAGGATTGCCAGTTATCTTTTTTGATCCAAAAGGAGACCTTGAAGCATTATTAACCTTTAAGAGCCTTTGCGAACAATACAATCGTGAATGTTTTATTTTTTCTGAACACTATAGCGATGTCATTAAGCTAAACCCCGTAAAAGAAGGAAGTATCAACCAAATCGTTGATAGAATCATGTGTGCATTTGATTGGTCAGAGCAATTTTATAAAGACATTGCACAAAAAGCATTGCGAGACATTTTAGTTTCTCTTCAAAAGAAACATATCGCATTTAGCTTATGTAGTATTTTAACGGAACTGCAAGAAAATCATAAATCAGATAAGACACTTGGTCTTGAAACAAAACTTGAATCATTAGTTGAATCTGACTTTGGAAAATTACTAACCGATGACGCTGAAACTTTAACTTTCTCTGCAATTAGAAAAAAGAAGGCCTGTTTATATATTGGACTATCAACTCAAGGCTATGGCGAAACGGCCATGGCCCTTGGAAAAATCTTCTTAGGTGAACTTCTTTATAATTCCTATTGGCAATTAACAAAGTCTGCGAATTCACATGAATCAATGAAGAATGCAATTTCTGTTTTCTTTGATGAATTTGGAGCACTCGTTACTCCCCGATTTATTGAGCTTCAAAACAAATGTCGTGGCGCTGGTATCCAGCTTTATATGGCCGTTCAATCAGCTTCTGACATTGATCGAGTTGATCCAAAACTTACAGAGCAGATTATTGAAAATGCTTCAAACCTGTTTATTTTAAAACAAAGGCTCGATCAATCGGCCTCACTCTTCTCCAACGCGATTGGAACCACCATAACCAAAAAATATACTCATACGATAGAAGATGGCGAGAGGCAGTCTAAAGGAACAGAAAGGGAGGTTAATGAAAACTTAGTCCACCCTGACATTATTAAAAACCTAAGAGTCGGCCAATGTATTTTGCTTCAGCATAACCCAACGAAGATCGACCTACTCAATATTAGAAATCGAAAGATTGATATTCAAGAATTGCCTAAGGCCAATTCAGATAACTCACCTACTCCTAAAAAACCACAAGCAGATAACACTGTAATGGAGGCCTAATTGTTAAGTATTGAACAAAGAAAATTTTTATCTCCATTAATTATTTGGAGAATATTAGATATAGAAAATTTAATTCATCTATCTAAACAAAACCGAAGCTACTCTTCAGCACAAAAACTTTTAAAAAGATTACAACAAAGGCAGCTCATCGAAATTTACCGCGATCCATGGAACAAAAAGAACTATGTGTTTCTTGGAAACCTGGCAATCAAAGAATTATGTCCAGATACCAGACCGTTATTAAACTCAGGGGCACTTTATCATGACTCTAAAGTTACGTCACTTGGAGTCGAGCTTTTAAAATTTAATACGATTTTTAAGAACATCGAGCTAGAGCATCAAATCAAAAAAGGAAAAGGGATTGTCGGCATAAATGAATTTGTACCAGATGCACGAGTTGAAGGTTACTTTAAGGCGAAATTTTTTCAAGCGGCAGTTGAGTTAGAGCTTCATCAGAAAGAAAAATCAAGAATACTGGATAAAGCCAAATATTATCTTGAAAGCGAATATTATAACCACGCACTCTACTTTTTTCCAGATCATGACTTACTTCAAAACTACGACACCATTATAAAAAAAGAACTTGGAAATGATTATAACAAAAAGATTTTTTTATTTTCATGTCCATTGCTAGCGAAAGCAAAGCCGAGTTTTGAAAATGGAACAGGGCTTGTCATGAATAAAAACAAAACCTTTATCGAGTTTTTTGGTGGTGTCCACTAAATGTCTATTTGGCTTCAATCAAAGCTCTTTCGTGAGTCCAATGCGTCCGAGACTAAAACTTTTCCCGTGCCAACCCCATAAAATCGCAGAAGAATTTTGGCCTCTTAAATTGACTCCCTCTCTCTCACGTAAGTGAAGATAGATGGAGTCAATTTGGCCAAAAATAAGAAGCTAAATGGGGTTGGCAGGAAAGTAAAAAAAGTAAAAGGAGAAATATAAAAATGGATACTGAAATTAAAATAAATAAGAGAGGAAGAAAGAAATCCGAGGAAAGAGAAAGCAAGATCAACAAAGAACAATCGAAATTCTTTGTTGATCTAGGAAAAGAAGAAGCGGTACTAGAGTCGATTATTACGATTATGCGCGAAGCGAATAATCGAGTCTACGGCAGAGAAATTACATTCAAGGACTTGGCAGTTTACGCTCTGCCGAGACTTACAGCCAAAGATCTTGAGCGAATTCAAGAGAGCACCCTCTCCGATATGGAAAGGGTTCAGAGGCTTCTCGACGAGCATAACCAAAAAAATTCGACAAGCTTAAGCATGGGCGAATTTTTAGTGAAGAAGATGAATATATTAAAGGAAGGTAAAGATGGAAAATAAGAAGCAAGAAATAATAAATGGTCGGCTTGGTGTTGATCCCAAACTTAGCTATGCAAAAAATAGCCTCCCTGTCTGCGAATTATCTGTTGGAACAACAGGAGACGAAAACAAGACGATCTGGCGAAAAGTTGTTGTCTTTGGAACACTGGCTGAACTTTGCTCAGTTCATCTCAAAAAAGGGCAAGAAATCATTGTGCGTGGCCAAAATAAAACAAGGGAATATACATCAAAAGAAGGCGAGCAAAAAATGGTCAACGAGATTACCGCTAGTTTCATCGGAGTCTCAATTTCTTAAAGATTTTAGGAGCTATAAATGCCTCATAAACTTGATTACAAAAAAAGTAGAACTAGTTATAATAACGGCAAGCAAAGGAAAAATACCTCTGCGACGATCTTTAAAAATACAAAACTGATTGAGAAAGAAGACGAGACTGAAAACTGGTTAAACACCGATGAGGCTGCTGCATATTTAAGTATTACACCAAATGCACTACGAATATTAGTACATAGAGCAAGAGTAAAATACTATAAATTGGGCAGAAGATTAAAGTTTAGAAGAAGCGACTTAATTCAGATTCTCCAACAGATGGAGGTCTGAAATGCCAATTTACCCCGAAGTTAAAAATGGGAAAACTACTTATACCGTTGTAGCCTCAACTCGTATAAATGGAATTCAAATAAATCGAAAACGTAGAAACTTAACTTCAATTGCTTTAGCAAAAAGATGTGAAGTTGATTTACGATTAGAATTGCGACTACTTAAAGATAGACCCAATCGTTTTTTATGGAGCGAATGGAGTTCTATTTGCCTTGAGAGAATGAGACTTGAATTTAGAAATAGTACAATGAAAAGTTATCATGGCAACTTGGGCAAATGGGTGAACCCTGTTTTGGGTAGCTATTTTATTGATGAAATCACAGGAGCGATGATCCACAATTTAATTTATCACCAAATACAAAAGGTTGGAGCCGAAGGAAGAAGAAGCGTTTTAAAACAAATTAAAAGAATATTTACAATGGCCACTGATGACGGCTTTCTTTCCAGAAACCCAGCCAAGGGAATTTCCGTAAAAGTTCCAGAGGCCAAACAACTTATCTTGAACCGTACAGAGATAGACACCCTACTCTATGAAGCCAAGATTAGAAATCATCCATTTTACAATCACTGGGCCTTGGCCATCTTGACGGGAATGAGGAATGGAGAGCTTCACGCAGTAATGTGGACCGATGTAGATTTTGAAAACAAAGTTATTTCAGTTACAAAAAGTTGGAGTATTGCTGATGGATTAGGCCCTACGAAGAGTACAAAAAATCGTTATATTCCTATTTCGTGTGAACTGGAAATGTTCCTAAAAACCCTTAAATCACAAAATCTAAATACAAATGGAAGAGTCCTGGAACCCTTGGAACATTGGATAAGCGGAGAACAGGCAAAAATCATAAAAGAGTTTTGCAGAGAAATTGAAATTACTCCAATTAAGTTTCATGATTTAAGGGCAACATTTATTACCCAAATGCTTTTGAAAGGCGTGCCCCTCGCAAAAGTAATGACAATTGTAGGTCACTCTACAATTAAGACAACGATGAGATACTTACGACTAGTTGCACAGGATACTCAAGGCGCTACTGAAGCACTAGGAATTACGCTACCAAGAGACTTTGAAACAGGAAATGTTGTTAATCTTTTCCAAAGATAGGGCAACCGCTTTCCATTGTTTACCACTGATATTAAAGTTTAACAAAAATAGCGGGTTGCGAATTTTTCGTGACCCGCTCCATTTGATTTTCAAAAAATTCGGACTCTGACTCTCATCCCATAATGGTGGAGTACACCTTTATCAGGGATAATCCGGGGACGATCCTCTATTCTGATTGCAACTCCCAAGTACCAATATCTCGACCAACATGAATAGCTAAAATGCGCCCATCTTTTTTGCGATGCCAGCTTTTCCCCTTCCAAAAAGCGGACTTCCAATCATTAAAAGTAAGAGTAACAAGATGAGCATCTTCTCGATCACTTTTGTCGCGTTTGGCGATAAATTCACCGATTTCCATCTCTCCTTGCCCTTCAATTCCTATAGAACAAAAGACAACAGACTCGCTTGTTGATAGTGCAAATGAATCAAGCCCGGTAGGAAAAATTTGAAGCCAGAGCTTGTTTCCAATATCAAATTTCTTCTCGGTCTTTTTTCCATTTTTTGTTCCCGTAAGAATAATATCACTGCCCTTTCTGTAAGCATCAATTGAAAGTTTTGTAATAGGACTATAAAACTTCCACTTCTCTGTATTATATTTTGCATCGACAGTAATAACATGTTCTCGATTAAGTTCGTTTTTTTCCATAAATCTCAGAGTTACAACATGACCACCAGTCGGAAGATCTTCTATAGTATAAACTTGAAAAAAATCTACATGCGTTCCTCCTTTTGCTTTATAGGTAATTGTCTTTAATGCAAAAACATTTGTTGATAATAAAAACAAACAGAAAAATAAAATAAATCGCATAACACTTCCTTAACGTCGTTTTTTTAAAGCCAATGACTCTCTTCCATTCCATGTAATCCATAATACCGCAGAAAATCCTTTCTCTTGCAAAGATGAACGAAAAATACCTGGTCCCCCTGCAATTTCAATATTATCTTGCGACCACATTCCTAGTAGATAATGAGACGTACTTGAACCATGAGCATCCTTTGAAGAAGCTACTCCAGAAGCAAATAAACCACTCCATTTCTCATTAATTGTTTTACCAATTGCCATCTGAAAAAACTGCGATTGATCATGACGACTATGCATTGGAATCATTGTATCGAATTCTAAAAAAGATTTATCTCCATCTCTTCTATCTGATGAATTTATTCTATATTTTAAAGCAGAGAAATAATCTCCTGCTCCTAAAAGAAGTGAACTTTCAAAAAATTTAGTTCTTATTGTTCCCTGGCAATCAAATTCATTACAATTGATATCTGTTCTGCGAGAATTTGTTTTAATAATTGAAGCCCCTCCACGCAATTTAAAAAATGAAATCGGGTAAAAATCTAAGGCTGCTGAACCAGAATGAAACGTTCCAATCTCTGAGAAAATAAAATTCGGACGAAGATAGCCATATAAAATTTTTTGAGAATCTCCCCAGAGTAAAACATTGTAGCCAACATCAAACTCTGAAACAAGAGACGTTGGATAATTTCTTGATCGGGCAGTAACTTTGTAATCTATGCTTGCAAAAGCATTCGTTGCTAAAACAAAAAATAGAATAATTAACTTCATAATTCTTTATAACAAGTTAAAATTTTTCTAGCAAGTGGTTTGACCTGCCCCAAAATGCAAGACTACTTTTACTCTCACCTCCTGATCAGACTGACCTTATCCCTTAAAAAATGGAGCGGGATAAGAGACTCGAACTCTCGAGGCGTTTAGGCATGGGCAGCAGAAAGCGGTGTTTTTACTTTTTGGGCATCTTATTGGCTAATTATTTAGGCTCAAATGCCGATACGTTGAGGCTGGTCGAATCAAAAAATAGGGAATTTAAATGAAATCATTTTTTTTTACTGCATCCTTTTTATTTTATTCTTTAGCTAATGCGACAGTGCCTTTAGAGGGCACTTAGGAACTCACTGGCACTAATCCAGGCAACGCTACAAAATCTTATAAAGGCACAGTTGTTGTACAAAAGAACGGTGAAACTTCAGTATTAAGCTTTATAAATATTCGTAATGTTCAAAACTGTTTGATCCTCCAATTTGCTCTCCACGATTACCATGCTGAGCAGCCTCGATCAGATAATCAAGAATGAATTTAACTGAACCTCGTTCAAGGGATTGTTGATTGTGACTTTGTTCATGCATTGTTTGATCAATATTCTCCTGTCCTTCAGCTATATAGACTCCCTTCCCATAAAATAATCCGCGGTTTCCACCACTGAAAAATTGGCGAAGACTGTATCTCCCTAAACGTTGTGTTGTTCTTAGGTATTGATCTTCAGTATATTCACCTGAATGACCATATTGTGCCTGATAATTTTTTTCTTCCAATAGTCTCGCTTCCGTCACTGAGATCGGGCGCATTCTTGGTCCAAAAATGGCGATCACCACTGCAGTACCTCCAACATTGAGTAATGCATTCTTCCTGGCCGCTTCTCCAACGGTCATTGAACCATCTTCTGAAATGGCCTGAGTAACTGCTCCTTGAACAGCTCCTTTCGCCGCTGATTGAGCAAGCTCAACCATGGCATTGGCCGCAGCAGAACCGGCGTCTATGCCTGGCACTGTCAGGTTAACAACTCTTGCAGGCAGGGCGGTTTCAACCAACTGAAGGCCTGCTCCAACCAGCGTTCCAACCACGGGATCCTGGCCAGTCATTAAGCTATGAGCAAGTCCCGAACTTCCACCAAGAAAAAGAGCACGTGGAATTTGCCCGCCAATAAATCCAGAAGCTGGTATGGCGTATAGTGTTCCTTCTATCAACGTCGGTAGTATTGCCTCTGTAATCGGTTTCCCGTTCTTCAATACTTTAATAGTATTTCCAACTGCTGCGGCTGCATAGGCTCCTGCAATTGGATTATGTGTGGCTGCTGTAACAACCAGGGCAGTACCAATCGATGCAAGATTTTCAACCTTTGCAAATTTTTTAATTCCCTTTCCAATTCCATAAAGGGCCTTTAAGGGAACGCCGACTAACAATACGGCTTCGCCCTGACCATCCTGCATGACGGTTTCAGGCTCCCATGGTCTGTCTGGAAATGAAGACATTAAAGCTTCATACTGATTCAGGATCTCATCTCGAGAAGGACGATCAGATTCAAACGTTATTCCTGCATTCTGAACTTCTTCAAAATGATTCTTAACCCATTTTGAAACTCGGGTAAGATGTTCGTCATCACCCTGGAGTACGAGCTTTTGATAATTATAGGTCTTAAGTATGGGCTCGATAATTTTTTGGTGTGCGTGCAGAAATGACGGTGTCAAAAGAATATGTGGCTCACCATTATACATTACCTCTGGAATAGATAATGATGGCGTATGAAGCTGGAGGTGAATCTGGAGATATTTCAATATTTCCCGTTTATCACTGCGCGAATAAATGGCATTGAACCAGCCTTCGGTTTTGCGTTTTTCTAGTCGCAACTCTTTCTTGTTTTCTCTGTCAACATCATCTGAAAAATCATCCTTAACTCTTATCTTCACACTGACAATCTCTTTAGGATTGGATTTATCAATAACTCTAATATTTTTTGTCTCTGTCCTGTAGGTCTGGGCATCTCTTTCTTCCTGGGCCCATAGCAACGAAATATAATTTTTGTAGAATTCGCGTCTTTCTTTAATCAGATCATTCTTGAACTTATTGGCCTTTGTGACGGTTAGAAGAGAAGTCATGAAAGGTGCGCGTTTTTTTAGTGAGAAATAACGGCTAAACGCTTCTCCTTCGGGGTCGTTCAAATAATTTCCGTAAATTCCATAACTGCGAATGCGTACAATCTTTCGGATCAGTCCCTTAACTTCAACATCCTCGGTAATCGCCCTTCCTTTTTGATCATAGGTTTGTACGATAAGCCGATTCATGACCCTGGCAACATCTTCATTATTGCCTGCAAGCTCCTGAAGCTTTGCAAACCACAACGGAAAATTCTCCAATGGTTTATCTTTTAGTGCTTCGGCAAGTTGTTCATTGAAATCAGATTTATTTTTTAGTGCAAGCGTGACCTGATCCATGAGATCAGCAATCGTTAAGTCCAGGCGATAAGTTTTTGCTCCATCCTGGAAGAGAACTCCCAGACGGGAACTATCGGCACTTTTAAGCGGGAAGGCATTTTCATCCAGGAGATTCTGGACGCTGGTTTTAGAATCCGCGGCACTAGCCTTTGCGGCTATTACAGGGGCAAAATCACTAACGAAGATCAGGCCAAACATGGCCATCAAAACCAATAATTTATTTTTCACGCGATCTCCTGTTTTGTGAATATTATGGAGCAAAAAACGTACCGGCATAAAGCGCCATCGGTTTCTGAAGAATCCAGCTGCTTACGTTTCAAATGTCTGGTATTTGGCTGAGTTAAACCTGGGGGAGGTATTTCAATTCTTAGATTTTATTTTAAAAGTGTCTATATTTTAGACAGTCGCTTAGAAAAATTCATCGAAGCAAAAACTGTGCAATTTGCTTTGGTGTGCTTCTGCACTGGCTAAATGATTTTTGACCAGTAATCTTTTTGATATAATGGATGATTTCATTTTTCATGCTGTCATCAAATACTGAATCTTCTTTCATTCGAAGCCTGGCCTTTAAGACTTCAAAATTATCGAACATTCTTCTTGCCTCCATATAACTCAAATCAAATTTAACTGCATATTCCGGAAGTAAAATTTGTTCCCAAATAATCGCAATTTCTTTTGTCGTAATATCGGATGGCGAATCAATAATTTTACCAACCAGTTCATCCAGACTCTTTACTTTTTTCATTTCCTGCATCCATGCCCATGACTCTTCCCAGTGATTGCTGTTTTTTATAGTTATAATATTCTCGCTAAAACTTTGATTAATTTTGGCAGTAATATTTTCATCGTTTAAACTCAATAAATGACCAGCTATAAATGCCGTTTTTTCTTCTTTGGTTATTCTATTATTTTCCAAAATCCAGTTAACATAAGGATCTGAAATAGAGTTGGCAGACAAGAATTTTGTCATTTCATCAAATCCAAAGGAGTTTTTTTGGAATCCTATTTTCTGCAATAACTTAACTTTCCAGGTCACCTTTGGAACAACTAAACTCTTCACCATTCCATCTATTTCACCAATGGGGAAAATGAGATCGTTGGGACTTTGCATGTGTAAAGCTTTCATCAGAATCTCTTGTTGTTTTAAATAAGCCTGGACTTGAACTTTCCCCCCTAACGACTCGTTTAGCATGTTACGAATTTTAAGTTTGTGAATAATTCCCGGGATAAAGGAATAAATGGTCGACCATGGAACCATCAGCGACACCGGTATCAGGTGTGGAAGTCCAATGTGGTATAGTACAAACGGAACCACGTACTCACACAAAACTCCTGCCATGATGGCAAGGCCCAATCCAAAACCATTTTTCTTAAAAAAGACTTCTATGCCAATATGTGTTTTCTTAAAAATGGGAATAATTTTACTCCAATTTAAAGATAAAAAAGTTTTTTTGAAAATTTCCTTCTGGGCAGCTGGTATATTGAGGGCCTCTACATAAAATTTTTGGTAGATTTTCATTTTTTCTTGTAACAGAACTGAAACCTGTAGGGGCTGATTAAAAATCGCATTAGTAATTTTAGGATCCTGATCAATATCATTTCCCACCTGAAGCATTAGACTTATAAAATTTGTCCGCAACCTTAGTTCGCTTTCTAAATCGGCCAGTTCCTCTTCACCCTTTGATAACTTTGCAACACTAAATTCACCGGCGGGAAATGCTGATTCTACTATTAACAGGTTGGTCAGGGTTAATACTAATAAAAATTGCAGTATTTTCGTCATAGATACTTTTCGGATAAACTTTTAACTTAATTAGTCGATTAGCCTGCTATGAAGTGCATTTTAACAATTAGCCTCATTATCCTATCATCCTGCTCGGGTATCAATCGATCGGAGCATGCCGAATCGAGATCTCCCAGCTCTACCGCGTCTGGAGATGCCTGTAGTTCGCTGGTTGGGGCAATTCTAAATTTTGAAAAGGGCGCACTTTCAACTGATGAATCCAGGCAAATTGAATTAAGTTATGCGCTCATAAAGAAAAAATATCCTCACTTTAATAAACAGCAGATTCTTACTCACTATCAACTTTTAAAAGACAATTGCCTCTAGTGCTATTTCGTTATCCTCTATCTTCTTACTTCAAACATATTAGTTGTTACAATGAAGCATGCCAGCGCCATATAAATGATCCCCCATCGCTCTGAGTGCATTAAGGCATATACACTTGAGAGATAAACTAAAATATATCTCAGATATAATTTCCATTTCTCTTTAATTACCTTCTTGCTTTTTGAATGAATGGCAAGCATGAACGTCATATATAAAAAAGCAATTCCCCACCACATCAGATATGTACCTCATTCTCAGATGTCCTTGTTTCCAGATGATACGGAACTGCCGTTACTATTACACTTTCTATCTTTTGAAGTTCATCATAAAGCCCTCGGGCATTTTTTGAGTGCAGTAAGTGAGCAAAATTGCCAGGAACCACGAGCTGCCCAGTAATGATATGAATTACTCCGTTTGGCATCTCTTCTTTCTTTTTTCGAAGAAATTCCGTGACCGGTTCAAGAAGAAGCCGATATGGTGAATAAAGAAAAACAAGCTGGCTTTCACCGATTAACTCATTCCATTTTTTTTGAACAGTTTCAGCACGGGCGTGGTCAAAATTTACGTGCAAAGCGATCCATGGGTGCCCTAGTGTTTTAGCAAAACGAATCATGCGAAGCGTTCCGGTATTTACATCGTCAACCAGAATTACTGTTTTCATTTGAGCATAAGTGGAAACATCAGCCTTTTTCCAAGGAAGAGAAAGAAATTTTCCAACTTGTTTATAGTGGCCATGAATTTTAAAGAAAATCCACACTAATGAGGGAATTAAGAAAACTGTCACCCTTTTAGTACGCATTAGGGTTGCTCTTCGGCATACTATCCCAAATGAGCCCTCACCCATTTTAAAATGCGGCCCACTTGAAATGGATATTGCAGCCCATATTGTGAGAATAAATGGTCAGACAATCAAACTAACTGCCACAGAGTTTGATATCTTAAAAGTTCTCCTTCGCTACAAAGGAAAAGTTGTCACCCATCGCGTTTTGTTAAACGAGGTCTGGGGCCCAAATTCGGTGGAACATGTTCATTATTTAAGAGTTTATCTGGGCAATTTGCGCAAAAAATTAAAAATAGAAAAAACCGATCAGGAACTTATTGCTACTGAAGCTGGCGTAGGTTATCGATTAATTGATAGTGACTAAACTATATATGTCAATATCATTCACACTCTAAGATCCACCATCCAGTAATCAGCTGAATCAAATTTTTCGTCAAAGAATTCACTCATTGCAAAATTCAGAGTCAAAGAATAGTCGTCGTCATTAAGCTGCATAATTCGAAAGAGTTCGTGAGCATAGAACAGCTGCTGGCCATTGGCTGATAAAGAATTTATGCAGGGAACATTTATTTCCAGTGTCTCGGCATCAATTTTCTTGCCGCAAACGGCGGAGCCAAAATTATCAGTGATTTTTCCGTAGACAAATTTAATCCGGGGAATGCGCAAAGTTGCTTCCCTGTTATTGCGAAACCTGCTTGGGGAAGATAAATAACTCAAAACTCCTCTTATGGACCTGGACAAGTTTATGTCAAAATCAAGAACCGTCGAAAAGCCTTCAGCATTCTCCAAATATGTTAATATGTTTCGTGTATTAGCGTCGTTAACAAAATACAAACTCTTAACCTCGGCACGTTGATAGGAAAACAATGCAGCCACAATATCTTTAATACTTGCATAATCCTGGTAGAGGTAATCAGGAATAAATATTTTCTTGTTAAAAAACACAATCAGCGAAGATTTTGTTGTGTCTGAATAACTGTATATATTCTTGGGAGAAACCAATGTGGATAGATCATTGATTCTCACCTGCTTTTTTAGATAAAAATAATAAATAGCATAGCGGAGCTTTAGGGGGTCTCCTCCATTACCTACAAAATCCCCTCCGGACGATGCCCTTGCGATGATTTCAGGATATTTAATCGCATCTGATGAATTATTGGCATCAATAATTTCAAACTGACTTGAAGCAAAAGCTGAAAGACTGAATAAGCAAACCATCAGCGAGAGAAGTGCGCTCTTAATTAATTTCATAGTGACCTCGTCAACGGATAGAGCCCAATGGTTAAATTATAGACTTCCTTTTTTTCTCCATATTCCAGAAGAACTGCCAAATCACGTTCAAATTTTCTGATTAACTCTTTAGCCTCATCAATATTTTTAGGATCCACGGCAATAGTCATTGTTGTAAAATCCCTTTTACCCACATCATCTCTGTAGAGGGACTCAACCCCCATCCTGAGATTATTGGCCTGAATTTTCTTTAACTGATCACTCGATATATTATCAAGTGTGCTGAATCTTTTTTCAGTTCGAACAATTTTTCCAGACTCATCACTCTTAAGCATTTCATGAGCAATTAAAAAATTGACGGCTTCAACCGCCTCTTCAAGCGATATACCTAAGCGCTTTGAAATATTCCCAGGAGAAACCACAAAATCGTTTAACTTCACAAGAGACAATATTGCCAGCAAATACCAATCTGTTAATCTATCAAGTACATCATCCCCAACGACCCTGGCATCCAACTTATCTAATTTAAGATCCTGCTGGACCTTAAAAGACCCCATGAATCTTTCTCGTTCTTCCTCGCTTAATGCCAGTGAGGCTGCCAGTTTCTCCGCGAACTCTATCGAGATGTCTCTTTTTTTGTTCATGATTTGCGACAGGACACCTGAATTAAGACCTAGTTTGAGCGCATAACTTCTTAAGGAATAAGACGAATTAGTGCGCTTGATTTCTTGAAATCTTTCAAAAAGTATATTTGAAATTTCGTCTTGCCTTATCTTCATAATTTCATTCTCTACCGGGCTTAACTTGCAATAATCACGCCTTCCTTCGTGGGAACCACAAAACAAGCGTTTTAGGATATTTTGACTATCTAAAATTTAGACAGTTGTATTTTAATGAGGCACCTAAAAAAAGGGGGCTTTCGCCCCCTCAATATTCATTTAGCATACATTTATTTCTGGCTTCTTCTGTATCCATATTCATTAAAATGAATGACTTGATTGTAGAGATCATATTTTTGCAACTGAATCCTATCAATAAGAGGCAGGATGTTCATCTCCTCAACCTTGTTTCCTTTTTTGATGTCAATCTCCAACACTTTCGCAGCATCACTAGATAGATTTAGCGCAACTAAATCAGTGACCCGCTCCTGTAATGTATAAATTTCGTTTCTGTTTGCTGTGCTTAAAGACAAGACTGCCCTTAATGCATCAACATTTTCAATGCTTGGAACTAATAAAATTTTTGCTGTTATCTGCCCGACTCTAGATTCAATGTATTTTTTTGAAATTACCTGAACAATAGTATTTGCTGGAAAGTCTGAAAGTTTTTCACCCGTTGACTTTACATGACCAAAGGCAAAACAGTTCTGACTGAACATAAGTAATGAAAAAACTAGAGTAAGAGACAATTTTTTAAGAACGTTTTTCATAAGGACCTCCTAATAAAGATTAATTTGCGCTTGTATATATCTACAGCAGTCAGCAAAAAAACATAGTGCTTCAGGATCATCTGAAGCACTTTTTAGGGAGGGCTATAATTTTTATACATTTTGACCCCAATTTCTGGAAAACCCCTGGCATCGGAGACAAAATGCTATCTTTGTCACGGCGAGCATTACCGTTTATTTTGGTACGACAAATGCAATTGAACTCATTACCCGCAGGACGCGGACTAAAGTTGGAGTTCAAGATGAAAAAAATGTTCGCAGTAATTGTAGTAGTAATCAGTTCAATCTCATTTTGCGTAGCTAGCGAAGTACCGCAATCTAAGGATGAAAATAGCGAGCAAATAAACATCTCTGCCAAACTCGAAAAAAAATTAATGGAAAGTATCGTCACCAAAATGCAGATGGTGGGCCGAATTGATAATGATGAAGTGGCAAAGGCCAAGCGGGAAATAAACAGCCTGAAATTTAACGCTGAAGAGAATTAAGGGCGATTTGCACTTGCGAAACCGTTGGGTAGGTGGCACCATTTTGTATGCTTTATTTATCGCGAAAAGATGTTGAATCAGTCAATTTACCAATGACAGAAATCATTCAGTCATTAGAGACCATGTTTTTAGATAAAGGCATGGGCAAGACTGAAATGCCACCCAAGCCGGGTATTCATACCCGTCCCGATGCTTTTATTCACGCTATGCCCGCCTATATTCCGAGCATGAAATCAGCGGGCATGAAATGGGTTTCAGGTTATCCGGAAAATCAAAAGAAGGGCCTTAAATATATTAACGGTCTGCTTATTTTAAATGACGATGAAACCGGCATTCCACTTTCAGTCATGGACTGTACCTGGATCACTGCTCAAAGAACTGGTGCTGCTACCGCCATTGCCGCAAAATATCTGGCCCGCAAAGAAAGTTCGACACTCGGGATTCTTGCCGCCGGTGTTCAGGGGAGAAGCAATCTTGAAGCGCTCTTGTGTCTCTTCCCTATCAAAAAAGTTATGGTCTATGACCTCTATCCTGAAGTCGCGAAATCTTTTGCGAGTGACATGAGTAAAAAATTTCAGGTTGATATAGAAGTAGTGGCCAAGCCCGAATTGGCAGTAAAAAAAATGGATATGGTGGTCACTAGCGGACCAATTCTCAAACACCCTACTCCTGTTATAGAAGCCAACTGGCTTTCCGAGGGGGCCTTTGCCAGTCCGGTTGATTTTGATTCCTACTGGACAGGTGCTGCACTTTCTCAAATTGATAAACTTACTACAGATGATCACGGACAAATGCAATATTACCGGGAAGTCGGTTATTTCAAACAAACGCCAAAAGCTTATGCTGATCTGGGCGAACTTGTCGCCGGCAAATTTAAGGGCCGTGAAAATTCATCAGAGCGCACTATGGCCATCAATCTGGGCATCGCCCTAGAAGATATGGCAACGGCACCATTAATCTTCAAGCGGGCGATGGATTTAAAAATCGGAACAAAACTAGAACTCTAAAATCTACACTCTTCGAAGAGCTGCAATTCGTTCTTCCAACGGCGGATGTGTTGAAAACAATTTCATGACTTCTGCGCGTGAAGAGATCTGCATTGATCTGAAGTTTGGATTTGCAACTTGTCGAACTTCTGCCATTTGAGGATAAGCTCTCTGCAATGAAAGTAAAGCAGAAATCATTTTCTCCTTGCCGGCAAGATGAGCTCCGCCTGAGTCGGCACGGAATTCACGATAGCGCGAAAACCAGGCAACAATCGGCATCGCAAGCAATCCAAAAACGATATCAAGAACAAAGACAATCATCATATTAATCCAGGGGCTAACCGGAGCATCGTCATCGTCGTTTCTCATGGCCTGAGAAATGGCAAAAGCAATAACACGGGAGAAAAACATGACGAAAGCGTTCACTACACCTTGAACCAAGGCCATTGTCACCATGTCTCCGTTGGCAATATGGGCCACTTCGTGGGCGATAACTCCTTCGACTTCGTCATCATTCATTCGGTTCATAAGTCCACTTGAAACCGCGACAAGCGAGCTGTTTTTAGAGCGGCCCGTTGCGAAGGCATTAACATCATCTGACTCATAAATCCCTACGTCTGGCATCGTTGTCAGACCTGCCTGACGTGATAAACGATGCACAGTTCTTACAAGTGGTGAATTAGGTTCTTTATCTGAAATAATTTTTACTCCCATCGTCCATTTCGCCAGCGGTTTGGAAAGAAGAAGGGCAATGAATGATCCTCCAATCCCCCAAAGAAGACAGAAGGCCATGAGCGAGCCATATTGAATGCCGTTAGCGGTAATATAATGACCGATGCCAAGTACTGACATTAATGTGCTGATTGTGATTGAAATCAGCAGTGAAACAGCGAAAAAAATAACTACACGTTTTAACATAATCTATACTCCTTAAGTTAATTAATTTTTACTCCAGCATCCTTCAGTTCATTTTTTACACCCCAGATTTTTTTAAGCATTCGTGGTGCGCGAGTTGCAATATAGGCCATAACACTAAATTTTATTATTCGACTAAAAAATATCGCTGTTACGAGTGGAACAAAGGCAAGTTCAGAGAGAGCCGCCATGAGAAGTACAGGCTGTTGTGAAAAAGGCGTAAGCCCTACTAGAAAAACAACCAGCAAACCATATTGATTAAAAAACTTCAGAGTCCAGTTCCACGCATGGGATTGATTTATACCCGGGTAAAATTCCAGAATTTTTCCAAGGCCGTAATAATCCACCAGAAAAAATAACAGCAATGCTCCGAGAGTTGAGCCAATCGCTACACTTAAAGCAAAAAAAGGCCATCGCTTTTTCTTCAGCATTGAACTGGAAACTAAAATCCCGTCTGCTGGAATGACTATCACCAAAACATCAAGCATTGATAAAAGAATGAGCATTGGAGGAAACCAGATTCTGCCGACAAACCGATGCAGCTTTTTTACGTTTCGCTTTATCATATGATGGTATTTTTCAGAAATCATTTTATGTTTTCATCCTTGAATTTCTCTGCTCTTCCAGATGAGCGACATACCATGAGCTCAGACCCGCAGTGACAAGGATCGAGAAAATAACTAACAAAGATACTGAACTTGGTATTTTTACAAAATCTACAATCAGCATTTTTATTCCGATGAAACCGAGAATAGCAGCTAGTCCTGGTTTTAAATAGCGAAGCCTGCTGATCCAGTCTGCCAGAACAAAGTAAAGAGCTCTCAGACCAAGGATGGCAAATATATTTGAGGCAAAAGCAACGAACGCGTCCTGTGTAACGGAAAAAACTGCAGGGATTGAATCTACAGCGAAAACTAAATCTGTCACCTCAATAACAACCAAAGCTAAAAAAAGCGGCGTAGCCTTCAACACATTTTTTTCTTTAACAAAAAAATGATCGCCGCTCATTTGGTTCGTAAAGGGAATGAATTTTCCGAGAATGCGTATGGACCAGTTTTCTTGCGCATCAATTTTGTCATCACTGTTATTTAAAAACTTAAAGGCCGTTATAACTAAGATAGCCCCGAATATATAGAGAACCCAGCTGAATGAATGAAGTAAACTTGCTCCAAGCAGAATAAAGGCAGCGCGCAGGACAATAGCACCCAGCACTCCATAGAAAAGTATTCTGTGCTGATAGGCTGCAGGAATTTTAAACGAACTAAAAATGAGTAAAATGATAAACAGGTTGTCTATGCTCAGACTTTTTTCTACAAGATAACCGGTTAAAAACTGAACTCCTAATTCAGAACCATAATTTAAACCGAACCAGAGATTAAAGATGAGTGCAATGGATACCCAGATAGCACTTTCTAATAAAGCTGATCTGACGCTGCTTTTTTGATGGCCTTTGCCAAAGAGACTTAAATCCACAATTAACAGAATAATAATCCCGATTGAAAATGAGAGCCAAAGACTTACTGGAGCAACGGAAATGTCAGATATAAGATGATTCATAAAATCCCTCTTTTTGATACACCTATTTATTATCGTCTAAAAACTTATATTGTTAAAATAGATAAAAACATGCTATTAATTTGCTAAAAACGAACCAAGGAGAGGGCATGAATCACTGGCTGAATTACCATCATCTCAATTATTTTCGGGTCATTGCTCTGGAAGGAAGCATTTCAAAGGCTGCGATTAAACTTAAAATTGGCCAGCCTACTTTAAGTGCACAACTAAAACAATTTGAAGAAACCATTGGAATACCCTTATTTGAGCACAAGCATCGTAAACTAGTTTTGACTGAACATGGAATGCTTGCCCTGGAATATGCCAACGAAATATTTAAAATGGGAGACGAGCTGTTAGAGGCCCTTCACGATAGAAAAATACCAAGCCGTCCCCATGTGCAATTTGGGGCCTTAGACAGCGTCTCCAAGCACGTTGTTCTCTCGGTAGCGAAAGCTGCATTGAAGGCAGGCCGCTGTACTGTTTCTTTTTTAGAAGGCAATGGCGAAGAACTTATGCGTGAGATGGCCCTGCATAAAATTGATCTGGTCATTTCTAATTATATTCCTCGCGTAAAAGACGATTTGAAAATTTATTCCCGTTCAATCGCCAAACTTCCTGTGTCTATCTATGGCTCGAAAGAATTTTTACACCTGAGAAAAGGATTTCCCAATTCGCTGGAGAACGTACCCTTTGTACTCCCAACCAGCCACAGTAAACTTCGGCATGATATAGAATATTTTTTTAGAGTTAAAAAAATTAATCTGGATATTGCCGTTGAAACCCAGGATACAGCCCTTCAAAAATTAATGGGTATAGACAGCCTGGGATTGATTCCACTCACTTCTTTTGCAGCTGAAAATTATTTAAAGGAAAAGAAGCTGTATGAAATAGGAAAAGTACCGGGCGTATATGAGGAAATTTTCTTCCTTTCTCTTTCGAGAAAAATTGAAAATCCAATCTCAAGTCATGTCATGAAGTATTTTAGCCGTTAGAATTTAGCAAATCCGCGATTATTTCCGTCGTCGATATCAAATTCGATTTTAAAGAAATCATTGCGAGGGTCTTTTACAAAATCCATTGTGTAGAAATTAATGGTATTCGTGTTTTCTTCATAAAACCAGATCCCCCCTGATTCTTTGCTGCCGGGAGGAAGAAGCTTGTCTTTGTAATAAACTTTTAATGTGTCTACAACCGGCCGTTGCTTTAACAATAGGCTTGGCAATCCGACTATTGAGGCTATGTCCTTACCAATCTTGGCCAGCTCAGTCCCAAAATCCGGAATGCAGGCTGAAATGTTAAAACCTTTTGTGAGATTTATGATCGCTTCATACTGGCTGCCGGCGTATGTTTCATAATCTCCCGGGTTGTTGCAATCTTTCAAATCTTTACGGTTAAGGGCACCATAAAAACGCAGGATCTTATTGCCGGGAATATACTGAGACATGGTATTCGCAAGAGCAGGAGCATCGTAAGCAGGCCCGAAATCTGTCATACTCTGCTCATCTTCATCAGTAATCATGATGACAACCAGGTGTGAATTCGGACGAAGAAAAGAAGGACGCGCCGGACTTGAACCGTTATAGAGGTCGACAACTCTTTTCACATTATAAAAAACGTATTCAGAAGCATCACCGTCTGTGCCCAACTGAGAGACAGCGTCCTGGAACTTGGCAACTGTACGGTCAAATGAGGTCGGGTCGCGCAAATCAATCAGGTTCCAGTCAAATGGAGTATCAAATCCAAGATACGGGTCTTCATTTCTGTCCGTTGAAACAAGACCGATTTTCCAGTTTATATAAGATTGTTTAGCAAACTGTTCTAAAAATATTCTCGAATTTCTAATAACGTTCTGTTGAATAGAACTCATACTCCCCGAGTTATCTATGACGATTAAAACATCAATGTCTTTGTCGTTTTCAAGCAAGCTCAGGGGGTAGATTCGTTTATCGGTTTTAATGGCTTCGATATTATCATAATAAGCATATTTAGTGGCTTCACATGAAGAAAGAATAAATAAAAAAAGAATTAAAATTAAGTTTTTCATTTTAATTTACCCTGGATACATTTATTTTTGATAGCAGCACTCATATGAAAAAGCTCATCCCCCCACAAAGCTCCATCGCGGGGAAAGCTTATCTGGTTATTGCGAACAGGGGCTGCACTCTGTTGTCTGACTTCGTCACTGCCAGCAATTTTCATGTTCATTTCTACAGCACGCATACGAGAAATCAGTTCAATTTTAACAAACTTCATTTTATAAAGAGCAGACTCAAGCATGGTTTTTCGATTTTTCCACTGAGAAGAGATTTCACGTCGGATAGATTCATCAATAGCGAGGACGGTATCTTTTTTCATATTCTCCGGAATCATCTTTTCATTCTGAATCGAATTTTTGGCGCGTTCAAGGTTGGCGATAAAGAAATTTGGTGTAATAGGAACTGCTTTTGGATCTTTAAGATTTTTTTCAATCACGCCGGCCCATTTTTTATTCACTTCAATAAAGCGGTTTATGGCACTTCTTGATTCATTGAACTGGCACAACATCACATTGGCCATGGCACTTATCACGTAGGCTTCAGGATAAAATTTATCGTTAAACATACTTAACTCAAGAGTGGCAAGTTCTCCTTTGGTTCGGGCAAAATCATTGTCTCTTAAATGCGCCCAAAGCGCTTCCGTTTTAGCTTTTAGAAAATAACTGGAAGTTTCAGGAATCAAGTCATAATACTTTTTTGATTCGCTCATGGCCCCTGCCTGATAAAGCAATCGCCCGAGAGTCATAAAATAGAGAGAGAGTTCTTCTTCGTTATTTGATTTGGAAAGAATTGGCTCAACGATTCCTTTTATGATTTTCCCTGAAGCACCTAACTTGCCGTCTTTAGCGTAGTGAAGTAGGGCCGTCTGTGCAAGCGGCATACGAAGCGGGTCACTCTCATCAAGTTTTCCGATCCATGCGACGGCATTTTCTCTGGCTCTTAGCGCTTTAAATGCCTGGAGAGAATAATTTAATTTAGAAGGAATAGTTTCAATCTTTTTTAATTTTTCACTGATGGCAGGGGTGAGGTAAAAACCATTGTCTATAAGCATCTGAGTACTGTTGACTCCCACGATCTGATCAAGGGCGACTCCCATTTCCGTCTGAAGAAAATTTGAACTGCTTGCCAGATCAATCCATCTGGTCAAAAAAGTTTGATAATTTTTTGTCTGATAGAGAAGATAGAGCTCACTCGCCTGTTTCAGTGAAATAAGTTTTGCATCTTTTGTCTTTGGTTCAATCGTCGGCAGCATTGTAAGTGCCTTTTCATGCTGTTTATCTAAGATGAGTTCAATCCACTGACCTGTCGTCATTTCAGTGGGGCCCATGCTCTTCCAGGCAGAAAAAACCTGAATGACAAAAGGATTGTCCAGATTGAGTTGTTTAGAAATCTGAATCTTAGAGCTCAAGTCGATGTCATTACCCGCCTGATTTAGAAGTGTGCCACTATCGGCAAACGACAAAGGGACAGAACAAACGATAAGAGTGCAAACAATTGTTTTTTTCATCATTATCTTAACCACGGTCACCGCTGCCAAACAGATAACCAAATTCAATATAGCCAACGCCATTGTATTTATTTACTGAGCCAGTCATCTGGGTTTGCTTATAAAATTCGTTCTTAAAACCTATGCGGGAACTCATATGATTCCCAAGCCAGAACGATAATCCCAAATCGGCAAAGGCCATATTTTGTTTTCCGGAAGCCAGAGCAATTTTACCGCCACCGAGGGCCACGTACTGATCGAAATAAACGACAGTGTCTTCACTCCAACGTAATTTTCCGTAAATGGTGTTGAAATTCGCAAATAATTCCTGGGAGTTCTTGGCAAAATCTGTATCCGGAAGCATTTTTTTATCATTGAACAGTCTCTCACCTGCGGCCGTCAGCTTGTTGTTGTAACGAGTGTAGCGTGCGCCAAAAGACCATGTGCTGTTTAAGTGATAGCGATAAGCAAGAGCAGTCTGTTGAGTCGACAGATGGCTGTCAGCTGTAAAATTATTCCCGCCTTGAAGTGTCACTTCATGACGATTAACCAGGCTTGAATAGCGTGTGTTCACAATATAAAGCTGATCTTCACTCAATACAGTAGTGACTTTGTCATCCGGGATATTGAGAGCATCAAGTTTTTTTTCTAATTCATTATTTTCCTGGGCAACAAGAGCAGTACTTCCCAATAGTGAAAAAGCTATAATTATTTTTTTCATCGAACTCTCCAAAATTGTCCGTTGATCATCGTGTTAAACCATTTGACCGGAATTTGCGCATCATCTGCAGAGACCATGAGATCGGCCCATTCTGTTCCGAGAAGAGAAATTTTCCCCCCGTTTTCACGGTTACAAACAACTCCGATAACATAAGGATTATTGCCGTTTAAAGAAAGTCCTAAAATCCCCTTACAGATTTTTTCAGGTTCATAAAGACCGCCGTTAAATAGCATCGGGTCTTTTGATTCTGCAGAGGCACTTCTTTTTAGAAAAACAGGATTTTTAGGTGTTTCGAAATGGCTTGTCTTGGCAAATTGCATCTTCTCAAGCGGCGGAAGATTTGGCAGCTGGCTGTAACGTCCGATTGTAATTAAGCCGTAATCGTTTCTCAATTTCTCCAGAAATTTTTCCGGAAGATTATCAATTAAAGGAGAAGCGACAACGATATTTTTAATTTTATCGATCGCTTTTAGTATCATCGGCTGAACTTCTACATCCATAAGCGTACTGGTTCCAATAACCAGTGTTTCACGGCCTGAAAGATTGCGGGTATTTATTTCCTGGATCGCCGGATTCATGATGTCCACGTTTTTGAAAGTTGTTTTGTAAAAAATAACTTCCGGATCGCGGGTTGAATCAGCAAAGAAAAGTGTTTTATTTCTGTCTTTTGGAAATACTTCAATTAAAAAGCTTTCTGAAGAAGAAACATTGTAATCTGAAGTCGCCTTAAGGTTAAACTGAAATACACCTGGCTCTGTAAAATTCATTGTCAGTTTGTCTTTACTCCAGCTGACATATTTACGGATTTCTTCAGGGAAGATTTCCACTTTTGGTTTTAAATTTGGATCTTCGCTGTCTCTTACCTGTATTTTTTTATTTACTGCTTCCGCATGGCTTAGATAAATCATCTCTCCGGCCGGCCAGTCGGTACGGGCAATTTGAGGCGGCTTCCGGTCCTTGACCAGAATTTTTACTTTGGTAGAAGCTTGCTTGCAATTATCAGTTGAACTCCATTCACCAAGTACGCAGGACTTAAACGTTAAAGTAAATTCTTCGCCGTTATGAACTGGTGGAATATCAGACCAGAAAACATTGAGAACTGTTGAACTGCTCTCTTCATTTTTTATTTCCTGGAAGGAAAACTTTCCAAAACCAGGTTTAGTAGAAGTCATTGTCATTTGAGGCGACATTTCCTTGTTCAGGTCATAGCCTACAACTTGAAAACTCACATCAAGACCTTGAGTCAGGTTTGGAGGTGTAACCAGTTTCGATTCTAATCTTTTGTCATTAACAGTTATTTCCAAATCTTTTGTCATCGTATGATTGGCTGGATTGGCGACGATGATCTTACCCTGATATTTCTTGCTCGATCCCTCTGTTTTGCGATTCACATGAAAATAATCCGGTGTGAATTCTAATTTATAAGTATTCTCATCAACTTTTACCAACTCTGTGTTGGCGGGAAAGCCTGTTGTTACAATCCGAAAAGGACCGTTTGGAAAATCAGCATTTGCAATGGTAAATGTATTGCTGAACTTATCACCTTCATTTACTGATGTTGTTCTTGAAGGGACGATATTAATGACCTGAGGAGTATCATACACCACAAGATTGATTGTTCTTTTTAAGGCCCTGATCGGATCTGCACTATTTCGGAGCCAGATAGTGATTGGATAAATACGGCTTTTTATTGCCGGGTCCTTGACATCGTTGCCATCAAAAAACCCCGGTCGCCATTTAAGAATAAATGTCTTCTGATCAAACTCCATGCCTATAGGTAGATTATCAATATTTACAACAGGTGTTCCCGCATCTCTCACAGAGACACGGATTGCATATTCGCGGTAACGACCTTCGTTATATTCAATAACGTCCTCAACTGAAATAGCGAGCGGCGGCTCGACTGTACGCTGCTCTTGTCTTTGCACAACTCTTAATTCTCCTTCCGCCGGATAAGGATCCTGCTTGCAGGAAATAATGCTTATTGCAAGAAGAAGTAAAAGAACTTTAGGTGTGTGCTTCATAATCATGTGTTTCATTAGATACCTACCGGTCTTAACATAAATGGATATTTAACAGCGACATTAACTCCGCCTTTTGGCTGAGGGAATTGCCAGTCCATCATTTTTGTACTGATGCATGATTCAACCGGCGGACTCATTAAAGTCGTCTTGTTGACCTTAGAAAAATTCAATTTTCCTGATGGATTAATTTCAAAACTCATTTCGACTAATCCCTGAAGTTCAGGATGATTTTTAAGTTCAGCTTCATAACAACGACGAACCTGATTAAGATATTTTGCAATTGTTGCATTGATCGCGTATCGGCTAAGACCGCCTTCTAAAACCATGTCATTATTTGAAACAGCTATCGCAGAAATTCCCTTCCCCCCACCCGAGGCAACTAAAGTATTTCCATAACCACCAGCTCCGCCACCGGCGCCTTTCGTTCCAATTCCACCTAATCCCTGCAATCCGCTATTTCCAACAGTCGTTTTTTTCAGTCCTTTTCCAAGGCCTGTTAAAACTTCTCCACCTGAACCAGCGTCTCCGCCAGGACCGGCACCGGCAGTAGCCTGCTTAAGTTGCTGTGGCACTCCACCTACAACTTTACTTAAATCTTTAGAACCAACCATTCCCAAAAATCCTAAATTTCTTTGCACCGCTTGCTTGGAAACTGCCTTGGTCTGGCTGGTCGTCACAGTCGGATTAACAACCTGCTCAATTTTTACAGTGCGAACTTGTTTCTCGATTTTTACAGTAATCGGCTCAAGAATAGTCTCTGCCACTGGCGCCTTAACTGGCATCTTTTGCATAAAATAGAATATTGGAATTGATAGGAATGTTAAAAGTAATACTAGGATAACTGCTTTATTAAGCCAGTTATTCTGGTCAGGATGATCCTCCAGTAAAGGAGAAATTTTTCCGCCTAGAACTTCCGAAAAATTAAAAAGGCCCATTGGCGTTTTTAGTTCCCACCCTGAAGCTGATTCAATGACCTCGCAACCAGTGAGAGCGGACATTTTTAAAGATTTTTCACTACTCTGAATTTTAAATGAACAAAGCCATTCATCATTAGTATAATCATAATACTGACGCTTTCGGGTTTCGATTCGTTTTTGTGCATGTTCCTTACTTATAATCCCAAAGGAGCGATGGAATCCAAATTCACCATCAAGAACATTTTTGAGTACCTTTACTAGTTCACCATTTTCGGATTGTATCGCAATCATTCGATAACCTCACCAAAATCATTTGCAATCATATCATCAAAATCCTTTCTAATGACCATCAGTCCGTTATCTTTCTCGCCAATATTTCCCGTAACAATGGAAAGTTCCGGCTTCTTTCTCTCGCCTTCAATTAATAACGATTCAAAATCGATCCGGCCGGATTCCTTGTATTTAACATTTGCAGGTTTTGCCGCTTCTTCATCCGCCGAAAACGCCAGAGAAGTCATCAAAATTGCAGTTAACATAATCATGGGCTTCATGCTCATTCTACCTGTTTTAAATTATCAACTCGTCCGGCATAATAAGCCGCCAGACGAGAGCTATCATTCTTAATATAAAATTCTTTCAAACTTAATAAAGTTTTTCTGTCTTCAGGATCTGTGAGTAATTTCTTTCTCATTTCATTAGCAGTTTTATAATCGATACTTGTGATAGTCTTAGCGCTGTCTTTTAAATTGTCTTTATTAACTTGAATAAAACTTGCGTAGCTTTTAACTTCTCCTGCGATATTTTTTGAAACTGTAGTTCGAGTTCCTTCATCCGTCATAGCTTTTAACTGCTCAGTCAATAGTCTGTCGTAATCTTCATTAGCACGATCAAACGGGTCAGCCATGGTGGAAATTTTCCCGGAGACTGTTGCAAGTGTTTCCTCGTCAAGTCCCTCTGGAATAGGCGTGTTCAAAATTTCATTGGCCATATTTTTGTAAGTCATTTTCAACATATGAAGGATGTAGACTCTTGTTTCCAGGTCGGCGCCATCTAGCAATGGCTTTGCCTGCTCGGCAAACTTATCAATAGTATTGGTTCTCTGTTTAAAAAGGGAAGCGCTTCTTGATCCGTAAAATTTAATTTTATTTGCTTTAATATAGTCCTGTTCAAGTTGTGCAAGAACAAGCTTCGACCAAACCGGACCGCTGGCTTCTTTCTGAGAAAGCAGAATTTTTTGTGTGACAGCTGAAGGCTTTTCGTTTTCTAGTCGTATGGCAAGTTTTAACTTTTGATTTATTGTCCATGGCAATGCAAGTGCTTTTTCATCAAGAAGATTTGCTTCATCCATTGTAAGATAAATCATTTTTTCTAATTCAGCAGGCATCATTTTTTCACGCTTAATCACATCAATCATTTTGTTCAATATGCGGTCACGTTCCTTATAGTTCTGATCAAGCTCATAAAGAAAAGCAACTTTCAGATATGTATCGAGCTTGGGCTTTCCACTTAGCTCATGCTTTTCCTGTAAACGGGCGGCATCCAAAAATCTTCCCATGAGTTCATACTCAACAATTAAAGAACTCTCATCGCCCATTTTTTCAAGCAGGCTTACTAGTTTCTGCTGATCTTTAAATTTTACGGATAGAATTTTTGCGTTAGGGCAGGATTTCTCAACGTATTGTCCATTCATACAAAACTGATAGAAATTTTCAAGAGCAAGGGGAGAATCTTTCATCTGTACAGCCTTTTCAAATTGAGCTTGAACCAGAATTTGCTCCATAGACTTATTTTCTTTTTGAACTTCATCAGAAGAACCGCTATTAACAGTAATTTTCTTCCAGATTGCAACCTGAGAGATAATGCCATCGTAATTTTTTTGATTGTTGTAAATATCAAGGACTAAATTCTGAGAAAGAATGGCCCAGTTACCAATTTCTTTATTGTTCCCGGCATTCGTAATAATAGCCTGAAAATATGGTAAAGCCTGAACGAAATTCTTTTGCTCGTAAAGTTCTCTTGCAGCAACATAAGTAAATTCATCCGCTTCTTTTGCTCCTTTCAGAATTTCAGCTATCGCCAGAGACTCTTCAATGACAATTCTTTGCTGCTTCATCTCCTGAGCAAGCGAAAGGCGCGTCTGCCGAAGTTTTCTGAGTTCTGTCGGAGCTACACCAAAAGCTATATCTTCTCTTATCCATTTTTCAAGTTTCGACAACTTTTTAGTTTTGTCAGTTTCAGCACTCAACCAGCCTTCCTGCATTTTTTTTCTTAACTCATCATTAGGATAAAACTTCAGGTAAATATCGATTGATTGCTTTAGAAAAACATTCAAATTAGCGACCATTTGCATTTCAGCGTCCACCTGAACAATGAACCGTCTTAGGATGCTGAGAACTTCTTTAGCCTCTTCCGCTTTTTTAGGAATATCAGATGGCCCTTTTTTACCTATGATAGTCAGATAATGTTCAACTTTATCCCATTTGCGGAAACCGTAAAATTCTTCCAGTAAACGAACTTCATAATAAAGGTTGGGATCACCGGCATTGAGTTCTGCCAGTAGATTTGAACCTGCAAAGCGATTACCCGCTACATAAAAAGCTTCAACTAACTGTCTTAATAATTCTGGTCTTTTCGCTTTTTCTGAAATCTTTTTAATCATGAGCAACTCTTTCTGGCCGTCAGTTTCCTTATTGGATAAAAAAAGCAAGAGATCATTCAGTGAATTTTCGCGAACAATATCACCTTCATTCCAGAGTGACCTTTCCATTGTTGCAATGGCTTCATCCAGTTTTGTGTCTTTATAAAGCAGCCATGCTTTTCTGTAATTGGCGTAATTGCAGGTCTCACGGACATCACATAGTGCAATCGCCTGATCATAATATTTTTTGGCGGGAGTATACAATGCAATTTCTTCATAGTACTCGGCAAGAGCGAGCGCAGATTGTTCATGCAGTTTTTTTGGGGATTCTGTGTTTCCGAGAATATCCAAATAATAAGCTTCAGCCATCTTTCCTTCATTTAAGCGTGAAAGAAGGCGTCCAAGTTGAAACTGAATTTTGATTCTATTTTGGCCGGTAGCCTTTTTTACATGATCAGTACCATTTAAAGAATGTTTGTAAAGTTCAAGTGCCTTCAACCGATTTTTTTTCAATGACTCTAAGTCTTCACCTTTCCCCTCTTGAATCGATACATCAAAATAAAGATCAGCTAGACGCAGGGTAAGATCTACACGGGCGGGGTCATCTATATTGAGTGAATCCCTAAGGGTCTCCATCTCACGAAGAAGATATTGTGAATCATTAGCAAATACTTGCATTGAACTTATTAATAAAAATAACAGAACGTATTTCATTTTCATCGGCCAATAACCGCCAATTGAATTGATTGAAACTGAGAACTCGTTAATACGCCCATGACCATTGATACTGTCGTACTTGCGACTTCCTGATCTGCCTGAAGATTAATATCTCCAGTGAACGAATCCTTGTGAAGAGTGACCCAGCCATTTTTAATATTGTTAAGTTTATTTAATAAAACATCAGGTTTTTTTGTGATGTCACTTGTTTTACCAACCAGTTTTTGATCCAGATACAAATTTCCATCCCGGGAAATAGCGAGAACAGGTGCTTCACGGACAATTGCAGCCGTATTTGATTTCGGCAACTCCATTCCTCTTAAAATTAAAACTTCCGGAGTGCTTGAAAAAGTCTGCAATAAGAAAACAACAAGCATTGAAAACATATCAACCATTGAAGTAAGCATAAGGCTGAATCCTTTTGCTTTTGATCCCCAGCCCTTCTTGCGGCGGCGATTGACCAGATGCTTTTCAAATGCATTAGCTGTAACCAAGCTTTGGTTTAGTCTCATTATTGTCCTCTCGCGGTAAGCACACCAATATTAACAATCTGGTTTTTTCTAAGTACGTCCAGAGTTGACACGAGCTGGCCATAATTCACTGTGCTTCTTGGGGTCACTGTTGCAACACCAATATTGATTTTTTTATCTTTATTCTTTAAGACCTGAGAAACAATTATTTCGTTTAGCTTGAGCAACATATCTTCGTTAGAGTTAGATTTCACATCGATGACCTTTACCTGTTTGCCGTCTTTTTTTAAATTAAGACGCAATTCCTTTGGGTCTTTGAATACAATATCTAAATCTAGTGAATCTTTTTTTTCTGCAGCCGCTTCAGTTCCATGGCTTTGCTTTATCTCAACTGTTCCAATCTGGATCCATACTGCCGTGATAAGCAAAAAACAGGTGCATGTAGAAAGTAAATCAATAAATGAAGTTAAGTTAAGTTCGAAATCCAATTCTCTTTTTGCACCAAGGCCAATTTTTCTACTCATACACTTTCAAAGCCTCAATTAATTTCTTTTTGTATTTGAAATCGATTCAACGGACGGAGCCATTGCTAAATGCTTTTCTTCACTCTTGTGATTTTCCGTATAGAAAAGAAAATCATGGTAAATTTCAGAAGATTGCTCAGTCAGCTCAGACACGATTGCTTCTGTTCTGTTTTGATAAATAGCGTAAGCAACAAGTGCTGGGATTGCAGCAATTAAGCCAAAAGCAGTTGTATTTAAGGCTTCTGCAATACCATTTGATAAAAGATTGGCTCTTTCAACAGGAGAAGCAGCTGCAACACCGGCAAATGATGAGATCAAACCGGTTACTGTTCCCAATAGACCAAATAAAGTGGCAACGTTTCCGAACATTGATAAAAATCCGGTTCGTTTGTCATAAGAAGAAATTTCTTTTGTCAGTTGCTCATCCATTCTGGCCTGAAGTGCTTCATCACCGGCACCGGCACTTCTCAACTTACAGGCCACTGTAGTGATTTTGCCGATACTTGTGTCTTTGCCACTTATTTCAACATAATCTGTTGCTGCTTTAAAATCACCTCTTGCGATGAAATTTAAAATATTTTTTCGGAAATCAGCGGGAGCTGTTTTATGTTTCAGATAAAGGGCCACATAGCGTTCAATAATGAAAGCAATAGTCAACAGACCAAAGCCCAGAATAGGCCACATGAAAATTCCGCCTTTTTGAAAAAAAACTAATAAAGACTCCATTGATAATTCCTCCTGAACAATTATGATTTATTTTTGTTTAATATTTGTGACTGAAAAAGTGCAAGAATTTGCACCTTCAACCATTGAAATTTATTCTTGATTAATTTTAAATAGATTAAAAAGATTCTGTCAATTTTGGATGATTATCAGAGTAAAACCGTACGTTTTCCATCATTGTCTTAGATAATATTTTTCAGTGCTGTTGGGCTCACTTTTACGGATAAACAGGCGTCTACTTGCCTCGATTCCAAGTAAAACCTGAAAAACATCAGTAAGAATGGGACGAGAAGAATAATAGCCATGCCCGAGTCCAAAGGTCGGGTTATCAAGCAGACTCACATTTATTGTGTCGACTCCTTCCATATATGAGCAGGCCCCAAGTCTGGATGTACTATTTACTGTTTTTGAGACAATCATTGTTTTGTCATTGTATGAGCAATAAAGTGTGACCCGATTGCTCAGATTTTTAATCACATCAATATTTTTTATAAACACATCGGCATCAAAATCCGGTGCATTTAAAATGAGCTCGCCAACAGGCATTTGCATAGGTTTCATCGGCTGCGGCGGGGTTTCTGTAGCCTGCATATTTTTTCCCAGCTCAAATAAGGCAGGAAGCACTACCTGATGCCCCATTGAATGAACGATAATGTTGGGTGCAATATTATTTTCGATCAGTTTTGAAACAAAAAGTTTAAAAGTTATTATTGAATTTTGTGCATTTTTAAAGTTCTCATCATAAGTTTTTTTAATCATCTGATCATCAAAAAAACTATCTCCAGAACCGGCCGGCCAGGAAAATAAAATAACTGGTCCCTGATATTTTAAATCATAAGTGATCTGGGCCGCTCTTAAGACTGCTTCCTCGTGTTTAACATTAAATCCGTGAACAAATAAAAGCGGAGTGCGCTTTGATTTTTTAAGGTATTCCACCAGCGTGTTCAAACTTAATTCTTTCTGACCCAATACCTTAAAAAAATCATGAGAGCTGTCTCTTTGAACTTTAGAAAACTTCAGCTCGCCGGTGCTGTGATTTCTGGGAACATTAATTCTGCACACCCCCAGTCGAAATTTCGCATCCTGAGTGTTTCCGAAATGGTCATCGGTGCATCCAAAACCTTTGTTTTTTAGCTGACGGTTTGTAAAGACCATGACGTCTATAGACCGCGAGTCGTTAAAATCCTCAATAAAATACTGCTTCCATATTCCCTGAAGACTGGTCTGCAGCTCAATATCAGCATTAAGCGGTATGTCTGCAATTATCGGAGGTAGCGTCTGAATTTGCGCTGATTCAACATTTTTCGTTTCTTTCTCAACAATCTTTTCGTGTGAGCATCCCGCCAATATTGCGGTCATTACAATGATAGAGAATCCGGCAATGAATTTCATATTTAACCCTGGCTTTTTCATTAGATGATTTCAAAATAATAATGAAAAATTTGTGCCAATGGTACAAAAAAAAAATTCTTTTACCCTTTTAAAATGATCAGCCTTTGCTCAGGCTGCATCCTTGGTGGCATTCTTTGGTTTTATAACCTCAGAGATCTTTTGAACAATGGACTCTTCGTCATACTTAACCAGATAGCTTCCTAGGTTTTCAGCGACGATATCTCTGATCATCGCAGGGTTCGAGAGAGCCGAATTAAACAGAATTGGGATGTGATAACACTCCGGCGTCGACTTTAATTTTCGCGCAAGACTGATTCCGTCCAGCAGTGGCATTTCGATATCAGTAAATAGCAGATCATATCCTTCAGGATTAGCTTTAATCATTTTCCAGGCTTCTTCACCATTCATCGCACCATCAACGTCAATTTGAAGAGATTTGAAAAAAGAAGTGATTTTTTTCAACATAATCGGTGAATCTTCCGCCACTAAAATTCTTACGCCGGCATACGACAGATCTTTTGAATAGTCGTGCTGATGTTCGGGCTCAGCAATCATTCCCGATTTCCACAGAATTGTATCAATATCTAAAACAGGAATATAACTTTTCCCGGTTTTTATCAGCCCTGAAATCAGACGTGACTTGCCCCGATTGGTTCCCGCTGGAGGGGGAATAAAATCATCGGCAGAGCAATTGATGATTCTTCCGCTTTTGTGAAGAGGAAGAGCAATCCATGAATTATTTAATTCACATATCATGAGCCGTGTCCCCGCTGGAATTTCCAGAGGTTCCTTATCTTTGATAATTAGCGAATTAAGATTTATGACCGGAACAGGAGCCCCTCTCAAATCATAAATTCCACAAAGGCTGTGATCTTCTGTAATCATTGGCGTGAGACTATCGCAAAAAACAACCTCTTTTACTTTTTGAACATTCAGCGCCATATGCAGATGCTTGTCACCAATCTTTAATTCAAAGGTCAAAAATTGAAGATTGAGATTTTGAGAATTTTTCATGCAGCCTCTCCACAAATTTTTGCAACATGAGCGGCATTAATTTTACTCACCGGACTGTTTTCAATAGTCACTTTGTTATTTGAAGAAATACTCAACTCAGAAGACAAAGATATTTTACGGACAGACTCCGCAATAATGCCGAAAACGTCCTGCCCATCAAGCTGAAGAATCAGAATACGCACAGTAGAATTTTTATCAAGTTGTTCACACTGACCTGTTAAGTTTGACAGTGAAAGTATAGGCACTACGGAACCGCGGATAGAAATCACACCGAGGTGTCCATTGACCTGAACTGGATAAGGTTTAATCGGCATATATTCGGCCACTTCCCGCACATCTTCAATTGGAATAATAAACGATGATTGATTGTTCACAATTTGCAGGTAGACATTTTCTTCAACAAGATCATCCTGACTTTCAGCGGATCTGCTCTTAAATTGTTCTTCAAAAATATTTTTAGCCGACATTTTTGTTCTCCTCATCTGAATTCAGAGACTCGAAAATTGTCTTCAGGCTCAGAACAAAGATTGTTTCGCCGGTTGCCAAAACCGAAACCCCTGTCACCCAGGGTAATGTTGGCCAGATATGAGGGGCTGGTTTGACGACTACTTCCGTAGTCTTCTCAAAAGATGAAATGCGAGCTGCTCTTGCTGATCCTTTGAGATCAAAAATAATAACCGAACAATCTTTGGCACTTTCTTCATGTTTCGCACTTTTGGTCGAAATCTTTGTCCGAAGATCAAGACATTCGATATACACTTTGCGGTACTCTACATACTTTTTACCCATATTTGATTTTAAATCATCAAATCTCAATGTCTTCGTTTCCAGAATTTCCTGATTAGGAACGGCGTATTGATAGCCATTGATATTGACAAGAACAATCGGGACAAGCGACATGCTGACCGGTAGTCTGATAGTGAAAGTTGAACCGACTCCCAGCTTGGTTTGAATTTGGATCTGGCCGCCTAGTTTCAAAACAGAGGTTTTAACTGCGTCCATACCAACTCCCCGTCCTGAAATATCGCTTACAACTTCTGCAGTTGAAAATCCGGGAAGAAAAATTAAATCAATCGCTGATTTGTCATCGGTCACATGAGTTGTATCGAGCCCCTTCTTTTTTGCTGACTCGAGTACCTTCTGAGCATCTATTCCTTTTCCATCATCGGTAATTTCAATGATAGCTTCGTTACCGGATGTGCGCGCACTCAGTCGAATGGTTCCTTTTTCAGGTTTTCTGGCGAGCTGTCGATCTCTTTTAGATTCAACCCCATGATCCATGGCATTTCGGATGAGGTGAACAAGCGGCTCTCCCAGGGCATCAAGAACTTTTTTATCAAGCTCGGTATCATCGCCGCTGGTGACAAACTGAATTTCCTTGGAGCTGTCCACGTTATAGGCAGAAATTATCCTGGACATTTTTGAGAAAAGATTCTTCACGGTCATCATTCTCATGCTCATGGCGCTTCTTTCAAGCTCGCTGATTTCTCTTCTCATGGAGGAATCAATAAGATCTATCGCCTGCAAAAAGTCTTTTTGCTCAATTTGTTTTGCCCTCAGCTGTTCGATCAGGTAAACCATTTGATTGCGAATTAAGAAAATTTCTGCCACGCCTCTGAGAGTTTCATCAATACGGGCTACCGGAATACGCGCAAATTCGTCCAGATTTGAGGCTGATGTATTTGCGGCCGCAGCTTGCGCAGGCACAGAAACCGGCGCTATTAGTGTTGAGCTTTTAATTTCAACAACATCTTGAACAACCGGCTCAACATGAATCTTGTCCTGAGCATTAATGAGTGTTGAAATTTTGGAAACTTCATTGCGAATATCATTTATGATTGATTCATCAAGCAGACCTGGATCGATCTTATAGTCATTAAGCTTATTTTCAAGCTCGTGAGCAAGGCCAGCCGTGTTTGAAAAATCAAACATGCTGCTTGCGCCCTTTATTGTATGAATCCCTCGGCAGATAGAATCAAGCTCGGGCTTTCTGTCCTCAGCACTTAAAACTTCATCAAGAGATTTTTCAACTTTTTCCAGAATTTCATTTGCCTCAGCAAGAAATTCAGACATAAGTTCGTCGGTTTCACTCACGTGAATTACTCCTTAAAAATAAACTTAAGCTGATTTTTTAATTTCCCGAACATCAGCTTTAACGCTCTTTAATTCTTCCATGTGAACCGCCAGACTTTTAGTAGTCTTCTGCAGTTTTTCACAAGCTACTTCAACTGCGCTGACAGCCAGCTGGACTTTTTCTGAAAGTCTTCCAACTTCATCTGCAACGATGGCAAATCCTTTACCTGCCTGTCCAGCTCGTGCAGCTTCAATGGAAGCATTCAGCGCAAGAATATCGGTTTTAGCCGCGATATCCCTGACTCCCTTGATATGATCACTGATATCTTCAAGTGCAGTAAAAAGATTTTTCACCATCTCTTCTGCCTGTTTGATATCTTTGAACTCTTTGTTCGAACTGCGTTTATTTTCCATTTCTTACTCCTTAGTTTTTCCGACTTCCAGATTTTCCAACCAGTTTAAAAACTTATGAACATTATCGCCCGCAAAAATGCTCCCGTGTTGCGGACAAAGCATCTGTACATCAAGCTTTCTTATCCTTCGAATCCATCTGTTTTTAGCTTCGTTTGACGGCATCCATCTGGCATGAAATCCTTCCATATAAGGGATATGCTTTTCAAAATCTTCTACAAATAAGGGCGCGTTGTCAGGAACAAGGGCTGCACCGATGTCACCTGAAAAAAGTATTTTTGCTTTGGGATCATAAAGATGAAAATTACCCGAGGAGTGAAGATAATGGGCCGGCACTATCTGCAGTTCCTGCTCATTAAGTTTTATAGTCATCCCCTGATCCGGAACCTCAACAAATTGATTGACGAAATCATTTCCAAAATGCGCAATAAATTTAGTCCATAACCATGAGACATAAATTTTCGCCTGGGGATTAAGCGACATCCATAAAGGCAGCGACGACATAATATCCGGGTCCTGATGACTGCAAAGATATTGCTCGATATTTTTCACATCGATAATATTGGAAATTTCACTCAATACCATCGGAAAAATTTCCGCTCCCCCAGGGTCAAGAAGCATTCCCTTCCCAGAATTAACAATAAGGTATTCATTGGTGTCTATAACAGAATCCGGTCGCAATGGGTCCCGTGCAAGGACAATCCATTCATGGACGCCGTCGTCATATAATGTTTTACGCAGCATTAACCTCTCCTCTCATACAATGGCAGCGAACACTCAACGATTCGTCCACACTTTTTAGAATGCTCATCATGAGCTCCACACTTTGAAGCGATTCTTCAACTTTAGAATCAAGCGCAGAGGCTATTGATGAAAAAAAGACACTTGCCTCTTCATCTTCCTGAGTTCCGGCAGATACACGCAAGGCCATAACAATTGACCAGGCACGATGAGCATTTTGTCGGATTTGAGTCGCTTCAGGTTTTATTTTCGCCAGATCTTCCTGGGCTAGATTCAGAAGCTGAAAAATTTCCCATTCAATTTTAGCGACATGATTTAAGAGGTGATCTCTGTTTGTATCAGTCTTTAAAAGATAAATTGTTTGAACCATCTTAGTTCTTTGCTCATCCAGAATAATACATTCCAGAATTTTTTTGTTCATCGGACCGAGGCATTTAAGTATTCTCTCTACGCCGGAAGAAAACTGCTGAGAACTTATGCCAATCTGCTTGGCAATTTCGCTAAAAACTTTGCTCTGATTGGTTGTATGTCCTGAAGCAATCGCTGCATTGGTTGAAATTTCCCGCAATTTATCGCATAAGCTGAGAATCTTGCTCACATGTTCTCTTATGTAATAAGAGTTTCGGTACAATTCTTTTAGGCAGTCGTCATTTTTTTCTTTTTCATTCATGACACCCTATCGTCAAACTCAAGAAAAACTTCAGAAAATGATGGTTAAAAAAAAGATGATAAATAGCATGCTTTATGAGCATAATGAGGCTTAAAATAATTCCGAAACATTATTATAGACATAAAGTAAATAAATTATTTTGAGAGGACATCATGAACGAACAGGATGAATTAATAGAGGATTTCATAGCAGAGATTAAAACTCTCCATATTGACTTGAAAGTCATAGTCACAAAATTAGATTCACCCAAAATGGAAAAAGCGCTCTTTGAAAAATTCGGCCAGATGGTTGATAGAATTTATGGAACCGCTATGACCCTTGGATATACAGAGATCGGAAAATATCTTCTGGCCATCAAAAATATATCTTACTTAAGCTCCCAAAGTGATCGCGAGTTGGGACAAAAAAAGGCACTTCGCATGATGATGGATTGTGTAGATAATATAGAAAAGATCTGTCTTATTATTTACAAAAAAGATGAGCTTGCAAAATTAGAACGTAGCTTCTTGCAGGAAATTGCAAGGGCTGACCATTTAACTAAAACAGAATTCCAGAACATTACCAGAAAAAGTATCGCGTATTAATTACAAAAATGTTACCTCTTACGAGGTAACATTTCGTATAACTATAACTAGTTTTTAAGGTATCGTGCACAATCCATTTCTATTACTGACATATCACCATTTCTCTTATTAAGAGTCAGGTAGCCAGGAACAACCTGTCCATCAGCTATTGGTGAAGCATAAGAAAAAAGTACATCCAGATCCATTGATGCCAATTGACCAAGCTTTGTTCCTCCGATCAATTCTCCCTTTCTGCTGCTGTTGGTGAAACGAAGGTCAACTTTAGCTGTATATGAAGCACCTTTATTTTTAAGAAGCTTAGTTTCAGCTTCAAATTTTGCAATCGTTTTATTTTCATATGCTACGGTTGTATCTGAAACAATCATGACAGCTGCATTTCTAGTTCCTGCAACCGGCTGAGTATTGTTAAAAGCTTTGACTTTTAACCCCATGTCGCTGTTTTCACAGACGAATCCATCCGCAAATACTGATTGAGAAGCAAGAACAAATGACATAGCCGCAATAATTTTTTTCATAAAAAGTCTCCTGTAAAGTTAGTTTGATGTGCCTCTTATGCCTTGCAATTCTTCATTTGTTAAATTTATAATAGACAAGTTATTATGCATATTATACATATTAACAATGGAAGATGTTTTTTACGAATTAAGTGTTCTCACGAAAGCGGTCGCTTATAAAAATCTGACCCTTGCATCCCAAAACATTGGATTATCTCAACCTCAGCTTTCTCGCATCGTTGCCAAGATAGAGCGAAGCCTGAACATTTCCCTCCTGGACCGTTCTACAAAAAGAAAATCTGGCTGGACGGCTGAAGCATTTCAAGTTGTAAATCTATATTCTAAAACTATCCGTAACCTGAAGCGAGAAATTGATCTTTTTAAAACAGGCGGACATGTAAAGAGTCTGAAGATTGCCTGTCTGGAAGGACATATGGATTTTGTAATAAACTGGATTGAAATCATCTATTCAGACCTGAAAATTGAACAAATAGAAGTGAGTATTTATGAAATTGATCTTCTTGAAAAATATTTTCTTAAAGGCCATTATGACCTCGCCATTACAGGAAGAGATATCGGTAAGAAAAAGTACCAATACGAAAGTGTATTAGGCTATCAGGCCTTGAAAATTCATGATGATAAATCCGGCCAGCTAGTCATGAGCCCCTTTGAGCTACAATCAAAATTTTTTGAAATAAATGCCAAGATGAATAAAAGAGTACTGATAAGCAATTCTCTGGAACTAAGAAAGCGCTGGTTGCTCAGCCGTGGAGGCAAAGGTACGATTCCATCGTCGATTCGCACTAAAAAAAGCTCGATTGAAGGGATACCAGTAACGCTTCTTGCGCAGGATACTTTTCATCCGGAGCTTTGGAAAGAGCTCAGCGCAAGTGCCAGGAAGGCACAAAAATTATTTGTTTAAGAATGGACAAGTTCTGTAAAAAGCGAAAAAATTGATTATTAATTTTAACTTTGAGAGACCCATGAAATATTTTCTGTTACTTGCCTTCATTTTTTTATTTGTTCAAAGAGCTGATGCCGGAATGACGGATGGAAAAGTTCAGTTTTCATTAAAAGATAAAATCTTAATACTAAAACCTGATTCCGGATTCCATCTTAATAAAGATGCGCCGGCAAAATTAATTATTTCTTCATCTAAAAAAACTATAGCACCGGAAAAAAAAGAAAAAGAGGAATTTAATTTTGCTCTCAGCGAAGGTGAAAAAGATGAAATGCTGCTTGATTTCTATGTCTGTGATGACAAGAATACGACCTGTGAACGGCATAAACTCAATTTTTCCATTAACGCCAACGTTCTTGTCTTTAACGCTCAAGCTGGCGAAAAGCCTAAAAATATTACCGCCTACTCAGCAGCCCCCGCAGTTTTGAACAAACATGGTTTTGTTGTCGACAATCTGGAAGCTGGAAAAAAGCAGGCTGTAAATGGAAAAAAATTATTGCTGGTCGATTTCAGCGCTCCGTGGTGTCCGGCGTGTCTCAGACTGGAAACGGAAGTATTTGGTGGAAAACTTTTCAAGGGCCGGACAAAGAACCTGGTTAAGGTTTCGTTAAATATCGATGAGAGTGTCAACACAGAAGCGCAGGATAAGTACAACGTAACAGTGATTCCGACTATAATTATAATGAATGCTGATGGCATTGAGCTTCATAGGATTGTTGATTTCAGGCCGGCTAAAGAGCTGAGCGCTGAAATTGCCGTTGCGGTAAAAAATTCCAATAAATTTAAATCTTATGAGCAGTATCTGAGTCTGGCCGATGCAGGAAACAAGAACGCAATCAGGCATCTGGCAATAAAGGCCTATGAGCGATTTAATTTCAAAGAAGCCGATTCATGGTTTAAAAAAATAAACGAGAAAAGCTTGTATGCGGCAGCGGCTGATATAAGTGTTTCAGAAAAAATGACTTCAGCATCGCTTGTAGATAATTACAAATTATACATAAATGCATACCCTGATTCTTTTGATTCGATTATATGGCGAAACGCGCTAGCCAACCTAAAAAAAGAGTCCGATGAAAAAGAAGGTGTCGACGAGCTTCTAAAGAAAAATGTGTCGCTGATCAACAAAGCTTTGGGCAATAAAGAATTACAAAAAAGGATGTTCAAAGAAACGGCGCAAGGCCTTTTTACCAGTTTTGAAAAGGAAGAGCTCTATTCAAAATTGATAGATGTTTATAATATTCTCGGTGATAAAGCTTCAGAATCATCCTCTATTTTATTGCTTCAAGCAATGCTTTCAAAACACTCTCTGTCTATCGAGAGAACCGGTGAAGTCTTAATTGCCATTGAGTATATGAAGCAGGCAAAGATGAAAGCGGATGTCGAGAATTGGTACAAGCAATTAATTGCAAAAAACCCGGCCTCTGATTTATACCCTCGTAAACTTGCCCGTTTCTATTTACAGGAACAAGAACTTGAAAAAGCGCTTCAGCAGGCTCAAGAGGCAGTTAAGTTGAGCACTCATTATTTGTTCTGGAGTTATGCTTTGTTGGCAAAAATCCAAAAGCAAATGAAGCTAATGCCTGAAGCCCTGGCAACAGCTGAAAAAGCGCTCAATATGCCTGAAGCGAAAGCTGTTGATAATAAAAATTATGTTGAAGAGCTGAAACAGATTAAAATTTAATAGCTGCTTGTTTCCGGACTCCTGTCGCTGATACCAGTACCGGAAGGAGGCATGCTTCTTAAATTCCAGTAACCGCTTCTTCCAAAATGGGCATGTATCTCTTCCTCCATTTCTCTGTCGATGACAACTGTCGGGTCATACTCGGGGCAGTTTTCAATTGTGTCGCGAAGATAATCTGTAACGAGTTTTTTATTGTCCCAGTCGAATTTTTCAATCCACTCCGGAGAAAGAAGAATTCTTTTTCCACCGGGTAAAAACTCATGAGTGTCGATGACAATGTAGCGCAAGGCCCATGTCTCAGTCTCAATAATAAAATCTTCAATAGATCCAAATCTTTCATCATCCACAGCTCTTAAATGAAAGCCGGATATTTCACGCATAGAATGCAGGTGCAACTCTTCGCCCAATTTACTGTCACCTTCAATATTCTCTACTGGCTTAAAGCTTTGAGCCGGCCCTTCTGGCCTGTAGGGAAAATAAGCGCCCGCCCAAAGTCCTTCAATATCCATTCCTAGTCCATTAGACCAGTAATGAGGCAATTTAAAATAATTATTAAATGTCGATTCAAATTTTCTGGTGACCGGTTTACTGATTTTTGCTTTGGGGGAATGCTCTATCTCATCCTTAGACAGGTTCACCCAAATAATTCCACTATCCCAGTCTATTCCGTTAACGCAATAAGGAGAAATGAGAACCAGATCTTCAAAAAGCCAGACTCTCGTATCTATCACTAAATATCTCACCGCATATCTTTCATCATCAAAATAGACATCCTTGACCGTCCCAATGCTTTCATTGGCCGTGTCCGTTGCAAGAATTTTAAAACCTTTCATGTCTTTTAAATTTTTTAGCATGTGAATTCTCCCTTGTGCAAAATTATATGCAACTGCTTAAGTCTCCAACATATAAGAATTGAAAAATAATACAAAATAATTATGAGTCATTTGGGAATTTCAAAAATAAAAGTGGATCCCTTCCCCTCTTCGCTTTCAACCCAGATTTTTCCGTGGTGAGCAAGAATAATATGCATTGAAATAAATAAACCAAGGCCCAGCCCGCTGCTTTCGCTGGAGGTTGTGGCCCGTTCGAAGCGATCAAAAATTCGCTGCTGGTCTTCCTTTGAAATACCAATTCCCTGATCCATAACGGAGACCCTGATTTTATTCTCAATTTCCTCGGCCTTAATTTTAATGGGCCTTTGGTTTCCGTACCTAATTGCATTAATAAGCAAATTATACATGACCTGCTCCAATCTCATCTTATCCCAACTCCCTTTTAAGCTGCCCAAAACTTCAACTTCTGGTGAAGGATAGCCGGCATTGCGTATTTGCTCCTCCAGATTATTTAATGTTTCAGTGATCAAATCGCCCAGATCAAATTCGTTTGTTATAATTTTTAGCTGTCCGGTGCGGAGTCTGGAAATATCCAGCATGTCTTCAATCAGCCGGTTTAGCGAAGTAACCTGTCCTTCAACCAGAAAAAGTGCTTTCTCAATTCTTTCCTTGTGCTCATTTAGATTAATGGCACCACTAAGCTTGCGCTGTAAAACCTGACACTGAAGTTTCATGGCCGTCATTGGATTCTTAAGTTCATGTGAAGCGATGGAAAGAAAATCATCTCTGGCCTTTATGGCAGCGTGAAGTTCGTTTTGTGTCTGAAGCAGATTATTCTGCACAACCTGAAGCTGGTCGGCCCTCATTCTGCTTTCTTGCTCCTGCTTTTTAATAGTGCAGAGGAGCCATGTCAGCAAGAAAGTTAAAATCATCCCACCAACTAAATCCCAAATATAGCTGTCCCTCATTTGAGACATAAATGCAGATGATGCAAATCCGTAAATGATAAAATTCCGTCCGTAAATATTAAGCGTTTTGGTACCTTCGAATGAAGACTCTTCTTTTTGAAGAAAATTAGGCTTCATATCGTAATCATAAATCAGATTTTCCAGGTTTTTTTTCTGAGAATCAAAAATTTCAAAATCCACTTTAAGTTCAGACTGCTCAAATATAGAGCTAAAAAGATCCCGCGCCCTGAAGACACTATAGATATACCCCTTCAAGTGTTGACGCCGGTTCTCTAAAGTATCGACAGCAGTTCTTGGTATATACAAAGGAGCAAAAAGCATTAAGGCTGGTTCGCTTTCCTGCTGATTTCTTGCAGAAGCAAGATAGAGCTTCCGGGTCATTATTGAACTGCCCCCATCACGTGCCCTCTCCATTGCTTCACGTCTCACTGATTCTGTAAACATGTCATACCCAAGCAAATTTTCAGATTCTTCAGAGCCAAGTTCAAGATAAACGATGGAGTGATAAACCTCCCGGGGATACATTGGCCAGACAGTATAATTCTTTATTCCGGATTGCCGGACTTTTGCGATATGTGCCTGCAAGTTTTCAGGCAATATCTTTTCCGAATACCCTATCCCGAGAAACCCCGGATAATTTTTTTCAAGTTCAGTGTCTCTTATGTAACTGGAAAATTCATCTCTTGTAACAAATTCGCTATTAAGAAAAAATGCCCTCGTTTGCTTAAGCGCATGTTCATGAAGTTCAATGCGGTTCTGAATTCGTTTTAGAATATTCTCCAGTTCCAGATCAAATATCTGCTTTTTTTGACTCTCGAGAGACCTGTACTCCTGATATGTAACTGATAAAGTAATTATAATTCCGGTTATTAAAATAAAAATGCCAGAGAGAGGCATGAGCATTTTTTTATTATTAGAGGCAATTGGGTTCATTTTTTATTTTCCAGCAGACAGAACTTAGACCAAATCATCTTAAACTCATCACTTCCGTCAGAAAACAGATAAGACAATTTTCGTTTGATAGATTTCTTCTATAACAAAAATTTTTCTCAACGAAACATAGTGAAAAAATATATGTCGTCACTAAGTTCATCCGCTAATTAATTTGCATAGCAAATACCATGTTGTTATAAGTTTCTTGGAGATTATTAAAAGTGAATCATATTATTCTATTGGTTGTTCATTTTGTTTTTATGCAAGTCTGTTTATCAGATGATCGTATAGACAAGCTGACAAAAAGAGTTAATGAACTGGAACTCCAGCAGCAAGAACTTATGTATCAAGCTTCTGAAAGCAATTCTCAGGTGAATTCATTTATACACGACAATCTGACACTAGGAGGATTCTTTGAACCTTCCTACACTCTTATTTCGGGACCTGATACTGTTTTTCAGGCATCCAATTCGTCAAATCTGTTGGGGATCAATCTTGCTTCCGATTTTAGCAACAAGCTACGTTTCGTAAGTCAGTTTCAGATCGGATTGGCGTTTCCATTGCAAAATATTCATAACGATCCACGATATGGGACAAAACGTGAGTTCGGTAGCCGGACTTTTGGGTCCACTCTCACTCAAGGTTATCTCGATTATTCAATCGGTGAAACCACTCATCTTTCAGGGGGTGTTGGTTACGCCCCTTTTGGGCAAGCCCCTCAATTGAGAGAACTCGTGTTATTTGTCAGAAGAGGTGGTCCACAAATTCTGAGGACAAATGAATTGCTTTCACCACTATGGTCCGGATTTCATTTTTACGATCGCCTGAATATTGGTGTGAACAACTGGGGATATAATGTTTATTCATTCAATAGACCGGAAGACCCCAGAATTCCCGGACTTGGTGCCAGGGTCTGGTGGAGTTCAAGAGATGAAGCATTGATTACCGGCTTTTCAATTCAGAGTGCAAAATACAATCATAAAATTGACGAAATAGTGGGTGCAGATTTGAAAGCGCATCTTTTTAAATTTATATTGACCGCTGAATTTACCCGCCATTTTAAAACTCAATCAGATCCATGGACTGCGTATATAGAACCAAGCTATTTCATACACGAGGAAGATCTTCTCCTCTACACTTTTGTTGACTTTGCTCAAAGCGCTTTAAATAAAACAGCCGGAACTATTGCCGACCCCTTTCAAAAATTTGAATACGGTGGAGGATTAAACTGGCTTCCAACTGTTTTTACCCGCATCCGATTGGGACTCACTCTTCATGATTATATTCAGGACAATGATGTTATTCAGGGCAAAAACCGTGATTATACTTCAATGGATATTTCCGTAGGAGTCGCCTTCTGATGAAACCACTCATCATTTTTTTTCTATTATCATTTTCCCCCCTGATAGCTCAGGACGTAGTGATAATAGTCAATGAACAGAATCCAATCACCGAAATAACCCGCGATCAGATTAGAAATTTTTTTCTGAAGAATGTCCGGCAATGGCCCAGTGGCACCCCTGTTCGCTTTTTTGATATGTCAGACACCAGGGAGGAAAGAAGATATTTTTTAAGACAATATGTGAAGAAAACGCCAAGAGAAGTTGATCTTTATTGGATTGGGCAAAAGCTCTATAGTGGTAATAGTGCTCCCCTTCAAATTAGTTCTGATGCCATGATAGCTGGAGTCGTTTCACGTTTCCCGGGTGCCATAGGATATGTTTCATCCGCCTTTACCGAAGCTCCTGGGGTAAAAAAAATTTCCATAAAGAAGGATTAAAACGTGTTGCCTGAGTTTAAACAAACCTCATCTATAGTAAACCACATTAGAAGTGTAATGGTCGTAATTGCATTTTTTATTTTACTGAGTATCATGGCCCTTTATTTATCCAGCTTAAGTACCCTGCAAGGACTTCAAAATCTGAATACTGCCAATAACTTGCTAAACCTGAATATGCAAATAATGGAAACTGTAAATTCTGTTGAAAAAAATCTGGATAAATTAAATGCGCAAGACGATTTTTCTGAACGCCAATATATATACCAGACCAATCATAAACTAATCACTGAACTTATGGGTGAAAGTTTCAAACAGGCTGACCATTACCCCGAGCTCAATGGCCTTCTCCGAAATACCAGTGATGCCATAGCTCTTTTCGATGCCCAACGAAAAATGATCATCAAAAAATTATTAGAAAAATCTGCTGCCGAAGGAAAAAAAAATTCAGGTGAAACAATGGCTGAAATGTTGATAGCCAGACAGTTAATGCTCGACTCAAAGGAGTCTTTAAGAAAAATACAAATATATATTAAACAAGAGAATGATAGAAAATTCTTACGCATCTATGAAAGGCGCTTTATTCCGCTCAAAGTCACAGGAGTTCTTGCCGTAGTCTTTTTATGCTTTGTTACTATTTCGGGCTTATTAATTACAAAAAGAGTCAGCAAGTCGATTTATAATTTATTAAGTGCAACTGATCGAGTGGCCGAAGGAAATCTGGATTATCAAGTTAGTATATTAGAGCACGATGAGATTGGAAAGCTGACCAGTGCTTTCAATCAGATGACATTCTCGCTTAAAAACAACAAGGATAAATTAACCAAGGCCATAGACCGGACTACGCGTCTACAGGCGATAACTGCGGCATTCTCACAGGCCCTCACCCCTGAACAAGTTTATGACATTATATTCAAGCAGGCTTTTGAATCTCTTGGGGCATTAGCAGGGGCTATTGTGCTCCTTTCAGAAGACGAGAATAATCTGGAGCTAAAAAGACTTGAAGGCCAAAGTGAGGATGTCTATCTAAGATGGAAAAAAATACCTCTCAGCTCAGAAGTTCCGGTTTCACAGGTTGTACGCTTCAAGCTCCCCTTGTTTATTACGGCAGCCGAATTAATAAATTACAAAGACGTTGATATAAACAATGTGGAAATTAGTTTTCATTCCGAACATGCATTTGCTTTTCTTCCTCTGGTCATCAGCAGCGAAGCCTTTGGCGCCATTTCATTTAGCTTTCCGAGCAGTAAAATATTCGACCAGGAAGAAAAAGATTTCTTAATGGCGCTTGCCAGTCAATGTGCCCAGGCCATCCATCGCTCGCAGCTCTATGACAATGCCAAAAAGGCGATTGAAGCACGCGATGAATTTCTTTCCATTGCCTCTCATGAACTAAGAACACCGCTCACTCCTCTTAAACTGCAAATTCAGAGTATTTCAAGACAGTTAAAAAGCGGTACTCTTGAGACAATTACACCGGAGCGTCTGCAGAGAATGGCTGAAATTTCGGATAACCAGATCAACAGGCTTTCGACATTGATCGACGACCTTTTGGATGTCTCAAGAATTACTTCTGGAAAATTTAATTTTAAAAAGGAGTTTTTCAGTTTAAAACTAATGATACAAGAAGTTTTAAAGCAATACTCCCAACAGCTGAGCGATACACATTCTGTTCCCGATTTGGTTGTTGAACAAGATACTGTAGGATATTGGGATAAACTGAGAATCGAGCAGGTTTTTATTAATCTTCTTACTAATGCGTCGAAATATGCGCCTAACAGGCCAATTCATATAAGGGTGACAAATGAGTTTCATCTGGCGAAAATTAAGATTAGAGACGAAGGCCGTGGTATTGCTCCGGAAGATCGGGAGAGAATTTTTAACCGCTTTGAGCGGGTTGCTTCAAGAGAAAATGTTGGTGGCCTTGGACTGGGTTTATATATCAGCAAACAAATTGTAGAGGCCCATCAGGGAAGAATTTATGTTGAGGAGTCATCTCAAGCGGGGACTGTTTTTACTGTAGAATTGCCAGAGGAGAAACTAATATGAGTGGAGACAAATACGTCTTATTGATTGAAGATGATTTAGATATTAATGAAGCAATTCAGTCAATTCTTGAAGAAGAAGGCTTCAAGGTAAAATGCACTTTTAATGGTCGTGAGGCCATTGAATTCCTGAAGGACACCTCCACTATTCCCTCCCTCATACTGCTGGATATAATGATGCCTTATATGAACGGCTACGAATTCCGGGAAGCTCAGCTCAAGGAACCAAGGATTTCAAATATTCCAACAATTATCTTATCAGCGGCAGGTAAGCATGAGGATATTGAAAAATTGCACTTTAGGGAGTGCCTGAAAAAACCGCTGGATCTTGAGACCTTGATTGATGTCGTGAAAAGAAACATAAACAGTTAGGCTTTCTTTTTGAAGTTTTTTTGTTAAAAAAACGCTAGAATGTCTTCATGGCAAAAAAACAACTCCAATCTGGATTGCTTCTAAACGGAATCGCTCCCAATATTTTATTAATAAATGTTGAAAATACAGCACCTTTTTTATTTAAAGGCGAACTCGATACCACCGGTCCCAAAAAGGCATTCCTGGCTAAACTTCTTTTTTATAAAAAAAATTTAAATCTCCTGAAGAATATTGATCTCACCGAATATTTTCATATTTGTCTTAGCGCTCACTGGGCCACCGCTGGAACATTTGTCCCAACCGATGTGGACAACCAGATTCGGGAAGGCCTTTGGAAGCATGGTGAAGTCGGTCGCCACCTTGAAAAAATGGCAAGGCTTACTATTGATTCCTGGACCTGGGACTACACACAGGTAACCAATCGTAAATCGTTTAACCCAACCAAAAACCAGGTGATGAGCACGCACGAAGGAACCTGGCTAAGTGTGGCCATTGGTGCCTACTGTGCCCTGACAAAAAATAAGCGAACTGAACTTGCCTCCGAAGTGGCCGACGTGATTTTGGCGGAAGTTGAAAAAGAAGAAAATTTATTGCTGGAACTCAGAGAAAAGAGAGACCATATTAATTTTCTTCGCTCAAGCGCCTTGATGGCCCATAATTTTGGTGATCTCGACCGGGTTATTGACCAATGGCAGATGAGTGATGAAGACCCGTTTAAAAGACGCATTTATAAATTAGGACATCGGTTAAATGAAAGCTATTCGCCAATTCTTTATTTTACAGGTCTGGTGAATAAAGAATTTCTTTCGGTGGAAAATCATCGCCATATGTCTTTGCGGCAGCCAAAATGTTTAAGAAATTCGTACCGCTATCTTGTTCCTGTCGGCCCTTTTATGGATGACTGGGGAGCGATTCTGGGAAGTGAAAAAGAATTATCTATGCCGAATAAAGCTGAAATCATTGCGGCCTTATATGAAGGTTATAACCGTCAGAATCAGGCTTATGGCTACATCAGGGCCTTTAGAGGTTTGATCAACAGTCTTCCTGAAGGACTTCTCTCAATGGAAGAATATCTGCCATTTGACCTGATGCTTGAAATAAAAAAATCACAATTTTTTGAATCTACCCAAATTCCCAAAGAAGAGTTTGAGCAGAAAATGTGTGAACGGCTTGAAAGCTTTAAAAGCGATCTGGTCGATTTCAAATTTTAAAAGGGATCAAAAATCTATGCAAAAATTATCAATTTTAGTGCTTTCATTATTTTTGGTTCAATGCCAGTCACGTAAAATTGTTATTCATAATGGTGAAAACACCTTTATGGCCTCAACGATCCGGACCGAGCATGCAAATTCAGAAGCGAAGGGCCAGAAATTCGCCATTGCAACACAAGGAATATACGCTACCAAGGCTGCGCAGGAAATTTTCTCGCTCGGCGGGAATGCAATAGACGCAGCTATTGCAGCTTCTTTTACTTTGGCGGTGGAAAGACCTCATTCTACCGGGATCGGAGGTGGCGGTTTTATGCTTTTTCGCGAAGGCAAAAGCAAGAAAGTTTACGCCATAGATTTTAGAGAGCGTGCACCGCTCACTGCCAAAAGCAATATGTTTATCGGAGCAGAAGGAGTTGCGGCTCCAGCGCTCTCACAAAATGGCATCCTGGCCACTGCTGTGCCAGGCTTAGTGGCAGGTCTTTTGGAAATTCATCAAAAATTTGGCCGACTTTCATTAAAAAAAGTTCTGAGTCCATCCATTCAACTTGCCCGCGGAGGTTTTCCCATTTACCCGAGTCTCTCCAAGGCATTAATTCAGAAAGAATCTTTGCTCGCGCTTGATGCTGAAGCCAGCAAAATATTTCTCGATCAAAATAAAAAAGCCCTGCCTCTTGGACATAAATTAATACAGAAAGATCTGGCTGCAACATTAGAAAGAATTGCTAAAGAAGGAAGAGCAGGATTTTACCAGGGACCTACCGCGAAAAGGCTGGCGCAGTTTTCAAAAAAATCCAAAGGACTCATTACCAAAAAAGATTTAAACCAATATCTGGTTAAATGGAGAAAACCTCTGGTGGGGAGCTACAAAGGCACTGCGATTTTTTCCATGCCACCTCCAAGCTCCGGCGGAATTCATGTGATTCAATTTTTAAACATGCTTGAAAATGATCAATTGAATGAAAAGAAATTTTTATCCACAGACTCTATACATCTGGCAGCTTCAGCACTTCAGTCGGCATTTACCGACCGGGCCCGCTATCTAGGCGACCCAGATTTTGTCAAAATACCTTCAGCCATTTTGACATCCAAAGAATATGCCGGGGCAAGACGAGCACAATTTTATCCTGACAGGGCCCGAAAATCTTTTGAAGTAGATGCTGGTGTTGCAACAAACTTCAATGAAACTACGGAACACACTGAGACAACTCATTTGTCGATAATGGATGAAAACGGAGACACAGTAAGCACAACCCAGACTATCAACGGTTATATGGGCGCCAGTATTGTTGTTCCCGGAACAGGCATAGTATTAAATAATGAGATGGATGATTTCACCGCTCAGGTAGGAGCTTCAAATTTATTTGGTGCCATTGGCGGAGCTCCGAACTCTATCGAACCTGGAAAAACTCCACTCAGCAGCATGTCCCCTACTATTGTTGTTAAGGATGGAATGAGCATTATGAGCCTTGGCGCACCGGGCGGTACAAGGATCATAAGCTGCGTGGCCCAGACTCTGCTAAACTATCTTGAATTTAATCTCCCCCTCTTTCAATCGGTGGCAGCTGTTCGCTACCATCATCAATGGAAACCGGACGTTCTGGATATAGATCCACCAGGTCCAGAACCTCTAACACTTCAACGTCTGCAAAAAATGGGTTACGATGTTCGCATTGCGCCTGTACCATGCAATGTCATGGCGGTGGTCAGGGAAGACAAAATTTTTCACGCTGTTGCAGATCCGCGTGATATTGGAACGAGTGCTGCTCAATGAAAATTAAACGCGAAGAAGCCAGAAAAGAATTTCAAAGGCGAAACCAGAATCTTTACGATGAATATGCAGCACTGGAAAAAAAGCATGTCATGTCTGAAACAAAAAAAGCACAATGGATTGAAGGCAATCCTTTAGTTTCAAAAGCACTTTTTCTGGCTCACGGATACATGGGCTCTCCCAATGAAATGCTGTATCTGGCGCAGCCCTTTATCAAGGCGGGATGGACTGTTGTGGGTTTTCTTATACCAGGCCATGGCGCGAGTTCTGAAATCTCCAACGCTTTTTCAAGCGAACGCTGGCGGCAGGAAATGCAAAACCAATTAAGCCTTGTTCTCGATTCGTTTGAAGAAGTACGGGCCGTTGGATTTTCAACAGGTGGACTCTTGCTTCAGGATTTTATGATTCATCACCAGGTTCCTCACTCCTTGAAAAGTGTACATTTAATATCTCCTTATTTTATTCAGTTTTTAGGAAAACATTTGCGCCTCCTGGACGGGATCGTTGAATTACTCTTTAACAATATAACTGTTGATCGCGCCTATGCCTTGAGTAGATTTCCGGATTTGTTAGTCATGAAGCGTGACCGGCATTCCTATTGCGCAAAGATCCCCCTGACTTGCGCCAGAGAAATAAAGGAGCTTGGCCGCCAAGTCTATTTAAAAGGGAAGCCGGCTGAGAAATTAAAAATCCCTACTCAGTTGTTTATCTCTGAAAATGATTGGACAGTAGAAACAGAAGCTTCAAAATTTGTGATCTTAAGGGATATTGAAAAAGAAAATGTAGACGTCATCTGGTTTGCGGGGAGTGAGCCCCATCACCTCATGGCCCCTGCTGTCAGCGGTGTCGCAGAGACTATCAGAGACAGCATTTTTTCCTATTGTACGTCTCCATGACAAAAGGCGCATTGCCTCTATAAATTGATTTATTTTTCATCGAACTTAACGTATAAATTGGTATGAAAAATAAAATTTTGAATACCCCGAAACTTAAGTTTCTTTACAGTCTTTTTTTATTTCAGTTTTTGCTGCTGACTTTTTTTCGCCTGTTTTTTCTGGCCTATTTTAGTCGTGACATCAATCCTGGCTCCGGTCATCTTATCTGGAACGCTTTATTGCTTGGTCTTCGGTTTGATATTCGCTTGAGCATGTTCCTTCTGATACCCGCTCTAATTGCCATTAATCTTCCCGTTAAAAACAGCACTAAAATCAATTTTAACAATATTTTTTATTCATTCCTGATGGGAATCGTGTCTTTTTTATTTATCACTGACGCCGGGTATTTTTCCTATCTTAAATCCAGACTGAATTCTACAGTGATCCAGTTTTTAAAAAATCCCGCCATTTCTTTTGAGATGGTGAGAGAAAGTTATCCCTGGCCGCTCTTTATTCTTATGATTGTTGCCTTCATGGCCTTGACCTATTGGATAATGAAGAAACTTGTAACTCCTCTTTTAGAATCATGGCACTACGGAACACGTAAGGAAAAAATCCTCAGCCATGTTGTTTTCTTTTTTGTTTTTGCTCTGGGCATTTATGGCAGCGTGAAGCGCTACCCTCTCCGCTGGTCGGAAGCATTTGCTTCGCCGGATACTTTTTCTTCCAATCTGGCACTCAATCCGATACTTTATGTCATCGATACATATTCATTCAGTAAAAAAGATTTTGATGAAGTTAAAGTTCATGAAGCTTATCCGATTGTCGCAACATTTCTTGGTATTGATAAAAATGGATCTCACTATAATGAAAAGAATCTGGATTTTATCAGGGAATACCCGGGCAATCCTGAGCGTCAGCTTCAGAAGCCTAATGTCATTGTGATCATTATGGAGTCCATGGGGTATTACAAAACGGGCATTGGCGGCTCTGCTGTCAATCCTACGCCTAATCTTGATTCGCTTTCAAAAGATTCACTGCTCTTTACTAAGTTCTATACCCCCACAGTCGCAACGGCACGCTCAATTTTTGCCGCCATAACATCATTGCCTGATATTTCAAAAGTTCAGACGGGTACCAGAAATCCTTTCGTGGTCAACCAGCACACTGTGATCGGTGAATTAAAGGATTACGAAAAATATTATTTTCTAGGCGGAAGTGCGAACTGGGGAAATATCCGCGGAGTACTGTCCTACAATATTCCTGAACTTCATATCTACGAGGAAGGCTCGTATGTGAGTCCCAAAGTTGATGTTTGGGGAATTTCCGATCTCAATTTGTTTAAAGAGGGCGCTGCTGTATTAAACTCCCGAGACGCGAATTCTCCATTCTTTGCTGTTTTCCAGTCTTCAGGTTTTCATCGTCCTTACACCATCCCTGATGACAGCGATGGATTTAAAATTCTCACATCAAAGGACATTGCTGAAAAAGAAATCCGGGATTATGGTTTTGAATCAATTGAAGAATACAATGCCATGAGACTTCAGGATCACGCTCTCGGCAGATTCATGGAGATTGCAAAAAAAGAAAAATGGTATGAGAACACAATTTTTCTGATCTTTGGAGACCACAGTCTTCCTGCAAACAATGCTAAAAATATCAAAACATGGGAGATGGGCCTCTCGAATGGTTTTCACGTTCCTCTGATTGTTCACTCTCCAAAATATATCAAGCCAGGGATTGAAGAAAAAATTGCTTCTGAAATGGATGTTATGCCGACAGTGGCCGGCTTGACGGGAATTCCTTATAAGACCAGAAGTTTTGGAAAAGATCTTTTTAATACCCAGCTGGATTCCAACAGAGCGGCTTTCTCTTATAACTGGTATGCGCCCTATCACATTGCTCTTATCGATAAAGAATTTTATTTTGAATATATTACCTATAACAATCAGGGACGCCTGGTTCGTCACATTGATGCATCCCCTGAAGAAAATGTGAAAGAAAAATATCCTGAGAAATACCGGGAGATGGAAATTTTAACGAAGGGACTTTACGAGAGCGCAAAGTATCTATTACTTCACAACCCGCATTTCTATTAATTAAAAGAGAATAACGATGGCAAAAACGATTATTGATCCAAATGCAAAAGCAACCTCTAAAGACGGCATATACGGTCTTCCATTTAAAGAAAATGAAGCACAGGTTATCTATATTCCGGTACCGTGGGATGTAACGACTTCTTATCAGGCAGGAACTTCCAAAGGACCCCTGGCGATTTTAGCGGCCAGCGATCAGATCGATTTTTTTGATCTGGATTTTGTCGATGCTTATCAGGCAGGGCTCTTCATGAAAAAAGAAAGTCCAAAAATTAAAAAGATGAATACTGAGGGGAGGTTGCTTGCTAAAAAAATCATTGATGCCGATGATAAAGCGATGAGTAAAAATAAAGTTCTTCAAAAAAATCTGGCAAAGGTAAATCAGCTTTGTGAAGAACTTAACACTGCTGTTTATAATGAAACAAAAAGCATCCTGAGCAAAAATAAAATAGCCGTTGTCGTCGGCGGAGACCATGCCACTCCTTTTGGAGCCATAAAGGCCTATGCTGAAAAATACCCAAATCTTGGCGTTCTTCATTTCGATGCCCACTCCGACACAAGAATCGCTTATATGGGATTCACCAATTCTCACGCAAGTATCATGCATAATGTGATGGAGAAAATATCTGGGGTAGGAAAACTGGTTCAGGTCGGCATACGCGATTTTTGTGAACAGGAATTTGAATACACCCGCAAAAATAAAAAAGTGGAGATGTATTTTGATCAGACTCTCGCCAGACGAAAAATGAGCGGAGAGAGTTTTCAGAAAATTGCCAGGGAAATTGTCTCTCATCTGCCTGAGAATAATTATATTTCTTTTGATATCGATGGCCTCGACCCAAGGTTTTGCCCCAATACGGGGACGCCTGTTCCGGGCGGACTTGATTATCAGGAAGTCATGATGATCATCTGTGAGCTTGTTAACAGCGGCAAAAAATTAGTGGGATTTGACCTTGTGGAAGTGGCCCCTAATCTGAAAGATAAAAACAATGAATGGGATGCCAACGTCGGAATGAGACTGCTTTATAAATTAACCTCAGCCTCACTGGCAACAATGGGGTATATAAAAATGAGGAAGCATGAATAAAAAAAGGGCCCTCCACAAGGCCCTTTTTTTTATCATCATTGATTTAATTTAATCTTTCTTCATAACTTGTGACGTGAGCAGGCACGAACGAATTTAAGTCCGAAAGAGCCATCTCGGGCATTAACTCCAGTCACAACAATCATAGTAAGCGCGGCCAATACATATTCAATCTTATGCGCATTAAGCGACTCGCGAATTATACCTCCAGTTAAAACATCTGCCAGAGCAAAAACCGAAACAATGGCCAGACAGTAACTCCAGAAAGAGTACTGATAAGCTGCCTCGCTGGTCAGGGATTTTTTTGTCATATGCATAGACTTAACTCCTGTCGAAAACTCTTCCGGGATGGTTGATTTGGAAGAGTTCGATTCACTGAGTATAAGGGCAAATGCCAAAAGGAAGAAATGATGAACGGATACCTATAGGAATCAACTAATTGGGGCTAACTATAAGGAAATTTAGTGGTTCCAGGGTGCCAACTTTTAAAGCTTTTCGACCATTTCAACATGATTGTTTTCCAGTAAAACAGTGTGAGTTGGGTAAGCAAATTCCACCTTCATTTCCCCGGCAAGCCTCAAAATATCACTGATGAACTTATGGCGTTCTGACAGCTCAATCTTATACTCTTCAGTCACTATAAAGACAGTAATCATAATATCTATTGAACTTGTGTTCATTTCAAAGAGCGAAACGATGGCATTATCTTTTTGAATAAGAGGATTGAGTTGAATGAGGTATCTGACCCTCTCGCAAAATTGTTCAATCTGTTCCAGCGGAGTAGAATATTTAAGTTGAACAGTTGTTTTGTAGCGACGCACTCTTCTCATCCCATAATTGTCTATCGCCATATTGGCCAGAACGCTGTTTGGTACAGTCACAAGCGAATTATAAGGTGTTCTTAAACGTGTGCTTCTGAATCCAACCTGCTCAACAGTTCCTTCAAGATTTTTATCCAGCGAAATATAATCGCCAATCTGAAACGGCCGGTCCATGAGCACCGTCACTGAACCGAATAAATTTGAAATCGTATCCTTAGCCGCTAAAGCAACCGCGACTCCCCCGATCCCCAGACCGGCCAGAATGCTGGCCACATCAAAAGTTAAACTATGAGCAACCAGTATGGCACCAAAGGCAACCACGAGAACCTTGCTGGTTTTTTTGAGCATCGGTACTAAAACATCATCAAATTTATTGGCAGTGTTCTCTGCCATCTTCTCAAAATGCAAACTCACATAATCGACTATTTTCAGTGCTGACCACACCATAAAAAGTGCATTCATGATGTAGGAAGCGCGCGAGAAAAATTCTAAAACGCCCAGATCAAATTCCAGAAAGCGAATTCCGATAAGCCATGTAACAGACAAGGCCAGCAAGCCAAAAGGGCGTGTTGATTTAAACTGCTCTGCTAATTCGAAATCCAGTGATTTCTGTCTGACTTTGTAACTCAAATAAGTGGTCGTTAAAAATCGAACGACAACTAAGGCCCCGAGTGAAATAAAAAACAACGCCAACAGGCCAAGCCATTGTCCTTTCTTCAGAGTAAAAACTTCCTCTGCCGTCCAGGCCGGCATGCTATCTTTAATTTGAGTGCGCCAGTTGCGATATTCTGTCACGCCTTCAACAACTTTTAACTGGGCCAGCGAAGAATAAAAGTTTTCTATAGAACTGACAGTCTCAGGCGTGAACTTCCATGCCCCGTTGGCTGTTTTCGCCAAAGCAATTTCTACATCATAAGTTTTATCGCCCACACTTACGGTTTGTTTTCGAAAATACCATTTCGGCCCATCAGCATAAGCTGGGATCTGGCTAAAATTTATTTTGGCTATTCGATCAATAGTGTTGATGAGTCGTTCTGCTGTGATTTTGCCTGTCAATTGTCTAAGTTGTGGTGCAATTTCTGAAAGATCTATGGTTAATAAGACATCTTCGAAAGAAGTGCTGACTCCTTTTTTGATTTTATCCATGGACGTCATAAAAGTTCGCATCGTTACTTGCGGGCTTTTAAGCTTATCTTTTTGGTCTTCAGTTAAAGTCTCAGTTACTTTTGCCTTAACTTCTTCCTGAACCGCAGAAGGGACAGGAGTCATGGTTAAAGGATTGATATCAGCAACTGAAGGACGGGCAGATAAAAGCAATATAATAACAACAAAGCGAATCATAAATGACACCTAGAAAACAGTGAATGATTAAAAAATTTACTACTAAAGCCTAATCGGGTCAATTCAAAGCTTCTTTTCTTATGCCCCTCTTGCTAACATTTTGTAGTTTGAACTGATAATGGAAGAGGGTGCAATATGATTTTTTATCAACTTATCGAAGCTGAAACTTCAACCTACACTTATCTGCTGGCGGATGAAACAACCAGAGAAGCAATTTTAATCGATACAGTTTTAGAATGCGTGGATAGAGACCTGAAACTCCTTAGTGAAATGGGTTTAACATTAAAATACGTGCTCGACACTCATGTGCACGCCGACCATATCACCGCTTCAGGTGAACTTAGAAAAAGAACCGGTGCAAAAATATGTCTAAGCTTCAGGGCAAACGTTCCCTGCATTGATGTAGCCCTACATGATGGCGACGAGCTGCATTTTGGAAGCTATCATCTTGAGGCCCTAGAAACGCCGGGACACACGGACAGTTGTATGAGTTTCAAAATTGCAGACATGATTTTCACCGGAGATGTTCTCCTGGTAAGAGGGACGGGACGTACTGATTTTCAACAAGGCAGTCCGGAGAAAATGTACCAAAGTATTCATGAGAAAATTTTCAAACTTGCCGGAGCAACGAAAATCTATCCCGGCCACGATTACAAGGGATTCACCTATTCAAGCGTTGAACTCGAGAAAAAATTTAATCCTCGGGTGGGCGGAAATATTACCCTGGCCGAATTTAAACAAATTATGTCTGACTTAAAACTCGCCTACCCTAAAAAGATTGATATCGCTGTACCGGCCAATATGAATTGCGGGCTGACAACCAACTAAATCGGTTGGGTTTTCCCCAACTGATTCCAAACAAAATATAACATCCCCCAAATTTATCTCCTAAATTTGCGGCATCTATTATTCTTAAATAAAGAATATTAAATCTGCATTTTCCAGGAAGGATTATGAAATTTCATGTGGCCCTCGTTGCACTTTTGTTTTCAGTTGAATCTCACGCAAAGCAAATCATTACTGAATCTTTTTGGATCCATGACTCCAACCCCCAGACTTTCGAGCTTCTCAAATCAAGGCCTGAACTAACTATTGATCACGTGAAAGCAGGTGGCTTTGAATTATACGGCCCCAAAGGTCTGGAGCAATTTCTTCAACAAAATTTAATCGCCTACAAACCGCTTGAGAGCGCCAACAAGAAGTTAAAAAGCGAATACCCAACACCTGAGGCTATCGAGAAAGACCTAAAGACCATTGCTAAAAAATTTCCTGACATCACTAAGCTTTATTCAATAGGTAAATCAGTAAAGAAACGCGATTTGTGGGTCATGAAACTTTCCAAGAATGCCCGTGTCGATGACGACCGTCCGGAATTTAAATACGTGGCCAACATGCACGGTGATGAAATTGTGGGAAGAGAAGTGATGGTTCGCTTTATCAAGGACTGTACTGATAATTACGGCAAAGATCCAAGAATCACAAATTTACTGGATAAATTCCAGATCCATATTCTTGTATCAATGAATCCGGACGGAGCTGCAGCTGGAACAAGAAGCAATGGAAATCGCGCTGATCTTAATCGAGATTTTCCTGATTTTTCAACAAGCGATAATCAGGACACATTAGCAAAGAGAGAACCTGAAACTCAGGCCGTGATGAATTGGCAAAGTGCTCATAAGTTTAAATTGTCCGCCAATTTTCACGGTGGTGCCGAAGTCGTCAATTATCCCTGGGACACAATCCCCGATCGCTTCCCTGAAGAAACGTTGATTAAAGAATTAAGCCATGAATACGCTCAGAACGCGCCTTATATTGCGGCCTCAACTGCATTTGAAAATGGAATCACAAACGGGTATGCATGGTACGAAGTAGACGGTGGAATGCAGGACTGGAGTATTTATTGGCGACGTGACATGCAGGTAACGATTGAGCTCTCTGATAACAAATGGCCTGATTATTCGACGATCGATTTTTATTATGAACAAAACAGGCCGGCACTTATCAGATTTATTGAGAGAATCGAATCAATAGTTAAAAGATAATCCCCTAATATAAGGCCCTCATTCGAGGGCCTTCATTTATCTTCTAAAAATATTCTATCTACACTCACCGTAATAATCATTAATTCTGTCAGACTCTGTTCCGTTAGCACTGAATGTTGCTAGCTGAGCCTGAGTATTGATGTCGTTAAATTCAACTTCAAGATTTCTGTGTGTATAACGGTAGTGGTACTCAACCGGACGACGGCCGCTGATTGTTACAGCTACATCACGACAGATAATATCACAACGAACTTCTGGTCTGCGCTCAGGTCTTCTTGGGTCTCTATATTCATTGCAAACTTTTTCGCAATGTCTTTCATTTCTTGTAAAAGTACAGTCTTCCAGCGTTCGTGTAATGCTTGAATCAGAATAGCCTGTTGTGATTGTTCCGTTTAAATTAAACGGCTGAGAGATATCATTTCCGGCAATTCTAACCGGACCATTGGCTGGCAGATCAAACGCCTTTTCACTTTTAATTGGAATTAAAATATCTTTTTCATCTTCCTTATCCGCTCTAAGTTTTAGCGTAAAACTTTTGTCGCTGTTAATTTTTAGTTCAGATTTGTAGGCGCCTGGTTCAAGCTCCACATTAATGGTTTTCATGTTTAAAAAACCACCTTTTTTCTTTACGTTCATTGTCTGAGTTACATTTAACTGGCCATTTAAGTTGATACAAGAAGCTGCAAAAGCAGAAACGAGCAATAAGCTGAATAGATTTTTCATAATTCCCTCTTTACGTTGTTAAGTGAGACACGTCGGGGGTTATAACACATTTATGGAAAATCAAAGGATTGGTGTAAAAATTACTTGGGGGTTATCAGCTGCTCTTTTAATTTTTTCAGCCTGACCCGTTCGTCCTGCCCGGCCATTTTAGCGGCCAGAGATAACATCGTATTAAGACGTTCGAGATTCAGCCAGTCTTCTTTAGGAGGGTCCCCTGATTCAAAATTGAGTGGGCAATAATCCAGGGCATTTTCGGCGGCAAGAAAAAGTGGTGCCCCCTGTGTCCTGCAGATGACCGGACGGGCCTCATAAATTGAGCAGCGGTCATTATAAAGGAAAGCACAGGCGCCCTTTTCATTTTTCGTCTGCCAGAGGTTCATCAGCTCTGCTCTTTGCTCAAATGTTTGTTCATTAAACCAATCACTTATTCGCTGGGCTTCGACTTTAAAAACAGAGATGTCAGTATAGCAGCACTTCGAGCAACCTTCGCTACATTTCATTTCAGATGAATATTTCTCCATGACTTTATCAAAAAATCCTGAAGCATTCTCCTGAAGTGTAATAATAGATTTCTTCATTTCTTTTAAACCACATCATCCTTGAATTTTTCACTGTCCCTGATATTGGGAGACAATAAGCTATAAATAGAAGGAACAACCAGCAATGTCAGGAAAGTTGAAACGATAACCCCGCCAATAACAGCGAGAGACATAGGTTTTAAACTTTCAGCACCTGAACCAAACGAGAATGCGGCCGGAACCGCTCCTGCAACAGTTGCAAACGACGTCATTAAAATGGGACGAAGTCTTCTCGGGCAGGCATGAATCAAGGCTTTTGTGATTGGCATTTTGTCGGTGTCTCGTACTTGATTGGTAAAATCCACCAGAAGAATAGAGTTCTTTTTAACAATCCCCATCAGTAGAATAATCCCGATCATGGAATAAATATTGACCGACTGATTCGCCAGATAAAGAGCGGCGAAGGCCCCTGAAACAGAAAAAGGCAATGCCACAAGTACTGTAATGGGATCAACAAAACTATTGAACTGAGAAGCAAGCACCATATATGAAATAATGATTCCCAGACCGAGAACAAAAAATAAACTCTCGAATGATTCTTTGAATGTTTTGGCACTTCCCGTATCAAGAATGATAGACCCGGCACTCAGGTGTTTTTTGACAATCGTTTTGGCCACATCCAGGGCCTTTGCCTGGGATACGCCTGTCTTTATATTGGCATAGATTTTCAGAGTTCTAAGCCTGTCTTGCCTGGTGATGGACTGAAGGCTTGCGATAAATTTAACATCGGCAATATTTCTTAGCGCTATCAGCTCGCCCCTGTTATTTCTTAACTGGATATTTTTTATGCGTTCAATATTGCTATCGTCTGCCGTAATATTTTCCATGCGAATGCGGATATCATATCTATGGCCTTCTCTGGTGAATTTACCAATCACCTTTCCACCGACCAGCGCACTCATCGTTTCGCCAAGATCTGTTATCGATATCCCGCGCAAACGTGCCTGTTCTCTGTCTGGAATGATTGCAAGTTCTCGAATATTTTCTCTGAAATTTGAATCGACATCAACAAACTGTCCGTTTGCTTCCATGTCATGCATTCCCAGCTGAATCGTTTTTATCAAGCTGTCCCAGTTTGATCCTGAGATGGCAATTTCAATTGGAAATCCTCTACCGCTTCCGGCAAAAGAGCTTAATGAAGTATCCTGAACAAAAACCTTTCCGCCTTTGTAATTTTTGAAATCTTTTCGAATAACATCCAGGAGTTCTTGTTGAGTCAGTTTTCTCTGCTTCTTATTTTTTAATGTGACAAAAATGTTTGCACTCGAAGCATCTCCACCGCCAAAACCGCCAATCGCCGCAAAAATACGTTCCACTTCAGGTCTGGCCATGAGGTATTTTTCAACGTCCTTTAATTTTTCGTCTGTATAATCGAGCGAAGATCCTTCCTTGGTTTTAATTCTCATCAGGATCGAGCCCTGATCCTGGGCCGGAACAAATTCTTTTCTAAGCTTAGTCACAAAAAAACTTGAAGCAGCAAAAATAAAAATCGACATCAAAATAACTTTGATTCTATTGTGAATAACCCATGGAAGAATTCTTTCGTAATATTTTTCAAGCCAATTAAAGCTGTTGTCCATAGCCTTGCCCAGACGAGTTGTGCGCTCCTGCTTTTGCATGAACTGAGACGTTCTCATAGGAGTCAGGGTAAGGGCTTCAATTAATGATAAAAAAACCGCGACAGAAATAGTCACAGCAAACTGATAAAAATAGCGGCCGATAATTCCTTTCATATAAGCAATAGGAAGAAAAATAGCAATGATGGCGACTGTGGCGGCCATCGCTGCGAAAGTGATTTCCTGAGCCCCATCTAATGAAGCTTTTCGTTTGTCTTTTCCCATTTCAAAATGCCGGAAAATATTTTCCAAAACCATGATGGCGTCGTCAACGACGATCCCGATCGCAAGCGACAAGGCCAGAAGGGTAAAATAATTGAGAGTAAAACCCATGGCATTTAAAACAATGAAGCTCCCAAGAATGGAAGTTGGAATGGCGAGAATAACATTGAATGTAGCAGACCACGAACCGAGAAAGGCCCAGCAAACCAGTGCAGTCAAGAGGGCAGCTAAAACAAGCGTGAAAGTTAATTCGTGCACTGATTCTTTGATGAATTTTGTGGAATCAAAGTTTATTCCTAGGTCCATCCCATGTGGCAACGACTCTTTTATGACGGCAATTTTTTTGATGACGTTTTCACCAACGGCAACGGCATTGGAGCCGCGTTGTTTTCTGATACCTATACCAATGGATGCTACGCCATTGACACGGGATTTTCGAACTATATCTGCCAGACCATCTTCTATTCTTGCCACGCTTGAAAGTGGTATTGCCACATAGTTAGGGCTTCCTCCACGACGATTGATTGAAAGATTTTCAAATTCCTTCGTTGTTTCAGCTTCACCTAAAGTCCTTACTGAAAATTCTGTAATTTTATTTTCAAGTTTTCCTGATGGAAGTTCCGAGTGCTCGCTGGATACTGTATTGATAATGTCCCCGACCGTAAGCTGGAGGGCATTGAGTTTTTTGTCGTCAACCCAGACACGAAGATTGGGATCAACATAACCTGAAAGCAGAACATCACCAACGCCTTCAGTTGTTAAAAATTTATCTTTTACATTATCGCGCACGTAAGCCATCAAATCGCGCGGAGACATATTTTTATCAGCGACAGACAACCACATGATAGGTTGATCATCCGGATTCACTTTGGAAACTATCGGCGGCTCAACATCATCAGGCAGACGGCTCTGCGCCTGGGAAATTTTACTTTGTACATCGTTAAGAGCGTTGTCGATATTGCGATCGAGACCAAATTCAACTGTAATGTTTGCGCTTCCGCGACGGATTGACGTCTGAATGGATTGAACTCCTTCAACAGATAAGACTGCGCTTTCCAACGTATCTATAACATCTGACTCAATTACTGCAGGGCTCGCCCCTTCCCAGGTCACATTAATATTGATATTGGGAATATCGACATCTGGCAGCTGAGAAACTCCCATATTTCTAAACGCCAGGGCGCCAAAAAGCATCATGGCTGCCATAAGCATCCATGCAAAGACCGGATGTTTAATTGATGTTGACGACAAACTCATGGCAGAACTCCTGATGAAGCTTCAAGAATTTTTAAATTCATCATGGCCTGAATTTTTGTTTTTTCACTATTGCGTTTACTGTCGAGATAAAGATTGAGCGAACTCAACAAATCCAGATTTGAAATCAGACCGAGACGATAATCACCTATCGCCACATCATAGCTGTTTTTAGCTTTATCCAGTGCCAGATCGAAGGCCTTTACCTGATCCAGGAAGCGATGGAAAATTTCATATTTCGAAGTGATGTCAATTTGAACTGATCTTTTATAATCAGAGAGGGTGTAAATCGCCTCTTCTTTTTTCTGCACGCTTTCTCTTACCTGCGAACTGGTGGTACCTCCTTCAAAAAGAGGAATATTGAGAGTCAAACCAACATCCCATTTGGAATCGCGGAATGAAGAGCTGTTGCGTTCGTTAAAATAATAATTGGAAGCCAGGTCCAGTGTCGGCAAGTATTGTGATTTAGAAGAACTAATTTCGATATCAGCCTGTTCAACCAGCAGTTGCCTGTTTTTAACATCACTTCGCTGAAATGCCTCATCAAGATAAAACTGAAGATTTTTATTGCCTGATGGAACTTGAATGACTTCACTAAAACTATTATTAGTTTTATCCAGACCGGTTAAAATATAAAAACGCTCTTCGCTTTCTTTAACCAGGCCAAGCCCGTTAAACAGCTGGGCATCCGCTCCTGCAAGCTGGGCCTCTGCCTGGAGCAACTCTCCCTTTCTTGAGCGACCAACCTGAACTCGTTTTCTTGTCTCCTCCACTCTTTCCATACTCTGCTTTTTTAAGAGTTCGAGATTTTTATAATCGTTAAGATTTAAAAAATAATTATAATAAGCCTGGATGACACTCAGATAAAGATCCAACTGGTCTGCAATTTTCTGATTTTCTGCAATGGTGGTATTTTTTTCTGCCGTATCAACCAGGTATGAATCCCTGCCGCCACGATAAAGGGTATGGGCCAGGTTAAGCCCGTATGTTTTTTGATCGACATTGACATTATCCTGCTTAAAATAGGTGCCGCGAGCGCTTAGCTTTGGCAAATAGTTTGCTTTGTTCTGTTTTGTTTGTTCAACGGTCTGATTAATCACCGACTGGTTAATATTCTCGCTTTGATTTGTTCTGAGAGCACTTTCAAAACTTTCCTTTAAAGTGATGGCAAAGCAGTCATTAAAATATAAAGTCTGTGCAAGCAGTACCAGGCAATTTAGGAACCTCTCTTTCATGACAAATCCTGTAGCGTAAATCGTTTGAATTCTTAAGTTTTATCTATTAAACACTCCTCTGTTAAAGTTGACAATCATCTCTACCCTTATTTGTTTTTTAATGTTAAAAATAGACAACTCAAAATGTATTTACAGAGGTCCAAATGAAACTTCAAAGCGTCATCTTTTGCCTGGCAATGTTATTGTCTTCTGTCACACTGGCCGCAGATAAACCAATAAGGGTTGGAATGGTTACGGATGTGGGTGGCGTCAACGATCAATCCTTTAACCAATCGGCATGGGAAGGACTTCAAAAAGCGAAAAAAGAATTGGGAGTTAAAGTAAGTTACCAGGAATCTAAACAAGATGCGGACTATGCAGGCAATCTTGAAACACTTTACGATGCCGGAAATGATTTAATATGGGGCATTGGTTTTAAAATGGCGGATATTATCTTAAAGGCCGCGAAGCAAAACCCAAAACAAAAATACGCCATTATCGATTTTTCATACGGAGATAAAACACCTTCCAATGTTACGGGAGTAATGTTCAAGGCAGAGGAAGGTGCCTTCCTCACTGGCTATATTGCGGCAAAGATGTCCAAAACCAACACTATTGGTTTCATCGGAGGCATGTCAGTTCCGATCATCCACTCCTTTCAATACGGATTCAAGGCGGGAGCAAAATACGCCAATAAAAATATCAATATACTCGAACAGTATTCCGAATCCTTTACAGATGCGGCTAAAGGAAAAGCAATTGCCAATCAGATGATTTCTAAAAATGCCGATGTGGTTTTTCATGCGGCCGGTGCTGTCGGTGACGGAGTCATTGAGGCAGTAAAGGAAAAAAGTAAAATGGCAGTCGGAGTTGACCGCGACCAGAATTATCTCGCTCCAAAAAATGTCATCACGTCGAGCATGAAGAGAGTTGACAACGCCATTTTCCAGGTTGTCTCTGATCTTAAAAAAGGTGTGTTCAAAGGCGGCTCTACACAAAACTACGGTCTCAATGACGGAGCAGTTGATATTGCGCCGACAACATCTAAGATGATTCCTGCAACACTCTTAACTGAAACGGTGGAACTAAAAAAGAAAATCGCTTCCGGGAAAATTAAAGTTCCGGCCACAGAGTCAGCTTATGCCTCGTTTGCAAAAACTCTGAAATAATGTTTGCTCTTGAACTAAAAAATATATCTAAAACATTTGGCGCCTATAAGGCCAATGACAATATCAGCCTCTCTGTTAAAAGCGGGGAGGTTCATGCCATACTTGGCGAAAATGGTGCCGGAAAATCAACGCTGATGAAAATTATTTTCGGTCTCTATCAGCCTGATTCCGGCGGCGAGATGTATCTATTCGGCGAAAAAGTCACTATTCCAAATGCCCGCTACGCCATTAAAAAAGGCATCGGAATGGTTCATCAGCACTTCATGCTGGTTCGCCCATTCACCATTCTTCAGAATATCATTTTAGGTGTTGAACCAAGAACCTGGAACGGTTGCATCGATTACAAAATGGCACGAACTCAAGTCATGAATCTTTCTGAAACATATCATTTCAATATTGATCCCGATCTCACCATTGAATCAATCAGCGTAGGTATGCAACAAAGAGTTGAAATATTAAAAACACTCTACCGGGATGCTGAACTTATTATTCTTGATGAGCCAACAGCCGTTCTCACGCCAAAAGAAATTACTGATTTTTACAGAATTGTACAAAACTTAAAAAATGTCGGTAAAACGATCATCATCATCACGCATAAGCTTCATGAGATAAAAGAAATTGCCGACCGTTGTACTATAATCAGAAAAGGCAAATTCATTGAGACAGTCGATGTGAGCAATGTTTCTGAAGAAGAGCTCGCTTCAAAAATGGTGGGTAGAACCATAGACCTGAAGGTTTCAAAATCCAAAGCCAGTCCCGGAGAAATTGTTTTTGACGTCAATTCACTTAGTGTCTTCAATGATAAACAAATTCCGGCAGTAAATAATTTTAACATCAAACTAAATCGCGGCGAGATTCATGGTCTTGCCGGCATTGACGGAAACGGGCAAAGCGAGCTGGTGGAAGCTCTGAGCGGTTTAAGAAAAATTCAAAAAGGTTCCGTAAAAATAAATGGCAAAGAAATAAGCAATCTTTCACCTCGCGAGATCTACGAAAACAAACTGGCAATGATTCCGGAAGATCGCCAGCGAAGAGGACTAGTTCTGGATTTTAAAGTTAAAGAAAATTTTGTCCTGCAAAGAATAGAAAAAGCTCCATTTTCACATTATGGAATTATTATCAACCGCGAGCTTGGAAAATTTGCCACCGCGCTGATTGAACGCTTTGATATTCGCCCGAAAAATATCGACATCCCCGTTCGCTTTCTCTCTGGGGGAAATCAGCAGAAAATTATTCTTGCCCGGGAGATTGCCAATAATCCGGATGTATTAATCGCCTTCCAGCCGACTCGTGGACTTGATGTGGGCGCCATTGAATATATTCACCGGGAGCTTATAAAATTAAGAGATGAGGGCAAAGCGATTCTGCTCATTTCTTATGAGCTCGACGAAGTCATTAATCTCTCAGACCGTATTTCGATTATTGTCGAGGGAAGTATTTCAGCCCATCTCGATCAAAATGAAATCGAGTCGACTGAAAATCTCAAACAACATATTGGTTATTTTATGGCCGGAGGGAAAAAATGAAAAAATTTTTCCTGAGCCTGATCTGTATCACTGCGGGACTTCTTTTAGGCGGTCTCATTTTAAAATTTGCCGGGATAGATGCGATAGAAGCCTACAAGGTCATGTGGAATGGGGCATTTTCGCGTCCGGGTTATATCGCCAATATTATCATCCGATCCACGCCGCTTATTTTGACCGGTCTATCTGTGGCCTTTGCTTTCAGAACGGGACTCTTTAATATCGGCGCAGAAGGCCAGTTCATCATGGGTGCTCTGAGCGCGGCTTTCTTCGGAGTGATGTTTAATTTTAATCCCTGGATTCAAATTCCAGCGGTCATCTTTTTTTCGCTTATTGTATCCGGGATTTATGGCGGCTTTGCAGGTTTTTTAAAAGCGCGTTTTGGTGTTCACGAAGTCATATCGACTATCATGCTTAACTGGATCGCTCTTTATTTTTCAAACTATATGGTTCAAAGAGTTGGTTTTCACAAACCGGGAACTGAAACATCGGAATATATCAATCCATCTACATCTTTGACTTTTTTTGAAGACTGGAAGAGCAGTGATTCTGCAATTGAATTTTTCTCGCGCCATTCACTTTTAGGCGAATTTATGAGGCCTTCGGTAAACGCAGGAATACTCTTTGCCCTTGTGGCCGCCATCATTGTCTGGTTTATTCTAAAGAAAACAACATTCGGATTTAAATTAAAAGCAGTGGGCTCAAGCATCGAAGCTGCTCGCTATGCCGGAATCAACGTCAATAAAAAAATGACTCAATCAATGATGATTTCCGGCGCGCTCTCAGGACTTGCCGGAGCGACTCATGTCATGGGTGTTTCTAAAAACGTGGCTATACTGGCGGCCCATGAAGGCTACGGCTTTGACGGAATAGCTGTTTCCCTCATCGGCGCTAATTCCCCTATGGGATCCGTGCTGGCCGGATTTTTTCTGGGAGGCTTAAAGTATTCAGGTCAAAAACTTCAGTCTGCCCTTGAAGCTCCTTCCGAAGTCATAGGCATCATGATCGGCGCTATTATTTTCTTTATTGCCATTCCCATAGTGTTTGAAAAACCTCTCAACAAACTTTTTCTAAAAGTTTCCAAGAAGTGGAGTCAACATCATGAATGATCTGATTTTCCTCTTCAGTACAACTTTAATGTATGCTACTCCGCTTATCTTTACAGCGATCGGAGGTGTCCTTTCTGAAAAATCCGGCGTCATTAATATCGGGCTGGAAGGCATGATGACCATCGGTGCACTCATGAGTTCTGTTGTAGCAATTAAAACCGGAAGTCCTTGGTTGGGCCTTCTGGCCGGAGGATTTGCAGGACTCTCACTGGCCACGCTCCACGCAGTTGCTTCAATCAGATATAAGGCCAATCAAGTTGTCTCAGGTATGGCCATTAATTTTTTAGGCAGTGGATTTGCTATTTTTCTGTGCCGTATGATCTTTGAAGGAACGAGCATGACTCCTCCACTTGATCTGGAAAAAAAGATTCCTTCTTATTTCGGTCAATACGCGACTGTGTATCTGGCATTTATTATTACTGCATTTGTCTGGTTTATACTTACTAAGTCTGTATTTGGGCTTCGCTTAATCAGCGTTGGAGAACATCCAAAGTCAGCGGATGCTGCCGGCCTTTCCGGATCATTCTATAAATCTATCGGCGTACTAACTTCTGGATTTCTTGCTGGCATGGGTGGAGCGAGTTTATCGATCGCGATTGTTTCAAATTTCAGACCGACTCTCATTTCAGGTCAGGGCTTCATTGCCATAGCTGCACTCATTTTTGGGAAATGGCGTCCGGTTCAAACGACTCTCGCCTGTTTATTTTTTGGATTTTCACAAGCGCTGGTTATTTTTATCGGAGGACGCGAAGACATCCAGATATCTTCCCAGCTTCTTTCCATTCTTCCCTACGCCTTAACTCTAGTAGTCCTCGTCGGATTCATGGGAAAAACAACCGCACCGTCTGCCCTCGGCGAATAGGTGCCACCTACCCAACGAATAGGTGCCACCTACCCAATGGTAGCGCAGGTGTCAAAATTTTATACACTTGTGCCCGTAATATTTTCACACCCTCCCTATAAGCAATATTGATCATATATGATGGTAAAGATGTGAAATTTAAACTTACACAAGGTGCTTTTTATGAAAAGAATTGTTTGCGCTCTATCTCTAATTACTGCTTTCTCTGCTTCCGCTGATTTCAGAGACGTTGCTCCAATTATAGGAATGGAATTAGATAAAATAGCTATAAAAAATGCTTGTCGCTTTTATGTAAAAGGCTCAGATCAACAAAAATTTCTCAAAGCTATTGAATGCGGGAATATTAATAAAGTAAGCAGCTTAATCGCTAAAGCCGATGTTAATGATTCATCAAACGGATTCTCACCGCTCGTAAAGGCATTGCAATTAAAAAATGATTATTATAGTCCTGTTGGACCTGAGAACTATGAAACAATCGCAAAAATGCTGATTGCAAATGGTGCCGATGTAAACAATGTCAGCAAACATGGATTTACTCCACTAATCTCAGCCTTAATGAAACAATCAAATGAGATCGCCACCACTATAATCCCTAGATTAACTTCTGAAAATATCAATCAAATAGCAAAGCTAGCGACTGGCGATGAGAGAGTTGCTCTTAATTTAACAAAAGACTCTCAGGTAATAAAAATGCTTCTTGATGGTGGAGCAACTGCAGACACAACGTTAAGAACTAGTATAGCTCTCAATAGAAGAGTGAAGGAATCTATTCTCCTGACTACTTTAAGACAAAGATCATTTGAAAAAGCAAGCCTTCTGATTGATGCTGGAGCCGAAGTAAATGCAAGAACACTAGAAATTTCGGACTCAATTTCAGAAGGACTTACAAAAACTACATCTACACATGCTCTATTTAACAACGAATGGACCTATGGACAAGAAGCAGAATTTGAAATTGCTCATAATAATGATGGACTCATCGTATTTAATAAACAAATAGCTGAAATTGAAAAATTAATAGAAAAAGGCTTAGACATAAATTCTCAAGACAGTAATGGTGCGACTGTTCTTCATTATATTGCTGAAGGTAATTACAAATATGGTGATTATGAAAAGGATTTGACTGCAAAATTAAACTTTCTTTTATCGCAAAAGGGGTTAGACAAATCAATTAAAAACAAGGACGGAAAAACGGCACTGGATTTGGCTATCATCAATCTAAACTTAGCTTCTGAGCTTGATGATCGCATGCCAATTAAACTAACAAGAATTCAGTATTTCAATTCAGTCATTGAAAAATTGAATCAGTAATAATCACGAATATTAAATTAACGAGCAGGCCCCAAGTGGGCCTGCTTGCATTTTACGGTGGCAACTATAAGGTCTAAAGAGTAAATTTAAATTCAGACAGCAAGATCCCCGGAACTTTCGAGCCGCCGACATCGCGCTGAAAATAAGAACCGGTGCTAGGGATGACTTCTGAAAAATTGGTTAAATCAATCAGAGCATCGCCAAACAATGAGTAAAAACTTTCATCAAAACGAAGGTCCTGAATGGGACTTACTATCTCACCATGCTCCACCCAGAAACAAGCATAACGGGTCATACCGGTAAGTCTTGCTGTTTCGCGATCTGACCAGTTCAGGTAATGCAAATCAGAAAGATATAAACCAGTGCCTAATTCTTTTAAAATATTTTCGCGTGCCAATCCTCCGGTTGAAATAACGGGCGAGCGCATAGCTTCGTAGTCTGTTGCAAAATTGGTTTCGACTTTGTATTCGTTGGCCGTTCTGGTCGACGTGAGAAAATTCTTGAGTTCGCCTTTTTCAATCAGAGGCAATATACTTGGGGCGACTTCACCGCGGTCGTTAAAGCGCGGGCACATTCCAATTGAGAAATCTTCTGTAAGAGAAAATTTTGGCGATAACCTTTTCTTTTTTTCCCATAAATCTTTGAGTGATCCATTACCTCTTTTGTGATCTCCCATGGATAATCCCCCCCATGAAAGAGTCCCTAGCAATTCTGAAACTGCTGAAGGGGCCAGGAACACGCGATAAGAGCCACGCTCAATTTTCTTTGATTCGCGGTTCATCAGGCTTAATTTGAACTCACTGTCTTTAATATTTAGTTTTAGGGCATCGGCATCCCATTCGTTTCCTGCAAAAAGAGATTTAACTGCTTTCTGTTTGCTGTTGTATAAAGAGTAGTCGAGATAGAAATTACGCGTTTTAAACCAGTGAAACTGCCCGACTGAATTGATGCTTGCGCGGACAATATCACCGGCCGAAAAAACTCCGGCCATATCAACATGGCTGGCGTTATCGAGAATTCCAGCAAGCATTTCATCGTTGGATGGAAGGATGTGCAGGTTTTCATCCTTTGTCACACCATAAAACTCCGGGCGTACAAGATAAGGATCTTCCGGAAGATGCTCTATCCATTTGCGTGATTCTTTTATTTTTTTTTGCGCCAGAACAATATCATCATCTGTACCTTTAAAGGGAAGCGAAAAACTCAATGTCTTATTGCCCAAGATATAATTAAAATCAATAAAGGCTTGATTCAAATTTGTCACTTGTCGAACTTTGGCTTTTGATAGTCTGGTAAATAGTGTTTCTTCAGCTGATAAGGTCATTGTAAGCGATTCATCGGCAACTAGTTCGTTAAGAATTTTTTTAGAGAATATTTCGAATGTTGAAGATTCAAAAAGTGCATTTTTATTTTTCACTATTTACCACCGCCGAATACTTCTATATTTGCAAATAAACACGCCGGACTTGCATGCCCGACATGAATCACCTGATTAGGTTCTCCTTTTCCGCAATTGGTAAGTCCGCCAACCTGATAAGTGCTATGGTCGCCGACCATTTTTAATTGATTCCAAAAAGGAGCAGTGATCCCGCGGTAGTTGGGATTTTTTAAAAGTTTAGTCAGCTTCCCGTCTTCAATCAGCTGGGCGTATTCACAACCAAACTGAAATTTATTGCGATAGTCGTCGATCGACCATGATCTGGTTGTCTGCATAAAAACACCGCGCTCAATGCCCGCAAGCATTTCAGACATACTTGAAGTTCCCGGCTCCAGATTGACATTGGCCATGCGGTCAATGGGTGCCCGGTTCCAGGAAGTCGCCCGCTGAGAAGAAACACCGGGAAGATTTAATCTTTTCTGCGATTCTAAACTTCCTAATCCCCGCTCCAGAAGTCCATCGCGAATGAGATATTCACGAGTCGCAATCGAACCAATATCATCGGCAAAATAACTGGCATTTTGTCCAACAACTGTCGGATCGAATGTGACATTCATAAGTTTTGATCCGTACTGAAGAGTTCCAAAATCAGACGGTTTAACAAAACTCCACCCGGCATAATTTCTCTCATCGCCTAGAATGCGATCGAGTTCAAGCGGGTGTCCTATGCTTTCATGAATCTGCAAGAGCATCTGATCCGGAGCTAGCAGTAGATCTAATGTTTCACTCGGGCATTCTTCTGCTTCCAGCAATGCCAATGCTTCCGTGGCAATTTTTTCAGCTGTTACCAGTAATTTATTTTTATCGAGTCTCTCCAGACCGTATTGCGCACTCTGATCGCCGCCATAAGTTCTGTTTTGATTGCCTTTTTCACTTGATGCCGTGGCGCTCAATCCAATGTCCGAACGGATTATTTTTTGTCGTATATCGCTTCCATTGGTGGCCACTAAATGAGTTTCCGTTTCAGTCAGTCTGAAGCCGGCAACTCTGCTGATAATATGTTCGTGCACTTTCATTGCACCCGAAAGCCCCATGAGCAAATCAGTTATTTCTGCAGGCTTAAAATCATCCATGCCCATTTTAGCAGGACTTGAATATTCACCGACTACTTTGGGTCTCACCTGTTCGTTAAAATGAAAAAGACCGAAGCGATGTGCAGTTTCTGCTGACTGCTTCGCCAGAAGTGCGCAGCGTTTTATTTCAGAGGGATCAAATGAGTTGGTTGCGGCATAGGCAATTTGTCCTTTGATCATGACTTCAACCATGATGCCGTGGTCTTCGCTGCTGCTCATCCCTTCGAGAATTTCATTTCTCACGCCAATATTGACAGTTTTGTTTGAAACAGAGCGAAGTGAAACATAATCAGCTTCGATATTAATTGAGTTCAAAAGCTGTTTTAAATTCATCATATTTATCTTCCTTTCCAATGGGCCATGCTTGTAGAGACACCTAAAATCTTTGAGGCCCATACATATAATCTCAGCGGCAAAATCCCTTTTAGCAGATCAATTGTTTTAACCATGAACGGTTCTTTGACAAAAGCAACATTTTGTTCCATGCCTGCAATAATTTTATTTACTATGGTTTCCGGCTTTAACCATGGGAGAACCAGAGGGGCCTTGACTCCATTGAACATCCCGGTGCTGATGTAGCCCGGACAAACTGTCGTTACATGAATATTTTTTATGCCTCTTTCGATTAATTCCAATCGAAGAGATTCTGAAAAACCAATGACTGCCCATTTAGAAGAAGCATAAGTAGAACCAAACGGAAGACCCACATAACCAGAGGCGCTGGCAATGTTGACGATATTAGCTTCAGAGCTCTTTCTTAGGTCGCTGAAAAATAAATAAGTCATGGCCACTACTGCATCTACATTAATTTTATATGTGAGCAGATGCTTCTCCAGAGATAATTTTTCAAAATCACCGCCAAACACAACTCCGGCATTATTGATAAGGATATCAACTTCAAGTCCGGCAGCAGTCATTTGGTTTTTTAAATGCTTTATTGAGTCCAGATTTCCAAGATCGACTGCAAATGCATGAGCGCGCCCACCGGATTGTTTAATTGCAGACGCTGCTTTAATTGCTTCGTCCAGATTGATATCCGCCAGAATTATTTCAGCTCCTTTTTGAGCTAAAGTAAAAGACATTAGTTTGCCGATGCCTGAAGCTGCTCCGGTAATAAGAATTTTTTTTCCTGTATAATTTTTCATAGAGGCATTATGGACCAGAAGTCCTCAAAAAAAAAGGGCCGGTACATGACCGGCCCGAAATCAGGATTTAACGCAATTGTAATTTAGAGAACTATTTCCACGATTCGATGTATTCCATAACGGTAGCTTTTAAATCAGCAATTTCCTGTTGTACCGCAGTTGTCTTAGAAGAACTTCCTTCAACAATGTTTCCGTCTTTCAATTCCTGGTCAAAGCGCTTTAAAACTTTCTTCCAAAGTTTTGGAGCATTCCATGAGTCATCCATTTTCCCGGTTTCATCATAAAGCGAAGCAACAAGTGCATCTTTTCCTAGGAAGCCGTCAATTTTCATACCAACTTTAGCTTTGAACGGAAGTTTAAGAATATAATCAATTGAGCCAAGACGAGTAATAGTTTCTTTCATGATTTTTACTGTATCGATCGGCTCCCCAAGAAGAGTCTCCTGAAGATATGTTCCGATAAACTGAACTCTTGCCATTAAGAAAATATAAGCCGTTTTCTGGTATAATCCACCTGCAAAGATCTGATCGTTGATGATTTGATCAACTTTTTCCTGTGGACAAAAACCAGCGATCGTATAAATCTGGCTCATGTTAATCATTTTCTGGTGATCGTAAGCAGCGATAACTTTTGCCGGGTATTTTCCATTTTCATCTTTTAGAGAATCATCTGGTTTTTCTTTTTTAATCTGAAGTAAAAGGACGCGCGTATACTCAATAAGTTCTTCAGAAGTAGCTGCTTCGCCAAATTTCTTGGCACCCGCGATCATTCCAAGAGCAACCGGCTCAAGATTTTCAGTATTTTTTTCATCGAGCATATCATTCTTAGAAAGAATAAGTTTTTGTAAACGAATAGATTCGTTTGTTGAACTGATTCCGTCGTTCGACTTTCTGATTTCAACTAAAGTCTCATCCATTTTTTCAGGAGTCGCGTTGACTGAATCAAGTGCCTTAAGCGCTTTACATCCTGTCATCACCCCTAAGAGAGAGATAAGTATTAAAGATGTTTTCATTATTTGTCCCCTTTAAGGATTGCAGCTCTTAATGTTTCAAGACCTGAATCAGCTGGCTCGCCTAACCAAATTGCCAGGATTCCTTTAAAAAGAGTTTCTCCGCCGGTAATTGTTTTTTCTACACCAGATGTATTTTCATAAACAACAGTAACTTTTCCGTCGTCAGCTCTCTTAAGAGAGATGTTCATAGCTTTTCCTTCTTTAGCATCAGCACCTTCTTTAACTGCGCTTAAAAAAGCAGCGACACCTTTGTCGTTAACATCGATATCATTGGCTTCAAGAGCATCTCTGAAAGAAATCTGAACTGTAGGAGCATCTACGTTTCTTAGGAAAGTAAGACTTACAGCTCCGGCTTTCATATCTGAAAGTGATTTTACGGCACCGGCTTCTGAACGAACAAATTTACCGGCGTTATCTAAAAAAACCTGAGCAACGTAAACTTTTACGTTAGCGACAAGAACTTTTTTAGTACGAAGACCAGCTCCGATAAAATCTAATTTTTCAAGAGTAGTTGTTCCTGGCATAGTTAACGCTGCTGATGTAGCAACACTCACGCCTTCGATTTTTTTCGAACCATTTTCAAGAGTTAAAACTCCTGCATTTGCAACTTGAGTTAAGAAAGCAAAAGACAATAATAATGCGGAAAATTTCATTTGATCCTCCCGGAACTAAAAATTTAGAAATGTGGGTGGAAACTATCAGGAAATTCCCTCAAATGGAATGCGACTATGTAAAAAAGACTTATACTTAAGGAATCTTAAGTATAAGTCTAAAATTAAAGCTTTATGCCTTCGAATAAGCCAGCTCGCCGCCGACATAGACCGCCTTAGTGGCCCGGTCATCGCCCATGGTCATCTGGATAAACAATGCTTCTTCGATTGTTTTACAATGCTTCATTCTGAAATCAATCAGAGGCGTTGATTTTAAATCGAGCACCAGAAGATCCGCTTCCATTCCCGGTCTTATAGACCCGATTTTGTCGTCTAGATCAAGTGCGATGGCGGCACCTCTTGTGGCGAGATAAAAAGCATGAATTGATGAAAGGGCAAAACCGCCGAGTTGGGCAATTTTATAGGATTCATTCATTGATTGAAGCTGAGATAAGCTTGTTCCCGCTCCCACGTCTGTGGCCAATGCAATGTTAACCTCCCGTCCCGATTTTTTTGCCTGCTGAAAATTAAAAAGTCCGCTTCCAAGAAACTGATTGGAAGTCGGGCAATGAGCAATGCAAGTTTGTGTTTCATGCAGGCGTTGCCATTCACGCTCTGATAGATGTATGCCATGACCGTAGACTGCGCGCTTGCCGAGCAGTCCGTAATGATCATAGACATCAAGATAATCTTTTTGTTTTGGAAATAAGTCTTTCACCCACGCAATTTCGCCTAAATTTTCCGAGAGGTGCGACTGCATATAAGATTCCGGATGCTCTTTCCATAGTGCGCCAGCTAATTCTAATTGTGTCTCTGAACTCGTTGGAGCAAATCTTGGGGTGATAGCATAGTCGAGCCTGCCAGTACCACTCCATTTTTTTATCAGCCCCTTAGATTGGTCGTAACCGGCCTTAGCCGATTGATCCAATAAATTCAAAGGCGCATTTCTGTCCATTAAAACCTTACCTGCAATAACCCTCATCTTTTTTTCGAGGGCGACTTCGAAGAAAGCATCAACAGATTCAGGGAATACAGTACAATAAGTCATCATTGTCGTCGTTCCAGCCTTCAGGCACTCTTCCAGAAAAAATTTGGCGACTGATTTAGCGTAATCAGGATTCTTGAACTGTTGTTCAGCAATAAATGTATAGTCATTTAACCAATCAATCAGCTGCTTACCATAAGCGCCGATGATCTGTGTCTGAGGATAATGAACGTGGGCATCAATAAAGCCAGGAAGTACAAGTGAATCCTTGTAGCTTTTAATTTCTGTTTCTGCCGGAAGAAATGACTTCAATTTATCATAGGCACCAAAAGCAGATACTTTGCCGTTTTCCATAACAATAAGTGCATCAGATATGTATTCTACCGCGCTATCCTGGCCCGCAATAAACGGATCGGCTACAAAGCTTAAAGCCTGAGAACGGATGGCGTGCGTTTTATTCTTCAACTGCAAAAGATTCTCCTCTAATTCATTAAACCCATTATCTTATTAAATTTTTCCTGATCGAGCAAATAGGGATTTTTTTTCGATTGTCAGAGAGACCGCGAAACACTTAGGATTATGAAATGAAGAAAACTCCTAAAAAGACACTCGCCTTGATTGCTCATGATGGTAAAAAAGCTGAAATGATCGCTTTTGTAAAAGATAATCTTGAAATTTTCAAATCATTTGATCTTTTTGCAACTGCGACTACCGGAAAACACCTGCAACTCACCGGGCTTAAAGTGAAAAAAGTCTTATCAGGTCCTTTGGGCGGTGACGCTCAGATCGCGGCACTGGTAGCAACAGGCAAATGCCAGGCAGTCATCTTTATGCGCGACCCGCTCGGAATGCACCCGCACGATCCCGATATCTCTTCCCTGCTAAGAATCTGTGATGTGCACGATGTTCCTCTCGCCACTAACCCATCGACTGCTCAATTGATCTTAAAAGGTCTTTATAAAAATTTTCTGAGTAAATAATTTAAGGACGATTCTTAAGATGAATTGGCCATGCCTGGATTTTGTCCGCCGGCATTTTTATCAATTTCAGCAGCGAGCTTTCTGATTGCTCCAATGAAGGAAGTCCAATAGTGATGGCCTTGGGATTCAGCAAGGCACTGAAGGAATTGTGGATTTTATCCCATACGCTGAAGATCCCTGCATAATTCGAATCTGTTTCGCTTTGAAAAAAAGAATGATGGGTTTGATGATACAAAGGCGTAACGATCAAGAGGCTCAACGTTTTATCCAGGGCCACGGGAAGTCTTAAATTGCTGTGATGAAAAATGGCAAAGCCTGTAAGAAGTAAATCATAAATAATCAGGATCTCCGGACTCAGACCGAATACAAAAATCAATAGAATCCGTACAAAGGCAGACATTACTAATTCTCCAAAATGAAATCTGAGAGCTGTTGTTGAATCCATATCTTTATCGGCATGATGAACCTGGTGAAATCTCCAGAAGAATTTTATCTTATGATTGGCAACATGCCACCAGTAGGTTCCATAATCCAGGACAATAAACCCCAGAATATTTTTAAAAGCATCCTGTGCTGAAATATTATTGAGCAGTCCCCACCCTAAATCATTCATTAATGCTGCAAAATTATAGACCAGTGGCAGTGTCATGAGTCTGGTAACCGGAAAGGCCATCAAAGCAAGTGAAAAATTCCGCAACAACCGTTTATAAAGAATATCCCTCGCTTGTCTCAGAGGAAAAAGTTGTTCAAACAGAAAGCATAAGACCAGGATTATTCCCAAAAATATCATTTGCGAATCCTTGAGAAATATCTCCCCATTACATTTAATATTTTTACAGGAGCGTGAGCTTTTCTCCATTCCCCGGCGGCGTATTTATTTGCCTCCCCCATAGTGGGGTAAATATGAATGGTTTCGTGAATTTTTTTAAGCCCAATATTAAATTTTATGGCAGTGATGAATTCCAGTATCATTGTGCTTGCCACGCTTCCTGCAATAGTGGCGCCCAGAATCTTATCCGTACCTTTTTTAGTAATAATTTTTACAAATCCCGCCGTCTCGTCGTCAACAAGAGCACGGTCCAGATCACTTAAATGATACATCGTAACTTCATAACTATGCCCCAGGCTTTTTGCTTTCTCCTCGTTTATTCCAACTGTCGCCACTTCTGGGTCTGTGAAAATGCACCATGGAACTGCCTTGTAATCGACTCTGAATTTCAGAAATTTGCCGAAGAGACCGTTAACGGCACAATACCATGATTGATGAGCAGCCATATGAGTAAGCTGATAAGGACCGGTCACGTCACCACAGGCAAAAATATTCGGAAAACTAGTCTGGAGAAATTCATTTGTTTCAATTGTGCCATCTTTTCGAAGCGCAATTTTTAGTTCAGAAAGTCCAAGCCCGTCCACATTTGCCTGTCGTCCGGTTGCAAGAAGAACAGTATCGTAATCGATTGTTACAAGGCCAGAGGAAGACTCGCAATGCAGAGTATGTACGGGTCCCGAAGTACTGAATTCGCGCGCCTTGCAATTTGTAAGAATTTGTACACCTTCATCCGTCAGTATTTTTTGAAGCAGCGATGATACTTCCCTATCCTCATTGGACAAAATCCTCCCGCCTTGTTCAATCAGAGTCACCTGAGCTCCCAGCCTGCTGAAACACTGGGCCATTTCACAGCCAATGGCGCCTCCCCCCAGAACAAGAAGTCTCACAGGGAGTGCGGTCAGGTCCCAGATTGTATCGGACGTTACAAAATTGGAAGCTTCAATTCCAGAAATGGGTGGGATAAATGGTCTGCTTCCAGTGGCGATTGTAATATTCTGGGTGGTATAAATACTATCTCCCACCTGCACTTCAAAAGGTGAAAGTATTTTTGCTGTACCAGAAATGCAGTCCACGCCCAGGCCGGTGTAGCGCTCTTTTGAATCGTGTGGTTCAACGGCATTGACGGTCCTCTTGACCCTGTTCATCACATCCAGAAAATCAAATTCAATATCCAATTTTTTTATGCCATAAAGACTAGCCTTCGTCCGGGCGTGTACAGCTTTTGCAGATCTGATGAGCGCCTTGCTTGGAATACAGCCGTGATTGAGACAATCACCTCCCATTTTATTTTTTTCAATCAGCGCCACTCGGGCATTAACTGTCGCCGATATATATGAAGTCACCAGACCTGCAGATCCCCCTCCGATGACAATCATATTATAATCAAATCTTGAGGGCTTTTTAAATTTTGAGTATAGCCTCAGCTTTTTTATCCAGCTGACAACAAATTTTAAACTATAGGTAAAAAATCCCAGAGAAAACATCAAGACAAAAAACCTGGGGCTCAATATTTCTCCCAGCGAATTAATCTGGGAAAATTCCTGGCCGGCTAAAATGTAAAAGGTAATCGCAGGAAGCATACCTACAAAACTCACAACATAAAAAACACTTGCTCTTATCGAGGTTATTCCCATTCCTAAATTTATAACAAAAAAAGGAAAAACGGGCAAAAGACGCATGGTCAGCAAATAAAACACACCTTCCTTTTCAATGTTTTGATTGATTGTCTTTATCTGCGCGCTGAATTTTCTTGAAACGAAATTACTGAATAAAAATCTCGAGGCAAGAAATGCAAGCGTTGCACCGGTGGTGCTTGCAAACGCAACGATGATCACTCCTTTCACCAGACCAAAGACCGCCCCTCCCAACAAAGTGAGAACTGTTGCGGCCGGAATTGAAAATGCTGTGATAAGAACATAAATCGTGAAAAAGCCAAGAATAGATTGCAAGGGATAGACATCGGCCATTGCTTTTATCAGTAACAGATTATTTTTCAAAAATTCGAAGGTTACAAAACCGGAAAATCCCAGCTTAAAAGCAAAAGCACCCAGAAAAATAATGAAAGCAATAATGCCGATTTTTGAGATTGAATTCCTCATAAATTAATGAGCACTCTTTCCCCAAATCTCTTTAAGTCTATTGTCTCTACCGCAATTATAGCGGTAAAACTTGTAGCGAATTGGATTTTTTTTATAATAGTCCTGGTGATATTCTTCAGCTGGATAAAAGGTAGCGGCAGGAAGAAGTTGAGTGACAACTTCTCCTTTTCCTTTGGGGCGGGATTTTTCAAATTCTTTTTTTGCTTCTTCACTGCTGGCAAAAACAGCTGATGTATATTGACTGCCTTTATCGCAAAACTGCCCGTGTTTATCAAAAGGGTCGATATTTTCCCAGAAAACCTTAAGCAACTGTGCATACGCAACCTGTTTGGGATCGTAAGTTACTTCAATAACCTCTTTGTGCCCTGTTGTTCCGCTGGAAACTTCTTCGTACGTTGGATTGAGCTTTGTTCCGCCTGCATAACCTGCCTTGACTGTACTAACCCCTTTCAGGGCTTCAAAGGGAGGCTCCATGCACCAAAAACAACCGCCCGCAAAGACAGCGGTATCAGCAAACACTGCTGAGTTGATCAAGTGAAATAGTAAAATAAAAAAGATTTTTTTCATTTCAATATTTTACTGCTTATTTTTTTGTTTATCAAAGATTATCGAGTTCGTTCAACATCTCCTCTACTTTCTGACAGGCACTTGCATTTCCGTATTTTCTATATCCATTCATGAGTATTTCACCACGACGTTTCATGGACTCGATAACAATTAACTTATGTGAATGGGAGAGATTTCTTGTTTTCAAAATCCAGTGCATTGATTTCAAGCGCCAAAAATCCATGGCGGGGTATTTTGCAGATAATTGATCATCATGCCCCCCATGTTTGATAATGACAGGGTTTTCGATAAATCCAATCTCCAGTAATGAGGAAATTTTAAGCCACAAATCATAATCCTCACAGACCTGAAAGCTTTCATCGAAGCCTTCCATCTGCAGAAAAAGTTCTCTCTCCAGCATGACGGACGAAGGGGCAATCAGACATTGAGCAACACACGCTTCAAAAATCCAGCCGCCAGATTTTTTATGAATTAATTTCTGATTGACTCTTTTGCCCTTTCTAAACCAAAGCTCTTCTCCATAAACAATTTTGATATGCGGATTGGCGGAAAAATAGTCTATTTGCTCCTGTAGTTTATGAGGAAGCCATTCATCATCCGAATCGAGAAAAGCAATGAGTTCTCCGACGGAATTCTCCACACCTGCGTTTCGGGCCGCAGAAACACCTTGATTTTCATATGCGAAATATTTGATCTTCCCTGATTCAATCAAAGGAAGCAGTTGCTCATGAGTATCGTCCGTTGATCCGTCATCGACTACAATGATCTCAAAATGCTTATAGCTCTGTCCCTGCACCGAAGAGATCGCTCTGGTCAACACATTGCTGCGATTATAGGTCGGGATTATAACACTTACCAATTTTGACATGGATGAATTTTAGCAGACCTGACATGAAACTAACAGTTAATCAAAATATAATTTAAATATATATTTCATTTCAGCGATCACGTGCTCCATGTAGTTCACAAATTTATTGGCTAGTCTGACTTTAGATAACTGTCATGACTGAAGAGAAAATATGAACGAAGAAACTCAGCAAAATAGAAATATTCTTTATCTTATCCTGTTGGTTGTGGTTTTTATGACTGCGCTGACTTTCAAGTTTTACAGAGAGCAAAAAAGACAAAACAAGGCGCTTCAAATAAAGTTGATCACCCTGAATAAAACGCGAACCATTACGCCATGGCAACGGCTCATCTCCAGACCACAGATTTCACCTGTCGTAAAAACAGAGACGACAGTTCAGGACCAGGTCACTACTCAGGCCTCCTCCACTATCCCGGAAACGCCGGCAAATGCAATCATTCAAAGCGGCCAGCCAGTGCAGGATTTGACCACTCAGGAACTTGCCAATGCACTTAGTTTAAGAATGATTGAGGCAAGATCTCTGGATCTTTCTGGTCTTCAAAAAAATATCGAGATTGCCGACGAAATCATCTCAAGAGAGCCGGATAGCTATTCAGCTTACAAAGCAAAACTAATTTCTCTTTTGATACTTGAAGGCAAACTCAATCAGGAGATCGACGACAATGAAGTCAATGAACTGCTTGAAATAATGGCAAGTATTGATCTTACTTCTGACACCGTCACCAGGAGAGAAGCGGCACTGATATCAAATACCAGCAACGAACTAATCACTTTAGAAAATAACTTAAATGAAATCACCTTACAACGCGAAGTCATTGAAGAAGAAATGGACTTGATGGAGACAGAGTCCCCGGAAAGAAAGGCTTATGAGGGTGAACGACAGAATTTATTGAATAAGGAAGCAGAGGCAGCAAACAGAATTACTGAATTAAGTAATACTTTAAATGCAGGATTTCCTGAAAATCAATATATTGATGAAGAAATTATTCAGATCCCATTTTTAAGAATGATGGCGAAAGAGGACTATGAAAGTGTCATTGATAATGCATCTGCATTCATAGAGCGATTTCCAAATTCTCCTGACGGCTACACTTTTTTAATAAAAGCCTATGAGGCGCTCGGGCGAAAGGATGATGCGCTCAATGTTATTGCCGACTCCCGATTAACCCCCGAAATTCAATCTATTTTGCAGCAGAGACTACAAAGTTTCTCCAATATGGATCCCAAAAAATATTGGGAAAGACTTAGCTTTTAAGTTATGATCAGTCTCATACCAGAGGTGAGACGAATGAAATATTTTTCATTGATAATTTTTTTAATTATTAATCCTATTCATATGACTAAGGCCGTGGAACTTGTCGTGATCAAAGAACATTCTAAAATAGGTTTTGATATTGATTACATGATGGTTACAAAAGTTGAGGGCCAGTTCAAAGACTTCCATGGAACTCTAAACATTAATGAAAATAAAGGTGAAATATATAATATTAAAGTTGTGGCACTCGCCAATGCAATAGACACCAATGACGGGAAACGAGATTTCCATCTAAAGGGCACTGAATTTTTTCGTTCAACCGAGTATCCTGAAATTGTCTTTGAAAGCCGCGGACCTTTCAAAATAGCTCCTCAAAAGAAAATTGCCTTAACCGGCAATATGACAATACGTGGAATAAAAAAAATGGTGACCTTTGATAGTATCTACAAAGGAAAATTGAAAGATCCATGGAACAAAGAAAATTACTTTTTTGAATTATCCGGAGTTATTGACCGCAAATCCTATGGCATGATCTGGAATAAAAAAATGGACAATGGCGGATTGCTGGTTGCTGATACCGCTAATGTTAAGATCACAATTCAGGCTCAGACGACAGAAGACAAAACGCCCTTCTCAACGCATATGATTCCAAGTACCAAAGGAATTATTGAACGCGATCAGCTTAAAAAGGGCCTGATCAAAAAGCTTTCAACTTCAACTGACCCCAAGGATCACCCAATTAAAAATTAAGCAATTAACGGGGCAATATTCCCGTAGTTATCTTTGGAAGTTTTAACATTTCAAATGCTGATGGCAACGCCATTTAATTCATAGAAAAGACGTGTCTCTTTTACCTGATAAATATATTTATATATATTTATTTTGGCCTAAACTATGCAGCTTAATAGATGGGAAACTTGTAATTGCAAAGGAGGCCAATATGAGATCAAAAAAATTTGCACTTATTGGAGGCTCACTGATGATGATACTAGGTTTGTTTGCATTAATTCCGACCTTATCAGTGTACAGTGAGACGCTTCCAGCCTTAAATCTTGAAGCTAGTTATGGTTATTTTTTGGGAATCTTCCCGATGAACATTGTCAGTAAAACAGTGTTGATACTATTTGGGATTGCCGGAATTTCTGCCAGCAACGCCAACACAATGGGAGTAACTGATCATAATATCAGCCTTAAGGAGAACATAAGTATAAACGACTCTAAACCATCTATTATTTGGGCGAGAGTGGTACTCTTCGCAATGGGAGCTTTGGCATTGCTTGGATTATTTGATCAGACTGCAACCTTCGGCGGCTACTACCCGCTCTTTGGAAGCATGGTCTGGTTAAATGCCCTCTTTGCAGTGTTTGGCGGATATTTTGGATACGCAGCTCGTACTGAAAAATCGGGCGGCAGACACAATATCTTACGTCGCGTTTAAAATTAAAAAAATGAGAAATCATTTATTCGGCCTGAGACATATCAGGCTGAATGTTTTTTAGTCCAGGATGAATTGAATAAGTTTTAACTAATTTGTAAAGCGGATAGGCTCCCCCGGAAACCATATCGTAAAGAACCAGTTGTTCGACTTTTATTTTGCCAAAATCAAAACCTCTATACGGCGAAATCATGTCAGTTACATTGATATGATTTTTTAGCCTGACTATCGGTAAAACTGGTCGAAATATTTTATCTTCGCGAAAATCTTTTTCATCAACCAGCTCCTCCGCCAGTTCACGCTGAAGGGCCTGGAGTGTTATCGAATTCTGAACACCAATCCATAAAAGCCTGCCCTCCTTCTGATTTGGGTAGGCCCAGATCCCATTAAGCTTTAATTCAAAAACTCCGTAAGCATTTACGATCTGCTTTATCTTTTGGTCCAGTTCAGGAATTTTATCGTGATCCGTTTCTCCTAAATTCAGCAAGGTTATATGAAGCAGATCAGTTGGAATCCAGCGATAGGGAACAGTTTTTCTGCTCAAACTGACTTTTAATTTTTTGAATTTATTTTCATCCAGTTTTAAATGTCCTGCATTGATTGCTAAAGCTAACTTCATAACTCTCCCTTAAACTCGTCATGCCAAAAAGGTGCCACCTACCCAAAGGTTGCGCAGTTGCAAATAAGTCACAACGATATGCGTTTTATTTTTTTGCGTTTGCGACACCTTTGGGTAGGTGGCACCTTTTGGCTTGTAGTTCAATAGGGAATCTGTTAATTATCCGCTCGGACTCAATTCCAAGGTCCATCATTTATTTACAATTCTCCAAACATCCCCCCCGACTACATTTCTTCAACAAGAGTGAGCATCATGATTATTAAATTATTTTCTTTCCTTTCTCTCTTTATGCTTGTTTTAAAAATTCAAGCTTCAACTCTTCCGATTGGCAATCAAGCATTTTCTTTCCATGGCAACAGTTCATTGCATGGAACATATAAAGGTGAAATTGAATTCAGAGAAAGAAATGGCAGCATTTCTGTTACAAGAATTATGACTTATGATTCATTTCAATTTGAAAACCTGACTGTTCAGGAAATATGGACCGGACAGGCCATATATGAACCGGAGAAAGAACAATTTATTATTCAATATGATTTGAAGGAGGCGGATTTTTTAAAAGTGGCAGAAGGCCAGACCAGAAACATAGAGAACTTTAAAAATAAAACCCGTGTTGTGCAGATTGTTTCCTACCGGAATGATTTGATGGAAATTGAAAGTTTTTCAAGAAATAATGAAATATTTAACGACCTGTTTGTCATGAAGAAAAAACTAACGCCCATCCCATTATGGGAAAATAAACGCAATCGAATAGAATCGATTGGGCATGAGAGCTCCAGCATTTTCAAATTTGCAAGCAGCCTTTTGAATTTGCGGGTAACCAAATGGCTTCACTCTCAACCTCTGGCAAAGTTCTATTCCGCCCGGGAAGATTTTAAATTAAAAAAACAATTTATGATTTACGACCCTACTGATTATGACTTCTATCAGAAAAATCAGGACACTCTAAGAGTTGTCAATAAAATCCCGGACACTATTTCCTTGATTGAAGAAATTCAAAGAAGAAATGCATACGCTTTTTCACTCAGACAGAAAATGATTTATTTCGAAGAGGATATGAGAAAACTTCACTTAAACGAGTTCGGACTTTTTTCCGGAGCCTTAATTAATGAAGATGGAAAGTTTCATAAATTTCTGATGGATGGGGACAGCTCGCTGTGGACCGGCATGTATGTTGCTGCTGAGGCTATGCGGTATAAAGCCACTGGCGAAGAGAGCGCACTTCAAAATTTAAAAAAATCGCTCAATGGACTTATGCTTCTGATGGATATCACAGAAGACAAGCGTGAGTTTGCCAGGTCGGTTTCGAAGTTTGACGATGATTTCAAAATTGGCGGCAATCTTCATCGGGGAAAAAATGAACATGCAGATAAAACATGGCTCTCCAGCGGCAACAACGATATGTACAAAGGCCTTATTCATGGTTTTATCTGGGCCTACAAAACACTTCCTGATTCTGAAAAAGAGACCAGGGATAACCTGCTCATCCATATGAAGCGGCTTCCCGATCTCGAAGTTGCAAACAAAATTCAAAATATTGCAGCAGCCTGGGGACTCAGAGCGCTTGCAACCAGATCTGTTAGTGACCGCAATTTATTTATTCGTTATTTCAATAAATTTAACAGAACTGAAAAACTGGTTAACATTGAGGGAACTTTGCATATCGGTGGTATCGTTGACTGGAGCGCTGTTAACCTCGGAATGGTCGGCGCACTGACAAATATTCTGATCGCTGACGCTTTAAACGAAGATGAAATTGTTCATAAGGCCAAGAAAACCCTGGCGCATTTATGGAAAGATGTAGCAGGAACAAAGCGTGATTTTCTAACAATCGCCACCTATTTGTTTGCGATAAAAGATGGTTTTGATCTGACGGAAGTAAACGAATTGAATGATGACTATTCACTGCAGGACATTCAGAAGTTATGGTCAAGTGATTTAAAAACAGCTCTTTGGTCTTTAAAAGAAATTCCGCTCTTTCGGTCCAGATACAACGTCTCTTTTGATTTTTCCCTGCAACCAGAATGGTGTCTGTCATGGTGGCCGCGACTTCCCTGGAAATCAATTATAGGCCGGCAGCCTCCGGAATATCATTACCAGGGAGTTGACAGTTATCCGCTTTTTGAAGGTCTTGCTTTTGGCAGCAACTTTCTATGGAAAGATCAGGCCTTTGTGTATCAGGGCGAAAGTAATAAGAATACAAAGCAGGCAGGAGGCGATTATTTATACACGTACTGGATGGCCAGACTTGCTGGCTTAACTGATTAGTAGACAACACTTTTTTGCATAGATTTAAGCGCCTCCAGAGCATCCTTAAAATTTCCCTCCGAATAACCTCTTTTTTCCAGGTATATGATAAACTCTCTAAAATCAAAAGAGTCACCGAGTTTTAATAAATGTCTGGCAAAGATACCTGTCACTATGAAAATGCAGGAGACAGGATGAATCTGGCTGGCCTTTAGCCTGGAAGGGATTCCGCTTCCATCAGGCATCTCATGTTGCTCAATAATAGTTCGAAGTACATCTGGAGGAATATCATTAATCTTCAGGACTAATTCCGCTGCTTTTTGGGGATGATTTTTAAAATTCTCAACCTCAAGCGGTGTGAAGAAGCCCTGCGATTGCTTCTCCATAAATTCCTTATAATCGCAAATTTCCATCAGGGAGATTGAGTTAAGAGTAATATCCTGGAGAAAAGACGAAAGAATAAGTCTGAACATATTAGAATCAGAATCCATCTGCAATTTTTCAAGGGCCAGCCCCGCCAGCATAGAGTGAAGCGTATAAAGCCTTGAAGGATACTCGCCCAGCAGATTAATTTCTTTCCAGAATTCGCTGATCAAAGGATTCTTCCTCATAAGCGTAATGGATTTTTCAATACTCTGTTTTGTCGCTTCGGCAAGTTCCGGAGTCATCCCCATTTTTTTAATCATTGAAGTTATCTGCGCGTGCACGATGCTCATTTTATCTTCTAGGGGCATATTCCTGCGTTCCAGGATTTTTTTAGTCGTGCTGAATATGAGTTCTTTGATGCAATCTTGATCACCACGTTTAAGATAGAGTTCCGGTATTGCTTTCGAGACGTACTTGTCTCTGTCAGACTCCGTAAATTCGTCTGAACGATTAATGCATTTAATGAATTTATTACCGGACATGCGAATAAAAATGTCTGTGGGAGCTTTTCCGATAATTGCAAGCAAGAAAACGGAAATTGGGATAAAATCCTGTACACTGAATTTATTTTTTATCATCCCGTGGCTTTCAACTAATTTAGAAAGATTCTCAATCCCTGCACCAATATGCGGTTTCTGAATATTGGAAAAAATGAGCGTATAATCATCAGGACGATCATCAGGCACAATGGAAGAACACAGAACAAACTTGGTATTTAGTTTGTTTTGCACAATAAACTTTAAGACCTCTGACCCCAGACCATCGGGCATATTATGATCACAAATACAAAGATCAATTGACGGATTTGTGCGCAAGATATTTATCGCTGAGTTCCCACTCTTTGAAAGCATGGTCGTGATGCTGCCTGGAAAATACTCTTTCACCAAAAAATCTATGATTTCTGCGACCTCCCTTTCATCATCAACAATTAATATTTTCAAGTACCTTCCAGCGAAACGAGCTTTAAATCGATTTTTACTTATCGTCTCACTGAGCAATTTACTTAAGTATTATCAGACAAAGCCTCAAATAAAACAGAGACTTGCGCTACGCAAAAACCTGCACCTTTCATGATTATTCTCAGTTTTTAACAAATTCTAAATCAGCTCTACCTCTTGTGTTTAGGGCTAAAATCTAGTCTATAATGGAGAAACAAATGAACAATAATGAAGCAAATCACATTCAAAATCATCAGCCGGAAACTGAAATAAAAGATGAAAAACTGATCGGCATTTTTACTTTGCTTATCGCTTTAAATCAAAGAACCAATCAATGAAATAAATATTAGGAAAAAAAATGAAAAACATCGTTGTGTGCGTCGATCTCCGCGAAGAAAGTTTAAAAGTTTTGCAATCTCTTAAAGACAGAATTGATTTGAGCGGTTCAACTGTTCACCTGGTGCATGTTTTTGAAATTAAGATGGGGTTAATGGAATTTACGCCCGTTGTTTATCCGGTTCCATCTCAATATGAAGAAATTGAATCCAGCATAATGGGCTTCCTGGATAATTTAAAAAGGGACCTTGGTCTAAAAGATAATCAGGTGGAAAAACACTGCTTCTTCAGTCAGTCGAAAGAACAAAAAATTAAGGAGTACCTGGAAGACAAAAAAGCAGATATGGTCATTCTATCAACTCGGGGAAAACATGGGATCGAAGGATTCTTTGCAAGCTCTTTAGCCGACTTTCTCTGCAAGTACTCTCCTTGCGACATGCTGGTTATGAGACCTCGCTAGTGCCCTTTCAAATTGAAGCTGGCCCTGTCGATCGTATCTGAAAATTTAATTGTAATCATCAATACAAAATTCTTTTCTTTATGCATATACGAATTAGCAGGGCTTGCAGAATAATGATCATTTTCAAAACTTAACTGGACCGGGATACTTTTCCCGTCTATCTGCGCGATGGCGGAAAGTGACAGCTTATTATCAGTTATATTCTTATGATCATGCCCGGTAATATAAATACTGGTTCTCTCTTTTTCCTGAACAACTTCCAGAAATGCCTTCTTGGTTTTTTTTACAATACCGCCATGCTTGGCCTTGAGCTCCGGAATGTCATCGGTAGAAAAAGCTTGTGAGGCAATGAAGATCAGAACCAGCAAATATTTTATCATCTCTTACTCCATTGCCTCGATGTTTTTAAAATTCCTGAAGTCTTTTAATCATATAAGTCTTGTAGACTTCTCTGCCTTCAAGATTATTTTTAGGATCTATGATCAAACGTGCTTCGGTCACTGCCTTAAAGCCGTTTTCCATTCTCTGTTTTTCAAGTGAAGTAATTTTCTTCTTAAGGATTTTAAATTCGCGCTCATTCATTTTGGGTTCAAGCACTGTCTGAACCATTACCTGTTTTGCCTTCGCAATTTGCTCTTTAATCAAACTGTTCTCAGCATGCACTTTACTTTGAAGCTCCATCAATTTTGTCTTTTGAACAGCTGTTAGGCTGTCTGAGCTCATAATAAAATCATGCGCCGTTTCTGAAGCGGGCTTGTTTTCAATCTGAACTTCTTCCATTTTTTTCTCAACATTTTGTCGAGCCACTTTTTGTTGAGAACAGCCCATGAGTGAACTGGCCAGTACGAGAGTCATCAGTAAGGTTGTTTTTTTCATATATTTTTCCCTGTTAGTGTTCTTAATAACATAAGAATAGCCCAAAAAAGAGTAAATAAACGTGATCTAAATCAGGAATGCGTAATTTCCTTTTTTAGAACATTTTCAATGCAAGGTGTTGACTTGAAAAGGTATTCAATAGTATAAAGTTATAGATCAATATGCAGAGAACTAAAAAAAGATGATATTCGTCATGTAATTCCTATCAACTAATGTTAGAATTGCAAAAAGTAAGCATAGGGAAGGAAATGAAAAAGAACGGCCGAACATCTTGTGAAAACTGTGAATCTCGCAGCGAGGGTATTTTCTGTGATCTGAATTTGCCTGAACTTTCGAATATATCTGAACACAAAATCTTCAACACCTTTAAAAAAGGCCAGACTCTGTTTGTTCAGGGCACCCATCCCTTTGGCATTTATTGTGTCAGCAAAGGAAATATTAAATTAACTAAAACAGGTCCTGACGGAAAAGAAACTATAGTAAGAATCATTCATGGCGGAGATATTCTCGGACACCGCAGTCTTTTCTGCGACGACGACCATATGGCCACTGCAACGGCGATGGAAGATACGGAAGTCTGTTTCATAGACAAAAAATTTATTCTAAAAGTCATTGAAGAGAACCCTACCGTTGCACTTCATGTAATCAATAAACTTTCTAGAGATATGGGAGCTGCAGAGAAAAAACTTTCTTCACTTCATCAGAAAAACGTCAGAGAAAGACTGGCTGAATTGTTGCTTTCACTTAAAGCCACTCATGGTGTAAAAGTTGATAACCGATGGAAAATCGAACTCAAACTTACCCGTGAAGAGATGGCAACCATGATCGGAACAGCTAATGAAACCCTGATTCGTTTTATGACAGAATTTAAAGACGCCGGCATCATTGAGCAGGATGGCAAAATTCTTTTCATAAAAGATGAAAAGGAATTAGTGAACTGGGCAAATCTGGATTACTAAAATATCTTCAAATTATTCCTGAAACACTGATCTAAGTTATATTTTCTTTTTTAAGACTCACTTAAGATACATGTTATGAAGAAACTAAATTTCATAGCATTAGAGAACAAAATTATCGCTGAGATAACAAAATTTTCACCCTTGATGAAATTTCCAGCGGACGCGCCTCTTTTCTATGAGGGACAAATTCCCATTGTAGCCTATCTGCTCATTGATGGCTGCATACATCTTTTTAAAAAGAAGAAACAGAAGAAAAGCCTTAAGGCAGGCAGCCTTATTGGCTATAGCGAAATGATGAACAACTCTCCTTCTGAATTAACAGCACAAATTCAGGCAGACAGCACTGTTTGCTTTTTGGATAAAAGTACTATTATTGAGATACTAAAGGGTGATGACTCTCAGTTGGCAGCCTTTTTAAAAGAAAGTGAAAAAACATGAGCACATGCATTCATTGTGATGAAGATATTAATGTACCGATATATAGCTCTGAAGATACCAACCACATTAATCCCTTTTGCTGTAATGGCTGCCTAACCGTTTTCAACATTCTACATTTAAAAGGTCTCGATCAATACTACCAGATAAAAAATAATTCAGGCATTTTCAAAAGAAGATCGCCGGTTGAATCTAAAACACAAAAATTTACTTACATGGACAGCCCGGAATTCATCAGTGAGTTCTCCTATCAAAACTTAAACTCCGAAACAACAATCGAATTTTACCTGGAAGGAATTCACTGCCTGGCATGCCTTTGGCTTATTGAAAAACTTCCTGAATATTTAGAAGATGTTCATATAAGCCGTCTTGATATGAACAGATCTGTTGTAACAATCTCTCTTAATACAGGTGGGAAATTTTCCAATATTGCCCGCGAACTCAATAATCTGGGTTACAAACCTCATCCTCTTAAAGCAAATCAAACTTCCAGCAGTTTAAAAACACAGGAAGAGAGAAAGATGCTTCTTAAAATCGGTGTGGCCGGGGCCGGGGCCGGCAATATCATGCTTTACGCTATATCCATTTATGCAGGTGCTGAAGGCTCATATGCAAAAATCTTCAATGCGTTGACAGTAATCTTTGCAATGCCGGTTTTATTTTATTCGGCAATCCCTTTTTATCAAAATGCATGGAATGCAATCAGAAACAAAACTGTATCTATAGATATACCTATTTCAATAGCGCTATTAATGGGTGCTTTTTTTGGTATTTTTAATCTTATTACCGGCGTCACTGAAAATTATTTTGACTCTTTGACTGCACTTGTTTTTCTGCTTCTGCTTTCGCGCTATTTTCTGGGCAAAATTCAGCAAAATGGTCTCTCGGCATCAGACCTGAATTTCTTTTATGAAGGAGACTCAGTACAAAAAAAAGTGGGTGAAACTTTTGTGGAAATGCACCCTCGTTATCTGGCCAGTAATGACATTATCAAAATATCGCTCAATCAGATGATTCCTGCAGACGGCGTTATCCTTGAAGGGGCAACGCTCATCAATAATTCCTTGCTTACCGGAGAATCTATTCCTGAAAATTCAGGACCAGGAGACAAGGTTTATTCCGGTACATTAAATTTGGGACAGGAGATTTTGATACGCCTCGAAAAATCTCCTGACGAATCCAGACTTGGGAAAATATTGAAACAAGTTGAGAGTGGCTGGATAACTAAATCTTCTATTGTCGATTTAACCAATAGAATTTCTAAATATTTTGTTGCCGCCGTTTTTATACTGGCATCGGCCCTGTTTCTATATTTTTACTCGCAGGGAAAAATAGCCGAAGGAATTGAACGTGCCTTCACACTCCTTATAGTCACCTGTCCTTGCGCTCTGGCGCTCGCGACCCCACTGACCATGACCAGAACTCTTTCACGAGCTGCTAAACTCGGCATTATTATAAAAAACAATGAAGTTATCGAAAAATTATCCAAACTGAAGACAGTATTCCTGGATAAAACAGGTACGGTGACTTATGGGAACCTGAAAGTCATTGATATGAAATCCCTCTGTGCTTCATCACTGCCTCTTCCTGAAATAATTATTTCCCTGGAAAATAAATCAACACACCCAGCCGCTGTTGCATTAAGAGAGTTCGCTCAAAAATCAGGTGCACAAAAGGTTCATGATGTTGCCAATTACCGGGAAGTAATGGGCAAAGGGGTAAGCGGCAATATAGGTTCACAATTCTTTGAAATCAGAAATGGAAAAATATTTGAAGATAAAAATATTATTGCGAAGTATAGTCTTGAGGATCAGGTAAGACCCGATTCTAAAAAAGCTGTTAATGAGCTGCAAAATCGCGGACTAGATGTTGTCATGATTTCAGGTGACCAGAAGAAGATCGTTGATGAAATTGCAGGCGAACTCGGATTAAAAGGAGAAAATATTTTTTCTGCTGTCTCCCCCGAAGAAAAACTTGCAATGATTGCAAATAATCCACGGGCCTTAATGATTGGTGATGGCGCTAATGATGCCATGGCACTCTCCAAGGCATTTGTCAGCGTAGCTGTTCTGGGCTCACTTGATATTTCGCTCAGAGCTGCAGATGTTTATCTGAGCACGCCGGGAATATCCAACGTTTCAAAACTTGTCGATATATCCAGAGAAACTATGATTATTATCCATCGAAACCTGACGCTCTCACTTGTGTACAATATTCTAAGCGTGTATGCTGCTTTTACTGGTTTGATTTCACCTTTAGTCGCCGCAGTTATTATGCCACTTTCTTCTTTGACTGTTTTATTTTCTACAATTATTGGCACTAAAAAGTTAAACCGTTTACTTAAAGTGCATGTCAATAATCAGAAGGAACAAAAATGGAAGTCATAACAATACTTATACCCATTGCCATATTGCTTGCCCTTGCTTTTATAGTCGGATTTATCTGGATGACCGTTAAAGGGCAATACGATGATCTCGAAACACCAGCTATGAGAATTTTATTAGAGGAAACAGATAACACTATTAAAAAGGAAAAAAAATGAGTTCACCTTCGGAACCTAAAAAGACGGGTCTGCTCGAGACCTATTCTTACGATGATCAAATCGTAAGAATGTTTGTCATCGCTACTATGATCTGGGGAGCAATCGCCATGTTGGTTGGTGTCACTATTGCCTTCCAAATGGCCACCTGGAAAATGAATTTCGGTCTACAATGGATTACCTTCGGCAGATTGCGGCCGCTGCATACTAATGCTGCCATTTTTGCATTTTGCGGAAATGCCATATTTGCGGGCATCTATTACTCTCACCAGCGATTGCTTAAAACGAGACTCTTTAGTGATGCACTTTCGCGAATTCATTTCTGGGGATGGCAGGCAATCATCATATCAGCGGCCCTGACTCTGCCTTTTGGTATAACAAGAGGAAAAGAATATGCTGAACTTGAATGGCCGATAACAATCGCCATCACTTTTATCTGGGTTGTATTTGCCGTCAATTTTTTTGGGACGCTCATCAGACGACGTGAACGCCATATTTACGTCGCTATCTGGTTTTACATCGCCACCATCGTCACCGTTGCTGTTCTTCACATCGTGAATGGTTTGTCGCTCCCCGTGACCTGGACCAAATCCTATTCGGTTTATTCCGGAGTCCAGGATGCATTAGTGCAATGGTGGTACGGACATAATGCCGTTGCCTTTTTCTTAACAACTCCTTTTTTAGGATTGATGTATTATTTTGTTCCAAAGGCAGCGAATAGACCTGTCTACTCATATCGACTTTCCGTCATCCATTTCTGGTCTTTGGTTTTCATTTATATCTGGGCGGGACCGCACCATTTACTTTACACAACTCTGCCTGAATGGGTGCAGACGCTCGGCATGGTATTCTCGATTGCGTTGTGGGCACCAAGCTGGGGAGGAATGGTCAACGGTCTTCTTACTCTTCGCGGAGTATGGGGAAAAGTACGAACAGATCCGGTTTTAAAATTCATGGCGCTTGCTCTGACTTTTTATGGTATGTCTACATTTGAAGGACCACTGCTTTCAATAAAATCGGTCAATTCAATCGGGCACTTTACAGACTGGATTCCTGGTCACGTCCACGCCGGAACCATTGGATGGAACTATTTAATTATCGCAGGTATTCTTTACTATCTCGTAAAGAAACTTTGGAATACTGAAATTTACTCTCTGAAAATTGCCAACACTCAATTCTGGCTGGCAACGATCGGTCTTGCTCTTTATTACCTTTCAATGGTCACTGCTGGAATCACTCAATCACTTATGTGGAGAGCAATCGATTCCACCGGCAAACTGGTTTACCCCAACTTTATAGAGACGGTTGTTAAAATTATACCCATGTATTGGGTCCGTGCGTTTGGAGGAACTTTCGTTCTAATTTCGTTTCTTCTTATGGTATACAACCTGGTCAAAACCATGAAGCAAGGTTCTGTCGGAAAAGAAGAAGTCTATGAGGCCTATGCTCTGGATGCTTCCTCGCTTGAAAAAAACGCTGCTCCCCACAGAAAGCTTGAAGGTTTACCAATGGTGTTCGCCGTCCTCTCTCTGATTGCCATCTTAGTCGGGTCAGCTATTGAAATCGTTCCCTCCATTCTTTCTTCTCAATATGTCGTCAAGATCGATTCTGTTAAGCCTTATACTCCGCTTGAACTTCTTGGTCGCGATCTTTACATACGTGAAGGATGTTATCTTTGCCACTCACAACAAGTTCGTCCGATGGTTCATGAAGTTCTCCGCTACGGGAAAAACTCTGAAGCTGGTGAATTTATCTACGATCACCCGTTTCAGTGGGGCTCTAAACGCACGGGACCGGATCTGGCCCGTGTAGGTGGAAAATATCCAAATATGTGGCACTACCGCCATATGATCAATCCTCGCGATGTAACACCGCAATCAATTATGCCAAACTACAAATGGCTGGTTGATCAAAAAATAGTCTACGCGACACTTGAGAAAAAACTTTCAGCAATGAAACAACTTGGCGTGCCTTACAGCAAAGAAGATATTGAAACAGGTGTCGTCAAAGCAAAAGAGCAGGCTCAGGTAATTGCTGCTGATCTGATGACCTCAGGTGTTCCTAAAGAAATCGAAGATAAAGAAATGATTGCTTTAATTGCTTACCTACAAAGAATCGGTGTGGATTATGGAAGTCTTCCGGCCGAGAAAACGGCGGGAGAATAATTATGCATAAAGAAGTACTAAGCCGTTTCGATCTTCCCTGGATTCCAATGAGCGCACTCATTATATTTCTGGTATGCTTTTTAATTTACGTTTACTGGACCTTTAAAAAAGAAAACAAGAGCTTTTACGAAAGCTCATCTCACATACCGCTGACAGATGGAGTAGAACATGAGCAAAAATAAAGAAGACCAAAAAGAAAAACTACATCTGGAAGAAGGTGAAAATAAAATCCTGATGGATCATACTTATGACAGTATCCAGGAACTCGACAATCCTCTTCCATCGTGGTGGAAATTCACCTTTTATGCGGGGATCATATTCGCACTTTTTTATTTTATTCTTTTTCAAATTATGGGCGCGCCAAGCCTGCGCGAAGAATTTAAAAAAGATTATGCCGAGGCGCAGGCGATACAGGACAAGTATAATAAAGAACACGGGGCGTTTGACCCGGTTAAGTTCCAGGCCATCATTAAAGATGAAGGAGAGAAAAAGGGTCTAACCGTTTTTGAAACGAACTGTGTTCCTTGTCATAAAGATAAAGGAATCGGTGATATCGGGCCAAATTTAACGGACGAATTCTGGATCAACTCTAAAGGAACTCCTGAAACCAACTTCCCGGTTGTTTTTAATGGTGTCCCTGATAAAGGTATGCCCACATGGTCACAAACTTTAACCCAGGATGAAATCTATCAGGTAGTTGCATATGTACAAACTTTGCATAATACTCATCAGCCGGGCGGTAAGGCACCTCAAGGTGACAAGGTTGAATGAGAGTTAAAAAGGCAAATTAATGACAACAAAAAAAAACAGGTATGAATTAGACCCTGAGCGCCTCGCCACTACCGATGAAGCAGGCCACAGAGTCTATCTTTATCCTGAAGATACTGAAGGAAAGTGGAAAGATAGAAGAAAGATCTTTTACTGGTTTCTCATTGTTGTTTATCTCGTTCTTCCCTGGTTTTATATCAAGGGAAAACCTTTCCTGATGATCGACATAGCTCACCGTGAATTCACTTTTATGGGTTCAACACTTCATGGTGTTGAACCCATTTTGATGTTTATAGTGGTCATATCCGGATTATTTTTCATTGCCTTTATGACCTCAATCTTTGGAAGAGTATGGTGTGGATGGGCCTGCCCGCAAACTGTTTTTATTCAATCGATTTTCATGAAGATTGAAACCTTGGTTGAAGGCCGCGCCCGGGCAAGAAGAGAGCTGGCCGAAGCTCCCTGGTCCTTCAACAAATTTGCGCGAAGAAGTATCAAGTGGATCCTTTTTACGATTATATCTCTGCACATCACTCATACATTTCTGGGCTATTTTGTAGGCCCGCGCGAATTGGTTCAAATGAGCATGCACTCTCCCGGTGAAAATCCAGGAGTATTTATGGCAATGCTCATCTGCACCGGGATTATTCTTTTTGATTTTGGATGGTTCAGAGAACAATTTTGCATTATCGCCTGCCCTTACGGAAGAATGCAGTCAGTTCTGATGGATGAAAATTCATTGGTAGTTGCCTATGATACCAATAGAGGTGAACCTCGCAGAACGGTAGCCTTATCTAGAGCTGAAGAAGGCGATTGTATAAACGATTACGCCTGCGTAAGAGTTTGTCCAACCGGTATCGATATCCGTCGCGGAATACAAATGGAATGTATCGCCTGCACACAATGTATCGATGCATGCGACGACATCATGAGAAAAATAAATAAGCCCGAGGGTTTGATCCGCTACTCTTCCGAAGTTGAACTCGCGGGTGGAAAACATAAATTTGTAACGATACGTTCGATGATTTATCTTTTTATCTCGATGGCCTTTATCGTTTCATTTTTCTTTTTCCTGTCGCGTTCGACCAACCTTTCATATGTTTTTATCAGAGGCTCTATTCCATTTACAGTTTCAAAAGATGCGACAGGAAAAGAAATTGTCCTGAATAATTTTCAGGTTAAAATTGTCCACCAGGGCGAAAAGGCACATCACCTGGAGTTCAAGGTGCACGAGAATGAACTTAAAAATAAAGTTGAAATCATTACTCCAATGAAACCCATAAATATTGATCAGGCAGAAGTAAAAATAATGATGTTTTTTAAATTTGACCCATCAATTTTGATCAATGGAACAAAGACCATTACAATGGAAGCAGTTGAAGATGATAAAGTTATTTCAACTACACCTGTTGTACTTGTGGGACCTAGTAAATGATGAATGAACTATCATTCTTACCATGGGTTTCTTTTATCGCCGGTCTTGGCGGAAGCCTTCATTGCGTCGGAATGTGCGGCGGACTTGTCACCGCAACTTGCCAGAAATCAAACGACATCGTCCGGTATCAGCTTGGAAGACTTGTTGGTTATATGATACTTGGATTTTTTGCAGGAATGCTCGGCAAAATTTTTACCATACAGGCAAGCAATCCGAAACTCACATTTATTCCAGGTCTGATTTTAGGCGCAATATTTCTTTTTTGGGGAATTCAAAATTTTCGGGGAAAAAAAGCCGAGCTTCCGACACCGAAGTGGATGGGGGTTGTTTATACAAAATTATGGCTTAAATACGTTCACAAAAATGAAACATCTGCCAAACCAGCGATTACGGGACTTCTCTCTATATTGCTTCCCTGCGGGCTTCTCTATGGAGTGGTTTTAGGTGTTGCTGCTTTTGAACATTCTTTTCATGCACTTTTTACCATGTTCTTTTTCTGGCTTGGTACACTCCCTTCAATGGTAATGGCACCAAGTATAATCCAAAAATTCTTAAAGCCGCTTAAACTAAAACTTCCAAAAGCCTATGCATTGAGCCTCATTCTTATTGGAGTAATGACTATTTCATACAGAGTCATGCGCTTTCAGGAAGTCCATGCATCTGACAAGAATAATATTCAAAAAGTTGAACGCACCTGCCATTAAACTTACTGAATAATCTGTTTTGTCGGTTCTACATCTGTCATTGGCGATCGTAACTGCAAAGCCTGCCACCAAAACCAAATGACTGCAAAAATAATAAAGGCAAGAATAATTTTCTTCCAGGGAATTTCACTGCCAAAATTTTTGTGGAAATCTTTTTCAGGATCAGCTCCAGTCAAACTATAATATTCCGATGTTTCAGGGCTAAAACCGGCAAATATTTTTTTCTGCTGATTAAAAAATGTCATAAGTCCGGAGGGAGTTAAGTGCTCATTTTTAATTTTCGAACCTATGGAACCCAAAACAACCGGTGCTACGAGTCCTAATATCTTTTGAATGGCCAATGAACTAAGACCAGTGGATGAAGACAGGCGATAGACTGTATTATTAAGTTCCTCCCCGTATATATTATTGACGACCTCATTGCCTTCTTGCAGTTTTTTTTCATCCGGTGAAACAACGGATTCAAATTTATGAATTTTTAACAAATTAACTAAATTTGATGCACCTTCCGGGGTAGCGCCTTTATCAAATATTCCGGAAATAAATTCAGGAATAACTGACATAAGTGCAACTTTTGTTTTATCTGCTGAAAGGCCGCAGACATTACTTATTTTCTGCACTATTTCCGGTGTAAAAAAGTCTTGAGAGACACTGTGCAAACTTTCATGAACAGCCATAAGTCCTCCTTTTTAAAACTCTTCAAGAAAAGAGCATTCCAATTAAAAAAAGTGCAATACATAGACCAAAAATTTGCCACAGGTAATTTAAATCAATCCTTTTCAGAAGGAATATATATTGTTTAAGGTCCTTTTCATTGGCTATTCTGGATTCATCTTGAGTTTTATAACCAGACCAAGGATCATACATGGAACGTTTAAATAACAGATTCAAAAAATTTCAGCCGGCAGTGATTGCAGTTTTTAAAGATCACACAAATCTGGAAAAAATTTTAGACGAGTTAAAAGAAAAAAAATTTCATAATAAAAACATTTCAATCCTGAGCGCGAAACGAAAAGATCTAAAAAGCATTCCTTATGATAAAAATGTCCTGGAGGGCGCTATTATAGGAGCGGCCATAGGTGTAGCTGAAGGCGGACTCCTCTGCTGGATGGCCAGCAAGGGGTTATTGGTCATGCCCGGGGCGGCTTATTTTATTACTTCCGGCCCCATTCTAAGTGCTATTGCCGGTGCGGCCCTTGGGGCAAACGCAGGGACGATTGCCGGAATTCTTGTTGGTTTAGGCGTCACCCAGTTTGAAGCAAGGAGGCTTGGAAAATACATTAAAAAACAGGGCGTAATTATTGCTGTTCGAGTAGACGACTTGAGAGAGCAACTGCTCGCCAAAAAGATATTTGTTGATAATGAAGCCGTTAAAATTTTAAATCCCGTTGAGTCAAAATCTAAGGGAAGTGTATCAAAAAAACAGGCTTATACTTAAAAGCTAAGCTAAGTCATGTACTATCCGCACTCAAATAGTTAAGCTTCAGCATGACCATTTATTATTTTGAGCAAATTTCAAAAAAAGATTCGCATTTAGGCGGGAAAGGCTACGCACTGGGCCTTATGAGAAATGCCGGCTTTCCGGTTCCGGACGGCTTAATTTTGAGCGAAGCCCCTTCAAGCGAAAACGAATGGAGCGAAATTTTTTCATGGTGGGAAAAAAACTCTAAGCCCTTGCTTGCCATCCGCAGCTCTGCTGTCGGCGAAGATTCAGTTGAGCAGAGTTTTGCCGGGCAAAATTCAACTTATCTGAATGTCGATACAGAGAGCGAAATACGCCATGCTGTTAACAAATGTTTTTTATCCATGCATAAGCAGTCAAGCACTCTTTATCGCGAACATTTTTACAAAGAGACGGCTTCGAACGCTAAAATGAATGTCGTTATTCAAATCATGGTTAACCCCAAATTGTCAGGGGTTTTTTTCAGTGTCGATCCACGAAATGGTGAACCGGGATGGATTACTGAAGTGATTGAAGGGCTGGGCGAAGATCTGGTGTCCGGTAGAAAAACGCCATGGCATTTTGAAGAAAACAAAAATTCCACGACCCCGATTTTTGATATATTAGGCCTGGCAAAAACCGGCACCGCCGTTCGTGATTTTTTTGGCCTGGAAATTGATATGGAATGGGCCATTGATCAGGACAATCATTTATTAGTACTTCAGGCAAGACCCATCACTGCCCTTTCCGGAAAATCAGAAGAAAAAAGACTTATTGAAGAAGAATTGAAAAGATTAAAAAGTACGCACTCAAAAGATACAATCTGGGACGGAGCTACTTTTGCTGAATGGAGCGGACCTCCCAGTGAGCTAACTTTCAGCATCTGGAAAGAAGCATTTTCAAAGAAGCATTCATTTTCAAAGGCGCTCAAGAAGCTTGGTTATCTTGGAATCGATCAGGAAATAGAAAATAACACACATTCTCTGCTGGAGAAAATTTTTGATCGGGCCTATGTGAATGTTTCGATGATGGCCCCTCTTTATTTTGGTCCTGTACCCTACCGGTTTGAATATAAAAAAGAGCTGAAATTAAAATTTGATTTTAGTAAAATGAATTTTAAAACATTCATATTAACTCCTTCAACAATGGCCCGAATGATTCTCGTCAGCTTCAGACTTTCAACAGAAAGATCAAAATGGCTTGCAGAATGCACCCGGGAACTTGTCAAGTTTAATGAATTATCCTTTCGAGTGACAGATCTTAATCATTACATGAATTTTAGCGATGATGATCTCTTCGGCGCTTTTAAAACTGAAGTAGAACAATTTTATGACGAACATCTGATCTGGCCATTGATTTTAATTACTTTGATAGAGTCTACTATGCAAAGTTTAAAAGCACTCTTAAAAGGAGTCCTGCCTGACAATGAGATTCAATCTAGAATAAACCAGTGGATGGGAGCTGGATTGCATACTGTGACCATGGATATGAATGAAGAGTATAACGAAGCATCCAGAAACAAGGATAAGCGAAAATTATTTCTCCAGAAATATGGTCATCGCGGTCCGGGAGAACTGGAGCTATCGAACCCCAGATGGCTGGAACTTTCTGATTCTGCTTTCTTTAATCTCAATACAACAGACAGAATAAATCATAAAGAAATTCTCATCAGTCCTGAAAAAGATATACAAGGTCTTAACACTTATAAAAAGCAGGTCATCGAAAAAGAGTGGATACTCCTTCATGAAATGCTTGAGCTGAGAGAAAAATGGAAAATGAATCTATTAAAGCCCTACTCCCATATTCGTCTGATCGCTTTGGAAATTTCAAAGAGAAATAAACTTGGAAACAATATATTCTGGTTTTCATTTAATGAAATAATAAATAAGGAATTTAACCTGGCCGTTGCACAAAAAAGAAAGGCACACAGTGAACTGGGTAAATCCATTTATTTGCCTTCTATTGTAGAACTGGAAAAACTGGAAGACATTTTAAGCAATAAAAATATAACCAGTTCAAACACCATGAACGGTGAGTCGCTTTCACCCGGCCTGGTATTCGGAGAAATAAGAGTGGTTACCGATCCTGACAACACCGACACATCTGCATGGCCAAAAAGCACAGTGCTGGTTGCAGAATCAACAGACCCGGGATGGACAGGGCTCTTTTTAAAATCAAAAGCAGTAATCGTGGAAAAAGGCGGAGTCCTTTCTCATTGTGCGATTGTTGCCCGTGAAATGAATTTGCCGGCAATTAGTGGAATTAAACAATGTCATCTTCGTTTTAAGGACGGAGACAAAATATGGGTTGATGGAAATAATGGACGCATTACTCTGGCTTAGCCAAAATCATGAATTAGCAACCAACGGTGTTACTTCTGGAATTATTCCGACGGTATTAATTCCTCTTACTGCCGTCACGGTGGGGATCACCTCGCTTGCCGGCATAATAGCCGGCTGGTTTGGAATCAAGCTTCGCACGGAAGGCCCAAAACAGTTTTTAGAAGTTCTTTTAAAGAAGCGCATTCTCCTGTCAATGATTGCAGTCAATTTGCTGGGAATTGGAGTTTATAAAAGCTACGTTTATGTCAAAACACTTCCAAGTTTTATGATCACTGTTAAGCATTATTCCGGAAGTGAAGCTAAGATTTCCGGAGAAACCTATACTGAATCCCGAGGGCGATCTCACGACTACAATGGAGAAATAGTCCCGGCAAATTTGAATTCCATAAAACTGATTCAAGAAACAAAACTCCCTAAGGGCGCATTTCGTTCAGGACTTATCTCTGGCAATTCCCTTTTTTATGGCGTTGATGATGGAAATATTTACGAAATAAATAAAAATGACCTTAGCGTTTTAAGAAAATTCTATATTGGCACGATGGTGACAACCAGACCGGTTATTTACAAAAACAGATTGTACAGCGGCGAAGGCAATCATGAAACTCATCACGCCAGAATTTATTCTTTTGATTTAAAAACAGGCGAATTTATCAACGCTTTTAAAACGAAAGGGCATACTGAAGGACAACCTTTAATCGGAAGCTATAAAGGCGTTGATCTGCTTTTTGTAACGGCAGGCTCAGACGGACTCTATGCAGTGGACCCGATGACAATGAAAAAAATCTGGCACCAGAATGACGGCCATCTGGATGCAACTGTCACCATTGAAAACAATTTTGTATTCACGGGATCTGGCTTTGAGAAAGGCTCATCTATGGATCGCAGTTACGCTGTTGCTTACGATTTTGCGACAGGAAAACAAATCTGGAAAAAAGAGCTGCCGCTTTCAAACTGGATGCACCCCGTAGTCACGAATACAGATGTCTGCTACACCCTAGGTGAAATTTATTTTGAATCAACGGTCGGCCTTTTTTATTGCTTAAACAAATTGGACGGGACTCCGCATTTTTCAATTCCTTATGATGCCCCTCTGGCTTCTAAGCCTTATTATATAAAAAATAAAATGGCCGGCATTGAAGAAGAGTTCGTCTTCTTCGGCGATTTTAAAGGCCAGATTCATGGGGTGAATATTACCACAAAAGAAAAATTATGGTCAGTTGTGACCGGTAGCAAAGATACGAATTATGCTCTCTCGAGTTTTGATTACGACTCCAAGAGAGGCGTACTGCTCTATCCAAGTTTTGATAACGGAATTTTTGCGCTGGAACCTAAGACCGGGAAAATCAAATCTCATTGGTTGCCTGAAAAATCAGAAGCAAAATGGAAAAATAATTATGCATCAGTCAGTATAATCGACAATTTTTTCTTTCTGATGGACAATGCCGGAAATCTTCGGAAATTTTCTGTTGAATAAATTAAAAACCGCCCCGCTGCAGTGGGGCAGTTTAAAGTTTGTTTTGTTTGGAGCTGGTCAATATAGTTTCTGCAAACAGGGCTGTGAACATGGCAAACAAGGCCATCCCCGTAAGCATTAAAAAGATTCCTAAGAGTTTTCCCGCGACTGTTACCGGAGTAATATCACCGTATCCTGTTGTAGTGGCAGTTGCAAACCCCCACCACAGAGCATCTATAAAACTGTGAATTTTTGGATTTACATCTGCTTCGATCCCGTAAAACACAATACAAAAAATACTGATTAAGGAATTTCCAAGTATGGTGAGTAAAATAAAAACAGGACTCTTAATTAAAGTCACCATTTCAATGGAAAAAAACTTTAAATTGATCAAGATGCGTTTTGGGTGTTGAGTAATCATTTTAATCCTTAAAACTTACAGCAAATAAATCAAAAGCTGCCCTGGAAAGTTCTTCTCTCATATCAGGGTGTGCTATTCTGATCATCTCTTTTAACCTTTCTCTGATCGGTTTTCCGTAAAGATTGGCAATGCCATATTCTGTAACAATATAATGGACATGTGCACGAGTTGTGACAACACCTGAACCAAGCTTCAGCTGTCCGACAATTTTACTTGCACCTTTTGCACTTTTCGAAGGAAAAGCAATGATTGGTTTGCCCCCCTGGGAAAGCGAGGCTCCGCGGATAAAATCCATTTGTCCGCCAACCCCGGAGTAAATTCTACTGCCAATTGAATCGGCGCAAACCTGGCCGGTAAGATCAACTTCAACTGCACCATTAATAGCAGTGACTTTAGGATTTTGAGCAATGACATGAGTGTTATTGGTGTATGAGCAGTCCAGTAAAAGAACTTCTGGATTATCATCGATAAAGTCGTAGAGCTGTTTTGAACCCAGGACAAAGCTGGAGACAATTTTTCCGGCATGTTTTTTCTTAAGTCGGTTGTTAATCACTCCTCTTTTATAAAGATCAATAACACCATCTGAAAACATTTCGGTGTGTATCCCCAGATCTTTATGCCCGGTTAGAGAATTCAAAACAGCATTTGGTATAGCGCCAATTCCAAGCTGAAGAGTCGCTCCGTCTTCAACCAAAGTTGCGATATTTTTCCCAATCGCTGCTTCGACTTTGGTTATTTCTCCGCACGGAACGGCCGGAAGCGGTTCATCTACCAGCGTATAAGAGTGAACCTTTGAGATATGTATTTGTGAATCGCCGAAAGTTCTGGGCATTTGCTTATTGATTTGAGCGATGATTAACTTAGCGCTTCTCACTGCAGAAATGGCAATATCCACAGATGGTCCCAGACTGCACATACCATGAGCATCGGGAGGTGAAAGCTGAATAAGCGCCACATCAAGTTTTATAGTCCCGCTATAAAAGAGATTTGGAATTTCACTCAAAAATATAGGAATGTAATTAGCAGAGAGATCAGCACAAGCAGCACGCATATTAGCACCGTTAAAAAAATTATTTACGGTGAAATTATTTTTATACTCTGCTTTGGCATAAGAGCAGTCGCCTTCTGTATGGATTTGATAAATATTAACTCCAGACAGATCTTTTGCCTTTTGGAGCATTGCTTTTATCAACTGATGTGGTGCTGAAACACCGGAGTGAAGGAACACATTATTGAATGATTTAATTTCATCTACGCACTGGAGCGGGTTTAATGTCTTAGTCATAGCGATATCCATGTTAAACACATTATTGCGGACAGCATTCCTTCTGGTACTTAAAAATATAATCAATGGCAGCCTGAGCTTTCACTAAAAAGTTTTCATCGCTCATTATTGATTCGTATTTCGGATGATTCTTCCAGATAGCTTCAATTTTATCGTCTATTTCATGTGCTCGAACCGACGACTCTATTCTAAGCGGATTGGTTTGATTGTAACCAAGAAGATCTGAGGGGGTGCGAAGATGTATGACGGCGTAATACTTGTTAAGTTCCCTCTCCAAATTCGTATTGCTCATTCTCCAAAATGAATCTTCACTTTCCGGCCAGTAGGCCAGGCCATCAAGTGTGCCCCTGTCACAAAGCCCAAGCGTCCATTTGTTTTCATCAAGCACTAATGTTTCAAGCTCATTTTGCACATGAAAAATGGCCCTTTGAGCTGCAGTCTTTGCTGTCAGACTTTGAAGACGCCAGAAGCCACCTCCAAATATAATTGAAGCCGCCTCGGGCAAAATAACCGATTTATCGCTGATTAATTTTTTCGCCATTTCAAGAATAGCTGTTTTTCCAGCGCCCGGGCCGCCAGTCAGAACTATTAACTTGGTCTGCGTAGATTTTTTATCTGGATTCATATTTCCCCGCCCTTTACAGACAAATTATACTTATAGGATCATATATTAAAGCTGATTTGTGTCAGCTTTTCTACATTTTATATACAGTATTGTTATATAATTCAATAAACCAAAGGGCAGGCACATCCGTTGAAACCGAAAACTCAAATTATCAAATCTACCGGTGAATTCGAACCATTTTCGGCCAGAAAACTGGAACGCTCTATCCATAGGGCCGGACTCAGACCCAAGGACTGCAGAAAAATCACCAAACATGTAAGCGAGAAGATCAAACCTGGTGTAAGTACTAGCGAAATTTATAAAGAGACGATTAGACTTATCAGTCAGCAGTCTGCGGTTGCGGCGACTCATTACTCTTTAAAGAAAGCACTCCTGGCGTTAGGGCCTGCCGGGTATGAGTTTGAATTTTTTGTCGCAAAATACTTTGAAGCCATCGGGTACGAGACTTACGTTGGAATTATTCTTCAAGGTGAATTCGTCCGCCATGAAGTTGACGTGGTCGCGAGCAAAACCAATTATCAACTTTATACCGAATGTAAATTTCATAATAACGTCGGAATTAAAAATGATATAAAAACAGTATTGTATGTAAAATCCCGCTGGGAAGATTTGAAAAATGGTCCCGACGGAAAATATCTTAAGGGGTATTGTGTTGCAAGCAATACGGCATTCACCCATGATGCCATCGTCTATGCCAAAGGAACCGGGTTGCAACTACTGGGCGTTAATGCTCCTACAGATGAATCCTTTTTAGATAAAATCAAAAAATATAAATTGTTTCCAATAACCTCTTTGAAGAAACTTAAAAAGATGTATTGCCAGGAATTGCTCGGTAGAAAAATTATCCTATGCAAAGATTTACTTAACCAAAGAGGGCTACTTCTAAAAATGGGGTTGAGCGAAGCTGAAATAAAATCTCTCTTTAACGATATTAATAAAATTATTCAATAACAAAAGATCGAACTCATGAAGATTAAATTTATAGGCGCAATCACAGATGTGACAGGATCCATGACATTGCTTGAAACAGATCAGGGCAAAGTGCTGATTGACTGCGGCCTCTATCAGGGGACTGAAGAAGTTGTAAAAAGAAATTTACTTGAGCTGCCGTTTAAACCTAAAGATATTTCAGCAATTATCCTCACCCACGCCCATTTGGACCATTCAGGGTTTATCCCCCGTCTTATAAAGCTTGGTTTCAGAGGCCATATTTATGCAACAAAAGCGACAATGAAACTTGCGCTCTTGATCATGTCAGACAGCGCACGGATTTTAGAAAAAAATGAACATCATCTCTTACATTCATTTTATACAATGGAAAATGTAGCGGTGGCAACATCGCTTTTTAAAACTAAAAAGTATCACGCAAGTTTTGATATTTTAGATATGACAGTCAGCCTCTTTCCCGCCGGCCATATATTAGGTGCTTCATCAGTCCTGATAAAAACTTCCGATAAAACAATTGTTTTTTCGGGAGACCTTGGACGTCAGGATGACCCGTTAATTTTTCCTCCAGAAGATTGTCCTCCTGCTGATATAGTGATTATGGAGTCAACTTATGGTGGGAAAAAAAGAACCGGCGACCTGCATGATGAACTAAGTTTTTTTCTAAAAAAAATAAAAAAAGAATCCAAGGTTGGAATTATTGCCAGTTTTGCAGTTGCAAGAGCTCAGTCTCTGATTACCTTAATACACAAGTTTTATAAAGAATTTCCGGAAGAAAAAATAAGGCTTGTCATCGATGGACCGATGATGACCGAGGCCAATAAGATTTATAAAGAGTTTGCCCATGATATAAAACTTTCAGAAGAGTTGAAATTCGCCCTTGAAGAAGTCGAAGTCATTGACCATTTGGGTGAATGGGAATCCATCAGCAAGAAAGATGGGCCATTGCTTGTCATCACCTCAAGCGGGATGGTGACCGGCGGAAGAATATGGAGGTATCTGGAAAACTGGCAGCACGATGAAAACGCCTGTTTGTTTTTACCCGGGTACCAGGCCATTGGAACTTCCGGCAGGAGTTTAAGCGAAGGTAAGAGAAATATCCACGATGAAAAGGGAAAGCAAATACACTGGTCGGGAGAAGTCATAACCTCACAAGCCTTTTCTTCTCATGCTGATCAGATTGAATTATTATCCTGGATTAAAAATATAAAGAAAGAGACCCAGATTTATCTTAATCACGGTGAGCGCGATTCAAAGGCTGCGCTCAAGAAGGTTTTAAATGAGCTCGGCTATAATAATGTCATCATAGCCGAGTCATAAAACTTATGGTTTTAATAAACTTTTTAATTTTTTGAGTTCGCGTTTCTCGTCTGCCGGTATGTCGGTGCCAGCCGATCCGCTATAGCCGGCCTCAATGCTTTCTGCATATTCCTGATAACATTTTTTGGCATATGGAGAAGCAGGATATTTTTTAATACAATCTTTCAGATAAAGATCACCCAGTGAATAAAAATAGGTCTGACTCATCCGGTGCTCAACAAGGGACAGCCAATAGAGTATTTCAGGAGCAAGGTCGGTGTCAGGATTCTCTACAAGATAATTTTGTATAACCCCTGATGCAATCAAAAGAGTGACATCGTTCTCGCCTGAAAAAATAATTTCTTTCTTCATATCAAGCGGGGCCAGATGCTTGGCAATGAAATCCGGCATTGATTTAATGGAAGCAGGATTAAATCCTTTCCAGTTGCTTAAATCGGCGCTCCATCTCTTGACCATTTTTCTGTCGTTGACAGTGAGCCTTTGTTCCTTTTCCCATTTATCAATGAATGACTTAGCCGCTTCGAAGCTAAACTTAATTTTTGTATCAATCGAAACGATTTTTCTAAGTGAATTGACTGCTTCTTTGTAATCTCCAGCTCCTCGCTTATCGAGTGTTTCATTAATCGCTTTTTCAAATGCTGTCTTCGATTCGTCAAAACGTCGTACCAGGTAGAGATAATTGGCATATGAAAAATCAGAATCAAAGCGATCTCTGCCTTCTTTTTTGATATTGTCGCCAAAAGCGTTCTTTGAAACTGATTCGGGTAACTGAGAATGGCATGACACGCAAAGTGCCCCGATGACATTCAATCTTTTTTGGGCAAAAATATAGTTATTAGATTCAACTGAAATAATCGTCTCTTCCAGATGGTCTTTGATTGTTTCCAGACTTGGTCTGAAGCCAGGACGCTGAAAAACTTCGGCATGCTTCGCACTTGAGAAAAACTGAGATAGATCTGAAAGGTTCTTCAGAAGCTCAGCCTTCTCTTTCTTGTTCTTATTTTTATTTTTAAAATCATTCAATTTATTTTTTGTAGAATAGACATAAGGAATTATCTTAACGTATGAATCATAAACATTTCCCATTACGGCCCTGGCCTGTGCCTGGTTCGCGTCATCTGATGACGAAGCATTTGATAATGCCGGCACAAATGCCCAAATAAATAGCAACAACATCCTGTCTAAACGAAATTCCATCTTTACTCCTTTAACACTTTTTCTCTGCCTATATGTTATATCACGGTCTTAAATATTTCCAACAATAGATCTTAACAACTAAGGCTTCAAGTTTCGGTGATAGTGGACAGTCAAAAAGATGATAAAAGTCAAGAAAAAGAGCTGCTGCTTAATTTTTCAAGCTGTTTTTTAAAACTATTGGATAATTTCTCAGCTGATTGAATGTATTCCTTGCGATCCGGCCACGAATTTATCGGGTTAAGTATCTTATTATCTATAATCTCTATGTCGACCGGAATCTTTAAACCAAAGATTTCGTCTAAGACAAACTTTTTATGGTCTAACAGTCCTGCCTGAACTGATCGGATAATATTTCGGGTATCCTTCAAAGGAAAACGAGTTCCTTTTCCATAACTACCTCCAAACCATCCCGTATTTATCAACCAGACTTTTATCTGATATTTTGTAACAAATTCCTTTAATAGACGGGAATAAACAGCAGGCTGTCTAAGCATAAAGGGTGCGCCAAAACACGGTGAGAAGGTCGCCTCCGGCGTTTTAATCCCCACTTCAGTTCCTGCTAGTTTTGCACTATAGCCTAAAACAAAATAATCAACCGCCTGCGCAGGAGTCAGCAGGCTTACCGGAGGAAGAACCCCGAAAGCATCGGCTGACAAATAGAAAATATGTTTTGGCATCTGTCCTTTGCCACTTTCGACTCTATCCTCTATGAATGCTAACGGATAGCTGGAGCGTCCGTTTTCAGTGAGGCTATCATCAAAAAAATCGATTGAACTTCTGTCTTCTTTTAATTTAACGTTTTCTAAAAAAGAGGCAAATCTGGTTGATGCGGAATAAATAGCGGGCTCAGTCTCTGGAGAAAGCTTGTAAGTTTTAGCGTAACATCCACCTTCAAAATTAAATACTCCCTTATCTGATAGACCATGTTCATCATCGCCGATAAGATCAAGTCCAACGTCTACTGATAGCGTAGTCTTCCCAGTTCCTGATAGTCCAAAATAAACAAACGTTTCTTTTTCTGAATTTTGGTTTGCGCCTGAATGCATGGGCAGAATTCCCTTATCTGGGGTCAGGAAATTCATGACTGAAAACATACTTTTCTTTATTTCACCGGCGTATCTTGTGCCCGCAATGATCGTAATCTTCCTTTTAAAGCAGGTCACAATAACCGTTTCGCTTCTGGTCCCGTAAATGGCCGGGTCTAATTTGAAATCCGGTGCGTGTATGATGCGAAACACGTCTTCGTTTCTTTCTTTTTCAAATTTCTTAAACATGTATTGGGAAAAAAAAGCGGCGGATGCACGGCTTGTCAGGAATTCAATTCCCAGCGAAAATATGTCCGGCGCACCGATCGATTGCTGGGTATAAAAAAGCTCATCCTGCTGATTGAGATAAGTTATGACATCGTCAGTGAGCTGATCAAACTTTTCCTGGTCCATTTTATGGATATTATTTTCCCACCATATTTTGCTTTCGGACACTTCGTTCATGACTACATACTTGTCGTTTGGAGACCTGCCCGTATGCTTTCCCGTTCTCACAATCAATTCACCATGAGGACCTAAATTCCCTTCGCCTCTAATTATAGCCTTTTCAATCAGCAGTGAAGAATAACTGTTCTGAAAAATGGTGGGCTGATCAATTAAATTGAGTAATGTGTCCATGTCTTATCCTCTGATAAACTTTACAGAAAAAAATGGATAAATACTCATAAAATTTTTGTATAGGTTAAAAATCTTTTTCCCTAAACCAGCAAAACGGGCGCGTTTCATTGTCTTTGATACAAGCGCGCACTTTGGGATCGAAGTTGTCAAAAGGAATGTCGGGAGTTAACTCGCAATTGGCACCGGCAAGATAAGTGTCGAGCCTGCATTGGGGATTAGGATGTTTATAAAGAGTTTGGCTGACTTTAGTTAAATCAGACGTCGTAAGTTTTGGTTCCGGCATTCCACTCACGAGCGAGGAAAAAATCCTGCTGGCCGAAAGCGCCGCGAGAGTCGCTCTGACACAGCCATTATCACGGCATTTCGCCAGGGCTGCCTTAAAATTTGTGGAGTCCTGATCGGTGTCGAAAGTTTTAACATCAATACCCGTTTTAAAAAATTGTGGCAGGCATTTTGAAGTTGCAAAATAATCAGCCTGCCCTTCAGCGGAAGACCAGCTTCGCAGCCCCGAGGTGCCCCTCAATATTTTAGGCGCTCCTCCCATGTGATGACCGAGTTCATGGCAGATAAAAAGCAAAAATGCATCCCTGGTCATCTGTGGATGGCGAGCCAATCCACCATTCATAACAATGACAGGATTATTTTGGTCATCACGTGTAGCAAAGGCATCTACTGTCCCGTCATCCCATTTTTTTTCTATAATTAAATTTTTATTAAGACTCTTTTTTATTTCCGGCCCCATGATTTGCATTGCGCTCGAAATGGCATTTTCAAACTCGTCCTTGCTCAGACCTCCTGCTCCTTTATTGCCCGCCTCATAGCGTATAGTCGACAGAGGAAAGCATGACTCAGGTTCTCTTTTATATTCTGCCCAGGAAGGGACTATATGAATAGATAGGCTCCATACAATTATTAAAGATCTTTTCATTCGCTCTCTCCTTATTAAGATAGGCATTTTAATAACTTTAAAATCATCTCGAAAACATGACGAGAATCTTGTCGAAATATGTTCTATCTCAGGTTTTTGTCGTTTATTACCGGATATAAATTCAGCACATCAAATACTTAAGGACCCAAAGGAGGGTTTTATGAAAATGTTCAATAGTAAATTTCTTCTAATGTGCGCAGTTTTACCGGCCCTGTCATTTGCTGCTCCGGTTTCTTACGAAACCAATGTTCCGGTAGACCATGTTTATTCTCCAACTGGATTTGATAGCAATGATAATACAGAAGTCGTCGTAACTGGATTTCTTCCAAACCTTTGCTATAAAGCACCAAAGTCAACAGTAAGTATTAAAGACGGAAAAGTTTCAGTTGAAGTTAAAGCGACTAAGATCCAACCAGGACTTGGTTTCTGTGTACAGGTAGTGGTTCCTTTTATGGAAATCATCAAAGTTGGCGTTCTGGACAAGGGAAAATATCTTGTATCTGTAAACGAAAACTCAAACTGGGCGAAAAAAAGCAATATCAATATTGTTGAAGCCAGCAGCAGCTCAATTGATGAGGCCATCTATGCTGACGTGGATGAAGTTGTCAGAGAAGAAGGTACAAGAAGAGTACAACTAAAAGGCTATAATCCAAGTGATTGCTTTGTATTAAAAGAAATCATTGTAAAAGATAATGGCGCAGACACTTATTCTATCCTTCCAAAAATGAAACAGGTTAACACATTTTGCCCTAAGAAAATGGTTCCGTTTACTTATGAAGTAGATGTTCCGCAAAATCTTGAAGCCGATACTGTGTTATTGCATGTACGTGTAATGGACGGTAGATCTATAAACGCATTATTCAACAACAAGATCTAAAATCAATTCTGACAGGAGTTGCCGTTCGCAAAACGGCGGCAGCTCACTGCCTTCCCAACTATTTTTAAAATTCCTAAAGAAATATATTCCACATTTTGGAACTGATGCTACAATTTGTGGATGAGTGATAGTTGTTGCAACAATGTATGTAAGGTTGAATTAAATGAGACCAATAAAGGATTTAAGAAAATTCTTTGGATAGCTCTGGTCCTTAATTTTTCAATGTTTATGGTTGATATCGTTTTCGCAGTATTGGCCCGATCTTTATCCTTGAAAGCTGATGCCATCGATTTTCTGGGCGATAGTGCAAACTATTTTATTACACTTTTTGTAGTCAATTCTGTGCTAAGTACAAAAGCTCATGTCTCGCTTTTAAAAGCTGCCTTTATGTTTTGCTTCGGGATGTGGATTTTAGTGGAAGCTTTGATTAGTTTTAATTCTACTGAGCTACCAAAATATCTTACGATGAGCTGGGTTGGCGGACTCGCTATGGCAGTAAACACATTTGTTGCAGTTTTATTGTATAAATTCAGAAATGGCGACAGCAATATGCAGTCAGTGTGGATGTGTTCACGCAATGATGCCATCGGCAATCTAGCGGTCCTGGTTGCTTCAGCCGGAGTTTATTTTCTTTCCTCAAAATGGCCGGATTTAATTGTAGCCATTTTTATTGCAACATTGGCGGTTACGTCATCTTACAAAGTGATGAAATTAGCCCTGGCTGAACTCAATGCAAAAGCTTCATAAGCAATCCCTTAACGATTACCTCAAATGGACAATGTTTTGCGTGATCATTGGAATTTTGGCAGGAATAGCCGCTGCAATATTCTTAATTGCGCTCAACTGGGCAACTGATTATCGCGTTCAAAACATGTGGCTTATCTGGCTTTTACCTGCGGCCGGTCTTTTTATCGGGTATATTTATCAGAAATATGGAAATGAAGCGCAACGTGGAACAGGACTTATTATTGAAGAAATTCATGACCCAAAAAATATCATTCCTCTGAGAATGGCACCCCTTATTTTTATTGGCACTTTGATTACTCACTTATTTGGCGGGTCTGCCGGGCGGGAAGGCACAGCAGTACAAATGGGCTCGACCCTGGCCGATCAGCTTACAAAATTTTTTCATATCAATAAGGAGGAGAGAAAAATTCTTCTCATCGCAGGTGCGGGCGCAGGCTTTAGCGCGTGTATCGGAGCACCGCTTGCCGGAGCATTGTTTGGGTTAGAAGTTATTCAAATCGGAAAGCTCAGGCTGTTTGCACTCTTTGAGTGTTTGATCGCGTCCTTTGTAGGTTTTTACACCTGTACTTTTCTAGGTGCTCCTCATTCCCAATTTCCCGCATTAGATATGGTCACCTATAATTGGCCAACCCTGGGAGCAGTTGTTCTTGCAAGTCTGGTTTTTGGTGCTGCTGCCAACGTATTTATTCAGCTCACTCATTTTCTTGAGTTCATTCAAAAGAAATTTGTGAAAGCTAAATTTCTCAGACCTTTCGTTGGAGGATGCTTCTTGTTGATTCTTTATTATTGCGAAGGCTCTTATCGTTATGCCGGACTTGGAATTCCAGAAATTCAAAATTCTTTTTCACACGCATCTTCCTGGTACGCCCCGTTCGCTAAAATGATTTTTACAGTGTTGACTGTAGGCTCAGGATTTAAAGGCGGAGAATTTATTCCATTAGTTTTCATAGGAACGACCTTGGGAAGCTTTCTCTCTACGCAAATGCTTGTTTCGCAGGCACTCCTGGCCTCGCTGGGTTTTTCAGCAGTATTTGCTGCCGCTGCCAATACTCCAATAGCTTGTGCAGTTCTGGCCTGTGAATTATTTGGCTGGAAAATTGCGCCCTACGCGTTTTTATCCTGCTGGATTGCCTATTTTATGACAGGACATCTGGGCATTTATAAAAATCAAAGAATTGTTTTTTCCAAAAAAGATCAGCTGCTAAAAATTTTCACCTTGTTTAAGAAATAAGAATGGAAAGCAATCTTTCTTTAACCAAAATAGGGTCAAATGGCTTCAGGAAGTAACTTGTGGCCCCATGAGAGATTGCACTGATGATGATATCTTTTTCATTTTCTGTGCTGACCATCACAATTGGTGTTTTCTTATAAACTGCTGTGCCTCGGGCTTTTGCAAGAAGTGCAAGTCCTGTCATATGGGGCATATGAATGTCCGTAATAATGCAGTCATAAGGATCGCCGTAAAAGGCTTGATCGCTTAATTTTTCCCAGGCCTGTTTTCCATCAGCGGCTTCATCAACGTTTGAAAAACCAATATCCTTTAAAATCTTCACGAGATCACTTCTCGTGGCCGGAAGATCATCCGCTACAAGAATTTTTTTACTAAAATGATCTTTTGCTGCCATGGAGTGGTCCCGTATCTTATTGGTTCAACAAAGCATCTTTTAATCTATCCTGATTCTTCCTGACTGCATCGCCTACTGGATTTTTGTTATTAAATCTATTCAGCATATCGGTAGCTCTCTTTTGAGCTGCGGATTGACTGTCACCGACTTCATGAAGCTTGTCTGCAATGCCTTCAGATTTGTCACCTTGTGCTTCAACCTGATCAATCTCTGCCTGAGTTGCGTCTGCAGCGTTGCGGGCGACTTTAGCTTTTAGTTCCCAATCCGCTGCACGCTTACTTGGAGAAAGCGCTGACTGATCAGTCACCTTTCCAGCTTCTGACGATACATCTAACATGGCTGCCTGAGCGCGTGCACTTTTGCCTTTTCCGAACAGGGAACTCAACTTAAAATCAAATGCGTTGCCATCTGAAATAATAAAATTGAGCAGATTGCTTACGTAGACATCCATTGCACTACGTGGCTTTGCAGAACTGTATAACTCAGGAGCAGAAGGCCACTTGTTACTTCGTGGGATATAAGTGATGGCCGGTATAACCCCGAAGGATTCATTTTCTTCTACCAGGGCGAGAGTTTTATCACAAATATTGAGAGGCGCTTTTGCACTTGTGCAAGAGGCAGCCTTTTGAGTGTATTCCTGAACCTGGGCATAATTATTTGTTGCTGCTGCAGCCTCTGCTTGTGCAGTAAATTGCGCAGCTGAAGTTTCTAATTGAGTCTGCAGCATTTCCTTGTTTGATTTTACTGTCGCCCGTTGCGCTTTACTTTTCTCAGCACCTTCTTTTGAAGGCATCTGTACTTCTCTTATATCGACCAATTTTCCAATGGAATCATAAAATGTGGAAGCTGCTGACTGAGCTTCAGTACAGAGCTTGTAGGCACTTCTGATCGTTTTATAGCATGTGGTGAAAGATTTTATTTCTGCCGCTTTCATTTCCATTGCAGCAGAAGCTGCGGCAGTGTAGGCTGCTTCCGCGGCTTCTTGTTTTTCTTTTTTTATTCTTAAAATAGAAGCAGTTTCTCTATAAGAACCTGTCAGCATATTGATGTGCGCGTCTCCCCCATCTACTGAAGAATCTAAATTGCTGGCAATGGCAGTTGCGTGGGCCTGTTGGGCTTCAAAGGCACCATTGGTCAGAATTTCAGCTTCTAAATAAGTAGAGCCTCCAGCCTTTCCGGAAACGATATCTGGTGTTTGTTTATAACCTGCTAATTGAATGCTCGATGTTGCAACGGCGTCAGCCGCAATGGAAGTTTCCTCTGCATCTATTGAAGTTTGACTAGTAGCTGAGCGAATTACTTGACTTAATAATCCAGAACCATCAGCGTACGCCGGAAATTGGATACTAAACGCAATGATTGAAAATATTGCAACGGTTGAAAAGCAGTTTAATGGTTTAAACATAGGGATCTTTTCCTTTTTTCGTTTTCTGGTAAATTTCTCTCATAATATGATAACATAAACAAAAGATGCCGACAGGTGTAAGATTTTGCCCAAGGCTAGCCCTTCAATTTAAGAGATATTATAAGGGAAATGAGTATGAACAGATTAAAATTATTGCTTATCTTGATGGCTCTAATTGTTGGCATTGGCCCGATCAACACTGCTCGTGCAGGATTGTTTGGGAGGAGCTTAAGCGAGGCTATCAAGGATGGGCAGAAGAAATTTGATGATTTAAAAGTTGCCTATAAATGCGAGAGCGAAGAAGGCATGGATATCAAAGAAAATCCAAGTCAACAATGTAGAAGCCTGGCTGAACTGCAGGGGGCACTTGCTTCTGATGATACCAAAGGTAAAAAAGACAAAATTGAAGCAGCCTTGAAGAAAATTGAGACGCAGGAAAAAGATGCTGCAAAATTCGAATCCTCCCAAAGAGCTCTGAAAAAGCTAAAAGGTGCGCAAACACTTATGAACCCCAATGGCAGGATGCCTGTTGAAGCTCAATAAGAGTGATGAAATTTTTTATGAATTTAAAAACTCAAACTTTCGCAATAACACTATTTTTATCAGCTTCAAATGCATTTGGACAAACGGGTAATATTAAAAAATCTGGAAACAATCAGGTGCAGGCCCCTTGTCTTGTCGGGACTGGCAATACAAACTGCAGATCGCTAACTTCTACGGTTCCGTCAACACCTGGTATTGGTCGCCTCTCTCCCGGTCTGCAAAGTGTGATTATGCAAATTGCACAAATGGGTGATCACGCCAGAACACTGACGCCCGCAACTGCTGCAACTAATGCGAACATGAAAAACATAATCGCCAAAAAACCAATGCTGGATAATCATTTAAAACGACTTCAACAACAATCAGAATTTAAAGCGAGATCAAGAGGTCTTCCAGTGGCCAATTATACTCAAGTCGAAGAAGGACTCTTTGCAAGATACAGGGCCGCTGTTGTTAATGTTTTACAAAGACACAAATTGAGTTCCAGCGAATATTTAAAAGGCATTGGCGGAAGAACAATCTTAACGAAAGTCGACCAATCTTCACCAAAATCAGATACTTCTTCAGCAACGATAAGACCATCTACGGCCCCGATTCCAGTCGCAGGAACAGTAACTGGCGCTGTTGAAGGTGGTGAAGCGGTAGCCTATATGCCGGAAGAAAAATCCAAGGTTTTCAAACTGGGGCAAGCTGATATTAATTCTGATAAAGAAGGATCGATCTGGACAGTCATTTCAAATCGCTATTTAAAATCCTTCATTCCACACTTAGACGAAATCGAACAAAAATAAATTCGATTTTTTTTTAGAGAGAATAACTCCAGATTTTTTTTTGTTCTTCTTCAATCTTTAGAACATCATCCGTTGTGATGCAGTTTTTAAACTTAGAAGCCTCCTCAGGATGCTCCTTCTTAAAATCAATTACATCGGAAGATTGATACGGATCTGAGACAACATATCCGGCAGTATCGCGACATCCTTTATCATTGCATTCCTCCCAATAAGCACCGTAAACGATCCTGCCATCATGTGTGTATCCTGGAAATGAATCGGCACGTACTTTTTTCCCGGCATCATCCAGGGTAAATGTTCTTTTTACATCACGATCGTAAAAGTGTACGCCATTGCCTTTATTACTAAGGCTTCCTCCCGAGTAAAACAGCGCTTGATTTTGAGTACGAGCAGAAAAAATGATTTTTGCAGCTAAAACGCCTAAATCAAATACGAGTTCACAATCTTTATTATTAGCGCCAAAGCGATAAATTCGCATTGAAGGGTCACTGCCTTTAGGATTTTGAGGCATCGATGCAAATTCACTTCCATCCGGAGAGATCATGGGCAAACTCATCGCACTGCCGTCAGTCGACTTCATATTGGCACACATATAATTTATTCCGCTGCTATCTATCTTTTCAGCACTTCCATCACTGTTAACTTTTGCAGTGATCAACGTATTTGTCAGCACGCCAACTCCCATATTGTTGGGATCTCCATTGGGCCAGGAAAGTGAACGAATCTTATGTGATGAGGCACTACCGCCTGTAAGTTCTGCGGCGACAGCATAAAAGCCTCCAATTCCGCCTCGAAACTGCTTCTTCGCTTTCTTTTGATCCTTTAAGATATCGCTGAGTTTGTAATGTTCGCCACCAATATCTACTAAATATCGCCATGATCCTTGAACAGGAAATGCTTCATTTTTCATTGGCGTTTCGTAAGGCTTTACACTATTTTTTATCCCGGGAATCAACTCCATAAGAGTGACTTGGGTAAGGTTGCTTCCTGAAAATGATCTAAGAACATATTTTCCATCAGGACTCACCCGCGCATACATGCCAAGAGTTATGTCACCGCTGTCATTTTCGGTGGCCCATGGACCTTCAAACGGGAAAAATTGATGGGCCGGAATGCAGCTCCCTGTCTGGGCACAAAGAGAGAAAGGAATCATTAAAAAAATTATTAATAATGTTTTCATTCAAGTTCCTTGGCGTAAGTCTGAACTAAATCCTTAAACCCCTGGTCTGTCATCAATCCGGTAACAAAGCGGGGATGAATTTTCTTATTGCTATAAGCAAATACTACAGGGTAATGATTAAAAGACGCACGCATAAATAAATCAATTGATATATTCCGATAGAATTTTTTATCAGAAGCAAGATTTCTAAATTTAAAAGATTCTACTTTGGGTAAAACTTTTAAACTTGCAAGAATTTCTTTTTTACTCGATCGAGGATCCACCACTGCCACGAAATCAAGGCCCATTTCTTTAGCCAATCTCTGCACTTGCGGGAGCGCCAAAAGTGAATATGTATATTTGGGTGACCATGTATAGATGATTCCTTTCTTCCCAGTATTAACCAGATTTTTTAGATCTTTATTGCTCCAGTCTTCCGACATTGTGTTTGATAATATTTTTTCCAGGTAATGCGGCCATTGAGTATTTTCTACATTGGCAATACAAGATTCGTTTAATGAGTACTTCATTATTTTCTCATCGACAATTTTATAGATGAATGGCGCTTTCTTTTCGGTTAAATGAACTTCTGCCCAGTTTCCGATTGTTTCAGGAATGCTTCGATAGACTGTTTCATTATAGCTTTCACCAATATCTTTTCTAAAATGTTCTTTTTCAATTCCAGCGCTCACAACCAGACTTTGAAATTCATTTTTGCACTTCATTTCTTCCTGATGTTTTTTCCAGGGAGCTTGCTCTGAGGCGCAAACAGTGGTTGCAATGCTGAGGATTGTGATAGTGATTTTTATCATACGATTCATCATATTAAGCCTTTCGTCTTAGTGAACTCTACTCCAGCTTATTATAATTTATTTATGGGATATAGACAGGCCGGAAAAATAGTCTGGCGCAGGTAACCTGACAAGTTCACTGTTGTTTATTATTAACTAAAGTGGGGGCCCAATTAATTGGGTCCCCACCTAGCGTGCTCTTTGAGCTTGGTTCCCTGCTTGTCCTGCTAAAAGGATTATCCTGATTTTTTGTTAGTTTTAAAAATCTCCTCCTGGCAATCCTTGCGGGGAACCCTAACTATTAAGTTTTGGAGTTTTTTTGCCTGACCTCCTTTTCAAGTATGAGTTTAGCTCTCAACAAAGGACTAAAACATGCTCCAGGTATCAAAAATATATGATTAAAATCAGTCGGGCTTACTGAACACAGAAGGTAAATTCTTGGGCGATTTTATTCGAAGTTGCTTGTTAACATTCATGCGGCCAAAGACAACTTCGATGTCAGAGGGTGATACTTCAAAAATTTTTGCTAAGAAACGAACCATGTGATCTGTCGCCCTTCCACGCTTGGGGGCTTCTGTTACGCTTATTTTTAACTGATTACCTTTCACTTTTCCAATAGCGTCTTCTTTTGCGCTTGGTGTTCCCAAAACATTTAGAACCAAGACATCGCCGTCCCAGTAAAAAAAAGAATCCCTTTTAACTTTAACTTCTGCTTTTTCTTTTTTGGAGGTCTTTTTCTTGCTCATACTTCAACAAAAATACTCCTCCCAAAACTGTGGGTCAAGAAAGACTTTCCGACACCTGATGGCGTTATCTGTAAATATCCTGTAGTTTTTACATGCATAGTTTTAGTTATTGAATTAACACCTGTTTTTTACTAATTTGACGTTCAATTAAATCTCAATCAAAGGTGAACTTCATGAAATTCCTGACTCTATTATTCGTTATGACTTCTCTTTCAGCTCAAGCAGAATTTAATAACGAGTGTGTATCAAAATTTAATGCAATCAATTTCTGGAGGCCCATAAACAATTCATTTCCCGCTAAGGATATTGAGCTGATTAATGCAGAAATTATTTTTAATAATCTAGCCAGTGCAGAACTTGTGACTCCAATTCACCCGCTCGCACGCAGGGGATTCAGCGGACATGGGACGTGTATGCAGGTTGATTTAAGTTCCCCAAAATCTCTAAAGACATGGCTTTTTTTAAGTGAACCGGTTATTGCTTCAGCAAACTTAAAAGCTGAAAAATTCTTTGCGTTCTATACTTCTTCTTTCTTGAAAAAGATGGATTTCACCGAAGGAGATTGCCTAAACCATCAGGATAAAGTTATCGGGAACGTAGAAAAATATGCAAAGAATTCAAAAGATGCTTCCTGGGATTCTGAAACTTATTCGTACCTTTTAAAAATGCCAAATAGCCTTGAGCCGCTATCCAAAAAGCTTTTCTTGACTAAGCCGACCATTTTGCAAAGTCGATCTTATCTCATCACGCTTGAAAACATGGGAGGAGGAAACAAACCTCTTACATGGATATGTTCGTTTGAACTGCCTAATGCTTATTAATTGCATATTGACGAAACGTCCTCTAACTTACGATCAAATTTATCTATCGTTAATAAATGCTTTTGGATTAAACGATCGTTTAAATTTTCCTTCATGAGTGGCGCATACTTTGAAATTCTCTCTATGTACATTGGCTCATTTCTAGCTTCACAATATTCTTGAGCCAATTTTGTTTTGATTTTTTTATAGAGCCACGGCCTCCAGAAGCTGAAATGGTAGGACTCATCCATTCTTGGATTAAAATAAGTTTTCATATTAAAACCATTCGTACTATTTTTTTCAAAACGATTGTTTTTGATAACAATATATGGATTTTCACCATCGCAAAGATCAATCGCAAATCTCAATCCTTCGTAATTTGCTTCTAAGTCGCCGAAGGAAAGAACACCGCCAATTCCGTAGCCAAGGATACCTTTTTCTGTTTTAAATCCTGTTAAAATTGCTGCTTCCAGGGCTTCAGATTTCTTCATTCCATTTTTTAAATTTGTTAAATAATTATGATAATAATTTCTTCCGACCAAAGAGAAGTGGCCGAGTTTGTCAGTACCCATGTAAATGCCATTAACATTAATTGTACGGGCAAATGGAGGGCTCAACGTTAATAAAGTACCTACGCCTTCGTAAAAAGTCAGGCTCGAATAATCTCGATCTGAGACGGAATCATCCGGGTATCTGTCAACGTCGGGAGATGTTCTCGCAAACTTGCTTATTTTGCTTATCGAAAAATACTTACCACCCACAAGATTATTCATCACATTGCCTGCAACTTCACTGCATTTTATTTTTTCAGGATTTTTAGAATTGGCAGCTTCAATGGCCTTGTCAATTTGCCGGTTGAAGTAATTGTTAAAAACTTCTGCGGAATCTTTGATGGTTGTCTTTGAAGCAATAAATTGATCAGTTTCAAGAGCAAATGATGGCAAGGCTCCGGCCACCAGAACGGCACCCAAAACAACTGATGAAAATTTCATAATACGCCCTCCATCCTCAATAAGGTAAACTGTAAGCCCTTGCGGCGTCCACTTCAATGAAAGTGTAATTTTTCTATGCTCTTAGCGATATTATTAAAATCATTAACATTTCAAAGAAAAAGGAGTGGATAAAATTTTCACAATTATAGTCAGTCACCATAAATTACTGTTAAAAGCAAGCGTATCAAAAATTAATTATTCTTAGAGTAAATTATGAAACATTCACTATTTATTTTCCTCATTCTTTTGGTCTCTACTTTAAGCCAGGCCAATACAACTTTACCCTATGCGCTTTTTTCTCCAACTCAAGGAGATAAGGCATTTAATAGAATGTATGAATTAATTAGAGGAGCTAAAAGTTATGTCCATATGACGATTTATAGCTGGAGTGATGCTGAAATCGACAAGGCCATGATGATGGCCTTAAAAAATGGTGCAAAAGTTAGAATTGTTCTTCATCCTCCGCTGGCGGCAGAACCAAATATTATTTCAAAAGTACAAAAACTTGAAACGGCCGGTGCAGAAGTAAAAATTGCCATGCAAAATATGCACGAAAAATTCCTTATAGTAGATGACAATCAATTGGTGAATTCATCTGCTAACTTATCGGAAGGAGCTAAATCAAAGTATAGTGAAGCTTTTATTTTTCATGAGAAGAGCGACAATAATGCGTCTTTCATTAACGCCCTCATTAAAGATTTCAGCAATGAGTTCACTGTTCTTTGGAATAGTTCCAAGGACATGATTACTTCAAACGAAAACAATGCGGATGCACTTGAAGATTATAAAAATGCTGAAGGGGAAGTTGTTATCAATCGACCATCAGCTGGAGACCCGGTTCTTTATTCAAGTTCTATGAATTTTAATATTAAAAATAACGTTGAGTCTTCAGCTGATTATAAAACAGGCAAGTATATTTCACTTCGGGCCAGGTTGGATTCTAAAGGCGAACAGACGTGGGTGGTTCGCGATCTTTTAATTAAAGCAATCAACAATGCTAAATCATCAATCTATCTCTCATTAAATCATTTCAATATAAGAGAAGTTTCCGATGCACTCATTAATGCAGTCAAAAGAGGCGTCATTGTTCAACTTGCAGTCGACAATCAAGAGTATAAATCCAAGCCGAACAACAAGGAAATGTCGCCACAGTTTATTGAAGATTGGAAAAAATTAGAAGGCAATCAAAACAAAGAAGCTCCCGTTAGATTTAAATATTACTCGCATGCTCCTTCACCAAAATACTGGTTATTAAATCACCATAAGTATATTTTGATTGATTATAATATAACAGGCCAGGGCACAGTTCTCCTTGCAGGCTCATTTAATATTTCAAAAAATGCAGAACATAATCAGTTTGATAATATGGTGATTTATAAAAATGCAGAATATAGTTCCATCTATAAAGGCTTTAAAGATGAATTTGATAGATTATGGTCGCTGAAAAGAGATGGGCAAGATAAACCCAAGCGAGAAGCCCTTAATCAATTTTTAATTCCATCTGAAACGGGTGGATATAGAATTCATGCAAAAGAAGCAGTTGCTTTATCTGATTCTGAAGTTAAAAGTTTAAGAGCAAATATATCAAGAGCGGCTAAAGGAATTTTTGATAAAATAAATACCAATAAAGATTGCTTGTATTATTATCCTTCAACTCAATCTTGTAAGTAATAATAGTAGGTATATTGTTGCGAATGGATTAGCCCAGGCGATGTTGGCAGGAACTAGTATTATTCTTTTTCACCCGGCCGTCGATATTTAATAGATGAGGCCTTATTTAGCGCAACCATTGTATCTTCAACAGTCAGTAAAACTGTTGTTTGAAATGTACTCAATGCTCCCCCGGCTCCAATTGCGATCGCAGTTGCTGCCATTGATATGTTATCCGGGGCTTCCCACAAGGTGTAGGCATCGTGATCACCGAAGGCATACCAAAAGCCCTGCAACCTACCACCGACTGCCTCAACGTACTGCTTAGCCGCTATCCTGCGGTCCTCGGGGTTCTTAATGAGTTTCGCCCATGTTTCTGGAGTATAACTGAACCGGGTTAGATAGAATGGCATTGGCTTGTCCTTTGTTTTCTTCCGACGAATTTGCCGGATCTGGAGTATAAATTTACGCCTCCAGAGATCTGCCTTCTAGTCGTGTCGCTTCATGTATTAAATGCAGCATCGCCAAGATTTATATATGGTGGTAAAAAAATATATGAATAAAAATGTTATGGTTAAAGCATTCAATGTGCTTTCTGAAATTGATTGAAATTTTTTTAAGTAATAACAAACGAATTGTGAACGTTTGCTAGCTTGCTCTAATTTTGAAGAAGTGTCTCGAATCCAAGAATACTGCCAAATGGGTCTTGTATTTGAACTATAGTTCTTTGAATCTCTTTTATATTCAAAGGTCCTCTATAAATCGAACCTCCTAATTGATGTACTTTCTCTAATAAACTTTCAAGATTATCTACAGACCAGTACCCAACAGAGCCCCCAGTTGAGGTTGGTGACTTTTCATCAGCAAGGCAAAGGTCAAAGCAAACATTTTGAATCTTAAACGAAACAAAATTTTCGATGTCTTCAATCGGTTCAATTTCAAATAATTGTTTGTACCAATCCCTGCTCTTAGAAAGATTGGAAACTGACATCCGAATTGTTGCAAACGATTTAACCTGAAAGCTCACTCTTTATTATCACTTTTTTTTAAGTTCAAAGACTCTTTCATCTCTTCAATTTCAGAAGAAATATTCATGTCTGAATTCTAACCTAAAAATGATTTTAATAAAAGTTCGTCTGCGTTTGTAAATGGCGCACCCTGAGCGATCAATATCGAACCTTCTTTTTAAGAAACACTGACTTTAAGATCAATGATATTCAAGCCTTATTTGTTGTTTGAGAGAATGTGGATAAATTATTTTCGTCCGTTTATTTCGTCCGCCAAGTCAATAATTCGTCCGTTTTCATCCGCTTAATTTAAACCGGGTCGATACCATTTGAATTTGATGCAATTTTGACTTAAAATTTCTCCGCAAGAAACATTGTGAATTTATGAAGTGAGGAGAAGAAATGTATAAAGGTGAAAAGGTAATCCTTAGGGCATATGAAAAAGCAGATATCAATCTTGCACATGAACTCTTTAATGGACTGGAACTTCAAAAACTTCTCAACTCTGGGTTAATACTTCCCCTGTCATACGAAGAAGAAGAGAGTTTTATTTTAGGAGCAGCGAAAAATAAATCCACAGAGTATAATTTTGCAATCGAAAGTATTGATGATCAAAAATATATTGGAGGATGTGGATATTTCAAATACAGACCAAAGGATGGAACTACTTGGATTGGGATTGCTGTCGCTGACGAAACTTATTGGGGCAAAGGCTTTGGGTTTGATGCCACTAAGGTTTTAATTAGATTTTTATTTAATGAGTTGAATATTCGGAAAGTAACATTAGGTGTTTTTTCATATAACGAACGGGCCATTAAATGCTATCGAAAACTTGGCTTTGAAGAAGAAGGTCGCCTAAAGGAGAATTTCTTTAGGGATGGAAAATATCATGATGAAATTATCATGAGTTTATTTCGTGCAAATTATAAAAACTAAGTTGAAATGTTTACGTTCGTAAACAATGGCGCACCCTGAGCGACCAATATCGAACCTTCTTTTTAAGAAACCCGAATTTTAATACTTTTGAAATCAATAACTTGTTAGCTTCTTAAGTATCGGACGGACATAAATTAAACTTATTAACGAATTAACCGATAATTCGCTAATGAAGGATTATTAACATGAGATTAACTTTTTTTTTGCTAAGTATATTTTGGGTCACTGTTTCTCATGCTCAAGACGACTTCGAGAACATGATGAAAGATTATGTAAGTAAGGCGAAAGCTGAGTATATAATCAAAGAAAATTTTGCAAAGGATGTCCAATTTAAAAAATTTTCTTCCGAAGAGCTGCTTATTGCAGGATCTAATAAATCAATTTTGGCATTTACTACCGATTACCGCAAGAAACCTATTAGAGAAATCAGAATAACGACTGGAAATAATTTATGTCATTTTTTGGGCTTTGAGAAGGCATTCAAAAGTGTTATTTCCAATGAGTTATTTAATTTTGAGAAGACGGGAATGGTTATAAAAAATAAATACTTCCTCCCGGAAGATTCAAGAGAAGTTGAAACTAGTGAATTTAATGTTGAAGATAAAGGTATTTCAGTGAGAAAATTTAATGAAATTACATGTGTAAAATTAAAAATTACAAGCACTGAAGACTCTAAAAAAAAGTTGAAGCTTATGGACGAAGAAATCTTTAAGTTGGCTGATGACTCTTTGACTACCAAAAGTGATTCTGATAAAAGAATAAATAATGGACCTCGAACCAATTCCGCTAAACCTGTTGCTTACCCACCCCCTGATTGGGCAAAAGGTTCAGAATCAATAAGTAAATAATTATGGAAGTGTTTACGTTCGTAAACAATGGCGCACCCTGAGAGATTCGAACTCCCGACCAACTGGTTCGAAGCCAGCTACTCTATCCAGCTGAGCTAAGGGTGCGTGGATGATTGATCGATTTCAGTATAAAAATTTCGCGCCTATTAGACAAGTTGCTTTCTCTAATATATTAGAAATTCATGAAAAATCTTATCTCTGAAAAGATTCCGGGCTACGTCCTCCTGGATTCGGGCCATGGCAAAAAGCTCGAAATTGTCGCAGGTCTTACCGTCGAACGTCCCTCTCCCCAGGCGATCTGGGCCCCTAAATTAGCCGATGGCGAGTGGAAGAAGGCTACATCTGTCTGTATTCGCAAAAGTGATGGCGGTGGCACATGGAAACATAGGGCCGATAAGGACCCTAGCGGCCTAATTCTCTCGTGGAAGACACCGGAAGATCGCGAGCTAGAGTTCAAGCTCAAATTTACTTCATTCGGCCATTGCGGCGTCTTTTTCGAACAGGCCGCTGTCTGGAACACCCTGGTCAACGAAACGACCAGACTGCAAAAGCAACTGGGTCGCCCTCTGAAATTTTTAAACCTATTCGGCTATACCGGCTGCGCAAGCCTCGCCGTTCTTTCCGCCGGAGCAGAAGTTTTTCACGTTGATTCCAGTAAGGGCGTTCTTTCCTGGGGAAAAGAAAACGTGGGGCTGTCTAACCTCGATGCCAAAAAAATTAAATTCGTTCAGGAAGACGTCATGGCCTTTGTAAAGCATTCACTTCGCAAAGGATTCAAATACGACGGCATACTCGCCGACCCGCCGAGCTGGGGCCACGGGGCCAACAACGAAGTCTGGGAGTTTGACCAGATGATTTCTGAGTTAGTCCGCGATTGCTTTAATATGCTCACTCTTGAAAACAGTTTTTTCTTTCTGTCCTCACACACTCATGGCGTTCAGTCAGAAGCTCTTCGCAATCTTATGAATGACCATCGCACTAAAAAAGAAATTACTGTAGGTGAACTCGGCGTACGTCACTCAAATGACGAGCGTATTTTACCGGCAGGTATTTACTCATTCGCTAAAAATATTTGTTAAGCAATTCGCTTTTCCCGCATTAACAGTACGGCAATGATCAGTGTTACCGAACTGGACATCAAAAACAAATACTGACTGCCAAAATTAAACCAGACAAGACCAGCAATAAAACTTGCCAACATCGCGGCTAGACTCTGTGTCGTCGATTGAAAGCCAAGCGCGGTTGCCAGGTCCACTTTTTCACAAAGATTGCTGACCCAGGCCTTGGTAATCCCCTCCGTAGAAGCTGCGAAAAGGCCGTAGAAAATAAAGAGAATATAAAACACTTCCAGGCGAGTATTAAATGCCATTCCAGCATAGGTAATAATGAAAAAGCAAAGCCCCATCAGAAAAACTTTTTTCTTTCCAATCCGATCCGATAACATGCCCATCTGATAAGAGCTGAGAGCGTAGATCAGATTATAAAAAACGTAGAGAGAAATTGTCTGAACGTCACTTAAGCCACTCTCCCGCGCCTTCAAAAGCAAAAACATGTCTGAAGAATTCATCAGAGTAAAGCCGATAATTAAAAGAAGTATGCGTTTATATTCCGGCGTTGCAATTTTCCAGTACGTCATCGAATTCCAGAACAGATTTCCAGTTTCAATCTTTTTTTCAACCGGTTTTTCTTTAACAAAGGCCAGTGAAAGCACAACAAAGACCGCAGGTATCAATGCGTACGCGAATAAATTTTTGTATTCTCCCGGATGATAATGGAGATAAATCAATGCCAATATCGGACCTAAGAAAGCCCCTAACGTATCAAGTGATCTGTGAAAACCAAACACCGCCCCTTTGTTTTCCGGCGTCGTCTCCGCTGAAAGCATGGCATCTCTGGCAGAAGTTCTCACGCCCTTTCCCAGCCTGTCCGCAGAGCGGGTGAATAATACCCATGCTGGATTTGCAAACAAGCCAATGGCAGACTTTGCAAAACTTGAGAGAACATAACCAAACCAGACAAAGGGCATTCTTCTTCCGCTTACATCCGAAAGTTTTCCAAAAGTGCTTTTTGAAATTCCAGAAATGGCATCGGCCAGTCCTTCAAGTATCCCGATATAAATGGCACCCATTCCAATACTCTTTAAATAGAGCGGCATGATTGGATATAACAACTCGCTGGCAATATCGCCGAAGAAGCTAACGATTGATAAAAGAAGAACTGTGCGAGTAATGACCTTAGCTTTCAGCTCTAACCCCTTAAGTTTAGTGTGTTGAATAAGCAGTATTAAGATGTTAAGTATAATTTTTTCTCATTTTACTCATGATGGCCATTTATTTGATATATTGGTCCGATGCGAATTCTATTGCCTCTAATTCTATTGATTTCTTGTGCAAACGTCTTTGCCTGCAGTGAAGTCTTAAAGCTATACCCGGAAGAATGTGAGATTCAGAATCGATATCAAAAATTGTTGGGTGAATTCAGCGTTTACAGCATCAATATAACTGATCTGAAAGGATTCAAAATCCCGAAGGCAATCGGTAAAGTTTCCTATTTTAGAGCTAAGAATGATTTTTTAAATCACAGCGAAATAAGCTTATCTGCAAGTAAAGAATGGCAAGTGTGGAATAATGGTCAGAAATACGTCAATAAAATAAACCCCGTCTACCTTGAGTTAAATGAAGTAACCAAGCTCCACAAAAATCTTTTTTCTGAAAAAGGATTTCTTAATATTCAAGCTGGTCTGGGAGCATTAAGAACCAGTAACGGTGAAACTAATCCAAAAATTATTCACACATGTGCCGACAAAGTTTTAAATAATACCGTGAATGACCTTCTCTATGATTATGACCTGAAGAGTATCGAAGGTTACTCCCTTCTCACACTTGAAAATGTACAATTCTGTAGCGATAGAAATTTCTTCTCAGGCGAACTTCAATTCTATAAAGGTGCCAGTGTAAAACCAGAACTTCTTCGTTGGGTTACTGACATGAACGACATGCTTTCCCGTTATGAAAGCGGCGAAGTTCAGGACATTAGTCCCTTTCAGTATCTGGCAGATATGCGACGATGGTTTCTGGCGATAAGGCCTTTCAATTTTGGAAATGAAGAGGTAGTTGCTGCACTAGTTGACTATGCTGTCGGCAGAATGAAATTAACACCTGTCTCTCTCAATGACACCGTTTCTCCTATTTACATGAATGTCAGTGAAAACAGAAGCGCCACAAATAAGAAAATCCGCGAGACTCTTTCCTTTTTTGAAGGGTGCCTTTTCGAAACAAAAACGAAGTTCGTTTCCTCTGAATGTACCCCTCTTAAATAAAGGCACATGTCTAAAGTTTAGACACTCGAATTTGAATAACCCCTCTAATTCCCAAGATTTCAATTAGGCATAATAATTGCTTTTACTTAGGCATTCAGGAGACAATTATGAAAAATAGCTTACTATTTTTATTGTTATTTGTGCTTATTGCTTCAAGCGTGCAGTCTTTTGCAGTAGAAAGATCTCTGCCTAAAAAGCATGTGCTTGTTTCTGTAGGCGACCTGAATGATAATGACGATGTACTCTGGAAGAAAGAAACATGTGAACAAGTCTATGCTATCTCCAATCAAATTGCAGACAATGGGACAGATATCACATGCAGAAATTTTGATACGAATAATTTTCATGATAAAGGGCTGAGCTTGCTCCAGGGTAAATTTGACTATCAAATGCGCATCATGAAGGAAAAGGACGGCTCAGTTTCAATCGATGTTGCCAACCAAAAGAGGATACACGAATCCGACTTCAAAACTTTAGGATGGAATTTCAAAGACGGTATAACGACTAAAATTTCCAAAGAAGAGGCCATGGCCAAGACCATTGGTAACTTTTTCTTTTATGCCACCAACGAAACTGCCTTTAAAGCTGGTCTGCTTGTTAACGGAGCTGCCGAATCAAATGAGATCATTTACGATCAGAAGACCGGCCAGTTTAAAGACCGGGTAACCGAAATGCCAATATCTATCAACAGAGCATACTCACTTTATGAGAATGAATCTGACAGAAAGAAAAACTATTTGCGGACAGGTGTGGAAATCGGAGTTCTCCTGTCATCAGCTATGGCTATCTATTATAAAAACCTGGTTTTTAATCAGGTCGATTTTGACTACGGATTTAAAGAAGGAATAAAAAAGAAATTTAGCGGAGAGGCTATTCGTTTTGATGATAACGACAAAATGTCCAACTACGGACACGTTTATGCCGGAGTCTTATACTATCAAATGGCCAGATCAAACGGATTCAATTCGCTTGAATCATTCCTGATTTCGTATGCTTCATCAACGGCGTGGGAGTTCATGGAATATCATGAAGTCCTTTCAATCAACGACCAGATACTGACTCCGATTGGTGGATACATTATCGGAGAAGCGACTTATCAAATTTCCTGCGCCTTATTTCAAAAAAATAGTATTGCCGCGACTGCACTGGGTTACACCATCAATCCAGGCATGGCCGTGAACAACGGAATTAATAAATTGCAAAAGAAAGATCTTCAGCCGGATTGTAAAAAACCCCGTTGGTCAGACATCTCTATGTATATTGGTCTGGATAAAGGACAAAAGGCATACGAAGCAAAACCAGGCACTAACACAGTTGTCGGGATGGACGCTACCGTTGTGAATATTGCTGATTACGGAAAAACCGGGTCAAGCTCAAAATTGGTTTACGATACGGCCATGGCAAAAATGCTTGTTGAATTAAACGGAAACGACGGTGTTAAAGATTTGAGAGTTATTGCTCAGATCGTAACAGCTGCCTATCACCAGAAGAATTTAGGGAAAGATGAAAAAGGACAACTGAGAGGATATGATTTGATTCTTGGCGTAGGTTCAGCTTCGACCTGGAATGACAGAGGAACAGAAGAAGGATCACCGAACGAAGATTTCTACGGGACCATTAATATTCTCGGGGCCACTGCTCATGCCAATGTTCACTATAATGGATTTAATATTAAAGCAGATTTCGGGTTCTATGGCGATTTTGCCATGGTTAAGTCTTATTCACTAAATAAGTATGAGGCTGGCAATCCTGGAGTGCTTGAAGGACACGCAACAACTGTTTCCAAAAAAGGCTATTACTGGGGAATGGGAACGACTACTCTTGCAGCCATTGCGATTGAAAAAGGAAAATGGGAAGTTGGTTATAACGGACAATTTTCAAATGCTAAATCAATTGATGGACACCACCGCAAACAAGAAGAAATTACAAATCATGACGTATTCAAAGATACATTAATGACCAATAAAGTTTATATCAGTTATAAATTGACCAAAAATTTAAAGCTGAAAATCTCCCGAGAATACAACCTGCGACAAGGTTCCGTGGGCGGAGGTTTTAATACTAAGGGAACAGAAATAAGAACGATGGGAACACTCGTTTATCAATTCTAAAAAAAAGAAAGGGGCCTATGCCCCTTCCTCTATAAATTCTGGTTGTTCTTCAGCTTCAGTATGGAATGGCGTATCGACCATATCAACTCTATGTCTACACTTCGGACACTCGAGCTGCTTGCCAAGCTTCTTGGTAAACTTTTCTCCCATTACAGCATATCCACATTTCGGACAGGCAAATGGATAGGGCTTGGTCCACATGGCGTTGGAGCAAGTTGGGTATGTTGAGCATCCATAAAAGAATTTTCCATATCGGCTTTTCTTTTCGGCAAACTTACCGACTTTACATTCCGGGCAATGAACGTCGAGAGTAAATGGCAATGTAGTCGCACAGGTCGGGTATTCTTCGCATGCCAGGAATTTACCGTATTTTCCTTTTTTAATGGCCATGCGTTTTCCGCATGTCGGACAAGGGTCATTGGCAAAAACTTTTTCTACAATAGTATATGTACCGTCTAAGGCCTTCTTAAAATCTTCTGTTGAGTTGCAGTCCGGATAATTTGAACAGGCAAAAAACTGACCGTTCTTCCCCCATTTTATCTGGTATTCCCCGTCAGCACATTTTCTGCAATGGACGCCGGTCGGGATTGATTGTTTCTTTAAGTTTTTCATCTCTTCTTTGGCCTTATCCAAAGTGAGTTCGAAGCCTTTCCAGAATTCTCTTAAAACTTTTTTCCAGCTCACATCTCCTTCTTCGATTTTGTCGAGAAGTTCTTCTACCTTGGCGGTAAATTCAATATCCATTACGTCCGGGAAACTCTCCACAAGCATTTTACAAACAACTGTTCCCAGTTCTGTCGGGACAAATCTGTTTTCAGTTTTTTCTACATACCCGCGATCCTGAATGTTCGAGATGATTGCCGCATAGGTTGACGGTCGTCCGATTCCATCCTCTTCCAGAGCTTTAACAAGGCTTGCTTCATTAAATCTTGGAGGAGGTGCGGTCCAGTGCTCTTCCATATCAATCATTTTTTTCGGAGTGAAAGTCTCGCCTTCGCTGATTTCAGGAAGAAGTCCTGATTTCGGTTCTTCAACGTCTTCAGCATCAGCTTCTTTTCTGCTTTGTTTTTCAGCCAACGAATCAAGATAAACTGTTCTGAAACCGGGAAATTTAACAATAGATCCGTTTGCTTTGAAAAAATGACCGCCTGATTCGAAAGTTACAGAGGTCTGATCTATTACAGCTGGTGACATTTGCGATGATATAAATTTGTTCCAGATCAATTCATAAAGTTTTTGCTGATCAGGATCGAGATCGCCGCGCACTTCTTCGGGAGTAAACTCAAAAGATGTCGGTCGGATAGCCTCGTGGGCGTCCTGAACTTTACTCGTGCCTTTTTTCTTATAAGTAATTTCCTCACTAGATAGAAAATCTTTTCCGTACTTCTTTGGAATGAATTCGCGAAGCGCTTTCATTGCCTCAGGCTCAGTTCTTACCGAGTCCGTTCTCATATAAGTGATTAAACCCTGAAGACCGTGATCTCTCAGTTGAACCCCTTCATAAAGCATCTGGGCAATCATCATGGTTTTCTTTGCTGTGAAACCAAGCTTATTAGCTGCTTCCTGCTGCAATTTTGATGTCGTAAATGGTGCAGTAGGATTTTGTTTGCGCTCTTTCTTTTTTACTTCTATTGCCTTAAGCGTTTTTCCTTTAATATCCACCAGAATTTTTTTGGATAATTTTTCAGCCTGGGGCCCCTCAAGATCAGTTTTCTTGCTTGCATCTTCGCCATAATAACGAACTTCAAAAGCAATACTCTTTTTTTCAAGTTCACCTTGAATAGAAAACCATTTTTCCGGTGTAAAAGCCTTAATCTGGTCTTCGCGGTCAACAATGACTCTTAAAGCAACTGACTGTACCCGACCTGCCGAAATTCCGCGCTGAACTTTGTCCCAAAGAATAGGTGAAATTTTATAACCTACCAATCGGTCAAGAACTCGTCTGGTTTTTTGAGAATCGTACATCGGCTGATTGAGCTGAGTTGGATGATCAATGGCATTTTTTACTGCTGATTTAGTAACTGCATTAAAAACTACCCGGTGAATATTTTTCTTTTTTCCGATTTCTTCTGCTAGATGGAAAGCGATCGCCTCTCCTTCGCGGTCCATATCGGGCGCGAGGTAAATTTGATTGGCATATTTTGCGAGTTCCTGAATGCGTTCTATTTTATCTTTTTTTCCCGTGATCGGCACCAAATCAAGTGCGAAATCATCTTTAACATCAACACCAAGTTTTGATTTAGGCAGATCCTTAATGTGACCATTGGAAGCCACGACCTGATAACCACGACCTAAATATTTTTTAATTGTTTTTGCTTTTGAAGGTGACTCGACCACAACCAGATCGTAGCTGCCAAGTTTTCCTGTTGGAATAACATCTTCTTCTACAACTTTGCCAACGCCTTTTGCAGCTTTAGCCGCTGAAGCAGTCAACTTAGATGGCATCTTTACAGCTTTTTTGACTGTTTTTGGAGCCGCTTTAGTCACAGGAGTTTTTTTTGCGGCCGATTTAATAGCCCTCGCTTTAGCGCACATATTTTTTTACCTTATTAATTAAAAACTATTTTTTGGGACCAGTATTCAACAACTCATCCACTTCTTCAAGGTCAAATTCCGTGAGTCCGTATGGATTTTCTTTGTTGTTAATGTCCTCATCTAAATATTTTCTGCCAATATCTTTTTCAATTTCATTAATCGATTCAAATGCATTTGGATCTGGAAGCTTGGCTTTCTTCTCATGTTCCTCGAGACTAGACTGCTCTAAAAATTTATCTTCATCAACCTTAGATTCATTGAGAGATTTTTCAGATTCTTGAATTTCTCCTTCAAGACGGTCTAGTTCTTTTACATCACGTTCTGAGTCTTTAATAACAGATTTGTCTCTTTCTTGACGCTCTAATTCTTCCAACTCATCTTCGGTCAACTGAATCTTATCTGCTTTATTGAGAATGTCTTGACTTACGTCATCAAGATTCAATTCAACGTCCAGCTCATCCAAAGCTTTTCCTTCCAACTTTCTGACATCTTTTAATTTATCTTTACTCTTCAGACGCAGTACCCGGGCGGCTTCTTCCTGAGTTTTAGTGATTGCAATGCTTCCCAAGGTGATTTCATTTGATGAATTGGTCACCAGCGCGGTTGCAAAATTGTCTGTGATATTAATAACAGTTAGCTCTCCAACTTTATAAGTTGGACTAGGTGTAATTTTTCTCTGAGTTCCGCGATCCACAAATGAATAAATTTCAAATAAATTTCCAAGCTCAACTCCATCGGCCCGACCTCGGTCAAGATAGACAACGTCGCCAAAAGCTATCCCGGTCAATGAATCGCGATAACTTCCGATAATCGCCGCTTCTACGCTGCGCTTGCTGAACGTTCGTGAAATTTTACCAATTTTTGGTGTGTAAACGGTAATTCGATCCTTTCGTTGGACCATACCAGATTGATCGATAATCAAACATTCCCACACGTCATCTTTTTTCTGCAATGCTTTGATCTGCGCCGTTGTTGTATAAACAAAGCCCGATCTGTCAGAAATAACATTTTTGACTTCGCCACCGGCAGTATAAACTGAAAATAGATCACCTGGCTTTACCTTAGCTGACTTATCAAAAGTCACATAAAGAATGTCTCCCTTATGGATAAAAACGGATTCTTTTTGAGCTGCTTTTATTTCCCCCAGATCCTGTACAACATTGGTAGTTACAAAAGAGTTAAGGAAAAATCCTTCTTTATAATTGAAAACAATTTTGGAAGTTTTATCAAATCCGTTACTGTCATACTGCTCACCTGGTTCCTTTATATATACATCTGACATAGGAGGATCATATTTCTCATACTCAACATTTTGCTGAGCCTTTTCCAGGCGGGCCAGGTCCTCGTAGGTTTCTTCAGATGCAAATTGAAAGTAAACACCCTGATCTATAAGTTTTCTTCTCTCTTTTATCCAACCGGGACGATTTTTTTCATTGAAGCTTGCTCCGCCGGTTCTTGCGCCAATTCCGGCCGATGGAACAATATCATCGTCATCATCATCTTTAAACTCACCCAATTGAACATTAGGCATCGTATCCGAATCGCCTGTATCAAAAGTTAAAATAGTGCCTGCTTCAATATCGTAGGGATTAGAAATTTGCGGATTTTGGGCCCATATTTTTGAATAGTAGTCTTCTATACCGAAAAGCTTTTTGGAAATACTTTTTAAGTCTTCACCTTTTTGCGTTTTATATTGAGTAATTTTTGAACCTGCAAGCATGTCGCTCCAGTCTTTATTGAGTATCTTCTTGCGTTCACCTTTTGCAAGATCACTCAAAATCTTTTTCTCATCTTCAGCGAGATCAAATTCCGTCTTCGCGGGCGCTTCCCCCTCTTTTGGACCATCTATAACAGTTGCGTCCGGAGCTGTAGCCGTAACTTCTTTTGGTGCTTCAGTCTTTGTTTCCGGTGCAAGTTCTGGCGTGGCAGGCTTTACTTTCTCTTTTTCAAGAGCTATTTCGCCGACATCATCTTTTAAAGATTCCAGATCGTCCTGCTCTTCCAGAGTAGACATTTTCACATCGCTTCCAGGAGCATCACCGGTCTTTTTTAGCGATTCATAGACATTCACTTCTTCAAGGTCAGCAGGAACAGAATCCTGTCCCCATGAATAATGGGTCATCAAGCTTCCAAGAATGATAATAAAAGTATATTTATTCAAAATTAACTGGCCTCAAAAAAATCATGCAGCAAAGAATAATACTTTGCCTGCTTTTCAGGTTGTTTTAATTTTTCACTGCAAGCTACAAGTTTTCCGAGAGCTTTTAATACACTGCCACTAAATGCATACTTTTTAATGACTTCATCATAGACCTGAGATGCAAGATCGTACTCCCCCTGGTTGAACAGAAGATCGCCCAACATCATTTTAGCTCTGACCACAATCTGCTTTTCTTTGGAATTTTCAAGTTCCTTCAGAACTGTAAGGGCATTTTCAAATTTATTAACTTTTACCAGTGCCTGCACTTCGCGTAGTCGTGAGATCTGGTCGTCTATATCATCAGTGTAATTGACTTCCTGAACCCCCATGCTTTGCGGGAGAGGTGGACCCTTTTCGCTTCTGATGCCTGGATCAGGATTGAGGGCATCAACAGAATCAATTTTAGCCGTATCCGGAATTGCACTATCAATTTTATTCACTAATTCAGATGGATCTAATGATGTTGATGCTCCTACTTCTGGTTTAGTTTGAGCATTAGGATCAACCGGCGGCGCCTCTGCAACGGCATTCTTAGCTGAGGCATTTTCCTTAGATGTATTTAAAAGTTCCTGATATTTTCGTGCAAGTTCATCGTATTGTTCTTTCGGAACCATAACGTTGGGCGCACTGGCTTCACCTTGTTGGGCCGAATCCACAGTTTGTCCACGATGTGACAATAATGATGAACACGAAGTGAAAAACAATGCATTACATATTAAGAGCAATGCAATAGGAGCCTTCATGGCATAATTCCTTTTCACTTTTTGTCCTCCATGACTTGTAAATGTGAAAGCGATAACTTAAGTTTTATTCTAAATCAGATCAAAAACAAGTCAACGTTTAACGGATTTGGAAGGTCACATGCCCAATTATTCTAGTCAACTTTTTCACTACATCATCAGACTCAACAAAGAAGATTCAGCTTTTTTTTATTTTCAGCTGGAAGCTAACGACGGACTTTGCTTTTATTCAACACTCCCGTACGAGCCTCATACTCAATATAGAGACATTGATATGAAAGGCGACATTCTTTTAAAAAGTGAAGCGAGTCTTTTGCTGAAAAAATGTGGTGAAAAATTCAAGATAGACATATTAACCGACGAAACTATTCCGGATCAAAAGAGCAGGGTATGAACAAATTTATTCTTCTTACCTTTATAGTCGTTTCAATCGTGTCCTGTTCAACAACCCCTGTTTCCGGAAAAAAAGCTTTTTTGCTGACTTCGGAGGCCCAGGAAAATTCCCAGGGTGAAGAAGCGTACAAAGAAATTCTTAGCAAAGAAAAAGAAGTAAAAGGTACTAAAGAAGCAACAATGGTTGAAGAAATCGGAAAAAGAATTGCAGCTGTTGCAAATAAGCCTGATTTCAAATGGGAATTCAAAACAATAGAAAGCGATCAACCGAATGCTTTCTGTCTTCCGGGTGGAAAAGTCGCTGTCTATACCGGCATCTTTAAATACGCAAAAAATGAAGCTGGACTTGCCACAGTCATGGGTCACGAAATTGGCCACGCTATCGCTCGTCATGGTGGACAGAGAATGAGCCAGGCAATGGCAGCGAACGTTGCCATGGCCGGCATTGCAGCTATCGGATTATCAAAAATGGATCCAGATAAAAGAAATTTAACGATGGCGGCTTTAGGGGCAGGAGCAACGATTGGAATTATTCTCCCCTTTTCACGTGCCAACGAAACGGAAGCTGATGAAATTGGCTTAACGCTTATGGCCCGTGCTGGTTATTTCCCGGGCGAAGCCGTCAATTTCTGGGATCGCTTTTCAAAGGCAGGTGAAGGTAAATCTCCCCCTGCATTTTTATCCACTCACCCTGCAAGTGCCAAGAGAAAAGAAAATTTACAGCGCCTTCAAAGCGCTGCAACGGCCGACTACAATTTATCGCCCAAGCTGGGAGTTGGACGGGATCTTTAAATTTATTTTTCCTTCTTTTTTAATACATCTGGTTTAGTTTTCACTTTAGTCTTTTTAGTTTCAGGATATTCAAGTTTCACTAAAAGCGGAAAATGATCTGAATAGCCAATTGTCTCCCTGGTCGTTCCATCAAGTTCAAACCGTTTCGGGACAACTACGATTTTTACATTCCTCTCTTCTCCTTCATAAAACTTTTTCTTCAAGTCATAAGTTAAAAAAGCTGGAGAATAAATTTCAAAAGATTTAATGGAAATTTCCATGTCACTGCCGTTTATCAGATTGCGGTTAACAAAGAAATGGTCCAGGTGATTCCATTGATCTTTGGGAGAAAAATAATAGGTTCCCGGCGCCATGGATTTTCTTATTTTTTCATCAATCTGTTTGTCTTCCATAAAGGCCTGCGCCACATCTGTAAAAAGATTATCTTTGTAAAGAACAGCCTTAAATGGATGAGGGTTATTTTCATCAATTGTATTGAAATCCCCTAAAGCAAGAATATTCATGGATGGATTTTTCTTTAAGATTTCCTGCACTCTTCCTGCAAGGACTTCTGCTGCTTTGATTCTCCATGAATCTGGATTGGCCAGTGAAGGCCAGTGATTCACAAAAAGAGTAAGTGGATAAGTGCCTCCAATTAAAAATTCGACCTCCAGAATATTTCTTGTTGGATACTCGACCGGCACAATATGTTCGGCCCTCGAGATCATTTTTATTTCTTTGTTGTTTTTGTACATCAAAACAACATCGATTCCGCGTTCATCCGGACTAGTGCTCATTTCAAAATGTTCATACCCCAGGGATTTTGCAAGCATGCCGGTTACATTGCTATTTTCAACTTCAACTAACCCTAAAAAATCGGGAAGTGTTGTATTCTGCTTCGTCACAACTTCTTTAATCTGAGCTATTTTTAAATTAAGTTTGGCTTCAGTCCAGTCAGATTCCAGGCATTCTTTCCTGTGATTCTTGCTTCTTTCATTCGAACAGGCTTCATCCTTGCCTTTAAATTTTTTGGGGAGAAAAGTCCAGTCTTTCTTTTCTTTACCATTTTCAATATCGTGGTTTGTGTCGAAAAGATTTTCAACATTATAGGACATTACCTGAATAATTCCAGCCTCTGCCGCTCCAAAAAGCAGACAGGAAAAAACTAATGCTAATAAAACTTTCATTTATCCTCCAAAAACGTTTAGGCGAGATTTTCTTTTATATAGTCAAGGACATCCTGGTGATGAGATTTGGTTTTTACATCATCCATCACATGCTTTAATTTTCCGTTCGGATCGACAAAAAAAGTAGTGCGCAGGATTCCAATATATTCTCTTCCCATGAATTTCTTTTTGCCCCAGACTCCGTAGGCTTCAGCCGTGTTATGATCTGTATCAGAAAGCAGATCAAAATTCAGTTTTTCCTTTTCAATAAATTTTAAAAGTTTTTTCGGTTCATCCGGACTAATTCCAAGAACAACCGTATTAAGTTTTGCAAACTCTTTTTTTGTATCTCTGATACCGCAAGCCTGAACTGTGCATCCCGGAGTCATCGCTTTGGGGTAGAAATACAAAACAACATTCTTACCTCGAAGACTTTTTAAATCGATTTCTTCTCCGTTCTGGTTCTGCAATTTAATTGACGGTGCTAAATTGCCAATTTTGGGAAATGCCATAGTTGCTCCTTATACGTTTTTTTACCAGCGATTTCTCAGTTCTCTTAAAGTTAAAAATATTTTTTTCTTATCTGCATTTTGCAGCTTCAGGCCTTCAATCAAATCCGGACTAAGAAGCCGTAAAAAAGTATTTATTTCCCGCTCAACCTTCATCGAATTAACAAAAAATACCTCGTCTAAATTTATAGACTCGATTTTTTTCAGAAAACGGCCAGCGCTCTCGTTATGGGGCTCATAGTTCATAGTAAATTGAAGATTGCGTTTTAAGTACTCATGCCCTGGATATATAAGAACGTCATCAGGGAGGTTCACAAAAATTGAATCTATCGTTTTATAAAGCACTTCCGGGTCTCCCCCATTATGACAATTACCAACGCCTGCATTAAAAAAGCAGTCTCCCGTAAATAGGGCATAAGGTTTTTTATTTTTTTCCAACAAAATACAAATATGGCTGAAAGTATGCCCAGGAGTATAAATTGTTTTTAGAATCCATTCCTGATTTTGGTAAATAATCTGATGATCCTCCAGAGATTTATTTTTATGAGGAATATTTGCTGCCGGGTGTGCAAGAACATCGCAATGATAAGCTTCGACCAGCATCTCATTCCCGGAAAAATGATCACAATGATCATGAGTATTGATGATGCCCTTGAGAGAGTGGTCATTAAGATGGCTTTTTAAATAGTTAAGAACTTCTGAGGAACTGAACGGGTCGATGCAATAAATGGCCCCGTCATCAAAACTTATTAGATAACAAAAGTTTCTGAGTGTATTCTTAAAGAAGATTTGATGAATTTTCATAGTGCAGATACTATAGTTCAGGAAAGAATAAAAAGAAATTACAAGGAATGCATGGAAGCCAATATTTACACAAAACTTTTCCTCGGAGCCCTTTTTTTTAAAAGTCTTATCGAAAGCCTGCTCGATAAGCGCAATCTTGACCACATTGTGAAACATCGCGGGGCTGTTCCTCCACAGTTCGCGTCACAAATTAGCCTCGCCGATCACCAGAAAGCTGCCGACTATTCGGTGGAAAAAATTAGAATTAAACAATATTTCCATCTTTTCGACCTTATTGTTTTTTTATTGTTCACCCTCGGCGGTGGGCTTGAGGCCATCAATCGCTTAAGTATGTCCTTTTCAGGGTCATCTGACATTATCAATGGTCTGCGCTTTTTTGCCATTTTAGGTGTGATCACCTCTTTGCTTTCGCTGCCTCAATCACTCTATTTTACATTTATAATTGAGGAAAAATACGGCTTCAATAAAACCACATGGAAAATCTTTTTAACAGATATGGCAAAGGGTGCTCTCCTCGCAGTTATAATCGGTGGACCTGTAGCCTATGCTGTTCTCTGGATAATGGAAAAATTGGGAACGAATTGGTGGATGTATGCTTTTGCTTTTTTAACGTTCACCCAACTTCTTTTGATATTTATTTATCCTGCTTTCATTGCCCCGCTTTTTAATAAGTTCTCTCCGCTTCCAGAAGGTGAAGTAAAACAGAAAATAGTCAATCTCATGGAGCGATGTGGATTTCACAGCAAAGGGCTTTTTGTCATGGATGCTTCAAAACGAAGTGGACATGGCAATGCCTATTTCACCGGCCTGGGGAAAAATAAACGCGTCGTTTTCTTTGATACGCTTCTGCATTCACTGGATGCTGATGAAGTCGAATCCGTCCTCGCCCACGAATTGGGCCATATGAAAAAGCATCATATCTTAAAAGGTATGCTAAAAAGTTTTGTTATCAGCTTTTTAGGCTTTGCATTGCTGGGCTATTTAAAAGAAGACATCAGTTTCTTTCGGGGACATGGTGTTCTGACACCGAATAATTATATGGCCCTCACCTTGTTTTCTATGGTGGCTGGCATCTACACTTTTTTTCTCACTCCTGTCTCCGCTTATTTTTCCCGAAAATATGAATATGAAGCTGATGAGTTTGCTTCCCAGCATGCAAAGGCTTCGAAATTGATTTCTGCATTAGTAAAAATGTATAAGGATAATGCAAGCTCTTTGACCCCTGATCCGGTCTATAGCAAGTTTTATTTTTCTCACCCGCCAGCCTCGGAGAGAGTTGCTTACCTCGAAAAATTTCCGGCCAATCCTGCTTAAAAATTTGAGTCCCTTTACTGTTTTGTTTTGCAAATTCAGCTATTGATCAATTGTGCATGTCTGCCCAATTTCCATTCTCCCTCTCAAAGGAGAATGTCATGACTAAAAAATTACGCAAAGGAACTCAGTTTAAATTAACAAATCCAAAAAATGCAGGGCGCCCGACCATTCATGATAAAGGAATTCGCCATATCAGGCGCGAAGAGATTACGCGCCCGCGGCCTCTTCACTTAACTATTAAATTGATTCGGGCAGACATTCAAAATAAAACCATTTTAAAAGCATTAAGGCATGCCATTCTGCGATCTCGACTTCAGGGGCTCAAAATTATTCACTATTCGTTGGAGCACGATCATATTCATCTCTATGCTGAATCGGAAAATAATAATATCCTTGCAAAGGCCATGAAGGCGCTTGGCGTGAGCCTGGTAAAAAAAATTAACAAACACTTTAACTCAAGAGGCACTTGTTACAAGACCAGGTACCACCTTCGAATTTTGCGTAGTGCTTCGGAAGTCAAAAACGTCATTAATTATATTTTAAGAAATGGGATCAAACATAAAAGAACAAAGTTCATTATAGATAAATACAATTCGGCATTAGTACTTCATGATTTCAGGTTGGTAGGTTACAAATTGAAAAGGGCAGACATTCAAAATAGCTACCACAAAAATGAATACCAAATCTTATGTAATCTGCTGGATAATCTGATCCTTTTTAAAAATGAACTGAATTATCTCCAGATTTCACTGATAAAAAAGCGCTCTTGAAAATGTGTCAGTGATATAATTTCATCGTCTGTAAAATTAAGCTCGTCTGGAACAACGATTAGCTTATCGTCGTCATCGTTCAAGCGATGAATGATGGCAATACATTTCCCAATAAATTCTTCAATTGGAATATCAATGCCAAGGATGTAGGCATCGAGTTCTTCACCATCTCCTGAAATGGTGTTTGGTATAAAGCCATAGTTTACTGGGTAAATTATTTTCTCTGTATTATGGCCATGACTATACCCAAGACGACGATCCATTTTCACATGCACAGCTTTACCAATATATCCGCGAATCTGATAACTCGTGAGTTTATCCATTCCACTCGCTCTTCAGGATAGAATACATTTTCAAATCCCAGTTTTTATTTTTAACCAGCATAGAAGAACGGAGTGTGCCTTCATACTTCATCCCCAATTTTTCCATTACTCGAGCACTTTGGGTATTTTCCACTTTGCAACGCGCCTGAACTCTTTCGAGGGCATAATGATTGAAGGCATAATTGAGCAGACATTGAGAAGCTTCAACCAGAATACCTTTGCCCCAATGCTTTTCATCCAAAACATAGGCTAACTCCAGAATTCTATTTTTAGGACTGGCTGCCATCAACCCCACGCAGCCGATTACCTTTTGCTCAATGTCATCTTTTAAAATGATACCCAACGGTTCCGCGGTGCCTTTTAAATAATTGGATTTAGCAAATATAATGAACTTCATCGTATCGTTAAGAGATTGATGAGGCTCCCATGTAACATTTTTAGCGACATTCGAATTACTTGCGTATGCAAAAATGGCATTGGCATCTTTGTCCTCTAATGGACGGAGAATAAGTCTTTGTGTTTCAAATTTTTTTATCTGTAATGGAATATAATCTTCCATCAATGGAAAAGTTTTAACCGACTCTTCAAACACTGCCTGCAGTTCTGGGGTAAAAGCCTTAAGACGGTTGCAATCAATATCCAGCTCAGCCACAAAATTTCCATTGCGATCTGCGATGGGGATGACTAATTCGGATCTTGTTTTTAAGCTGCAGGCAATATGAGTGGAATCGCTTGTAACATCGTCAACATTGACCGTACGTTCTTCTCTTAAGGCCATGCCACAAAACCCACGATCAATTGAAATGCGTACATGATCTGTGACCTCACCGATATAAGGTCCGATCACTAAATCAGTGGAGTCAATTTTATATAGATAACCTTCTTTAAAATAGACACCGATCCAGTCGCAGACCTGTGGTGCTTTCTTTTTTGTCTCCTCAAGCCACTGAAAAACTTTTGCTAAATAGATTTCCATATTTATTTGGTTTTCTCATTAAAAAGGACCTCACCGAAAACAGTTTTCAGATGATCAAAGTATGGCTTCCTGTATTTTTCAATTTCATTGTGTATTTCATGGTAAGCACCGTCAAAAACTCTGAAATTGAAAGATTTATCCACATTAGTGAAATAATTAATAACATCGTCTGCGCCCACGACTCTATCTGAACTTCCCACGGAAGCAAAGCTCGGGCATTTTGATCTTATCGGTCTGGAAAAAGTGTCCTGCGCAGTTTTCATCAATTCAAAAATTAATTTAGATTCAAACTTCATAGAATTTAGCGGATCCCGGGCGTAGTCTTCTGCTGTTCTGGGATCATGAGACAAATCGGCTAAATTGATCAGCCCGCCAACAGGAAAGGAGTAAGGAATTTCACATGCTCCATTAAAAACTGCCGGAGGTATTATCTTTACGATTTTCCCAAGCAATCCGCTCGCTCCACATGGAGGTGCATTCACAACAAAGCGCTCAGGATATCGTTCTGCCTCAACAAAGTTCTGCATAAATGAACAGGCGATCAGCGCTCCCATAGAGTGTCCAAATAAAATATAACGATCCATCCGGTATTTTTCTTCCAGATAACGGATGATTTCTTTTAAATCTTCCATGAAAACTGAGAAATCGGAGATGTAAGCACGTCTTCCTGTACTTCGGCCATGCCCTCGCAGGTCATATTGAAAAATATTAAAATCATGTCCAAATAGCTCTGGGATGTACTTATGGCGTTCCATGTATTCCCCGATTCCGTGAACGGCAATAATCCATACGGGGCTTCCTGTTTCTTTTACCTGAACATAGAGCTCAGCACCATCGCGCATTTTAATAAATTTTTTGTCCATGAACATATTCTCTCTCCGCCTTTTTTTCTTAGAGATTGTACAATAAGATAGTATCTATGCGAACTAACAATATCATACCAATTCTTCTGGCAACTGCCATACATCTTATTCCTGCAGGTTTTTTTCTTCTGAAAAGCCCGGCAGTGGAAGTGCATACGAAGATCGCGCCTGAGAGTATCGGAATAAGTGATTTTTCTTTGGAACAAAAAAAGCAAATAAAAAACTCTATTAAATCAGTTGGTCTTTCTCCCTCATCTTCACAGTCAACAACGGCGTCCGTTGCTGGTGAAGGAAAAAACAGCATTCAAGCCGCCGCTCCCGTGAACGGCTCAGCTGGCGTTGGTGAGCTTAACTTTGTAAAGTATTCCGAACCACTATATCCACCTGTTGCCAGGGCAAATGGAATGGAAGGAACAGTTAAAATTAAGGTTTATTATGATAAGGCGGGTGATGTCGGTTCAGTTGATATCATCAGCTCCAGCGGCTATAAAATGCTGGATGAATCTGTGAAAAAGTCCGCAGCTCTTTGGAAGCTACCATCAGGCAGCGAGGGAAATTTTGAAAAAACGTTTTCGTTTAAACTCAAAAATTAAATCTTAATGACATATTTTTTCAAGATCTGCTAATTTTTTCATATCGTATTTTATCATTTTCCAGTTTGGATCATCATTTCCATTTTCCTTAAAACGACAAAGAGTTTTTGAAACTCTGGCAATATCGGTTTCGGATAGATTCATTTTTTTAATTTTTTCAACCACGCTGATTACAGTGTGTGGATCATCCAGAGAGAAACTTTTTTCCAGGGCATTCACCAGAAGCGATTGGTCCTTTAATGATTCCCTGTTTGCTATTTTTTCAAATGCACCCGCTTTTGCATTCCCTTTATAATCCTCGGCAATGTCCAGCAACGCCTCTGTCTCTGAGCCTCTGGAGTCATAGTCTTTTATTATTTCCAGCGCGAGCAGCTGGATTTTTTCATTCTCACTGTCCGTCAAATCCCGGATCAGTTCCCAGTCAAGATCATTTTTTAAATCAGAATAGAGCCTTAACGATTCGAGTAAAATTTCGAGATGCCTTCCCAGAAAAATATGGCCGGGTGTTTTAGCCTCGTCGAAATAGGAATCATCATCATTTCGCTTTTCCATGCCGCAAAAATCTTTTTTAAGACATATAGTCAGAGATTTGGCATTGCTGTTTGCAAGCTTAAATAACTCTCTGGCATTCGTTTTATTAACAAGCTGAACTGCACCGATAGTGTAATCATTAATTTCCGGCCAGTGCTTATTCTGAAGAACTTCTGATTTAAAATAACTTTCAAATTTTTTTCTATCTTCTTCTAATATATTTCCCTGAAGAGACAGGACTTGAGCGCTTCGACTACTTTTCTTTACTTGTGAGCCATGTGCAGAATGCGCCTTCCACCACCACGCTCCTGCACAGAGGAGCATTACAACAAACAACAGAATAATTTTTTTGTTCATGCTTAAATTTCTGCCAACACTTTCTCTAATTCAGTCCGCTCATTTTTTTGACTTTTTAAATTTGAAACAATTTCTCTGATCGCTGAAGCAGCAATTCCCTCGATTTTTAATTCACCGATATAGTCAGGAGCAATTGTTCCGTTAAATCCGAGAATTTTGTCCAGATTTTTTGCGAATCCCTGATCATGTTTTTTGTAAGGTGAATCAGGATCGGCAAACCGACAAGTTTGAGCGATAGAGCCGGAGTTGTACTTGCCTGCCCAAATTCCTCTGATCAGGTTGATATAGTTTATTTTATTCCTGCTTATAAATCCTGCCTCATAAATACATTTGTATTCAGTAATATTTCTATATACCGGATCGAAGCCATTCATCAGATGTGAAAGTCCATAATTGATAGTTCTCTGCACACTTTCATATTTTTTATTGGCGAGGAAATCATCAAAATGCCAGCGGATACTTACCTGCATCAGGCTTAAGTCTGAGCCGTCTCCTCCGCGAATCATCTGATTGACACCGACGGTTCTATTCATTTCTTCACAGTTTGGGAAATAGGCATTTCCTGGCATTTTAAAAGTAGAAATAAACAGTTTATAAGTAGTGGCACCGGTTTTCTTTACGAGCTCACCGCTATTTGCTTCTGGTCTGCATACGTCACCATCAACATTTCTAAAATGAATGTATAATCCCTCATGGAGAGGAACTGTTAAGCTCAGAGCAAGGAAAGCATAATAAGCCTGGGTATCACCGGCCTCCAGATATTTTTTTGCTTTGGCATCTGCTTCTTTAAGAATCAATGTCACTAGAGAAGTGGCGTATTTTGCTTTTTGATTTTTATCGGCCATGTCTCTGAAGACAGGCCCGGACATATTAGCCGCAGGATTAATGGTATACATCATTCTGTCTAAGGCTTTGTTGCGAGCAGATTCATCTGCCTGAGCACAACCAAGAGAGATTAAAAGTGTTGCAATACTTGTAAGACCCGGTCCAATCCATTTTCTCATATTTCCTCCACAATGCTTCCACGCCTGCTCGCATGGAACTTAAATACAGTGGATAGAGGCAAGCTTCAATACAAGCCATGGCATTGATTTTCAGATGAGAACCAATAATTTTTTATTATGAATGCGGTGAAATTATCTGAGATGAAACTGCGTAAGCGCGCGAATGATTTTTGTATCAATAACTTTATAGGCCTTAAAAGTTAAAGCGCTTGTATGGCGAATCCATGGAAAGAATGATGAATTTTCGTTTGTTCCGATAAATACATCGACATGATTCAGCTTAATGGCACCGCCAATATCTCCGGCAAAAAAATAACCATCGTGAACGATACGCTTTCCGTTGGGAAGATTTATAAGTGCACCTCTGGCATCAGGAACATACAGCACTGTACCTGTCGGGATTAACAACGGATCAGTTGCAAGAGTTCTAAATGGACTAAGCTGGTAGCTTGCAATGCCATCGCCAAACGGACCATTTGCTATCCGGAATTTGGTTTTCCCTATGTTAAACGGAAAGTAGGAACTGCAATCATTGGGAAATAATTCTGTCGAAGTATGATAATTATATGTTCTTTCCTCGCCATTTTTAAGCATGATTCTTACAGAACCTTCCAACGCACTTCTACACCACTCCGCCAGACCCAAAGTAGGGCCTAACTCTACGCCTTCCGAATCTCTCAATGGAATATCTCCGGAGCCATCTTGAAACTCCGGCAGATTGTAATGGGTGGCCCATAGATTCAAAGGTTCACCGAGTTCCTTAACGGGAGCTTCTTCAAAATTAAATTTGTCTGTTTTTAAATAAGTATCAAGCGCACTAACACTTTGGGCCATGCAGTTGGTATTGAATAAAAAAACTAAGCTTAAAAAGCTGGCAAATATATTTATCATTCTCGTCGCTTCTATTATTTCATTTCTTAATTATTTTCTAATATTAGAAAGCGCCATCCATGAAGGTGAGACTTCATCATCAAAACCGCCGGTCTCTAAAATTGAATCCGGATGAGTATAGCCTTCAAGCACTCCTGCATCAACATAAAATTTTCCATGAATATCTGTATCCTTAACTCCGTAAACATTTCCTTTACGGCCGATCTTTCTACCAAATTTTCCCATCGGTTTAGCGGGGGTGTATTCAATGGCGTCAGGATGCACATCTATCTGATAAGTTCCAGCTTCCAGCACCTGATTAAGAGGATCATTTGGATCTAAAATAATCCCCCCGCCTGTTCGCTGCAATTCCCAGTAAGCTTCGAGCTCGCTGTCGGTAAGTTTTAGATTCTTCAATACCTCTGAGCGATCAATTGCATGATTGCGGTTTTTAGTTAAAACATACTTCCATTCAGAGAATTCATTTGGATAATTGCTGTATGTTGGGTCAAGGATTTCTTCTTTGGCATAAATTTTAATTAATGGCGCACCAATATCAATCAACTTTCTGATATAAGCAATCGCTTCATTGTTATTGCGTGTGCATCCGGAACTTCTTGGATCAGAAACAACATTGATCAACGCTTTTTTTACTTTTTTAATAAACTTGTCTTTATCAGAACCCCACCCAAGAGTCCCGTGAGTCCATTGCCCATAAGGATGAGGTGCTGCAAATGCAGTATACCATCCGAATGCTCCTCTCATTTTTCCTTCGCGCTTTCCATTTTCATCTACAGGAAGAACCTTTTTTGAAAACCAGTCATTCCAGGCGGCATCAGGTACAGGCAATTCAGGATAGTCAGCCCGATACCATGCAGGATAATGCCCTTCGGGATCCTGATAGAATTTAGCCCATCCGGTTATTCGATAACTTCCAAGTATGCTTCTTCCTTTTCCTTTCGCATCTTTTGGGTGATCAACATCTTCACCGACAACAACTTCAGTCTCCATAATCATTTTACTTGGACAAGAGTTGTCCATACAAGTTCTCTCATAAACACGAAGTGTTTCTGTTGCAACATTGAGAACAACGAAATTTCTTCCAACAAATTCTTTATAATCAACAATTTTTGGTGATAAAAATTCAGTACTGATAAAATATTTTTCTGATTTTGATATCTGGTCATAGGTTAAAACTATATTTACTTCGATAAACTTATTATCGTAAACAACCGAAGGATTAATAATTCTCACTTTATCATTAAGACTTAGCTCGCCAAGAATTTTACCATTAGTAGCGGGCAAGGCCCTGACCCTGGTACCGTTGCTTGAAATATAATAAATATCCCGATCATTAAAAATTGAAGTACCAGGTGTCTTTGGTGTTTCATCTGCCATTACTGTCGAGAAACCAACCACACTCAATAGCATGATTAAAAGCAATAAGTTTTTCTTCATTCAATACTCCGGTTTAACTGCTGATTTAGATGATTTTTAGCTCTAACCAAGATGTTCGAGCAAGACTTAAGGAGGCGGTTGTAAAATTTACAGGACCAAATGGCAAGACTAAACAATGGAATTTATGAAAAAAATCTACAAGCCGTTAACGCCCGAAGACTTTATTTCTGATTTTAGGGTGTTTAGAAGTTTGTCTTTGCAGAACCACGCTGCCGTTTTTTTGGCGCATGATATCTGCTGCTTCTTAGGAAATGTTTCAGCAAGTTTAAATAGATCATTTTTTAATTGCTTATCCCTGGCAAGATCAGAATAGACACCGCAATGACAATTGTCCTCGCAATCACGTAAATGCCGAGGAGTTACTATGTGAGTTCCCTTTTTTATTTCCTCGTCGATCATGGCGTGAAGGGGTTGTAGCATTTCCAGCGCTTCCGCAGGTGTTAAATGACAGACCCCATTCAGGTCTTTTTGCTCATCAGAAACAAGCATTAAAAAATTTGCTGCTTCATCCAGGCGCTCAATTTCTTTCATTCCAAACGGATCAAGCTGACTCGTCTGGCATGATAAAACGACAAGACTTAAAAATAAATAGAGAGCCGCTTTTATAATCTATCTCCCGTTCATTTCATCAACAATTTCAGGAAGAGTAACCCATCGTATGGCATTATCAGTTCCTTTCAGTGTATTACTCCATTCAACCAGCTTTTTTGAGGCTGCTACTGATTGTGGATGAATATCATGAAAGAGTACAACTCCGCGCCCGTTGGCTTGCATTTGTTTTTTAACTCTTGCTACAATTGAATCCGGGTCCTTATCCTGCCAGTCCAGACTATCGACGTTCCAGAAAACATGAATCATATCAAGATCGGCAATCATCTGTCTGATTCTTGGAACGGAATTTCCTGCACCATACGGACAGCGGAAAAATTTAACTTTTTCTCCGAACGATTTTGATTCGATCTGTGAAGATTGCACTATTTCTTTCTGAAGGCCGGCGGCATCCAACTTAGGCAGCTGAGGATGAGACCATGAGTGGTTTGCTCTTGTCATTCCTTTTTGCCCCACAAGGTCCACTACGGACTGGTAACGGACAACGTTTTCAGCAAGCCAGAAAAATGTTGCTTTCACTCCTGATTTTTCCAGATTCTCTAATATTGTGGGAGTATGTTTGGGATTAGGCCCGTCATCAAAGGTCAGGGCCCAAACATTTTTCGGGAAGACCAGTCCCATCACGTTTCCATTGGGGCCGGTGCTTGCAAAAAATTTTGGCTCACTCTGTGGCTCGCGTCCTGATTGTTCAATTAGCTTCATTTTTTCGGAGGAAGATTCAATTTGCTGATTAATTTCATCGTTAATTTCGATTTCATTTTTTCCGATGTTGCGAATATTGGCCCGGTATTGTCTCAGGACTGCTAATTTTTCTTTATTGTCTTTAAAATTATTTGCAGGAAGATCCGCAGGATTAGCCGCATTTCTGTTGAATTTTCTTCGTTCTTTTATAGCCGTGGCGATGTTGACTTTAATTTCATCAAACGCAATTTTTTCCATTGGATCATTAGAATCAAGCTTCGCTTTGAATTTTCGAAGTATGCTCTTTGCCAGCTTCCTCTTTTCAACATCAAATGATTTATCATAGGCCATATCTGTAAGTTTCAAATAATGAAAAACAATTTTATCTTTGAGTCTATGGCTCAGCTCCCACATGACAATTAATTTTTTATAGGATTTGGAGCTATCGAGTGCCATCTGAGTGGATGTAGAAAGTGTCTCATCAAGTTCCCCGTCAAAGTCTGAAAGATAGGCTTCGGCACGCATGTACATACTTTTTAGGCGGTCAAGATACTCCGAAAATTCTTTTTCTGGATTTTCTGAAGTCATCAGTATAGCAAAACTAATATTTAAATTTTCTTCATCATCAGACGAGCTGGGCCCACGGACCGTAGAGACAGAGGACACCGTTTCCGGGGTTTTAAGGATTGAACATGATGTGAGCAAGAGAACAAAAATCATTAGGTAAGTTACGCGCATAAAACCCTCAAAGAATTTTTTAAGTTTCTAACAGATCTTTATCGTAATTTCACGGGCAAATCTTAGAAAAAACAAGCCTGTATCTGACCAAGCAAAACGGGTATTATTTTCACAGTTTCTAGCCGGCTGGCGCCACTTCTTATATTGATTAGGGCATATGATTAAAATCTTGTTTTCTTCATTTATTCTTTTTCTTATGGCCAGCCATCTGGCAGCTGCCACCTCGTGGGATAATCCGGCAGTAATGTGCCCTGAAGAAATACTGCCAAAGGGCCTGGCCTGTCCTGATTTGAGTCATGTGGTAAATCCTTATAGCGATTTTCCTCAGGAAATCAGTAAAGACGAAGTGCTTGAGTGGAGCCAAAAAAAGTATGCCGATTTAAGATTATGCAGAAATCAGGAAGTATTGCGAAGAGAGCAATTAAAGGCGGGATCCTTTCCTGCTGCCACAATTGAGCAGGCATGGATGATTGTGGACGGTGGCAAACAGGTCAAAGAAAAACTCGAAGCAATCCACGCGGCCAGCTTGAAATATGAAATCCCGCCTCAAGTACTTATCGGAGCGCTGAAACAGGAATCACTTTTATCATCACTCGGCATTTCTCCCGATGGAGGAAATTATTCGTGCGGCATGTCCCAACTCAGCATTCAGGAATGGTGCAGAAGTATGGAAGATCTTTCACTTGAGGAAAAGAAACTTTATGGCTGGCCTTCGGATATCAGCTGCGATTCTGAAACTCTGCCCTCTGTAATTGTGAAACCGTTATATGATATAGCTGTAAAAAATCTCGGGACTCGCCCGGAATATCTTTTAACGGCTGAAGATTTCAATGGCATAACTGAAGAAGACGTCGAAGGAAGTTTTCCACCAGCGGAAAATCAGCTCCAGTCGAAACGTTTTCAGGCCATCAAGTCATTTATAAACAATTGTCAGAATGTTACATTATCAATTCAGTTCAAGGCAAAAACACTTCAGGGATTGTTCAACCAGTTTGTTCCGATGAAATTAAAAAATTCTGAAATCTATTTAGAAGGAAAAACTTTTCCAAGAACCTGCCGGAATGCATACACTACGAAATATTATCCCCTTCACACCGGATGGCTGCTGGCAGTGGCAATGTATAATGCAGGCCCCGTTCAGGAAAAACTCGTTGGGTCGTACTATAAAGTCAAAAAAGGTAAATTTCCGGATATGAACCCGCTGGATTTAATAGAGGCTCTTCATTGGGGCGGAAAATACAGTAGAAAAACTGACACTATTGTTTTTAAGGACCAGCAAAAACGTAAATATTCCCAGCGATGGTTTAAAAGCTGCATTGTACAGAGGCATGTCGCCAGAGTCATACAGCACGCAACACTCCCGGCTGAATCTATTGCCAAATCCCTGGAACAGGCGCCATGCACACCTTCCGGCGTGCCTGAATATCGTAAAAAATCCAGCGGTATAAAAGACAAAATAAACGAATAGAAACAGTTAACAATATATTGTCAATTTTTCCTCTTGATCCCCCTTTTTTTAGAGAGTAAACTGATTTTCTAATTATATTCGAACGAATGTTCGACTAAGGACCAAACATGACAACGAACAGCTTCCAGCTTCTTAACGATCTATCTTTTTGCGTTTTCGATCTAGAGACTACCGGCGGAAATCACCTCAACGACAAAATTATTGAAATAGGCCTGGTTAAAGTTGAAAATTTAAAAATTGTCGCCCAAAAAGACTTTCTGATCAAACCGGAAATGCATATTCCTGACTTCATTCAAAAGCTAACTAATATTAAAGAATCGGATGTTAACGATGCTCCCCTGATTGAGGATGTTATCGGCGAAATCCTGGAATTTATGGGCGACTCAATTTTAGTAGCTCACAACACTTCATTTGATGTTCCTTTCTTTAACTCAGTTTTGAGAAGGCTTGGCAGAGAAGAGCTAAAAAACAAATCGATCTGCACCAACCTGATGACCAAGTACATGATTCCAAATTTATTAAGCTCTAACCTGAACTATATGAGCAAGATTTTTAATCTCAAACACCAGAAAGCGCACCGCGCCCTCGATGATGCTTTAGCCTCTGCTGAACTACTGCTAAAATATCTCACTATTTTTATTCATAAGAAAATTCATAAAGTGAACAGTCTCTATTATCCGAAAAATAAATTTGAGCTGGACCGCATTCATTATAAAAAAGATACTCCGCTTGCCGAGATCATAGCTCAGATTGAATCTCTAAAGACTCCGATGCTCATTACTCTTAAGGGCCATGAAGGTGTCGTATTATTTTCATTCCCGACCCTGTCGACCCCTGCTGAAACCAAATACATCGTTGAAAAAATCAAGATTACTCCCTATGAGATATTGACCATCAAAATGATCGGTCCTTTTTTTCAGGGCCTAATCGAAATGTCGACATACTACTCCAAGATCGGTGAAAATCTTCAGGTTGAAACAATTCAAAAATTATGTGAATTCCATAAAATATCTTTTAGCGATGTTGATGGCGAAACCCCAATTAATTTTAGCCATGACTTCATGGTCATGAATCACCTGATTCCTGAGCAATATGTCATTTATCCCTTATGCTCGCTTCATCACAAGATGGAGCTGGTTTTCAGATACCCGACACACCAGAACAAATTGGTTCAATATATCAATTCAAAAAGCACCCGATTAATCCAGGGAAAACTGAAAAAGGATCATTTGGCTCCGCTAATGCATAATTTCCTTGCCGTCTATCTTCAGAAAAGTTCAGGCTATCTGCTGATCAATAAGAGCAATCAAAAAATTGGAAATCTTGATATTAAAGACTCGCTTGAATTGTTTGTTTCTGAAAATCCGAACGAATTTAATTTTCCTCAGCAATACCTATAGCTAAGAACGATAAATAAGACGGATTTCTTTTCTTAAAAAATTTATTTCTAATTTCTCGAAAAGAAGCAGGTGCTGAATCAGTTTTGACTGAGCAAGTTTTTCTTCGTACTCAAAATCATAATCCAGTTTTATCACAATCTGATTAGAAAATTCCATCAGCTCGCCTGTCATTGCTGCGATATTGGACTGGGTGATAAGTCGCTCGTGAGCAAATGCCGTCATCAACTCATTAAGAATCAGATAAAGTATCATAGACATGATTGATGAGTTTATCTGATGAGAAAACGTTTCAAGCGTGGCGGTATATTTTATTTCAAGACGGGTATTCGATTCGATCATTCTGAAGCGTAAAAGATTTATAGCCTGATCCACGGAATCTTTTATTGAAGGCGCCACTGCTGCTGTCGGGGAAAACTTTGAGAATCCTAAAAAAATTTCGACCAGTTCTTTACATCTTTTTGCACCATTCTTCATGTCATCCAGGTCGTTTAATTCCTCTTCCGACCAGTCTTCCTCCAGCGACAATAGAGACAGTGCCGCAAGTATGCCGGCCAGGGGATTATTGAGTTCATGGGCTATTGAACTCGAAATAATTCCCAGCTCGTCAACTCCTGATTTCATTGAGTCCGTTGTAGATTTGATATTCGAGCGCATTTCTCTGCTTTCAGTTGTGTAGAAAACAAAATAGGAAACATTCATCAGATTGATGGGAAATTCAATCCTTCTGACTTTATAAAATTGCTTGAAGATCTCAAGACTTTCCTGATCTTTAAAGCGCAGGCATTCCTTTGGAAGAATTCCTATCTTCGCAAAAGATTCATTGTAAATAAGCAGGTCCCCCAGGCTTGAGATAACCGCCATTGGATAAGGTATTTTAGAAAAAACTTTCTTCCAGAAATCAATCTCCCCGTCATTCTTAATCAGCTGTTGGTCCTGAATTTGAATTGTACGCAATACCATGGTGACAATCAGCTCGATAGCTTGTGAATACTGAAAAAAATCAGCAGTCTTTAATTTGAGTATTAAAAATAAATCATTGAAGGGCAGATTGAAAACAAGAGTTGATTCATCCATGGAAATATCATCTTCCTGAAGCTCTCCGCTGCTCAATAGCGCCATGTGATTTAGCTGGCTATGTTTTTTAGCAAAGGTCTTAAAATGGACATTCCAGTTTTCGATCTGGTCTTCACGGAGCAGGAGAATTTCAAGATCAAGGAGACTCTCCAGGTCTTTTTGCATATCCGGCGACTTGCTTAAAATATCAACAGAGGATTTCTCCTGGTTTTGATTTTTTATTTTTTCATAGATGCGCTCGCCTTCTCTTATTTTACCCTGAAGCACTGTTCTTCTTTCGATGAAAAAAAGTTTTTCCAAAAAACTGGAAATATCTTCTAATGAATTGAAATTGAGTTTCTCAACCGGGCCGCTTTCATAGTCTTCATTTGAATCAAGCACAAGAAGACGGTTTTTGTATTTAGAAAAAACGCGTAGACTTTTTTTGTGCAAAAAGATAACCGAAAGGGACATATCGTCAGCTTTTTCTTCCGTTGAATACTTTATTTTTTCTTCCTGCAGGGCCCTGATCAATAACTCGGTCCGTTCTTCCTGGATAAGCTTTGGGTCTATGATGAAATTAAGTCTGGTTTTAATTTTATTTTTCACAAGATCCGGCCTTTAAGGTTTTTGAATCTTTCTTTTACCATCATGAAAATGTAAATTCAAATGGCTACCATGTGGCATAATATCGAGTTCCGCAGCCGAAGAGACAACAGAACCCTCCGTAGTTTCAACATAACCATAGCCGCGCTCCAGGACATTCATTGGATTTAAAACCTTTAAGAGGCTTTCAGCCTTGTCCAGACGGTGATAGTGCACTCTTAGCTTCTCATTTAACAGCCTTTTCATCTGATCCAGGCTTTCATCAAGCAATTGATACATATCGTGGATGCGCGTGAGCTCATTAAGTCTCTTATGAATATGACACCGGGCCAGACGTTTCTGGTAACTGTTAAACACTCTGAGAATAATATTCAAAATATTATGTGGATGAGCATATTTAAGCCGGTTATGCACACGGCTTATTTTTATTTCAATCGTGCTCAGCATTCGTCCTTTCAGCGTATTCATTTTTTCTTTGATCATAGTCTGCTGACTCGTCAAGACTTCAGCAGCAGCGGAAGGAGTCTCCGCTCTTAAATCGCAAACAAAATCTGAAATGGAAAAATCTACTTCATGACCGACAGCGCTTACCGTTGGAATGGGACAGTTAAATAAATCCCAGGCAAGACCTTCATCATTAAATGCCCACAAATCTTCCAGAGACCCACCACCTCTCGCAAGGACGATAATATCTATTTTTTTTTCAGCAGGAGCTCCCATGGAATATTTAATAATATTGTGCAAAGCTGACCTTATTGACCTTGGAGCATCATCCCCCTGTACCAGTGCCGGCACGACAATTAAATCCATCCAGATTGAACGGCGACGATAGATATTGATAAAATCCTGAAGGGCTGCGCCTCTTTGAGCCGTAATAATGGCTACACGTTTGGGTAGGGCCGGGAGTGGTTTTTTTCTATCGAGATCAAAAAGGCCCTCGCCGGCAAGCCGGCGTTTTAATTTCTCAAACTGCTCTTTTAAATCACCCATCCCGATCGGGACAATTTTTTTGACAATGACCTGAAACGTTCCTCTTTTGGGATAGACATTGATGTCTCCCGTGACGATGACTTTCTCTCCATCCTTTATTTTTTTTATAAGAGGATTTCTTAGCGCATCCATTTTAAAGAGAGCTGCGCTCATTGATGCATCTTTATCAGAAAGAGTGAAGTACCAATGACCGGAAGAGGACAGTGAAAGATTGGTAACTTCCCCTTGAATTGAAACACTTGTAAATTCCGATTCCAGTAAATTTTTTATTTCGCCGATTATTTGCGAAACATTTTTAACTTCCAAATCCATTAGAATTTAAGGCTTTTAATCAATCCGATATTCTTCAGATAATTGATTGCCTGGTTGACCTGGTAGTCTTCCTTTGGATCAATTTTTCTATTGTCGTCATCATCGTCAGCGGAGTCTTTTACAACTTTTACTTTTTTCTTTTTCTCTCTGGAAAGTCTGTAGCGTTCAGTACGTTCTATACGCTCTTTAAGTTCAGACTCTTCTCTGGACTTTCTTTCTTCCGCAGACTCTATAGTGGCTGTCAGATGATTTTTTAAATCTTTTTCACGGATAAAAGTCGATTCTTTTTTATTGCTTTCAACGAACTCAGCCTCAACTTCATCGATCACAACATCAGGCTTAATCCCTACCGCCTGAATCTTTCTTCCACTTGGAGTCATGTATTGAGCTATCGTGAGCTTTACCCCGATCTGTTCATCAATTTTAGCGACTGATTGAACTGAGCCCTTTCCGAATGACTGAGTCCCCATAATGATTGCGCGTTTTGCGTCCTGAAGAGCGCCTGCCACAATTTCTGAGGCTGAAGCCGTTGAGCCATTGATCAAAATAATAACCGGAACATCAAGCTCTTTGTGTCCTGATTTTTTTACATAGCGGATTTCTTTATTTTTGGGATCTCTGCCTTCGGTTGAAACGACAATTCCATCTTTTAAGAAAATAGAAGAAACATCTACGGCCTCATCAAGAAGACCGCCTGGATTGGATCTGAAATCTATAATGATTCCTTTTAAGCCCTGCTTGTTTGGAACCTGAGCTTTCATTTTTACGATTGCTTCTGAAATATATTCAGCAGATTTTTTCTGGAATTGAGTCAGTCTGATATAAGCGTAATTATCTTTAACAAGTTCATACTTAACCGGCTTTAGATAAACAATTTCACGTGTCAGTTCAAAATTCTTCAGGCCGTCGCTTCCTTCGCGTGCAATGCCGAGAACAATTTTACTCTTAGTCTTTCCTCTCAAACGGTCGATAGCCTGCTCAAGAGAAACCCCCACCATGGATTCATGATTGATCTCTACGATTTTATCACCTGGTTTAATTCCCGCCTTAAAGGCAGGCGAATCTTCAATTGGCGTAATGATCACCAGAAGACCGTCTTTTTGAGTGACTTCAATTCCAAGACCGCCAAATTCTCCGGAAGTTTCTTCCTGCATCTTAGCGAAGATTTCCTTGTCTAAAAAAGCTGAATGAGGGTCCAGGGTATTCATCATCCCGTTCAAAGCACCTTCTATTAATTTTTCTGTATCGACTTCACGATAATACTGAGACTCGATCAGGTAGAGTACTTTGTTAAATAGTTCCAGCTTCTCATATCTTGATTTTTTTGCAGCGTCGGTATTTGGATCAGTAGCGGCGCCCGCAATAGTGTAGGGCTGTACGAACATTGCCAGAATCAAGAGACTCAAAAGTTCTCTTTTCATGAATTCACTCCTTCCTTAGAATTCTAGTTGCGGTTAGAGTTTACGCGTGAGCGTTTTTTTATCTAAAAGCAAATATGTATTTTGTGCTAAATTGTTTTTTCTTACTTCGAAATAAATTTTTCCATCGCCCAATCCGTTCTGGTTGCGTGGATTTGTATACCCAACTATCTGGGAAGCAGATATTGAATCGCCATTTTTCACGCTGTAATCAAATTGCCCCAACAAAACTGTGCGAGTGTCATTGCCGTGATCGATCATCAATACATTTCCATAGCTGGCCAGGCTTCCCGTATAAACGACCCTGCCACCTTTAGGAGCACGAACTTCGTTTTTACCCTGGAAATTAAAGGTCACGCCTTTTTTAGCGTAATCTATCCCCATGTACTGACCGATTGGCGGAAGAAAATCTCCGCCGGTGAGTGCCACGCCCCCAGGTGATTGAGAAGGAATTTTGATTTCTTCTGTAATCTGAAGCGGCTGAAGTTTTTCTCTCAGTTTAGTTTTCTGCAGCGAAACTCTTTCCATTGCCTGCATATTTTTAGTTTCATTAAAGCGTTCCTGGGCTTCAGCTTTCTTTTGATTTTCTGCCTGGATATTTGCATGAAGTTCTTTTTTTCTTAACTCCATTTCATTCAGGATGGACACCAGTTCTCTTTCAGTTGTCATTGAAGCTTCGAGTCTCTGGTAAAGTCTTTCCACATCGTCCTGAAAAGCTTTATTGGTTTTTATCATGCCGTCGAGGTCAGTAAGTCTTCTCTCCAGGTTTTCAACCAGAATTTTCCGCGACAATAGATCAGACGAACTCTCTGATTTTTCCAGCTTATTTAAAAGCACCCCCATTAAAATCTGCTTTGTCTCATTATAATTTTTTTTAAGATTAAGATTATCGAGGTCTGCATTTTTTCGCGCAGAACTAAGCGTTTCTTCTATCCTGGCCCTTTCTTCTGCAAGTTTTAGATATTTTTTATTCTGAACGCCCAGATTCATTTCAACATTGCTGACTTCTTTAGTCATTTCCTGGATCATTTTATCCTGAAGCTGAAGTTTTTTCTTCAGCTCGAAAACATTGACCTGCCCCACCGACTCAACAGTTGCTGAAAGCGCCAGCGGCAATAGGAATAAAAAAAATAAGATTGATTTTTTCATTGGGATTTTAATGAGTCTCCCATTGATATTTCTTACTATGAAGAAGAATACCGACAATGAAGATCATGAGCGCAATGGAAAGATTCAGGATTTGAGGCATTCCTAAAACAAAAGTGCTCGCGACAGATAAAATAAAAATCAGACTAAGCCCGAAGCTCGCCATCTTAACTCCCACTTTTCTCTTTCTTTGATAGCTCTCCAGTAAATAGGAAGCTTCCGCAATTTTCACTCTTACCGAGAGAAGAGCAATCATCCAGAAAAGAAATACAACAAATAAATAAATCGAGTAGCCCCATGATTTAATCGCAGCAATAAACTGATTGCGCTTATCAAGCGATTGATCATTTATTTTTATTGCACCCAAGGTAATATTTCCTTCCCCCACCAGGTGGGTTAAATAATCTCTTACAAGTTCCTGGGCACGTGGCTTCAGATCCTTCGCATAAATAACTTTTAAACCGGCATAGTTAAGATCCAATGTCGTCTGGCTTAGGTTAACCTGCAATGAACCTAAGATGCCTTTGACTTCGTCTTTAATCTGATTTTCCGAAAGCACTTCAACTTTGTGAACGCCCGGAAGAACGGCCATCTGGTGCGCGACGTTCTGGTAAGACTCAGTCGAAGCAATTAAAGCATAAAAATAAGAACCAGCTTTATTTTCAGGAATCATTTTTAAAAACTGGTCTTCGAGAAAAGTCTTTTGTCCGATTGAAAAAACCATCAGCACTGAAAAGAGGAAAAGAAAAAATCCTCTCAGAGGCGATTTAAAAAGAATCTTAATAAATTGCGTTAAATAAAACATGCATGCCCCGAATACACTAAACGTCCGTTGTCTAAATGAATAATCCGGCCAGTGAAACTCTTAATAAGTTCCTTGTTATGAGTGGCCCATACTACTGTCAAACCTCTTTTGGCGTTGTAGAGATTGAATACATCGAATAAACGTCTGGCATTATCAGTATCAAGAGAGCTTGTCGGTTCGTCTGCTATCAGCACATCCGGTCTGGTTAAGAGTGAACGAACAATCGCCACCTTTTGCTGAAGGCCCCCGTTAGCCTGATTAATTTTTAACCCCAGGCGATCTTTGATGCCAAGAATTCTGCAAAGCTCATGCATATCCTGAATGAATTCATTTTTGGAACTGTACAGAGAAGAGTCGTAAGCAAACATCAGGTTTTCTTCGCAAGTGTATTTTCCCATCAGGCGAAGGTCTTGAAAAACATTTGAGACATAGAGATTTTTTTTGCTTGTCCCGTTGTAGAAATTAGGACGAATAATTTTTCCGCTGGTTGGTTCAGCAAGTCCCGATAGCAATTTTAAAAGCGTTGTTTTTCCCGCTCCGGAAGCGCCGGTAACAAAAACAATTTCGCCTCTTTCAATGGTCAGCTGAACATTTTTCAAAGCGCGGACTTCGTCGAATTGGACTGAAACATCTTCGCAATAAAAAATGGGCCCTGAAAGTCCGCTAGGACCAATGTTTTTTTTCTGTGTCTGGGTGCTGGCAGAGTGCTGCATATGACAATATCTCCAAATAGATCTTCCTGATCTATCCTCTAAATTTTAGCTTAAATTTCGATTTTTAGGTAGGGTTTCTCTCTACCCGAGAATTTTATTCAGGAAATTCTCCCCTTTAATTGAAACTTCCCTCAATGACCCCTTCTGAGAGGAGAAGCTGATAAGCGCTGGTAGAGCAATAAACGTTAGGAATGAAGTTATTACTGTTAAATAGTTTAGAAATCAGCGAATTTTCAACTTCGGCAAGGAGTTTAACCTCCCCGTTCTCCATTGAAATTTTTACAGAATCCCGGTCCAGTAAAACATTGGCGAGTTGCGCAGAGGAGTTTTTGGCCACATTCTTAGGGGACTTGACGAACATAATGGCCTTTTTGGGGATATCGTAGATCATCCAGTCTTCAGGTCCACCTTTTTTTTTCAGGAATTCCTCTATTTCGTGGGCCTTTTGGGTTGCCCGCTTTGAGTACTTTTCAACGGCCTGAGGGTCATCCTGTGAAAGCAGTCGCGACTTGAACTCCTCACAGCGGATGGCCTTGCCACCGGTGGCCAGAAGGATTGTCTTTGCCATATTTTTAATTTTTGGATTTTTATCCAGATCGCCGTTCATATAGTGCTTGTGAACCAGTCCCATAAAATAAGTGTCATTGAATCCATAAAACTTCATCGGATCGTGGGCAATCATATCCAGTAATTCGCTATAGCGATAAATATAACCTTTCTCTAAAAAATAAAAGCAAAGTGTTTCTGCAATCGCATCAAACTTAGCGCCACGAGGAGACCTAATGACCTGTGAGTACCAGGCAAATCTGCTGGTTAAAAAATCTTCAACACAATGAAGAGCATTATGGCGAATGGTTAAAATATCGTGGTTGTCCACGCGCTTTACCTGGAAATGATAAAGTAAATAATCACGGTCATAAGATCCATATTTCAGGCCGGTGTAATGAGCGTCGCGCAGAAGATAGTCCATGCGGTCACAATCAACTTCCGAATGTAATATCTGATTAGCAAGTATGGATTCATCAACGCCTTTTACCAGGTCAGAAATGCGCTGAGGACTGATGCCGAATTTTTTCAGAGTATGTGTGATGCCGCCTTCATAATCCGTATTTTTAATAATGAACGAGCCAAGGTTTTCATGATCATCGGGCAATCCCTTTCCACCTTTTGTTCGGGTGGTTTCGCCGTATTCAATATAGGCCCCTTCTGTCGTATGTGAGAAAAGGAACGTACCCAGATCATGCATCAGCGCCGCCAGACGAAGACTCTTGTGATAAATCGCTTCGCTTGTAAGGCAGCCTGGGTCCATTAATTCTTTTTCACTCACGGCGCGGCCACAAGACTCTAAAATTTTATGAGCGTTATACATGACTCCAATAGAGTGATGAAAACGTGAATGTTCAGCGCCGGGAAAAACATAACAGGAAAAACCTAATTGCTTTATCCAGCGAAGTCGCTGGTAAAAAGGCGAAGAGATGATTTCCCATTCAATAGGATTGAGTTTTATAAATCCATAGATCGGATCATAGATAACGTGATTTTTTTGGACTGGCAGAGTTGTGACTTCCATGTATCAACTTCTTTTGAAAAAATAAGCCCACTCGTCATGAGTGGGCCTATAATAATTAATGTAGGTTTTTTTTGCTTGCTGCTTTCGCTGCTTTTTTATTCTTTTTCACTGAAGCCATAACTTTTGCCTGGATAATTTCAAGCATGATTTTAGCTTCCTTTCTCAGATCGTTATCGTTAACGAAGCGATAAAAATTTTCAATATCAATTGCAGTTCTAAAGTTTCTCGGAGTTTTCGGACTCTCTACAACTGTTTCTGTTTCTAAGTTAGACATATGTATCCTCCAGATAGATTTTAATAATACGTTTTTAGCTCTTAAAATACAAGGTTTTAACTAATCCTTAAGCTTCCTTGTCAAACTCAACCCCGTAAGAGTGAAGTTTGTTGTATAGAGTCTTAACTGTGATTCCAAGAACTTTAGCGGTTTTCGTCTTGTTTCCACCAAGGTTTTCCAGTGTATTCATGATGTGATTTTTTTCCAGTTCCTCCAGCGTCACATGAATGAATTCTGCTGCTTTAACCTGAACAGTTTTTTCAATAACCGGCTGAACTTCAGCGTTCTGAATATGCTGGTCAAGGTGAAGTTTTTCAATAATTGCGCCTTCTGCCAGAATAAATGCTCTTTCTACTACGTTTTGAAGTTCTCTTACGTTTCCTGACCAGTTGTATTCAGACAATGCCTTGATTGCTGATGGCGAGAAAGATTTTTGGCTTTCTTTCGACTTGTTCTGGTTCAAGAAGAAGTTAGCCAGGATTTCGATATCTTCTTTTCTCTCTCTAAGAGCAGGTGCTTTTAGTACTACTGTGCTAAGTGCAAAGTATAGATCCTCTCTGAAAAGGTTACCGCGAACCAGGTCCATAAGATCTTTTGTTGAAGCAGAGATGATTCTTACGTCAGACTTGAAGAATGACTGGCTTCCGGCCTTGATACCCATTTTAGAAGTGATATATTGCATAAGTTTATTCTGGATATTCATTGGCATCATTTCAGTTGAATTGATGAAAAGTGTTCCAAAGTTAGCGACTTCAAGCATACCCATATGTGAGTCATCGCCGAAGATTTCGCTGTCTAATTGTTTTTCATTCATTGTAGAACAATCAATTGCTACGAAAGCTCTGTCGCGTCTATGTGATCTGCAGTGAATTCTTCTTGCAATCATTTCCTTGCCAGTTGCAGCTTCACCCATGACGAAAGCTGAAATATCTTTGTCACAGATTCTGTCTACTAAAGCTAAAAGATCTTTCATGGCCTGTGATCTTCCGATGATTTCTTTTTCGATGATTCTAAAAGTGTCCTGAAGTTTTAAACCAGAACGCGATTCCTGAAGTTCTTTTTCTTTTAATTCAATTGTTCTTAGAAGAGTTTCATTTAAATGTTTTGAAGCAAGGTACATCTTCATGTTCTGAATTGGTCCCTTGATTTCATTGATGATTGAAACACCAAAAGTCATATCTTCGCGGCTAAATTCTCTTCCTGCATCGTTCATTTGGCAGTGAATTGATCCGATCACTACACCATCTACTGATATTGGAAGACAAAGTTCAGCTTTTACTCCAAGCGAAGCTTCACGTGAAAAGACCGGGTCTCTTTCTACTGTATTTGAAAAGTATCCTTTTTTAGTTCTTGCTATGTAACCGGCAGCCCCAACACCTTTATCAAGGATAAGGTGAGAAAGAGCGATTTCACCATTTTCTGACATAAGTTGAGCCTGACCGTTTTCAAGCAATTTGTAAGTTTGAACGTTATGGCATTTCATATGTTCTGCGAAAAACTTGTTGATTGAATTAAAAAAATGAGATTCATCAAGGCTTAAAAACAGAACTGAAGATAAGTTTTTAATGTCAGCTTTTTGGTTAATTGCTAGTGTAGTCATTGTATAACTCCTGGACGATTTAATGAGTAAATTGCGTTGCGTTACTCGGTAAATAATACAGTGCGTCTGAAAAATTTACAAGACTAAAATGCTCGGTTGTCCAAAAAAAAGTCGCGTTTTTCGTGATTTCTAATAGTTATACCATCTAGGACTTATACAATTTCCGAAACCTTGAGTTATGGCCCCTAATATGTCCCCATCCCGGTCCATTATGTAGATATTTTGGTCAGCCTTAACCCGAGAGATAACTCTTTGGCTGGTGAAAGCGATAAACTCGCCATCATTGGAATAGCTAGGGTCCTCGTTAGAGCCAAAATCCTTCGTCAGGCGGGAAAGCCCAGCTCCATCGGAACTGATTCTAAAAAGGTCAAAAGAGTTATCCAGCCACGAAGAAAAAACGATCTCCTTTCCATCTGGACTAAATCTTGGTGTGGCATTGAACTGCCCCACAAAACTGATTCGTTTAACATTTTTTTCTTCGCCACTGGGATCCATTGTATAGATCATGGCCTTCCCCGGTCTGTCCGACAAAAAGGTCATTAACTTTCCATCATAAGTAACAGACGGATCTACATCTGAAGAAAAATGATTGGTGATTTTTCTAAGCACCTTACTCTCGAGATCCATTTCATAGATTTCAGCGTTGCCGGACACTGTTAACGTTAAAGCTATGCTTTTTCCTCCAGGGAGAAAGATAGCACCGGAATTCATCCCCTCTCGGTTTGAAATAATATGAGTTTCTTTTGCTCTCATATCCATCAGGTATAAATTGTTATTTCGTTTTCCGTTTGCATTTAAAATCAAAGAATACACAAGGAACTGACCGTTATCAGAAAGGGAAGGTGAAATCGCAATTCCGCCGTGACTGGTGATTTGAGAAACATTTTTTCCATCGAAGTCCATCATGTAAACTTCTTTAACTGTTTTTGAACCGCGAGAATTCCGGTCTGATACAAAAATAATTTTAGATTTGAAAATTGAATCCTTCCCTACAATCTGCTTATAAACATTATTGGCGATGTCATGACCGTTTTTCCGCAACCCAACAATACTGGTAGTGGTTGTGGCGCTATAAATCTGCTTACGGTTTTTTATATCTTCAAAGGCAACATTGATTTTTAAATTCTCGCCGCTTTTTTCAGCAACGACTGTCCCCAGGAAGCGAACATTTTTTGTGCCCCAATACTCATAGTTTGTCGGCGGACGGAATGCCGTATTATTAGGAGCGGCTTCCACCAGAAAAAATTTCTTTTGATAGAAACTAAAATCATTGCGAAGAAGTTTCACCAGCTCGATCGCTGCAGCTTTTTGTCCAGAGGTAACTGCACCTTGAATATAGGGATCCTGAACAACCATCTTATCTTTTTCAAGAGTCGCTTCTCCCACGGCAACAACCGTAAGATTGTCGTCCTCGGAAAAAACATTTAAAGATGTGACCAGCAAAACAAAAACTAAAAAAATCTTTTTCATCTGAATATTCCTAAAAAACTTTTATAATGGAAAACCTAAAAGTATGCCGCCAGTCTGTCCGCGTTTGGCAAATTCGTCAGATAGCCTTGGAAAAGGCGATGTCGCTCTGACTGCATCGACTGCCCGTTGATCATATTCTGTGTCACCGCTTGATTGATAAATTTCTGCCCTGGTCACATCGCCGCTCGCCGCAAGCCATACGCGCACGCGCGCTTTAAGATTCTTGTTCAAAAGAAAACTCGGCAAGCGCCAATGAGGACGCACTAAATCCGGAAGTCTGGAAGCATAAGCCTGAAAAGCGGTCATGTCGGCAGCATTGCCATCGCCGTATATCGCCGTGCCCTTACTTAGTTTATTACCGGCCAGAACAAGTTGTTTCAAGTCAGTGGCCTTTTCACCATAAAGACCCTTTTCTGCTTTCTGGTTACCGGCACTCTCAAGTTTTTTACTGCCGATTTCTTTAAGTTTGCTTAAAAAACTCTGTCGCTTCTGTTTATTTGCTTCCTGGAAAGCTGTTGGATCATCTGCAATTTCTTTTTTCTCTACAGGTTTCTCGGCTTCAATGATCTTTTCCGGTTCCTGCGGGAGTGCAGGTGTCGGCTCTTCTTTTTTAGCTTCTTCCACACCGCTTGAAAGATTTTTTAATTCATTCAAGGTGTACTTAGGCATGGCCACCATATCGACTCTTACGGATGCCTGTACAAGTTCCAGATTGGCGTCGCGAAGTTTCTTCTGCTGATCAACTACAACTTTTCCACCTATAAGGGTAAATAAAAGCAAGGATGCGTGAATATAGCTCGAGCGCCGTAAATAAAACGGAAATTGCTGGCCCGGAAACTGACGATTTTCATAAAATTTCATTTAGCCTTTATCTTCCGTAACAGTGACCAGCGAAATCTGGTTAATTCCGCCTCGTTTTAAAAAAGACATTAGTCTTGCAACTTTTCCATAAGGCAGATTGTAATCGGCACGAAGAAAAAGAGTCTGTGTTTTGTTTTCCTTAAATTGCTTCTGTATCTCTGCGATCATTTCATTGGCGAGAATTTTATCCTTTCCCAGAAAATAATCTTCACTCTTGCTGAAAGAAAGAATAACTTGAGTGGCATTTAAGTTAATGGGATTGACTTCTTTCGTTTTTGGAAGATCAAGCTTAATTCCATTGAGCAACAATGGAGCTGTGACCATAAAAATAATCAGAAGAACGAGCATGACATCAACTAAGGGTGTAACGTTAATATCTGAGATTGCCCCTTTCTTTTTTCCGGTGTTAAAAGCCATAATTATTTTTTCCTCTACTCTACAATGGATCGTTCAACAACATTCAAAAAGTCCTGCCCGAACGATTCCATATCAGAATTGATTTTTTCGCTTTGATTGTTGAAATAGTTATAAAACCAGACTGCCGGAATCGCCGCCGCCAGACCAACTGCAGTGGCAACAAGTGCTTCAGCAATCCCCGGGGCTACAGCATCAATGGACCCGCCTCCGGTAGCAAGACCAGAAAACGCATCGATAATTCCCCAGACGGTTCCAAACAAGCCGATGAACGGTGCAACTGATCCGATGGATGCAAGTGTTGAAAGCAGTCCTCCAAGTTCAGCGTTGGTTTCATTTGCACCTTTTTTTAATCCTCTTTCTAAAATTCCCAGTCCGAAGTTTTGAAAGTGAAAAGCAAGCCCGCTTTTGTGCTGACCTGTATAGGCTTCTCTGATTTTTATAAGCTCGGCATAACCATTGGTGAAAAGTGCTTTATAAGGAGAGAAAGGAAGCATTTCACTTTTTAATAAAACTTCCTTTAAATTTTCAGATGTTTTATAAATTTCGAAGAAGCGCTGATTATTTTCTTCGACTTCATTAAAAAGGCGACGCTTTTTCAAAATAATTGCCCAAGAAAACACAGAACTCGCAATCAGCAGACCCAATACTATTTTTACGACGAAACCCGATTGTAAAATAATTTTAAAAATATCCATATTAGCTGAATGCACGAATAACTCCCTGACTGATTTAACTTTCTACAACCTAATCATAGTCAATCTTTCATGGATTTTTAAGTTAAATCGAAGGAAGGCTTATTCCCGATAAATATACTCTGGATTTCTTTTTTGAATTCTGTGAAGATACCCGACTGCAAACCCAATCAGAATGAACAGGCCGGCGCTTGAAATGCCTCTTTCCATTCGAAGGAGAGAATAATTTGATCTCCAGACCGGATCCATTCCAAAAAAAGCATAACTTGGGATAAGAAAAGCGACTAAAAAGAGCAACGGCATAGTCCAGTTGCGTCTTCTCCACTCTCCCAGATAAAGCAACAGAAAGAAAAAAGCATAAAGTTTGAACGTCACTGTCTGCTCATAAATAAATGTCGCGTAAGTAAAATAATAAAAAAGCAGAGGGAAAAGAAAAAGTTTACGAGTTTTGTCTTTTTGTTCTGAGATCGGAAAAAATATTTCCAGCACAATTAAAAGAGCATAATCAACGCTGAAAAAGACAAAGGTGCCTGCTATCGAAAAGATCATACGATCCAGTTCAAAAATGAGAGTCTTGTTCAGACCGATGTTTCCCAGCCCCATCAGACCAACCAGCAGGAAAAGCAGTGCAGTTAAAATTTCTTTTCGCGGCAGCTTAATGCTATTTCTGAAATAACTTCTGACCAGATTGATTTTTTTGCTCTTGAGCCGGATAAACTGCAACGCCAGATAAAAAATGAGCATTTTAGAAAGTATGATCAGTCCCCATCCCCGGTCTACTATCCAGTCGCCGATGATACTGATGTTGTGATTGAGCAATAAATGAAAATAGGAAATTAAAGAAATGAGAATGAGATGCACGCTCCACAATACAAAATAAAAAAGGGCATAATATTTGATCTGAGACCCCAGGGGGGAATCAAGAAATTCTGCAGTTTTCTGTAGGCGTGAACGAAATCCCATCAGAGTATAGGGGTTTTGGGCCGAAGCCAGTTTAATTGCAGTTCAGGCGAAGGATAAATTTGACTGTATTTCTTATAAAGAGCATTGGTCTTGGTCAGATTATCAATTTTTTCAAGCATCGTTAAATAAGTGTTCCACATTTTCAGGTCGCTTTTCAGAAGTACATCCACTTCCTTGGTTGTTTCAAACTGTTCCTGAAAACTAAATCCTTTTTCAAAAAGCAACTGATTATATTTCTTCAAATGAGCATCAATCAGCTTTTTATCAAAAGGCTTTCCGTTAAAATTTGTCCCGAGGTAATTTTCAAGCTCTTTAGAAAGTACGAAATTTTTAAAATAACCTTTTCTCATGCGGACAAAATCTTCGAAAAGAATAAGCGAGATTTCCACTTTTGACAAATCAAGCGTCCGGATAAATGGAAGTGAAATTATCAAGATGACTTCATCCGAATTAGACGGAAGTGCAGCATGAGCGATTTCAACAGAGTCGAGCAGAAGAATCTTAATTTTCTTTTCGTAATGCCCCTGAGTTTCCAGGAATGTCATAAACGATTTTTCCAGTTCAAAGTCGGGCTTATGTATGTCCCACTTTAAGGAAGTCGCATTTTTTACCAGCCATAACTCGGAGAAAAAGCTCCAGAAAACGTCCTGAGTAGGAACATTGTAGCGCTTCATTTCACGCAGCTTTTTATCATCAAGCAACTTTCTTTTCTCTTCCTGCTTTTTTTTCAGCTCGCCCTCGAGACCATCTTTTTTAATGATGTCTTTGATCGAAGAAAAATCCAGCAAATCCTTCGAGGCTTCCTTGTTTTCTTCCTTCGGGAGTTCGGCATCTTCAGCCAGAAGGGACCCCATGCAGAAAAGCATGCATCCAATTATAAGAAAAAACTTTGACGCTATCATTGGCGAACCTTTGATTTCCCCTGTACATACTGATCGTAGAGCCTTGCCCAATAGTACAGGTCGTTAATATCTAAACTCAAACCATCAAAAAATTTGGGATACTGTTCTTCAAAACATTCATTCTTTTTATCGCTGAGATAATCAGACATGACATAGCCTTCATAAGGACCGACTTTGACCAGGTTCCATTTATTTTCACCATACAAGATAAATTCTTTACCGTCTTTGGACGTTTCCTTCATCGCCTTCAGCGGATGATTGCAGCTGATGGTTGTCAGAACCTGCGAGTAACGGGAGGGGTTCTGATGCACGTTTCCCATGAGCTGTGAAAAATACTTAATGCCAATTATTGATCGCTTCATTCCGCTCGAACCGATGTCAGCCTCTTGTGAAAAAGCTGACGCAGAAATCATTGAAATAGTAATCAGGAAAATATATTTCATTACACCTTCCATCTGAATTGAATTGTTTCCCATTCATGGCATTGAGGGCAACGCCAGAAAATACTGTCTGAATTATACCCACACTGGCGGCAATAATGCTTAGCCAGGGTCTGGTGAAGATTTTCCAGCAGGCCTTTGGTCTGTAATAGAGCGTCGTCTTTCTTCTGCAGTTCGATTAAAAGCTTGATATATTCAACCTTCATGACTTCTGAAGAATTCTTGTTCTGATCCATCCATTCTTTTAAGATAGCAAAAGCATCTTGGTTCATTCCTGAGTCTTTTAACAACCTGACCTTGGAAAGAACTACGGAAGCAGATGTGACCAGATCCTTGTCGTTCATTTCTAAAAAATATTTTCTCAGCAACTCCAGTCGCGTGTGATAAGTTTTTTTCAGTTCTTCATCTGAACTTTTAAAATCTTCTCCAATTGAGACAAAGATAAATGAAGCATACATTGGATGTTCTTTTAAAATTTCAAGCAAAAGAAATTTCGCCTGATCAAGGTCTCCACTGACTAGAAACAATTTTAAACGAAGAATTTTTGCAGAGACTGAAGGAGCAAACCGGAATGCATCCTCAAGATCCTCTTCACATTTTTTAAACTCTCCACGCTCGAAATATTGTTTCGCTTTTTGCACAAGGATATGAGAGATGGTTTCAGCCTGGTTCTGATGACCGACTTTTGAAAGCATAATGCGGTAATTGTAGGCCTGATCCCAATCTTCAGTGTCCTCATAAATCCGGCAAAGGGCCTGAATGACTTCAAATTGGTCACGGTTTATTTTTAGAACATCTTTATAGGTTTCAATGGCCTTATCAACGAAGCCGCCTTTATCAAAATCAATTGCAAGCTCTTTCAGGGCGCGCAGACGATGAGCTTCAGAAATATTTTCTCGCGCAATTAAAGAGCGATGAATACTAATTGCTTTTTCTATTTCGCCGTTGCTTCTAAAAAGACCCCCCAGTGCAAAATAAGTTTCAATAGTTTCCCTGTTTATATCTACAGCACTAAGAAATTCCTTTATTGCCAGGTCCTTATTTCCGGAAATCAGGTATTGTGTGGCATTCAAAAAGATTTTTGACTGAGCTTCAAAAATGGAATTGCGATAGCGCTTTGAAAGTTTAGCCCCCGTCTCTTTTTCAATCAAATAATGATAGACCAGCACCAGCGTTATGGCCGTTGCCACTACCGCTAATAAATGTTCTGAAATCCAGCTTAGATATATTTCCATTCGTTCCTATTTTTTATTTAAACATTAGTGCCGGATTATTATTGCTATGAAGTAGTGTATTGAAATCTAGTTTCGAAATCGTCTCTTCAAGCGAACCAAGCATATCAAACAGGTTGAGATGCTTTTTCTTTTTCATAAATTTCAAAGCAAATTCGTCTTTTGTTTTGAGAGTCTTGTGAATCTCTCTTCCCGCTGTCCATAAGCTTCCAATCTCATCAACCAGCCCATTTGCCTTGGCGCTCTCGCCGGAAAAAATCTGTCCCTGTGCAATTTCGTTTATATCACCTTTAATTCTGTCGCCTCTTATTTTCATAATATCGCCGATAAACTGCTGGTGCACGCCGCCAATCAGCTTGTGCATCATATCTGATTCTTCAGGAGTAAGTGATCTGCCTGGGTTTCCTGCATCTTTATAACGACCGGCCTTAACTGTTTGCGGTGAGACTTTTGCAAATTCATACAATTTTGAGAGGTCCATAAATTCCATGATGACCCCGATCGATCCCGTCAGCGTCCCTGCACTTGCCCAGATTTTTCTGGTCGCAGCTCCGATATAATATCCGCCGCTGGCAGCAACTCCGGCGAAAGAAGCATAGATTGGTTTTGTCTTGTCGATGCGACGGATTTCCTCATAAATTTCCTGAGTAGGTCCTACTGAGCCTCCAGGAGAATTCACACGAAGAATGATAGCCTGGATTTGCTTGTCTTCTTCAGCTGTCTGCAAAAGATCAATGATATCTTTTGAATCCATGATGACTCCGTCTACTTCGACTACACCAATATGGGCGCGATTCGCATTTTTTTCCGCATTGGATGTTTCATTGAAAGCATTCATCGTGTAGTACGCAAAGAGAACCAGGATGACGAAGAAGACAAAAACCATGGCAAAAACGCCGAACAAGGCCTTATTATTTTTTGAAGAGGTCACAAAAACTCCATTTTTTGAAATTACCTTTATTTTTAAATCCTATCTATAGTCTCAAAAACATGAGGTTCCGTAAACAATCTTTAAAAAACTTGAGTCCTTTACTCAAGTTGAAAATAAATTAAACCGAAAAGGAGGAATAACCGATAGGTCGGGTAAGGAGTGAAATCATGAATACAAAAAAAATCTCTTTGGTAGTACTCTCTCTTGGTGTTTGCACTCTGGCATACTCTGCCGAATACAAATCGCCAAAAGTTGGGTTGAAACAGGCTTCTCCCTCTCATAAAGAGGTAAAAGTTGCAGAATTTAATGAAGAATACAAAGTGGAAGGAGCTACGCAGACAGATCGCCAGATCGCTTCTGAAGTAGAAGAATCTGACCGCGAACCATCATCGGTTGTAGCCCATGAAAAAAAGAAAGTTGATGTTGTCGTAGATGAAGAAAAATCTGAAGACGGCAAACTGGAACCAAAACCATGGTTATATAGAACAACTCGGGATGCTAATTACTAGAGCGACTCAAGTCGACTGGTTAATGCTTCTCGGTGTTCCCATAAATTAAGTTTTTCGTATTCACTTTTTAATTGTCCACAAGCGGCCAGGATATCCTGGCCCTTTGTCGTTCTGGTAGTACAAACATACCCTCTTTTCAATAATTCTTCCTGAAACCAGATAATTTTTGAGTTACTTGGTCTCTTGAATTTTGAATCTGGAAAGTCGTTATAAGGGATGAGATTAATTTTCGATTTCTGTTTATCAAGTAAATCCGAGAGGCCCTGAATATCTTCCGGTCGATCATTCAGATCAGCAATAAGAATATATTCGTAAGTGATGCGTCGGTATGCCTTTAATGGCACTTTTTTGATTGCGCTGAAAAGTCTCTCCAGATCATAAGCCTTGTTTATCGGCATAAGCTCAGTTCTGATATTATTATGGGCAGCATGCAAAGAGATCGCGATATTGACCGGAGGAAAATCCCACATTTTTTCGATCTGAGGCACCAGTCCCGAGGTCGATAATGTGATTTTTCTTTGTGAAAGCCCCAGGCCTTTGTCTTCCATAAAAATAATCGTCGCCGTGCGGACATTGTCATAGTTATGAAGTGGCTCACCTTGCCCCATATAAACGATATTTGTAAGTCTTTCTGAATTTCCCTCTTCGTCGATAACGTTTTCCTTTAACCAATATGTAATGGCCATGTACTGCCCGACAATTTCATCAGAGGTTAAATGTCGCTTAAGGCCCATGGTTCCTGTATGACAAAAAGTACAGCCAATAGCGCATCCTACCTGGGAAGACAGGCACAGTGTGAGTCGATCTCTGGCGGGAATGGCCACTGCTTCAACTGTTTGCCCATCGAACATGCGAACTAAAAATTTTCTCGTGCCATCCTTCGACAGGCCATGCCAGATGATGGTCGGCAATTCTGTATCGAGATTTTCCTTGAAGTCCTCTTTAACTTTTTTGCCAATATTGGACCAAAGATTCAGGTCTCTCTCCATATTTTTATAGAGCCACTGATAAACCTGGTCAGCCGCAAATTTCGGCAGCCCTTTTTCAGTAAAATAATCTCTAAGCTCACTCAATGTGAATGAATAAATGGATTTTCTACGAATAGCCCTGGATGTTGGTTGCATAATCCTCCTTATAGCAAAAAATTCAGCCCGAGGCCCCTGCAAAGTAACTTTTACAATCTTAAAACTTATAAGTAGTATTTTATGAATAAGCTTAAATAGGAATTGAAGCCCATGAAGATAACCACTCCCGTTGTTAAAACCTTAGCCCTTTGGTTCGTATTCATTACTTCCATCTCCCTTTCAACTCCCGCCCAAAGTTATTCTGTGCCCTCTGAAAGCGATGTCTTAAAAAACTTTGGTTTTCCCTCTCAATTTGCCCTTTCCAAGCGGATGAAAATCCTGGTCTGGAACCTGCACAAAGGTCAGGACGATACTTTCGGAACAGAGTTTATAGAGCTGGCCTACAAAAAGGACCTGGTTCTGGGCCAGGAGATGCTGCTGGACTCTAACATGCGCCTGGTTTTTGGATCGTTCCCTCATTATTTTTATGCCTCGGCCACCTCTTTTTTCATAGGCGACGAGCTCACACGTACGGGACTTACTACAATAAGCCCGGTTCACCCGGAATCCGTTAACTACGTGAGAACTAAGACCCTGGAGCCCATTTTGAATTCACCTAAAGTAACCTTGGTTACCCGATACCCGATCAAGTCATCCGATAAATTTTTAACAGTGGTGAATATTCACGGAATAAATTTTGTCGACAACGACTCCTATAGAAGTGAAATGAACCGTGTTTACGATGCCATTAAGTCTTTCCCAAGCCCGCTTATTTTCGCCGGTGATTTCAATTCCTGGAATGAAGAGCGCAATATTGCTTTAAAAGATATTTGCCAGAAACTAGGCTTGAAAGAAGCGAGTTTTTCACCCGATTACAGAATGCGATTTAACAAGCATCCGCTCGATCATTTTTTCTTCTCCGCCGATCTGAAAATTATTGAAGCTAAAGTTGAAGATTTTTATCGGGGAAGTGACCACAAGCCGCTCGAGCTTATTGTTGAGTATTTACCCCCATCAACGCCTTCCCTAAAAATCGCCAAAACACGATAGGCAAATTTTGCCCCTCCCTCCTTCTTAAGGCTTAATTCTCTTATTCTATAAGAGGATATAAAGTTTTCCCGTAGCTCAAAGGAGTTGTTGCTTGAAAAGACAAAATGTTTTGAAAGTGCTTTTTTTCTCACTCATCCTATCTTCATTCGCATCTTCATGCGGTTTAATAGAAAAATGGAAAACGCCTGAGCAACCAACGGATTCAAATGCTCCTGTTGAAACGGCTTCAACCGAATCACCTGCAGAAAAATCCACCGAAGTTGATGATCTTTTCTCAAAGACCATGAGTGATACCAACCCAGAAACCGACGCCAACACCGGGACTGATGCTCCTGTCAATATTGATGCTGAGCTTGCGGCTGCACCAAAGGAAGATTCAAAAGAAGATTTAAAATCTCTTGAGAATGAATTCTCCGGCACTCCTGAAAAAATTGAAGCCCAAACACAGGTGAAAGTCGAAGAGGCCCTTCCGGAAATTAAGGAAGAACTTCAGCCTGCGATTACGGACAACACTAATTTTAATGCAGGAAAGATTGAGTCTTATAAAGTGAAAAAGGGTGAAACCTTGATGCAGATTGCCTTTAAGGTTTATGGTGATGTTTCAAAATGGAAAGCGATTCAGCAAATGAACGATACTCAATTAAGTAACAATGCGCTCATTGCAGGCATGGACATAAAATACAAAGCTCCGGCAAAGAATTTTGTATGGAACCCGGAAGGAACTCCACACCTGATAAAAACAGGTGAAACGCTTGGAACAATTTCCAATGATGTTTACCAGACACCTAAAAAATGGAAAGACATCTGGGAAAACAATAAACCATTGATCAAAAATCCAAATATTATTTTTGCTGGTTTCACTCTTTATACAAAAAATGCCGGCATGGCGAACTACGTTCAGCCAAAAGCCGTTCAAAAGAAAGCTGCCCTTGTCAATGAAGTTCAGGAACAAGAACGGGCCATTGCTGAAATTGAAGAAGTTAAAATTGACCAGTCTTCCCCGTCCATGGAATTGACTCCGGCTCATGAAGCGGAAATTGATCTGACTCAGGAAGTTCAATCAGCTCCGTCAAGAGATGTAAGCGACATAAAAGAAGAAGTTAAATCCGATGAGCTTCAGGACGCGGCGATCATTAAATAAGAACAGCATTGCGTTTCTTGATAAGATTTAAATTACGCAATATTATTTTTATAACGATAATTGCAGGTTGTTCACAAGGCCAAAGGCCCCACGAAAATTCAAAATTAAAATTGTACTGGTTTGTTCCAGATGGCCTTCGCGCCGATGAACAAGAATTCAAATTATACGAATGGGCCAGGGCCGGTAAATTGCCCAATATTCAAAAACTCATGAAGAGCGGCAGCTATGGCTATTCTTCACCTGTCTTTCCAGGGCACAGTGCAATTAATTTTGCTGCCTTAATGACAGGCTCATCAGCATTAAAACACGGTGTCAGTGATGACTCTATTCGCCTGAATGCCAACGCAATTAACGGTCCTGCTATCAATGGCTATAATTCATTTGCCAAAAAAACTCCCTCTGCGTGGAATATTTTTGAAGAGCATAATTTGAGTTCAAGCCTGCTCTCTGTACCAGGTTCCACTCCTGTCGATTTTCTAAACGGGGTGGTATTAAACGGACGTTTTGGTGATTGGGGAATTCCGGTTTCATCTATACTTTTTAATTCATTCCCTGGGGCGAACACTCAACTTGATGAAGTCGTAAACCGCAGGCTTGGTCTTATGGGTTTTCCTTTAACTAAATTTACAGATTCATACCAGAGTTCAAACTGGAATATCACGCTTCCTGAAAGCTTTAGTGCTCCCAGAGAAGTCCTGTTGGAAAATATGAACAGTAAAATGTACGCACTGATAATTGATAGCACTGATGACAAAATGGAAAACTACGATCAGGCTATTTTTTCTTTTGATAGAAAAAACACAATTGCACGCCTGTCTGTCGGAGAATGGTCTGACTGGCTCCCGGTCATTGTCAGCACGGATAAGGGAGAATCTGGTTTTAAACTTAACACTCAGGTTAAAATAGCACTTATTAAACTTGGTCAAAAGGATTTTTTTAGAATCAGATTTGTATACAATCATCTGAATCAAAGTTTGATCTATCCGGATTACCTTTTTGATAATATTCATAAAAACTTAGGGCCCATGACAGATTACCCTGATACATATCCTCCTCAACTAGTTTACTTCGCTGAAGACAAGAAAATTTTCTTAGATGAAGCCCATGAATCTTTTAAATGGCATCAGAAAGCCGTCCCTTATTTAATAAATAAAATAAATAACAACGTGATCATTCATACAATCTATACGCCTAACCAGATGCTGGTCAGTCGCTGGTGGATGGGTTACATGGACCACAGAAGCCCGGAATTTCAGTTAACTGATAAGGTGGCGACGACCGCAAGAAGCGAAGTGCTGAAAATGTACCAACAAGTCGATAAAATGGTTGGCGAAATATTAAATAATTCATCGAAAAACACCTGTATTGTTCTGAGTTCAGATCATGGGATTGCTCCATTGAATAAAGAGGTCTTATTAAATAATTTATTTATTCAAAAAAAATGGCTGAAAGTGATTAAAGATAAAAAAAACAACCTCTATAATATTGACTGGAAAAATTCTAAAGTCGTTTATCTGAAAACGAATCATGTCTACATAAACCCTGAAAACCTGGTCGCCCCTAAAAATAAATCGCCAAAATACTTTAGTCTGAGAAACGAAGTCAGATCAGCATTAATGGAATTAAAAGATGAAAAAAAGAACTCTCCTATAGACAAAATTATTAACAATGAAGAAACCGGCGCTTCACTGCACCTGCCCAGCGATAGAAGCGGCGATCTGGTGATTGTCAATAAAGCGGGTTACTCGTGGAGTGAGGAGACAAATCCCACCAGGGATATTTTTAAAAATTCGCTAAGGTCAGGTTATAAGCAGGCACTTGATGTAAGCGATTATAGTATGCAAACTCCTTTTATTATTAAATGCGCAGGCATCAGGCAAAATCATCAGTTGAAACAGAGAATTTCTCACTTAGACCAGTTACCAACAATTTTAAAGGCCCTGAAAATCAAATCTTCCAATAGATTTGATGGGAAAATTTTAAATGAAATATTTGAGTGAGAATATATTCCGCCGGAAATCCCGAGTATTTTATTTTCTTCCTGCATGCCGCTGTTTACAATAGAAAATTGTAATTATATCAGCTACTCTTATGTCAATATCACTTTGTCCGGTGTTCTTCGAATTGAAAAAAGCCTCACCTCTTTTATTTTTATCTGCTGCTTTAATCCTGATTGGTTTTTTCCTGCGCAATAACACTTCCACAATCAGCAGAAAAAAAGTTCCAAATTTTCTGATATTTTCCATAGAAAATCTTTACTATGAAAATAATTTGAATGAGGACAGTTTGTATGCTGGTTTTTCAGAATTTGCCCGGCAAAACAACATTAAAATAATTTCTCCCGCTGATAACAAGCTGCCTTTTGAATGGTTGAATAAAATTGATTCATGGCCAGTCAGCACCTGGAAAAATTCCAAACTTCGGCAGATCGGACTAGGTACAGACCTAGTAACTTTTAAGAGAGGTAATACTTTTACCAATTATCAGTTTTTCATCGAAGTTTTAAATGAAGCCATGGCAGCGACTTATGTAATGGACATTATAAAACGAAGAATTACAGAAAAACACGCTGATCCATTTTTTTTACTGGTGAATATTAACTACATGCTTCCCCCGCTCTACGATATCGGGCATGAAAATTTATACTCGAATTCGCTCCCCAAAGAACACCGGCAGTTGCTGAACTCATTTGTCTTTGATCCTGAAAATTTCAAGGACAAAGCATTTATTTTTAGCGTATTGTTTGATGACTATCGCTTTTCCAGATTGACATCATTTCAATCGGCCATGATCTCAACAGACATTGTTACCCGCGATTCTACATTCTGGCGCAAAGCTTATACCGAATTCGTACAAGACGATGAAAATTCCCGCGATTTAAAATTAATTAACGAACTTTATATAATAAAGAAAAAGGAAACAGCCCGTATTCTCCTGGAAATTATCAGCGAACTTAAACGAAACGATAGCCTGAAAGATACAATCGTAATTCTGGCGAGCGGCATTCACTCTGCAGCCCCAAAACATAAAATTTTCAACAGATTATTCACTCAGGACATACAACAAAATCGTCGTGTTTTAATCATGGGTAGAGATGAAAATATTTCTAAGTTCAAACTTCCAGCCGATGGCAATTATAATTTAGATGAGGTTCTATTAAAATACATAGAGGATTTTAAGTGAAATACATATTCATATTATTATTGTCCGCTTTTTCTTCGCAGGCTTATTCAGCAGGAAAGCCTAATATCTTTATTATTTCCATGGACAGCTTTACCAGAAAACCAGAATTGCCCAAAAATTTTCGTACCGAACTAATGCCGAACCTGAATCATTTTACAGACACTGGCTATATGTTTAAAAATTGTTTCACGGAAAATTCATGGGAACACATGCATTTATGGCTCTCAAAGATACCCAATAAAATTTATGAGCAAAGTGGTTATGAGTTGATTGGTCTAGGATGGAAAACGCACAGTCTGAGAAGAATCGAAGTTGAAAAGAACCCGGAACTTCCTTTAAATATTTTTATGAATCTGCCGGCGGAATCTCATCTATTTGAACTTGGATATGATTATCTCAAGGAAAAATTCAGTCAAAAAAGAGATAAGCCTTTTTTTCTGGAACTTCATATTAAAGAACTTCACCCTCCTCTTTATATCGAACAAAAAATAAATATTTCCAGACTCACTCCAAAATCGAGGGAACTTTTTTTAAAATATCTCAATAGCCCCGAAGAAACTCCTGACAAAGTAACATTTTACTCTGTACTTTTTGATGAAACCCTTCGTCAGCATCATTCCCCCCAGGTAATGAAGGCCATTAATAAATTGATCAAATTAAAAAGGTTGCCTCGAAATATTTTACAATTGCGTTTTATAAATCTCACAATAATGGACGATCTGCTGGAACTTTGGAAAAACTCAAAAGGCTACAAGGATGATTTAGTTTTAATGTCGGAGCTTTATTACCAGAGACAAACCTATCTGGACAGCAGACTGCCTGAACTTTTTTCTCTTTTTGGCAACAAAGAGCTGGCGGACAACACTTTATTTATTATCGTCAGCAGTTTTGGATTTGCCATGATGGAGCACGGGCAAATATTCGACGCGGTCGGTGTGTATGAAGAGTTTATCGGAACCAATCTTTTTGTTAAGCCTCCACATACTAATACTTTTAAAGTTATCCAGGAACAGTCCAGCTTAAGAGGCATCGGCCGGTACACACGATCCCTGCTTGAATCAAAATCGCCCCCCCCGGTTCACGAAAATCTTGATTATATCTTCGAGTCTGAAATCATATCAAAGAATTTCAACCACGATCTTTTTGCGATAAGGGAGAATAATACTTGGAAGCTGCACCTTGATTTAGTTGATTCAAAACGAAAGCTCTATGATATAAAGAATGATCCTCATGAAAAAAATGATTTGTATCAACAGAATCTTAAAATTGGTGCTGATCTTGAGACCAAGCTTCTAAAGCAATTAATTAAGGACGAAATTTGAGGAAAATTTCATGAAGAACTTATTCGCACTTTTGTTTTGCATGACTTGCATTAATACGGCATGGAGCTTTAACGACGCTGAAGAGCTGCAGCTGATTTTGAACCAAAATGGTTTTACAAATGCAGTATTGAAAGACGTTAAATTAATTAAACACGTAAAACGAAGTGCCCCTGAAGCCAAGTTTTCTTTTCATCATTACGATCTGGAAAACATCAGTAAACACGCAGTCATTCAGATCGATATTACCAATAATGTTGAACTTGAAGAGGGTTCTAAAATGACCCAGCTTTTTTACAAAAGTGTTTTCAATTCCTATCAAAACAGAAAAAGTCCCTATGCCGGTGAAACATCCACGACATTGACATGCGCCATGGAAAATCAGCCAACCATCCGGGAAGTTTCTTATTATTCCAGTCACTCATACGTCCTATTGGCGAATGCCAGTGAAAGAAATGCGCTGGGTATTTGCGATAAAGAACTCTTCAAAAAGAAAACAATATTTTTTGTAGGATACAATCACAAGAGTAAAACTTTTTTTAATATAAGAATTTTTATTCCAAATGCAAATTTCAATCAGAAACTTTATGATGATTTTGCCAAGCAATTTGGTGAAGCAAATTATTAGTTATTTGATTTTTAGAAAAAGCGACTTAAAAACCCTTTCTTCTTGCGCTCTATATTTTCCATAACATTTCCTTTTTCAAGGAGGTCGCGATGAAAATCCGGGGCCGATTGAGTGCTCTCCAGAAGCTGGTTATATTCCTGGACTGAGAGCAGGCTTACCTTCGCTGCGTTTAGCTCTTCACATAGTTGAAAGGCGAATTGATTGAGCTGATCAGTCGAATCAAATGGCCCGATCATTTTTGAAGAGTTTGTATAAGATTCGGTTGTGGCCAGTGACGATTTAAATCGTTCCTCATAGATCTTTAGAGCTATTGATCTATCCAGAAGACCTTTCTCATCAAGCAGGTATAAAATATAGTAAGCAGAGTCTGCATTGAGCTCTGGTGCTGCATTAATATAATTGTAAATGCCGACAATATACTCTGTATCGTTCATGAAAAGACTCCAAAATCGACAATGACGGACCCTTCTGGCGAAAGTTCAATTTCCAGCTCGTTTGGAAAAGTCTGAACAATGACATTGATTTCATCCAATACTTTATACACAACGAAGTTTTTTGAAAGATTCATTTTTATTTTTTTTCTATAGCTGGTCGGATTGTATAGGGAGAGCCTTCTCACTTCTTCAAATTTCAGTTCATTGGTGGAGCTAGGACGTGTACGCCAGTAATAATCAATTCCTTCAACGTTTTGAATAGGAATATGAAGCAGTGAGAACGTTTCAACCAGCTTCTTCCAGAATTCTTCATAATCTGCGGGCGACATATCCTTGAATTGATCACCATCCATCAGGACCAGGCGGCCTTCTCCCAGCGAAATATTCTGAATAGTGGTCTTAAAATTCACTTTTTCTACAGTGAGATTATTTTCCAGGAAAAAGGTCTCGAAGCGCTTTGTGTACTCCTCAGAGAGTCCGGAGCGATTCAAAATAACTCTTCCGCCGTTCATGAAAGTTTTCAATATGAAATTAAAAAGTGTGCGGTCTACATCATGGCCATGCACTAAATGAATAAATTCCTGATAAGGGCTTTTCGTTTCATGAAGCTTTAGTGTATCGCTGGAAATAACTTTGTAGCTCCATCCGTATGTCGAATGAAGATAATTCCATAAGTTTAAATTCTCCCAGCTCTGAAACATAGAAGAGAGGCCGTCAATTTTTTCATAAACTTTAAAAAACGAGAGCGGCGAGAAGACAGCAATGTCTTCAAAATCATAAGCCGTATTGGCTGCAAGACGAGCCGGCAAATAAGAATTGGCGACAAGATCATTAAGCTCTCTTGTCAAAACCCCTTTTTTTAACCGGTGATTTATTAAAACCGATGAAGGAATGATATCCTTGGCCAGAGCTTCATAGATCTCGGAAGAATAATCGACAGTGGAAATCGTGCCTGAAAGACGTTTTAAAAATTTAGAAGTTGAACCACCTAAAAAAGCGACTTCCAGAGTGCCTTCAAAGTTCTGACCGATGCAGTCCTTGGCAGTTCCTGTATAGAGATCCTGAATAGTTTTATTGAACTCAAACGCCAACTGCTTCTCTTCTATCGGAGAAAGGGTATCGGTCTCCCCCTTTTTTCCTTTCAAAAAACGGCTAAAAGCCTGCTCAAAAGTATTTGATGAATCTTCCATAAAACTTCTGAATTGACCGTCCTTAAAATACCCCGAGCGGATTCCCCACAAATCTGCGGCGATCCTATTTTCAAAAAAATACTGACCCAATTTTTTGACAAAACGTTCAAAGGCTTCAAAAACCCGGGGATCAAAAAAAGAATAAATTTTAAATAAATTATCGTCGGCATCAACCACGCCATAGGCCATTTGTTCTGTATTCAGGGCCAGGCTTCTGGCCAATAAATGGGGCAGCCCACCATTTGGTAAAAACGGTGCAGGAGTCAGAGGAAGAAAAAAAACGACCTGTTTCCCTACTTCCTGAGCAATATCGACCAATTTTTTTAGATTAGTTTCTGGACGATGCTCGTCAAAATCAAATTGATCACCTGTATCGGAGTGAAAAGACCAATTCAATGGAATGATAATACGCGTACCAGGAAACTCCTGAAGCTTGGTTCTCCACAGAGAAGCAGAGGTCTTCCAATAGAAAAACCAGTTTTCCCCAGGAAAAACGGTATCTATGTCTCGCGGAACGGGAGTGGTGAGAGTCACTACTAACACCTCATGTCTTACAGTGTTTGTCTAAATTTGTTATAAATTAGGACCTAATATTACCAAAATTATAATCTGCAAAAAGGCGGTTAAGCAATGTGGTTTTTCACTGATGAAGAAAAAGACCTTCAAAGACTCTGTAGAGATTTCGCAAGCAAAGAGTTGTCGCCATTTGCAACCAAGCATGATGAAGAAGAATCATTCAACATAAGCGCTTTTAAAAAAATGGGCGAACTGGGTGTACTTGGCATCACGGCAGATCCTGCTTACGGTGGAGCCGGAATGGGTGCTGTTGCCGCAACAATTGTCATGGAAGAGTTTGGTAAAGCCTGTGCCGGTTCGACACTTTCATATCTCGCCCATTCTATTCTTTGTGTAAATAATATTCAAAACAACGGTTCGAGTGAACAAAAAGCAAAATATCTTCCTAAACTTATTACCGGTGAACACATCGGATGTATGGGAATGAGTGAACCTGAATACGGTTCGGATGCCATTGGGATGCAGACAAAAGCAACTTCGAACGCGGATGGATCTTTCACTATCAATGGCGCAAAAATGTGGATCACCAATGCTCAGTACGCTGACGTGGTCTATCTCTACACTCGCACAGGCAATGAAAAGAAAAATCTTTCAACTTTCATTGTTGAAAAAGGAACACCTGGCTTCTCAGTTGGAAAACCTATTCACAAAATGGGTATGAGATCAAGTCCAACCGGCGAACTTGTTTTTGAAAATGCCAGAGTCCCAGCAACTCAACTCGTCGGCAAAGTTGGTGAGTCGACTTACCACATGATGAAAAATTTAGATATCGAGCGAATCACTATCGCCGGGATTTCGCTTGGGATTGCCCAGGCCTGCGTCGATCAATGCGTGAAATATGCCGGTGAAAGAAAACAATTTGGAAAGCACATCGGCACTTATCAGATGATTCAGAAAATGCTGGCTGAAATGTCCACTGAAACGGAAATGATGAGAAGTTTTCTTTACACGACAGCAAAAAGATATGACATGGGAAAAAGAGGCCCGAGCATGGCCGCTCAGGTAAAATTAGCATTGCCAAAAATGGCTACCAAGATTGCTCTGGATGCTATCCAGCTTCACGGCGGGTATGGATACTCAAGAGAATTCCCGGTTGAGCGAATGATGAGAGACAATAAACTCAATGAAATCGGCGCAGGTACCAATGAAGTGATGATTATGATCATCGCAAAAAATCTTTTGAAAGACATGAAAGCATAGGGACAATGAGCGATGAATGAAATACAACTTGAACTAAAAAGTCAGCTGGAAAAATATCGTCTGCAGAAAATTGAGCCTCATATGGAACACGATGATGAGACTGAAAATTTTCGCATGGATATTTTTAATGAATTGGGCTCGCTTGGTTTTTGTGGAATGACTCTGCCGGAAGAATTTGGCGGGATGGGACTCTCTTACGAAGATTTTTCCATCGCCCTTACTGAGATTGCAAAATCATCCGTTTCCTACGCCGTGACCATTTCTGTTTCAAGCATGGTTCAGGCGATCATCAATGAATTTGGAAATGCAACTCAAAAGAAAAAATATCTTCCTGCTTTAACTTCAGGATCTGAAATCGGAGCCTTTTGTCTGAGTGAATCAGGTGCAGGTTCCGATGCAGCAGCACTTCAAACAACTGCAAAGAAAACAACTGTAGATGGCGTTTCCGGTTATACATTAAACGGATCAAAAATCTGGATTACGTCCGGTGGCATAGCTAAAACTTATATAGTCATGGCACGCACGGGTGAAGTTGGCGGAAAAGGTGTTTCAGCTTTCATCGTTCGCGACGGAACAGCTGGATTCAGCTACGGCAAGAAAGAAAAGAAAATGGGCTGGAGAATCTCCCCGACCCGGGAACTTCTGTTTCACAATTGTTTTATTCCGGCAGAAAATTTATTACAAAGCGAAGGTGATGGATTTAAAATTGCCATGGCTGCACTGGAAAAAGGACGCTTTACCATTGGTGCCATTGCCGTTGGCTGCGCCGAGCGCGCACTTGATGAAGCCGTTTCCTACTCGCTTGGAAGACAGCAATTTAAGCAAGCCATTTTTGATTTCCAGGGTCTGCAATTCATGATGGCCGACATGGCCACCGAGATTGAATGCTCAAGGCTACTGGTTCTCCAGGCGGCACGCGATTACGATCGTGGAGCGCCAAATGCCAAACTCGCCTGCATGGCAAAATTAAAAGCTACAGATACTGCAATGTTTGTAACGACTGAAGCTGTACAAATTTTAGGTGGTGTGGGATACACCCGTGAGTACCCTGTTGAACGTTTTATGAGGGACGCGAAAGTTTTACAGATTGTTGAGGGAACCAACCAGATTCAGAGAGTCGTTATTGCCCGCAATTTAAAAAAAGAATACAGCAAACACTAAAATAAGCAGGTGTAACAATGGCAGTTTCATTTAATTTTTCCCATGAACCAAATAACATTGATCTCCAGAAACTGGCATCTTTCAAAAAAATTATTGCCGATCCTGCTGCCCAGTTTTTTCATACATTCGAGCGTGTTGAATTGATTTCTTCATCGCAGAAAATGTATAATCAATTTAAGGACAGAAAAGTTTTTGTTCATATCGGGATCGGCGGTTCAAGCCTCGGACCGGAGATGCTGGTCAATGCCCTACAAAAAAGTGATACGAAATTTCTCTTCATCAATAATATTGATCCGGAGGAAATTCATTCCCAGCTACATTCCCTTAATAATTTTAAAGTGAATGAATGCCTCTTCTATTTTGTATCCAAGTCAGGTGGAACAGCAGAAACCCTGGCAGCTCTAGCCATTATTGTTAATTTCCTGAATGAAAAAAATATTACAAAAGATAATTTAAAAAATTATTTTGTCTTTGCCACCGATCCTAAAAAAAGTGAGCTGCTTGATCTTGCCAGAGCAACTGGAATTCAGTGTCTGGAAGTGCCGAGCGACGTAGGAGGACGATTTTGTGCCCTGACTCCGGTTGGCTATCTTCCTGCACTTTTTGCAGGCATAGATATTGACGGTCTCATTCGCGGTGCGCGTGATATGCAGGCGATCTGTCTGGAATCTTCCGTAAAGAACCCGCTGCTTATGACTGCTGAGTTTTTGTATACTCTTAAGAAGGAAAGAAATGTTAATCAAACTGTTGTAATGCCTTACTCTTCCAAGCTACGGGCCTTTTCCTTCTGGTTTACCCAGCTGTGGGCCGAAAGTTTAGGGAAAAAGAAAAACAGATCTGGTGAAGTTGTTGAAACAGGATTCACTCCAATAGTCGCGTACGGTGCAACTGATCAACATTCCCAAATGCAGCTTTTCATGGAAGGTCCTAATGATAAATGCCTTATCCTGATTGAGGTTGAGAAGTTCGGCCATGATTTTAAGCTGGCAAGCTCCCTGGGAGGAAATAACCTCTCGAAACTCTCAACTTTTAGCTTGTCCCAGCTGATGAAAGCAGAACTATCGGGCACCCTAAAGGCGCTGCAGGAAAATAAACGCTCCACTATTCACCTGAAGATCGAGGTTAATGATGAATTTCACATGGGCAGTTTAATATTATTTTTTGAATCTCTAACGGCACTGATGGGAGATTATTTAAAGATTGATCCTTTTGATCAACCGGGCGTAGAGGCAGGAAAGATTTATGCCTTTCATTTTTTGAATCAGTTGAAATAATTTCATCTCTTAGTTAAAATTATAGCTTAAAGAATCGTTAAAAAGGAATTCGGGAAAATGAGTAATGATGATACAACCATTGTCTTAACAGACATTAGAGCTGCCTTGCAGGCTTCAGAAAAAGAAGCGCTCTTAAAGCCAGCTGCCCTTTTGGTTGTCGGTGGAGATTTGAACGGCACTATATTTGATCTTATTGAGCCACAAGTTGGCATCGGACGAAATGCAGATAATACAATCGCGCTAGAATTCAACGGTGTTTCACGTTACCACTTTAAACTTCTTGCCAGCGGCGAATCACACATTCTCGAAGATTGCGGTTCCAAGAACGGAACTTATTTAAACAATAAAAAAGTTGAAAGTCTCACTCCACTCGCCAAAGGCGATATCATAAAGATCGGAAGTATTGCTCTGAAATATCTTCCAAAGGGAGACCCTGAGCGTTTAACCTACGACAAATTAAATCTTGAAGCTAACACTGACAAGCATACAGGTTGTTTTAATAAAACTTATTTTAACAATCGAATCGCCATTGAAGTAAATAAATGTAAAGTGACAGGTGAACCGCTGTCGCTTGTGCTTTTTGACCTTGATCATTTTAAAAAACTAAACGACGGCTACGGACACGATGCGGGCGATTATGTTCTGAAAGAAATGGCCGGTGTTATAAGGGCCAATGGAATACGAGAGCAGGACGTGTTTGCACGTTACGGCGGCGAAGAGTTTGTCATTCTGCTTCCAAAAACAAATTTGAAGCAGTCTTTTGAAATCGCAGAAAGATTAAGAAAGCTCATCGAAAATAAAGAATTTCTTTACGACGGGAAACGACTTCCTGTTACAGCATCTATCGGAGTTGCAGATTATCGCCAGGGTGTAATCACAGGAACAGATCTCTTTAAGAGAGCTGACGATGCAGTTTACAAAGCCAAGGAAGGTGGCAGAAATCAGGTGCAATTCTATAGGGGCTAATGAATAAAGACACTACTCCGCCAAAAATAGAGATTCTTCCCGAACACATTATCGATCAAATTAAGGCCGGTGAAGTTCTGGAACGTCCCGCCTCTTTAATCAAAGAGCTGATAGAAAATTCTCTGGATGCAGGTTCTACCAAAATCAATATTCATCTGGTGGAAAATGGACTCGATCTCTTGAGCATAGAAGACAACGGGCATGGAATGAGCTTTGATACTTTGCCTTTTGCTTTTCTTCGTCATGCTACATCAAAATTAAAAAATTTTGAGGACCTGTATCAACTTCAAAGTTTTGGATTCAGGGGTGAAGCCCTGGCGAGCGTTGCCGCTTCAGCCAGACTTACGTGTACGACTCAGCCCACTGATCTTGGTGGCGAAGGCGGAAAAATTATTATTCATGGTGGATCACAGGAGCTATTGATTCCCTACCGTTCTTCAGCCCACGGTACTTCCCTCTATATTAAAGATCTTTTTTATAACACACCGGCCCGTTTGAAATTTATCAAATCCAAAGTCAGTGAGAAATCTGCACTAAAAAAAATGCTTTATGCATTTATACTTTCAAATCCACAGACAACTTTCTCAATTAAGTGGGATGAAAAAGAACGTGAAATATTTAAAGAAACTGCAACTTGCAACAGAGTTGAACAGGTTTTTTTCAATAAGACGTCCAAAGATACGGGTTCGTTGCTCTGGAGTGCATCAGAAGAATATGAAAATTACAGAATAGAGGTTTATTTTTCCCCCACAACACATTCAACACCACAGTTCCGGCATCATTACCTATTTGTAAACAACCGGTATTTTCAGGACAAATCCCTTCATCAGTCAATTCTAAGAACACTTGAGCCGCTATGGCGTTTTGGAGAGAGCGGGCATTACATGGTGAAAATTAATGTTCCAGCTGAAGAAATCGACGTCAATGTTCATCCCAATAAGACTCAGGTTAAATTTTTAAAGTCAGATATCATTTATTCCCTGCTGGTCACTTCTTTGAAAAGTGCGATGAAAGCCAATGCGGCAACTCTACTTCAAACTGAAAACTATTCAACATCAAATCCCCAGAATCAGTTTTTTACAAGGGAAGAAAATCAGACATTTGATCTGTTAAATATGGGTTCCAACCAAATTCAAACAGAGTTTCATTCTTCACCTGCTGAAAGAACAGAGCATTCCCCTGTCATCGGGTATATTTCACCTGCGATTGTATTGGTTAAACTGCATGATAGATTTTTCGTTGCAAATATTAAAAATATTATCGCTGCTTTTGTTTCGGACTCGTTGCAGGCTTTTGTAGATAATGACGAATTATCAGGCCCTTTGCTGATCAGTGAGCCATTTAAAATACCTGCAGGAAAAATAGACGATCATTTCGACGAACTCAAGAATCTTGGTTTTGACCTGGACAGGCTAAATTCAGAAGTCATTGCACTCAGAACCCTGCCTAGGTTTGTTCCACAGGCTCTTTGCAGGGACATCACCACTTGTCTTATTCAATATATTAATCAGGCAAAAGTAAAAAATTTTAATGCAAAAGATTTTAAAACTTATATGGAAGAAAACTGGCCGGCCACATCGCCACTGGCCTCTCATAATTTATTAAATTTTTTGAATAACAACTCAATTTTGAATTCAGGTGTGCTCGTAGAACTATCTGAAAAAAATATTCAGAGAATCTTGTGAGAAATCAGCTCATCATTATTTCTGGTCCCACAGCTTCGGGAAAAACAAAGACAAGCATTGAGTTGGCCAAAAGGATTATTGATCAATTAAAAATTCCTGCAGTTATTGTTAATTTTGATTCACTTCTGTTTTACAAAGAAATCTCCATCGGCACGGCCAAGCCAACCAAGTCAGAACAGAATAATATTGAACATTTTATGATCGATATTGCTTCAATTAGTTCTCCCATGAACGCAGCCGAATTTATCAAAAAGGGGGAAATTCTTATCAAAGAAATGATGAGTCAGAGTAAATGTGTCATCCTGGTCGGCGGCAGCGCATTTTATTTAAGGGCACTTTTAAAAGGGATGTATGAATCCATAAGCCCAACGGAAGAAATTAAGGACAAATTTGAATTGCTCTATCAAAAATCAGGGATAGAACCAATTATCAGTTTTCTAGAAAAGCATGATCCCCAGTCCCTGATTAATCTTCATGAGAATGATCATTACCGCCTGATCAGAGCTGCGATTCATTTTGAAATGACCGGTACAACTATTTCCTCCCAGAAGAAAATTCTGGATGAACTCTCTCCTTACGATTTCACTGATATAATCCACGACTGGAAAACTCTTCATCTATATCTCGATCTGCCCAAGGATCAGCATTTCGAAATCATCAAAACCCGTACAAGAAATATGTTTAATATAGGTTTGATGGAGGAAATTGAAGCGCTGTCTCAACAGGGGTTTTCGCTTCTTGAAAAACCACTGGGTTCTATCGGATATAAAGAAGCCATTGATTTGCGCAACGGACTTTATGCAACTCAAGAAGAATGTATTGAACGAATCGCCATTTCCACCAGACAACTTGCGAAATCACAAAGAACCTTTTTCAAAAAAATAACTCCGAGATTGTGCTTTAATCCCCTTTCTGACCAGGAAAAAATTTTTTCAACCGTAGAGCAATTCCTCAGTTAATGATAGAATATCTGAGTCACTTAGTTGAAAACTTAAGAGGAAGTCATGGCGCTAGAAACTCAACGCTTAAAAATTATCGTCATTTCAGACGGAACCGGTGAAACCGCTACGGCCATTTCACGAGCTGTTATGGCCCAATTCAAAGACCGGGAAGTTTATTTTACCCGCTATAAAAACATTCGTACGGTAGAGCAAATTGATGCAATTTTTAATGAAGCTGCTATTCACCATGATCTGGTTATTCATACCATTGTTTCAGGCAAACTTCGGGAGTACATCGCCGAGCTTTCAAGAAGCAAGCATGTGCGCACTCTCGATCTCATCGGCCCTGCACTGACGGCTTTTTCAAATTATTTTAACCAGGAACCGATGTCTGAACCGGGTTTATTGCGCGCGGTGAATGATGAATACTATAAACGTGTTGAAGCAATGGAGTTCACACTTAATCATGACGACGGCAGAAATCTGGCATCACTCCATCTGGCAGATGTCATTCTGGTTGGCGTATCCAGAACGAGCAAAACACCATTGTCAGTCTATCTCTCACAGCATGGAATTAAAGTGGTCAATATCCCTATGATTAAAGATCAGCCCTTGCCTTCCGAACTTATGGAAGTTGATCAGAGAAAAATTTTCGCCCTCACTATTGATCCTGATTCACTCAGCGAAATCAGAAAAAATCGTTTACAAAGACTTGGTGCTGATAAACATCAGGGTGAATACGCTGAACATGACAAGATTGTCGAAGAAATAGAGTGGGCCAATAATATATTTAAAGAAAACAAACGCTGGCCGGTCTTTAATGTAACCGACAAGGCCCTGGAAGAAACTGCAGCAGATATTCTAAAATTGCTTAATATGAGAAAAAATAATATTTTTAAACAAACCAAAAGCGAACAAGAATAGCTAGAGTAGTTCGCAAAGATCTATGGTCTGGTCTTCGCGTGAAATGGTGACATCGATTTTTCTTTCGATATCTTCGCCGATCTTTTTAAAATAGATCTGATATGTCGCCGGCACAAGCTGGCTATCGCTGATGCCTAAAGGAAAAGCTACACCAAAAGTTTCCTTAAAAGGAATTTGACTTACTCTTTTTTCTCCAAAGATTTCATAACGAATTTCACCCTGGGAACAGTTTGAAGGTGTATTTATATACCCATATCCAATAGCCGGCATTTCCGGCACTTCAACTTCCACTGTAGAAGTATTATCTACACGCATTTCTTTTACAAAATGCTTTTTACCTTCTATCTGGACTCTTAAAACAAAATCGAATCCTACCGGTACTTTTATATTGCTCAATAAATCAATATCAACTTTTCTTCCGTCGAGAAAAACCTGCATCTTTTGTTTATCAAAATGAGACAAGACGACGCTTCCATTGTCCTGTGAAAAATCTCTGCTAGGTGATGCAGTATTTTTTCCCGCTGGCACTTGAGCTGGTTTACGGGCTTTCTCTTTAACCGGAGCTGCTACGACGACCGGCGGTGCTTGAGTCTCATCACCAAAATAAAGATAGGCTGCGCCCCCGACGACTAATGCAAAAAGAGCTGCAACGGCTCCTGAGGAAGACTTCTTCTTAGCGGCTGTTTTAGCTTCCGCTCTTATCATTCTGGTTCTGGTTCCATCGATCTTAGTCGCATCCATTTTTTTAACTACGGACTTTGTCTGACCAGGTTTAACAGCGCCGGTCTTAGATGTAGTTTGAGTTCCATCAGGTACTACTCTCGAAGCTGTTGGATCTGCCGCATTTGATTTTTCTTTTGCAGAGATACCACCATTGGATTTTTTGACTGTTTGAGTTTGCTTTGTTTTAGTCTCTTTCGGATCGTCAAAACCAAAATCAAGCATTACCTGCTCTGCACGTTTCGCTGACGGTTCTGCTACAGAAACAGCAGACTCCGTGTTTCCGTTTGTCCCGCCTTCAGCTTCCTTTTTTACTTCATCAAGGTAAGGACGAAGATCTATCTTACCAAATTCAAACATTTTCTCGCGGTCTACTTTAATTTCATCTTTAAAAAGTTCCTGAGAAAAATATGAAAGATCTGTCGCATTGAAGTCCGGAAATTTAGCGTAGAGAAACTTCATCAGCGCACGGTTCATCTGATCGAGGTTATCAAATCGTTTAGTGCGGTCTTTGCTCAATGCCTTTAAAACAATCTCGTCCAGTTCCTTTGGAACATTTGGATTGATTGAAGAAGGAACCGGAATTTTACAGTCCTGAATTTTCTTCAATACTGCAAGGTCATTATTCTCTTTAAACAGCTTTCGGGAACAAAGCATTTCCCACAGAGTAATCCCAAGAGCGAATTGATCGTAACGGGCATCAAGTTCATGACCTTCAAGATATTCTGGAGCAAGGTAAGAAAGTTTACCTTTAATCGTTCCTGCCTGAGTAGCCTCTGAATTACTTTGAGACTTGGCAATACCGAAGTCGATGATTTTAACAGCACCATCATAAGTCAACATGATGTTGTGTGGAGAAATATCCCGGTGAATGATATTGGCTTCAGTGCCGGTTAATTTATCTCTGAATGTATGGGCATAATAAAGCCCCTGACAAGCCTGAGAAATAATGTAAGTAGAAATTTCAACCGGGAAAACAAATTTACGTTCTTTAAGTTTATCTAAAAATTCTTTTAAATTCCGTCCATCACAGTATTCCATGGCAACAAAAAGTTGCCCTTTGTTCATACCATAATCGTAAGTCTGAATAACGTTGGGATGGAGCAGACCAAAGGTAACTTTAATCTCGTCCATAAACATTGTTTTAAATGCTTCGTCTTTCGAGAATTGTGGCTGCACCATTTTGATAGCAACTACTTTATCGGCCTGCTCACCTAAGAAGCGGGCACGACAAATTTTTGCCATACCACCGTCAACTAAATGATCCAGTATCAGATAGCGTCCGAAACGTTCGCGTTTTTGTGATTCACTCATTAGTACTCCCGATCTTATGCATCGGGATATTGGCTTTAAAACTTTAGTTAAAAAAGCACTACTGAATTGATTGTTCTACGAAACCAGGGAAGTTAATTATCAATGGTTTAAGGTCTTTAGTCTTCTTGCAAATTGCGAATATGTGATAAAGTTTAAAGCCATTTAAATTTGAATCCGGGTGGCCAAGTAATTGTTTTTTAAATTCCAGCAATTCTACACGGGTATAGCCTGCTCTCTCAATTTGTTCATAGAGGGATGAATAAGGAATAACCTTGGTGTCCATTGAATAAGCCATGACGACACGTGAGTCGCTGCATTTATCAAGAGTATCGAGTTCGTCTTTTGAAAACCAGAAGTTAAAAGAAGATTGTGGTACAACCTGCGCCAGCATCAGGTCAAAAGTCAGTGTTAGTTCGTGATACCAGGAATATCTGTGAAAAATTAAATCTTCTTTCCAGACCTTGTCGGCAAATGTTCCATTTTTCAAAGGAAGCTTACCTGTTTCAACTGTATTCTTACTGAGATTTGCACAAGAAACGGCGATCAGGCCCAGAAGCAATAAAAGGAAGTTTATTTTTATTTTCATTTTGTCTTCATCCAGTCTGTTATGTCTTTAAATACGGATTCCTTATCAATTTCATTATACAAGTCATGCTTCATAAGTGAATACTTCTTTTCAGTCAGAAGTTCTTTTTTGATTCCCTTGGCGAAATACTCCATTCCATTTAGGTTGATGATTGAATCTTTCTCCGACTTTAAAAGCATTAGTGGTTTTCCAATAAAATAAGAATCCTGATAAATATTTGCTACCTTTTTTTGAACTTCTCTGATGGTGATTAAAGTAGGTCTATGGACGACCAGCGGGTCTTGCTCGTAAATTAGAGCATACTGTGGGTCACTCAGCATTTCTTCGCTCTTAAGAACCCTTAATGGTCTTAAGTGGCCGGCCAGCATTTTAAATCCCGCAATTGATTCCGCCATTCGATTTTCAATCTGCAATAAGGCTGAGTCGAATTTCATAATGAAATTAGAAAGAATCAGGCCATCAATTCGTTTTTCAATTAATTCAGGATAGGTGTTCAACAAATCAAGAGCGACAAGTCCCCCGAGTCCATGACCCAGAACAATCCACTCTTCCCTTTCATTTTCCTTTTTTTCAATGTGGCCCAGAAGAAATAATAAATCTTCCACTAGATTTTCAAATTTTTGTATGTGTCCGCGTGTTCCGGAACTGAGTCCATGTCCGACAAAATCCATCGCGATAAAAGAAATACCTGGAATATGGTTGCGGATCCAGTCAATCATGGAGAGATACCGTCCGTGATACTGGCCAATATCATGAAGCAAAAAAACGGTGATATTTCTTTCTGAATCTTTTTTTATAGCCTCAAATTTTTTTACGTAGACCCTGCTTCTGTCTGCATTGGAAGAACCAAACTGGGAGACCAGAATATTTTTTTCCAGTTTTTTCCAGACAAGTTTAATTTCTTTTTCAGGTTCAGTTTGCATAATTTTGCATTATCATTTTTGCAGAATCATCAATGTCATTGATGCTGCAAAAAACTTTTTGTTCATGTGGACGATACTCATCAATCGTCATTTTTACATTTTTAGCTTTCAATGCTGTTCCTGAGTAAATGGAACCTAAAACAGTACTTCCTGATTTAAAAGGGCCAGCCCCCAGCAGCGTGCATTTTGTTGTTCCCGCTTCAAATACCAACGTAATCAGTGGGAGATGATCATTGTTTACCACAATTAATAATGGTGTTTCATCCAGAACATTTTTCGTATCCAGTTTTAAATTTTTCGGGTTAAGCGGCGTCTGTCCTATCTCCACCCATCCAGGCATGCCGGCGGCAAAGATCAACGTATGATCATTGACCCGCTTATCATCCATTGCTTCTTTTAATTCATTTAATGAATAGGGCCCATAAAGATTTTTTCCCTCAAGATGACGGCGATCATGACCAATTTTTATAAAAAATAATTCTTCATTACTTCTTACTATATCCCAGTCAAAATTAAATGTGACTTCGGGAGATGATTCGCTGACTTTCGGTTTACTTTCTGTCTTAACCGGAGCTGGCTCGACTTGCCTCGCTGCTTTAGCTGGTTCAGCCGGCTGACTGAAATCGAGTTCGCTTACGTCTTTTAAATGTTCCCAGTTCGCCATTCCTTTTTTCCAGACATATGATTCAGCATTTAAAACGGCCTTGTTAAACAAGTCCCTTAAAGTTTCTTCATTCACCGGACCGACTCGCTCGGATCCTTGAACGTAATACCAGTTAATCATGGAGGCGCTCCTATCTCTATATATGCTGTTTGTTTAAATTCAATCTTCTTTTATTTTAACGTTTTGAAATTACAAAAACTACAGCTCAAGATTTGCCCATTTCGATAGTTTTAGTTGAGGTTTTGCCATTAAAAATCCAAGTAATTAAGTCTTCTACTCAAGATTCATCCCATAAGAACCGATAAGCCTAGGGTTAAGTCCGTGGAAATAATTATTAAAGGTAAATTTATGAAGAAATCACTCTTTTTAATCGCCAGCTTCTTTTTAGTCTCATGTGCTAAAGAAGAATTTTCTGCGAACAAAACTCCACAACTTTCAACCATAAATCCTTTGACCACAACTTCAACTCAACTTTGTTCACAAAGCACATTAGTAAGTCCAAAAGTCGATGTTCTGCTTTTATGGGATAACAGCTCAAGTGCACTTTTCATTAACTCAGCAACTAGAAACTCTTTTAATCAGTTGATTAACAGCGTATCTGAAAAATTCGATTATCATATTTTATCTGCTCCGCTTATTTCCAGCAGCGCTAATACATTGAATGAAGCATCACTCGTCGTTAAAGATTCAGGAAGTGTCAGCGGTGTTACGAGTATTTTAAAAACAAAAGAACAGGCTGCATCTTCTTTAAGTTTTACATCTGCGTCTGGCTCTAATGAACCGGGCGTAGACAGGGCTACTGCAATTATCGAAGCCAATAGAGGTAACGGTATTTTTAGAAATGATGCCTATACAATCATTGTTGTCATGTCTAACGGAGATGATACAAGCTGCGAAATGGCGACTGGATGGAATTCATGTACTAAGTATGACTGGGAACCAAGATTACAGCCTAAAATCGACAAACTGCTCTGCTTGCGTGGAAATGCAAGCGGTATCGACTGTTCGGGCGTGTCTCCACTTAATTCAAGCATGATGAGATTCATCAATATTGCTCCACTTACAAGTTGTTCAAGCGGTCTTGGAAAAATTAATGCACGCTATAGAAAAGTGGCTAAATCACTTTATGAAGCTTCATACACAAACGGATGGCCGACATCAAATGACAATTTGAATCCATTTATGTCAGGATCAATCCCCTATCCGGACAATTACGATATTTGCTCAATTGATTTCAATCACATCTTTGATGGTGTGAATACGGCCATTAAGCAGACACTTATCAAGCACGTTTATTCTTTCTGGCCGATAACAGGATCATCTACTTCACTTGATCAGGATACCTTGAGAGTTGTCCGCGATGACGGAAAAGTTCTGGTAAACAGAACAGGCCAGACATCTCCAGGCGACGGTTATGCTTACATTGGAAATCAAATCAATCATAATACCAGAACGCTGCCTACAGCGGGAGAGCCGTTCACGGGACAAATGATTCAGCTCTTTGGAGTAAACGACAATGATCTGATTGTTTATCCACACTGTCTGACAGTAACGTTTGATGCTCAGAAATTGCAGTATGGTTATATTTATCTAAAGAACGGCGAGCCGTATGTTCCTACAATTGAAGTTCGTATCAATGGTGTACTTGTTTCACCAAACGCTACGAATGGGTGGGATTATCTTGGACTTCAATTTACAAATAGCCTTGATCCAAATTTAAAAGTTGTCGATCTACCAAGCGGAGCGTCTTCAGGTTATTTCCTGAGACTTAATGGAACTGCTAAATTTAATAACGTTGCCGGCTCGACCGTAACGGTTAATGTTTACTACACTTCAAAATCTAATTAAGTGGCTTAGATAGCAGTTCACAAACGCATTTTCAAAAGTATTCTCTTGCGCTACCCCATAAATAATATTATAGGGTAGAGAAATTATTTTAAATTTTTTGTAATTCACGAATTAAAATTCTAAGAACAAAATGTTTTCATTTCTCTATTTTTTTGCATTCGCTGATTATTGTCTGGCTTACTTCTAAAATCTTGTTAAGTCTATTGTAGGATTCTTCTGGCCTTACATATCTTTCCTCTGAACTTCTAGTTTCAGGATGAATCGTTTCGGACAAAGTTAGTCGTCGATTTGTGCCAAATATATTTTTATAATTATTCCTTGAGCTTTTAATAAACTCTTCTCTGCCTAAAATTGAACAATTATAGAAAACTAAAAATGCATCAAGATACTCGCCATTCCCTTTAGCTATGTCTTGCTTTAGCATTTCAAAATTGTCATTAAAGAATGCTTTTTTGTCCACTTCTGGTTTACCTAAAGCTGAACAAGCCCCCCATGACGAGCTGAACTGGCTTGGAAAAATTGTAGTCGTTAAAACACCACCATATAGTCCTGCATTTTTACTTTGTTTATTTAAAGATCTACGGCACTTATCCCAATCATAGGCATAGGTATTTGAAGCCATGAAAGGAGATAAAAACATTAATGTCATAATTAATTTTTTCATTGTCGATTACTCACACTTTATCGTGTTGTAAATTTGCTATTTTCCCCTGCCTTTCATACCAGAAAGAAAGTGTGTAGACGAAATACGCGGGAGGCAGGAGCCGAAGCGGACAAGTCCCCTCTCTTGAGTAAAAATTCTTATCTAACTTTAAACATCCCATTAGAGTATTCTATTTCCTTTGAGTTACATTCATTGGCAAGATTGACACTGAAGGTGGCTAAGCAAACTTGTCACGATAGAAACCCACGAACCTAAAATCAAAGTCTTCAAGTTTTTTTTAAAACCTACAAGAAGCACTAGTGGCGTTTTACTTTTTCTCCTTAAAAAGCATTGCTAATGCTTTTGTTTTTTATTTTCAAAATCTACTAGTATGCGTTCATTTACAAAGACCTTAAATGGGTTGATCATTTGGGACTTACCATAGTCGTAACTAATTAATACTTTTTGGATGGCTAAGGAGAAGAGAAATCTTTGTTTTGCCAAGAATTGTCACTGACATCTTGGGTGGAAGTAAATTTTCCGGAAGTTACATCTATAATCATTTTCTTTTTACAAGAATAGAATGAATATAACTTCTTTTTATTGTCTACTAGATCTTCATATTTCCAAATAAAATGAGAAGAAGTATTAAAATACATTTGTTCATCATTGCACACATCTGAAATTTTATAGCTTTTTATTAACTTACCTCTCTTGTAATATGAGAACGCAAGATCGTTTGCTGTTCCCGGGAGATGATCACCTAATTTTATTAAATATATTCCACCATCAAGAGGATAATACTTTTTACTTGAATCTCTTTCAGATTTGTCAAGAACCCATTGGTAGGCTTTACTTTTGTACTTGTAGAGACCTTCTTTTGGAAAATCTCTCTTTTGAATTTTTATTGCTGAATTGTCATTACTAGAAGCTGCAAGAGCTTCTTTGTCTTTCTCGTTTATCCACGTTACATAGATATATTCCTTGTTATCACTAAAGATTCCATTTGATACGGCAGGAGGAGATGGTTGATCAGCAAACGAAATATTTGGAAATACAAATATACTAATAATAGTGTATGCCAAGTTCATAAGTATAATTTTGATCATTATAAATTACTCCGATAATAGAATGCTATTTAGTACAGGCCGGAATGTTTACTGTTACTGATCCGCCTCCCCATGGAACGCTAAACGGTGGAGTAGAAAGTCGACCTTGATTTGAGTAAATGTGAGTCCAAGGAAGTTCAGGGTCGCCCATGTCACTATCTGGATCAGTTACTTTGAGTAAGGCAGTATATAAAATTGTATCATTTCCTTCGCACCCATATCCACAGTTTGGATAACATTCTTGAAGGTATAAGGTAGCTGTTGGTTTTTTATCTTTAGGTACAAGCACATAGAATATTCGAGTTGTACTTTCACCTGCTTTGTTAGTTGCTATAACTTGTAAACTATATCCCGAGTTATTATTCCATGTAGAATATGGTATTGAGAAATCAGATATTGAATTTACATTCTCAATATCTTTGGGTGACGATCTAAACTTATATTCGCAGAAAGAGCAAAATGTATTATAAATAAATCTAAAAGTAGTAGAGTTATCTACATCACTTCTGTCAAACGCTTCAACCATTAAATTTTTACTACTTGTTGTTTCATTAGGGTAAATAAACTTATATGGTTCAAATGGATCTCGACTTAATCCAGATTGGCCAACATCTGAAATGTTCAACTCGATAATTGGATTCAAAAAGTGAACTAATAGTTTTATTTTCTTATTTTCGGATGACTGATTGACTATATTAACAGTGACTCTTTGATTTATGTTAAACAATGATTGGAAATCAGAAGAATAACTATTTGCTTTTTTTCCAAATACTAACCATTTATATGATTCAGTACTGTTGTAAGGAATAACATTACCTTGGGCATCAACTTCCTCTGATCTAACATTAAGGCTTATCTCTGGATCATTTGGTATTTCAACTGATAATACATTGTTAAAAAGAGGGTCTTGCAATCTAGAAATTAATTCTCGAGTTAAAAAATTCTTAGAAATTCCAGAAAGGCCAGGCAAAGTTAACTCTATCTCAATGCCTGCAAAATTAGGCGACATTTCATTTAATTTAATCTTGTTATTTTCGATATCTTGAATAGAACCCCAGCCTGTAAAAATTGAATTATCTTTAATTATTGAAATTAGTGGAATTGTCTGTCGATATGAAATGGGGACTGAATTGTAATTGTAAATTCCATCAGTAAAATTGATTAAACTCTGTAATAAATCGCCACCATTAGTTGTCTTCAAAATTTTTGTTGTAATTGCATCACCTGAGATGGGACCTGGGTTTTCAAAGTTAACTCTTAAATAATTTCCTAAGTTTTGGAAAAAAAGTAATGGATCAAAATTAAGATAATCCCACATAATCCTAGTGGTATAATCAGCATTTGGCTTCAGTAATCCATTTCCTAAGACGGTGTTTCCGATTGTGTATGGGCTAGTCAAGAAGCCTTCATTTTTATATTTGTCTTTTGCAATTGAATCTCGTTCTGCTTTTGACAACTGACTAAGTGGAATATAGTCTGCAGAACCCTCAGTAAAATTTCGGTAGCCAGCTGATCTTTTTGAAAAATTAGGAGTACATCCCATCGCTCTAGCTTGCTGAACATGATAGTACTCATGTAAAATAACATGCTTTTTTAATGGCTCTGAAAATACTAGTTTAGTTGTTGGATTTTTGGAAATTCCGTTGAGAGAAGACAGATTTAAAAAAAATGTTCGTTTATCTCCCTCACCATGCATTCCTGGAGAATCTCCCAGTTCGGGTACACTTGAATCCACGATATATATCTCGGCATCAGTGATTAACGATTTAAGTGATGACAAATGATCCAAAATATTAATTAAATTTGCCTTTTTCGATGGAGTGTTGAGTGACTGTAAAATGCTCACAGTGTTACTGCCAAGATTAGCACTATAGTTATCTACGCCAAGGCTTTGTTTGATTGATTCCCATTTAAATCTAGTTTGATTTTGAAAACTATCGAGACTCTCTTCATGTCTAATTAAAAGTTCATCACCATTGCAAGCGACAAACCTTTTTGCTTTTTTTGAAAAATAAGAATAGTTGTAACTAGTACTTTCATTGGCCACATGATCTAATCCCTCAAATCTTTGAGTAACCTCAACTTCATCTTCAAAATCAATTATCATTGGGGATTTTAGAAAGGATGAACTTTCTGTTTTAAAAACAATAGAACCATTATTGATTGCTTGATAAATATTTATCGAATAAGATTTCTCGTTTGAGGGCAGAGTTATTTTCGCTTTGTTGAGTACAGAATCTGGAGCTTGAATTACATATACTCCACCAGAAGATGAGGCGAATATTGAATTTACTTGTTCTAACTCAAGAACAGAAATTTTAAATATTTTTCGATAATTTACAAGTCCATCACTTACATTTATGTAGAATTCTGCTTCTCCCTTATCAATAGCTTTAGGAATCCAAGATAATTCTTTCGTATCGGAGTTAAAGTTAACACCCTGAGGAGCGTTTTCTAGATCAAAGGTAAGATTATTCTCGTCAATTGTAGAATCTAACTTTAGGCTAAGTATAGTTTTGTACTCTCTATCAATGTAGTGTTCACAAAAAAACTTCCTCATTATCCACCGTATTTCAATCCGTTTCCATTTCGTAATATCATCTCATGCTTTTCGAGCAAGCACATTACCATTTCTCGTTCTCTCAATCTTTTCTCACGCGCACTTCGAACATTCACAATCGACTTAAGCCCCGTACAATATTCTTCGTAAAACAAAGCACGATCAACTTTCTTATCATTCACTCTCATCTCTTCGTCCATTTCATCGGAAGACTTAAATGACAAACTCATCCTCTTTCTATTCTTATTAATCTTCACAATACTCTTCACTAAACGTGCATGAGCATCTTTTTCACAAACTAGTACGGACTTTTTACCAAGCATACAGTCGTTCTTAATTTCCCTCATCATTACTTCCGCCGCACCATTGTGTTGAGGGGTCCTCGGCAATGAACGAACATGAACTATTTTTTCTCGATCCACATACTCTCTAACTTCTTTATTGCAATAAGCCGCACCATTGTCCGTCATCCACACGAGAGGTAATCCTCTTTGCTCTTTCAACAAGTCCAAAGTCTGAACTATCTCACTTCCATTTGTGGTTGATCCCGTAACAGCTCCAATAATCTTTTTACTTCCTCGATCTTTTATAATCTGTGACTCAACAGCTTTTCTATTTATTCTGCCTAGATGTGTACCATCCTGAGTCCAAATTACATTTACTTTTTGAACCTCAACTCGCACCTGGTTCAATTTAATTTCTTGCAACTTTCTTAAACGCCTTCTTTCTTTAATTTCTGTAACGTATTTTCTTATAAGTCTTAATTGCACTTTTCCTTTTAGTTCAATCGCAATTGCAGAGCTTCCAGGGTATCCCTGTCGCTTTAATTCACGGGCCACCAAGATCATTGCTCGCTTATGATCGTCAGAAGTATAACGAGGTCTTCCTGACCCCGCAGTGCAATCTTTTTTTGTCTTAGCTTTCCAATTTCTCAGAGTTCTCTTTGTCACTCCCAGCTCTTTTGCTAGGTCTTCCGACTTTATTCTTCGTCCTTTCTCCAGTAGAAGAATCGCGACTTCTCTCTTGAACTCGTTTCTGTATCTTTTTTGCAAGTGTCTTCTCCTTCCGTGGAGTATCTTCCGTCAGACTTGCTGTCCGACATCCCGGCATCTCTCGAAAAATCGCAATCAATCGACTCTGCATCTCGATCGTTCTCTCCAGCTCTGCTATCTTCTTCAGTAAGGCCTTCACATCGTTCTCTGGTTTCTCTTTCATATCCTTCGCCCTTATTGTCGGTTGTTTCAGAAGACCCACTAGCATTCCACTGGAAGCTTGCTGAGACATCTGCCACAATCGTATCGGTGGTATGTTCAAAGCTTTCGCTGCTTCTGTTTTCGTGAGTCTCCCTACCCAATATTCTAGCATTATCGTTCCATTCGTAAATGCTATCTTCTTTTGATCCTCGCTCGCTTGATGCCAAAGAATCTTGATCGGTGTTGCAGGCTTCTCCATCATCTGAAGTTTGCGTTTCGAATGCCTCTTTTCCTTCCTCTGTTTTGTTTCCATTATAATGTCCTTCTACATTTTTTAAATTAAAATTTTCCCCAAGTTTACTAACAAGCCCTTCTTTTGATTGGAAAACAAGATGCCCATTTTCGCCATGAAGAGAAACACTTTTCCCATCAATTTGACCGACTAAAAAAACCGGTGATCTCGGCTTTTCATCAAGTGCCAATCTTAAGGAATTAGCTTCAATTGTTTTTTCTAAAACTGTTCTTATTTCACTCTCAACTCCAAAAAAACGATCAGCAGGGGTCATTCCATCTATACCTTGATGAGGTCTAAAATGATTGTAGTGATCAATGTAATATTTTAATCTTTCCCGAGCTTCTGATAGCTCTTGAGGACGAACCCTTGCCCAAAATTCCTTGCCTATCGTTTCCCAAAGTCGCTCGCATTTACCAACTGTTTGTGGATGATGACTTCTCGCAACCACATGCTTAATTCCTTCGCGAACTAATAGGTGTTGGAACTCGCTTTTTCCTCGCCAGCTAAAATATTGTCTCCCTTGATCCGTAAGAATTTCTTCTGGCTTTCCAAACTTCTGAATCCCATTTAAAACGCAATTCATGACAAATTCTCCAGTTTGTCTTAACTCCAAACTCCATGCGACAATGTATCTGCTGTTATCATCCAAAAAAACTGTGAGATAAGCTCGCTGACTGTGTCTTGAGAGTACATAACTTGTAATATCTGTTTGCCAAAGTTGCATGGGTTTAGCTCTTTCAAATGTCCTAATCTTGTCTGAAGATCTTCTTCTTTTTTTAATAACTTCAACGAGTGGGATTTTTTCATCAACCAATGTTTTTCGGATTGTACCGGTCGAAACTTTGAGACCTTCAAAACGGTGAAGAAAATCTTTAACTTTTCGAAGTCCAAACATTGGATTTTCTAATTTAGTTTTTATTATTTCTTTTTGCAGAGTTTCTGAAATTCTTTTATGATGGCGCTCTTTGTACTTCCTGAATGTATCTTGAAAAATACTTCCTTCTAATCCTTTAGGACCATATTTTTCATATAAAGAATTCCATCTTCCAAGCGTAACCTCGGCAACTCCCCATACTTTGGAAAAATCTTTTTGAGACAATCCACTTTTCCTGTAGGCCTCAACTGCTTGCCGTCGAAGTTCTTCATTATAAGGGCCGCCTCTTTTTGTGCTGGATTTATTAACTTGGTCTGGATGTTCATATTGTTTTTTCCATGCAGCAAGCGTATGTGGAACAATATCGTATTTGGGAGCGAATCTTGAAGCTGGTAATTTAGATTTTAAAAATGCTTCAACTATTAGTTTTTTTTCTTCACTGCTGAACATTCTTTTTGGTTTTCTGGACTTATATTCCTTTTCATTATCTGACATATTTCCTCCATTTTGGTTATTCAAAATGGATTGAAAATTCAGTAGCTTGACCTATAAAGAGGAAAGTTTAATGTTAAACACTACAAGTAGTATTTCTTAGCTGGATGAATACGACTTGCATCGAACGTAACCACCAGCGGACCGCTCCCTTCTGTCTTATCTACAGTAAATGTTTTGTGATCTTTATCCTTAGAATGCTCTTCTCTACGATCTTCCTTATGCCCCCTATCTTCACCATGTCCCTTATCGCGATTATCTGCCAACGCCCCTGTAGATAATACAAGAGACAGTAATGCTAAAGTGCTCAAGAGACTCTTCATAATAAATCCTTATGTAGTGATTTTTATAAAAGGTTTGTCGGTTCCATTATGCATTAGCTTGACTGAAATAATCGGAAATTATTTAAGCCGTTAATAACTTGTTACGATTTACGTAAAACTGCCTAAATTGAAAAAAATCTTTTCAAAAATGTGGCGATATTTTGAGGCATTTTTATCAAGAAAAATTGATATATAAAATTAATCAACCCTTTGGTATTCGACGCCGAAATGAATTTCATGAATTCTAAAAAATTTAATTTATCCCATCCTTCAGAAGATCAGCACTGGGAACGAATGACCCAGAAATTAATAGAGTTTAAGAATATTCACGGCAACTCGTTACCTCCACTCTTCACGGCCAAAAATACAGAACTAAGGGAATGGATTGAAATCATCATTGATAGAAAAACTAAAATTGATCGCGGAACAAAAAGAAAATTACAAAAAATTGGATTTTATCCTCGTGGGGACTACGAATTCGTATGGAATTTTCATTATCTGAAACTTTGTAAACACATTGAGAAGTATGGACCTAGTAATCTTTCAAGTGATTTTAAAAATGCTCCCTCGCTACATAACTGGGTACAAAATCAACGCCAGAAAAGAAATTCTCTTAGCGATGACAAAATTAAAAAATTAGATAAACTCGGTTTTGTCTGGACGTACAGAAATGATCAATGGGAAACCTACTTATTAAAACTTATAAATTTTAAGGAAATGCATGGGCATTGTCGTGTTAGCAAAAATTCTACGGGTGATCCTAAATTCGAGAAATGGATACTCGGATTAAGGACCACAAAAGATCAAATGCATCCAGATAGGAAAAAGCAATTAGATCAGCTTGGATTTGTATGGTCTCCGCATGATCTTTTGTGGGATAAAAATTTTCTTGAATTAAAAAAATTCAAAGAGATCCATGGACATCTGAATGTTCCTTTTGATGGATTTCTTAATAAATGGATACTGCGGCAAAGGCGCCAAAAGAAAAAAATGGATGTTTCCAAAATAGAGAAATTAGATCAACTTGGTTTTATTTGGCGACCTGTTGATGTTAAATGGGAAGAAAAGTATCAGGCCTTGCTGGCCTTTAAAGCAAAGTTCGGCCATTTTAAGGCCCATAAAGAAGATAATTCTAATCTTTCGCAATGGATCACTATCCAGAGGAAAAACTGTCTTAAACTTGATCCAGAAAAAAGAAAAAAACTGAATAACATTGGTTTTGAGTGGGACCCAACAGATGCAACATGGGAGAGACATTTTCAATCACTTCTGGAGTTTAATAAAATTCATGGGCATTGCAACGTGACTATTGATATTGATCAAAAATTATATTCGTGGGTAGTTGCTGTAAAATCCAAGAAAGCCAAGTTGCCAATTGGAAGAATCATTGAACTAGAGAATATTGGATTTTCTTGGGATTGTTATGAAAAAAGATGGGAAGAAAATTTTAAGAAATTAGTTGCGTTTAAAAATATTCATGGTCATCTCAATGTCCCAATTAAATATAAAGAAGACCGCTATCTTGGTTCTTGGGTCCATAGTCTACGTGTAAAAGATATAAAAATGAGTAAGGAAAGAAGAGACCGATTAATGAGTATTGGGTTTTATGAACCTATCTCTGATGAAGCGACAAAGGTGGCGTGAGGGCTTATCTGGCCTTAACTTAGTATTCCCCTTTCTTCTTTAGATTTATTTTCTGTTGTTACTCTTTAACCTACCCTGTTTTACTCCAGTTCTGCACTTGTTTGTATTAGTTTTTTTCTACTACTTAAATTTATAAATTTCACAAAATTTTCCAACAAATAAATGATAATTTTTAATAATCATTTTTTTATTTTGATGAAGTTATTCGCTAACTTGAATATAAGGAGAATCTAGTTTGATAAATTTTTTTGGTAATTTATTTAAATGGAAGTAGCGTTTAATCACTTAGTGATTTAACTTCTTTGTGGTTGCGCCTTCTGATCGTTAACACGATTGAGGGCGTTCATGAAACGAACGACGGGAAACATCTTTCTGACATAATCAATATTGAACATGGCGGTCACCCGGCCGCTGTCATCCATTGCGTATTCACCACAAAACTTTGCATTTCGGGCCCCCTGGAAATCCTCAAGAGCAATAGGAATATTGTATTCTTTAAAATATGAGACGACTTTAGAGAGATCAACTTCCACTACGCCATTGGTGACTTCAGCGCCTTCACACTGCTCCAGTACCTTGATGATAAATTTTTCACATTTATTAGTAATGGTTAATTTTTTATCGTCTTTCATAGATCTTTGGGCATTGAAAAACACCTGAAAAATTCTGAATGTTTCAGGTTCTTTAATCATGAGAATTTTTGGGGCACCTTCTTCATCCAATGCAACTTCAGTAATTTTTTCATTGATAAGCAGCTGGATAAATTCTTCCAGTTTAGCTTCGTTTACATTGAAAATATCTACGGCATACATTTTAAGCTTGCTGATGTGCAGGCTCCATTTACCATCTTTATTGTCACCAAGGCTTCTGAAAGCAAAAAACATTAACGAAAGAATTTTAACGATGTCTGCTGATTGAAAAAATTTAAACTCTCCGGAAAATCCGACAGCATTATTTTCAAGGGCCTTTACTCTTTCGTTACTCTTGCGAAGTCTTTCAGCAAGAGTATTAATCAAAGTCTTGAACCACGGATTCAAGGCTGCCATGGTTTTTTCCAGGGCCGTAAAAGATATTTCAATAATGTCTACTTGAGTGATGGCCGCGGCGGATGCACTTCTTTTTTTGTTATCCGGATCGAAATAAGACATCTCACCCAAAACTTCACCGGATCGTAGAACAGCAAGCTCTATGAATCCTTTTCCTTTTGGACGAAACAGACGCAGCTGACCTTTCTGAATAATATACATAGAGACAGCATTGTCGCCTTCCTGAAAAAGAAGTTCACCCGGTTGCAATGTCTTGATACCGGATTTTTTTTGCGTCCCTGCTGCTTCTGTCATTTAGATTCCTTCTAAATTCTATAAACTATAGTCTCTCTAGTATAAGCGAAAGAGCCTCTCCTCCACCAATACAAATTGCAGCCATACCATATTTTGCCTTCTTATTTTCCATAGCAGTCATTAAAGTGACGACAATTCTGGTTCCACTGCATCCAATCGGATGCCCAAGGCTGACTCCACCACCGTAAATATTCACCTTGTTATGATCTAATTTTAACTCTTTCATGGCAGCCAATGCAACTACAGCAAAAGCTTCATTGATTTCAAACAAATCAATTTGATCAAGTTTAAGATTAGCTTTTGCCAGGGACTTATTCATCGCTTCGATCGGCGCTGTCGTGAACCAGGTCGGGTTCTGGGCGTGGCTTGCATAACTTAAAATCTTAAATTTTGCCTGTGATTTATATTTTTCACCACCTAGAACTACTGCGGCAGCTCCATCATTAATAGTTGAAGCATTCGCTGCAGTGATTGTTCCATTCTTTTCAAAAGCAGGTTTAAGATCCGGCATTTTTTCAAAATTGGCTTTTCCCGGGCCTTCGTCCAAGGCCACTACTGTATCGCCTTTTGGTCCTTTGATCGTCACTGAAGCAATCTCTTTATTGAAAATTCCTTCTTTTTGAGCTGCCTGGGCACGCTTAAAAGATTCGATGGAAAAATTATCCTGTTCTTCGCGGTTAGAATATTTTGCCGCAGCTTCCTCTGCGCAATTGCCCATTGCCCGATTGGTATAAACATCCCACAAACCATCCCATTGCACAGAATCTTTCATTGCTCCGTCGCCAAACTTGATACCATTTCTTGAATTCATTAAAAGATGCGGGGCCTGTGACATATTTTCCATTCCACCGGCGACAACAAGTTCATTATCCCCGGCGAGAATTGTTTGCGCGCCTGTAATAATTGTTTTTAATCCTGATCCGCAAACTTTATTCAAAGTCGTGCATGGTACAGACTCAGGAAGACCGGCGAATATCGCTGCCTGTCGCGCCGGTGCCTGACCAACTCCGGCAGTAACAACATTTCCCATAAAAACTTCATCCACAGCTCCAGGAGCAATTTCTGCCTTTTTTAACGCGGCTTCAATCGCAACCGCACCGAGCTTCGGGGCTGAAACACTGCTCAATGAACCCATGAAACTACCATTGGGCGTACGGGCACCGGAAAGAATATAAACGCTCATAAAGTCTCCTATAAAATATCGAAATTTGCGTCTATTTAATCATATTGAAGACTCATTGCAAACGAGTCTTTTTCCGGTTATATCTAAGCTTCTTAATCACCTGGAGTTTCTATGTTTTCACGCCTGGACCATGATATTGCAGCCGTTCTTTTCCCGAAAGATTGGGCGGAGGGTTTAAAGCAAATTCTGCTAAATATTTATGGTGAAAAATGCCTGAAAGAAGACAAAACATTTGAAGTTTACGGTTTTTCATATCCCAATGAAGTCTTAATGATCGTGTCTTATGTTGGGCTCGATAAATTCATAAATCCAGTCACTTTATTTCTATCAGCTGATCTGAGTGAAACAACTAAAACTGACCAGGTCATTAACGACATGTTTGATTCAGTTGGAGTTTTCTTTGATGCTTATTTCGCCAAAGAAGAAAACGCAGATGAGATCTGGGATGATTATGTTTTAGATTGGGAAGAAACAGAGTTTAACGGACAAAATTTTTTCTATAAAGTCACAAGAGAAAATATTGGTCTTTCAATTGAAGCAGACCTTTTGTTGGGAAAATAAATTCTCATTCAGATATAATAAAAAAAAATGAACGCATAATTTTTTCCAATGGGACGTTGCCGTTTGGTAAATGCCTGCTCGTATGATATTTCTCGCCCGAGTGATCGACGTAGCGGGAGTCTATGAATAAAAAAAATTCTCATTATGATATTTTAGAAACGCCGATCAGAGGAGAAATCTTCAGTCCCGAACGCCTTGAGCATTACGCCGTTTATCTTGCTGAACATTTAGAAATCAGCACAAGCCCGAGCATCAATCACGAACTGCTTTTCAGAGTCGAAGATAATTGTAAAATACTTTTCGAGATTTATAAAAAACTGACGACCAGACTGCAGGAAGGCCATTCCATTCCCTTTGCCGGAGAATGGCTTGTGGACAACTTCTTTATCATTGAAGATCAGATTAGAGAAATCAGACAAGACTTGCCGAAAGAATACTATGATGAGCTACCTAAAATAAAAAGCGGCGAGCTTGCACACTATCCACGTATTTATTCAATGGCGCTTACTTTAATTGCCCACCAGGATAGTCATTTAGAAGTCGAAACCATAAAACAGTTCGCCCAATCATTTCAAACAGTAACCCCTCTTATGAGCGGAGAAATATGGGCAATTCCAATCACGCTTAGAATAGCTCTTATTGAAAATCTTCGCCGCCTGATGGTTCATGTCATACACACAGAAGATCTCAAACAGGAGGTCGATGCGATTGCAGATAAAATATTACTTGATGAAAAGCTGACGCCTAAATTGCAAGAAGAACTAAAAAATCTCTTCTGCAAATCTTATGTAAGCGATTGTGTTTGCATCGCTCAACTCTCCAAACGATTACGTGATCATTCCACGGGCTTCCTTCCCATCTATGACTTGCTTTCTAAACATCTATCCGAGAAGAAAACTACAATCGATGAAGTGATTCACTCAGATCACCTGTTTCAGGCAATCACTCAAGTGAGTGTCGGCAATATTGTTACAAGCATGCGCCTGCTTTCCACCTGCGACTGGCAGGAATTTTTTGAAAACGTAAGCTTAGTGGATCCCCTTTTATCAGAAGATCCTTCTGGTGTTTATAAAAAGATGGATTTTGCCACCAGAGACCGCTATCGTCACGTAATTGAAGGCCTCAGTAAAAAAAGTGATACTGAAGAACTCGGTGTCGCTGCCCTTGCTGTCAAAATGGCCAGAGAAACAAATCAGCATGTAGGTCATTTTTTAATAGGTCATGGGCTTCGAGAATTAGAAAACATCTTATCTACAAAACTTGCCATTCGGGAAAAAATCCGGCGATTTATTCTCGGGCATCCAACTCTTGCCTATATGAGCTTCCTGGGTTTGTTGATGTGTTACTTTTATTTTTTGCTTCTATCAGGCTATCAGCGGATGAATTTCTCCGATTTCAAAATATTTTTTTTATCGGCCCTGGCCCTGATTCCTCTTACAGACACAGCCATCACTCTGCTGAATCTTTCAGTGAATCTTACTATTCCTCCCAGGATATTACCAAAAATAGAACTCAAAGGTAAAATTCCCGATGAGGCTAAGACATTCATTATTATTCCTACCATTTTTTGCAACAAAGCTTCTGTTGATAAACTTATTGAGTCCCTGGAGATTCATTATCTATCCAATAATGATCCGAATCTTTTTTTTGCACTGTTAAGTGATTTTTCCGATGCTCAGCTTGAAGTTATGCCTGAGGATATGAGTATTTTAGAACTTGCCGACAAACGTATCAACGAACTTAACAAAAAATACTTCAAAGAATCAATCCCCCCCCGTCCCCAATTTTTTTTATTCCATCGCCCTAGATTTTGGAATGAATCCGAAGGTAAATGGATGGGATGGGAGAGAAAGCGAGGAAAGCTGGAGCAATTCAACTTATTTCTGCGCGGAAAAATTGCTTCACCTTTTTTGAAAACCGCCCACGCTCCGGAAATGGACTTAAACTTTTTTTTGCAGATAAAATATGTCATCACGCTTGATTCTGATACCATCATGCCGAGGGATAGCGCAAAAAAACTTATCGGGATCATTCTACACCCGAGCAATGCTCCCCATTTTCTCAAAGATTCTTCCAGGATCAGCTCCGGTTATTGTATCCTACAGCCCAGGATCAGCATCACGACGACAAGTTCAACACGTTCAGTATTTTCCAAAATTTATTGTGGCCATACAGGCATTGACCCATACACGACAGCTGTATCGGACGTCTACCAGGATCTTTTTGCAGAAGGCAGCTTTGTCGGCAAGGGACTTTACGATGTGGATGCATTCATCACTTGTCTGGAAAATAAAATTGAAGAAAACAAGGTTTTAAGCCACGACTTAATTGAAGGAATAATGGCGCGAACCGCTCTTATCACAGACGTTGAATTTCTGGATGATTATCCCTCCCATTACGAAGCCTTTGCTAAAAGATTGCACAGATGGATAAGAGGCGACTGGCAAATTTCGAGCTGGCTATTTTCAAATGGCAAAGATAAACTGTCTCTTCTTTCCCGCTGGAAAATATTTGATAACTTAAGACGCAGTCTTGTTGCGACGACGACTTTTCTATGGCTGGTTTTCAGCTGGATTCTGACAGGCACTAACGTTTTAGAAGCGACTTTATTAGCTCTCTTCTTTATTTTTTTCCCTGTCTTGGCAAGCTCGCTGAATTTTCTGTGCCATTGTCCGAAACATCGCCGGCTCAAATGGCATGTAAAGAATGTCGCTCGCGAAACGTTCATTCACTTGATTCAAATTTCTCTATCAATCCTTTTCCTCCCCCATCAGGCTTACCTGCAGCTTGATGCGATCATTCGCACTCTTTACCGGATGAATGTATCAAAAAAGAATTTGCTGGAATGGAGAACTGCAGCCGACACAGAGGCCCTGATTCTGGATAAGTCCCGGTTATCCACAGATATAATATCAACCACCATAACTTTAACCACACTTAGTCTTTTTGCCGTTCTTTTAACAGGCAATTTAGCTGGTCTGCTTGTGGCGGCTCCATTCCTGGCGATGTGGTTTTCCTCTCCCTACATCATTCACATCATTAGCAAGACCAAAGATCAAGAAGTGTATCAATTCTCATCAACAGAAATTACCGATCTACGTTTAACGGCAAGAAGAACCTGGCTCTTTTTTGAAACGTTTGTTACTGAAAAAGATAATTGGCTGGTTCCGGATAATTTTCAGGAAGATCCAAAACCCATGATCGCTCACCGAACATCACCAACCAATATGGGCGTACTTCTATTGTCCAGCGCTGCTGCTTATGATTTTGGTTATCTCTGCACACTTGAACTCCTGACTCGTCTGGAAAATACCCAGAGTACTATGGAAAATTTAGCAAGAAAGCACGGCCATTTTTTTAACTGGTATGACACCATAAGCCTGGCTCCATTGCATCCTGTTTATATTTCAACCGTCGATAGCGGAAATCTTGCAGCCCACCTGATAACCATGAAGAGTGCTTGCCTCGATTTTTTATTTCGCCCCTTCATCGAGCAACGGGCGATTTTGGGTCTGCTGGATGTATTAACCATAATGCAGCAGGGTCTTGAGGCAATTAACGACAGGTATCTGACAACATCCATGCTTCCAAAGGATCAAAACAAAAATAATGCGAAGATATTACTGCTGTCGTTGATTGAAGAAAACAAACTGGCCAAGCCAGCAACTTGTTCAGACTGGAGAAATTACTGCATTAGCATGAGGGAGGGAATTGAAAAATTCTCCGACATTCTGAATACCCTGATTCATATGCATGGTGAAAATATTTTTCATTCATTAAATGAATGGACGGCAATAGCCCTTAAAACAATTAAAAACACCGAAATTCAAATACGTTCATTTGATCCATGGGCTGTTTACAATTTAGATCAATTTTGTGCCAGTTTAAAATCTCGCATGCCATCCACTTTTCTTCTTTTAGAATCTCAAATTTGCGATATCAGAAGCCATCAGGAGAAAATTCTTGAAGCGAGACTAATACCTGCGCAGTATCAGCAATTGCTACATAACTTCGGTGAAATAAAAAAAACCATAACAGCTCAATGCAAGGACTCCTATCTTCCTCCGGATTTGGGGATTATCACTGAGGAAATTGAAAACGGACTGACGAGCATTCTGGAGTTTTCAAAAGACTACCGTTTAAGATTACAATCCCTGGCAAAACGCTACGACGAGCTGGCGATGTCGTTTGACTTCACCTTCCTATACAACAAAGAGCGCAAAATTTTTTCCATCGGATATAACGTGAGCGAAGGAAAGATGGACAACTCGTTTTACGACCTGCTTGCCTCTGAAGCAAGAGTCGCGAGTTTCTTTGCCATTGCAAAAGGTGATGTTCCGCAAACTCACTGGTTTCATCTGGGCAGACAGATGTCAAAAGGTCACGGGCACAGAGCGCTCGTTTCATGGTCTGCCACAATGTTTGAATATCTCATGCCTCTTCTCGTGATGAAAAATTATACAAATACTCTGCTGGACCAAACCTATGAGGCAACAGTTCGTCGGCAGATTGCTTATGGAAATGAAATTGGTTTGCCTTGGGGAATTTCTGAATCTGGTTACAATGCCAGGGACTTGCATCAATCTTATCAATACGGTCCCTTTGGTATACCGGGTATGGGGCTTAAATATGGTCTGGCATCCGATCAGGTTATTTCTCCCTATTCCAGCGCTTTGGCGGCGATGGTAGATCCTAAATCAGCGCTGATTAATTTTCATCGTTTGAAACGGGAAAATGCTTTCGGGAAATATGGTTTCTATGAATCCATAGACTATACCAAAGAGCGGCTCCAGAAGGGGCAAAAGTTTAATATCATAAAGAGTTTTATGGTTCATCATCAGGGTATGATTATCATTGCTCTGGATAATGTATTGAACAGAAATATAATGCAGGATCGATTTCATGCTGATCCAATTGTTCGTTCTACCGAACTGCTTTTGCAGGAAAAAATTCCCGAACACTCGGCAATCGTCTCGTATCAGGAAGAGAAACCATTTGCTCTGAATATTAAAGAAGAAACTTTCAGCAATGTCCGCTACTTCAAGGAGCCACTTTCGCAGTATCCCCAGGTGCAGATATTAAGCAACGGTCAGTACAGCATCATGCTTTCAACTGTGGGGGCAGGGTTCTCGGTCTGCAACGGACAGTCAATACATCGCTGGAATGAAGATCCAACTCTTGAAACAAATGGAAGCTTTATTTATCTGCGTGATCATCATGATAATAAAATCTACTCCAACACCTTTGCGCCGTTAAATGAAAAGCATGGTATTTACCGGGCAAGTTTTACTGAGCACAAAATTGAGTTCTGGCGAAAGGATGAAAACATTGGGTGCCATACTGAAATAGTTGTTTCACCTGAAGACAATGTTGAACTCAAAGTAATTACCTTGAATAATACTTCTCAAGAGGTCCGGGATATTGATCTCACCAGCTATCTGGAACCTGTTCTGGCCAGGGCCGAAGATGACCGGGCCCATTTCAGTTTCAGTAAATTATTTTTAGAAACTGAATATATCCCCAGCAAAAATGCGCTTCTTTTTCATCGCCGGAAAAGATCTGCTAACGATAAAGAACGATGGGGAATTCATGTCGTTGTGACCAACGGAGAAGAATACTCACCTGTAGAATTTGAAACTGACAGATCTCGCTTTATCGGCAGAGGTCGCACCCTGGCGAATCCAATTGCCATTACTGAGAACGCAGCTCTTTCCAATATGGATGGAACATCCATTGACCCGATCATTTCACTTCGTCAGTTCTTGAGGATAGATTCTGGTGAGAGCGTAAAAATCTGCTTCACAACCGGAATAGCCGATTCAAGGGAACAAGCTTTAAGGCTCATTGATCAATATCATGATATTCATAGTTTTCAGAGGGAAAGTGAGTTGTCCTGGACCAGAACTCAGGCGCATTTACGACACCTCAATTTAACACATACTCTAGCCCATCTCTTTCAGGAGCTGGCCGGTTCTCTTATTTATTCGACACCGGTTATGAGACCATTATCAGAATCTATGAAACAAAACAAACTGGCTCAGGACAAACTCTGGGCCCACGGCATTAGCGGTGACAATCCACTTTTGGTTTTGAATGTTGCAGGAGAGCGGGACATATTACTGGTGAGACTGTTGCTTCGTGCGCATGAATATCTGCGCCTCAAAAGAATATACTTTGACATGGTTATCATTAGCAATGAACTGGCCAGTTATCGCATGTCTTTTCATGATGAATTAATCAGACAAACCCAGGCCTCGGGAACATTTGAATTACTAAATAAAAGCGGAGGTATTTTTCTTCTCTCCGGCAACACGCTCCCTGAAGAGGACAAACTGATGTTTTCTGCTTATGCCAGGGTCGAAATCGACAGCAATAGAGGATCTCTCAAAGAACAATTGCAACGGATTAAGAGTAAAACATTTTTCCCCAAATTTCATATTGAACAAAGAAAAGCCACTAATAAAAAGAAATATAAAAATATCCCAATCTCTATGCCTCGCCTGGAGTTCTTCAACGGTCTTGGAGGGTTTTCTCCAGAGGGAGATCAGTATGTACTCTACCTTGGCAATGAGCAGTCACCGCCGGCGCCGTGGATAAATGTGATCGCAAACTCTGATAATTTTGGTTTCCTCGTTTCTGAAAATGGAAGCGGTTACACCTGGTCTGCCAATAGCAGGGAAAATAGACTTACTCCATGGAGCAATGACCCAGTAAGTGATCAGGGCGGTGAAGCCATTTATATACGCGATGAAGAGACGCATGAAGTATGGTCCCCTTGCCCCTGGCCGATAAGAACTGAAAGTCCTTATCTTATTCGTCACGGAATGGGATTTTCAAAATTTGAATACAATGGATATGGCCTCGGTCATGAATTAATATTTTTTGCTTCTTTGAACGACCACGTGAAGATTGCAAGATTGACATTAAAAAACCATGGTTCAATTAAAAGAAAAATTTCTTTAACATTTTTTGCAGAATGGATTTTAGGCAACAATAAAGCACAGAGCTCACATTTTATAGTAACTGAAAAACCGGAGTATTCTAAAGCGCTCACTGCCCGCAATCCTTTCAGCAATGATTTTCACGGCCGCATGGCTTTCGTTGCAATAAGCGAAGACATTTCTTCCTACACCTGTGACCGAAGTGAATTTCTAGGCAGAAACGGCAGCTTTCAAAATCCTCTCGGCATGAGAATGCCTATGCTGAAAAATAAGGCCGGTGCAGGCCTTGATCCTTGTGGCGCACTGAGATCAACCTTAGAGATCGGGCCCGAGGAAGAAATCGTTGTGATTTTACTGCTGGGACAGGCCAGTGATGGCGTAGAGGTCGCGCGATTGATAAATCTCTACCTGGATAAAAACTATGTTTCCACATGCCTTGAAGAAGTGCACCAGTTTTGGAAAAAAACAACCGGGACTATTCAAATAAAAACCCCGGCGCCTGAATTGGATTTTATGTGCAATCACTGGTTGCTCTACCAGACTTTAAGCTGTCGCATCTGGGCCAGATCAGCACTCTATCAATCCGGAGGTGCCTACGGTTTTAGAGACCAGCTCCAGGATATTATGGGACTCGTTTATTCGCATCCCGAAATTGCGAGAGAACATATTTTAAAAGCGGCTGCTCACCAATTTCCTGAAGGAGATGTACAGCATTGGTGGCATCCTCCCTATGACAAAGGTGTGCGAACTCATTTTTCTGACGATCTTCTCTGGCTTCCCTACGTCGTTGTTCATTATATTAAGAAAACTGCAGACCAGAGTATTCTGGATGAAAGCGTTGCATTTGTCGAAGCACCGCTACTTTCTCCCGAGTTGGAAGATCTTTACGTTCAGCCTGGTATTAGTTCTATAAAATCATCGCTCTACGATCATTGTATCCGTGCGATCGAGCATTCGCTAAAAAAAGGCGCTCACGGATTGCCTTTAATGGGTGCCGGTGACTGGAACGATGGTATGAACAAAGTTGGTATGAAGGGAACCGGAGAAAGTGTATGGGTTGGATGGTTCCTTGCAAAAATTTTGACTGATTTTTCCGTCGTCTGCGCCAATCGCGGCGACAATGATAAGGAAACTCATTTTATTAACTATTCCAAAGAACTCATCAGGTCCATTGAATCATCTGCCTGGGACGGCAGCTGGTATCTGAGAGCTTTTTTTGACGATGGAACTCCATTAGGCTCAAGTAAAAATGATGAATGCAAAATTGATTCTCTGACTCAGTCATGGTCAGTTCTCACCGGACTTGGCAATTCTGAACGGCAATCGCTAGCTATGGATGAAGTTGAAAGAAAGCTTGTACTTAAAAAAGAAAAACTTTGCCTGCTTTTTACTCCGCCTTTTAATCATACACACCTTAACCCTGGTTACATAAAAGGTTACCCTCCCGGCATCAGAGAAAATGGCGGGCAATATACACACGCTGCGATCTGGGCGTCTATGGCCTTCACTCTTTTAAAAAATAATAATACAGCTTATGAAATACTTTCTAATATCAATCCAATTAATCGCTCGATCAACCTGCACGGTATTCATACCTATCGGTTAGAACCCTATGTTCTTTCAGCTGATATTTATTATGGAAAAAATTATTCCGGACGAGGCGGCTGGAGTTGGTATACGGGCTCGTCCAGTTTATACTATCAAGCCGCATTGGAATATATTTTAGGCATGAAAAAAACCGGCGATATCATTTCATTTTCGCCCTGTATTCCGTCTTCCTGGAAAAAATTTGAGATAATTTACAAATACGAATCTGCTGTCTATTTATTTAATGTGATAAATCGGGATGGAGCAACACACGGAACAACGTCCATTGAGATGGATGGAAAATTACTTCCTACCGATGAGCTGAAATTGACGGATGACGGTCGCGTTCACCATGTATTAGTGAACCTCATCAAGAACTAAGACTTTGAATTATTTTTCCTCTTATAATTCTCATTTAAACACTTAAGACTTAAATCAAATGAGCAAATATTGATCGCTGCATAAATATCGTCTTTCATTGAAAAATTACTCTCACTCTTTTTTTTCTTATACTCCTCTTTCAGTAATCCGTTCTTTCTACTCTTATAGGACAGAAATGATTTCATTGTTAACTCCGGGATAAGATCGAGTGTTACAGATACTTATCTCCCGTCTTAGTAAACGAGTCAAACAGCGACGTTTCTTAGTTTTTTTCTATGAATTGAATTTATTTTTGGAGTGGTAATTTAGCAACGAAGCACGTGTAGTGAGAATCTTTTAGATAATAAAGATCGCCCCGGTGCTCAGTCATGATTCCCTTGGATATGCTCAGACCAAGACCTGTCCCTTTTCCCGGTTCCTTAGTAGTAAAAAAAGGCTGCATAATTTTAGAAAGCAAATGAACAGGTATGCCGTGACCACTGTCTATTACCTTCAAAATGACATTTTCATTGTCAGAGAATGCTTTTATCTCTATCCATTTTTCCGACAAAGGTAAAACGGCATCAAAAGAATTGTTCAATAAATTAAGCAACACCTGCATGATTTGAGGAGAGCGTCCCACGACTCTCGTTTCTCCGAGTGAAAGGATATCCTGTCTTAGCTCAATAGAATGTGACTTGAATCTTTCCAGACATAACTGAACAGTGTCTTCCAGAGTCGTTAAGATTTTAAATTCTTTCATGGGATCATTTTCAGAATTGCGCGAAATCGTGCGCAAGCCTTTCACAACCTTTCCAATTCGATGAGCTGTAGAAGAAATTTTCTGCAATCCGTCTTCAATTTCTTCGATGTTTAATTCACCCGTTTGTTGTTTACGCAAAATCTGTGAAGTCTGCATGATAATAATAGAGAGTGGATTGTTTATTTCATGAGCGATACCGCTGGCCATTTCCCCTAAAGCAGACATTTTTGAGGCGTTATGAAGCAGCTCTTCGGCTCGCTCCTTATTGGCAATTTGCAATGCATTTTCAATTTTTTTCTTTTCACTAATGTCCAGTGAAAGAATAAGCACGCCTTCCGGAACCGGAGTAATATGCAGCTCAAACCATTCACGCGTGCCATCTGGAAAAACAAATTCATTCTGAAAAGTTTGAGGCGTGCGTTTCTCCATGCTCTCTCGAAGTTTACTGAACATATCGGAGTTTTCAATTCCAGGGTAGCATTCCATCATTGTACGTCCGATCAATGATCCTGCGGGACTTTTACTTTGAAGAACAGTTGCCGTATTTAAAAACTTATAGCGATAGTCAAAATCGATAAGCTGCAGACCCTCTCGCATATTTTCCACCAGCGAAAAATAATTCGCCTCAACTTGCTTTCTAATGTTTTGATTTTCAATTGCCTCGAGTGCAAATCCAATATTTTTAGTAACAGCTTCGAGTTGTTCTATTTCACTATCATTAAAAAAATTTTCTTCTGCCGCGTAGATGTTAAAAGTTCCAATCGGCATGTCGTGAATTATGATAGGGATAGCGATGCTCGAAGCATACCCTCTCTTAATTCCTTCACGCCGCCATGGCAAAAGCTCTAAGTCGGTAGCAAAGCTATTGGACACATAACTTTTTTTATTTCGAAAAGCTAAACCAGTCGGGCCTCTTCCCCCCGGCACATTTTCTGATGAAGAAATATCCGGAATACTCTTTAAATAACCTTCTTCTTTACCGGCCCATTCTACCGGTTTGATTAGTTTGCTTTCTTCGTCCAGCAACCCAATCCAGCTCATCAGAAATTTTCCTTCTTCGACGGCGATCTTGCAGACCTCTACAAAAATGAGATCTTTATCTTTTATATGCAACATCATGCTGTTCACGCTTCCGATGACAGCGTAAAGGCGGTTTGTTTTTTTTAATTGTTCTAGAAGTGAGGCATCACTCATGATCATTCCAAATGAAAAAAGCTCCCTGCGGAGCTTTTTGAAATAATTTTAATTTAGCCAACGAAGTCTTAATCGTCAAATGAAGGCTTAACTACCTTGGTTTCAAATGCTATATCCTGATCGTCATCTAATAACTCGTCATCATCAAATGCATCCATTTCATTTTCATCTGTCTCAATATCAAGATCTTTAAGAACATGGTTAAACGCTTTATCGTCGGCAAGATCGTGAATAATTGTTTCAATGTATTTCATTGGGTATTTTCGAACAAGCTCTTCAATGATTTTTGCAAGTCGTCCTTCTGAAAGAATCAGTTCTTTCTTCTTAACGTCTTTCCACAGTTTAATGTAATGGTATCTGCAATATCCGCTGGTTGTTGAAGGATTGTCGCACCCTCTGACAACACATTCATCACTTTCAACTTTGAAAAGATCCATATTTCTGATTGAAGCAAAAACTTCATCTATAGAAAAATCTTCTGCCAATGCCAGAATTTCTTCTGCAAGGTTTTCTTTTACATCGTCATCAAGTCCGGATTTGCTCTTTTTTCTGACCGGAATAATTTCCTCTTCTTCGATTTCATCAAAAGTCATTTTAACTTTTTTAGGAGCGGCACTTTCGAAATCGTCATCACCTTCGTCGTCCTCTCCGGCGCGAGATTTTCTTGCTTCCTCTTCCTGCTCTTCTTCAAAGCTTGAGCCTTTTTTGCCTTTAGCCTTCAGCAGTTCTTTTTCTTCTTTTTTTGTTAGCTTTTTGGCGGGTTTTGCTGCGGCTTTTTCAGCAGCTTTTTTAGCCTTAGCCTCTAGTTTTGCTGCAGCAGCGGCAGCTTTTATTGCAGCCTTTTGAGCTTCTTTTTCTTTTTTAGCTGCAATTTTAAGTTGCTCTGCTTTTTTTGCGGCTGCTTTAATTTCTGCTTTTGAAAGTGGTTTTGCCACGACCTTAGCAACTGGTTTTTTAACAGCGGCGCCTTTTTTATTATGAGCATCTTTTTTAGCTGCTTTAAGAGCGGTTGCTTTTTTTGAAGCGGCAATTTTGTCTTGAATTTTCTTCTGGATATTTTTCTGAGGGGCTTTTGCTTTCAGAGTGGCTTTAGGTGCTGGCTTTGCTTTAGCCGCAGCTTTTTTAGCGGCCGGTTTAGGGGCTGGTTTTTTTGCGGCAACTTTTTTAGCTGGCATTGCTTTTTTAGCCGTTTTCGCAGGCGTCGCTTTTTTAGCTGGCGTTGCTTTTTTAGCCGATTTCGCTGGCTTCTTCATACCTAAATTCTCCAATATTTTTTTAATCATTAAATACCTTTGCGTTAAATCAAGTCAACTGTCTTCTAAAAGGCTTTTAATTTTCTTTAAGTTCATTAGCTGCAATTACAATTCTTTGAATTTCTGAAGTTCCTTCATAAATTTCAGTGATCTTTGCATCTCTAAAATGGCGCTCTACCGGATACTCTTTACAATACCCGTTGCCGCCTAAGACCTGAATAGCCTTAGTTGTGATAGACATGCAAGCTTCAGAGGCAAATAATTTCGCCTGGGCCGCTTCTTTTGTGTAGGGAAGATGATTGTCTTTCAAATAGCTGGCATTCATGATCAAAAGTCTTGAAGCAGCAATTTTTGTCGACATATCCGCCAGCATAAACTGAATGGCCTGAAGTTCGCTGATAGGTTTTCCAAACTGAATGCGTTGCTTGGAATAATTCTTAGCATATCTGAAAGCGGCTTCTGCAATACCCAGGGCCTGAGCAGCTATCCCGATTCTTCCGCCGTCAAGAGTTGAAAGGGCGATACCAAAGCCTTTTCCCACAACTCCAAGCACGTTCTCTTTTGGAACCTTAACTTTATCCAGCCAGATTTGCGCTGTGCTCGATCCTTTGATTCCCAATTTATCTTCAAGCTTTTGGACTTTGAATCCACTCGTTTTTGTTTCGACGATAAAAGCAGTGATGCCTTTGTAGTCATTAGTTTTAGTGGTCTTGGCCATGACGATGGCGATACCGGCATCTTTGCCGTTAGTGATAAAGTTTTTTGTACCCGAAATCTCATAATGATCGCCCTTGTCTTCGGCGAAGGTAGAGAGAGTTCCTGGATCAGATCCGGCATTTGGCTCAGAAAGACAAAAACAGCCTATCACTCCCCCGCTTGCCAGCATTGGAAGATATTTCTTTTTCTGATCATCTGTTCCAAAATTGAGAATCGGCCACATGCAAAGAGATGTGTGGGCCGAAATTAAAACTCCGGTAGAAGCACAGGCGCGGGATATTTCTTCGACAATAACCGCATAGGACGAATAATCCATCCCCGCACCGCCGAATTCTTCCGGAACGTATGAACCCATAAAACCATTTTCAAAAAGTTTTTTAATGAGCTGATCCGGAATTTTTGCGTCATGATCAATGGCAGTTGCCAGCGGGGCAACTTCTGAATCGGCAAATTTAGCGGCCATATCACGGATTTCTTTATAATTAGTTTCAAAAACTGATTGCATGATTATTTACCTTTAAATTGCGGAGCTCTTTTTTCTACAAATGCTCTAGTTCCTTCGCGCATATCTTCCGAAGAAAAAATCGCTGAAAACTGTCTCTTCTCTAGCTGTAATCCTTCCGGGATAGTTAAGTCAATACCTTCATAGATAACTTTTTTGGCAATGGATATGGCAAATGATGAATTGGCAGATAAACTTTTTAGCGTCTTCAGGGCTTCTTCGATCATTTGAGATTTTGTTTCAAAAGTTTTTAAAACAAGCCCCATTTTTTTTGCTTCATCCGCTTTTACGTTTCTTCCGGTAAAAATCATTTCTTTGGCGTGGTTTCTTCCCACTAATCTGGCCAGGCGTTGCGTTCCGCCAAACCCCGGGATTAGCCCGAGTTTTACTTCCGGCTGACCGAAAACTCCATTGTCTGTTGAATAAATAAAGTCACAGCTCATGGCGATTTCACAACCGCCCCCCAGTGCAAAACCATTGACGCAGGCAATGACAGGAACTTGGATATTTTCCAAAAGAAGCGTTACTTGCTGGCCTAATTGGCCAAACGTATAAGCATCACTAGGAGTCATATCGCTCATCTCGGCGATGTCTGCCCCCGCTATAAAAGCTTTGTCGCCTTCTCCGGTAATCATCAGACCTTTGATCGCAAAGACTTCATCTTTTCTAATTTCAGAAAGAAGATCTTTTAATTCACTCAGAAGTTCAACGTTGAGTGCATTTAATTTGGTCGGGCGGTTGATTGTAATTGTCCCGAAATGATCAACGACTTCAAATTTAAGTGTGTGCCAGTTTTTACTAATATTCATAAAATCCTCTTCCTGATTTGCGCCCCATTCTTCCCGCTAAAACATATTGTTTTAAAAGCGGACACGGACGATATTTTGTATCCCCTAATCCATCATTCAGTACATTCATAATCGCCAGACAAGTATCGAGCCCGATAAAATCTGCCAGCTCAAGTGGCCCCATTGGCTGATTCGTTCCAAGCTTCATGGCCTGATCGATGTCGGAGATCGTTGCGACACCTTCGTAGAGGGCGTAAACGGCTTCGTTTATCATCGGCATTAAAATGCGGTTGACGGCAAATCCCGGCACATCATTGGCCCGGACAAACACCTTTCCCATCTTCTCAGCGACAGCTGCAACTGTATTAAAAGTTTCGTCGGATGTTTCCAATCCTCTGATTCCTTCAACAAGCTTCATGACAGGTACAGGATTCATGAAATGCATTCCCGCAACCTGCTGCGGGCGCTTAGTGACAGCGGCAATTTCAGTTATTGAAATGGATGAAGTATTGGTCGCCAGGATGGCGCCTGCTTTAGCTACTTCATCGAGCTTTTTGAAAATATCAAATTTTATGGCCTTATTTTCGGTGGCTGCTTCTATCAAAAGGTCGCTATCTCCCAGCATTTTCATATCAGTCACTGCTGAAATTCTTTTCATGGTGGCTTCTAAAAATGACTGGTCCCACTTGGCTTTTTCCACCCCTTTGCCCATCTGGACCTGGATAAAATCCATCCCTTTTTTAAGCCCTTCGGGAGAAACATCGAACATTTTTACCTGGTAGCCGGCCATGGCAGCTACCTGAGCTATTCCCCGTCCCATTTGCCCTGCGCCAACAATTCCTATACTTTGGATAATTTGCATTTGTTCTCCAGTGGTCAATAAAAGTATGTTTAGGTAAATTCGCCCTAATGATACAAACAGGAGGCAAGATTCACAAATAAAACCTTGCCAACTTTTCCAAATTAGAATAAAAAATGATCTCAATAATTAGCTAAATGCAAAATAGAGTAACTAACGGTAGGAGTTAATTGTGGCAAACCACAAATCATCAGAAAAAAGAGCAAAACAAGATATCAAAAAAAATCTTGCGAACAAGGTTCAAGAATCAAGCAGTAAAACTGCTGTTAAAAAACTTAGAGACGCAATCACTGCTGGCGATAAAAAAGGCGCTGCTGAGCTTCTAAAGACTGCTCAAGCTGAACTTAGAAAACTAGCTAAGACTGGTGTAATAAAGCTTAATACAGCGGCAAGAAAAACATCTCGTTTAGCTTCGCAATTGAACGCTCTTAAATAATTTAAAAATTAAAATATTGTTTTAATATTTGTAAAAGCCTCCATTCATGGGGGCTTTTGCTATTTTATGGACTCTAGTTTTAATCGATCGATCAAAAATACATCACTGGATTTCGCCATAATTTCAAGCTCTGAAAAAAAGCTCAAATATTCCTGAACCGTTTTGCGGTTAAACTTCTCACTGCACTCCAAAATCGACTGGTCGTATTTTGACATTTTTGGCTTTGATCTGATTTCTTCCGGAAACAAAATTTTTACAAGATGGGTCTGCATAAAAGCGGCCATGGCCCTCATCCAGTCATAGTCCATTTCTTTTTTCAGGAGTTCTTCAAAAAAATGTTTTGGGCTGCGGTTGAAAATCTCAATAAGTTCAAAAAAATCCCATCTCTCTTTCTTTACCAACCCGCCTAAAACATTGAGGTCTACATTACCATCGGGAAAATTCATTTTAATGGTGTCGATAAGCCAGAAAAACGATTCAAAATTGTGCTCCAAATTTTCAAGGGCAAAGCGGCTGACCGCGCCATTAAGACTGACTTCCCGGGCCTTCTGGGCAAACTGCCAGATCTTAGCCCCTTCCCAAAAGCGAGGCATTTCCAGTTCAATAGCATCCACATCGATCGTTTTATTTTTGGCAAGCTCTGAAAAAAGTTTGCTGGTTTTAGTAAAGAAGAACAGCAGGAAACGTTCGCCGAAATCAATTCGCGACTCCAGTAAAAATTCAATAGAGCTGGCCGGGATGGTCTCTGCGTTCATAATAAGAATATGGTCGCTCTCACTGAAAAAAGATAAATTGATAAAATGCTCTTCAATAAAGTCGCGGGTAAATTCGCTGCCGGAATAAAGAGAAAAATTAAAGTCTTTCTTGGGAAGCCGATCAAGCAGCACTCTTTCAAGATAGGCTTCATCAATCATAAATGAATAAATGCCAAATTTTTTTGGATTAATGGTCAATGGGTATTTTTGGATGAAATCCCAGGGAAGTATCTTAGAAAGCATTCAAAACGACCTGTTTGAATGTTTGAGCTGTCTGATAGCAGGTGTCCTGCAGACTTTTTTCAAAAATCCCTTTATTCTTTACAAAATTTACTTCACCCGAACCACCGGCAAGAGGTGCAGCGCTTGCGACTCTCGAAAAATTGGATGAAATATTGATTGTGTCCTGTAACACAATTTTGGGATGGACCAAGGTGGTAGCGCGGCCAAATTCGCCGGAGAGGAGATTAAGTTCTTCAGCAGTGGGGCGCTTTATCAGAATGATTCGCAGAGAAAAACTATAAGTAGTCTGTACCGGATAATAGAAAGGACTTCTTTTGCCGATTGAAGTGGCGATTTCTTTTTCCGTAAAAAGTGTCTGAGATGTTTTTACAACATCGTTAAAATGATCTTCTGATTCAATGATTCCTATGAGAACCGCGTCAGCGTTTGCATTGTCACCACTCAAGACTTTTAGTCCTGAATAATCATTTAGTGCCAGAGTAATTTCTTTAGTCATTGGTGCAGCAAGTTGAGGTAAAACCGAACGATTGATGAACATCGGCACTGAAACTGTTTTAATATCATAACCTATCAAGGGGTTATTGTTTGTATTAAAATGATACCCTGAACACCCGGTCAATAAGGATATTATGGCTAGAGTTAGCATGAAAAAAAATCGCACTTTCATAGCCTCAATGCTACCCTAAAAAACAATCATGTTAAAGAAACTTTCCACATATATTGATTCGCCTGGCAGCAGTCAGCCACAGGACAACTCTCCCAAAAAAGAGAAATCGAACGCTGTTCATGATAGCTTTGATTTTCTTGCACTCATCCGATCGTGGAAAGAAATTGCAGGTGCGAAGCTTTCAGAGCATACCATTCCGCTAAAAAATCAAAATGGAACACTTATTATTCTCAGCAACCACTCGGCCTTTGCAAACGAATTGAGCTATATGGAACTTCCGCTTAAAAAGAAAATTTTTGAGAAATTCCCCTCACTGGAAAAATCAATTGTATCAATCAAGTTTATCGTTGATTCAACTCATTTTTCTCAGCAGTACAAGCAATTTATTACTCCGGTTGAAAAAAAGAAAAGCAATACCATGCACGCCTTTTCACCAAGATTTAAAGAATTAAAAAAAGAAGCGGAAGAATTATTTCAGGACATTGAAGATGCAGAACTTAAAGAAAAAATGATCTCGCTTTATATTCAATCATCTTCCAGATAATTTTTTTAACTGCTCTTTGACTTCGATGATTCTTTTTCCTTCCCTGATGATTTCAAATTCTAATTTTTTTTTGAAAAAAACAATGGTCGAAGACGAACCTGAAAGTTCAGTTGTTAAGGAGCTGTTTACTAAATGAGTTCCGGGAGCATATTTCTTCTGAAAGTTTAAGGCTGCTGACAATTCAGTTATTGGAGCATCGCCTGTTATGTTTAAGCTGGTGCTAAAAAACGGAGCATGCAGTTCATGATAGATGAACTTTACCGCCTCTGTTTCCAGACAGCGCAGACTTATAAAATCACTGCCCCCGGAGACCCATTCCGGTATTGGAATTTTTGCAAACTTCAGGGGTAATCCCAAAGTTGTTTCAAGTTTAAAAAAATTCTTCATCCACACAGACGTCATGCCTTCAGGCAATTGAAAATATTTTACGACATCGTCAATGCTGCCGAACATGATGGATAAGGGCTTATTTTTTTCGGATTTTTTTATGTCCGCTATTTTTTCATACCCGGACCTGGAATAAATACTGCAGCCTATTCCCCAGACTGTGTCAGTGGGATAGATATAGATATCATTATTTATCTTGCTCATATTTTAAACCGGTAACGGCTTGTTAAGAATGGTTCGATAGTAATAGAAAAACAGACTTAGAATAATTAAAACCAGGATGATGAGCACATACCACAAATAATTATCATTTCTCTTTTTAAGGTGCTCGGGCATCACTCTTACAGGCGCTTCTTTCGGAACTTCTTTCGTCTCAGCACCATGAGTTGATTTTGTCGACGCTTTAACTTTCCTCTCATGGAGCAATTTCTTTTCTTCAGGGTGAGATTCTTTAGCTTTTTCAACTTTCTTTGGCTGAACGGGTTCAGACTTGTGAGCTTCATGATGGGACGAACTATCAAGACTCAGACCGGAGCCTGATTCGAAATCATTATTAAAATCCTTGGCACTTCTTTTCTTTTCAACAGCAACTTCAGCAGGAGGTGCAGCAGCCTCTTGAGGCGCCATTTCTCCAGGTTCTTTTGCGACAATTGTGACTGTAAAATCCCTTTCCTCTTCTACTACTTCCTTTACTGGTGCCGGTGCTGGTGCCGGTGCTGCAGCAGGCGCATCCAGATCAGGATAATCCAGATCATCACCTTCAGGATAGACAACAGGCTCAGAACTCACGCTTCCTGGTGCTTGTGCAGCTGCCTTATGCTGTGACTTCGTCGCGACAGGCTGACTTTCGGCCACAGGTACGTGCGGATTGCTTTTAATGGAAGCAGCAATCAATGTGACATCCGGAAATTCAAGATCATCAGCTGCAGGTACCTTGATTACTTCGCCTGCGGCTGCAGCAACCGCCGCGCCCGAGGTTTGTGTCTGCTTAAGCTCGCTTTGAATATTGGTGCTGACTAAAGTTACATCCGGGTATTCAAGATCATCATTGGCCGGCAACACTCCCGGCCCCAGAGACCCAAGCTTTATCACTTGCGTTTTATTGGCCGGAGCAGAATTTATAGATGTTGTCCTATCAGGATTATCCCGGCGGGAGAGCACACTTTTTGATTCTGAAATGGGGTTGTACCCCTGAGGAAGATCGCCGTAGAGATATTTATCGACAAGATCTTTTTCCTTGAGTGAAAACCAGTAGCCATTTCCACTGGCAACTTCATCGTTGAGTCCCAGTGCACCTTTTTGCAAAAACTCAAGCACCTTCGCTTTGGCGACGGGACCCAGTATCTGGTTTTGCGAAGTTCTTATAAGCCAATTGCGTTCCATATTTTATTTATTACCAGAAGAACCCGATTAAACCTTTAAGGTCTTCATCATTGAATCTTAAACCTGCCGCGACTGTACCGCTGCGTGTGCTTCTAAACGAATCGTTGGCAGAAACGCGTCCGTAAAAGACGTTCCAAAGCTGGGTTTCCGCTGCAAATCTTATATTTGCTCCCTTGCCTTTTTTATAGTCAAAAGCATCCAGAATAAACTTGGTGCTGATTGGCTGAAGACGGTAATCAACTCCCAGACCTCCGGTAGACTCTATCAAGCCTCCGCGAAAATCGAGATCGTGGACGCGTCGTCCGATTTGAGCATTAAATCTTAATGTATTTTTTTCGTTCTCTTTTTTATTTTCCGTGGTCGTTACGCCATTTGTAGTGGTCACGGTTGTTTTTTCATAATCAGGACCGATTTCTGAAGTTGCAATTCCTAAGTGGTAAAATCTTTCAGGCGAAGGATAAATGCGAAGTGCGGCTTCCGTATCGCCGCCCGATACTGAATTCACGCCGCTGAAAATGGAAAGTTCCGTTCTGATAGCATCCGCTTTTCCGACAATTTTTTGAACGCTTGAGAGAGTATCTTTCACCTGATCGGCAATTTCATCTTCAACCAGTATTTTTCCAAGTGTTCCTTTTCCTCTTCTCAGGTCTGCCACAATGGCCTCAAGATCACCGGTAAGTTTTTTGGTATTGGCGAGAACGACTTTCACGTCCGAGACGACACTGTCGCTGTTGTTTCGGTCAGACTGATAAGCCAGGTCAGAAGAAAAAGCTTCGAAATTATCAAAAATATTATTTAATTTTTCTTCGTTATTATTCGCTACGCGCTTAAGAGTGGCCGTAACATCCTTGGCATTGGCAACCAGCTCCTGAACATCGTTCAGAATTTTTTTGACCGGCGAAACTTCACCTTCCGGTGCAATAGAGTCTTTCAATGAACGGACAATAAGTTTCACGTCTGCAAGAACTTCAGAAGTATCTTTAATTAAATTTTCAAGACCAGCGGCCTCTTCGGAATCGATAAAATCAAATTTGCGAAGCATTTCAGATGAATCGCCGACGAAAATCTCAATATACTTGTCCCCCAAAAATCCCACTGATTTTATTCTCAGTTTTGAATTTTTTGTCACTTGAATCTGCTTTAGAATTTCAAACGTAATAAGAGCGGTATTTCCCTGAAGTTCAATTGAGGAAATTCTTCCTGCATTGATACCTGCGACTTTAATGGGAGTTTTAGGAAAAATTCCGGAAGCGTCTTTTACGATAGTTCTGTATGTAACATATTGACCGAAACCTGATTGATTGGAAGTAACTTTCAAAGACATGATAACCACTGCGACAATTGTGGCAATGGCGAGAAGTCCTACTTTAAATTCATTCATCTAAATCTATCACCTGTTAAAGTTCATCCTGAACCAGCAGTACCGGAAGCTAGAGATTAATAAATTCCTGCACTAAAGGATTAGTCGAATTTTTAAAATCAGCAACTGATAAATACTCAATAATTGTACCACGATCCAAAAATGCGACATAGTCGGAAATTTCTAACGTCGCCTTTACATCGTGAGAAATAATAACCGAAGTCATTTCTCGGTCTTTATGATTAGTCGCTGTTTCAACGATAAGATCGTTAACCATTTTAGTGGTTATTGGATCAAGTCCCGTGGTGGGCTCATCATACAGCATAATATCCGGGCCAAGTGCAAGACCGCGGGCCAGACCAACCCGCTTTCTCATACCGCCGGACAGTTCTGAAGGAAGTTTTTTAAAAGATTCTTCTTTGATACCGACAGAGATAAGCAGGTCTTTCACTTTGGTCGCAATCTCAGCCTCAGTCATTTTGGTAAATTCTTTAAGTGGAAATGCGACATTTTCTTCAGCCGTGAAAGAATCGAAAAGGGCCGCGTATTGAAAGAGCATTCCAAAATTCCGCCGGAATTCCCGGAGCTCAACTTTATCCAGTGTCGATAAGTCTTTGCCCAGAACATAGACTTTTCCGGAAGTGGGCGCCACTATCCCCAGAATGTGTTTTAGCAAGGTCGATTTTCCGGCTCCGGAAAAACCAAGTATCGTTGTAATTTTATTTCTGGGAATATCAAAATTAAGCTCTTTTAAGATGACATGATCACCAAATTTTTTGGTGACATTTTTAAAAGAGATTGCAGGATTTTCAAAAGTTAACAACGTGTCTCCCCAGAGATTTCTATAATATTTTTATCAGGAACGAAGTGACGAAATAGTCCAGGATGAGAACTGAAATCATACCCCATACAACGGCGAGGTTGGTACCGCGCCCTACCCCGACAGCGCCTTTTTCAACCTGAAAACCAAAATAAGTTCCGATCACGGCTATAACAAATCCAAAAATCGTAGCCTTTATTACTCCCTGTGCGATGTCAGAGACATACATAAAATCACCGAGCTTGGAGAAAAAAAGTGATTCATCGATCATCAATGTTTTTGTTCCAACCGCCCAGGAACCGAGATTTCCGATAAATAAAAAGACAACTGAAAGCATAGGCACAGCAATGGTCGCTGCTATAATTCTCGGCACTGCCAGGTACTGAACGCTATTGATCCCCATAACTTCCAGAGCATCAATCTGTTCTGTCACTTTCATTGATCCAATTTGCGCGGCCATGGCGGAGCCGGCACGTCCCGCAACAATCAGACCAGTCAGAACCGGTGCGAGTTCTTTGGCAAGTGAGATGGCCACAATGGCGCCCACTAATGAATCGACATTGATTAATTTAAATCCAAAATAAGTCTGCGTGCACAGAACCATTCCCGTAAATGTTCCGGCGAGAAGAATAATCAGCATACTTTTATTTCCGATGAAATAAAGCTGCTCCATCAAAAGATGAAAACGATAAGGCTTTTTTGCCATCCAGTAAAAAAAGCGTGAGGCGAATAAAGAAATTGCGCCAAGGCCGTCGATGCTATCAATGACCTGCGCGCCGATATGTTCAACACGTTCTCTAAATTTATTCTGTATATTTTGGATTATCACCAGATTAGTTTAAACGATAAACCCGTGGAACGCGAGGAAGGAGTGAGCAGAAAAGTTCATATGGAATAGTTTTTGTTTCAAGTGAAAACCTGAGTAAATCACCTTCCTTTTCTCCCCAGATAGTAAAAATTTCGTGGGCCAGAATATGGGAGCGGGCCTCAATCGGAAAGAGGACCTGGATCATATCCATATTCACCCGCCCGGTGATCACGCCTTCAAAACCTTTATGGTATAAATGGGCGCCGCCATAGCGGGTGGAAAAACCATCTCCGTAACCGATCGCGAGAACTGCAACTATTCCGTCGTGGGGGCAAGGTGTAGAACCATATCCGATCGGCTCGCCTTTTTTCACTTCAAAAGTTCTCAAAATATAGGTTTCAAGTCTGGACACAACCAATCCTTTAAAATGCCCGTGATCGCTGTATTCGCTGATTAATGAAGTTGGCCCGTACATCATGAGTCCCGGTCTGATGTGAGTGTCATCAAAACCGATTTTCTGCTCTATCGCGCCTGAGTTTGATTGCGATGTACGCTCAAGCGTGATGCCTGAATCTGTAAAAAACTTTTTTATTTCATTAAAGCGTGTTCGCTGAAGAATATTTCTTTCATTGCTGTTCATGGGGTAAGAGGCATTGGCATAATGGCTGATCAAATGATAAATACTTGAGCGGCCATGCTTTTTTAATCTACTTAAAATTTGGGGCGCTTCGTTTGGATCAATCCCCAGACGATTCATGCCCGTGTTGAATTTTAAGCAAATAGGAAAATTTTTGAATTCGGGAGTGTGAAGAATATAATCAAGCTCGCTGACATTGGATATGACCGGGATGATTCTTCTCTTCAAATAAATATCGGCGTTTTCAAGAAGCTCAAGCTGTATGTCTGAAAAAACATAAATTTCAAATTCAAGATCATTAAGTTCTTCCCGAAGCTTTAAGGCTTCGCCAATAGTCGCGCATCCGAATTCCTTAATCCCCAATTCTGTAACTGCATACCGGGCCACCGGAATCATTCCATGCCCGTATCCATCGGCTTTTACCATAAAAAGCACTTCCGAATCAGGTGCCATCTTTTTAATCAGATTATAATTATGGGCAAGATGACTTAGATTGACGACAAGGCGGCTTCTAAATTTCATGGATTGATTCTCGGCCCCAGATAAGTTCGCGCGATTTAAGTTTCGCAAGAAGTTCTTTGTCGGAATTTTTTTCTGCGGTCTTTTCCAGTCTATGTTGAGCCGATTCACTTACGGCCTTTATATAGGCAAACGCAGAAAGTGGAACCATGCTGACTTTTGGTCGTACAATCTGCGACAAGACTCCGTCACTTTCTTCAAAATATTTCCAATAAGCGAATTTAGCTGAAAACTCTTTAAGCTGATCAAAAAAGGCATCGAGATCGCGGGCCTCGACTAAAAAGCCAAGTTGATTTACACCATAATCAAAAACACGAAAATCAATGCGCGTTTGAATTTCAAGTTTATTGATGAATTCTTTTTCAAATTTGGACCAGAAAAAACGATTGTTTCCCTTTTTCAATACGACATCAATCAGGCTGCCGAGATCCACACTGATTAACCGCAAGTCATGCTTGCCGGCCGATTTTAATTCTTCAGATGTCTGGGTAGCTGTGCCAAATAAAAACTGGTCCAAAAAGCTCATGGCCTCAAATGATGATGAGAATTTTTTCTGGGCAGCAGGCTCGCGCTCTAAAATATTTTTGTAACTGGAATAAAATCCGTTGAGGAAAGCTTCCAGCATGTTCCAGTCAAATTGGTTATAAAATAATTCATTCTTCGATTTAATGAACATAATTTTATCGGGACGGGCATGATCTCCCTTGATAAGAATTGAAACAAGATCGCCGCCCATGATTTCAACTGCAACCTGTGTTGCCATATTCTGGGCAAATAATTCAATCCCATGAAGGCATGCCTGGCCGAGCCATAGCGACGGAATTGCACGAAATTTTTGTACGTGTGAAAGTGGAGATATAAGTTTTTGTCCGTTGAAGCTGAGTTCGAGCATGGCGAATTCTGCAATTTCATCTATGCCCTGAAAAACTTTTTCCACTGCACGGAAAAATTCGGTTTCTCCACGCAAATCTTCAAGCTGCATGCAGACCCGTCTTACCATTGACTGGTATTGATCCGTCTCCTGAATGGTCAGCTTTTCCATTTTTAGTTTTTCAATTGTTTCACTTTGAGTCTCGCGAACGTGGAGAAGTTTCTGATTTTCACTTTCCAGTTTTAAAAAATGATTGAGCCTTCTTAAAATAACTTTTAAGGATGTTTCATAATGTTCGGCTTTCTTCAAAAGTCCCAGATGGAAAAAATCATTGGTAGAGACCAGAAGCGGTTCTGTATTTTTGCTGTAATAAAAAACAACCGGAAGTTTTTCTGAAACGACGGCGGGATGATCACGCAGGAGCAGCTCCTGTTCGCTCATCTTTTTTACATCGATAATACACAGAGAAGGGATGCGCTCGAGAGTTCCGCTCCAGAAAGTTTTTAGATCTTCATAAAAATGAGGAATGATACCCAGTTTCCTGAACACCGCTGAAATTTCTTTCACTTCATTTAAATCAGAAAGCAACAAGGCCACTGATAATTGTTGGTCACGCACATTCCACCTCATTTACATTAGGGAATCTTGTTTAGTAAATTATGCACTAAAGCCCCCAGGCCTTCAATCTCTTTTATCTCCTGTTCCCCCAGTACTAAGTCTGCCTGAAGATAATCTTTACGTCTTGATTCATATAGTTTTTTCATTTCATCGGGTGGCAGCTGAGACAAGGGTCTCTCCGGATCGCCTTTTATCCGGGCCAGGCAAGACTCCAGGGGAATATCTAAAAAAACCAGGTAGTAATCGGGATTATTATTTAATGAATCTAAAATTTCCTGATTTATTGATCCTCCCCCGAGCGCTATAACCATATCTTGCGGGCCATAAAGCAATTTTTTAAGTTTAGCCTTTTCCTTGTCCCGGAACATTGGGAATCCATTTTTCATAATCCATTCCCCCAGCCGCTCGGAACGAATATTCAGATCAGCTGCTACGGCGTGGTCCAGGTCAATAATGTCGAATCCCAGGTTGTTGGGCATAAATTTTCTGAGTAGTGATGATTTTCCGGCACCCATGAATCCGCAGATTAAAATTTTCAGGCCTTACCTCACGTTAGTTGGAGAATCAATTGTACTTTTAAAATCTTCTGAGTTAAATCAAATCCTCACTTATTTCCGAAAGCAACGGATCATTTTATGAGCAAAATAAATACCCATCTCGACCCTCAAGTTCTCGTTAACAAATACAGCTTGGATATCATCGAAGAATATGAGGTTAACCGGGAAACCCCTTGGATCAACGGCCTTCTGGTGGAACTTGAAGAAGAGAATGACGACGAGGCGGAATTTCCAGCTGCCGAAATGGTGCTTAAAGCTCAGATTACCCGCAAGACGAACACTTATTTAAAAGATCATCTAGTGGTCCGGGCACAACTGAAGGCCCATTTTCATATGCCTTGCGGGCGTTGTCTTTTTCCCCTTCCTCAAGAGCTCGATCTTAATTTATCAGCAGCTTTCCTGCATGAGGCCCTTCAAAAACTTCCTGAATACGCTGAGGCCACTACTGTTTATGCCGACGGGCAGGAAATGGAACTCTATTTTTATCTAAAGGGCATGGCGGATTTGCAGGAATTCATCCATGAGCAGATTTATATTGAAGTCACCCCGTTTCCGCGGTGCGATGGAGAATGTAAAAACCCAGTTCTTTTTTAAGCTTGCGCCACGCGCATCGTTGGCATTTCGTAAAAAAACTTGCCGAAAGACCCTTTTTAACGTAAAGATATGACCTTCATATTTGAAAAAATTAACTACAGTTGAAGTTTAATAATTGTCGCGGAGTATACAATGGCAGTTCCTAAGAAGAAAAATTCAGTATCAAGAAAAGGTTTAAGAAGAGCTGGTCAACACCATAAACTTTATAGAAAACACCCGATGACATGTTCAAACTGTGGAGTGCATGTAATGCCTCATGCTGTTTGCAATGCTTGCGGCTTCTACAAAGGAAAGCAAGTTGTTACTGTCAAAGCTCCTTCTGAAGAAGCGGCTGCATAATTTTATTTTTAAAACACATATAGCTTTTGAAAGATAAAGAAAATAAAGCGCCCTTAGATTCGAAAGAAAATAAGGGCTTTTTTTTTATCGCCAACCAGGACATCTACTATGAAAACCTATGAAGTAAAAGTTCTAGGAACTGGGATGTACGCTCCCAAAAAAGTGGTTACAAACTTTGATCTAGAAAAAATTGTCGAAACAAATGATCAATGGATTTTTGAAAGAACAGGAATAAAAGAAAGGCATATCTGTAGTACTTCCGGCGGAGAATTCCCAACAGATATGGCATTATATGCCACCAGAGACGCGCTCAAGGCTGCGAACCTCCAGCCAAACGATATCGACTTCATCATATTTGCATCCGTTACCCCCGACGTAAAACTACCTAACTCCGCTTGTATTTTGCAGGTGAAATTAGGCATGACTAATAACTGTACCTGCCTGGATATTTCCGTAGCATGCTCGGGATTTGTTTACGGCGTGAATATGGCCAACTCATTTATTAAAACCGGCATGGCCAAAAATGTCCTTGTCGTCGGTTCAGAAATGCTCTCGAGAGAAGTGAACTGGAAAGACCGAAATTCATGCATTCTTTTTGGCGATGGTTGCGGTGTCGCAATCCTTGGCCGTGCTGAAGATGGATCTGAATCAAAAATATATTCAAGCATATTGAATTCCGATGGAACAGGCGGAGAATTTTTCGATCAACCGGTTGGCGGTGCTGTTACTCCTATTACTGAACAGCATCTTGCTGAAGGAACACACTTCATGCAGATGAAAGGTAAAGAGATGTTCAAAGTTGCGACCAGAACTCTTGCAGAAAACGGCAGAAAAGTTTTAGAAATGGCAGGAATGAGCAAGGAAGATATCGACTGGGTAGTTCCTCATCAGGCCAACATCAGAATCATTGAAACCACTGCAAATCTGCTTGGAATGAGCATGGATAAAATGATCGTCAATATTGATAAATACGGAAACACTTCAGCGGCAACTGTTCCTATCGCTTTTCACGAAGCCATTATGGACGGAAGAATTAAGCGCGGTGATGTCGTGTTGTTTGATGCTTTCGGAGCAGGTCTGACGGCCGGAGCAACACTGCTAAAATACTAAATCAACGAACAAGGACCAGGTTCATGGTAAAATCTGTAACACTACTTTTTCCCGGCCAGGGATCTCAATATGTGGGCATGGGGAAAAATCTTGATCATTCTCTCTTTGATAAGGGAAATGAGATTCTCGGCTACGACTTAAAAAAATTAATGCATGAAGGACCGGAAGAAGAATTAAAACTTACCCATAACACTCAACCGGCAATCCTCAAGCACTCGATCACTCTTTTTAATCATCTATGTCCTCTTCTCCAAAAATATAATATTAAAATTGACCGCGTTCTGGGCCACTCAGTTGGCGAGTACGCAGCCCTTGTCGCTGCGGGAGTTCTGTCTCCTTACGATGCCATTCATGCTGTCCACCTGCGCGGAAAATACATGCAGGAAGCTGTTCCAGTAGGTCTTGGGAAAATGTTTGCCATACTAAAAGTACCGGCTGACGTTGTAGAACTTGCCTGTAAAGCAACTTCAAAACCTGGTTCAGAAGTCATGCCTGCTAATTTTAATGACCCTTCTCAAATAGTTATTTCTGGCGAGAGCGAAGCCTGCCACCGCGCTGTAAAATGGCTCTCTCTAAATTTCACGGAAGCCCATCGAGCGATGGAACTCAATGTTTCAGCACCCTTTCACTCATCATTGATGAAACCTGCTGCAGACAAATTAAAAGAAGCTTTCGCTAAATTTAAATGGCACGAGAATATTATTCCTTATATTGCCAATATTGATGCTCGTGAATACTCTGCGGGGACAAATCCAGAAAAAATAATCGATAATCTTTACCACCAGGCCTATGGTCCGGTGCTATGGACACAATCCATAGAAAAACTGGCACCTGATACTCTTTGTATAGAGGTAGGCCCTGGAAAAGTATTAATGGGACTTGTTCGAAAAATTAATAAAGATATTAAAGTGGTTACGCTTGATAAAGATGAAGCATTGGCTGAACTCGAAAAGATCTTTTGTGGAGATGAATAAATGATTGCAAATTATACTGACTTAAAAGGTAAAAATATTTTAATCACCGGGGCTTCACGAGGTCTTGGAAAAAAGATGGCGGAAGCTCTTGCTGCCCAAGGGGCGCATGTTGTTTTTAATTACCGCGGTGACGAGTCAGCTGCAATGGCACTAAAAGAAGAACTGATGAAATTAGGTGCAAGCAATGTGACGGCCCTGCTTTTTGATGTGACCAATACGGCGCAGATGAAAGAAGCCGTAGAAAAATTTGTTGAGACCAATGGCGCCATAACCGGTTTGGTCAATAATGCCGGTATCTCTAAAGATCAGATCGTTCTTCGAATGAAAGAAGAAGATGTCGTTGCCACAATTAACACAAATCTTGTTTCAGCTATTATGCTGACTCAAATACTTTCCCGCAGTTTTTTGAAGGCTGAAAATGTCTCTGTAGTTAATATCAGTTCAATTGTAGGGCTTATGGGAAATGCGTCGCAAATCGCTTACTCGGCCTCTAAAGCTGGCCTGATTGGGTTTACAAAATCTTACGCAAAGGAACTGGCTTCCAGAAATATCCGTTGTAATGCAATCTGTCCTGGTTTCATCACAACTGACATGACCCACGCTCTGGACGAGAAAGTAAAAGAAGCCTATTTAAATACCATACCTTTAAAGCGTATGGGCGATGCAGAAGAAGTGGCCAGTCTTGTATGCTTTTTATTGAGCAAAGCATCGTCATATATCACCGGGGAAACGATTAAAATTGACGGTGGACTATATATCTAATAAAACTATAACTTATTTTGAATAATTCAGGAGTTTTTAATGAAAGACAAGGTAATCAAACTTATCAGCGACGCAACTAAAATTGATATTTCTAAAATCAATCTTGAAACTAGTTTCGTTGACGACCTTAATCTCGATTCACTGGACATCGTTGAATTGATGATGAAAATGGAAGATGAATTCGGTGTAGAAATTCCTGAGGAAGACGCTGAAGGACTTAAGACGGTAAAAGATATCGTCATGTATTTAGAAAAGAAACAAGCCTAGTTTTTATAAGCAAAAGGCCCCTAACGGGGCCTTTGTTGTTTAAAGGAGTGCAGTTATGAAGATTAATCGCGTAGCCATCACTGGCATGGGGATGATCACAGGCCTTGGGCATACTCTGGAAGAAAATTGGAAAAATGCTACTGCCGGTAAATCTGGTGTAAGCCTCATTGAACAAGCTGATACAGAACAAATGTTGACAAAAATTGCGGGCGAAGTAAAAAACTTCACAATCGCTGATCATATAATGGACCCGAAAGAACACGCTCGTTACGACCGCTTCATCCACTTTGCCATGCACTCGGCATACGAGGCACTTAATGATGCCGGTCTGATTACAAATAATGAAATGAATAAAACATACGACTCTCACCGCATGGGCGCAATTATGGGTGTTGGTATCGGCGGATTTCCTGAGATTGAAAGAACTGCTCACGTCCTTTTTGATAAAGGGCCGAAACGCGTTTCACCTTTTTTCATTCCTGCCGTCATTCCAAATATGGCAACTGGGCTGATGTCCATTCGCTTCGGGCTTCAAGGATTGAACTATACCATTTCATCGGCCTGTGCTTCGTCAGCTCACGCGCTAACGGCTGCATGTTACGAAATTATGTTCGGCCGCCAGGACGTCATGGTAAGCGGCGGTTCTGAAGCGGTTGTAGGCGCACTTGGAATGTCGGGCTTCATCACCATGAAAGCACTTTCTCGTCGTAACGACGAACCTCACAGAGCCTCGAGACCTTTCGATACAGGTCGCGATGGATTTGTTTTAGGTGAAGGCGCGGGAATTCTCGTACTCGAAAATTATGATAAGGCCGTTGCCCGTGGGGCAAAAATTTATGCTGAAATCATTGGTCATGGTGCGACCTCCGATGCCTATCATATTACAGCACCACACCCTGAAGGAGACGGCGCTTATAATTCAATGAAGATGGCCGTAGAAAATGCCGGTATCAAGTTTAGTGAAGTTGGCTACGTCAATGCTCACGGGACTTCAACTCCATTGGGAGATATAGGTGAAACACGTGCGATCAAGAGAACTTTCGGTGAACACTCAAAAAACTTATTAGTTTCTTCTACTAAATCAATGACAGGTCACCTTCTAGGTGCTGCCGGCGGTATTGAAACAATCTTCTGTGCAATGGCCTTGCACACAGGAACAATTCCTCCGACGATCAACCTGGAAAATCAGGATCCAGAATGTGATTTAAATTATGTTCCAAACATTGCAGTCAAAGCTGATGTTAAATATGCACTCAATAACTCATTTGGATTTGGCGGTACTAATTCATCGCTGGTCTTAAAAAAGGTTTAAAATATGTTTCATAAAGACTCAAACAAGCTCTCAACAATGGACCCCGATATTTTCCATATCATTGAGCATGAACGTCGTCGTCAGGAAGACGGGCTTGAGCTGATTGCTTCAGAAAATTATACCAGCCCCGCAGTCATGCAGGCACAAGGATCAATCCTCACCAACAAATATGCAGAAGGACTTCCGCATAAGCGCTATTACGGCGGATGCGAGTTCGTCGATAAAGTCGAAACTCATGCAATTCAACGAGTGAATCAACTCTTTAAATCAAAGTACGCCAACGTTCAGCCTCACTCTGGTTCTCAGGCCAATATGGGCGCTTATTTTTCTATGCTTGAATATGGCGACAAAGTTTTAGGGATGAATCTGGCCGAAGGCGGACACTTAACACACGGATCTCCGGTAAATTTCTCAGGAAAACTTTTTAAATTTTCGGCTTATGGATTAAATCCTGAAACAGAACGACTTGATTACAATATGATTCGTGAAACCGCGAAATCGCTTAAGCCAAAGCTCATTGTGGCAGGTGCTTCTGCCTACGCCCGCGAAATTGATTTTAAAATTTTCAGAGAAATCGCAGATGAAGTTGGCGCCATGTTTATGGTTGATATGGCCCATATTGCGGGATTAGTAGCGGCTGATTTGCATATCTCTCCAATACCGCACGCTCATGTGACAACTTCAACAACCCATAAAACGCTGCGCGGCCCCCGCGGTGGAATTATTCTGACTAATGATGAAGATCTGTTTAAAAAATTAAATTCAAATATTTTTCCCGGCATTCAAGGCGGACCACTTGAGCACGTCATTGCTGCAAAAGCTGTAGCATTTAAAGAAGCTCTTGAACCGGCTTTTGTGACTTACCAGAAGCAAGTTGTGGCCAATTCTAAAGCACTGGCAACTGCATTGATGGAAAAAGGTATTGGACTTGTTTCTAACGGAACAGATAATCACTTAGTACTTTTAAAAACAGATTCTGTTGGACTCTCTGGTAAAGAAGCCGAACTGGCACTTGAACATGCAGGCATCACTTGCAATAAAAATATGATTCCTGGGGACAAGCGTTCTCCGTTTGTAACGAGCGGTATTCGTCTTGGAACACCGGCCATTACAACTCGAGGCTTGAGAGAAGAACATATGAAAGATCTGGCAGGCTGGATTCATGAGGCGCTGAAAAACAGCACCAGTGAAGCTGCTCTAAGGATTATTAAACATCAGGTACTGGAATTATGCAGATCATTCCCGGTTTATAAGGAATTATAAGACATGCATTGCCCTAGTTGTAACGCCCAGGATACGAGAGTTATCGATTCGAGAATGCTTCTTGAAGAGAATTCCGTACGCCGTCGCAGAAAATGCGATGCCTGCGAGATGCGTTTCACAACGTATGAAAATATTCACATCCAGATGCCATTGATCGTAAAGAGAGATGGAAGAAGGGAAAACTATAATCGCGAAAAGATCATGAAGGGTTTGAAAAAAGCCTGCCAAAAAAGACCCATCTCAATTGATGATATCAACTTAATGATTAACGGCATTGAGCGATCATTGCTGGAACTTTCTCAGACGGAAGTTAATGCAAAAGATCTCGGCGAAATTATCATGAACCATTTAAAGAAACTTGACCGCGTTTCCTATGTACGTTTTGCTTCGTTCTACTGGGATTACCAGGACATCGAGGATTTCGTATACGGTCTAAAAAACAATCTCCACTCTGAAAAATCTATTAGTGATAAAGGTGACAAACGTGAACTCCAGTAAAATACAGGGCGATAAACCGGTAAAAAGATCCGTAGGGCGTGAATACGCTTTTAAATTTATATATAAACATCTGCTTTCCGATTTTGTGCGCGAAAAAAACCAGATCATCAGCGACAATCATGCATTTGAAGATGCGCTGAATTTGTTCGACCAGTCTTATTACGAAGAAGATAATGAACACCCTGACAATGTCATTGATCAGCACACCAAAACCTTTGCCCGCGACCTGATTCTGGGCTCCCTTCGCCACGAAGAAGAAAATTCAGAATTGATTGAAAAATATCTTACCAATGGAAATCTTGGGAAAGTTGACCGCATGAATCTTGCCGTGCTTTTGCTGGGAACTTATGAAATTTTGAACGACCAGAAAACATCGGCCAATGTATTCATCAATGAATACGTAAATATTGCTAAGAAATATTGCCCGAATGACTCCCAGGGTTTCATCAACAGTATTTTAGATAAGCTGGCTAAAGACCATGTCGTCTAAGACAAATTCTCCAGAGCAAATCTCAGATACGTTAAAAGCAGTTGTCGATCAATTTACTCCCGATATTTTAGGACTGTTCTGGATTACAGAAGATGAATTAAGCCGCGACCTTCCGGGTTTCGATGAATTTAATTATTTGTTCGATGGTCTTATCTCTCAATATCTTTACGGCCAGATGGTTACTGAAAAAAAACCACTACCCCGCGCTAATATTTTCTTCACTAAGAATTTCAATAAAAAACTTTTTCTTGCTCATATAAAGCAGGATGGCGATGTTGCCGGAGCTCTCGATGAGCAGGTTGCGCTTATCCAGGAAAATACCGGAGAGAGAAAGAAAATTCTGATCTACAGCCAGAACGACAGAAAGTGGATTGTAGAATTAAAGAAGCGTTACCCTAAATTCGATTTTTATGCTTTGGAATTATAAAAAACTCACTGCAGGCATTCTGCTGATCGGTTTCCTTCTGCTCAAAGTGCTGGAAGAAACTACCTGGAAGTCATTTTCTCCCTATTATTCTTACCTTCTGGAATTATTGTTTATATTCATTGTTCATTATGTATTCAAAGATAATATCAGATTATGGAAAAACTTCGATAAGTCAGACTGGGGAATGTCGCTTGTTGCACTCCTGGCCGGATTGCTCGTCTGTAAGCTGACGCCTTCTTTGGGACTTATTATTCCCTTTGATTTTTCCTCAATTGAGACACTCCTGTTTCTTCTAATCGTGGCACCGGTGCTGGAAGAATTTCTTTTCAGGATGGCCCTGTGGGAAACGTTAAAGACGTTCTGGGATAATGGATGGTTTTTAATAGCTGCTACGTCTTCGCTGTTTTCGTTGGGACATTTTAGCGCTTACTGGTTTGTTCCGGATGAATTTAAAAATTTTGTCCTTTATCAGAGCGTCTACGTGATTTTTCTGGCGATCCTTCTGGGACGTCAAAGATTAAAAACAAATTCTTTAAACGTACCAGTCATGATGCATTTTGGTTTTAATCTGGGTTTTTATCTGGGCAACGTGATTTAGACTAAGGTCGGGCACAGATATAAGTAACCCATGATTCACAGTTTTCTGCTTTTGTGGCCTTAGAAAAAACACCGTCGCCGGATCCGTCTTTTTCCACGCCTTCCCAATAAATCTGTGTTGATTTAAATCCGGCATCGGCCAGCACGTCCTGAAGTTCTTTTGCATCCCACATGCGCCAATCGTAGGTAAATACTTTTTTGTGTTTTACATTGTCTTTATGAGTCTTGAAATGAATATGATAAAGAACGTCGGCATTAAGCGGGTTGTATGTATCGCAGTCCCAGTAATAAGTGTGTTTCTTGTGTCTTACAGATTCTTCCAGCGGCTTTCGTGTTTCAGTTCCCCCGAACAGATCGAGGAAAAAGGCTCCGTCTTTCTTTAAATGTTTTCTGACCTGTGTGAAATATTTAACCAGGTCATTGCGCTTCTTGAATAAATAATAAGAAAAATTAAAAGCGACGACAACATCTGCTTTAAAACGATAATTGGCCATGACGTTGCCAAGAATATACTCCATTCTTGTCTGCTCTTCGTCTTTAAGTTTAAAAAGGTGATTCTCTACTCCGTAAGAAATAGGTTCCATGTCCAGGTCAATTCCATGAGCTTTATGCTGCTTGCTTTGAGCTACCCATGCGCAGGCCATAGCGCCTGTTCCGCAAAAATCTTCTCGGAGGACAAGAGGTTTTTTTCCATAAAGCTTTTTGTATTCGCGATTGATAAAGTCAATGTCTGATCCTGGATTCTGAACTGAAGCTTCATAAAGCTGATATTTTTCATCGCGAGATAGTTTTTTAGCCATGGATTTTTCCTTAATATTTTTTGTATGACTTGACCTCTACGAGGCCGGATTTATAAAGAGTATTAATTGTATTTTTTCTTCTGAAGCGTTCATCGTTTGTTATATAGACCTGGCGGGCAAGTTGTATGAATGGCTCTTCAAAAATACCAGCGCGCTCAAGATCGCGGATATCGTCTTCAATTTTCCACAAAATCAGATTCACATCAATCATTTGTTGCATATGATGATCGATACCATCCAGCTGGAGTGTTTTAAGTTTAGTGCTAAGAGCTGATTCTTCTTTTCTAACGTGGGCCAGTTTTTCAGGGTCTTCAATTTTCTGGAGTTTTATTCTTAAGATAGAGAGCTTGTCTATCAGTTCACCTAATGAAATTTCGCATTCTATATTCATATGTCTTAATTGATATCCCGATAGATTATTTCCAAGATCTCGTAGGTTTGAATGCCTCTGGGAGTTTGGACCTCGATTGTATCACCAACCTCCTTGCCAATCAAAGAACTTCCTAAGGGAGACCTCCAACTAATTATTCCGCTCCCCGTGTTGATTTCATCCACACCGGCAATGGAGATCATTTTTGATTCCTCGTTTTCGTCGAGCAACACAACACTTGCTCCAAACTGTACTTTGGAGCTCCGGATAAGGGCCGGGTCAACAACTACCGCCAGGTCAATTCTGTGAGTTAAAAAGCGAACTCTCTTGTCTATTTCTCTAAGTCTTTTTTTACCGTATATATAATCAGCATTTTCTGAACGATCGCCGTTACTGGCGGCCCAGGCAACTGTTTTGGTGACTTCAGGGCGCTCGACGCGGGAAAGCTCTCGAAGCTCTTCCTGAAGCTTTGCCATACCTTTTGGCGTGATGTAATTTTTCTCTTTGTGCGCTGGTTTGGATTTATTCATAAGCCCGCTGTATTATAATAGCCAAAAGATTACTCTAAACGGGATAATATGCTAAGAGGTAATTATGGCCTTAAGAAATGTCATTCGCATGGGACACCCCACTCTAAGGAAAATGGCAGAGCCTGTAAATTTGGCAGAATTGCAGACGCTGGAATTTAAGGAAATGCTTCGCGATTTATATGAAACAATGAAGCACGAAGGCGGGATCGGAATTGCTGCCCCACAGATTAATGTTTCAAAGCAAGTGACTCTGATCGAGCTTCCTGCCAATAGCGAGCGCTATGGGACACTTCCCGCAACTCCCGTTTTTATCATCATCAATCCCAAGATAACCATCATTGATAAGGAGCTCCAGGGCTTTTGGGAAGGGTGCCTGTCGGTCCCGGGGCTGCGCGGATTTGTGGAGCGGCCAAAAATTGTTCAGATAGATTATATCGATGAGCTGGGTAGAGAAAAACAATTTATCGCAGAGAATTTTCTTGCGACAGTCTTTCAGCATGAGCTCGATCATTTGTTTGGGAAGCTCTATATCGACCGGATCACTGACACTACCAAAATTACTTATCTCGAAGAGTTTGCCGAATTCAATGGGGCCACTACTGAAGAAGATGCTTTAGACGAATAGAAGTATGAACCCAATAGCAATTATCCATTCACTGTTCAAAGAAAAGTTTTCCATTCCAAGACAACCGGGGCTCGTGACATTCGAGTCCCGGATCGAATTGCTTACACCCTATAATAGAAGTGAAGCGCTGGCGGGACTTGAAGAATTCTCGCATCTCTGGGTAATTTTCGATTTTCACGGCATTGATGAGAGTGAAAAGAAGAATTTATCTGTGCGTCCTCCGAGGCTTGGCGGAAATAAGAAGCAGGGAGTCTTTGCCACGCGTTCTCCATTTCGTCCCAATAAAATGGGTCTCTCATTAGTAAAACTGGAACGAATTGAAGGGACAACACTTGTTGTTTCAGGAGGAGATTTTCTGGATCAGACCCCGGTGTATGATATCAAACCCTATATTAAAGAAATAGAATCGCTGCCGGATGCCCGTTCAGGATGGACAGTAAATGCGGACAACAGAAAACTGGAAGTCATCTTTGATTGCGAGTGTGAAGCGGCACTTAAAGAAAAAATAACAGAAGTTCTGGCACTGGATCCCCGCCCCCGTTTTCACGAGGACGGTTATAAAAAATATGGTTCAAGATTAGGCGATGTCGACGTTCACTGGGAAGTGATCGACGGCGTGGCAAGGGTCATTGAAATTATTTAACTGAACAGCCTGTATCGCCACCTTTAAGGCTGAACGCCTTAGGCTTGCCTGCTTCAGCTTCGGCTTTTTTCTTTTCTTCTAATTTTTTTAACAGGTCTTCCTTAGAGTCGCAGGGAGCTGCAGTTGCAGTTGCTGCGGCTTTAGCCACTTTGGTTGATTCCTTTTTAGCTGGTGTTTTATCTTTTGCACAAGCACTGAAGGAAAAAATAACAAGCATAACCAATATAGAAATTTTCATAATTAATCTCCTTAAATATCAGAACTGTAATTAAACATTTTAAAACCCATGATGAATCTATAGAGGCTTCTTGGCATTTTATCCAGAATGGCCACGATGATTTTCATTCGCAATGGGAAAACATATAAAGCTTTTTTCTTTTCAATGGCGCGTTTTATAAGACGTGCGGCTTTTTCAGAACTCATGATGAAAGGCATCTTGTGATTGTTCTGCTGGGTCAGAGGAGTATCGATGAATCCGGGCGCGATAGCGGATACATGTATGCCGACTTTTTTAAGATCGATTGAATACGATTCGCACAATTTTAAGACAGCGGCTTTGGATGCACTGTAAGCGCCTGCACCAGGAAGGCCCATGAATCCTGCGACTGATGCTGTCGCGACCAGATGGCCCTTCTTTTTAGGCATCATCATTTCAAGAGCGATTTCAAAAGTATTGAGAACACCTTTGACGTTGATGTCGATAATATCGTTGGCCACAGAAAATTCCGGAGTTTTTGATTTCGCTCCTACTGATCGACCTGCGTTGGCGTAGATGATATCGAGATCGTTTCCTGCGAAATCATGAATGGCATGACGAAGCTCTTCGCGATTGACGACATCGACTTGATAACATTTAAGTAACCTGTATTTATTTTTAATTTCTACCGGAAATTTTTCGATGTTGCGTCCACAGATGCCTACACGGTGACCTTCTTCGAGGTATAATTTCGCAAGCGCTAAACCAATTCCAGTGGTGCCACCGGTTATAAATATATTCACAAGACCCCTGAGTGATAGGAAAAATTTAATATGAATAGTCTAGGACGAATATTCTGTAGGTTCAATCCCCTAAAGTGCGCATTTTAGGGCCTTTTTTTGACCAAAATGTCGGTTTTGGGCCGGTTTTTCCCTTGACGTGGGACCCTGAAATTCTTATATTTTAGCTTCGATTGAATTCAAGCTACTTCCACGGGGGCGTAGTTAAGTTGGTTATAACGTCTGCCTGTCACGCAGAAGGCCGAGGGTTCGAGTCCCTTCGCTCCCGCCATTTTCGTACCCGAGAAATCGGAACCAACATTTTGAAATTTATAAAAAAGCTCAGCCGTTGTACTGGGCTTTTTTTTATTTTAGGGTAGATAAAACCGATACCGAAATTTCTAAATAAGCGACCTTGACACTATTCAAACCACTCTCACATTGTCTGATGAAAATTACTTCTAAACAATTGGAGCGAGAATGTTTGCAGACCTCAGAGATCGTTGTGTTAGTGCCAATACGCGGCTTGGTGACTACGGCTACCTAGGCGATAAAAGAATGAGAGAAACTTTGAACACATCTCAGGACATCATAAATTTTTTAAATAATCCTGATATTAATGATGACATTAAATATTATATTAGACGTCATTTTGAACAAAATATCCCTCAAATTACTATAAGATCAAACCCATTTACAGTCGCGCATTTTCAAGGATCAGATGAGGCTTTAAACCTTGTGACCTCACATTTAGTTATCATGGCCGATTATCTCAAAAGCAAAAACGAGGAAGGATTATTGTACAAATCAAGACATCAATCAATTTTTAATAACGTCCAAATTTCTGGCGGTATTGCGAATTCCCAAATTCAACAAGCGACGAGCAACAGCTCTCAAAACATTTCAATAACGGATTCCAATAATATAATCCTGGCAGCTCTTAAAAAACTAGAGAGTGATATCAAAAATGAGGTCAATTCATCTGATAAATTAGATGCAATATGCTCTAATATTGATCTTCTTAAAAGCCAAATCATCCTTCCTGCTGAGCTTAAGAACAGTATGCTTATGAAAAAGGCTTGGGACTATCTAAGTAAGTTGTCAGATTTAACTTCTGTTGGTGCTTTTTGTTATCAACACAAAGATTTTTTCGTTAGTTTAATTGGGTAAAAACATGACATCAATTGTACTTGAGCTTCAAAAAAATACGTTGGACAAAAGCGTCTTGGTATCGGAACTTTTAAGAAAAGCTTTTCTTGTTGCCAAAAAGCTAAAGCAAAATGATTTTGTTGATTGGTTAAATTACGAAATCAATGGCTATCCAAAAGATGGAAGTTATTCTAATTTTCCACCGTATAGAAAATTGCAAGGTACTCCTCAAATTTTCAATCCGTATCACGGCTATCAACCGATAATATTTTCTACTCAAAAACAATTCTTAGCATATTCCGTTCGACATTGTTACAACTCTATTCCAGAGCTTGAGCATATGCTTGTTAACAGCAAATCATCAGGACGATTTCAGATGGATTACAATGCTGAGATCACAAAGCATTTAATGAAAGCGATGGATATGGACCTACATCCCACACTAATGATACAAGCTAGCTCAATAGCTCAAATTCTAGATTCAATTAAAAATGCCATCTTGAGCTGGACCCTTCAACTTGAGGAAGACGGAATTTTGGGAGAAGAATTATCTTTCACTAAAGAAGATCAGGAAAAAGTAATTTCACCGATCTATAATGTTACAAACTTCTATGGAAATGTTTCTAATTCACAAATACAACAAGGAACAAAAGAATCTCAACAAGAAATTTATTCTCCATAATTTAGTACACCTCAACAGGATGTAACGCACTATTCACAGTTAAACCCATCAGGTAGAGAGGCAAGGTGAGAAAATAAGTCTTGAATTTCTTTTGAGACGGCTGTGGGGTGATAGTTAGCTATCACTCTTCCGAGGGTGTTTGGTTCCCAAAATCTGCCATGAGCAACCCAATGGCGAAACTTCAATAAAGTTCTAAACTGGCCTATGTATTCCGTGAGATCATCGGAGTTATAATGAAGCTTCCAAATCTCTAGTATATCTCTGTCGACGTCAATATATCTCATTGAACTCGATTTATTAGAGTAAATATTCGAAAAATTCTTTGTTAAAGCTGATTTAAGTGGCGCTCTTAATTTCAATTCAAAATCATACTTTAGGCTTCCTTCTGCAGCAGAGATGACTTGAAAACTAGAAATAATTTCAAGCTCCTTCTTATCTTCCAAAAGTTTCAAGTCAGCTTCTTTTGAAGACATATACAAAAACGTGCTGGGAATCTCGAGATGATCTTTGCCTTGAATTGCGCTCATTATTTTTTTTCGCAGAAGAACACTTGCCGTCTGCTGATTTGAAAACCACTCATTAGCATCGTTTATTGTTAAAAAGCTGACATTATGTGGAAGAAGCAAAACTAACTCCCTGATACTGCCATTATAATTTCTTCAAAAATAGACTTAGTTAATGGAAAATATTCTAATCGATGACCTCTACGTACATACAGCCAAATCAAGTTCTCGCGTGTTAGCTCAGGACGTGCATTCCTCTCTTGCTGCTGCTTTTTCTTGTATTCCTCTGCCTCTTGACTTGATGTTGAAACATGGACAGTAACGCCTGGGCGATAGTCTTGGTGCGAGAGAATCAACATTACATCACCAGCTTTACCAGTAATATCAATTCTTCCATACCCACCAATGATTATTGTACCAACCGGACTAAGTACAATTTTTTCGCCGCCAATCCTAATTATCAACTTCTGCGATATGTATGTGCCAAGTTGTTCTTCGTGTATCGTTAAATCTTCTTTTGATATTGTTATCTTTCCAGATTTTTTTAAATTTAAAAACCATTTATCAATTTCGGTATAAAGGTCGTTAACCTTTTCAAGCCAAAGTTTTTTTCTTGCATTCCAGTTGATTTTCTTATCTTCAGCAGATTTGCTATCAACAAATTCTTCAAAAGGTGATTTTCCGTTATTTGAGCCCATCTTAACCTCTTATCTAAAAAATGTTCGGCACCAAATTATCCCTACTTTGCAATATACTGACAAACCATATTCCTTCGTTTTTGAGCCTGGGCAACGTGTTAAATCTGTGCATTCCACACCGCCAACCGAGAAGACCGCTATCAATGAATTGGTTTGAAACCAAAAATTGTTTCAAAAACTTTTTTCATCGAATCAAAATTATAATTAGAGACATTATCACCAGCTTCAATTCTATTTAAAATCTCCTCAAATTGAGATTGCACGATGCTCTTTTTTGAAATCTCACCTTGGTACTTTTGCTCCGACTCATTAAATCCTTTCCAAACAACTGGTATTAGTTTCTGATTCTCATCTTTTAAGGAAGACTCTTCAAAATATAGCTCTATACTTCCAGCAAGCCCATTAACGTTAATATTGTGAAGCCCTTGGGGGCCGATTGTTGGATAATTATTTAAAAATTCCAGACTCGGCAAAGTCACAATCCTAATATTTTTTGCAACAGGTAAACGGTTTAAAGGCTTCATCGCATCTATAGCAGCAGTATCATTATCAAAGACTGCAACAATTCTATTTTTTATCCCTGCCGCCGAAAATGCTTTTACTGTATGAACCAAGGAACTTGCACTTCCTCCAAGCTTCAATTCTTGAAAATCTAAAAATGAATAATAATCAAATAAATGAGGGTAGAGAACTTTGAGACTCCTTTCAATGAAGCGTCTATCAGAGACACCTTCAGTTAGAATCACTGTTTTTTCAAAGTCAGAGTTTTTACATAGCTCATCCTCTTCTTCAACATATCCCCCGCTTACTAATTCGCTATAGTCTAATGAAACGTGAGTATTATGTTTATCATCTACTAATTCTAAAATTGCTAAGATCGAAGAGAAGCAAGGAGCATCAACTCCAAAGAAACTCTGATCCATATAACAATTAGAAATGATGTCAAAGTTATCTTCCAATGTATAATTTTGATCAAACGGGTTCTTGTCAGAATGGTGTCCAGCAAACATTAAACGAATTGTGTCTTTCCACACATTAAAACTGAAGTCATTTATCCTTTTTACGACTTCGGGGTCGGGAGTTTCATTAAGTTCTAGATAATTTTCCATCAACTGATGTATATAGGTTTTTTGACCAATCTCTATATCTTCAGTCTTATGGTCCATTGCCTTTAAACGATCTATTACTATTGAAGCAGGACAGGAATACTTACAAACAAGATACTCATCTTCATTTGTTGGGAGGGTTATTTTTTTATCTTCAGGACGAAAAAGCTCCATACCTATTACATCACTTTTGTTCCATAAAAGTTCTAAGTTTTGAACACTTAATCCACTATATGATCCCAATCAAATCTCCTGTAAAAAACTCCCCTAGAGTTAAATGCACCTAGGGGAAACTAAAATTAAGCCCAAAAGGCTTTGTCGTTAATACTCACTTCTTGCAGAATCAAACTATTGCTTGAATCAATCTGAGCGGAAAAATTTCCTTGAAAACGATCACTCCGCTTAACAGCACTTTTTCGTTTCGGGTCTTCTTTAAAAAGAGATTTAACCTGTATTGAAAAATCACCTGTTATGCTGAGGTGTTCATCAATTGGTCTGAAATTAAACTCATCAAATTCAAATTCTAGCCTCTGCATACTATTGGGGATAAGACCTACAAGACTCAACCCCCTCTCTTCAAAAATACTTAACAAATAATTTTTAACATCATTATCAAGCCCTAACTTAGTACAAGCTTTTGCTACATCTACCGACTCTGCCTTCTTGAGAAATGCCAAAAACACTGGAAAACTTATGAACTGACTAAAATCTTGCTTTAACTGCTTCCCAGGCTTCGACTTCTCATAAGCATTTAAGAAATGCCTGTAGTTGTTAAAGCCAAGTTCTAGCGCAGCCTCATCAAGAGCTTTGCTCCATTTCAAACCTTTAAGCTTTTTAATCTTTTTTGCTGTTTGTTCAAGAATTGAACGACGTACTGGAATCATAGAAACCTCACATATTTAGCTCATAAACGTAATGTCGTCTGCTACCAAAACATCTTTGAGCGATGTTAAGTTTTTATGATTTTAGAGAATTAAAAAATTCTATGGCAGTTACTCATTCAAGCTTTAGTATGCAGACGCAAGGTTTCTACCCAACCGATCTACAATATACAAACTTAAACTAAATTATGTCAACATGATCCAAGTGCTTTTAATAACGAGATTAAAATAACGCGGTGTCGAGCCCCTTCGCTCCCCCATTTTAGAAGAACAAATCTATTTTCCCTGACTCAGAAAAAAATCCCATAGAACATCATTCGCCGAAATCGCTTTAGAAGTCGGTTCACTTGCTCGTGTTTCTTTTCCACCCGGCCACGAATGTGCGCCAGTCTCTGTCACGCATAATTTTACTTCAACATTATTCTTGCAACTGGAATACAGGTCACAATACGCACCAATCTTTTCAAGCACGCGTTTGGGAGTGATATTGCAACCATTAAGACTAACCCATTTTTCAATAGTCGCTGGCACTGAAACAAAATTCTTCATAAGATTCTTGGCATTTTTCCCCGCTCCACCATTAAATTGAACATGGTCGTCGTTTTTGGCGTGAATATGCAAAATAGAAATTGGATTTTTTGGTGAACAGTCTTTAGTCACATTGGTCCCGGCAACCGGAGCAATCGCCTTAAAGACATCAGACATTTCACAGGCAAGACGATAACTCAACGACGCTCCATTACTCATACCAGTCGAAAAGATTTTTTTTGGGTCAATACTGAGTTGCTTGGATACTTTGGCTATAACTTCTTTTACAAACCCCACATCATCAATCTTATTCTCACGGGCATAACCACCGCCTTCTCCCGCGTTCCAGGTTGCGAGTATTCCGGATTTATATTTACTAGTCCCATTAGGAAAAACCGCAATGAATCCTGCCTGCTCAGATTTAGAGATAAGACCATACTTTGAATCATCTGCCATATAACTCATGTTTCCGCCGCCACCATGAAAAGCAAAGACCAGAGGTGTAGGCACACCAGCTTTATAACTTCCAGGAACATGAAGCTTATAAAAACGCGAAATACCATTATGAACAAAAGTAAAAGTATAGTCCCCAGGCTTGGTAATCGGAGTATCACTGGCAACCACCGCAATCGGTGCAGGCTTCTCTTCCTGCCGTTTGCTAAAGCGCTCTTTTAGTTTTTCCCTAAAGCTCGAGGCTTGGGCCAAAGTCATCATCACCAATAATATTTTAATCATCCTTAAAAGGTGCCACTAGATTTTTGATTTTACAAGCATTTGGTGTTTCGTTAAAATATTTTGGTGCAATGACATTTTCAAACCAATAATTCGTTGTCCAACGCCCTACTTGATGAGCAAAAAATTCTAACCACTGATCTGCCTTTGCACGCTCTAAAAGATCCTTTGGATAAGCTTTTGAATTTGAGAGACTGCCTAAATAGCGGACAATGGCATTACTTTCAAAAATAAATTGACCGTTATGTTCAATAACCGGAACTTTTCCAAACGGGTGACGGGCCATATGCTCAGGAGTTCTTGTCTCTCCTTTCATTAAATCGACAGGGACGATTTCATAATCCACTCCAAATTCTTCCGCTGCATAAACGGCCTTAAGAAAATTGGGTGTGTGCATTCCATAAATTTTAACCACGGTGATCTCCTTACAAAAAAATTTTACTTTTTTATACCCTTTTCAAAAGCTTGTATGCAATCCTTTTCATTCGCTTTATCGAACTAATTTTTATTCGGACTAATGAATCTTCCTGTCTCAGGGTCTTTGTAGTAAGCATTCCCTTTATTAGGTCCTGATTTATAGAAGTCCGGTGCAATCCATGCAAGAAGTTTTCCGTTATCACTTCCATCTGATGTATCACGAACAACAAGAACCGGCGCTTCGAAATTAGACCAATCTTCCAATGAAGCTCTCGCCCAGTTTAAAAATTTACCGTCGTATCTGACAACATACACTGTCTCAGCCTGGCCATTACCATCCACATCCCATGAATCAAATCCTGCATCGATAAGATCATCAAGCGCTTTCCATGTGACAAATTCACCTGTTGCATTTCTAATAACCAGTCTTAATTCTTCTTTCCCTTTTCCAACATTGAATTTTTCAGTTTCACCCGTGTAACCTGTGACGAACTGGCCGTTTTCAAGGCGGGCCACCCACTTGCTTTTTTCACTGCCTTGCCATGATTCAAATTCAAGTACGGCCCAGGACTTAAATAATCCCCGAGCATCTCTGTAGACAAACTTCAAAGCGTTGTCGCCTTTCCACTGCTCAATCGTGGCTTTTTTATCTGAGGCAATTGTACGGTATTCAGGTTCTTTAGTGTAGTTAGCTCTCTCCGGATGCTTCATCATAGATGAGCAAGATGCCAGCCCCAAAGATGCAAGCATAAGTAGTGAAAATGAAATCTTCATTTAAGATCCTCCTATTAGGTTTTGTGCTCAAAACGATTCTAGGCTCGATCGGTAAATTTAAAAAGGAACGATAGAGTTCTAACAGAAATAAAACATAAATGAAGTTACACTTCATAACAGTACAAAATTATAATGAGCAATATTATTTGAGTGTTTTATTATGAAAATTTCTCTGGTGCTTTCACATATCGCTCTTTGCATTTCTTCGTACAAAAATACAAAGTTTTTGAGGCTTTCTTGATTGTATTTGAGCATTGTTCAGGTCTTTTAATTTCCCAAGTCGGACAAACAGTACAGAACGTCTTTTTTGCAACAATTTTTTTTACCATTTTACATTCCTTGGTTTTTAAGCAAAAAAAATGCGCCACTCAAGGTGGCGCACTCTATTTAAGAAATTTTATTTCGAAAGATTATCTGCCGGATCATTTTTCTTCCCCGCAGAATCATCAGATGGGGCCTTGAAATTAAATCGGCTTGTATCGTCTAAGAAATCAAAAAGAGCAGCATTATTTCCTTCTTTACACTGATTCGCCATCAACTCACAAACACTTCCAAGCGCCTTGGCAATCTGAGTATTAACATAAACCCCAAACGGAGTATTGTTATACTGATCAGCTAAAGCGATCGCATTTTTCTTGTACATATTCTTCACGTCTTTTGCCAGCACGCCTTTTTCGGCAAGTTCTTTTTCGATTTCGCTGAAATGACTGAATGCCAGTTGTGAACGAACTTTTGAAAATTCCGCCTGAGTAATAATATTATTAACAGAATTGTTCAAAGTGCCCAACACCATCCGACGCTGCATTGATTTTTCATCTTCAGCAATCGCTTTTTCATCAAACTTAGAAAGCTCATTGATTTTGGCAGTTGATGCCATAATCTGGTTTTCTTTATTTGTAATACGCTCAGTGGCCCCGGACAAAAGTGAATTCATCGCCTTTAGTCTTGTGTCCAGGCCGATTTTCTTAGCAGAGTCCGGACTCTTCTTGATAAAAGTTTCCAGATCACTCCAGGTTTCATTCAACGAAACCATTGTATGGCTTCCTGTACGCGCTTTTCCATCTTCAGCTGTCAAGCTACCCAGCTTCTTATGTTCCTCTAAAAGCTTATCAAGCTTCTGCTGATGAGCTTTATCCCAGCCCTCTAATTTTTTAGCTGTTTCGGCAATCCCAGTAAGAGAACTGGAAATATTCTTCTGAAAATTGCCCGCGTCTTCTTTATAATCTTTAGCAAGTTTATTTAAACGATCTGTTTCTTCAATCGCGCGCTTCATCTGATACTGGCGCTCGTCACGATCTTTTTGCAACATCTTGAGCGGAAGATTCTCTCTTTCAGCCTGTCTCAAGGCGAGCGAGTACACCGAAGTATTGATAACGAGTCCATCTCCGCTTGAGATCGCTTTTCTTTTTTCAATTCCATTTCCTACATCAGAAAGAAATCCCCACGCTGATTTAGCAGCTGTTTTGGCAGGTACTGCAATCGAGTGAGCAATATCTTGAATTCCATTGCCCAGCTCCCCTGCATTATCTGCTGTAACATTGTAAGCATATCCCGCTGAATGCGATACTGCATCCATAGTGCCTTCTTCAGCATGGGCCATTGCCATAGACGCTGCCATGACGATTGTGAGAGGTATAAGTTTCATTTAACTACTCCGTTTTTGGTGTTCAACAACTACTGTTAATTCTAATTTTCAGCAGCACTCCTTTCAAGAGAGTAAATAATACTCAGATAATTTACTTTTATTACCTGAACGTTTTAGTTTTATCTGTTTCTTCGATTTCTTATCCGTTTACCTCTCGCTTTTAGTCCGTATTAATTTTAAAATATGCCCTACAACCCAAAGATTTCTGGAGCTAAAATGGCCATTGAACTCGATCGCCGCTTTTTACATGAACATATTCGCGAATATCAGGATGGCGAAATAATCTTCAAGGAAGGTGATGAAGGGCGAGACCTCTACATCGTTCAGGAAGGAAGCGTCCTTATCAAGAAGAAAGTTGGCGATGGAGAACTGACCCTGATCGAATTTACCAGAGGCGATTTTTTCGGCGATATGGCCCTCCTCCAAGGGATCCCCCGCTTTGCCTCCGCCTTCTCCAAGGGGTATTCGAAAATTCTTATTCTTCAGCCGGGGGGATTTTTATTAAAAATCCGGCGCGATCCGACTTTTGCTTTTGAAATGATCCAGCAACTAAGCTCGCGTCTGAAATTTACCAGTGAAAAATTCCTTGAAGCTATTTCTTCAGGCAACGTCTCCAATGAACACGCTCAGGATATTCTCAAATCTGTTGAGAGCGGAAACCAGGGGAATACGGTCAAATCATGATCATCAAGGCATCCGGCGAAAAATTAATTGTTATCTCCGACGCTCATATCGGAAATCCTTTTTCAAAAGGACGTCATGAACTTATTGCATTTCTTAAATGGGGTGCTGAACAAGGTTTTGATATTTGCATTAATGGTGATGGATTAGAAATAGCTCAAGTCTCTTTTATGAAACTCGCCATAGAAATGCCGGAGATCGTTCGAACCTTGCGGGAAATAAACAAAATGGGCCGGTCTGTTTACTACATAGTAGGTAATCACGACATAGCTCTTGAATATTTTCTCGAAGATTGGGGCTCACTCAAAGTATGCCCTTTTCTCAATTATTCCTCAGGGAAGAGCCGCGTTCGTATTGAACATGGTCATCTGTATGATTCCTTCTTTGTAAATTTTCCAGACCTCTATGAAACACTGACTCGTTTCGGAGGCTTTCTTCTTTCAATTCATCCCAATTTTTATAAACTGTGGATTACGTTTGAAAAGCTGCAAACACGCTTTCGCAAAAAATCGGCCGGTCTTATCGGTGAAGGACCCGAATTCTCTATTGCTGCACATGAAATTTCCCGTAGAGGATTCGACGCTGTCATTTTCGGCCACACTCATCATTTAGGAGAAATCGATCTCCCTGATAACAAAAAATATTTCAATTCCGGCTCATGGCTGATCTCTTGCGACTATATCGAAATTAACAACGGCAAAGTCGAAATTAAAAACTGGGACCAATCATGCTGATTGGTCAGTGACTAATGAAGAAGCTGATAAGGCCGGGCATCGCGAGGAAGTGTCACCGTAAAAGTTGTTCCGTCCATTTCATTGCTCTCTACACTAACTTTACCACCATGGGCCTCAGCTACTCCTCGAACAAGGGTCAAGCCTAATCCCCACCCTCTTTTGTCTCCATGTTGAGCTGTACTTGTACGGCAAAACGGCTGGAATAAACATTTTAGATCTTCAGGTGAAATGGGATTACCGAGATTGTGAACGATAATCTGAATTTCATGGTCAACCTGTTTCAAAATAACCTTGATAAGTTCATTGGGCTTTCCGTACTTGGCTGCATTGTTGACCAGATTTTCCAGAACCCTTCTGACACCTTCTGCGTTCCAATAGCCGCAGATGGATTCGCGATCTGTCTCCAGCATAAACCGGTCGCCAAAAGACATGCTCAATTCACGCAAAGTGTCCGTTGCAATATTTCTAAGATCACATTCTCCCATCATCATGGCCAGCGGCTCACCCACTCTTATTCTATTTGCATCAAGGAGATCTCTGATCATCTGGTCCATTCGATCAATACTGCCTATGACTTTTTCTATAAGCTGTTTTGTTTTTTCAATTCTTTCCGGGCGTCGGGCAATAATCTGTGCTGCCATTTTTGCGGCAGTTAAAGGAGTTCTCAAGTCATGAGTGAGAATGGAAACAAACTGCTCGCGCAGATCGCGCTCCCTTTCAAGGTCCTGTATGTATTCATGAGCCCGCGTAAGCTCATTCATAACTTCAATCTGATCTTGTTGTGACATGTTTCCCTGAGTAATGATTTGTGATTTTTGAGGACAGATAGGACCTGTGTTTTTTCGCTTATCTCCTTTGTAAAGTCAAGTAGCCACTCCCCGCTTATTGAAGATCTATTTCAATAAATTATTCTACTCATAACCTTTATATATTTTTTTTCTAAGTAACGACGTGGTGAAATATTGTCATGCGTCCTCGCATGGTTCAAAGGAGCATTAATGCCTGATTCTAATAATGGAGGATTCAATGACTCAAACTCAAGCCTGTATGCACTTTTACAGTGCATGGTTGAAGGAGTACTTCTTCAGGACAGCACTGGCAAAATCATCCAATTTAACCAGTCTGCGCTCGATATCTTAGGTTTAACTGAAGAAAAGCTTTTAAGCCAGGACTTTATCGATCCTCTCAGACAGGACAAAATTTTTCCGGGAAAAAATCATATTGGAATGAATTCGCTGAAAACGGGTGAAATCCAGCGCAATATTGTTCTTAATATTTTCAGGACCGATGGTGAAATGAGATGGATCTCATTGAATGCAGTGCCCATTTTTTCACATGATAAAAATAAACTACCGCACCTTATAAGCACTTTCACCGATATTACCGAGATGAAAAAAATTCTCAGTGAGCTGAATCAAGTTCAACTTCTTTTTAATATTTCCCACGATTTGATGATCATTGCTAACAAAGAAGGGTTTTTCAAAAGAGTCAACCCAAGGTTTCAGGACGTACTCGGCTACTTTCTATCAGAAATAATCTCGCAGAAATTTATCAACTTCGTTCATCCTGAAGATTTGCTGTCAACTCAGATCGAATTGAAAAAAATTGAAAGTGGAAAACGAACCATCCATTTTATCAATCGATACAGGTCAAAAAAAGGAGACTATAGAGTTTTTGACTGGGTTGTTGTCCCCGATAGTGAATCAGGGCTTATCTATTTTACAGCAAGGGATATTACCGATTACAAAGCTGAAGAGCTGGACTTGATCCATTCTTCAAAAGTTTATTCAATTGGAGAAGTGACCAGTGGAATTGCCTATGTCATTCACGGGCAGCTGGCAATAATAGGCGGTCATCTCGCCTTTATACAGGATCAAATTGAAAAAGGACAAGTTGAACCTGGTGAGTTGAAAATAAAAATTCAATCCATAGATGAATCCGTTCAAAGACTTTCAAAAACGACTAAAGATCTGACTTCATTTGCCAGAGAAACTCAACATGAACAGGTCGCCAATGTCTCCGTTGCAAAAATGTTAGAAAGTGTTCTGGGCCTTTGCCGTGAGCGCTTTCGAATTCATGGAGTAAAACTAGATATTCAAATTGAAGATGACCCATTAATCCGTTGCAGAGAAAGCCAGATTGAACATGTCTTAATCACTCTCCTTAACGATGCTTATAATAAAGTTCATTCGCAAAGAGACAGTTGGGTTCAGGTGCTGGTCACCACTCAGGGCGATGTGATCAAAATACTAATTGCAGACAGTGCGCCGGCCGAAAGAGATGGGAAATATTTAAATATTCCTGCAGGAATAATTGAAGAGAACTTTGGAACATTTTATTTTGATCGATCCAGTCCAAATACAAAATTCGTTCTTGAATTTCCGCTCATGAAAGAAAATATTAACAGCGACATAAGCAACATAGATGAACAACTTTAAAAGGTCAGGCAGTGTATGGAGAAAAACGATAAAAGCATTCTGGTGGTAGAGGATAATAAGGAAATCCAGGACTCCTTAAAACTCGCATTGGAAGTTGAAGGTTACAACGTTTTTACGGCAGACAATGGCAAAGAAGGACTGGCCCAGCTCTCTGCAATGCCGACTCCCTGTCTTATTTTACTGGATCTGATGATGCCTGTTATGAACGGCTGGGAATTTGTGGATGAAATCAACAAGAATTTAATGTTTTCCTCTATACCCATTGTAGTAGTAAGCGCGTTCGGCGAAAAATCGGGCTCGCCAAAAACCAATGGCTACATACAAAAACCAATCGATCTGGATGCACTTCTAAATTCTGTCAGTAAACATTGTGGATAATAAACTTGCTATCGTTTTAAATGGAGGCGGGGCACGGGCAAGCTATCAAGCAGGCGCATTAAGAGCGCTCTACGAAATCATAAAAAAAGATCATAATTTATTTAATATAATTACCGGGAATTCCGCCGGGGCAATCAATGCACTTTTTCTCGCAAGTGGTGTGCGTGACTGGGGTAGCTCGACTCAGTATCTTTCAGATTTCTGGAAAAGAGTCAAACCTGAAGATATATTCGATATCAGTCCCGTGACCATGACTAAATTAGGCGCAGCGTGGGTTAAAGGAACAGTCTTTAGAAACCCGGAACGCGGCGGTGAACCATACAATAGTATTTTAAACACAGCACCTCTGAAAAAATTATTGATTCGTGAAATTGAATTCAAAGAAATCAGGTCGCTGATAGAATCAAATTTTTTAACGGCCGTCGCTCTTTCTACAACCAATTATTATTCCGGCTCAAGTGTTGTTTTTTTTGATGGCGATCTAAAAATTGCCGAATGGGCCAAGTCGGACAGATTTGCGATACGTTCAGAGCTGACAGCTGAACATGTCATGGCATCTGCTGCTATTCCTTTATTTTTTCCTCCTGCAAAAATTGGGCAGAGTTATTACGGCGACGGCTGCATAAGGCAGACAACACCGCTCTCGCCCTCCATTCACATGGGTGCTACAAAATTAATCACAATCGGAATCAGGCATAAGCAGCCTCCTCAAAGAGTAATCGATTTAACATTATCACCCAACCCCGCTCCCCAGATAAGCCAGGTGGGAGGCGTAATGATGAACGCTATTTTTCTTGATTCCCTGGAAGCAGACGTCGAGAGGCTTGAAAAAATCAATACAATGGTGGAGATTATGGGCAGCCATTCACCAAGAAGGCACATTCCAATACTGTCTCTCATACCATCGAGGGATCTGGGAGGCATGACCGAGAGGCTCAATGAAAATCTGCCAAAGATTCTTCGTTATTTTTTAAAAAGTATTGGTGTCTCGGGAAAGTCAGGTCTGGACTTGCTTAGCTATCTTGCATTTGATTCATCTTATACAGAACAGGTTGTTGAATTGGGCTATGAGGACACCATCAAGCGTAAAAGCGAAATTCTTAGTTTTGTAGATTCTTAGTTTGAAAAACTATTTCACTTTTCTTCTAAAAACAGAGGAATAGAAAATTCTCAGTTCCGCAAGCATACTCCATAGCGGATGCTTGTAGGTCAGGGGATGATTTTTTTCTACAAAGGTACGCCCCGCCCACGCAAAGCCAATACCAAAGACAGGCACAAGCCAAAGTACCTTAATGTGCCCAGTGATAAAAACATACAACAAAATCAGGTGAACAATCACCATGCCAATAAAATGCAGCTTTCGGTTTTTAGGATGAGCATGCGCATTCAAATATTTAGGCCAAAATTCATCAAAACTGTTCATAATACCAGTGTGACACGGTCATAAATAATTGCAAAGAAAAAATTAATCTCTTAATATAAGATCCGTAGGAGCGCACATGAACTATTCAATGAAGATAAACTCGCCCATCGGCCACCTGTATTTGATCGCAAATGATCAGGCCCTTATCTCCCTGGACAATGTCTCTACAGATAATTTTAAACAGGCTACAAAATCTGATACCCACAAGATCCTCAAGCTTGCCTCTAAGCAATTAGATGAATACTTTTCAGGCAAACGTGAAAATTTCGATCTTCCTATCGAACCACACGGAACTCCTTTTCAACAAAAAGCCTGGAAGGCCTTGATGAAAATTCCTTACGGCAAAGTCTGGAGCTACGGAGAGCAGGCAAAATTTTTAAAATCACCTAAAGCCTCACGCGCAGTTGGCGGTGCCAACGGTGCTAATCCTATTCCTATTATTATTCCATGCCATCGCGTTGTTGGTTCAACAGGTAAATTGACCGGATATAGTGGCGGTATGAAAATGAAAATCGACCTTCTAAAACACGAAGGCCATCTAATTGATGGCCTTCAGTTGATACAATATTAATAGAGCTGACTAAAATTCTTCGTCAAAGACCCCAATCACAACTTTTTTCCAGAAAGCTATTTTCTGCTTCTCGGTGACCTCTTTGGACATCTGATGGTAGACGTCCAGAATGGCATGCATCTTTTTATTGTAGGCAGGGTTATAAATAAGCGCTCCGTTTTCCATGTCGTGAATAAAGCTTCTCTTATTCAAATTGACTGAACCGATAATAGAAAGTTTTCCATCCACAAGAATAACTTTTGAGTGGAGAATGACTCCAGGTTCGGTGTATTCGAATATTTTAATTTTATTGAGAAAACGGTTTATCCCGGCCTTATTCACCTCTCCCAGAATAATAGCAGCGGTGTCACCGCTCAGATCGATTCTGGTTATTAGTGTTATCTGAACTCCACGGGCAACTGCCCTTTCCATAGCTTCACCTAATTTCTTGGTTGGCCTGAAATAAGGAGTTGAGAGCCGCACGCTCTTCTCCGCGCTATCAAAGACGTCGATATACAGCGATTCAAGTGCCTGGTCATCTTTATAAGGAATCGACATAAAATGGCGAACCAGTGCTGAATCTTCAGCGCGCTTGAAATACTCAGGATCGGCAGGACGGGTTGTCACTGTATTCTGATTAATACTTCTGACATATAAACTCTGCGAATCTCTCTGCCATAATGTCATATAATGAGAAGCAATCTGGCGTGCAAGATTTTTAGAGCGGATTCTCATTTCATAATCTCTCCATGGAGCAAAACCTTCGTCTGATCCTTTGGCGCTTCCGTACTGAATCATTTCAGGAAATTCTGAGTGATCTGGTGCTTTCACGAAGACAAATCCATCGTGCACATTTCTTCCGCCGATATAAACAACGTTATCTGCCGGATTGTCTGAAAGTGTAATAAGCAGTTTTACGTGCATCGTGCGGTGAAGCTCACTGAGATTGTCCCAAAGGCCTCCGCCGTCTGAATGATATCTGAATTCCTGAAGCTTAATATTATTTGAACTCTCCACCATGCCATTTAAAAGGATGGCGTCTTTTTTATTATCGATGGCTGCTGAGTTAATAATTCTCACCTGTGTTCCATGATCGGCATGCCATTTTGCCAGTCTGGCAATCAGCGTTCCGTAAAAGTCATGACGAAATACCAGGTAGGAAATCAGGATTGCATTGAGCTTTGGCGCCTTGGAAAAATCCAATGCTGCATAAGGGTTTGCAGTGATGACAAAGTCCTTTGGGAGCGGTTGACCTAATAATGTTTCAGCTTTTGCTCTTACGCCGTCTATCGGGTCTTCAAGAGTTTTAATGTCATTGATTTCCTGAGCACAGGTCATTGAATTATATTTTGGAGTCAGAAAAAATTTTTCAACTCCTTTAAGTTTGCTGGCATCCGGTAAAATGCATTGCTCAAATCGATTTTTTATTTCTGCAATCTTACCATCTTCCTGTGAATCGCTTACTAATTTTACGCCGAAAATTTCCTCTGCCTTTTCCGGATCTTTAAAGGTGATTTCGCAATTGCTCACCTTTTGATTTAGGTGCAGGATAACTTTTGGCGAATCATTGCTTTGTTCATAAATTCGAAAATTAATATTTTTATTTTTAGGTACAGATTTTGCGAACAGTGATTTTTTAATTTTAAAATCTCCATCGCATGTAATGCCGGCCTCAAAATAACGGCGCTGATCAGTGGCTGATTCGTCTTCGATATTATTTTGCTTCTTAACGGGCTTCCAGAACTTGTTCACAATCCCCAATTGATAATCTGTTGTTCCTGATAAATCCATGTTGAAATGACGGACAATTTGACCTTCCTTTAGCGCATAATTGTTCGGGTCCATGATAACTAATTTTTCTTTTTGTTTGCGCCAATCTGTTTTTACTTCCGCCCATTGAGTTTCAGGGACATCGGAGTGAAGGTCATCGGCTTCAATTTGACTTTGAGAAACCAGATATTTTAATTTTGAAAGCGTTTCATCAATCTTGACTCTGACTACTTTTAATTCATCTTCGTCAAAATTGGTTGAAGACTCTTTATTGGCCGCTGCAACTTTCGCGGCTAATTTTTTTTCTTCGTTGCGAAGATAATCCAGCTTCATTTGAAGCGAATAGCTCTCTTCAATTTTTCTGTTGTCTATTAATTCGTTATCGCCGGAAGATGACGGTCCTCGCATCCCGGGTGCCTGACATGATTGCAGCGACAAAATGGATATTAATCCGAGAATGCCAAATCCCAGACGCATAATGGTTTTCTTCATGAAGTCTCCTCAAGCTAATATGCCCGGAAGGGCAATAATCTCTCAATTATACGATCGATAAAGATTATTTTCTCGGAGGAGCAAATTTTTCGCAAAAAAATACCCGACTATTCCGCATAGATAAGAAATTCTTGCTTATGGGAGGGCAACTGAGTGGCCATGACGACCTTTAAGCCCATGTTATTAACAAAAGTTAAGTACATCGGAACTCTCGAGACCAGTTCAAATTTAGTCATTTTGAGTGTTATGAAAGCGCCTTTTAAAGTCGGCTTGATTTTTTCGACAACTTTTTCAATCTCGCGAAGTGTGCCTTCCGGCGGAAGATTCATATCAACGAAAAGCCACTGGACGTGGTCTTTTAGTTCAAAAACTTTGAAGTCCTGAATGGATGTATGATGATGAAAAAATTTGGGATGATCGAGACAAATATCACTCATGCTGGCTGGATCAATTCCCTCGACACTCAGTTCTTTTTCCAAGAGAGCGTAAGTGGCACCTCCTGGGCTTGAGCCAATTTCAAGGGCGTGCTCACCTGCAACAAGCCGTGCCCCCACGTAATCTATTCCATCGAGAACTTTTAAATAAGCGCGCGAAGGCGCTTTATCGGGAAGAACATTTGGAGAAAATCCACCGGGCCAAGGGGCAGTAAGCAATGAACTTCTGAATTCACCGAGATAATATTGATCTTTATTATTGGCACTCACCTTGATGATTTCAAGGACGTTGTCGCCGAATTTTACTTTATTGCTTTTAAAAATTTCACCATCTTTTGAATAAACAAGATCAGCTCCTTTGGGACTCAACTCACGAGCTCGCGACTCAGCCTCTTCTAGTGTTCCGCGCATGATAAAACTTCCGAAGTGGCGGCAAAAAACCGGCCGGAGCGTTTTACCAAGTGGTCTGATTTCTTTAAAAGTAAGAAAGCCTTCGGTCGAATAAGCAAATCTCAGTTCGGGGTAAATAAGCCGTATTTCTTCTTTTAAGAAAGCCTCACTCCCCGGATTGCACAGGAAGTAAAAAAAATGGTTAGAAGCGGCGGTTTCTTGGTTTTGTGTCATGAGTTGTGATAGATAACACTAAAATGGAAAAATTCAAACGCGTTTATATTGAGATCAGTAATATTTGTAATCTTCAATGCTCTTTTTGCCCCGTGGTGGATCGGGACAAGTTGATTATGGGTCTTCCGCTGTTTGAACAAACGCTCAAGCAAGTCGCTCCAGTGACCGAGCAAGTTTGTTTACACTTAATGGGCGAGCCTCTGGCCCATCCTGATTTTGAGTCCATCATAAAAATTTGCGAGCGTGAAGGCGTAAAAATCAACCTGACAACTAATGGTGTACTACTCAATCGCTATGCAGATCTGCTCACAACAAGCCCCGCCTTTCATCAGGTGAATTTCTCCATTCACAGTTTCAAAGACAATTTTAAAGATAAAAGTATTTTGCCTTATCTCACTGATATTTTGAATTTTTCCAAGCTGGCCCATGAGCGCGCTCCCTCGATGTATATCAATTATCGCCTGTGGAATATCTTTGAAACCACCACCCAAAATGATTCAAATAAAGATATTCTGCAAAATATTGCAAAATTTTTTGAAGTCGAAATTAAAGAAGATATCGATGTCGGTTCTATAAAAAGCAAACGTATCTGGAACAAAGTTTACCTTCATTTTGACTCGCGTTTTGAATGGCCTCACCCATCAATGCCCCTTCAATCCGACAAAGGATTTTGCCACGCACTTAGCTCACATATTGGCATACACGCCGATGGAACAGTTGTGGCCTGCTGCCTGGATAAAGAAGCCCGACTTGATTTGGGCAATTGCGCGACCAAGTCTTTGAGCGAGATTTTGGAAAGCAAGAGAGCAAAAACAATGCGAGAGGGATTCGCGGTCCGAAAATTGGCAGAGGACCTCTGCCAGCGCTGTACCTACATCAAGCGATTTCAGTAACTTAAATAAATACTCCTCAATATTTAAGTTCAGCCTTAGAATATCCGAGAAGAACACTAGGAAATTCTTTTAAAAGGCCGGTCAATGACAGAAGAAGAACTGCAGAAAAAGCGCCAGGAATACCGAGACAGCGAGGTCCAGAGCAGGATTGCTCAGCTCTCGAGCGCTGAGGAATACCGCCAGCAGACTCTCAGAGTTAATTACACGCGACGTGTGGTTAAAACGACGGTCGGAAAGCTGGGATGGTCAATTATCATTGGGCAGGCTACGTTTTTGGTTTTTTTCTCCACGCTATTTTTAATCAGTTATATTCCCAAGACTAAATTTCTCGTATCTAAAATCCTTCCCTAAATTGCCAAACTCCCCCATATTGTGAAATATTTCGAGGATGAAAATTCTCTTAAGTGTATGCGGTTCAATCTCAGCTTATAAATCAATCGATATTGCCCGTAGCCTGGTCAACAATGGCCATGAGGTTAAAGTTATTCTTACCCGGGGTGCCGTGAAATTTGTAGTTCCCGAAGTATACACCTATCTGGGTGTCAGTAATGTTTATCGGGAAGATGACGACTTCAAACACAAGAATGTTTTGCATGTAGAATTAGCACGCTGGTGCGAAACCTTAGTGATCGCTCCGCTCTCTGCCAATACCCTTTCCCGGCTTGCCCGCGGGGAAGCAAGTGATTTGTTGAGTTCTGTTTTTCTGGCGCTGGAGCCTCGAAAAGTCATCTCTGTTTTTCCTGCAATGAATTCTCTGATGCTCGCCCATCCCTTCACTCAGGAAAATCTGGCCGAAATAAAAAAACTGAAAACTTTGAGCAATGTCTTTATCTCACCTACTGATGCCGGCGTACTTGCCTGCAACGAAATTGGTGAAGGAAAACTTCCTGCTGTAGAAGAAATTATTGAACTCATTCCGACTCTCAAAGCGCCTTTTTCGCCTTCGCAACTAAAGAAAAAAATTGTGATCTCAACAGGGGCCACTATTGCTCCTCTTGATCCCGTACGCTTTCTTACTAATTCAAGTTCAGGAGTCACTGGTTTTCATCTGGCCGTAACAGCTCTTAAACGTGGTCATGAAGTTGTCGTGATTGCCGGAAAAAATGCCAGTTCAAAACTTGACCTGCTGATAAAACATCCCGGCTTTAAACTAAAGCGAGTCATCACCGTCCATGATATGCACGAGGCTGTTCATGCCGAATTAAAAAATGCACACGCCTATTTATCGGCTGCGGCGATCTCTGATATTGAATTTGAAGCAACTGGTGAAAAAATAAAAAAAGAAAGCATTGGCGATTCACTCAAAATAAAAAAGGCAGTTGATGTTTTAAAAACGGTGATCGATGCCGGATTTCCACAATTAAAAATCGTGGGCTTTGCTGCCGAAACTGACTTAAGCGATGCCGTGATGGTTAAGAAATTTAATTCCAAGCCGGTTGATTTGTTAGTGGGGACAAAAGTAAACAATGGCCTCCTGCCGGATTCTGACCTGCAGGGCTTTAATGTCAAAGAGGCCCAATACCGCTTCATGGAAAATGGCAAAGTGATCGTGGAACAGAGGTTATCCAAAGAAGCTCTGGGCGAGATCATCTTTGACCGGATAAATCTATAATTATGATAAAAGTTTTCACCACCATAAAAGATTACGACCATTACAGAAAAAGTTTAAAGCACGATTCAGTGGGAATTGTGCCGACCATGGGCAATCTGCATGAAGGACATCTGTCTCTTTTAAAAAAATCGATGGATGAAAATCGGGTAAGTGTCATTACTATTTATGTAAACCCGAAACAGTTCGGTCCCAATGAGGATTTTGACAAATACCCCCGGACACTTGATCAGGATCTGGCGAAAATTACCAATCTGGCCCTGCATGCAAAAAATGCTGATCATGAAATCGTCGTCTTCGCCCCCAGAAACAACGAAGAAATATATCCCAAAGGTTTTAATACCCTCATTAAAGTTCTGGGAGTCACTGAGATTTTGGAAGGTGCGAGAAGACCAACGCATTTTGATGGAGTGACGACAGTTGTTTATCGTCTTTTTAAAATCATCAACGCTTCGAACGCTTATTTTGGACAGAAAGATTTCCAGCAATGTGTTGTTATAAAAAAGATGGTGCTGGATCTGAATTTAGGTATCAACATACATGTCATGCCGATCATCAGGAACTCCGAAGGCCTGGCGCTCTCAAGCCGCAATCAATACCTGAGCGAGAAGGAAAGAAGTGAAGCGCTTCATTTTCCAAAAACGTTGAAGCAAATTGAAAACCTTGTTAAAAATAAGGCTGACTATAAATCATTCATTGAATCTGAAGTAAAAGATTCGCGCTGGGATTATCTGGAAGTCCTGAACGCAGAAAATCTTGAAAGGCCGAATGAATTAACAAAAGAGCTGGTAATTATCGGCGTCTATAAACTGGGACAGACAAGACTTCTGGATAATATTTTGGTGCAAACATTATGATGGATAACGAATTTAATATTGATCCGACTTATCAGGCGACGCTTGTTTCCCTGGTTTCACCAAATTTTCCGGATCACACCACCTTGGCTGAATCTGAAAGATCGATGACCGAACTTCGCGAACTCTTAAGAACGCTGGGATTAAAAACGGGTTCCGCTCATATTCAGAATAAAAAAGATATTGATCCTGCGACCATTTTGGGATCGGGAAAATTAAGCGAGATCGCTGAAGCAGCCAATGATGAAGGTTCAAAACTGCTGGTTTTTGATTTTGAATTAACCGCACGACAAATCACCAACATCAGAAAACTCACAGGTCTTTCGGTGGTTGACCGGGTTCATGTTATTCTGGAAATTTTTGCCAAGCATGCGCGGACAAAAGAAGCGAAAATTCAGATTGAAATCGCACGGCTTCAATACATGCTTCCAAGACTGGCCGGATTCTGGAGTCACTTAAACCGCCAGCGCGGTGGTGTCGGGGTTCTGGGCGGAGAAGGTGAAAAGCAGATCGAGCTCGATAGGCGTATTATCCGAGAGAAAATTGAATTCTATAAAGAAGAATTAGTCTCACTTGAAAAGCAAAGAGTAGTCCGGAAAAAACGCAGGGAAAATCAAGCGGTCACTGCGGCCCTGGTGGGATATACCAATGCGGGGAAATCTTCCATCATGAACAGGCTATGCCGGGTGGACATTCTGGAAGAAAATAAGCTGTTCGCAACTCTTGATTCGACCTATCGAATGCTCAATCCCGATACGAAGCCGCCGATGATTATGATCGACACGGTAGGATTTATTTCCAACCTTCCCAATACTTTAATTGACGGGTTTAAGACAACGCTTGAATCAGCGCTTGAAGCGGATCTCCTCATCATCGTCTGTGATATTTCAGACCCTCACTATGAAAAGCAGTTAGAAGTTACAAATGATGTTTTAAAAGAACTGGATGTAGAAAACAAAGAACGACTTATTGTTTTTAATAAAAAGGACCAATTACACGATGACCTCTTAAAAAAAATCATCCTCCGAAAATATCCCAATAGTTTTTTGGTTTCCAGCTACGATCCGGAGGATATGAAGGCGCTAAGAAGCCATATTGTTGAGTATTTTTTAAAGAAACAAGAGCACTACGATCTCTTTGTTCCCTACGAAGATGGCAGTGCCCACTCAGCTCTTAGATCCAAAACCAATATTGTGAATACTCACAATCATGAAAAAGGGATTTTCTATCGTATTAGAGTGCCTGAATTTATTTTTGGGAATTTAGGGATTCAGAAGTATGTACTCGCTCCTAATGATCCGAGGCTTTCTGAAGCTGAGTGGGAAGAGATTAACCCTTAAGCCTTACAAAAACGGCCAAGAGAAAAACAACGATTGTAAGTGTAAGGCCAATAACTACTAATTTAGTGTCTTTATCCATATATTTTCCTTATTTTCTATTCTAGCAAAATAAGCGATACTGACTAGAAAAATATTCGAGGAAATCCCAAAGAGACATACAAGAGGCATACATGAACAAGCAATATACTCCACCGGCCAGCGTTTTAGATATTCTTGATAGACTAGAGCGCCCCAAAACAGCGGTCATTACCGGGGGGATGCCCTATGCAAACGGTCCGCTGCACTTAGGCCATCTCGCCGGAGCAATGGTTCCACCGGATATCATGGCCCGCTATATGCGCATGCTCATCGGCAGACAGAATGTTCTTTTTGTCAGCGGAAATGACGATCACGGTTCTACTTCTGAAGTTGCAGCTATCAAAGCAGGAATGCCGGTCAGAGAATTCATAGATCAAATCCATGCCAAACAAGTTGAAACGACGACCCGCTACGCTATTTCATACGATATTTTTTCCGGAACATCTCAACCGGATTGTTATGAAGTTCATAAAGTTACTTGTCAGGAGTTCATGACAAGACTCTGGAAAAATAAAATGCTTGTGAAAAAAACTACCAAACAGTGGTTTGATCCGAAGATCAGTCGTTTTCTTCAAGATAGAAACGTGACGGGAAAATGCCCGAATCCGAATTGTACAAATGAGACAGCTTACAGCGACGCTTGCGAAGTTTGCGGAACGACGTACGATCCTTCAGAATTAATTAATCCAAAATCATCTCTGTCTGATGCAACTCCGGTTTTAAAAGATACAAATCATTTGTGGCTCGACATGTGGAAAGTAACAGACCTACTCACCTCGTTTATTAAATCAAAACAAAATAAATGGAGGAAAGGCGTCTTTAACGAAGTTTATGAAACAGTTCAACCGGCACTCCAGTTTGACAATACTCATGAGCCTCTTTTCAAAGAAATGCGTGCAGCCCTTCCCAAGCATAAAACTAGATATGCTCCCGGAAAAAAAGTTGTCGTGCAATTTGAAAACATTGCTGACTACAACGCTGGTAAGAGTGCTTTGACAGCTAAAGGAATCAACTGCGAAACTCTGGACGGTTGGGCCCACAGATCGATCACCCGCGATGTGACCTGGGGTATCCCTGTGCCCGAAGAAATCGATCCTGAGATGAAAGGTAAAACATTATACGTCTGGCCGGATTCTCTCATTGCTCCCATTTCGTTTACAAAAGTGGCACTTCAAAAGCAAGGAAGAGACCCAAAAGAGTGGGAACGTTTCTGGAAAGATCCAGAGGCCCGAATCTTTCAATTCTTAGGCCAGGATAACGTTTACTTCTACGTGCTCATGCAAGGAGCGATGTGGATTGGAGTGCGTGGAAATGATACCGCCGATTATACGATGACTGACGTCTATTCTGTTTTCCATCTGATGGTTAACGGTGAGAAAATGAGCAAGTCTCGCGGAAATTTTTATAGCGGGGATCAACTGACTGAGGAAATGGGTTACGATCCGGATCAGATCCGCTATTTCCTTTCGACTTTGAGTCTCGCCGAAAAGCAATCCAATTTTGATTTCGAAACATTTAATGAAAGAAATAAATTTTTAGCAGGACCACTCAATGCTGCGCTTGAAAAACCTATTGCCGCCGTTCACTCAAAATTTGGAGGCAAGGTTCCGGAGGGTAGTCTTTTAGAGAAAGCCGAAAAAGAGACAATGAAGATCGTGCAGATGTATGTGAAGAATATGGAAAAAGCAGATTACATCACACTACTCGGCCAGATTGAAAACTACGCTCGACTGATCAATAGTTTCTTTGTTCAGTACAAGCCTCATGATGATCGCGCCGAAGAAGTTGGAAGAAAGGATGCGCTCTATTCTTGTTTTTATGTCTTAAAAAATCTTATGATCATGCTTCATCCCTTTGCTCCCATCACTATGGAAAAAGTGCGCCAGTCACTCAATCTTCCGGAAAATGTTTTTTCAGTCGATGAACTTGGAAAGCCGATTCCAGCCGGCCATGTCATTGGCCAGAAACAACAGTTTTTTCCGGCGGTTGAAGGAAGTGAGAGCGAAGGGGAAGCGTAAACTAAGATTTTTCTTTAATAGTGATAACGAAAAGTTCATCCTGATAATGATTAGTTCGATTCATTAATTTATAAACGGTAAAATTGCAATTCCTTCCATACTTACACTTTAGTTTTGTGTCTGTTCCCAATGGCACTTTCTTTATATCTGAAATATCAAGTAATTCACTTATAGGATTTAACTGAGGCCCATACAAATAAACAAATGCCTGGTTAGCAAATAAAATCCTACCCGTTAAATCACAGATAATGGCAGGCTCCTGAAAAGAATTGGATAATTCCTGGAAATATTCTCCCTCTTTAGCTTTAGACTTCAATTGAATAAAAAGAAATAAAATCAAAAAACAAAGCTGGAAGGCCAGCAAGTAAGGTAGAGAAAGAAACATATCAAATCTCATAAACGACATAAGCTGGCTCTTATATAACTGATCCTTGTTAGCTTTAAAAAAACATATTATCACGCCTCCGCATTATCTAACGATATGTTTAGTATCAATATTTCTTGTTATATGATTAAGGTTCCAAGCTGAGTTCAAACAGCCAGTGCAACAAGAAAAGTGTGTTGACCTCATTTGTAAGCCTTCATTCTACGAACAGAAATTTTCCACACATCTAGTCACACTAGGTTTCGCCTTTTCGACTTCAGAACAATTAGTAATAGCCTTTTTGTTTTTTAGAAAATTTAAATAGTCTTTTTCATATTTCTTATTAATACCAATAGTTTTTCTGCATAAATTTTTAGATTGAACACAATCACTGTCAGATTCACAGAATTGCCAAGAAGGATTGATTTCTCCAACGAAATATTTTCTCGATGAAAATTTTTCAATTGTAGATTTAGAACCTTTCAGTGGTTCCATAATAAAAATCCATGACGATTTCTTGACGAATGCTTGATAGTCATTAAGAGCATAAAACAAGTACTTAATATTAGGTAAATAATTTTCATGGGGACAGGGATTTTGAGTAGATCCTACGTTTACGGCAATCAAAGGTGCAGCTGTCCAATTTCTTTCAACATTCAAAAAAATATTTCCATTTTTCTCATTTACAACTCCCACATATATAGCTTTTGCTTTAGTGGGATCCTTGGCTAATTCCTTTGTATTAAAAAAAGTTGCTGATGACTGCGAACAAGGAAAAGCATCGTATGAAATAAATAGAATTATTAGCATAAAAGAATATATCGATGTTTTCATAGAAGCCCTCACTAATTTTAGACATTCTAAAATCATATCACCTCAAATTACTTCTGTTTAAACTTTTATCAAGCCGACCTATAAAGCCCCGAACTCCACAGATCATCTATTTGTAGATGTAACAGAATTATTTTCAAAGGACTGATTTTGGAAATGACTCTCTTGTAAATCGACGACAAAACAAGGCACTTGTATCAAGAAATCTTGTCATGGAAATTAAACCATCGCTCAAAGCATATTCAACAAATCCATCCCAATGTTAAACGAGCCTCCCGAAATACAATCATCATTGTATCCGCCGCTCATACTGACGGTGTGTTTTAAGACATCACCTTTTTTTACATCGATATCGGCGCTCATTATTTCAGGAAAATATCCTTCTTTAGATCCGCCACCACCGTTCGTATTTGAAATAAGCGCGCTGTTTTTATAAACTCTCCAATTAACTTTATTATCCGTCGCTATTCCAGACCACGCCAATCTCACAGTCCCATTGCTCAGAGCTTTCCACGTCTCCAGAACTTTCTCACCTGCTCCCGCCCCACCCCGGCAATTTTCATAATTACTCACAAAGATCGGCGTATCACCTTTTATGTATTCAGGCGGATCACATTTCTTCTTCACTGAATTCACACTTCTTCCAACTGCATTGCAAAGTGCTTCTAAATTAGTTGTTGAAGCAAGTGCATGGCAAGTTAGAATATTTCCTGCTCCATCCAGTGAAACCGTCAGTGGAATTTTGAATGTCTTCAATTTCGATCCTGAAACCATTTGTCCCCGATCATAATTAACAAGCAAAACAGTTTCGCCGATTTTCTGACCGGACGGAATTAAATAAGTTTCATCTGTCTTTAAATCAAAACTTGAAATCATCACACTGGAGTTGCCTATCTTTTTTTCATTTACTTTAAACCTACTCTGGGCCGTCCCATCGGCAAGAACTTTTTGAATATCAGTGATCACTCCCTGTGTATTTGGATTTTTTCCTTTCAATGTTTTCTCACATGACAGTCCGTCCGCTACAATATTTCTAATCTCCTGTCCGGTAGAATCAATATCCATATTCGTAGCCGTCGTTTTCTCATTCTTTGTCTGTTGCTTGAAAATATCCATCATCCACGCAGAAAGCGCTCCCAGTAAACCGACCGCAATAATAATTTCAATCAGGGTAAAACCTGAATTGTTATTTAATATTTTTACTTTTTTCATTTGGCACCACGATCATCTATCACTCGTTTTAATTTACCTGTCCGGGCATTGCCTTCTAACTGTCGCATTTCTACAATCTCCACTTTGATCGGGTGAATGAGTTTCTTCGCCAGAACATCGCTATAGACCGGTTTTTCCTTCTTAAAGGCCTCAATCACACGATCGACAATTTTTGAATCAGGCTTCAGACCATGCGCCGCCATTCTTAAAATGAGTTCATCTTTATGATCAAAATGCTTCAAAATCATCTGGAACTGCAGTCCGCTAAATTCGCTCAGAGCATTCATCACCATTATGCGCGTGTCTTCAAAATAAACACTTATTGTTCCGAGTCTCGCCGCCTCATCAGAACGTCCCATTAATTTAAATTTACGATAAGGAGTCTCTGAACTTTCAGTCCACATGGCAAGGTCCCCGGCCGGGTATCTGATAATAGGCATAAGTTTGCGAGTAAGATTTGTGATTAAAACTTTTCCGACTCTATTTTGCTCCGTAATCACTTCATCAGTATCCGGATCGACAATTTCTATAATATTGGCCCGATCAAAAACTCTATGCTCTCCATCATGGCAAGTTCGGTCGGAATACCCCAACAAACCAGCATCTACACTGGCATAGCCAATAGATGAAATTTTAATTTCAGGGAATATTCTTTTTAAAGCGTCATACTGATCCGGGTAAAGCGCTTCTCCGCCAAACAGCAGTTTTTCGATTTTCACATTGGGGTAATTTCTTTTTTCTTTTTCGTAATATTCCAATAAAGTCAGTATCGCCGAAGGAACGCCCGCCATGACATTGATAGAAAATTCTTCAAGTGCTTTAAGGATGGCCTTAGGGTCCGTAGCACCCGCAATTGGAAACTGCAAAATTTTTTTATTTTCTGTCGGTATCCACTGCAAGGAATCTTTTATAAAAAGAAAAGAGGCATACAAATCGCCCACATAAAACAAATTAGCCACTCGGTCATAGTCATCCAGAATTCCCCGGGACATTCCCCAACCGAAGCTTTCAGTAAAACTTTGCCATTCAAGGGAAGTGAAATATGAATATTTCGGGGCCCCCGTGCTGCCACCGCTTTTAAAAACAATCCCGTCCCGTTTATCAGATGTTAAGACGTTTCCCTTCCAGAACGAGGACTGATCCGTAATGGGCAGATCAGCTAGTTTTTCAAATTGAATATCCGCGTAGAGATCAGCATAAAAAGGCGAATATTTTTTTGCGTGATCAACAATTTCTTTCAAGGTCCACTTTTGAACAGTCATATTTAATTCCTATGATCCAGAACACTTCGCAACTTCCCTGTACTTGAACTGAATTCCAGATTTTTTCTCTCTGTAATTTCCACTTCAAAGTCCAGCACTAAATCTTTTTTAACGACTTCTTCAAGCTCTCCATAATCTTTAATCAATCTTGCTTCCAGCATATCTTTTGTCACTGTCGTCTTAAAAAGATTTTCAATCTTGAGCAAGATCTTCTCTTTTTTTACCCCAACTCCAGGATGCAAATGCAGCTGAAATGAACCTTCAAAATCAAACTTGTCTATCAAGAGCTTCTGAAACTTTTGATAACTTAAAAATATTGTGCCAATACGGAAAACATCGCCGTGTCTGCCTAAGAGTTCAAATCTCGTGCCTGTTCTGCCACAACCGCATCTTCCCTCGAGAACTCTCCCCACATCGCCGATCGCGTAGCGCTCAATCCTCTGTCCATGCCGCACTTTTGAAGTGAAAAGAAATCTTCCGACTTCACCTGTTTTTACCGGACGATCCTGTTCCAGCTCTACAACTTCCAGATCGTGAAGTCTGTCATTCAGATGATGAATCCCCCCCACGGCATACTCGCACTGAAATCCCAACGGCCCGGCATCAACGGAACCGTAACTGGCAGAGCGAATAATCTCCACTCCGTATTCATTCTTAAAAAAATTGCGTTGGGATTCACTGAAATGTTCACCGCCAAAAAAAATCTTTTTAATCCCGCGATACTGTTTAAACAATTCATGATTGGCAGAAAAAAGCTGAATAAAATAAGAAGGCATACCAAGCAAAGTATCCACTTTGTTTTTGACAATGGTTTTTCCGACCATGGCAAACTCAGTGCTGGCCCCCATCGGAAAATGAACAGCACTCATCTTTTCCAGAATAGTAAAAAAACTAATGAAGCCTCCATATAAGCTTCCCGCATAAAAAAGGTTCATGCACCTGTCATTCCCTGGGTCTAATCCTGCCGCATAAAGTCCTTCTGCCGCAACTTCCATTTGTCGGTGATAATCAGCATAGGTAAAAACGGAAAGTTTAGGCTCCCCCGAACTTCCCCCGCTGTGAAAGTAAAGATCAGCGTATTCTTCAGGCACGACTTGTGCCTGAAAATCACTCTTCTCCATGATTTTCCCCGAATGGGCAATGGACCTAGAAGGCTCTTCGAAAGAATGCTTTTTATCCATCAATTTCAAAGTGGGAGAATCCGTATAAGAAATTTTCTGGCAATATCTCTCCAGTGCATAAACTCCATCATGAGGCTCGCCCAGATAGGAATCAGTCATTTCACCGATGGCACGAACTCTTTGGACTCCTGCCTGAAATAAGAGACGGGTAAGTTCCTCAACTTCATCTTTATGAGCGGAAAGTCCTGCTGTCTGCAAATAGACTTTAAGCGGTCTTAAATTCTGCAGTATTTTATTTTTAGGCATCGGCTTCACCCAGATAGTTCTAAACAATGGGGAAGCATTTAAGATAGGTGTATCTTCAATATAAATACGCCAGTCATTCGTTTTTGAAATGATGGCATCACTTCCTCCGAACATAGAATTAAGTCTTGCCTGTTCTTTGCTCACGGTCAGCTCTGCAATTTCCTGAATACCAGGCATAACTCTTTTTATTGTAGGAGAAACAATATCCAGTGCCTGGCCCAGATTCTTAGCAAATAACTTAAGTTCCTCAAAATCTGCATCTTCCAAAAAAATACACTGCGGGCTTGAACAGGCCATCTGTTCATTGTTGCAAATTTCAAAAGCCATTTTCTTTAACATCACTTCATAGCGAGAAGTCGCCTTGGAAATATAGGAAAAAGAAATCTTATGCCCCCATTCGACGATTCGTGCACGTGCAGGTGCCATTTCCTTCAAGCTCTTAATGCTCTCTTCACTCCCCCACAAAGATGCGACATCCGCAATTGATAAAAAATCTTTAAGATAAGATTTATCACTGGAAGAGACTTTGCCGATATAAACATAATCTTTAAATGTATTTGATTCATCAAGAGCACAAAGCTCCTGATAAAAAAGTGCTGCGAAAGAGCTGTCTTTCCGGGCCAGCTTGAGCACATTGACATTACCGCTCAGCAGTCCTTCCATAACGCCCAACACTCCCAAGAGAGGAGAATTATTTGGAGTGACATGAACCAGTACTCCCAGCGGAAACCAGGATTCAAAATGATTTTCGCGAAAATTTATTCTTTTTAATTCAAATGGAAATTCACTTCCCAATTCGCGAAGAAGTTTCAGGCGAAGATTATCGATGCTTAAAAATTCTTCGAGCCCCTGCATTGAGGATTTAATCTCGTCTTCCCTGATATCTGTCCTTGATTGGAGATCATTCACAAGGGACTGATAAAATGGCCCTTTTTCTTTTAATTTATGCGAAGCTTTGTTCACCAGACTAAATAGAAGTGAGGTGGATAATGGCTTCTTACTCCAGAAACCAGCATCGTTCATATGAGTATAAAATAAAGTTTTAAACTCGCTGTCGCTCGTTATTTTTCCCTGCCAAAGATTACTTATATTGCTCATGAAGCTTTTCCTTTTAAAAGCTCACTCGCGGCAAGTGCGCAACTTTTATTTTTGGAAACCCCGGCCCTCCCGTGAACTCTGAAATAGGGAGTGGGAAGTCCACAGCCACAAGTTTTAGCCTCATGAAGGGAGGCCATGTCGCCCATAATGACAGAATGAGCAGGCATAGAAGTGATATATGGGGATATAAAATGCAGAAAACCTTTTTCTTCAAATCCAAGCGGTTTGAGCGTCTCTACATCACGAATAAAAACTCTCGACCAGACCGGCACATGAAATTCATGATGAGAGCATTCTACGTAAGGAACACAATGCTCAACTGATCCAAATCCGTCCCGCAGTCTTTCGTTGGGAATTCCAAGCATCTCTTCCACTAAGGAATAGAAATCATCTTTTGCTATCTGCTTGTCAGCGTTGCCTTTCCAGCCACCGCCTAAAAACACCATAGAATCAGGATGCAATTTTAATGAAGGAATCCCCAATTTCTTCATTCTCTCCAGCGCAAAATAAAAGAAGGCCGGAAAACCAAAAAGCCTCACAGGTAAGCCTTGCTTGGCAAATTTTTGAAAAGCTTCAATGGTTCCAAAGCAATCAAATTCATGACCGCCACTTCCGGTGAGTTTCAAGGCATAAAACACTTCATTCACCGGAGCGTATTTACAGAGAAAATTATCCGTATAAGCAGTTCCTAGTTTTGAAGAACTTTCTGTTTCATAACTAAATAAGACATAATTGCAGGGCTGCTCTGGTGTTATCCAGTTGTATTTTTCAAAAATAGAATCTACCATTCGCTGAGCCGATCTGATTGTCCATTCATCAAAAAAAATCTGGGATTTTTGTCCTGTAGTCCCTGATGAAGTTAGATGCAGAAAAATATCTTTTTTTGGCACGGAGAGAACTTCGTGTGCCTTGAAAAAATGGGCCCATAGATGGGGAATTGCAAGACAGTCCTCCAGGCTCTTTACACTATCTGCTGAAAAGTTTTGCGATTTACTGAGTTTCTTATAAAATTCGCATTTTTCCATATGCCAGGATGTAATTTCTTTCATAGCCGCAACAAATTCAGAATCATTTAATTTCAGATCGTCATAGGGTGATGATCTGTCACAAATCATTTGTACTGTTTTTAATTTATCTAAGTCGGGAACTTTAAGTTTTTTGTCCATATATTACCTCGATCGTATCCAGATTGACCTGCTTCCAGGCTTCTACGTACTGATCAATAAAAGGTTTAAAAGATGCGATCACATGCATGCCGCGAAAGTTAAGAGGTTCCATGGTTCTGCTCATGACAATATAGTCCTCATAATTTTTGTTCACTTCCTTCATCGCTGGATAAATAGCCGAGGGAAGAAATTGTCCAACAAGCAGTGCATCGATGAGTGCAGAATGATTAAGATTCACCAGCACTTCAATATAAGAAACGCCGATATCATCCAGCTGCATATACAAACTACTGAGACGTCCGTTGAGTTCGTAAATGGGAACAGTCGATTTAATCAGTGTGCAATATCCATCTCGCTTGCTGAAGTAAGCAAAGATTTCAATCTTTCCTTTCTTGTCCGCAATAATCATATTGGGTGTATGAAACGGAAAAAACCGATCACTTGGATCCGGAAAACGCTCATTAAATTTTCGAAGGACATAGCTAGGAGCCCGGATTATTTCAAATTCAATGTCCTCACTTTCGTGAACCTGCACCAACTGTTTTTCCAGGGGCCCTGGTATCTTCATTTTTGGGACCATACCTTTTAAAATATTGTAAAGAGGCATGACTTTAGTGGAGGCGGTTAATTCCGGTTTTCTTCTTTCAAGAACACCTTCGCGGAATTTTGCAAACAAAGTCACTGTTTCATACTGATGCAAACGATGAGCATTCGGGAATATTCCCAAGGGCAGATAATCATTTTTGATAAACACCATTTGCGGCCCGACAGAGATGGTCCTGGTTGTGGCATAAAGCGAATTAAGTCTTGTATCCTGACTGAGAAAAAAATCGCTGGCAAAAGACACCAGCCCGTTCCCGATTTTATGGCGCTGATAAGTCGGATGAACAACCAGGCCCACCAGTTTTCCGATCTTATTGAAGGCATCTATTTCGACAACCAGAGCTCCGCCGATAATTCTATTCATTACATCGCGTGCAACCAACACTCGATGCGTTTCTTTATCCTCGATAGATTTTTTTAGAAAATCTGCATCCGTTCCATACGAGATTGGGTATTTTCTGCCATAGACGGCGCGATAGAGATTGATAATTTCATCAACATCACCGACATCAGCATCCTGGATTTTAATTTCTATTCCGACTTCCATACTGGTCCTTTTAAAAATTTAGGCATGATTAGAGCTATGATCACTATTAATATTCCACTAAGTTTTGCAAAGTCCGGAATGCTGACATGAGGAAAAATCAGACCGGAGAAACTTAAAGAAAGCGGAACTGAAGCAGCACTTATTAGATTGACAGCCGTCATGATGGCAGGAACCTCTTCTTCTCTAAGCGCAGTTTGAAAATGGGTCAGCACCTGGATATTTAAAAATGTCGTCAATATTCCGATTGAAAACAAAACCAAAGTTCCGTGCCATGTTGCATTTGAAAAAGCGAAAATTAAGAATGAAAAGCCAGATAAAAAAGAGACTACAGAAATCATTAAAATTCTTTTAGCGTCTGCAATTTGAAAACTGCTTAAAGACAAAAAGATTCCGGTCAAAAAAGCCCCAAGTCCCATGGCCCCTTCGATCAAAGCAAGTGAGCTTGAATCCCCCCTGTAAATATTGACAACATACCAGGGAATCATTACTAAAATCGGAGTGAATACTAAATTTAAAAATAGAAAGCTTCCCAGCATGCGGGCGATATCCGGATATTTTTTTAACACAAAAAGCGGGCCGGTTTCATTAAGATCTTCCTCTTTTGAGACTGCAGAAACCGTTTGTTCCCTGGCGCTTAAGGCCATCTGCCATAATCCCGCCCAGATAAAACTTGCGGCATTGATAAAGACCAGTGATTTTAAATCCACAAAATTAAGAAGAAAAATAGCGAAAGTCGCTCCTAAAATAGAAGAAATAGACATACTCGAATCAATAAGAGCGTTGAGCCCCGCTATTTTTTCCGGCCCGACAAGCTTGGGAGGCAATGAAAGGATGGCAGGATTAAAAAGACTTGACCCCAGACCGATCAAAAAACCAGAGATAAAGAGCGAAGTGAGAAGAATATTTCCCTCGAGCTTAAAAAAATAAATGGCTGCAAACAAAAGCAGAAGAACAGCACCACGAAAAAATTCTGTCGCGATCACAATTTTGAGTGCACCCAATTTATTAATTATTTTTGTGGAAAACATCGCCATAAAAAGATGAGGAAAAAAACTGACGGCAAGAAACCACGGAACGACGTTGATTGAAAATTCTTTTGTGAGATACCAGATGAGTCCAATGGACATCATTTTTTCACAAACAGCAGAGACCAATTGCGAAACAAAAATGATTCGCGCATTCTTATCTTTGAGAATTTCAAAATTTATTCCAACCATTTCATTAGTTTAGAGGCATTATGAGCTTTCTAAAAGATGGTAAGTTTTATTCGATGAATTTTAGTCAAGTAATGCAAGAATATTGGCGGCTAAGTTGCGAGCTTCGAAAGGCTTGAGGATAAAATTGTTTACCATGCCCTCTACCTCTTTCTTGTTTTCCTCATTGCCAACACCCACCATGACAACATTCGGTGAATAATCTGAGAGTCTCTGGAGATGATCCCGGCAGGTTTCAACATCAAAAAGGATTAATTGGGGTCTTAAATCGTCCAGGAGGTAGAAATTATTTTCAAGTGTATCAAGGGTATAGATTTCAGCGCCCCGTGCCTTCAAGGCAAACTCCATCATTGAGCGCAAAAATTCGGCTTTTTCGACGTAAAAAATGCGCTTCATTTGATCATTGTGGTTGTCTTTAGGCTTTACCATAGGACCATTTTGTTGTTACTGTATTTAAATGTCAAACTCAGTACGTGTCATAGACAATATTTCAGGCTCAGTCCTCTTTGAGACTACCATCGAAAAAATCAGCGAGGCTTATGGTTTCGCCGCAATGATGGAAGAAGCTGGTCTGGATATTAAAATTGATTCCCCTGGTCTTGCAGAGACCTTAATCAAATCTCTGGGAGCAAACGAAGCTGAAATCGAAGAGTACAAACAGAGTATGGACAACGAAATTGAGGATCACCAGGATGATTCCGGTTGCGCAATCTGTCCGCCTAATTCGAAAACTCAAAAATAAAAATATCCCGCTGTTTTTTCTTGGTAGTGAGTTCCGCCCGAACTTCCTGAGTAGTAAAAATTTCTTTGTAGCCACACTCGTTCATTGAAGAAATAAATTTTTGAACATAGGCCCTTCCCGGATCAGAAAGTAATATTTTTGCGCCTGGTTTTAAAAAAGCAATAAGGGCCTTCGCCACCTGCATAGGGTGCTGACTTTCATAAAGAATATCAGAGCCAAGGACCAGATCAAACAAACCTAAATCAGATTTAGTTCTCTCTATTTCATCACGCCAGTTCATCGCTTTGTATGGGAAAAAAATCTTATTATTTTTTTGGTTTGTCTCTAAAAAAAGAGGAACATCTGCATGAAAATCGGTAGCAATGATATTGCCTCCCATTTTCGTCACTACGAACGAAGGCAATGCAAGACCGCATCCTATTTCAAGAACTTTCTTATTTCTTAAATCCATTTGCGAGAGATGTTGAGAAAGACCGACACTTGCTTCCCAGAGAACGCCAAAATAGGGACAGTATTCTTCTTTAAGTGAGTTGTCGGCATCATCTTCACCAAAAAATTCACAGAGAGTATCAATGCTTTCATCGAGATCTTTAATAGTGCTTATTTCGAGATCCATAACCTGAATTGATTTTAGCTCGTAATTAAAACCAAATGTACTCTTCATATTACTCTGTTAATTTAAATAATATCGTCCACTGATTTACTAAGTGGTATGAGATGGATGCCTAAATTATAAACTCTGGTTTTTTCACCAGTGGTCAGGAATTCAGACATTTTTTTTCTGAATTTTTTTATCTCCGCTTTAGCTTCCTGGATACGGTCTTCATTAATGGCGATGGTAATAGAAGTTATATCGCGCTCAGAAATATCATCACTCTCCAGTGACGCAATGGTTTTTTCCAAAATCTGCTTCTGAAAATGTCTGATACCGGAGGAAGCAATATCTGTAGATGCTGATAAATGAGTCGCCGTTTTATAGAGTTTACCGAATTCATCCCGATCCAGAATTTCAAGGCGCATAAGACGCTCTACGGCCAGTTTCGCATCAAGCTCAGAGATAGAAAGCATTTTAGCAATCCATTTTGGGTCATCATTAAAAGTATCTATATAAAGGAGCTGGGTAATACCGTAGTGGTACCACTCTTTCATGGCCTTGAAGCAATCGATGCTCAAATCTCTTTCTCTATTATTTTTTTCCTGCTCTTCTTCGCTCCCCGGAGCCGCTGTATATAAAGAAAAAAGCTGTTCCCTCTCAATGGGTCCCAGCACTAAGGCATCAGCAATTCTCACTGCCAGATTAAAAGTCAGCTTGCGTTTACCTGTGAGAATTCTGGATATTACTGCCGGACTAACACCAACCAACCTTGAAAAAGCCCTCAATGAGAACTGTGGATTATTCTCTGACCTTTCACTTAATAAATGGGACAGCCATGTTTGTGTATTGTTTGTTTCCATACTTTGATTGTCGTCGATTTTAAAAATTTTGGAAGAAAATTGACAACAAAGTGTTTCCAAAAGAATACATCCGACAAAAACACACGGGAAACATTCTGATCAAAACTGTTGGGTTTCACACTGTTGCCAAACAGAAACACTTGATGAGTTCGCGTGGGTTACGGTATATTTAAGTATGAAAATTCTAATCGTCTTTCTTATGCTCATAAGTACAACACGCCTCTTTGCCAACCAATGTATTCCTCTGAATCCGCAACTAGGATTTTCAAAGGCTAACGAAAAACATATTGCTGCTATTTGCAACAGGTTGCTTGATTGCGTGATTCAGGAAGATTCAAATCAGGAAGTGATTCATTGTAAAAAGAAAATCCCAAATTACCCCAAGCCCGTACATTTCTATATTCCGGCAAATATAAATTTTGACAAGGAAGTTCAGTCCTTTGTTCATTTTCATGGCCATAATATAGGCAGAGACCATTTCTACAAAACAAAAACCCCAGGTGAAGGTTATGGAGACTACGGTGATTTTTTAAGTAAATCAAAAGCTAATGGCGTCTTGATAATTCCCGAGAGCGATGGCAATTGCTCAACATATGATTCCTTTTTTAAGTCAGCCCAAAACACTAATGCTTTTTTCAAGGATATCAGCAGCGTGCTAAAGACTCAGGCATCTACTGTTAATTTAAGCGGCCATAGCGGTGCTTACAGAGTCTTAAATCAGTTTGCCAAGCATATCAATGAAGGCTCTGCAGATGAACTGAAAAAGGTTCAATCCTTTGGTCTCTTTGATGCCACTTACGGTTCAATTGAGCCAATAGAGAAATGGATGAGAGCAAAAAAAAGTACAAACCAAAAATACTTATTTTATGATTCATTTGTATCGGGCCCAAAGGCCACTGCTTCAAAAATAAGTTTCGAATTGATGAAAAAATATGAGGCAAACCCGTCCAAAAATATCATTTTTAAGCCTGTGAATGATCAAAAAGAAAAGGATTCCATATTACTCCATTTTAATGTTTTAAGAGATGGCGGACTAAAAAAATTTTTTGAAGCTTCCTCTTCTGTTATGTGAGATTATTTTAAAATATGGATGCAGGTAAAAGTCTCATATTTGGAAGCGCAACTGAAGATTTTTTCAAAATTTTCTTCGCGAGCCTTCTGGTCTTTGCTTTGAGTTTCAATTCAAATTTTATTGCTTCTCCTATACTCCTTTTAGCTACAATTTATCTTCTTGATGGCGGCCACGTTTACTCCACCCTTTTGGAAGTCTATGCTGACCCGATTGAGCTGCGCAAATCCTATGTATGGTCAGTAACCATCGGATCTTTTTTTCTCAACCTAGCCGTTTTATTTTTCATCCCTGAGTTTTATTTTTTTTATATTTTTTACTTCACAGTTTTTCATAATATGCGACAGGGCCTTGGCATCACTTTTCTCTATAAGAAAGGTGAAAAGGAAGGCATGGCATTTTATAAATACAGTTATTATTTCCTGACGATTATACCTTTTATCCTTTTTCATTTCAGGAATAGAGAAGTAAAAGATCAGCTGAGTGAATCTATACTCAAGTCCGTAAATCTCTTTGAGTTTTTTCAGCCTGAAACGATCAATTCCATTTACCAATACGGTTTGTACTTCTTCATTATCGGCATGGTTTTTATATTATCCTTCATTTCTTACAAAAAGAATTATCGCGGTTTCTGGTCGCTTGGCTTCTTCTCATTTGTTTATATTTTTTCTTTTCTTATTTCTCGTAACGAATTACAGAGTTATATCCTGATCATTTTCTCCCACGCCATTCCTTATTATTTCCTTATGGTAAAACGGGTAGAAAAGACTCACTCAGTTTCTTACATAAAAAAATACGCATCCTTCTTTTTAATTCTGTTTTTTGCCACTGGGGCATTGTTCGACTTTCGCCGTCCTATAATCATTGAATATTTTGATGACGTTGAAATACTAATCAGTGCACTCGTGGTCACTCCCCTCATAGCTCATTTTATTTTTGATGCCATTATATGGAAGCGCAGTAATGAACGTTTTAAAATTTTTTTAAGCAAATAAAAAGGCCCTCCGAAGAGGGCCAGTTTTTTTATCGGGTCTGTGATTTTAAACTACTATTTTAGTTCTTTGAATTTATCAGCAAGAGTTGCAGATTTAACTCTGTCTGTTTGCTTATAATCAGATCCTGCGTGAGCAGCAGCCTTGATAGAAAGAGCGATTTTCTTCGCTTCTTTATCAACTGAAATAACCATAGATTTAGGTTTATCACCTTTCTTGATTACATCAGATGGCTTCTCAACTCTTTCTTCAGAAAGTTCAGAAATATGGATTAGACCTTCGATACCAGTTTCAAGTTCTACGAAAGCTCCGAAGTCTGTTACGCGAACAACTTCTGCTTCGACAACTGTTCCAACCGGAAATCTTGATTCGATTTTCTTCCATGGATCTTCCTCAAGTTGCTTAAGACCAAGAGAGAATTTTTGGTTTTCTTTATCAACGGCCATAACCATTGCTTCAACCGTTTGCCCTTCTTTGAATTCTTCAGCAAGATTGATGTTTTTTCTAGTCCAAGACACGTCAGAAACGTGGATTAGAGCGTCCATATCTTCACCAACTTCAACGAATACGCCGAAATCAACAATAGATTTAACTTTCCCTTTAACTTTATCCCCTACTTTGTATTTCGCTACCAGAGCGTCCCAAGGATTTGGTTGAAGTTGTTTCAGACCAAGAGAGATTCTCTTGTTTTCAACATCTACGTCCAAAACTTGAGCTTCGATTCTCTCACCGGCGTTGAAGTGCTTAGTTGGGTTTTTAATTTTGTTTGTCCAAGACATTTCAGAAACGTGGATTAGACCTTCGATTCCGTCATCTAGCTCGATAAATACACCGTAGTCTTTAACTGACACGATTTCACCGGCAACTTTAGTTCCTGGGATGTATTTTGTCTTAGCTTCTTCCCATGGATTAGCTTGAACTTGTTTTAGACCAAGAGATACTCTCTCCTTATCTGTATCAAATTTAAGAATCTTAACTTCGATTTCATCCCCGATGTTCAGGATATTGCTTGGGTGTTTAACTCTTCCCCATGACATATCTGTAATGTGTAGAAGACCGTCGATACCACCAAGGTCAATGAATGCACCGTAGTCAGTAATGTTTTTAACGATCCCTTTAACAACCATTCCTTCTTCAATTTGAGAAAGAATTTCACCGCGCATTTTTCCTCTTTCTTCTGCAAGGATTGCACGACGTGAAAGAACGATGTTCCCGCGTTTTTTGTTGAACTTAATAACTTTGAATTCCATTGTTTTACCAATGTACTTATCAAGGTAACGAGTTGGGCGGATATCAATTTGCGATCCTGGAAGGAAAGCTTTAACTCCGATATCAACAGAAAGACCACCCTTGACTTTTGCGATAACTGTACCAGTAAGCGGTTCTCCAGATTCGCAAGCAAGAGAGATTCTGTCCCATGCTTTAAGAATTTCAGCCTTGTCTTTCGACAGGATTAGATTCCCCATGTTTGATTCTAATTTTTCCAGATAAACTTCGATTAAGTCCCCTGATTTAATTTTCAGAGAGCCATCGTAGTTTTGGAATTCTTTTACCGATACAAGACCTTCTTGCTTGTAACCGATGTCTACAGTTACGTAGTCTTGACCGATGTTGATGATTGTTCCCATGAACACTTCACCTTCTTCAAAATTCTTAGAAACGGACGAGTGCAGTAATTCACTAAAATCAGTTGTTGGAACTGTTTCTACGTCTTCGCCAATGACGACGTCGTAACCTTTCATCCAATTTTGTTTTAGTTCTTGTTTTTGAGCCATAAATACCTCGAGAGATTTTTTTACCAGATGACAAGAATATATCAAGCCAATTGGCCCCAGCTTCTGCTTTAAAAAAGAGTTACTAGATTTTGTAAGGCTTTTATACTCGAATTCGGGAGTGTCTGTCGAGAAGGAATAGTCAGCGCTGCGCTGTGTTATTTGTTTTGTATAAAGATAAACCATTTTGGTCTATTCCATGTCGTTTTTAAGGCTTCCATCGAGCTGAATACCGCCTCTCTTAACTTATCGTTTCCATCCAGGAAAAGAACGAAATCAAATTGTTGCTTATCAGTGCCGTAAGTCTCGGCCATATCTTTAATAATATTATTAGGAGTGACCACCGGTCTTCCCACGGTCGTTGTGACTGGGAAATTGATCCCCTGCTTATCTTTAGTTGGCTGGTAAGCATAGTATACAAGCTCTGAGCAAACGACCTCTGAATCCGTTCTGAAGTCAAAATTGAAGTCATAAGGGCGTCCCTTATATTTGAGGGAAGTAAGAATTCCTTTGGCGATATCCAGATTGGCGAGACGCGGACGAAGGACGGCTAATGAGTCAGCATTGGCCGAATGCTCAAGACTGGTAAAGACCACGCCTTCGCTCATCGCCTCTAAAACACGATAGTGATGATCAGTCTCATCCACACCAAGACTTTCCTTATAAACTTCGGGATATTTGTTTTGCAACAACTCTTCAAAACTGCCGGAAGGAATTCCACTTTCTTTTACCCAGGTGCGCACTGATTCATCATCTTCAAGCTCGCTGCGCTCTTCAGGTCGTCCCAAATACAGGGCTGCATGCGGCCAGAAACCTGGGAGTCCGATATTTGATAAATACCATTCACGTCTCTCAATAAAAATATCTCCCGCTTTTATTTTAGAATGAACGATTTTAATCTGCTCAGGATTGATCAGAAATTCTTTTCCGCGAGCCACGCGTTCGTCTCCCATCCACTCTGAAATATTTTTTTGAATGGGAAAATATATTTTAAAAAGCAGGTGCTTTGTAATTCGACCTGCATTTTTCAAAGTATAATAGACTCCTTTGGCGCGGTTGAAAGAAGAAATAAGTTCCATGTCACTTTGAATCCCTTCATTTAAAACTGATAATTCAGATTTAACATTCATGGCCTGAAGTCTGTAACTTGAATATTTTGCAAATTGCTCGACGTTGAGATACTCAAATTTAAATCTGGCAAACGTCCGGCTCTCAAGATTCAACTCTTTTAGTGGCTCATTGAGAACTTTATCACTTGAAGAAATTTTTCTCACGGCACGGATAAAATCAATGGCACTACGGTATTGAGCTAAATAAGCGGCATACCCAATCGTGAAATATTCGTCCGATAAAAAATCATTGTCCTCATTTTCTTTTGCTCTTTCAACCACAGCATTAATGATGATATTTAATTGCTGATGATGATTTAAAAGTATTCCCCAGGCTTCGCGAAGCATCTCACGCTCGTCGCTTGAGAGTGCCGAAACTTTCGGCTTTTCACGCATTTTTTCAAAAAGTTCATTCTTCTGAACGTACTTGCTTAACTCAATAAGTTTATCGCGATTGGCACTCGTTTGTTTGGTGTAATGTTGAAGAAACGCGCGCTCATTTGTAAACTCCTGCGCTTTACCAGGTGATGGTAAAAGAAGGAACATTGTAAGAGTCACGAAAGAAATAAGTTTCTTAAACATATAAACCTCGGCTAGCCTTGATATCCCTATATATCATGCAAATTGCAAGCCTTGCTTAAATGATGTTGTTTCAATTAATTGGGAAATTGTGTGTCTAAACTTTAGACAATGTCTGAACTATTTTTTACGAAAGAGACGCGATCTTCTTTGAACTGTACGCATATAGAGGCTGAGAAACTGGTTTTTATAAGTTTTATAAGAATGTTCACGCTCTATAAAATACTTATAAATGCGGGTCTTTTCTTTGAAAACAGCTTCGCCTAGAATAATTTTTTCCCATTTGTCCCGCAGCTCCCGGGCATCATAAAGCTTGTAAGTTTCGCCAACGCCTTCAAACTCTTCCAGCAGATCTTTCGAGCAGAAATTGCGCACCAATATGGCCGGCACTTCATGCATCAGCGCTGAAACAGCAAAATCTTCGATCAACTCATGAGCGCAATTGCTGATCCACACATTGAGATAGGTAATGACGCCTACAATGTCCTGAGTGGTTACAAACAAGACGTCTTCCTGTTGCTCCTGTTCCTGAATTAATTTCATGATGTCCGGTAAAATGGAGAGCGATTGAAAATCCACTGCGGCCAGAAAAACAAGTTTGCTTTTCTTCCCGCCCGGCATTTTTTCATTTAATACTTTCAATGCTGATAACAGCGGATTGAGAGTCGAGATATCCGAAAGCTCAGGCGAGACATAAGTCCCTGCAAGAAAATAATCTTTATACAAACTGAAATTCACGGCGATTTCAGCTGGACGAGCAGGATCTTCCAGCTTCAGGCCCATGCCAAAATACTCAATTTTCTTAACAGGAAGATCCAGGTTTCCCTGAGCGTCCTGTTTTAAATTCTTATTAATCATGATAAGCGAATCAATTCTGGATATAAGTGGTTTATACCAAAAGCGTTGCAAAGGTTTATCAATGACATGGTCTTGAGTAATAATAAGCGCTGTTAAATTTTCTGTTTTTAACTGAATGCTGATTGAAAAAAGCAAATTGAATTCATAGCAATGCACGATATCTATTTGGGCTTTTTTTAAAATAGAACGAAGAGAAAAATGCTTATGGAACACAGTAAGTCCGTTGAGAAAATTTTCCCTGAAGGGAACAATTTCTATATCCAGACTTTTCACAACCTTTGCAAGAAATGAGTCTTCATAAGTGCAGAGGTAAATATTGTAACCTTGTTTTTGGGCAAGCACGATATCACGGTACGCAAATCGTTCTCTGGTGCTCCAGTCCCTGGTGGGCAGGATATAGAGAATGTTTCTTGCGTACTTATTGACCATTATTTTGCTAATACACCCGGCTTGTACTCAACCAGCTCGCCAAATATTGAACCGATTTTAACTTTTGCCTGAAATTTTAATAAACGTCTTGATTCATCCGATGCATACCAGAAATTAATATCACCGCTTTTTTGCAAGACTCCCGGAAAGTGCGTTTCCGCCTGGAGTTTATAGGCTTTCACATCTTTACCATTCACTGAAATTGTTTCCTCGCCCATCACTTCAACTTTAAGCAACCATACCTTTCCGCGGGTGAGGACCGGGAAATCATATTTAGCACCTTTGTGCATTGGTAATCCTCTGACAAACATAAGTGCAGAAAATGAATCCTGTGCAAATCGAGGAATGTATTGCTCGATTTTTTCTTCTTTAACTGCGCCGTTTTTTACTTTTTTGAACCAGTGGTAAGTTCTTAATTTTTTGAAATCAAAAAGCTGAAGGTCATCAACATCCTGTTTTTTTTCTCTCTGAATAAGCGAATATTTCACAGGAAGAAACGTCTGGTTATCGAGAAATGTTTCAATCTTGTCATCAAGCCAGTAAAAATAGCGATAGGCATCCTTGGATTTAAATCTTGCATAGTAATGAAAAGCCGTCTTGTCGCTTATCTTCACGATGTCCTTGGCTTCAATGGTGACATACCCTGCCGTTACGCCAAGATAAGAAATCGCCATTATTGATTGCTCGCCTTTATAGAATGTTGGATGAAATTTTCCCCAGACTGATTCCGATTGAAGGTCGTAGTCCTTAAGAATTTGTGGAAAGTCTGCAGGATAACTAAACCCGGCTTGTACTTTTGCAGCTTCAAGTGGCGTGGGATGTTTTTCTTTAGCTGCAACTTTCTTGCTTTCTTTTTTTCCCTTTTCTTTTTTATCTTTAGAGCTTTTGGCTTCAACCGCAACGCTTTCTGTTTTTGCTGCTTCGGCCGGTGCTTCTTTGAAAAGTTCAGCCTGTTCTTTATTCAGGTCAAAAACATTGGCCAGATCTTTATTCTGATCCGGTGAACTGAGGAGCTTTTCTTTTTCTTTTTCAAAACTACCGCAAGCACTGACAAGTCCCAGAGTCAGAATAAGCAGAGGTGCGATTAATTTTTTAGCCTTCATAAGCAATCCCGATTAGTAAATATTTTTAAAACACGAATCAATAACTTCTTTTGTTTCCATTTCGCCACTTAAAAAATGAATATCAACTTCCAGAAAAACAATTGACTCATCACTGACAATTTTCTTGATTCGCACGATGTCTTTTTCCGTCGTCACAATGAGAGCATCTTCACTTTTAGCATAGGCCAGAAGAGCGTTGATTTCATCAAGCTTGAAAAAATGGTGATCCGGAAAAGATTCAGTCACCAGGATTTCCGCGCCCAGGTCTTCCAGCAGTTTAAAAAATGACTGCGGATTTGCCACGCCGGCAACACAAATGACTTTGCGGTTTCTTATCTGATCGAGAGTGTAAACCAGATCGTATGACGAATTGTAGAAGCCGTTCGGTCTGAATCCAACTTCTGCAAAGGGAATGCCTGCAGGAAGATGCGGCAACAGCAAATTTTTTAACGCCTGAATTCTTTCGCCTTTTGCAAGATCGGCCCGGCCAATGACAATCAGGTCCGCATCTTTCAGCGCCTGAAATCCTTCACGCATATACCCGAGTGGGGCCACTTTATAGCGCCACAGCGGCATAAGAGCATCGAATAAAACAATATTTAATTTTCTTTTAAGTTTGATATGTTGATGACCATCATCTAAAAGCACGACATCGGGCTCAACTTTGGGGAAATAAAAACTCAAATTCTCACTTCTCTTTTTACCAACAACAATAGTTGCATCTTCAAGGCGTCTGGCAAAAAGCAAAGCTTCATCACCGTAATCACCCGCATCAGGATTTATTTTTTTTCCGGAATGAATAAGCCCGCTTGAATTTTCCAATTTCCCTTTGTAGCCCCTCATCAACACCATCACGCGTTTATTTTTTGAATGAAGGTATTCCGAAAGCCAGAGCGTAAATGGAGTCTTTCCGGTGCCGCCAAAGGTGAGATTGCCTACAGAAATAACCGGGACCTGAAAAGAGCGTTGTCTGAAGACACCGTAGTCATAACAAACGCGGCGAAAATAATAAAAGAAGGACCACACCCATGACAACGGGGTAAGAAAAAATTTTTTAAGGAAGTAGGTCTTGTTTTTTTCCATATGAATTATCGATTATATTCGCCATGTACTGAGGAATGTCCACACCCTCGCCCTTGACCTGTTTTTTGGTCTCTTTTAGTTTCAATTTCAGCTGAATCAACTCTTCATTATTATAGTACCAAAATTTAAAATGAGACACGATATTATAGCTATTAACCTGATCCTGAAGGAGTTCCGGAAAAACCGCGCGATTCTGTATGATATTGGCAAGACTGATGAACCATTTATAATTTACCAGCCATTCAAAAATAAACTGATTGAGCAATGATGTCTTGTAGCAGACCACAGTGGGAACTTCGAAAAGCGCGCATGTCAGCGTCACCGTTCCACTTGCGGCCATGGCAAAATCGGCATTTTTTAAGGCTGAAATGAGTTCATTGTCAGTATAAACATTATCAAAATGGTCATTATAAGAATTGAAGAGATTTTCATCGACACTTGATGATTTAACAATCGAGACCTGTACCGGAAAGTGTTTCTTCAGCTCAATGATGCTTTTAATGAATTCCGGAAGGAGATAATCGACTTCAAAATGCCGGGAACCCGGCAGCAGGAGTATTCTCATTGGTTTAGTTTTATCATAATAGCTCGACGAGTAATTAATCAACTCTTTTTGGTAAGTGGTCCAGAGAGGATGATCAATGCTGATAACTCTTTTCACTCCCCGATCGAGAAACCATTTTTTTTCAAAAGGAATTATTGTGAAAAGCGTGTGAACAAACTGGCTGAGTTTTTTTACTCTGTATTCTTTCCACGCCCACGCTTGTGGGGCGACATAATAAAGAACATTTACCCCACGTGCCTTGAGTTTTCCGGCAAGTTTTAAATTAAATGACTGATAATCGACAAGTATGGCGGTTTTACAATTTCGCTTATCAACTTCCGCCATAATATTACTCATGGCCTTCAGGTAAAATGGAATTTTGGTTATGACGCCGCTATAGCCCCACGAAGAAAAGTCTTTTAAATGATAAATGAGTTCAAGCCCTGAAGCTTCAAGCGCATCCCCGCCCACTCCGAAGAATCGCGTATCAGGGCTAGCAAATTTTAATTCCTTAAAAAAACTTAGTGCATGCTCTTCACCTGATTTTTCTCCGGCAATGATGAGGCACGTGTTCATCCGATCATGACCTCGCGGCCGGTTTCCACGGACTCAATGACTTTATCGATAAGCTTTACCGCAAGAAGTCCGTCTTCCAGAGATACGACAGGAGCTTTGTGATTAATGATTGATTCATAAAAATGCTTATGCTCAATTAATAAATGGTCGCGTTTTTCATATTTATCCAGACTCACAAATTCAGGGCCTGTCTCAGAACCCAATGCTTCCTGAATTTCGTTTCTCATAAGATCGACTAAAAGCGTGCCTGACTTATTGGAAATTTCAAGTTCTCTCACTTCTTTGGTCTGATTGCGACCAACAGTGATCGTTGCTCTGTGACCTGATTTAAATTTAAAATTTGAGGAGACATAATCATAGCGCATGGTTCTCATCTTAAATCCAACAGACTCTACGCTGATTGGTGTTTCTCCAAATAGATAGACCAGTAAATCTAAATCGTGAATCATCAGATCCTGAACGACATCTACATCAGTGGCGCGCCCTTTGAACGGAGCCACACGCTTAAGAGTTATATGAGCGGGAGATTCGAAAAACTGCTTATAATTTTCTTTTCTCTCCCATGCCTGGTGAAATCTTTCTGAATGTCCGACTTGCAAAACGAGATTTCTATTTTTTAGAGATTCTTTAAGCTTCAAGGCCTGTGCAGTCGTCTCGGCCAGAGGTTTTTCACAAAAAACATGCTTATTGTTGCTCAGGAGATACTCAACTATTTCATAATGAAACGATGTAGGAGTTACAACAAATGCAGCATCGATTTCATTTATACATTTAGAAATATCATCGACCACCTGAACACCCGGATGGGCAAACTTTGCTGCTTCAATACCAGCTGGAAATTTTTCCACTATAAATTTAAGTTCAGCAAGATCAGGAAAACTTTCTGCCTTTTGTGCATGCCATTTGCCAAGGTGGCCATAGCCGATAACTGCAATTTTTAATTTTGTCATTTTTTAAAACTACCTAGGAATTAAATGGTGCAATTCCAATTTCCGTTTTCAAGATCTGCTCAACCATTTCCTGAACAATTCTGTTGTCTTTAAACTCTGACATTAATTCAGAGTGATCAACAAAAGCGCGCGGAGATAAAGCAGAAGATTCCATTGTTCTGTAGAAATCCACGACTTCAGAAATTTCCTGCTTGGAATATCCTTGTCTGCGCAGTCCGATAATATTTATTCCTTTCAGGAAAACTCTGTTGCCCATAGCTGTACAGAAAACAGGAATGTCCCGGTCGATGGCAGTTGCCCCGCCGATATACGCTCCACGTCCGACCGTTACAAATTGAGAAATATTTGTACCGCCACCAATGATAACTCTGTCGCCAATTTTCACGTGTCCGGCGAAATTAGTAGAGTTTGCAATGATTACATTATTGCCGACTCCGACATCGTGTCCTGCATGTACGTAGGCCATGAAGAAGCAGTTGTTTCCAATTTGAGTAATGCTGTTTTCTTTTAGCGTCCCACGGTGAATCGAAACGTATTCGCGGAAAATATTGTTGTTTCCTATAACGGTCCGGGTTGGCTCTCCTTTATATGAGGTATCCTGAGGAGGTGCGCCGATTGAGCAGCCCTGGAAAAATTGATTGCCTTCACCAATGGATGTGTGGCCGTCAATCACGACATGAGAATGAAGAATCGTTTGTGCGCCGATTTCAACATTAGGTCCGACAATGCAAAAAGGGCCGATTTTTACAGATTCATGAATTTTGGCATTTGGATCAACAATAGAGCTTGGGTGTATCATAAAAACTTTCCTTGTTATTATTTATTCTTTTACAGCATTTTAAGCGAAGCCATTACCGTAGCTTCACTCATCAACTGTTCATCATGATAAAGTTTACATTCACTGGTAATAATAGAACCTCTGACTTTTGTCACTTTTGTAACCAATTTTAAATCCATTTCAGGCAAAACCGGCTTTCTGAATTTTGCTTCGGTAATCGAAAGAAGCGCCACATCCATTTTCATTTTCATTGGTTCTTTATGCACCAGAAAAACAACGAAGCTCGTTGCCTGCGCCATCATTTCAACCTGCACGACGCCCGGGAGTATTGGATAATCGGGGAAATGCCCTTTAAAAATGGCATGCTCTTTTTTAGTTCTATAGCGGGCCACCACTTCTGACTCTACGATGTCTTTAAGCTCTACGAATTCTCCGGGGGCAAGCGTGCGTCCTGGAATTGTAACCGAATCGACAGAATCAATAAAAAGAAACGGATCGCGGTGAGGAAGAATCATCATTACTTGTTCAGTATTTAAAATCATATAAGCTCCTGCATGCTATTTACTCTCACTATCTTTCGAAGAAAGTTTTCGAATCATTGCCACTTCTCTTCTCCATTCTTTTATATCACGTGCAGGAAAGCCTCCTACTATTTCACCGTCAAGAACGTCCGTGGTAACTCCGGCATTGCCCGCTATTTGAGCTGCCTTACCCACGGCCACTCCAGGACCGACAGCTGCTCTTCCGCCCATCACTGTATAGTCGCCAAGACTTGCACTTCCCGCGAGACCGGCCTGACCGCAAATCACAACACCAACGCCAACACGGCAATTGTGTCCGATCTGCACCAGATTATCTATTTTAGTACCTGCTCCGATAATCGTTGGAGAAAAAGTTCCGCCATCAACACTTGTATTGGCACCGATCTCAACCTTATCACCAATGATTACGCTTCCCATATGCCACACCTTCAGGTGTTCTCCATTTTTGAAATTGTAACCAAACCCATCTGACCCAATCGTGCAATTGGAATGAATGCGCACATTTTTACCGATTTTTACATTTCGGTAAATCACTGTGTTGGGAAATATTTCTGAACCTTCACCGATTATTGCACCTGACATAATAACGACGCCGGCGTGAATTTTGACATTGGCCGATAGGATTACATTTTCTCCGATGAATGCACCTTGAGCGATCCACGCACTGGAGTCCACTGTCGCTGTTCCCATCTGGCGGCCGTCAACAATATCATTTTGTTTTTCGAATTGAAGATCATAAAAAACTTTGGATAGATAAGACATTCCCAGATTAACGTCATCAACTGTCGCTGTGAAATAAGCGACCTCAACCAGCTTTGATTTAAGTTCTTCATTCATGAGATCAAAAAATTTTTTTTCAACAACTGCACCGACACTTCCAGCTGTCGGATTTTTTTCCAAAAAATCATTCAGGAAATTTTTATTCTTGATAAAAAGAAAATGGTGATGAGCGAGAACATGCTTATCAGTTATGCCCGCGACCTCAAGTTCCTCTGAACCTTTGACCATTTTAAAGCTTGAATCGAAGTTTTGAAGGTTTCCCGATTTCAAAGAACCATCCCCTTAAAAAATTTTGGGACCCGAAAAGCTCTGGCCTTTGGGTCCCGTCTATAGATTTCTAAATTTAGTTAAAGTGCTATTTAGGAAATTTTTTGTTATAGGCTTTGATAACGTCGTCAGTAAGATCCTTTTCTTGTTTTGCATAAAGAATCGGAGCAGTTGCTGCTTCATAAACCATATCTACTTCAGCATTTTTTGCAACTTCATCAACTATGGCCTTAACTTTTTCAAGAATTGGAGTTTTTAATTTCTGTTCCATCTCCTGAATATCCTTTTGATAAGTGGCAGTTTTCTGCTGAATGGCCACGATCTTTTCCTGGATTTCTCTTTCCTTTTTTCCTTTTTCTTTATCATTTAAAACAGATGCTTTCTTTTGGTAATCATCTTGCAGTTTTCTAATTTTATCTTCTTCGTCTTTTAAGATTTTTTGTTTTTCATCAAAAGATTTTTTTAGCTGGTCGCGAACTGTCTGGCCTTGAGTAACTCCGACAAGTACTTTTTGAATATCTACTTTACCAACAGAAACGGCAGCAGATGCAGAGCCGGCAATCATTAGTGATGCCAATACAGCGATTAAAGATTTCATTAAACGTCTCCTATAAAAATTCTTAAAATAATTGTCCTATATCAAAATGGAATTGAGAACCACGATTTTTGAATTCTCCGGTAATTGGGTAACCAAATTCGAACCTGAGTGTTCCGATTGGAGAAAACCAGCGGAAACCGAAGCCATAATCAGCATAAATCCTGACATTCTCCAGGTTTCCTGCATGTCCAGCGTCAAAAAAGACAACCCATTTAAGGCCGGCTTCTCGGGATAGAGGATGCTGGAACTCAAGATTTGTGAAAGTTGAAAAAATACCACCGGTGTTAAACTCCAGCCTCTGACCAGCAAGATTAGTTGCCGTAGATTTCGGTCCAACAGCTTCAAAAGCATAACCGCGAAGGTTTCTCGACCCACCTAAAGTAAACTTCTCTGTACGCGGAATTCTACGGGCAGAAACCTCATCAAGTTTTGCCGCATAAAGACGTGATCTGAAAATCAAATCACCCCAGACCGGATAAAATCCTCGGGCTTCAGCTTCGTTTTTCAGCCATTTTTTATCACCGCCAACACCTGTGTACTGAGATGAATAGCTCAGGAAGATGCCTTTTCTCGCATCAGATCTGTCGTCTCTTCTATCGTGAACGATAGATCCCTGAACAGAAGAAGCCAGACCATTTTCTAAATTTACATCGATGGTCGGATCATCAACCGTTTTGATTTCAGTGTCTTCAAGTTTGTAAGTTCCATACAAGTTAGTGAAAGCAAAAATCGGATATCCAAGTCTGACGTTCAATCCCTTTTTCTTTTCACTATACGAGGACGAGGTGTCATCATTACTCATGAATACGCCGCCGCCCAGCGACCACTTGGAATCAAGAAAATAAGGTTCAGTAAAATCGATACTGAAAGTATTTGACGTTTTTGCAAGATTTAAGCTGAACGTTAAGTTCTGTCCCAGACCTCTGAAGTTCGACTGAGAAACCGATGCCTGGAAGAATCCACCTGTAGCGGTAGAATAACCTGCTCCGAGAGAAATCTGTCCGGTATTTTTCTCTTTTACGCTGATTTCGACATCAAGAACGTCTTCTTTGTCTTTCGGTGAAACAGTATTGAAAATAATTGATTCAGGCTCAAAGAATCCTAAACGCTGAACATTTTCCTTGGACTGGCGAAGTGCTGTTCCGTTGAATTTTTGACCTTCACGGATCAATAGCTCTCGTCTTACGACCTTGTCTCTTGATTTAGAGTTTCCTTTAATCCTGATGCGGCCGAAATAGGCAATTTTCCCTTTTTCAAAAGAAAATTCGACATCTACTTTATTTTCACCTGGTACCACATTCAAATTACGAATGACGTTGGCAAAAGCATATCCTTCGTCCTGGTACATTTCGGTCAAAAGCTGAATGTCTTTTCGGAGAGATTCTTCAGAGTAGGTTTCATTTTCCTTCAAAGTTAATTTTTCGCTAAGTTCGCTTTCCGGAAAAAGCATTTCCCCCTGAAAGGTAATTTTATTGATTGAGAATTGAGGTCCCTCAGTCAGCTTCATGGTAATGAACACCCATTTCTTGTCTTCTGAAACAGTGATTTCCGGAGTGCCGATATTAATCTGCAGATAACCTTTCATCCTGTAAAAATATTTCAGGCGTTCAATATCGTTTTGAAAATTAATCTCCTTAAAGTTTCCCGAGCCGGATAAAGCGGAAAACAAGCTGTCTTCCTGGGTCTGAAGTATGCTTTTTATTTCTTCGTCTTTAAAAGCCTTGTTTCCCAGAAAACTGATCTTCTTAACTTTAACTTTATCAAATTCTTTAATATTGAAAATCAGTTCAATGTTTTCTTCATTTATTTTCTTTTCCTTGTAATCAACAGAGGCTAAAAAATAACCTTTTTCTTCGTAGTGCTTCAACAAAGCCTGCACGTCGTTCTTTACAGAAGTTGCATCAAGGATTGAAAAGATTTTTGTTTTAACCTGACCTTTCAGATCGTCGTCAGAAAGCCCGTCATTTCCTTCGAAAGTAATTTTAGTTATGATTGGCTTTTCTTTCATGTTGAAAACTAAAACATTTTTGGTACCGCTCATTTCATGTTCGGCGGAAACAGATTCAAAATATTTCATGGAGTAAATTTTTTCGAGATCTTTTTTTAGTAAATAATTATCCAGAACCATGTCTACTTTGGAGCCAATTTTTTCAAGAACTGCTTCTTTCTCGACTTTTTTAAGACCCTTAACGACGATTTGATCAATTCTAAAAAGATCAGTGCGTGGACCCAAATCTTCAGCAGCGAAACATGAACCAATCAACGCTGACAAAATAAATAAAGAGATAAATCTCAGAGACATAGATCTCCACAGTCGATTAAAATACTAAGGTATTAAAAAGTAGCAAGAACATTACAATGTGCAAAGAAAATTCATTGCGTCACAAGCATTCCATCTTTCATCATAAATTGGTTGCTAAAGCTCTGTGCAATTTGCGGATCATGAGTAACGACAACCAGTGTGGATTTAAATTCACGAGCAAGAGTGCGTAGAAGCTGAATGACTTTTTGTGAGTTCTCCGAATCAAGATTTCCAGTTGGCTCATCGCAAAGTAAAAGCTTTGGTTTTAGTGACAAGGCCCGGATTATATTAATTCTTTGTTGCTCTCCGCCTGATAATTCAAAGGGAAATTTATTCAGGCAATGATTGACCGCCAGAGTGTCCGAGAGTGCCAGAACCCGATCCCTAACTTCAGACATTTCTTTTTTATTAATTCCGGCCAGCCTTGCAGGCAGGAGTAAATTATCAAGACAGTTCATGGAGGGAAGCAGAAAGTGAAATTGAAAAACAAATCCCACATATCGGTTGCGATAGACGGCGAGCTCTTCGTCACTGAGTTCAACCAGGTTTTTTTGATTCACAAAAACCTGCCCCTCACTCGGTCTGTCGAGTCCGCCGAGAAGATAAAGCATCGTTGATTTGCCTGAACCTGAGGCTCCGCGAATAAGATATTCTTCGCCCTCGTTCATCGTCAGTGTCACCCCGTTTAATGCGCGGGACTGCTTGTAAAATTTTTTTACATTTTCTAATTTTATAATTGGGCTCATGCAAATTCCTGTCTTAAGCCTTCAAGCAGGCTTTTTTGTTTCAATCTTCGGAGCAGATAATAAGTTATAACCATGATCCAGACGAGTGCGAGACTGAAGACAAAAAGATAATCTTTCCACGATAAATAGAGTTCTATCCTGGGCATATAATAAATTTCTGACGGCAATTCAAAAAGAGAGAGCTTCATTAGACAAATCTCAAAAAATTTCACGAATAAAATTGAAACTAAACAGGAAAGCACCCACATTAACATCACCAGCTTCATCCATAAATCACTCATGGCCTTTCTGGACATTCCAAGCGCTTTGAACAAGAAAAGTTCCTTGGATTTTTTTTCGTTGATAAAAATAATAAAGGCTAGAATATTAAAAATTGAGATCACGACGACCATCTGAAGAATAAGACTTATCATGACTTTTTCTGCCTTCACCGCCTCAATAAGCGGAGCGAATTCGCGCCAGTAAGGCTTGAATAAAAAATCATTCCCAAACCGCTGCCGCAGTACTGGCAGATATGATTCAATTTTTTCCAGATTGGCAATATCATCGATTCCTTTTGATTCAGGAATATTAAAAGAAATCAGATTCACGGAAGTGCGCAAACCTAATATTCGCTGAACCTCATCAAGTCTCACGTAAACCAGTCTCGAATCTTTCTGATAAATGCCATGTTCAATTATTGTTGCAACTGTAAAACGTTCAAGGGCCGGCATGGATTTTAGTCCTGCATTTCCTTTACCAAAGGCCAGGACAATTTCATCACCGATTTTAATTTGATTTATTTTTGCAATTTCAGAACCTATGGCCACTTCTTTCGGGTGCAAACTAAATGGCAAGCCTACGACACTTCCGTAGTTCTCATCAATTCCTTTGACCAGAACGCCTCGGGATTCATCATTGAAAATCAGAAAACTTTCTGTCTGTACGAGAGCGGAATATTGCAAAATTTTTGTATTTTCGAATTTTTTTAAAAGATTTTTATCAGCATTAAAAAAACCATGGCGGGAATACATTGAAAGATCGCCGACCGATCTTTTCAAACCACGTTTTAAGGCGCGATCAAAACCGTCCATGATCCCCATCGTTGACAATATGACAGCAATGGAAAAGGCCATTCCCACAAGTACACCGAGGGCGAATTTCACCGTGGTGGAATTGTCGAGAAAAAGCATTAAAAAAAGTTTAAAGCGCTGAGCTTTCATCAATGATCACCATGAGGCGTGCTTTTTTCAACCATCCATCGCAGATAAGCATCGATGAAATCATCCAAATCTCCCTCGAGCACTTTTTCCGCCTGAGAAGATTCAAAATTAGTTCTGTGATCTTTAACCAGTTTGTACGGATGAAGTACATAAGAGCGGATCTGCGCGCCCCAGGCGATCTCTTTTTTACCTGCTTCAACTTCAGCTTCAACCGCTCTGCGTTTTTCCATTTCCAGATCGTATAGACGAGAGCGCAGAACTTTCATGGCCTGTGCCTTATTCTGCAATTGCGAACGTTCATTCTGACAAACGACTACAAGCCCGGTCGGTAAGTGTGTAAGTCTAACGGCTGAATCAGTAGTGTTTACCGACTGTCCGCCGGAGCCTCCTGAACGGTAAACATCAATCCTTAAATCCTTATCAAGAATTTCTATTTCAATCGTGTCATCAATTTCCGGTGAAACAAAAATAGAAGCAAAAGAAGTGTGTCGTCTTCCGGCAGAATCAAAAGGAGAAAGTCTGACCAACCGGTGAACTCCTGATTCCGCTTTCAATAATCCATAAGCATAATTTCCGGTGACAGTAATTGTCGCGGATTTAATTCCGGCGGAATCACCTTCCTGAGTGTCTAATACCTGAATTTTAAATTTTTTGGATTCAGCCCATCTCATGACCATGCGAAGAAGCATAAACGCCCAGTCGCAGGATTCAGTTCCGCCTGCACCTGAATTGACGGTAACAATGGCATTGTTGGGATCGACTTCCCCTGAGAGCAGAACTTTCTGTTCTGCGAGTTGAAACTCAGAAAGAAAGTTTTTATAAACACCTAATGCTTCTTCTGCGGAAGCTTCATCGTTTTCACTTTGTGCAAACTCCAGAAGGACGTCGAAGTCATCATACAATTGCTTTAAACGCGAATAGGTGCCGACAATTTCTTCAATGATAGATTTTTCTTTTTGAATTTTAGAAGCATTGGTTGAGTCATCCCAGAAACCTTCCATGCCCTCAATGCGCTTTATTTCTTCGATGCGATTTTGTTTTTTCTCGATCTCAAAGCGACCTCCGGAGAAGATCCAGCTTCTCAGCATAATTTCTTATGTTGATCTTTTTTTCGTTGAGTTCAATTTTAATCTGTTCATTCATATTTATGGCCTATTTTTTTACACTTAATTTTTTATAAACAGCATCTACCAGCTCAGTTTCATACTTTTCCATGATTTTTTCTTCTCTGCCCGAAATTTCGTGATCAAAGCCAAGCAAGTGAAGAAAGCCATGAACTGCAAGATGCACAATTTCCTGTTCAAAAGTTATTTTGAACTCCCGGGCCTGAGATTTCGCCCTCTCTTTGCAGATAATCAGGTCCCCCAACTCCATTTCAGGAAGATTCTTGCCTTTGGACCTTTTATCCGGTCTCAGATTCTCATAAACCGGAAAAGACAAAACATCAGTGACATAATCTTTGTGACGGTATTTGCGGTTAAGAGTTTTAATTTTTGTTCTTCCACAAAGAGTCATTGAAATTGTCACAATATTGACGCCGTTAAAATGTGGATTACGGGTCAAGAAAGCGGCAAAGGTCTTTTCCAGTGCGATAATTTCGCGGGCCATACCTTTACTAGTTTTCTTTTTTATTCCACTATTAATCCCAGTATCAAGATGACTTATAGTTAATTTCATCTAAAAAAGGTAACAAAATTTCATAGGTGCCGCAAATGAATAAAATTCCAGCAAAGAGTAAATTCGACCAGCTTTTAGATGTCATAGCGGAACTTCGTCATCCCGTGGACGGCTGCCCCTGGGATTTAAAACAGACCCATGAGTCATTGCTCAAGTATTTACTGGAAGAGTCTTACGAATTCATTGAAGCCGTTGAAGAGAAAGATCCAAAAAAAATGGAAGAAGAAATCGGCGACGTCCTGATGCAAGTACTGCTTCATGCCCAGATGGGTTCTGAAAGAAGAGAATTCGATATTCAATCCGTGTCGGCCAGGCTGACGGAGAAACTGATTCGTCGCCACCCTCATGTTTTTGAAAATAAGCAGACCAATATTGATGCCGACCAGGTTTTAGTGAACTGGGAAAAAATAAAGCGCGAAGAAAAGGCCCGCGAAGAAGGCCTTGTAACCCATCACCGGATCAGCTCTTCAGTACTCAATGCTCCCCCATTGATGTCGGCCATGAAAATCGGGAAGAAAACAAAAGACCTTAAATTTGACTGGGATGACTATACTCAGGTTGTTTATAAAGTAGAGGAAGAATGGCAGGAGTTAAAGGAAGAACTGACTCCCCATCGCGAACTCAACCGCGACGCTGTTTTTGAAGAATTAGGAGATGTGCTGTTTTCAGTGGCTCAGCTGGCAAGGCATCTGGACCTGGATCCTCATGATGCTTTGAGGGCTGCCAACAAAAAATTCCTGAGACGTTTTCATGCAATGGAAGATCTGATGCTTGCTAAAGGTGCCGTGCTTGAAAATATGAACCAGGAACAGATGGACGTATTCTGGCATCAGGCGAAGATGAATGAAAAATCTAAAAGCTAAGTGGATAACTAAAACTCCATCGACTCGTCTCTATAATATTCCTGTGCCGATTATCGGTTTGACCGGCGGCATCGGCTCTGGCAAAAGCACAGTTGCTGAACTTCTCACCAAAAATAATATACCAGTTATTGATGCGGATAAGCTGGTCAAAAATATCTACAAACTCTCAGAGACCAAAACGTTTATACAAAAGCAGTTTCCCCAGACTATTGTCGACGGCGAGATTGTATTTAAAAAATTGCGTGAAATTGTTTTCAACAATGAAGCAAAGAAAATGGATCTGGAAGTTTATATCTATGCCCGTTTACCCGAGGAATTCAGGAAAGCTTATGCGGTCTTGAATAATCCTGCTTTTATCGTTTATGATGTCCCGCTGCTTTTCGAGAAGAAACTAAACCAGCTTGTCGATGTCAGTGTCTGTGTTTACGCACCAAAAGAAAAACAGATTGAGCGCCTTATTCTTCGCGATCAAATTGAAAGACCGCTAGCTGAAAGTATTCTGGCCAATCAGATAAGCATTGAAGACAAAAAAAATATGGCCGACCTGATCATCAATAATACTGATGGTCTGAGTATGCTTGAAGCTGAATTTCAAAAGTTTTTAGCGGATATTTCCAATTAAGATGGGAAAAAATTTAAAAGATATTTTTTCCCTTTATCCACATGTAACTCTGGCCACTCATGCGGAAAACGATGAATTGCTTGCCTTTTATCATAAGACTGAACTCTCTGCTGAATCCAATTCAGTTATCTATCAGCGAGGATCAGATTTTTTTAAATTTTTGCAGGAGCGAAGTGATCACTTTATGGTATTTGCACTTCGCGATGATGAAAAAATGTTAAAAGGACTCGGAGTCCTGTCTTTTCGTCCCGGTTATATAAACGGAGTACTCACTACGATCGGCTACCTGGGAGATTTGCGGATATCGATGAATAGAAAGCTTATCCGTGAATGGAGACAATTTTACGGGGCCCTGATTCACTATTCGCCGGAACTTCCGGAAACCGAATATTGCAGATACTTTCAGACCGCTATCATTGCAGCCAATCGTTATTCTAAAAATAATCTGGTTGAAACTAAAATCCCCAATCTCGCCTATTCAGAATTTGCTCCTTACAAAATGATAAATATTGTCGGACTCTGGTCTTTAAAAAAGACCGTGCCGTCACATGTACGCTGGGCCGACGTTAATGACCGTAATGCGCTGATCAGCTTTTTAAACGAAGATCACCAGAAAAGATTTTTTGGTATTGATTGGGAGCAGGAATTTGACCGGCGTTTAAAAACATGGAGCCATTTCAGCATACAAGATTATTTCATCGTGCACGATTCTCGAGATCGCAATAAAATACTTGCAGCAGGCTCCGTCTGGAACCCCATTGAATCAAAACAAATTCTTGTTCCGCGAATACCCGCTTTTATCAGGTTCCTTTCCCAAATAGCATCAGCTGTTCCGGGGTTTCTAGTAAAGCCGGCCCCGATTGCCATGAAGCCTATTGAAATTCTCTACCTGAATCAAATCAGTTTTGCGCCCGGGCTTGTATTCAAAGAAAAAAGAAAAATACTGAAATCAATTATCCAGATGATCTTCAGCCGTAATTTCGAGCGCGATTTCAACATGCTTGCCTATTGTGATTTTGAGCGCGACAACCTCCTGGCAAATGCAAACTATCTCGTTTCGCAAAAAATGCCAATGGGGCTGTTCACGGTTCATCACAAAGATAAAAATGGAATAATTCGAGATGAAATTAATTTGAAAGAGAAAAATTTATCTCCCGCTTTTGATATTGCCTTAGTGTAATAAATGACAATAAAATAAATTATGTTGATTAAAATTCTCATTATTATCTGGCCCCTTCTGGTAACGACCTTCGCCCTTTCGTATAGAAAGAAACAAAATGGAGCCAATGCTTTAACGGGCGGACCGATATCAATGCCAAAGTCTTTTTGGCTCGCCTACACAGTCAGCACCTGGTTTTTTTTCCCGCTGATTTTTGTTACCCATCCTGATGTTGATATGGGAATTAAAATTATACTGATTTTCCATCTTATAAGCTGGTGGATTCGAGGCTCGCTTGAACTGGTCATGATTTACAAATGGTTCAACTGGTCGCCCCGGTATGGTATCAGCCACGACTTTTTTCATCTTGCAGGCATTCTGACTCTTTTATGGAAATACGGTTTGCCCGGACAAGTGAGCTTGCCCAGTTTTTTAGCCGCAGTATTTATAGCTGTTACAATTTTTGCAACAATGGCTGAACTTTTATTTGCTTATTTATTTCTGCAATTCAGATCGAAAGAGGAAGCTGATGACAATATTTATTTTGCGTCTGACGACCCCAAATGGATTTTCATCAACCGGGTTACTCTCTCCGTCGTGTGTGCCGTCATGGGGCATTTGATCTGGCAAAGTTTCTATGTATTAGTCTCTATGCCTTAATTTTTCCCACAATTTTTTCCAGGTCTTCTATATCTATTCTATAAATCATAAAACCGAGCAGCAATCCGCTAAAAAGATCAAACAAATGGTGCTGCCAGGTGAAAATAATAGAAGCGGCAATAAACCAAAAGCACGTCCAGAAAAAGGCCCTCAAATATAGTGAAGTGTGTTCTTCCGTCAATGCCCTGATGCCAAGATAGGAATATGTCACATGCAGGCTTGGAAATAAATTATGGGGCTTATCCAGAGTATAAAGCACGCTGAACACTGATTTAAAATGCCCCAGCGTTTCAGGGTTCGGCCTTATATAACCACAATCTCCAGGGAAGAGAATAAAAATCAATCCCGCCGGGATTAAACTTAACATCATGTGGAAACCGTATTTTTTAATCCGGGCCTCACTCAAAAGAAATAAGACAATAATGAGAATGATATCGAGTGAGCGATACGGGATTACCATCCACGGAACAAAGGGAATACTCAATTCCCAGGGATGATAAATTTGATAGCGATGCAGACTGGTCGAAGCCAGATAATTACAGCATCCATAGACCAAAATGAAAGCGAGCATGCTCCCACCGATCCATTTAATATAAGCACTAAATTTGCTTTTAAAAGTATTGTTCATATTTGCTTACTAAAAAATATCTTTTCACAAAGCCAAAATGAACCAGAACTGCCAGAAAAAAACCTGTCGCAATATCAAAAAGATGATGTTGATGGACCAGAACGACTGATGCGGTAATGAGCAGTAACCAGCAATCGAAAAAAATCCTGACCATCTTGCCTGATTTTAAATGCCTCATGCTCCAGATTGTTAAACTGGAATAAGTGATATGCAGGCTGGGAAATAAATTATGCGGGTGATCGATTGAAAACATGAAATTAAATAGACTCTCATAGCCAGAAACGACCTGTCGTTTGTATCCTAATTCTCCAGGGAAGAAATAAAAAATGATTCCTGCAATGACAGCGGAAATCGACAGGGCCAGACAAAGCCCCTTAATGGCCTTCACATCGTCAATCACAAAAAAAGCAAAAAGAAAAAGCAAGTTGAGTGAAATATACGGAAAAATCATCCAGGGTACAATCGGGATAGCCAGTTCCCAATCGGCATACATTGGAATTCTTTCCGGACTTAAGGAGGCATGCCAGTTGCAATACCCATAAATACTGGTAAAAAAGAAAGTTGCTATAAATCCATACAATGCAATGGTTATGGCCCTTTCTCTATCCGGTAACGAAAAAATTCTCTCTGTCGCCTTATTCATCCTAGCTATTATAATCTGAAAGAGAGGGAAATCAAATCAGGCAAAATTGAAATATGTTTGATCAGGTATTTTTGTTTAAAACCATTTTCATTCGAGAGATCTTTTGCTCTGTTGACTCTTTATTGATCCCAATGAGACTATAGTGGCATGAAAAGAGATATTCTTTACAACAATCAAAATATCAGCATCCCTTCAGTCTTAAATATCGTGATAAGCCTATTTTCCATTTCCGGCTTGCTGGCTTTGCTATATACCACTGCACACTCCGAGCTCTGGGTGGTAAAAATTGTCTGCGCGTTTACATTTTCCTTTCTTGCCAACACCGTCTTCTCACTTATGCATGAGGCGGCTCATTCCAATTTTCACCATATAAAAAAAATTAACTACATTGCCGGGAATGTTTTTGCATCTCTTTTCCCGACGGCTTTTACATTTCAAAAGCGTTGTCATTTAAATCATCACAGAAATAATCGTACAGATTTTGAACTTTTTGAGATGTACCATGAACGAGACAGCAAACTCATAAAAGGCATTACGCTATATGGTGTTCTCACTGGAATATATTGGGCCGTCCCTTTTATCGGCTCCGTGTGGCTGCTAATTTCCCCTAAGACCTTGCTCAATTCAAACTTTTCCGGGAAAAACGATTATAAAATGGGCCGCATGGGTGGTGCCAGCATGCTGAGAAGTTTTGATAATTTGTCCCCAAAAGAAATTTTGCGGATGAGACTCGAAGTTGTATTTACAATACTTGTTCAGGTGTCTCTATTTTATTTTCTGGATCTGACTTTTCTTGATTATTTTTTATGCTATGGGGCCTTTGCTGTGAACTGGTCTTCTCTTCAGTACTCTGACCACGCCTACAGCGTAAGAGATATCAGAAATGGTGCCTGGAACCTGAAAGTTCATCCCTTAACAAAAGCATTTTTCTTAAATTATCATGATCATCTTGCTCACCATCAGCACCCAAATGTTCCATGGATTCATCTTCCTAAATTTGTGAACCCCGGCGCTCCGCGACCGACATTCTGGGAAATATATTTGAAAATGTGGAGAGGCCTGGTTAAAGCAGATTTGACAGTGCCGGAACCAATAGACGCGGAACTTGATAAGTTAATTGAAACTGAAAACTTTACCCGCTAAAAACTAAAAGAGTCCAGTATGAGAGTTACGCTGATACGACCTTCCATGTCTCCCCATAAAGCACGCGATGCCATGGAACCATTAGCGATGGCCATTCTGGCGTCCATCAAGCCATTCGATATTGAATACAAATTTTATGATTTCAGAATAGAAGAGATCCCATTTGACGAACCTACTGATCTCGTTGCGATTACGGTGGAAACTTACACGGCCTTATGTGCATATAGAATTGCTGCCGAATATAAAAAAAGAAACATTCCTGTCGTTCTCGGCGGGTATCACGCCACTTTTTTACCTGAAGAAGGACTCCTCCATGCTGATGCCATCGTATCAGGTGATGCTGAAGAGTGCTGGCCAAGATTGCTTCAGGATTTTAAAGACGGTAAAATGCAGAAGTATTACAAATCTTTAATTTCAACCTGCCTGAAAGGGATTTTTCCGGACCGCTCTATTTTTGACGGCAAGAGGTATGCTCCTGTTCATATGGTGCAATTTGGTCGAGGCTGCAAATATAACTGTGATTTTTGTTCAATCAAAACTTTTTATGGCGATTATCTGGCGCAAAGACCGGTTGAAGATATTGTAAAAGAAATTCAGGGGCTGAAGCATAAACATATTTTCATCGTAGATGATAATATTTTCAGCTATAAAGAAAAAACCAAAGAGCTTTTCAAAGCGCTTATTCCTTTGAAAATAAAATGGTCTTCACAAGTTAGCATCGACATAACTGATGATCTTGAGCTCGTTGACTTAATGGCCAAAAGCGGTTGTATTTCAGTAGTCATTGGCTTTGAATCCCTTAACAAGAAAGCGCTGAATGAAATGCGAAAGGGATGGAATTTAACAAACCGGACCTATCAGGACGCAGTAAAGATCATGCGCGATCATGGCATAATGATCTACGGTACTTTTGTTCATGGCTACGACACCGATACAAAAGATTCCTTTAAATATAATCTGGAATTTGCTCTTGAATCCAAGTTTTTCCTCGCTAATTTTAACCCGCTTACTCCGACACCGGGAACAAACTTATACAAACGATTGTCAGATCAAAAGCGATTATTACACGATCCCTGGTGGCTTGATGAAAACTACAAATGGGGCCACGCTCAATTCATACCAAGCCAGATGACTCCTGAAGAACTCACAGAAGGGTGTTTTAATGCCCGCAAGGCATTCAGTGAATTTTCTAATATTGGAAAACGGCTTTTTAACGGAACGGCTCATCTTGGTTCGCCTTATCATGTAGGTGTATTTTTAGCCGCCAACATCGTTCAGCGCTACGAAATAAGAAGCAAGCACGGAACGACACTGGCAAAAATTTAAGGACGAAGATGAAAATTACATTGATCAAACCTCGGATCGGAAGACAAGAAAATTCAATGTATATTGACGAAGGAAGAATGGAGCCACTTCAGCTGGCAGTCATTGCCGGCATGACTCCCAAGGATATTGAAGTGGTCATGCATGATGATCGCATGGAAGATATTCCCTTTGATGAAAAAACAGATCTGGTGGCCATCACTGTCGAAACTTATACAGCGAGAAGAGCCTATGAAATAGCCACTGAATACCGGTTGCGCGGAGTTCCCGTCATTATGGGCGGGATGCACGCAACACTCATCCCGGAAGAAGTCTCAGAGTATTGCGACTCTATTGTAACAGGTGATGCAGAATGGATCTGGCAGGAAATCATCGATGACTATTTCACTCTTGGAAAATTGAAGAAACATTACAAATCCACTCCGGGAGTTCCTCAGGCAAATAAATTCATGATCGACAGATCAATTTATGAAGGAAAGAAATATCTCGATGTTGGGCTCATCCAGTTTGGACGTGGATGTAAATTTGCCTGCAGCTTTTGTGCGATCTCAGTTTATTTTGATAAAAAACAGTACGTAAGAAATCTTGATGAAGTCGTAAAAGAAATAAAACAAACAAAGAAAAAACTTTTTTTCTTTGTTGATGATAATATCTGTTCAGACTTTGAAGCATTGAAAGAGTTATGCCGGGTTTTAATTCCGCTCAAGATTCGTTGGGTCTCTCAAGGCAGTATCGACATGACCAGGGACCTGGAACTCATGGATCTTCTTGCCAAGAGTGGCTGCATGGGAAATGTCATGGGTTTTGAAACGATCAATCCTGCCAATAAAAAGCAAATCAGAAAAGCCCCGAATTTTTTTCGCAATGATTTCTCAGTGTATTCAAAGGAAGTAGAAATTATTAAACGCTTTGGTTTACAAACCTGGGCCGCTTTCACCCTGGGCTATGATCAGGATACGCGGGAATCAATAATGGAAACAGTTGAGTTCGCCATTAAACAAAAATTTTGTTTTGCTGCTTTCAATATTCTCATTCCTTACCCAAACACTGATCTCTACCGCCAGCTTGAATCGGAGAAACGACTTTTGTTTGATGGCAAATGGTGGCTTCACCCAAATTATAAATTTAATCACTGCACTTTTTTACCAAAGCACATGACACCTGATCAACTGACCGAAGCAGCGTTTGCTGCAAAATCCAGATGGAACTCGCTGTCGTCTATCGCCTCGCGATATTTCGACCTGAAGACGCACATGAGAAATCCGGCGAAGTCATATATCTACTGGAAATACAATCCGCTTTATTCAAAAGAAAACTTCAGCAAGCAAAATATGTATTTCGGTCTCTACAACCATCTTTCTGATCAGGGAGAAATCATTCATCGAAATGACAATATCCAGCTTTCGCCCAATCTGGATAATATCAGCTCACTTAATCTGAAAAATTTTAATTTTTCTAACCATACTAAAAAACATGAAAATATTGTCGTATAAAGAAGATATTTACACTTTGGGATGCATGACTGCATTTACATTTTTTATATTGTTTCCCTTTTTCGGAAATATACCTCTTACCATCATTCCTTTCTGGCTTATTTTTTCGTTCCATTTCAGTTTTTGCGTTAATCTTATTAATCACAATCACGCCCATGTCCCCGTATTTAAAACATCACTATTAAATGATCTTTTCGATTATTGGCTGACATTGCTCAGAGGCGGCTCCGCTGTATTTATAAAAATCATTCATAATATCAACCACCATCAGTTTACAGGTGCTAAAGACGACTGGTTTTCGCCTGAGAATCAACAAGGGAAAAACACAATTACCGGCTCACTTCTTTACCTATTCGTAACTGTAAAAAGATTTAAAACAGGTGCCAGACCTTATTATTCTAAAATGGGTGCAGATTTTTTGAGAAAACAGAAAATTGAGCGGGTATTGCTTGTTGCATTTATATTAACCCTCTCGATAATTAGCCTGAAAAAGTTTGTTTTGTTCGTCCTGTTGCCGTTGGTATTTGGAAATTTTTTTCTGGTTTACACCAATCTTATCTTTCATAAGGGTGGTGCACCGGAAGACAAATATAATCATTCCTATAATTTTACCAACGCGCTGGAAAATACTCTTTATTTCAACGGCGGTTATCATACAGTTCACCACATAAACCCATCTCTGCACTGGTCCGTACTCCCGGTCAAGCACCGTGAAATAGTCGCAAAGGAAATCAAACCGGAACTCATTACAAACTCAATGTTTTTACATGCAATTAAATTGATAGATCATCACAAATGAATATAACAGAAGACAAATACAGATTTTTTCCTCAATCATGGTACCCTGTGCTTCTTTCAAGTGAACTCTCACCTGGTCAAATTAAGGAAGTAAAGGCCTTCGATGCTTTCTTTATTGTTTTTCGGGGAGAGGATAAAAAGGCCCGTGCTCTTTTTTCTCATTGCCCCCATATGGGCACCAAGTTTTTAGCAGGAAAAATAAAGGGAAACCATTTGCAATGCCCCCTTCATCTTAGAGAATTCAATGAATCCGGAAACTGCATGCACATTCCCGGTGCCACTGACATACCTAAAAATGCTCATACTAGTTCATTTCCTGTTCATGAAGAGGCTGGAATCATTTTTGTTTTTCTCGGAACAAGTCCCTTTAAATTTCCGGAATTTTCGAGAGTAAAAGAAAAAATCGTATTCTCAACGCCTGCAAGTTACGTTCTGGATACTCCTTATCAGGCACTGATCTTTAACGGGTTTGATACACACCATCTCGGGTGCATTCACCACCGGGAAATATTAACAGAACCCATTTTTAATCATTTCGAAAATGTTTTAACGGCTGAATATTCCATGGGAGTGCTTGTCAGCACCTTCTATGACTGGATCGTTAAAACCATTAGCAGTGACCTGAACGAAGTGTATCTGGAGTGCTTTGGAGGAAATTTTCTCATCATTACCAACAAAAAAACCAAAGACAATATTTTAATAACATCTGTCCCGGTCACCTATTCAAAGAGCAGAATTTTTTTAACAGCTCTCACTGAAAATTCGGCGAACAATCCACTTGGATTGCTCGCAATATTTGCCAGATTAAAAATTACAACGGTTTTAGGGGTGAGTTTTCTGAAACCTGATATTAAAATCATCGAAAATATGCGTCCAGATTTTCGCAATTTTTTAGGCACTCAGGATAAAGGTGCCGCTGTTTTCTGGGATTACTGGGATAAACTCCCCAGAGATATTGATTTTCAAAAACGCTTGAGAAATTAATTGCAGGAGAATGCTTGATACAGAAAATAGACATCGCCAAATACCCAATACCCGGAATAAAAAATCTAGGCATTCTAATTATGTCTGTTACGCTGATGTTTACAGCGTTATGGCAAGTTCAGCTTAACTGGATGAGCTATCTGATGATTCCATGGATAATTGTATTTGTCCTGGTTTCCAATACCATTTTTTCGCTCTTGCATGAAGCTGTTCACGGAATATTTCACCCCAATAAACATGTGAACAAAATAGCAGGCAGATTATGTGCTTTTCTTTTTCCAACCTCATTTTCCCTGCAGCAAATCTATCATCTTGGGCACCATAGACGAAATAGAACGGATTATGAAATGTTCGATCTCTACTATGAGTCGGATAGTTATTTTTTCAAAAAGCTGACTATAATTTTGATGATGACTGGTTTTTACTGGTCATCCGCTTTTTTTTCCTGCCTCCTGTTTTTCCTCGTCCCCGGATTTTACAAATACGACTGGTTTGTAAAATCCAAAATTAACCGGGCATTTGGTTTTGAAGCTATGCTGGGAGGATTAAGAAGAAAAACGACTCCCTTCTTTACTATCTGGCTTGAAATTTTATCTTTATTAATTTTTTGGCTAATCATCTTCAAATATTTTCATTTGAATTTCGGCACATGGATTTTATGCTACTGGTGCTTTGGAATAGCCTGGGGAAGCCTGCAATACACCGATCATGCCTTTACCAAAAGAGACATCCGGAATGGTGCGTGGAACTTAAAGGTAAGTACTTTGATCAGACTTATTTATTTAAATTACCATTATCATCTTGTTCATCATCGCTACCCCAATCTTCCATGGTGTCATCTGGGAAAATTTGTCGACAAAGATGAAGAGCAACCCGGATTCTTCAGAATCTATTTCAGGTTGTGGAGAGGTCCTGAGAAAACCTTCGAAAAAGCTCCCGTACTTGATTCTGATTTTGAAAAAATGATATTTGAAGGAACAGACTATCATTGATAGATTTAGCATTATGAAAAAATTTAAAACACACATCATGATTTTTCTCGGCGTTTTACTTTTTTTGGGTTATCACTCCGCCCTTTTGCAGGACAGAAGTTCAAAAGAGTATTATTCCTGGTTAAAAGTTCATCAAGATGAAATTGTGCGTTCACAAAAAAAGCAAAAAATACTTTTAGAAAAAGATTTCAAGTTTAATGGCCTGGAAATTATCATCGTCAGCGAAGGTGAAAAATACTATAGCTGGTGGGGACATATTTTACTCAGACTGGTGGGCTCAGGAAATGATAATCCTGACGAAGACCTGGTTATCAGTTTTCTTGCGGACTTTAATGATTTTCCATTAAACAAATTAAAGGCTGGACTCGGAGGCTATGAAGTCATGGTCAAGACTGACACGCTCGCGCAGTATAAAAAAGAGTATATGGAAAAAGAGCATAGAACTATGAGCTACAGCACCCTCATTTCAACAGCAGAGCAAAACAGCAGATTACTCAGCACAATCAGGACCTGGATCTTAAACCCCAAGACCCCTGGTCTTTACTCATTCTTTTTTAAAAATTGCGTGGGACTCATGAACCATCTTTTATACGAAGCCCGAATTCTCAAGCAGACAGGCTTCTATGGCTATTTTCCAAAATATGTAATCAGTAGTTACAAAAATTCAGGAATTATCAAATAGCAAAGTCGGCTATATTTTTAGCTGCTTGTTTACGCTTAAAAACAATTGTATTATTTTCCCTAATGGAAGTAACTGTAGAAACATTCAAGCGCCAAGATGTTCCTGCTGAACTCCTGATAGGTCCCAGCATTCGCAATTTATATTTCTATACCGCTGTAGATTGGTCGGTTATTGTTCTGTGCTGGTATCTACTGATGAATACCACCCCCTATCTCTATCCCCTTTGGATAATTATTGTCGCCGGAAGACTCCACTCTTTTGGAGTTATTCTCCATGATGTTTCCCATCTTAATCTTGCAAATAAAACTTTCCACATGCGCATGCTGGAAATCCTTACTGGATATGTAATAGGGACCTCTGCCAATGCCATGGCCTATCACCATATTCGTCATCATCGACACACTCTCAAACAAAATGATCCTTACTTCAGTATTAATAAGCGATGTATAGGCGTTCTGCGTTTTTGGCTGACTTTTAAAAAAGGTCTGTTCTTTGTTCCCTTCTGGATTACCCGCTCCTTTGTAGGAGTATTGGCAATATTTATTCCACAGCTCCGGACACCTTATGCAAGGATCTTTTTACAGGATATTTCCGGGAAAGACTTATCTCAGGACGCTGAAGTGATAACTTGTGCTAAAGAAGATATTCCCGTCGCCTGCTTTCATTCGGTGTTGCTGTACCTGGCCCTGACTAAATTTCAATTTTTAATCTATGGCTACTATTATGCTATACCGGTGGCAGGCGTGTTTTGTATTTACCGCTTACTCATTGAGCATGAATATAATATTGTGAAAGACCGCTCGATTTACACAATGATCGAATCGACCTTTGATCATCATCTGGGTTTCCTGGAAAGAATTCTGATAGGCCCGCGCAATATTGGTTTTCATTGTATTCACCATATTCATCCACAAGTCGGGCTGCACGCTCTCCCAAAACTAAGGAAATGGTATTTAGAAAATTCTCTGCAATATCAACAAAAATACAATGCACCTAAAAGCTGGAACTGGCGACAGGACCTTTTTGGGGGCATACATCATGAAGAAAATTATTCAGTACCCGATAAATTCTTTAAATGAAAATTTATCACTCTTTGCCTTGATACCCAGTTCATACCCAGTACCTGCTGTTTCAGGGTCCAAATAAGTACCAAACATTCTATCCCAAAATGAAAATACTGTTCCAATATTTTTCAATTTTCTTCCCTGAGAAGAGTGGTGTAATCGATGAAATCTGGGAGTGACAAAAATCCATTCCACAAATTTCAAAGTGGTTTTGGAGTTTGTGTGCTGATAAGAATTGAAAGTAAAACCTATAGCAAAATAATAAAACAATTCTGAAGTACTTAGTTGAAACAGCAAGAGACCGACAGTAATTCTGACCATGATGAAGGAAATATAATGAAGGACACTGGCCCTTAGCCCGGAAAACCAGTAGAGATTCACCACGCGATGATGAAACAGGTGGACCTTCCAATACCAGCTGTATTTATGCATGCAATAATGAACCCAATAATTTAAAAAATCAGTAATGAGAGAGGCAAGCAATACTCTGAAAACTGGATGCATCTGATAAATAAACTCCAGGGCATTAAAATGGAATGTCTTATAATAATTTGCCAGAGGAGTAGCAAAAAAAGGCCCAAGAATCGTGAGGGCAGCAAAAGCCGCTATGTCTTTTGAGAATTCCTTCTTTATATTGATAGGTCTTTCAGGAAAATTTTTTTCGATGAAATAAAAAACTAATGCGCAGGCGGGAATGTAGATGTTTAATAAATTCGAGTAATCGATTTTTAGTAGCATAGGTATCCAAATCAGGATCAGGAAAACCGCCCTTTTTGAAAAGGGCGGCTATAAATAATCTTTATCTTAAAGTTAGCCAGTTTCCTTGAATGTGTGAAAGGACACGGATTGATCTGTAAACGTCATCCTGAGTTTTTATGCTCGGAACGTATGATTTAAACGTCTGTAGATTGTAGCTTGTAGCAGTGCCTTCAGAATAATTTCTGTAAGTAAGCGTTTGCCCCATACCTACTCCGCTCGATACTTTTCTGGATACTTTGCTTTCCTTTTCGAACCGAGTTGGCAAAAATGCCTTCAAGTCCATTGGCGGATTTTTATAAAGTTCAGAATAGTTCAATTGAATCATTTCACCTGTAACAGCACTTCTTAAAGTTTCAACACCGCTTGAAAACACAACACGGTTAATGATGTTGATATTCTCATTTACTTTTTCTCTGCTCACATTGAAAAATCCTGTGTTGGCCATATAAAGCCCTTCTTCTTTTCTTTCAGTTGAAGACTGCTCCCAGGCAAGATTCATTCTCTTTACTGATTTCTGAGAAGCCTGATAAGCGAACATCATCCATTCCTTACCACCTTCAAGAAGTGTTCCTGTCTGCTGGTATTCAGATTTTCTGATTACCCTTGAGACTTTTTCAGCTGATACACCGTCTATAGTGTTGAAGAGACCAAATCCATCAAATCCAAAAAGGACCCCGACGTCTTTATACATTTTTAAAGTATTGCTTAAATTGTAAGCCATAACAGTTGATAGCTGAGACAGAGTCCCATAAACAGCTGATAGAGCAATATTTTTTTCCAATTCACCAATTAACTTAAAGCGATTAATACCATCCTGAAAAGTATCTTTACCGTAAAGAATTCTTTGATCCCAAACGACTGGTTCAGTTAAATCTAATTTCTCCAGTCTCTGTGCTGAAAGCCTAATTAGCGGAATAATCTCTTTGGCAACAAAAGTTTGAACTTCTTGCTCAGAAGAAAAAGTCCCTACAAGAGAATCTTTGCTGGTGTAATAAGGTGAAGATACGAATTGATAAGCTGCATCTACGTGTTCATAAGGTAAATAAATATTCGCCTTAGCAGATAAACTTTTAACAAAAGTTAATGCATTAGAATGAATAAACTTTGAATTCCTTTCAAATAAGGGTCTAACTCTATAGAAGATTCCACGAAAAGCCTTCATCGGAAGGACCTGTGCTATATAAAACTGAACGTCTTTTGGATACGTGTCGTATTTTTCATTAAGCTCAGCGAATAGCGTAGAATATTCTTCGCTGGTTTTAATTGCATGAATTCTCTTCTCAATGCTTTTGAGTTCTGAAGACATCATTGACTCATCAACCATCATACTATTGGCAGGCTTTCTTTTCTTCTCAGAAGTTTTTATACGCTTAATGATTGCATCTTCATTAACTTCGGGAAGCCAATATTCCTGCTTGTCAAAATGAGGTGCTGAGTACTTCACCGATTTTGCAAAACTGTTGAACGATAATCCTAACATCACACTTAAAAATAATACTTTTCGCACTTGTCTTCCTCCTGCAATTAACTTGTGATATCTTAACATGTACAAAATTTATTTGAAACCCAATTATTATGCCCGATCAAAATAATCAAGAACCCTATTTCCCGGTAATCAGAAACTTTCTTTTATTAATCCAGTATCTACTGATTAAATTCCAATCTTTTGCCCAAAAGCACCGGCTAATTTTTTTGTTTTTACTGCTTTTTATCTTTCTGGGATCAGTCTATTTGGGCAAAAAAGTCAGGGTTGCAATTAGAATGGAGGATTTAGGAAATCAGACTCTTTCGTCATACCAGGATATGCAGAGCTTAAAAGAGGACTACGCTTTCGAGGATAAACTGACACTCATTTTTAAGTCTAAAGATGCACTCAAAACTGAAGACTATTGCAAAATTTATAACTGGTTAAAAAAAGAAACAAATAACAATCCGGACATACAACAGGTCTCCAGTCTGTTCGATCTACGCTATATAAAAACGAATGGAGAGACGCTTTTTTATCCAAGAGTTATCGACCAGCCTTGTGAGCAGAAACTCTCCCTGCAGGAATTGCAAAATCACCCCTATTTAAATTTATTCTCTGCCCCCAATCTCAATGAACTGGTTATTCATTTTAAAATTCGTCCAAGTCCGGTCGCCTTTCGTCATGGAATTTACGACTATGAAATCATCAAAAAAATTATAGCTAGCGCCAAAACAGATTTGGCATACGAAACACTTATTGGCGGAACCCTGTTCTTCCAGTCAAGCGTGCTTGAAGGGATCAACAAGACAAAATACGTGAATTTAGTAGCAATAATATTACTTGTTGGAACCTTTTATTATCTTTATCGTTCAGTCATCTCATCAATTATTATGGTCGTCTTTGTTTTCATAACAAATGAAATAATCAAGGCAGGGATGGCGACATTCAATCATGCCATAGATCCGTTAAGCTCATGCATTTTTCTCATGATTACCGTTGCGATTATTGAGGATTATGTCTTCCTAAGTTATTTGGTATTTAAAAAAGAAATGAAATTCATGATAGCTGCAAAGAAAATTCTGCTCCCAAGTTTTTTGACTTCACTTACCACTGCCATCGGATTTGGTTCGCTGGCGATCTCCAGCAATCCGAGCGTTTCTCACTTCGGCATCTGGACTGCCCTCGGTGCCATGTTTGAATGGTTCCTCATTTTTATCATCTTGCCACTTTTGTACAGCTCTGTTCCATTTATTAAGAAAGCTTTTGATAAAAAAGGGAAGCTGCCTGAATTGTTTAAAGACAAACTATCCGGTTTTAGTCCACACAAATATTTCACGTATTCCTTAATCGCCATACTAATTTCGATCTTTTTTATTTTTGATAAGGCCAATTTAAATTACAGCCCTTACGACATGTTTGAGAACAATCATGAAATAAATCTATTCAAAAAGCACCTTAAAGAAACTAAAAACACAGAGGGCGAAATAAGTCTCGTCTTTAAGGATTCTACTGCAGATATGAAACCTGTTCTTGATAAAATCAGCAAGCTTACAGAAGTTACTAAGATTATTTCAGGAGACGATCTTAAATCTTCGCTTAAGTCTCTTCCTCTTGACGTGCAATTCCTTATTCTCGACGACTTCAAGCGCAGCGCTCTGGGCAAGCTCTTTTGGGCCAGAGAGCACAAGCGTGCGATGGTTTACGTGAATTCATACGAAACAACAAGTATTGAAAAATTAGAAAAAAAGATTGATGAGATTTGTGGAAAAGATTGTAAAGCTGTAAGTGATATCATCGTTTCAAAAGACTACGCTCTTGGAATTCTGAAAACATTGTATGACAGCTTTATATTTTGTTTTGTCCTTATTCTTATCATAGTTACCGTGCTGGTTCTTGGTATCAACCGCGATTATCTTTTGCCTGTTATGCTTTCCACGATATGGGCCCCTATAACCCTGATTATTACCGTTATTATTTTTCAATTTAAAATAAATGTTGTGACCTGTGTTGCTCTCACTACACTCGTAGGACTTGCGGGTGATAATGCTATTCAGTTTCTTTTGCTTAAAAAAACTGATCTCAAAAATTCTGTTTCGGACTATGGCCAGGCAAGTTTTCAGGTTTTCTTGCTGATGATGCTGCTGTCGATTTGCCTGGTTCTATCGTATTATCGATCAACAAAAATACTCTCCGGCCTGATGATTATCAGTATCGTTCTTATGTCCATCGGGGATATATGGATTTTAAATGGATTATTAAAGACTAAATCCAAATCGTAGTTTCAGATTTTTTTTCAACTTCATAAACATTCTCTCCCTTGACACCGAGTGAACGCAATCTTTCAATCTGCAGATGGGGCTCGTCGGCGGGTGTGGATTGAAACTGAAATGGTTTGCTTGGGTCAAGATTTCGCCCTTGCACATCCATGATCCACACATCCTGTTCAATAACCTGGCGAGTGTAATAATGAATAAATGGTTTAAGAATTTTTCCTACATATGGAAGCTTGTATCCGATGTAAGTATAGACCCTGGATTTCATTTTTGAGACAGGAGTGCATTGAGAATTGATTATGTATTTATAATTTTCCCCAAATGAATAATCAACCCTGGTGATGTTGGGGAAAATAAAATGATCCGTATGCACCATCGGTTCGTTTTTTGGATTCAACAGCGGTTTTATTAAAACGCCGATATTATCTTCTGTCTGATGATAAGTAACAAGCACTCCGCCCGATTTTGTTTCAACAGTGATAGGAACTTTTTTTAAAGTTTGATTTCGAAACCAGCCTTTATGAACAAAAACCGTATGAGGAACATCCATAAAATTTTCAGCCAGATTCGTTACTTCATTGTTAAAATCAGTAACCATAAAATAATGAGTCCAACCTGCTGAATCCGGACCTGTCGCATGTGGAAAAATCCACAACTTACTTTCATCTTTTTTTGCAGAATCGCCCATCCACACCCAGATCACCCCATCGCGCTCAATGACATGAAAAGATTTCTGGCATCGTTTCCCGCGCATATTTCCCGGGCCTTCTGAAGGAACTTCGGTAACAACACCATCTGAATTATAGGCCCATCCATGATATGGACAAATCAGCTGGCCATTTAAAATTCTTCCCCGAGAAAGTTCCGAATGCCGGTGCAGGCATTTGTTGATCATGCAGACAGCTTTATTTAATTCGTCTCTAAAGAGCACAATTTTCGTGTCGTAAATAACAGTTTCAAAAGGCTCGTGCTTTAATTCATCTGAAAGACAGGCAATATACCAGTTGTTAATTAATTCACCATCGCGACTTAATAGATCTGACTCATTCATTTTGAGATCCTCTCACCAGCAACAAAGGTTCTAGTTTAATATTTCCACGGATTGAAACCTGCTTTTCACAAAACCTCAAATAATCGTCCATTGCTTTTTCACTGCATAATACACGACATTCACTTAGCTGGTGCAACTCGCGGGCAAGTTTGTAATGAAAATTCTGCTCGAGCAACTCTTCCGTTCTGCCGCAGATATTTTTTAACAAATCTTCCCTTGTGCGCCCTTCTACTAAAATCATATAATGAGGATGAGGCTCAATAAAGGCCATAAGCGAAATGGCCTTAACTGGAAATTCATTTGATATAACAGACAGTATTTCTGCTGCCAACTCAGAAGCAATTTTCTCCCCCACCAGATCCACTTCGTTGATTCTTCCCAGGAATTTGAAACATGGAGTCTTCTCTACAAATTCATCGACTAACAATAAATCGTTGAGACGGTAACGAAGTAATCCACCTGAGGTGCTAAGCAATGGTGAGACTTTCATGCCCTGTTTTAACTCCCATGACGGCAGAACTTCACCGGTATTCTCAACAATGAATTCATAGAAATGCGAATTGACCGCGAGAGGAAAATGCCCTTTATAAGGAATAGTCACGACGCCTTCAGTGGCCCATAATCCTTTAGCTTCAAACTTTGCATGCGAAAAAAGATTTTGCAAAATACCGGCATAATGAGCAGATGTTGAAGTGGCCCATGAACTTATTAAGATTAGTTCTGGAAATAATTCTTTAGTGAATGCCGGAGATAATCTCTTATGACGTAGGAGTATATCTTTAGTTCGTTCATCGACCAAACTTAAGAAATATTCTTTTTCAACAAAAAGAAAATCCAGCAACTCCAGTAAAAATGTCGGGCTCCAGATAGAGATCAGAGTGACGTCTTTATTGATTAATGCCAGTAAAGCTTCTTTCATTGAATCTTCAAGTGTAGGTGCGTTCGCTGCGCTCTTTGGCATCGTCATAATTATTTGCAGGAAGATTTTTTCCATCCCGACAAAAAAATCCAGATCGTCTGTCTGATGATCGTGTCGCAAATCTTGCGGAAGCCACGACAAAGACCAAAAATGCGTTCCCTGCTTTATCTTTGGATGTCGGTTATAAATGTCGTAGAGCCATGGGGCGGTCGCTTTCCAGAGTTCCGATTTAAATTCTTTGGTATACGGAATCCATTTCAATTTTTGGGTTGAACCGCTGGTCGGAACAAACTGAGTAATGTTTTTCTCTGTAATTCTTCTTTCTTCTATCGTTTCCCGCCATTCACTATAGGAAGTGACGTGAAAAAGTTTTTTAAAACTTTCATAATCCCGGGATCCGGTCAGTTTGTGCAAGATTGTGAGTTGAGTGTTTTCAAGATTCCCCAAGGAACGAACAAATTCAGAATGACTTTTATAGCAGGTCCATTCAATGAATTGATGACTTAGGGTTCTGATCATTTTTTTGACTTGATAATTTTTCGCATGAGTTTAATCGGATGAACAATTGCAAGCAAAGGATCAACTTCGCCTATACAGGCAAGCTCCCACCCTTTTTTCCAATCGGGGTTTCTGGATTGAAAGAATTTTATTTTGGGATACCGGGCCATTAAATCTTCTGTGATCGGTGCAATCGAGTCCCTAAGCCTTTCATGTTCTTCAGTACTGAATTCTATGACGCCGGTGCCGGAATTATACTTGCCCGGATAAAACTTGTCCGAAAGCCCCTTTAAAAGAGAGGTGTGCTCGTCGGGGGTCTCTTTATCAAAACGTGGATAGTAATTGATAAAATTATTAGCTAGTAGGAGGTATGTCTTATAGCCTTTGGAAATAAGAAACCACCAGACTGGTCTGGTCGGGTATTTCATCTTGAGAATTATCATGTTTTTTAAAAATTCCATAGTCAGAGCAGAGGTGCCCCAATAGTCAGGTGCAATTATTGTGTCCCCACTAAATAAGATTCTATAATTTTTCTCATGATGAAAAAAATCAAAGTCATACAAAGTTGAAAAACCCTGAATACGCTTGTTCTTATCAAGCATAATGATCACACGCGTTTTAGCCTTTAAGTCATGCTGAAAGCGCTCAAAAGAAACATTTTCATAAAAGATCTCAAATAATTTGAACATCTCTTCTATTTGCGTGTCATAGAGAGAAGTGATTTTGATGGTTTTTGAGATCAGTTTTCGTTTCATCCGCCTATTGTATGTAATAGGATAATCCCCGTAAACAACAAACAAAAGTTTTACAATATCTTTGTTCTTTGATGTAATTTTCAAATGTTTAAAAAGTCCCCCCTTAAAAAACTTAAAGACGTTTATTTTAAGCTTGATGCTCGTTATGTCGTAACTTTCATTCTTCTTACTTATAATATCCTTGGCATTACAGTCCTTGGCTTTAACCGAAGCTGGATTCAGGTATTGGTAACTGTGACAGCAGGGCTTCTGTTGCATATTTTTTATGATCTTATATTTTACAAGAAATTCTATTTTCCAATCAGCGCAATTACCTCCTCGCTGGGCCTCTGTATTTTGGTCAACTACGGCCACAGCCTCGTTTATCCATTGGTGCCTGTGTTTTTCGCAATTTCATCAAAATATTTTTTCAATTTCAAAGGAAGGCATACCTATAATCCAGCACTGATGGGAGTTACGCTCTCTCTTCTACTGGCCAGCGACTTTATTTCTTCTGCGCCTGCCTATCAATGGAACGGTATCGGTGCAATGGCGCTTTTCATTATTACTCCCGCGATGCTGTTTTTTATGCCCAAAATTAATCGCGGCTATATAGTCGGTTCGTTTTTAATTGTTTTCACTTTGCAGATTATTTTGAGATCGGTCCTCATCAGGCACTACCTGCCATTTAATACATTATTTTTTGGAACCATTACCTCCCCTGCTTTTTTTCTCTTTACCTTTTTTATGATTACTGACCCGATGACAAGTCCATCAGGTAAAAAAGAGCAGATTATTGTTGGTAGCTCTCTTGCTTTATTGGACTTAATGTTTCATTTATTTTCCAGCTACCATACTTTCTTTTTTGCGGCACTGACACTTGGAACGATACGGCTCATTTCTTTTCACTTCAAAGCTGCTAAGGCCGATCCCGGCTTCATTCATTATCTCAGAACCAGGTTTTATACCAGCGGCTACTATAAAAGATTTGCAACCGTTCTCTGCGTAGGTTTTGTCGGTTTTTTTTCTTACCAGGTCATTGGAAGAGACGCACTATTTAAGCCAGACATTGGATTTCATTTTGAATTGCAGAAAACTGATGCAACAGGCATGGATTTCTCCAAGGGTGAACTTCTCGACCTGGTCGACTCTCGCATGCAGCACATGGGAAAATGGCTGCTCGCCATCTCTGATGGTATTGCTGTTGGTGACTACGATAACGACGGTCTGATTGATGTTTTCTATACGAATGCACATAAATCTTCAGCTGACAGGAATGCGCTCTTTAAAAACGTGGGCAATCTGCATTTTAAGCGAATCCCCGCCGCTGATCTCTCCAGAGTTGCAAGTGATGCAAAAAAATATGGCGTATCTTCTAATGCCATGTTCGTTGATTTCGACAATGATGGTGACCTGGACCTCTTTATTACCTCAGCGTTTGGAAGCGAAGGAACTTCGAGATTGTTCGCAAATCAGTTAATGGAGACTGGCAATCCTGAATTTATTGACTCCACATCAAAATATGGTCTTACTAAATTCACCAATTCAGCTACGGCTAATTTTTTTGATTTTAACCGCGACGGAAAATTGGATTTAATAATTGGAAATACAATAGCTACCCACCTACCTGATTATAAAACACCTACCAGGCTGAATATTTTCGATCTCCCGCAACCTGAGTATGACGGCGATAAACGCATGTTCAATTTTATGCACGAGAGCTGGCATCGGGCTGAAAACGGTGGGCTCAACTATCTTTTTGTTCAGAGTCCATCCGGTAAGTTTGAATTCTTAGACCCTATACAAATGGGGATGCCGGAAACAAAGTGGACGATGGCCTTAGGATCAGCTGATTTAAACCAGGACGGCTGGGTTGATCTTTATATGGCTAATGATTTCGGAGCTGATGATCTTTACTATAATCATGAGGGTAAATATTTCGAAAATTATAAAGGCCAATTTTTTGGCAGTATTGGCAAAGACACCTACAAAGGAATGAATGCAACAATTGCTGATTTTGATAATAACGGCATGCTGGATATTCATGTTTCAAATGTTCACCATCAGCTACAGGCTGAAGGAAATCTACTTTGGTATTTCTATCCTGATAAAAATAACTTCAATCCGGAAATTAAAGACCAGGCTACTTATGCAGGTGCTTTGAATGAAAACCGTTTCGGATGGGGAGCTACCGCAGTCGATTTTAATAATGATGGATTGATTGATATTGCTCAGGCTAATGGAATGGTTGATGACAGCTATGATAAAAAATATGATAAATGCCCTGACTACTGGTATATCAATGAAAAAATCGCCCGATCCAGCCCGGAAATACATCGATATATCAACAACTGGGGTGATATCCGTGGAACATGTATTCATGGTAAAGAAAAAAATCGTCTCTATATGAATCGCGGTATTTCAAAACGTCCGCAGTTTATTGATATTGCCGAATACATCGGGATGGATCAGGTTGGAAACTGGCGAGGAATGGCCTCTGCAGATTTTGACAATGATGGCAACGTTGATTTAATTGCATCTTCACTTTATAAAAATCCACTCGTTTTCAAAAATATTCCTTCACCTGAATATTCTACTGCCCATCATTGGATCGGTCTTGAGCTTAGTTCAAGCAATCCTCTCTGCAACAAAATGGCCATTGGAAGTAAAATAGCAGTTGAAACGATATCAAAAGAAGGAAAACCATTCAGGCAGTACTTTGAAACCAATCTCATTAATGGATTCTCAGCTCAACACGATCCAAGAGTGCACATAGGGCTTGGGGCCAGCAATAGAATAGAAAAGCTTACGGTTTCCTGGTGCGGTCTCATTGAAAAAGAGTATAAGAATTTAAAGATCGGCAGTTATAATAAATTAAATCTAAATGAGCAGTAATCAGCGCACGACCATTTTTAATTTGTTGGCTTTATACTGCCACAATCAGCGGATAGCCATTTTCCAGATTGATCAACTTTGATTTCCTGACTTTTCTCTTGATCTTTACTGATCATAACTGTTTTGGATTTGTAATTAGTTGAATCGATAAAAGTTATTTCACTTTCTCCATGTGAGGAAACGCTCCCTTCACAGGAGAATTTAACTTTCATAAAACTAGCCGTCTGCTTTAATATTTCCTGCTTACAGTTCTTGTTTTAATTATTGGGGCCTTTTGGAATTTGCATTTTTTGCGCCTGCTCTTTAGTTACACAAATTTTTTGAGATGTGGAACTATCACCAATACTTGCCCCCTGTTTTTTCATCATGGCCTCAATCATTTGCCTCTGGGCAGCAGGCATTGAATCCATCTGCTGCTTCATGCTCTTCATGGCCTGATTCATTTTGGCATCATCACTTTTTATTTTAAAAGTATTTTCCCAAAGGCCAGCCTTCATCATCTCTCTGGAGAATGCAACGTTATTGCTGAGAGTAAGGAGAACTAGAATCATAGCTGAATTTAAAAATTTCAAAATAACTCCATAAGATAATAAACTAAACCTGATTTGCTTCCGGAGAAATTATTTTCAAATGTTCAGAACTCAGTCCTGTCAATCTGCACATTTCATCTGTACGTTTCATTTCATTTTTCAGATTTGTTATCAGTGATTTTAGCACTGCTACCATCTCATCATCTTTTAAATGAGCGCTCTGAGAAATTTTCGCGCTTGAGAACTGAGCATTCTCAAGGTTATTTTTTACGGTATCAAGTTTCGCTCGTGCATGTTCCGTATCAATTTTTTCACGTGCCTCAACCATCATATCAAGCTTAGTCACTGTGATGTCCATTTGTGTGACGATCGGATTGAAATCATTCAGCGCTTTCTCAAATCCTTTCATTTCAAGTTTAATTTTTCCAAGAAACTGATCTACTCTGAGAGTGTCATCTTCATGGTTCTGGAACACAAGCAATTGATCAAGAACCTGGGTGATTCTGGATTTAAATTCTTCTACATTGCTCTTCATCTCTTTAAAATCGTTTTTAAGTACTGTAATAGTTCTTAAACTTTTCACGTAACCATCAACCGTTTTTTCCGCTTTTTCCGCGCCGCTAAGAATCTTATTCTGATCCTTATAAAATTCTCTTGAAGAGCTCAGAACATATTTAAACTGTTCTTCCAGCTGGTCTCTCGAATCCAGAATCGCTGTAACAGATGCTTTAAACTGATTGAATTTTTCAGCTGACTCTCGCTGAGTTTCATATGTGGAAACTAATAATTTCCTCATTTCCTGCACTGTTGTTCTCTGCTTTTGAACATCGTTTTCAAGTCTTTCGATTTCGCACGCCAGTTCATCTTTCATTGATTCGTGCTTTTCTACAAATTGGGAAAATTTAGAATAAAGTTCTGCTACGCCCGCCTTTTCAGCTTCCGTTCTCAATTTTTGTTTTAACTCCGCTGTCATCGCTTCATTAAGATGAGCATCCACTGCTTTAAGCATTGGCGCCAAGATTGCCTTTCTCTGTCCCTCAAGGCGAATTTCAGTTTCCGACATTGGATAAAAAATAATCATTATGCGCTTTTGTGCTGAGTACTCAACCGGCGAGACATGCATTTCATATGGCAACGCTTTTGCCATTGATGCATTTTTTACCTGAATTTTATAGACGCCCGATGTGCTCATGCGAAGTGCATTGAGGACTGAGCTATTGTCTTCCAGATTTGTAAATCTTTGCAAAAAATCCCATGTTAGAGAATCATCACCATCTTCATTAAAATTCTGAAGCTGCCACTGTTCATAGAAATGAGAATTTCCCCATACCAGATTCAGGTTAGAATCAAGTAGTATGGAAGCAAAAGGCATTGCTTCCTGAAAAATTGAACCGAAGCTCATTCTTTTATGAACGTAGTCTCTGTATTTTTCAAGTTCAGATTTAAACTCTGGAGAGAACTTGTCCATTCTTCTGGCTTCCATAGGAAGAAGACTTTCCTTTATTGTGTCTAAAATGATTTTCTCAGTCTTTTGCGAACCATGTTTGGTTGAAAAGTTATAGAGAACAAAACCAATGGACAGGAATATAACAAGTCCGGAGAAGATACCTATCATTGAATAAATGATCGTTTGTGAGCTTTTTTCAAATTGAATTTTCTTCAAGGCAATTTCTGGCTCTACGAATTTAAACCAGGCCTGATAATCAGCAGTAAAGTCTTTATATGCGCGGTTAAATTTTTTATGTTCATCTACATAGCTATCAAGCACGGTAGCTTCTATTTTAATTGTCTGAATGCGGTTGAGAATTGCTGTTTTGATGTCCTCCGGGAGACCGGATGACTGAGCAAAATTGCTCATAGCCTCGATATCATTATTAATCGAAAGTGCCAGATTTTGAGTCTTCTCAAAATTAAATAAACCGCCCTGAATTAAGCGCCCCGGCGAAGATTTGATTCTTAAGTTCATGGACATTTTAGTCAGCGTCGGCCACTTCTTTTCTGTCACAAAATTTTCAAATGCCGTCACTTTAGATGTGAGGTTATTGAGTATGCCCGATAGCTCCGGAGCTGCCTGAAAATTAGTTAAACCTATTTTTACTTTCTTTGTATTTTCTTCAAAACTAGTTTTACTGTCTGCCGGCTTGATCGATCTTAGATCCTGAATGTCCTGCTCAAGTCTGTGGAAAACACGATTGGCTTCCTTGATTCGGTCCCCATCAACAAATTTCCTGATTTCATCCAGATCATTTCGCTCTTTTACCGCTCGCACCTTGCTGGTTCCATCATAGAGATTGCTGACGTAATCGATATTAAGCAGACCTGCATCCCAATAATATTTTGCCCCGTAAGCAAAAATCCCTGTCATTGCACACAATACAATGACGTAGTAATAATGCACAACTCGCCCTAGAGTGAAACGCATAAGTGTACCTCAGATAAAAAGAATTTAGAGATTGAAAAGAGAGAAGAAATCAATCTTTCGATAATATGTAGAAACATCATGTTCCCTCGTGTAGTTATCATCCTGACTACTTACTAGACTTCTTGAAAAAGCATCTTTAGAAAGATTGCCTTTCATAGGTAGTATGATGGAGACCGGGCGAAATAAAAAGGAAAAGTGTAAAATTTCTTTATTGGCAGAATCCAGACATGTTAAGTCTGGTATGCCAAATTTATGACTGACTGTAAGATCGTTCATAACTTCTATAATATTGTGTTCGCCCACCATCCTTACATCTTCTAAAAGGGCACGGTAACGGCAGAAAATATTTGAAAATCCAACAGCGTAATTCTCCTGAGCGTTCACTTTGAAGTTAACTTTATAAACCAGGGCTTCGTCGTGGGAAATATCGACTTTTAAATCCAACTTAAACAGTCCGGCTTTTGCAGACTTATCAAGACTGAATGTAAGGAGTATTTTTTGTCTCAGCAGCTTTCTGGTGACCACGTAAATGAATTTGCGATTCATCTGAAGATGCCCGTCTTCAATGATCATGCCTGTTACCAAAAGTCGGTTTTCATCAAGTCTGGCTTCTACTCCGCCATGGTAATTAAAAAGAGATACGACAGAAAGAATTTCAGGAATTGTTTCTAAGATCAGATTCCATTTTTTCAGATCAATTTTGGAAGTTGATTTGTAGTAATCGAATTTTTTATATTTGGATCTATTGCTGAAAAATTCTGTAAAGATAGATTCAAATTTTTCATCCAAGACTTTTACAACGGCATCAAAACTAGTGATCATTCCAAGATTAACTTCATCCGCTTTTCGCTTCATTTCAGATAAATGAAAATAGGCTCTGCCAATCAAAGGTGAAAGCGCAAATTCAGACAATAATTGAATATCTTCAAGAGTACTCAAGCCTTTTTCAAAATCAGCCTGGTATCCCGAATTATGCATTTTTTGAAAATTCTTATTTTCCATTAGCTGGCAAGATCCTCAACAGAATCAAAAATCGTTCTTAGTTTTGCTTTTAGTTTCAAAATCGCCTGGGTATGAAGCTGAGAAACTCTTGATTCCGTTACATCCAGAACCTGGCCAATTTCCTTAAGGTTTAAATCCTCATAATAGTACAGGGAAAGAACGAGTCTTTGCTTTTCCGGCAAAGTCATAATTCCCTCTTTAATTTTTTCACGAGAATCTTTTTGTGAAACAGTTGTGTAAGGGTTAAGCGCACGGTGATCTTCCATTACTTCCGAAATAAGTTTTTTATCACCTTTGTTAAAGCTTGCGGAGTCATCGATGTTCAGCAGTGAAATCGACTTAGCCTTGTTTAAAAGATCATGAAATTCTTCCTGGTTCATTCCAAGTTCAGAACACATCTCTTCATCCGTAGCCGGACGTCCTAAATTAGCCTCGAGCTTTGAATAAGCTCTCTCGACTGTTTTGGCTTTTTCACGAATTGATCTTGGAACCCAGTCCTGGGCACGAAGTTCATCAAGAATAGCGCCACGAATTCTAAATTCAGCGTAAGTTTTAAATTTGTTATCGCGGTTTGGGTCGAATTTTTCAATAGCGTCCATCAGTCCAATTACACCACATGAAATCAAGTCATCCAGTTCAATGTTGGAAGGAAGACGTGATGCAATCTTTTGAGCGATATATTTTACCAGTGGTGCGTATTCAATGATTATCTCATCTTTTACTTTCGGCTCTACAGTTGAGCGGTAATCTTTTAAGTTTTTTAATTTTTTTGATAGAGTCGACATGCAAGTTCTCCCTTAAACTGTGAAACGAACATCGTGTTCATTTCGCGCTTTGACTTTGGGTACAAATTCGGAGTCTGTACTTATCGCTGCGCTCTCTATCTCATCGGTAAATTTCTTTACAATTTTCACGAAATTCTTGTGCAGGGAAGAATTTTCCTGGTGTAACAGAAGTGTATCAAATTGATCTACAGGGGCTTCCTCGTTTTGAATCCCCCCAAGTATGTGAAGTCGGCATTTTAAAAATGTTTCGACTGTTTCACTCAGGGTTTTTACCATTCTCTGATATTGAGGTTCTGAAGATATTTTATTAATCAGCAAATGGTTATCATTAACACCGAATTCTTTATTCAAAATTTTGATCAATGAATATGAATCGGTTACTGACGATTTATCTGGAGTAACGATCACAAAACGATGGTCGCTGTAAGCATTTAATGTAAGTGTCTCTTTTGTTATTCCCGCCGGACAATCAAGAATTATGTAGTCATAATCCCGCTCATGGTTGACCAGAATATCGATGATGATCCGGTCGACTTCAAGATTTTTATTAAAGAGGTCTATGCTCCCATTGCATCCTGAGAGCAAATGCAGGTTGCCGTCTTTATGCAGGCAATCTTTAAACTCTCTCTGCGCCGAAATCAGCTCGTAAAAATAATTGTTAATAGGAAGGCCAAGCTTCACCACCGTATTTGACAAATTGGTGTCGCAATCAAGCAGGAGAACTTTGTATCCACTGGCAGCCATGACCTTCGCCATCTTCACGGCTACCGAGGTCTTGCCTACTCCGCCTTTTCCGGCAGTCACGGAAATTGTTTTTGCTTTTAAGCCGGTTTTTTTGGACTGGTATTTGTTCTGAGAAACGAGCCAATCACTTGGATTGGGCTTTTTTAAACTAAGCATGGACTTCCTGTCTCCTCTTAGACTTTTACTACAAAGAACAAGACCCATCATGGATCAAGTTCAAAAAAACTTACGAAAATTTAAAAATACCTGCCAAAACTCTTTCTGCTGTTGCAGCTTCAAGGTCATCTGGAACGACTTCCCCCGTTCCAAAAAATTTATAAGGAAGATCCCTAATATCCTGTGTGATATTAAAAAGTGATCCAAAGTTCAGGCACGCATCCAGATGCGACACAACCACACCGTCCGAAAGTCTTCGGTAAGTGCCAAGAACTTTTCTATTGTATAATTCTGAATGGATTGCCGAAAGAGTGATCAATACTTCCACTTTTGAAAAAGCACGTCTTAAACCGTCAATAAATTTCTTTGTGTCATTACTTTCAGTTTCACTGCACTTGTAATCGATGAATACATTTTTTCCACTCTCAATCGCCTTACGGCATTCAGAAACTATTTCTGCTATACTGGTAGCCTTTATGACATTCAACCCGAAGATTTTCTCGGCAAAGGCCGGCTTCGGTTCATTTAATGCTGTGATATTTCTGATAATTACCGAATCTTGTTTCATTGAACCAATTTTTTGAACCATGGAACTCTGACCGCAAGATGCTTCTGACAAAAATACAGTGATGACCGGATTTTTTGCCGCTGCAGTTTCAGAGAACAGTGGCATTGCCGTACTGACCATTGTCATCATTTCACGAAGAGCAAATTCAAATACTATGTCTGCATTTTCAACTTCTGTATCAGTTAATTCAAAGACGCCCTTCTTGATTAATTGCTGAATATAGATTTCATTAATATCCAGGCTTCTGAGAGTTGTACGCAATTGATAAATTCCGATTGGCTCTTTTTTATGAATGCGCTCAAAGCTTCTGGTAAGCTCAAATAGTTTTTTCTCAAGGTCTTCAATCTTTGATTTTTGCTTTTCAAACATTTCTTCGCCGATTAATCGTGTTCCAGCGGTATTGACTGACTGCTGCTGAGCCGTTGCCTGATTCATTTCTCTTCTTGGTGCAGATTGAGAGGGCCGTGCCTGCATTCTCGGGGCCTGAGTGATGGGTCTGCTAGCATCAATTTCATCATCAAAATTAAAATCGTTATTCGATTTTGTATGGCGGTCTTCTTTTTCACCAAGACTCAAAAAATCATCCAATCCTGTCTTGATTGATGAAGCAAGCCCCTTGGTTGAATTCACCTGTCGGTTCAGACCGGCAGATCCATATCCATTGCTATTTCTGGTTGAAGTAGTTCTTTCTCTTGATTGCTCGTGTTGATCTATCATATTGGCTATATATCCTGCGCTACCGTTGTAAAATTCATTTTTTTGATCGTCATTTAATACGGTATCTACATGTGCTTTTCTCACATAGTTCTTTTCAGAAATAGCCGCAGTAATTTCGATTTTCTTTTTCTTGAAGGCGCCCTTCAATCCTTTATTGGTTATTGTTTTTAAAATAACCGCATCTGGACCAAGTTCGCGTTTGATGTCTTTTAGTGCTTCTTCAATTGTGTCAGCTTCAAATTTTCTTAAGTACATTTATTACAACCTCACCGTTCCTAGTGATCTGATATTAGCATCTGGCGAAAGCTCATTGTGGCTTACTACCACAAGGTTGGGGATAAATTTCTCAGTTAAGCGCTTAAAGTGTGAGCGGATAACCGGAGAGCAGAGAACCACCATCTTCTCACCCATATTTGTTGCTTCTTCAATTTTTTCATTGAGAGAAGCCAGGATGATCTGAGTAACCTTAGGATCGAGAGAAAGCTGTTGTCCCTGATCCGTCTGTATAATATTTTGAGCGATTGACTCTTCAATATTACGATCCAAAGTAAACAACGGAATATCTCCCTGATCACTTTTTATCTTCTCAGTTATGGTTCTAAAAAGTGCCTGACGAGCGAACTCGGTAAGCGCTTCCGTGTCTTTAATTGTAGAGCCATACTCAGATAATGTCTCTAAAATTGTGCGTAGATCACGAACTGAAACACCCTCTCTGAGTAAGTTTTTCATGACCTTTAAAACTATTCCAAGATTCAGGATATCTGGAATTAAATCATTGACCAATTTTGGATTTGTCTCTTTAAAGTTATCCACAACCCGCACGAGTTCCTGACGGCCGAATAACTCATGAAGATTTGATTTCAGAAGCTCTGTTAAGTGAGTGGCAACAATTGTCGAGCAATCTACTACGGTATAGCCATTGTATTGAGCGTCTTCTTTTTGATCTTCAGAAATCCAGACGGCTCGTAATCCAAAGACCGGTTCGGTTGTTTCAACCCCGTCCATTTTCTCAATGACAGTGCCCGGATCCATGGCCAGGAAATAATCTGACATTAATTCACCTTTGGCGATTTGAATCCCTTTTATTTTTACGCTGTAACCACCGGGCTTCAATTCCAGATTATCTTTTATCTTGACCGAAGGAATAATGACTCCCCAATCAAGCGCAAAGATTTTTCTCATATGCGTGATCCTCTCAAGCAGATCACCATTTTGTTCAGTGTCAACTAAATGAACAAGACCATATCCAACTTCGAGCTCGACCAGTTCCATATTGAGAAGTTCTTCAAGATTTTGTGGATTAGATTTCTTGGTAACTTCAACAGATTTTTGTTTTTCAGCAATCTCAACACGAGTATTATTCTGTTCAATTTTATAAGCAACGTATCCGAGCATTGCTCCCATCATAAAAAAGGGAAGTTTTGGAAGACCCGGAATTAATCCGAAGAAAACTAAAACCGCACCGGCGATGTAAATGGCTTTGGGGTGAACTTTAAATTGTTTCTGAACTTGAGTCCCGATATTGTCATCATTCGTATTTCGAGTAACAAGAATACCGGCAGCAGTAGAAATGATTAGAGCTGGAATTTGTGTAACAAGACCATCACCAACAGTCAGGAGGGTAAAAGTCTCGGCTGCTTTAGCGAAATCCATTCCACTTTGAGCGACACCGATGATAATACCACCGACAATATTGATCGCTGTAATTAAAATACCCGCGATGGCATCTCCTCTTACGAACTTCGAAGCACCGTCCATTGACCCGTAAAAATCTGCTTCCTGTGCGACTTCTGCTCTTCTTCTTTTAGCTTCTACATCATTTATTAATCCGGCATTTAAATCCGCATCAATTGCCATCTGCTTCCCTGGCATTGCATCTAAAGTAAATCGTGCAGCAACTTCAGCTACTCGACCGGCACCTTTTGTAACAACCATAAAGTTGATGATAACTAAGATAATAAAGATAACGATACCTACGACAAAATTCCCTTCAACGACGAACTCACCAAAAGATTTGATGATCGTTCCAGCTGCTTCCGTTCCATCCGCTGCTCCGTGAATAAGAATATTTCTGGTAGAGGCAACGTTCAAGGCAAGTCTGAAAAGTGTCGAAATAAGCAGTACAGATGGAAAGGTTGAAAAATCCAACGGCTTCTTTGTATAAAGTGCAACCAGCATGATGACGACAGCGAAGGCTAGAGAAAGAGCAAGCAGTAAATCCAGAATAAAAGGATGAATCGGAACAATCATTACGACCAGAATCATCAAAATCCCGACAGCGGCCAGAACGTCTGGTCCCTGACTAAAGATTTTCATTTTCTTAAACATGTCATTCATATTTCACCTACTCGCAAAAGCTTACGCCAGTGCTTTTTTCTTCTTTTTAAGTTTGTAAACAAATGCCAGAACTTCTGCGACCGCTTTGTACAGGTTGCGCGGAACGGGGGACCCGACTTTTACCGTTTTATAAAGTGTGCGTGCAAGAAGTACGTTTTCTACAATCGGAATATTGTGTTCTTTGGCGATCTCTCTTATTTTCAACGCCATGAAATCCTGGCCTTTACCAATAATCATCGGACTCACCATGTTTTCGGCATCATATTTTAGTACGATACTGATATGAGTCGGGTTCGTGATGATTACGTCAGCCGTTTTTACATCTTTGATCATCCGTTTTCTGGACATTTCTTTCTGAATCTGACGAATTCTCTGTTTAATTTCAGGATTACCGTCCTGTTCTTTGTGTTCTTGTTTTAATTGCTGTTTCGTTTGTCTAAGCTTTCTATTGTAAGTGAACTTTTGATAAGCAAAATCAATCAGGGCCACCACTCCAAGAGAAAGAAGAATGGCATAAGTAAGCTTCATCAGAAGATCTTTTCCATAGACAAATGACTGATAAAATTCCAGATGCATGAATCCGTTATATTTAGCGATATCATCTCTAAGATAGGCATAGACTACGGCAAGAATAACAGTAAATTTAATGATACCTTTCAACGTTTCAAAAAGTGACTGCATTGAAAAAAGTTTTTTTACTCCTTTCAGAGGATTCACCCGATCGAAATTTAATTCAAGGACATCAGGAGAATAAAGAAAACCAATTTGCGCCACCTGCGCGAGCACACCAACACAAAGTGCCGTCAGCATGACAGGGGCTCCGCATTTAAGGGCAACTGTAAATGTTCTGGTCGTGATTGTGTGAAGGGATTTTTCAGAAAATGCTGAAGCGACATCCAGAGTGTAAAGCCACTCAATATATTTTGTCATCTCTTCGTAAATATAAACCATAGATAATGACAGAGTAAGCAGACTCGCTGCTAAGACAAGCACAGACGTGAGTTCACGCGAAGAGGCGACATCACCTTTCTTCCTGAACTCTTCTATTCTATGGGCGGAGGGCTCTTCGGTCTTTTCCGCGTCGCTCTCTTGTTCGTCGGCCATCTTCGGCCACTCCTAATTAGTCTTAAATTATTTTAAGACATGTACTGAAACCACTGTCCTAGTTTCTCTGTGTATATTTTAAAGCAAGTCTGAAAAAATTCATCAGAACCGGCTACAAAAACTAAAAGTCCAAGCCCGATATTAATGGCAAAACTTACTGCGATAACATTCATTTGTGGAACAGCTCTGGAAACAATCCCCATGACTGCATTGATAACTATATTGATAAAAATCATCGGCGTTGAAAGCATTAGTGCAGATAGAAAAAATGACTTGAACATCATGATGAAAAATTCAGGTGAATGGGCCATCTTTCCAAGATTATAAATATGGATTGATGAAAATGAGGAGATAACACCCTTAAACATCGGAATAAGAGCACCCGAAGTAAGTACCATCATCAAAATGGTCCATTCAATCAATTTTTCAAACGGTCCGATCTGCGCGCCGGCATTTGGATCAAAATAGTGAAGAGCATTAAAGCCTACCTGCTGGGTGATAATAGCACCTGCAGAAGTAAATATGCTCATAATTGATTTCACAAAAAAGCCAATCGCAAGCCCTATCAGAGTGTTGAAGATTGTCAGATACCAGAAACTGTCAACGCCCACATATTTAATGTCCATCATTATTTGATTTTCAATCAGTGGAAAAAAAGCAAATGTCATTACGAGTGTTGCCAGAACCTTAACAATGACAGGAATCGACACATTGTCGAACAATGGAAGCTGAAACATGACAGCGAGCCAGCGTGTAAACGCGAGCCAGAAGGCTACGATTACGCTCATGTCTGTTATTTGTATGTTCAACATTCTAATTCGCCCTATCTTTCCATTACAATTTTAGGAATATTCGTAAACAAATCTTTAGTAAAAGTTGTCAATGTGTCTGACATCCATGGTGCAAAGAAAACCAAAGCGGCCACGATGACTAAAATTTTCGGGATAAAGCTCAGTGTCTGTTCGTTGATCTGAGTAACAGCTTGAAAGAGAGATACGAGTATCCCCATGACCAGGGCCCCAATCAACATTGGTGCAGAAATCATCAATGCTACTTTAATTGCCTGGTGAGTAATGTCTGCGTAAGAGTCAAATTCCATCTTTTATACCTGGTTAAATCCGTTACGGGTTAAATGATCTCAATATCGATCCGGTCACTAACTGCCATCCATCAACTAAAACAAAAAGTAATAATTTAAAAGGCAGCGAAACTACAACCGGCGGCAACATCATCATTCCCATTGCCATAAGAACAGAGGCTACGACCATATCTAAAATCAGAAATGGAATATAAAGTAGAAACCCGATTTGAAATGATGTTTTAAGTTCTGAAATAATAAAGGCAGGAATCAAGTAGTGAATAGGAACATCATCAATAGTCTGAGGTGCGGTCTTTCCAGTCACATCGTAGAACAATCCGACATCAGCTTTTCTTACCTGCTTTTGCATAAAGGAACGCAGGCCAAGCGTGATTTCATCAATTGCAACTGTAGTTGAAATCTGTTTCTGCATATAAGGCTGAATAGCTTTATTATAAATCCGCTCACCCGTTGGCTGCATAACGAACATAGACAGGAATAATGAAAACCCGACCAAAACCTGATTTGGAGGCATGTTCTGAGTACCGATTGCCTGTCTCATGAAAGAAAGTACGATAAGAATCCTGGTAAAGCTTGTACACAAAATTAAAATTGAAGGAGCAAGCGTGATGATTGTAAAAAGAAGAATGACTTCAATTGAATCAACAAAGTTTACACCCTGACCAAAGTTGATGGACATTCCGGGCAAAGCAACTCCATTTGGAGTACCTGTTGCCTGCGAAAATGCCAATGCCGGCAGTATCAAAAGTGCCAGCACGCTCATGATCTTGGTAATCTTAAAAATGCCGAGAGACTTAAGAGCTTCCATGCTCACCGATCCTATTTAAGTTATTTGTTTCATGTTTTTCATTTTTGTCTTAATTTGATCGGAAAATCTCACCTGATCTTTTACAGGTGCTTTTTTAATTGAACTTAAGGCATGAGTTTCAGTTTTATCTACGCCAACTCCATCATTATCGTTCAACATATCATCAAGCGAATAATCTTCTGCAACCTCATCTTCCTTAAGCTTGAATTCCTTTTCTCTTTTTGCAGCTTTATAAAGATTTGTATCAAAGTTTGAACCGGTGACTTCTTCTTCACCTGTCTTGATTAATCCGGTTACATCATTTATTTCTGAGATCAATTGCATACCGCTTTCAGAATTTGAGATAAGGAAAACCTGCTTATGTGCTTTAACCATCATCAAAGTTCTCTTTGGTGCCACGTGTGTTGTGCTTAAAACTTCAACAAGTTTTGTACTGTGAAGAAAGCCAAGTTTACCTTTTTTAATGACTCCCTTTTTGAACAGAGTAAGAACCCCGTAAAAACCAAGAACCATTAAACTTAGAAATGCAACGAACTTACCAACATAACTCGTCATCGAGAAATTCGATTTTTGTGGTTCTTCTTTATTAAATGAAGACTTAGCTGTCTCCTTTTGGACTGCTGCCTGAGACAAATTGACTCTATCGGCACCGGTAGCGGTATCAGCCTGGACCGTTTTTTTAGCCACTTCGGCTTTTTTCTCTTCCGGGTGATTCGCAGCTGCCAGTTTTTCGTTTTCCACTACAAGCTTCGATAAATAATTTTCATCAAGTTTGTCTGCCTCAATATTATTTGTATCAGGCACGATTGCCGGGGCCCGGCTGACTTTGCTTGCTGCAGGTGTTGCAATTCTTGGGAAGCTTACATCCACTGCGCCGTCTTTAAGTGTAATGTTTACCATTCCCTCTTTACCCTGAAGCGAGTAAGGAAGAACTGCCTTTACTACTACCGAGTCATTATCAGACTGTGTAGCCGTAACAAGGCCATCACTGAACTTTCTCTGAATTTTTGAATTCACATGCGAATTTGGAATTATGACCTGAAGTGTTTTATCACTTATGGTGATCTGAGGATTGTCGTTGAGATTTCCTTCAACTAAAATCTTAAGACGATTCTCTGTGGATTTTGTGCTTTTAAGTTCTACACCTTTAATGCTCACGTCATCCGCGAGTACTGAAGTTGTAATTAAAGATAAAAGTATAAGTGTAAGCTTTTTCACTAGCAGCTCCTCAAAAAATTATTACTTAAGAGTTTCAATTCGCTCAATTGGGCTAATAATATCTGTTAATCTGATACCAAATTTTTCGTTAACAACAACAACTTCACCTTTGGCGACGAGTTTTCCGTTTACAAGAATCTCAAGTGGTTCACCGGCAAGCTTATCAAGTTCTAAAACAGACCCCTGCCCCAGCTGAAGGAGATCTTTTACGATTATCTGAGTTCTTCCCAGTTCGACTGAAACTTTCAGCGGGATATCCAGGATAAAATCCAGGTTCTGAACTTTTAATTTATTGAGGGAGTCGTCCCCTGCTTTTACTTCATCGGCCATTCTTTCGATATTAACTTTATTCATATAACCTTCTCCCCACTCTTATATTTTAAAAACTATTCTTCTTCTGTTGTTTCGTAAACAATACCGGAATTAACTTTGGTAATCTGAACTGCACGGTTACCTTTGTAAGTTCCCATTAAGCATTTCATTTTTTCCACACCTTCTACTGCAAGAGTAACCTCACCTGAAGCATCCTGATTGAGCGGGATAATATCTCCAGGCTCTAACGTCAGAAGATCACCAAGAGTCATCTCAGCCTCCCCAAGACGAACTACAACGGTTGCTTTAGAATTTTTGATATGTTCATTCATCGCCTGAGTCCAGATCGAATCCGCCATCTCGTTATCTGTCTGGAAGCTTGATGAAAGTTTTTGCTTAATTGGTTCGATTGTTGAGTATGGAACAACAATCATGATTGTTCCCGAAGCCGATTCAAATTCAACTTCAAGAGTTGTTGCGATAATAACGTCTGAAGGTGGAACAACCCCCACGAACTGCGGGTTAATTTCTGTTCTTAAATATTGAGCATCAATTCGGTGTACCGGCGCCCATGCTTCTTCAAGATCGTTGATCGCCATATCCATGATTTTTCTCATGAACGAAAGTTCGATCATGGTGAATTCTTTTCCTTCAATCTTGGTGAAAGGTCTGTCAGTACCACCGAAATAGGAATCGATGATTGCGTAAGCTAATTTTGATTCAAATACTAAAAGGGCAGGACCTCTAAGTTCATTAAAACGCATGATACACATGCACGATGGAATCGGAAGTGTGTTAACAAATTCACCGAACTTCAACAGGTCGGTTGAGATAATTGATATAGTAGAAATTTTACGAAGTGAGTTTGAAAGAGACACACGAAAACTTCTGATGAATCTTTCATAGATAATTTCAAGGATAGGCATTCTTCCACGAATAACCCGGTCCTGATTGGTAAGATCGTAAGTTTGAATATTTTCATTGGAATCATCGCTGGCACCGCCGCCGCTGCCACCGGAATCCCCACCGCCTGAAAACGCATCGCCACCGCCATCGTTAACCGCGTTTAATAATGCATCTACTTCATCTTGACTTAAAACCTGCGCCATAATCTTCCCCTCCTGGGATTCATAAAGCTTTTAGAGCTGCCGACATCATGTCAAAGCCCGAAAACAAAAGAAGGTATCAGTTGATCTGAAACCCAACATAGTAAACATCAGTGATCTGCCCATCAACAAGAAAATTATTGATAGATGTTTTCACTTCTTCCTTTAAATATTCTTTGCCTTCTTTTTTCAGAAGCTCTTCCGGTTTTTTAGCATTCAACATGCTAATTATGGTGTCGCTTATCTGAGGTTTTCTGGCATCAACTTCTTCTTTTTTTGTTTCTTTTGAGAATTTTAAGACAAGAGAAATACGAATGAACCGTCTTGGTCCGTCCCCTTGAGCAAGGTTCGCGGTAAACGGCTCCAGCGGATAAATTAAGCCATCAGCCTTTACACCTTCAACCTCAGCAGCTTTGCCGGCTTCACCATGCCCACCCGCAGGCTTAGCACCATGGCCGCCTTCAGCTGCAGCTGCATGCTCACCGCCGCCTTCAAGATCCTGCTTCATTACATCTGCTGCTGTAGTAACTGAGTTTAATTTTTTATGATTTTGAAATTGAAAAAAACCAATTGCACCAACGGCAATTGTATTTACTAAAACTAAAACTACTAGGAGTGGATTTTTCGCGGAAGGTGCTGCTCCTGCATCGTCCTTCTCGTTCTTTTCTTCGGCCATTTTTTTACCATCCATGGATTAAATGCGTACCTGTCAAAAATTATACATAGGAAGGCAAAATGGTTCAAGTGATCTTATCCAAAAATGGCAAATTATGCCCAAATGATAGAGTTTGAGCTAGTTAATGAAAAATCTTTGACAGTCGAAGTTTTGACATCGGAAAATATTACCTGTCTCGAAGAACGAAAGCCTAAAGACTTTCCTTCCAAGGCTTGCCTGGTTTAAATTTCGGTACCACTCTGGCCCTGATTCTGATTCTTTTGCCGGTAGAAGGATTGACCCCTAATCTTGATGCCTTTCTTGATTTAGTAAATGTTCCGAATCCAACCAGCGTGACGTTCTCTCCTTTTTTAACAGTTCGCTTGATTGTCTCCAGCATGACATCGATAAACTGATTAGCCTGTTTATTAGTCATATTTGAGAGCTCACTGTCTTTTAGCAGAGCTTCGATAAGTTCTTTCCGGTTCATAAATGTTCCTAAATTTAGATATGATCTTCTAATTGATAAAGTTCTTCTTCTATAGCGATCCGAAGAGATTCTTTTATGGATTTTAACAACTGAGGTGCATTCTCCTGAGTTTGTGCATTTTCCAGCAATGATCTCATAAGAACCGGAGACAGGTTTTTATAAAATTCATCGAAATTAAAATTGGGCACATCGAATTCCAGGAGGTCAAGAGACTGGTGAAGATCTGTTTCAAGCTCAAAGAAAGCATGGATCAGGTCAAAAAGATCTTCTTTTTGAAGAACAGATTTCAGTTCGCGGGCAAATATTTTTTGAAGTTCAGCTTTACTGCTGATAGTAAATTTATGTTCAATAAAATCCTTTAGAGTAAAAACTTCTTCATCTCTCTTCTCGCGAAAAGTACGATTCACTTTTAATCCAAGATTGCTGTAAACGGATCCTTCCATAAACTACTCATTTAAAATTAAAAGGGCTGCTGGAATAGCAGCCCTTTTTTATTTATTATAATTAGAATTTTCTAAATTACAAACTAAGCTTTCCTCTTTTCTGAAGTTCAGCAACGATTGTATCAAAATATTCCGGTGGATAAGCCCCTCTTACCGGCACACCGTTAAGTAAAAATCCGGGAGTACCCTGCATACCAAACGAGCCAGCTTCTTTCATGTCTGCCTCAATTCTGTTTTTCACTGCCGGTGAGCTTAGATCTTTTTTAACTTTTGCAAGGTCTGCTCCGACCTGTTTCGCAGTTGCATCCAGGAAAGCAACGCCGTTCTTTAATTTTCTCTGATTCTTGAAAATTTCATCATGAAATGCGAAAGCCTTTTTTGGGTCCTGAAGTCTTATTGCTTCATAATACTGGGCCGAGATCATCGCCTGCTCATGGAAGCTCAACGGAAGGTGCTTGTAAACGAAGCGGATCTTACCTTCGTATTTTTTCAGCAAAGCTATAACTGTCTCATATCCGCGTGAACAGAAAGGACATTCAAAGTCAGAATATTCAACAAGTGTAAGCGGAGCATCTTTAGGTCCGCGAATAGATTCGTCGCTTCGGATTTCAGCCATCAACGGTTTTTCAAAAGATTCTTCTAATTTTTTCTTCTCTTCAGCTTCACGATTCTTACCCATTTCTTCCTGAGCGTTTTTTGCAGCTTTTTGTAAAGCCTCAATAAACTCAGCAGGGTGCTTTTCAATAGCTTCAGTAAGAACTTTTGGATCTTCTTTTAGAATTTTGGAAATTTGCGCTTTCATTTTTTCATCTGAAGTACAGCTTGCAAGCGTCACTGCACTCAGGAATACAATTAACAATTTTAGAAATTTCATATACATCCTTTTGTTAGGGAAATTTATTTGGGGATATTTTAAGTTAAATCATTTTCTCAAATTTTAATATTATTTCAAAGCTTTTAAACTGGATCTTTTAAGTCGGGCTTCATGTAAGTGTTTTCTGAACATGATCCAGGTATTTATTAATTTTTCGGCAATCATCACGAAGATACGAATATCCTATGAGATGAATGCGATTGTAGTAATTGCCTTTTAAAAAAGAGCGCATTGTTGCAAAAACTGCAAAGGCCGGTCCTGAAACTTTTCCATAAAGGTGTATTCCGAAAAGGCAGTAAATCAAGATATGAAGAATAATAAAAAAATAAACGCCGATATTGGTCGCAGAAAACTGGTTTTCCATAAAATAGCGCATCCCTTTATTTCCGACCATATTATTCGCCAGAAATTTCTGGGTCAGAGCAAACATCTGTTCGCGCACGCTATTATTAAGGACGAAGATGCCAACAGATGTTAAGAGCGAGAAGATTGCAATGATGAAAAGATAATTGAAAAAGAAATTTTTTTCAAAAACAGGTTTGTGAATTTTAGTGAAATCCGCAGGAACTTCGATCTTTTCAAGTTTTCCCCTGTTGGCTGACTCATCTATTTTTGAAAAAAAGAAAACTGAAAAAGAAGTTAGAAGCTTCAGATCAGAGAAATAATCAGGCGAATAGTAATGTGTGGTGCCTGCAAGGCGGTCTTCACAATACTGTCCAATAACTTTAAACGGTCTGATCATTATAGAAGAAAGATAAAAACCAAGTAAAAAGACAAAAATCATCGCAAAAATGACGGCAGGGACCTCATCGGTAAGGGCGGAATAAATGAAATCATAAAAGGCTTCCTGGAATTCAATGGCCCCCGGGTATCCGTAGGCTACAAAATAAATGAGGTTGATCTTCAGGAGCACGTAAGTGAAAACAAGAACTGAAACCATAAAAAAGAGCGATATGCCAACAAACTTTGAGCCAGTAGCGAATTTAAACATGAACTCTTCGTCATTATAGCGCTTCAACAGCAAATCTTTTATCTTCATATAGGGATTGTATAGTAGAACTTCATTTTTGAGTCTAAATATTTAAAATTCTTCAACTATACCCGACTATTTAAGGCTGGATTCAAAAAGTATTAAAGTGAATCACTTAATTACCCGATTAGGTCTTTAGACATAAATCCTCTCGTGGAGAAATGAGATGAAATTGCTTCTTAAACATACTGTTCAGATTACTTTTATTGCATCCCTGTTGCTCTTGGGCTCCTGCGGTAAAAAAGAGAATAAAGTGAATTCCGGCGGAGCTTCAGGCTCTTCACCTTTTTATGTTGGTAACCCTGCCTTAAGCGGAAGCCCGGCAATTGTTAATCAGGTTCAAAGTTTAAAATCAACAGTTACCTGCATGCCAGGACGAGCTAGACTTGCAAACGATGTAAGTTTTTATATCAATGGCGGATCGATAAGCGGTACAACTATCGGCGGTCAATGGCAGTCAGGTTTTATGACTAATGGAATTATCAGCAATATGTATGTAGGTGTAAGCGCCTACCGCGATTTAATGTTCGTAACAAAAGTGACAAATGGCGGTCAGGTTATTGGATACAACGTGACACTTTCATTCTGTGAAGTGCCGAATGCTTATCCAAATTATCCGGCCCTTGTTTCGAATGACAGAGCTCTTGTTAATTTCCAGGCGCCAAATGGAATTGTTCTCGATACCAATACATACTGTGGTTATGGCGTGGTTGATGCTGCAATAAATACAATTATTATTTCTCAAAGAAGTTTGACGAACCCTTATACTTCAGATTTTCCGATTTATACTTCGTTCTCGAAACCATTATGTAACAATCAATTCTAATTCTTAAAAAAGACTTATAAAAAAAGGCGCTGAGATGATTCTCAGCGCCTTTTTGCTTTTGATCTGGGTGCCTGTCTGCTTTTGATAAATTTTTCAATTCCGTTTACAACTGCGCTGGCGTAATCATCCTGGAATTTAGGATTCATCATTCTTACTCGTTCTTTTTGAGTGGAGATGAAACCAACCTCAAGTAAAACCCCCGGTCGTTTTGATAAAGCCAGTACAAAGAAAAGTCCGGGTTTAATACCTCTGCTTGGTATTCCATATTTTCTCCCGACTGAACTCTTTATGGCGGAGTGAATATCTGCGGCTAACGGCTTAGATGTCTTTACTGTTTGCTCAACGACCAGATCAACCAGTATCTGCTGAACAACAACTTCATCACCCTTGGTTTGAACGTTTTCAGTTTTTTCAACTTTCTTAATTGCAACATCGTTATGGTTATCCAGATAATAAGTTTCAAAACCGACAGCGCTTGGCTCAGGGCTCGAGTTTATATGGACTGAGATGAACAGATCTGCTTTGGTTTTTTCAGCGATAGCCGCGCGTTCAGGGAGTGTTACGGTGCGATCAAAACTTCTGGTTAAAAATACTGTATAATTTTTGGCAGAAAGTTTCTCATGAATTCTTTGAGCGATGCTAAGAGAAATGTCTTTTTCTTTAATCAGCTCTTCAGGCACCCGGCCAACCGTCATCGCCTTGGCCCCGTCGTCTTCTCCTCCGTGCCCTGGGTCTATCAAAATGGTAAACGCATTTGCGCTGGAAAAAGAAATGAAAATTAAAATGATCAGAAGATATTGCATGAGTATGAGTTTAATACATCTTTTTCAATACGTGACCAGGAAAGTAATGGGAGAGAATTTTTTTATACGACCATCCACGCATTGCCATCGCAAAGGCGCCCATCTGACAAAGACCAACTCCATGCCCCAGACCTTCTCCCTGAACCTCGATGCCGTCAGCCTGCTTAACAAGTGAAAATGTATTTGAAGGAAAAATAAAGCGTCCGAAAAATTTTCGGAGCACTGCTTTTTCAATAATAAATGGTCTGTCATTGATATAAAAATTAACGGTAAATTTATCAAGTTTATCCGGGACAAGAACAATTGAATGCAGATCACCACTAAGTTTTTCTTTGATATACTTATTTTCACTGGCCCAGACAAAAAAGCTATTGAGTCTTTCGCGGGAAATATTTTTTGTCCAGGATTTAGGACCAATATCATTGCAAAAAGGGCAATTGACCGACTGATAACCTTCTTCTTTATTATGCCATACCTGATCTGGTCGCAATGTTCTTCCACCGCATTTCGCATGAAAAAAAATGGGCTCTACTTTTCCTGATTCAGTAAGGAGAACTTCTCCGAGGGTAGCGTTGCTTGCAGTGTTTGTCGTATTTGTTGCATCAAAAAAACTTCCTCCGACCTGATGCTTTTCCGAACTCTCCAGATCGTAGTAGGCTTCTGAGCCCAGTTCTTTTGTCACTTGCTGAGTTTTAATTTTATGGAGGGCATATGTTCGAGCGGCAACTGCCTGAGCCTTCAGCGCTTCTATTGGCCACTTAGGGTTCATCTCTTTTGTAAGCAGAGAACTGATGTAGGATTCCATCGGGATTTCATTGACGATATCACAAGCGTCGCCTTTGGGATTGGTAATGACTTTAAACATGCCTCGGTATTTATCGTTGGCATAGGAGAGCAATCCGGTAGGCGATTCAAGAGTCGCCAGAAGGATAGGCTGATTCCTTTTTTTATTAAGCGTACTGTAAGTTTCACAATTAAATTTAACTGTTTTTTTGCCGTTGTAGATTCTCATGTCGTTATTGAAAAGAAGATGTCTTTTAAGGTCCAGCCCGCTCACTAGAATGCTTCTCAGTGATTTACCAATACGAACGCTGACATTCGGCATTTCATTGCCGGATGCATTTTTAAAACTACAGAATATTGAAACGGCTAAAAGAATTCTAAGCATCCTGCTGTCGATATCCTATAGAAAAATCAATTGAAGAGCTTCATCATGAAACTCCACTATTATTCTATCCAGGATAATGAACTTCGAACAACAGCCGATCAAATCTTCCCTATGCGCTCCATCACTTTCTGAAGATCAATCCAGGCAGCCCTTTTCATATTGGGATTTATAGTGAGATAAGACGGATGAAAAAGCGGTATCAAGCTGTAAACACATTCCGCATGCTGCTTTTCTAAAAATTGCCCGTGAATAGTTGACAGTTTTTCACGCCTACCAAGAAGAATATTGGTGACGGTTGCGCCGAGGCTGACAACAATTTTAGGGCGTTTTTTTGCAATGAGATCAAGGAGTCTTTGGGTTGCAGGACTTGGGCTTTGAAGATTGTCAGACAAATCAGTTACGTTTTCAAGTTCTTCATCCATCTTAAAGCGATAAAATTCATTCTCTTTTAATTTCATTGCCTGGATCATTTTGCCAAGCAGATCTTCACCCTCACCATCATAAGTATCGCCCACAAAAAGCACCTCGCTAAGCGAAGGAAGTGCGGGGTCGACCGGAGTTGCAGCTACGGTAGCCGCTGCTGTTTCAGGGCGCGCAACAACAGGAATAGGCTGATCCTGAAATTGGAAAAACCAGCTGGAAGCCTGAAAGAGTGCACCCTCAAATGATTTATATAGAGGATCTTTTTGCTCCTTTTGGGCCTTAGTTTTTTGAAGAAGTTTTTTAAATTGTTGTTCCATAAGCAAAATTATCCCCAAGCTCTCATTTTTACTTGCGTGTGTAAAGCCCCTTTGAAAAACATCCGAAAAAGACATTGTAACTGGAAAAAGGAGAACCTGCATGTCAATGGAAACCGACTACAAATTTGAAAATTTTCAAGAATATTACGGTGACATCAAAAACGTAAAAAAAATAATTAATGAATGCCAGATCTGCGGATCCAAGCTGGTATTGACTCATTTATCAGATTATAAAAATCTTTTAATGCAAGAGTCGGCCAGATGTCCCGATTGCGGCCAGGGCAACAGAAAAATTATTCACGTCATAAACTAAGCTAAGCCGGATTACTCTCCGGCTTTTCTTTTTTAACTTTTTTTTGTTTCTTGACAACCTTTTTATTAAATACTCTTTTCTTCTCTTCTTTGTGATGCAATCTTCTCGAAAATCTATGTGCTTCATCCCTCATCTGTACAATAATTTTATAAAGCGATCTGTTTTGATTGAGCATATAGGGATTGGTTCGTCCCGGAATAATCAATCTTTCTTCAGAACGTTTGATGTCTTCGCTTTTGAATCCATCACGCGTCCTGATCACTTTAGATTTCGCAATTCCGATAACAGGAATAGAAATATTTAATTCCTTCAGTGCTTCTTTGAAAACATTTACCTGCCCTAATCCGCCGTCTACAATAAAAACATCAGGAAGAGTTCCGTTGTCCGAGCGGCGAATGATCAATTCTTTCATCATGGCGAAGTCATTATTTCCTTCTGGCAATTCCTGGAGATGATAATGCCGGTAATTTTTTTTATCAGGCTTTCCATCGTGAAAAACAATTTGCGCAGCAGTCGGACTGCTCCCCTGAAAAATGGCTATGTCATAGCATTCAAGCACAACAGGGCGCTCTTTGAGCCCGAGAAGATCCTTAAGTTTATTCAGACCAACATAAACGCTGTCTTCATGAAGCATGCGAACTCTTTGCTGTTCGAAGGCATGATCGCGGGTGAGGTTCAGAAGAGAATCAAATTGTTTTTGAGGCGGGCGTACTCTGATATTTTTTTCAAGCGTCTGCATCCCCTGTTCCAGCAGTTCGTTAGAAGCTGCCGACATCTGGGTGATAATCAGCTGTGGAAGTGAATCGAATGTACTGGAATAATACTGAAAAATATAATTCAAGATGGTGTCTTCAGTCTGCTCTTCAATATCGAGATTAGAAAAACTAAAATTTTTATGTCCCAACAAAACGCCGTTTCTCATCATGTAAATAGAAAGATCAACTTCGATCTCTCCTTGATAATAAGCCACAATATCTATGTTTCGCTCTTTATCGAGCTCTGCATTTGCCTGTTTAAAATTATTGGCGAACTCTCCCAGAGTTTCCAGCGAATCCCGGATTTGAGCAGCCTTCTCGAACTCTTCGTTCTGCGCGGCCAGCTTCATTCTTTTCTCGAGTTCACGAAGCGTCTTAGCCCCGCTTCCTGAAAATAAATCACGCGCAAGATTGAGATCATGCTCATATTCTGAGACCGAAATCTTATCTACGCAGGGAGCAGAACATTGTTTCATCTGATAAAGCAGGCATGGCTCTTTTCGCGATTTGAAATCTGTCAGCTTGCAGTCTCTTAGCGAGAAGCTTTTAGTGAGGATATTGATGATTTCCCAGATATTGCTTCCCACGACGAACGGACCATAAACATCAATACCCTTGCCGCGCTTTACCCTGCGTATAAATTCAAGTCTAGGGAAAGGTTCATTGGTATTGATGACTACGTAGGGATAAGATTTATCGTCTTTAAGGCGAATATTGTATTTAGGGGAATGCTTTTTTATAAGATTGTTTTCAAGGATAAAACTCTCTGCATCGTTTTCTGTCATTATGAAATCAAAATCTATTATGTGGGTGACCAGAACTTCGGTCTTGGGGTTTTTTGCGGAGTTATTGAAGTAAGAACTTACGCGGGCCCTCAGGTTTTTAGCCTTGCCCACATAAATAATTTGCTCATCGCGATTCTTCATCAAATAACAGCCTGGTTTGGTCGGAAGAAGACGTGCTTTATCCTCCAGTTTCACTGTCTGAATTGAGCGCTTCTCGCTCTGTATGATTTGATTGTCCTTTACAGAATCATTCACTTTTTATACTCTTGTCGAATCTCTTAGAATCCCCTTTACCCCAAGGTTCAGTATGGCCGAAATTAACGTCGGAAAAGAAGTTCTCTCTAATTGCAATAAATGCAAATTAACATTAGCACATATCATCGTTACGATGAAAGACTCAAAGACACCTGATAAAGTTCAATGTAAGACTTGCAAGGCAACACATGCATTCAAAGATCCTGGTGCAGCAAAAGCAAAGACATCTGTTGATAAAGTCATAAAGTCAGCTAAGGCTAAATCACGTACAGGATCAAAAAAATCTACTGAAACAGTGGGTGAATTATGGACCAAGGCCATTGGTAAAAATACCACTGGAACTAAGTCTTATACCATCAAAGGCTCATTTTCTTCCGGCGACATCATCGACCATCCTACATTTGGCCAGGGCGTTGTAGAAAAGTTAATTGATGACAATAAGATCGAAGTCCTTTTCCAAGATGATTACCGAACACTGATGCATAAAAAATAAATTTAAAATAAAAAAAGGGAGCTCAAAGCTCCCTTTTTTTTGTCAATTTTGTTTATTTTTAGAATCCAAATCCTGCCGAAATCCCACCTGAAATACCGAACTGTCCGCCCATATTTCCTTGAGCATAAGGTGCTCCACCGTACATACCGGCTCCACCCATTCCGTAAAGATCATTACGAGCGTTGTTATAATTCTGATAAAGGGCCGAATTCGCCATTTGGTTTACAGAAGCATTTCCTTGCATACGCTCATACCCTGCAGCAGCTTGTCCCTGCATCGACATTTGCATTTGCATTTGTTGTTGCTGTTGGTTGTAATACCCGCCGCCCATTCCAGGGACACCGTATCCACTACCACCGGCGTATCCACCGGTTCCACCCCAATAACCACCGTTACTAGGATAACCGCCGCCTACACCAATACCAGCTCCACCAGGACCCATGCCCGGTCCATAAACACCGCCACCAGCACCTGGGTAACCACCTGGGTAACCACCTGGGTAACCACCTGGGTATCCGCCTGGATAACCTGCGCCACCACCTGGGTATCCGCCTGGGTAACCTGCTCCACCACCTGGGTATCCGCCTGGATATCCACCGACACCACCGCCGATTCCTATATTAATACCGCCACCGGGAAAACCAATGCCGCCACCAATTCCAATTCCACCGCCGGGATAACCGCCCATGCCACCGCCGGGATAACCACCCATTCCACCGCCGGGATAACCGCCCATGCCACCGCCGATACCAATACCACCTGGATAAGGCATTCCTGGGCCGCCGATACCAATTGATCCACCAATTCCAATTCCTGGACCATAAATTCCACCAGCACCAGGGTATCCGCCAGGGTAACCCATGCCACCGCCTGGATAGCCCATGCCACCACCTGGATAGCCCATGCCACCGCCTGGATAGCCCATGCCACCACCGATGCCAATACCAGGAATTCCAATTCCAATTTGTCCACCTATACCAATGCCGCCACCTGGATAGCCCATGCCACCACCTGGATAACCCATGCCACCGCCTGGATAACCCATGCCGCCACCTGGATAGCCCATGCCGCCGCCTGGATAACCCATGCCGCCGCCTGGATAGCCCATGCCGCCACCGATACCAATATTAATTCCACCACCGATACCCATTCCTGGCATACCAAGGCCATAACCTAACATTCCTGCTAAACCGTTACCAAGACCCATACCGAGTCCCATACCGAATCCGCCGTTAATTCCACCGCCAGGCATTCCCATACCCATGCCACCGCCGTAGCCGCCACCGTAATATGGGCCCATCATTCCACCCATAAATCCCGGACTGTAACCAGCTCCGATCATCGGGTTTCCAAAACCACCGTAACCATTTCCGGCCATACCGCCGAATCCAGCGTATTGCCCCATACCTGATCCATTACAGGAAGCCGCAAACTGCTGAGCTTCATCTGGAAGAATTGGGTTGGCCCCTCTTTGAGTGTTGTAATCGAGATATGAATTAAATCTATTAGTACATTGTGCATGCCCTTGAGCATAAGCATTTGCCCATTGCTCTTGAGACTTAAACTGATATTTTGCTCCAAAATAAGAAGCACCAAAGAAGGCCAAAGGTTGCGCCACAATTCCCAGAGCTTCAACCCATGGATTTGTTTTTTGCTCTTGTCTGAAAATACAATCAACGCAGTCAACTCCCGCTTCACCGGCGGCACCCGCAATCTGTACTCTTAAACAGGCAGTGTATTCATCTTGATGAGCGGGGTGATTCATTCCCGAACAATCAATTCCACTTGCTGCAAAGGCCCTGGATCCGCCGTCCAACAACATCGTCAAAGACAATATTGCAAAGGCGATCTTCCCTCTGAAGTTTAAGATTTTTGTGCTGTTAAATCGTTCCATAAACGCTTCTCCAAAAAGGACATCAAAGCTAGTGTGTTCAACTCAATTATGATTTTCGGTAATTATGAGACAAAAGTTTAGGGGGACTTTTATGCCGAATGGCTTTTTTCCTCTGTTTTTTTCATAATGCATTAAAATTACTGAAAAATAATTTTACTGAAAGCTCATTTATTTTCTATATAATGAATGAATTAAATAAAAAAGGACGTCAAAATGAAAAAACTGCTTCTTGGCCTAATCTTTTCAAGTTTTATAGGCCTGGCCGTGGCCGGCGATGATGATAGTTCAGGTACTCCGAGTCCATCGGCAGCCCCCACTCCACCAACAGCTTTAGTCACCAAACTCAGAGGAACTGTGTTGTTTGGAGGAATCCAGCTAAAGGAAGGAGATATTATTGATAAGGTTGGGAAAATAGAAACTAAGAACAAATCCTATCTTCAGGTGAAAGTTGATAAATGGAAAAATTTTATTTCAATCGGTCCTAATTCGGTTATGGAATTAAATTTTGCTGATGATAAGAAATACACTCTCGAAGAAGGGACCTGTCGCTGGAAAGGCTTTGGAGAAAGTGCTTCCAAAGGAAAGATTTTTACCAAAAGAGTAGCCTTGGGTGTACGCGGGACAGATTTTTTCCTGAAATATACCCCCGTTTTAGATGAAACAGAAGTTGTCATGTTCGACGGCGAAGTGAAAATGGATAATCTTAAGGACGCAAATAACACCGCCGTTATTAAAAAAGGTCAGTGGGGCGGTATTGGCGGACGTTTCGGTGAAAAGATCGGAAACATATTAGATCTTCCTCAATCACTTTTAGTGAATTTTGAAAAAGCTCTGGAATAAACTATGACCGTGCGCTTTTTTTTTGAATGGCTCTCACTCTTTCTTTTAATGGGCCTTGGTGTCTACACCATGTGGGTCATTAAGAATGAGAAAAGAACTTATATTGAAAACGCACGGGCCATCGAATTCAAAAAATTCAAATTATTAGTTCCGAGCTGGTGGGGCGATTGCCCTGTCAGTTCTGATAACGAACTTTGCTTCAAAAGAAACGATACACGTTATGACTGGGAAGCCAGATTTACCTGGAACCCCGGTGGTGACAGCCTTGACCTGGTCGAACTTTTCAAAAATCATATTGAACAAAGAAAAATTTTGTTTGATGAAGACACCAGCATCATTTATAACCCCGGCGATTTTAAGCAAAATCCCCTTATATCGAGTGGTCAATATGAAATGGTCAGGCTCGAAGGAACTGCCACGGCTGACCGTGAAGAACGCCTCTACTATGATGCCTTTCTCATACGTGAAAAAGAGTCCGGCATTTTCCTATATGCCGAAAGCAAAAGCTCGATCCTCAACGGCTTGATCGAAGGTCCCTATTTCGAAGAAGTTATGAACCGGATAGAATTAATTTAGCCTGTCTTTTTTACAACCGATTGAAATTATCTTCCTTTTTTTAATGATCGCGCTATATTCCGCGACAATAAACTATAAAAGGAGACAGTTATGAAATCATTGATCGCAATCATCGCATTGACATGTGCATTTTCAGCAATGGCCGCGACCTCACCTAGATGTGTAAATATCGGCTCAAAATCTGAAGGCTGGAAAACAACAGACGGAAAATTACTTTGGGCCCAGTGTTCTAAAGAAGCGCTTGTTTGCGATAAAGATGCATGGGTTAGCTATAACCTGGACCTTGAAAACATGAGACTTCTTGGATGGTCTCAGTGTTCAAAAAGCGCAGCCAACAAACCTGTATGTGCGAACGTAGGATCGAGATCTGAAGGCTGGAAAATGAACGGAAAACTAATCTGGGACAACTGTTCTGACAAAGCCGTTATCTGTGGAGCAAAAGGATCTAGATCTGAAGGCTGGTATGCAGCTGATTTAGAACTTTCAACACGCAGAGTGATTGAAAAAGCGAATTGTGCCAAAAAATAAATAAAAAAAAGGCTCCGTCAGGAGCCTTTTTTTTGCAGTTTTTATCCTGATTAATTCTTTTTTGGTGAGAACATTCTGATCTTGGCGACCAGAAAAGAAATCAGATCTTCGTCCGATCCATAAACATCATCGATCAGGTCACAATTAAGAACGAAATCTTTCATTCTGATGGCAATCTGGTGAAGAGATTCAACCAAGTAAAGTCCTCCGATATTCTCGCCATTGAATGACTTGATGATTTCTTTGCGCGCATGGTTAAACATTTCTGATTCGGTAACATCTTCAGGGAGATTATCGACTCCCATTTTTTCTTCAACTTCTTCAATTGCCTGTTCGCGAACATCTTCATCTGTCGCAAAGCTTACACCGTATTCAGTGGCCATAGCTTCAATGAGTTCTTCACGTTTTGTAACATGAAACTCAATCAACTTTTTCTCTTTGAGATTGTTGATCGTATAGCTGGCGAGGGCGCGCAATGTATCAAAATCTGTCTTCATTGAAACCTCAATTAATAATATTCTCTTTAAGTGTAGCGAGTTAAACTCAGTCGCACAAGAAACTTTTTAATTTTCTTGACTTTCTTGCCCCTACAAATGAATTTTTAATTACACATGGAAACTACAATAAATTTTTTGCCCGCAAAATCTGCGCTTTCCTGGGATGAGTACTTCATGCTTCAGGCCATGATCGCGGCTTTTAAATCAAAAGATCCTGCCACCAAAGTGGGTTCGGTCTTTGTCGATAAAAATAATCACCAAATCACCATGGGCTATAATGGATTTGTCGCCGGAATCGACGAATCAAAAGTCCCATGGGGCAAAGATAAATCGGCCCCCCTGGAATTCCAAAAATACGGCTACGTCGTCCACAGCGAGGCCAATGCCATTTTGCATTCAAGCCGCTCGCTGGAAGGCTCCCGGGCCTATGTCACTCTTTTTCCTTGCAACGAATGTGCAAAATTAATTGCTTCATCTAAAGTAAAAGAGGTTATTTTTCTTTCAGATAAGCATCATGAAACTGAAAGCAATAGAATTGCAAAAAAGATTTTCGATCTCTCAGGTATAGCCTATCGCTCAATTGATTTTCGCCCTGAAATACTCGGAAATCTGACGGAGCATCTGCAAAATCTTTTGACTGATATTTAGTCAAAATAATACTTCCCTAATAAAGAACTCTCCTCCTATAATGGGGCGAATCCAAACATTATTGTCCATTGGGAGAATCCTTATGAATCCTTTTATTGTCGTGCCGGATGGCTTCGATAAATCACTGTTTGAAGAATTAAAAAAAATCCAAAATTTAAATGTTCACCCGACTTCGAAAGTTTCGCAGGATGAATTGAAAGCGCTTCTTCCGACAGTTGAGGGTTTGATTATTCGATCGGCAACAACTGTGAACAAAGAGCTCCTTGATCTTGCGCCGAAATTAAAAATTGTTATTCGCGCAGGTGAAGGGACAGATAATATCGACAAAGCTCTTTGCGCTGAAAGAGGCGTAAAGGTAGCCAACACTCCGGGGGCCAATAATAATTCGGCAGCCGAACAAGCTGTAGCCCTGATGATGTCGTGCCTTCGCAATACTCCATTCGCCAATAAAACTATGCACGAAGGGAAATGGGAAAAGAACGCGCTCACTGGCCTTGAGCTATGGAAGAAAAAAGTCGGTATCGTGGGTTTTGGTCGCATCGGACAAATAGTTGCGAAAAGAATTTCCGGATTTGAGCCTGAGATTTATTTTTTTGATCCGGTGACAGATAAATGTGACCAGGCCAATTCAAAAAGATGCCTGGATTTGAAACAAATATTCTCAGAGTGTGACGTTATCTCTATCCACACTCCTCTACTTCCGCAAACAAAAGGCATGATCTCGCGTGAGTTGTTATCAATGATGAAAAAAGATGCCATCCTCATCAATGCTGCCCGAGGCGGTATCGTAGATGAAGAAGCTCTTTACGATATTCTTAAAGAGAAAAAAATTCGTTGTGCGGGTTTTGATGTTTTTGCGACTGAGCCGCTGCCAACAAATTCAAAACTTCTTGAGCTTGAGAATTTAATCATGTCTCCGCACGTGGGCGCGTCAACTGAAGAAGCACAATTCCGCGTGGGCGAAATGGCCGTTCACCAGATCAATGAATTTTTCAAAAATAATAATTTACTCAATGAAGTGAAGGCGAAATAGTCTATGAAAACATTAGCGATAATCGGTTCTCAATGGGGCGACGAAGGAAAAGGAAAAATCACTGATTTGCTCAGTGAAAAATGCGACGTCGTCGTTCGCTACCAGGGTGGTAACAATGCCGGCCACACGATTATCGTTGATGGAAAAAAAATTGTTCTGCATTTAATTCCCTCCGGAATACTTCACCCTCATTCAGTGTCTGTCATCGGTCATGGTGTGGTGTTTGAACCCGAAGCTTTTCAGACTGAACTTAAAAAAGTTGAAGACGCCGGGATCAGAGTAACGTCAGCAAATTTAAAAATTTCAGAAAATGTCACTGTCATCACCAGCTATAATAAACTGCTGGATGCTGCCAGAGAATCTCAAGGAACAGTTAAAATCGGGACTACTGGAAAAGGAATAGGTCCTGCTTACGAAGATAAAATTGCAAGACGAGCTATCAAGCTTAAAGATTTATATGACCTCGCCGGCCTTAAAGTGAAGCTCGCCAGAAATCTTGAAGAGAAAGAAACTCTTTTCAAGCACAGATACGATATTGCCTTTCCAAGTGTGAACGATGAAGCCCAGAGATTGTTTGATCTGGGAAAAAACATCGCTCCATTTATGTGCGATACATTCTCTTACTTAGATCAGGCGATCATTGAAAACAAAAAAATATTATTTGAAGGCGCTCAAGGCGTTCTTCTGGATATCGACTACGGGACTTATCCATATGTCACTTCATCGTCGACTGCACTTGGTGGAATTTATACCGGTGCCGGCATTCCGGAATCAAGTGTAGAAGAAGTTTTAGGAATCACCAAAGCTTACACCACGCGCGTTGGTGAAGGGCCTTTTCCAACTGAATTATTCGATGCTCTGGGAGAAGAAATCCAGACCAAGGGCCATGAATTTGGCGCGACTACCGGAAGAAAACGCCGTTGTGGATGGCTCGATCTTCCACTTCTAAAATACTCCGTAAAAGCTTCGAACCTGACTTCAATCGCTCTGACAAAGCTTGATATTTTATCCGGGATCAAAGAATTAAAAGTTTGTGTCGCCTATGAATACGAAGGAAAAAGAATTGAAGTAGCCTATCCTGGAATCGACTTAGCGAAGGCTAAACCTGTTTATAAAAACATGAAGCCGTTCACCGACGATTTTAAAATGGCAACTTCTCCTGAGTTGGAAATATACATAAAAGAAATTGAAAACTTTCTTGGTATTCCTGTCGGCATTATTGCTTTTGGTCCGGAGAGAAAAGAAATTATTTTCAGAAAAGATTATTTTGAAAACGATATAAATCCTCAGCTGGATTTAAGTTCATGGGGCAAACAACCTGGCATGCTCGAAGGAATCTATCCACAAGTTGATATTGAAAAGCTGAGCCACCAAAAATCTCACCTGACAAAAAAATAAATTGAACCTATGAGTAAAAAATATAGAGTCGACATATTGCTAGGTCTGATTTTTATAGGCCTGGCCTCTGTCTATGTGTATAAAACTCATTATGCGCCCAAAAAGCAAAAGACTTCTCGCATGGGATTCACGAAGGCTAATGATATTCTAAGACGCAAAAGCAAGCTCTCTGATGATGTTCTTAATACGACGGCAACTTCAAGCGCCTGCACTTTATTTCTGAAAAATTCGGCGGAACAATCGATGAATGATTATGCCAATGAATTTGTCGATCATCATATCGACGGGATTGTTAAGACCTGTGCCGGTGCCTTTCCTACGCCGCTACAGAAAAAAATTGATAAGGCACTCATGGATTGCAAAACCTCAACCAGAGAAACCATCGAAAAAGTTTGTTATGCTGCTCTGATAGAAGCAAAGACTGCAAGTGTTGCGACCATTGTTAAGCCGGATGCTAAGCCGGATCAACTCGATTCCGCATTGTTGTTGCATCTTATTGCTGATAGTTTTTTCACCGGCGCTTTACTTGAACAACCGCTAAAAAGTCTCATGCTCATCAATGCTTTGATTGATAAAGAGCCTGATTATTTGAACGGATATAAAGTTAAACTTATGCTTCTATCAATGAGTTCGCTCAATAAAGAAGAGCGTTTTATTGACATGTTTCAGGAAACGTTGGAAGAAACAAAACGCTTTAATGTAAATGACCCTGATATCCTTGAGATTACTCTTGCTGAAAGAGGAGAAATCTTCAAAGAAGAGAAAGCGGGCATCAAAGAATATATTGAGTATCTTGACCAGGAATCTAAAGCTCACCCGACGGAGTGGATTTATGATTATTACAAGGCCAATGCTCTTTATAGTGGCGGCAAAGGAAATTACGAGCAGACGGTGGCGCTGATTGAAAGTGCGCTTAAAAAAGCTCCCAAAGATACGCGATTAAAGCAAACGCTGGAAAATTTAAAAAGCGATGATGAAGAAACTAAAAAGCATCCGTTTATTATTTCAATTGGGTTCAGTTTAAACGACTTATAAAAAAAGTTTAGCTCGCCATCTTGAAGGTCAACCTGGCCCCTGAGGCAGAAATGACTTTCATAAAAAGATCACAAGAAATTCCGGCAAGTGAACCATTTTTAATAGCTGATACTTTTGACCTGGCCACCCCTGAGCGTTTTACAACCTCATTTACGGTAAGTCCTGACTTCTCAATTGCAAGTACCGCCATTTGAGAAAGCTCAGCCTTGTATTCAATAAGGGCAATATCAGAAGCGAGCTCAAGCCCAAGAGCATTTGATAATTCCTTAACATTTTTTGCGACAATGTAATTTTTAGTTTTATTGTTTTTCATTTCCGAGTTCCTTAAGTAAAGCTGACAATCTGATCTTGCCCGTCTCTATTTCTTTAGTTGGGGTTTTTTGAGTTTTCTTGATAAAGCTATGGAAAACTAAAATTCCAACTTCTGTCTTTAAAATATAAAAAACTCTATAAATTCCATCTGCACCCTTTAGTCTGATTTCAAAGCAACCAGTAGCAACAGATTTCATCGGCTTCGTATCAGGCGCCCCCACCGGGGTTCCCTTCTGGAGCTTTGTGAGAATAGATCCGAAATCTTTTTTAATTTCAATGGGCCAGCTTAATATTTCTCTACGAGCAGGCTCGTAGAAAAGTACGCCAAGCCAGCTTTCTCATTCCCCAACTCCATCATGTCCCCTATATGGGACACTGTCAAGAGGTTCAATAAAATGGTTATTCTTTTTCGCATTCATGGTAATTTATAGTTGCAGAATAGACTTGGAATTTTTGAGCTTAAGTACAAATAATTACGAGGAAAATCTGAACAGTCGGAAATTTTTTGATTAAGAGAAAGCGCGGACGCTGATGAAATTAAAAGGTATTTATGAAAATTACAATCGCCACACTAGAAGATTTAGAAGAGCTTATTGATCATGACATCCGTCATCTGAGAGAACTGGGTTATAACGGAATGCCTGCTCATCCCTTCCCTAAAAATTTTCTCTTTGAAAAAGAAAAGATGATGTCTAATAAAGAAAAAGCCTGGAGTACTCCGCTCGGAGAAACAGGCTGGAGCAGATGTTTTCTTCTCATTGATAATGATCAGATCGTGGGCCATCTCAATTTAAAAAACGCCTTTCACGGAACGCTTCACCGGGCCGAGCTTGGTATGGGCATTGAAGAATCTATGCGCGGAAAAGGCGGCGGAAAGCTCTTGATGAAGGCCGCACTCGAATGGGCCCGAGAACAGGACTTTATTGATTGGATTGATCTGGGAGTTTTTTCACATAATCTTCCTGCGAGAAAATTGTATGAGTCTTTTGGTTTTACTGAAATTTGCACAGTTAAGGATTTAATTCGCGTCGATGGAATTTCTATTGATGATGTGAAGATGGTTTTGAAGATTCGGTGAATATTCTTCAGTTTTTTTGAGCTAGACTTCTCAAATTAGGTGGATTAGATTAATTAATTCCCAGCTGCACTTTAAGCTTTGAATAAAAATCATTAAATTCATCTACTTCCATTGAATTATTCCAGGATATAGTATGGGGAAAAGTTTTATTCTTACTATATACTTTTATCAAATAATTAGCCCCCTTCCCTACTTCTGAATACTCTACTTTATCAATATCAGAAAATTTAATTTTGATTTCTGGAAACATCTGTAAAAAACCAGGAATAATCAAGTGATCGTTTGCAATGGCGATTCTGCTATTTTTACTGAAAAATCTAATTACGTATCTCCAAATAAAAAGAAAAACAAATACAGACATGACAACAAGCCCTATTGTCGAAATTTTAATAAGCTCTTTATTATTGGAAGCTAAAGACTCAAACCGCATTATTAAGAAACCTATTAAAAAAATTAGCGAACCTAATGCCCCTCTTAAAATTAATGAGATCGAAAAATTATACTTATAACTCAGCATTAATTTCCTCCATCCGCACTTCTCTGCTGCCGATAGTCACCATATTCTGAAGCTGACTTGGTCGTTCCATTTTGTCCCCAATTAAAATAACGTAACCCGAAAACGGTATTGTTTGCATTAGATCCCGCATAAGTTCCACCAAGAAATCCGAAGGCGGCTCCCATTGCAATAGACTTACCCGATATTTCACTATTAGATTTCCCCAGCAATTGGTGCCAGCACACTTATGGTCTCGCAAGTGCATATTTTTTACAACAAATGAGCTGACTTCGCTGAGCGATTCAGTCTGTTATATAGGTTAAAATAGCCCGGGCTGACAATGCCCTGGAGTTTGTTAGCCTAGAAGTATGAAAATATTTCTCCTCACATTTGCACTCCTTTTTTCATTTTGTTCGTACGCAATGAGTGTGGACGAAGTTCGCGTTTATAAATCCAAACACCAAATGCAGTTGATTTCCCAGGGTGAAATTGTAAAAACTTATCGGGTTATGCTAGGTCGAGGCGGCCCAGCTCCTAAAAGAAAACAGGGTGACAATCGCGTACCGGAAGGTCAGTACTTCCTCGATTATAAAAATCCCAATTCCCAATTTCATAAATCCATACATATCTCGTACCCTAACGATGATGATTTAAGACGGGCAGCCGAAGATGGTGTTGATCCTGGTGGAGATATCATGATCCATGGCTATCCAAATTATCCAAAGCCGCTTTTTAAATTTTTAAAAAAACTGGGCCTGATTAAACTGACCAACTGGACTGCAGGATGTGTAGCAGTTGACGACGAAGAGATGGACGAAATTTTCGAGAATCTTGAAGTAAATACTCCTATCACCATTTATCATTAATCCTTATGCAGAAAAAAAATGTCTTATTATTCCTTGAAGGCAACACAGACATTCGCTATATCCGTGGATTGGCGGAAAATTCAAATTTAGAAATCGCTATACCTAAAGAAATCTATGAAAAAAATGGCGGTCTCAAGAATCGAATAAAAAACTTAGATTCTGATATTAAAGTTCACACGATAAGTGCCGGGCGAATTTTATTTCAATTGAAAAGTTTTATGTTTTTGTTTAAGAACATCCGCAGGTTTGATTTGGTATTCTCGCAAGAAAATCTAAGAGGAACTCTGAATGCTAACATGGCCGGGCTGATTTTTAACAGGCCAGTTTACTCTTTTACATGCTTCCCTGCTGTTGAATATTATGCTTGCCGACTTAAAAGACAGCAGATCGGCTATTTAAAATATCTGGTCGGCGTGAGTGTTATAAGATTATTACTTTTTCTCAATAGCAAGCTGACTAAATCGTGGATCATCCTGGGGCCATATTTAGAGTCTCTCTATAAAAATAAATGCAGTCATTACTCTCTAGGCCAGTATTATGGTGTCGATGTGAATTATTTTAAGCCAGCAACTATTAGTAAAATAGAAATACGAAACAAGTTGAAATTACCGATCTCTGGTTTTTTGGTTTTTTTCTCAAGCAGAGTCAGTCATGAAAAAGATCCTGACTCAGTACTGAAAGCTGTAAATGAGCTCAACAAAGAAGGTCATGAGGTTTCTTTACTTAATTTAAGCGGCAACTATCAGGAGATGATAGACCTCGCCAAAAAATTGAATCTGGTCAACTATGATAAATGGCTAATCGCGTGTCCTGCCGTAGATCCGACCAAAGAACTAGCCGAGTATTACCAGGCAAGCGATCTGGTTATTCAAGCTTCTTTGGAAGAAGGACTCGGACTCTCACCTCTTGAGGCACTCGCCTGCGAAATTCCAATTATTGTTTCAAAAGTGGGTGGGCTAGCTGCACATTTAAATGAGTATGGTGAATTCTTTAGAGCAGGTGATGCTCAGGACTTGAAAAATAAAATTGAAAACTTTAAGACAAATCCTTCTCCACTTTTACTTAAGGCAAATGCTGGACGCCAGTATGTCCTACAAAACTGGAGTCAGGAAATTGCTTACAATTCTATCAAAAAAGTCATCAGCAACAATTAATCCTTCATATTTTTCAAAAGATTTTTGCGATATTCAAGTGCCGGCCACTCTATAAATCTGTAGGTGAGGGCGGTTACAAGCATGCAAAGTAAAAACATCACAGTAGAATAGATAATGAAATGAATGACTGGTGGAAACGATTGCCCGATTTTTATAATACTCAAACTGGTTTGCTCCATCAGTTCTCTTTGGACGAGATATATTCCAAAAGAAAGTTTCGCCACGAGCGAGAAAATCGGCCAATCAAAAATTTTATGCAAAAAAGTTTTCGTGTGTAATAAAACCCAAAGAGCAAACCCAAAAAAATAGGCAAAGAAGCTGTAATTAAAATAGATTCTTGCGTTCATTCTCAAAACGAGTGAACATGCTGCTGCAATAAATAAAATGACGGCAACCGGTTTCCAGTTGAGTGTGTGTTTCAATTTCTCGTCAACATAAATATTGGATAACAATACCCCAAGCATCAATCCATCCATATGTGTATGAAACGGAAAGTAGATATATTTAAGTTCAAGTTGGGGAGACGCAGGACTGTGAGTAAGCGCATATTTCCAGCTCAGATATCGTAGAAATGGCGATGCAATGAGAGCCAGGATGCAGAAGATGCGGCCGGAACGGAGGCTAAATTTCAACTTACTCAAAACCAGAAACAGTAAGGGCATAAGAATATAGAACTGCTCTTCAACTGAAAGCGACCAACTCCCCTTGATACCACCTTCTTTAATATAATTTGATAAAAAATAAAAATCGGAATAGGCCCAGTTTTGATCAAATGGTCCACGAATAATAAGGAAAATGATAAGAACGCTGTAAAAAAGAGGCCATATTCGAAGAGATCTTTTTATAATGAAGTTCTTATAATTAATCTTTCCTTCACTTTGAAATTCCTTCCAGAGCTGGCCCCCAATAAGAAAACCACTTAGAACAAAAAAGATATCAACCCCGACCCAACCACCGACCAGTATCGGATGTTCAGAAAGCCAGGAAGGAATACCAGAATCAAAAACGAAGTGCTGTCTTACATGGGTTAAAAAAACCAGAGCAATGGCCCAGAATCGAAGGAAGTCCAGTTGGGAGCGATGCCCTTTAGGATTTGAAAGCAGTATGTCTCTAAAATTTTTTAAAAAAGTCATCGCTTCCTTTAAAATTAAATTGAATCAACTGTTATTTTATTCCAATTACCGGTTATCAACAATAATAAAGATGGCAGGCGTTTTAGTCTGATTTGATATAATAGATTTTCTTGCTTGGATTGATTTTAAGACATTTTTAATTAGACTAATCTTAAAGAAGGATAAACATGCAAATTGAAAAATTCGAGTCTCTGACCCAAAAAGTTCAGTATTCAAAATTGTACAGATTGCCGATGTGGCTTATTAGAAAGATAAAACACCATAAGGTGGATGCCACGAACGAGCACACTGTCGACATGCGCATGGGCCATAAAATTTGCCTCTATCCTACACAGCGCTATCTTAAAAACACACTAGTGAGTTCGCAGTATCATGACGAAAACATATTTTTAGCTAAGCAATTTCTAAAACCAAATCCGGTCATAATTGATATTGGTGCTAATATAGGATTGTATACCTGTGCCTATGCTCAACATTTTAAAGACCTAAATCCGGTCATTTTTGCATTTGAAGCCGTTGATACAAATTATAATTTACTGATGAAAAATATAGGTATTAATCATTTCAAAAATATTCATGCCTTTCATGTTGCTCTAGGTGAAGCCCCAGGCTTTTTAGAATTTAGTCTACCAAGCGCTGATTTTGTAGGAAATGCTACTGGAAACAACGTCGCTGAAACTGCTGAATCCACTTCGGGTATGGTTGTAAAAAAAGTAAAGCTCGATACATTAGACAACCTAGCCTCTCAAAACAGCATCACCAGATGTGATTTCATTAAGGTTGATATTGAAGGTGCTGAATTATTCCTTTTTAAAGGGGCTAAGAGTTTTATCAATAAGACCAGGCCAGTTATTCAATTCGAATATAATAAGTATTGGCTGGAAAGAAATTCAATTTGCCTCAAAGATTTCGCTGAAATTTTTCTGCCATTAAATTATTCATTTTATATTGAAGAGAAGGACCATTTTCTGAAAATTGAAGATGTAAATAATTATACAGTTACACATGGACTTGTGGATTTCTTAATTGTTCCCAACGAGAAAAGCGTAGTTATTTAATTATCTTGCAATTTTTTTCGCATAGAAATTGAGATTTAATCCCAGGTTTATTCCCAATATTTTATAAAGAGCAGCACTCAGAACAAAAACCGTTGATCTGATAAAATTTTTCAATCTATTCAACTGATTTCGAAAAAAAGTATTTCCAGTAACGGTCCACTCTTCCGAAGGAGCAATTTCCACTTCCAGTATTTCAAATCCCAAAGATTTTAGTGCCCGTGATAAAGATTTCTCAGAGAAATGATTTATATGTGCAAAACCGGCGAAAATTCCCACGTCTGAAATATTTATTTTATTGGCGATCCATTGCTTTGGTCTTTGCATAGGATAGTTGGGAACCTTTACGACTAAAATGCCACCGACATTGAGTGCACCATAGAGGTTTTTTAATACCTTGTAAGGATCAACCAGATGTTCAAGCACATCTATAATCGTAATCACTTCAAAATGATTTTGGGGTAATTCAACGGTTTGAAATTCGCCCTGGAAAACCTGAAAACCCAGGACGTCCTTTGAATAGTTGGCTAATTTGGGATTAAGTTCAACTCCCATTGGAGTAAAGCCACGACTCTGTGCGAATTTTAAAAGTTGACCGGCAAAGGAACCTACATCTAAGAAGTTTCCTCCGGATTTACCAAAGCCTTGTAGCCGATTAAATATATCAGATAAAATTTCATTCTTTCTTACGCTGTTGGACTCGTACGAAGGATTAAAATGATAGTTGTCATATCTATTTGCAAAAAAAGATTTAGAACTTGGTATTTCTTTCGTGAAAACAAAGCCACAATCGTCACATTTCAATAATTGTATCCAACTGAAGCTGAAGGCTTTCACTTCATCATGGGCATTTTTCGGGAAAATATTCCGTTCGCTATGCCCGGGCCGTAGGTGTGTTGATTGGCACAAAGGACAATTCGTTATTAAGTAAACTTCTGGTGAAAAAGCAGTCGTCACACTTTCCTCCGAAATCAAAAAGACGCTATCTTGGAATGATAAACCTCTATTTTATAGGGAGACCCTATTTTGCGCAAGATTAATATAGGTGGAGTTTTTTCCTTCTGCTTTATGTTTCGAAATGATTTGTTAGACTACTACTTTGTAATTAATTAATGGAACATCAAATGAACTTAGACTGGCTTGATATTTTAAGGAAAGACGGAATTTCCCAGATTGAGTGTCCTTTTTCAGAAGATACGCTTAACAAATGGAATCAGCTCCTGGACCCTCATTTTAAATCTCTCAAGGATCAGGAGAGATCATATGCCACAATAGTTGATCTTCACAAAATGGGAATCCTTGAACAATTTTTTTCAGACGAATTGAGAAGCATTATCCAAAACATAATGCCGGATCCAACATTAATAAGTTTTCACGCCTATGAGATTAAAGGCATGAATCAAAAAAATCATGTTTTTGGCGATGCCCTGAACGGATGGCATAGAGACATAGCAAATCTGCCCGGTCTTAAAGTCAATGATCTTAACTTTGTGAGTCTCTTTATTTATTTATCGGGCGTAAAAGAGGGCGATGGCGAATTCGAAATTATTCAAAGAAGCTTTGATGGACCTGCACTAGATGGGGATCGGAGTTTAAAAATATTGGGTCCTACCGGTACCACTTTTTTATGGAACCGCACCTTGCTTCATCGGGCCTGTCCCAATTTATCGCCACAGCGAAGACGTGTGCTAAAAATTAGTTTCCAGCATAATTATCTTCAAAATGAATACATAAACAGTGATGCGTACCTTAAAACAAGAGAGCTGGTTCGTGACCCTTATCTTAAATTCCTATTGGGCGAGAAACATCAAATTTCACCATATGGTCATAGCGCTCCACACTCTACAGATCTAATCAGCAAGGCAGTTCCCCTATTTTCAAACTCTCAAGTAAAACTAAGATTAACTGAATTTATTAAAGGACTTTGGTGGTTTGTAAGAAGAAACAAAAGACCATTTGGACCTTAAAAAATGATGAGCAAAAATGCTTAAAGCTATTGCACTGAGATCTTACCCTGAACTAGACACCATTAGATTCATTTCTATTTTTCTGGTTGTACTCCATCATCAATTCTTATTTCAAAATATTTTTTTAACCTGGCTTGGAACCTATGGGTGGGTAGGCGTAGATATATTTTTTGTCTTGAGTGGCTTTTTAATCACTAACCTGTTAAAAGCCGAATTCAAAAAAACATCTGGAATCAATTTAAAAAAATTCTGGTTTAAAAGGATGTTGAGACTGTGGCCAAGCTGGCTATTTACACAGATTATAACTATTGTGATTATATACTATCTTTCCAGAAATGATTCGCCATTGCGAACTGAACTCATAAACAAATTTTGGCATTACCTCTTGCACTTTGGAAATTATTCCCATGCCTATCTGGGAAAGATACACACCCTTTACGGACATTTTTGGTCCCTTGCCGTTGAAGAACATTTCTATTTAATATGGCCTCTGCTGCTAATTTTCATTCTTAAAAAGCCGAAACTTACAAATGGTCTTCTGGTTAGTCTGCTTTTAATTCCATATGCATTTAGAGTTTTTTACGCCCTCAACGAAGTTCCACATTCTGTTATTAAATTTTCGACTCATACCCGCTTTGACGAATTAATTTGGGGATGCATGCTGGCATTAAATTTTGAAAAAATGCCCAATCTATCAGCAAAGCTTGAGGCAGTACTGACAGTACTAATGTTTGTCTTATTTTATCTGGGCTTACAGGTGCTGGAGACATCGCCATCTGTATTTCTTTCCCAAATTAATTTCACATTTATAGGAATCGCCAGTTGTATTTTAGTTTGGATTGCAACAAAAGGAAGTCAAAATGGCTTACGTAAAATTCTGCAAATAAGTATATTTTCTAAATTGGGCATCCTTTCTTACGGCGTTTATCTGATTCATAATATTACCAACTTAATAAGCTTTGGACTCATTAAACATATTTATCCTGGAATCAATCATAATTTAATTGCCATATTAAATTTCAGCTTACCTTTTTTACCAGCCTTCTTAATGTACAAATTCATTGATCAGAAATTTGAAGTATTTAAAAATAGAATCAGCTAAGTACAATCCAACCCTTTCTTTTCATAACTGAGCTTATTTCATTAGGATAAAGCGTAGCGAGAAAACTGTTAGGCTCCCATGTTTCCTTTATATTTTCACTGGCGGGAGCAATTTTAGGCCCAAATAATCCTCTTTGAAGTGCAAACAATGTGAATCCATTATTTTCAAGAAAAGTCATGAGCGGTGTAGGGTATAATTCATGATCTTCAAAAACGATGTTGTGAATTTTTTTCTGGTCCATTAATTTCTGACCGCCTTTTAACACCAGCAGCTCGCTTCCCTCTGTATCTATTTTTATCAGATGAATAATCTTGCCGGCATATTCTTCATCCAAGGTAGTCATGTCAACCTTGGCAAGAACCTGTGACGTGCTTAATAAGTGCTCATTGGTTTTGGAGGCGATAAACCCCAACCCTTGATTGCCATCAAAACCTGAAGGAATATAAAAATCACATTGCCCCTTTGATTCAGAAAGAGCCTTATTAATAGCAATACTCTTATTCTTAGAAGACCAATAATTAATATTTTCTGACAATTGCTTAAAGACCAGAGGGTGTGGTTCATAAGAAAATATCTTATTAGTGATTGGGGAAAAGAAATTTAGAATAGAGCTCATATGACCAATATTGGCACCGGCATCAACTAAAATTGAGTCTTTTGGAGCTAGTTTGGCAATCCTTGCAAGTGTTTCGCTGACAACCAGATCGTAAACCCCCAGATTCAAAACGGCTTTTCCGATATTGTCCTGAACTTTGACTTTTAAATCATGTCCCCAGGGAAGTTTACAAATCTCTTCCTGCTGTTTTGAACCAGACATCAATCTTTTGAATAATTGTTGCGGTCGGAAAACATACTCAGCCTTGTTCATTCTTACAAACATTGTTCTCATTTTTAATCCTAATTAAAATTAAATGAATAGCACTTCTCAATTTCATTCATTATCGATTCAGGTGAACACTCTTCTTCAATTATTTTTCTGCCAGCAACACGCATTGATCTCTGGAGGTCGAGATTATTGAGTAGGCTATGCGCTTTTTCAATTAAACTCTCATCGTCCTCGGCAATCATTGCGTGCAAACCGTCTATCAACCTCAGTCCCTCAACACCTTCCGAAGTTGTCACAACCGGCACTCCCAAAAGCATCGCTTCTAATATTTTTATTTTCATTCCACTCCCCCTTGCCGGTGCATACAAGAGGATGGAACTGGAAGTAAAATAAGGCTGAATATCTGGTACATTTTCCAGGATCTCTACATTCTTCATATTCAGGTAGCTGCTTAACACTGACTTTGCCTGCCAGCCAACAATGGTCAGGACACAATCGGGATTTTTCTCGGACAATATTGGCCATAAATTATTCAATAAACGGATTGCTGCAGATTTTCCAGGGTACCAGTTCATCGAGGCTACTAGGGTGATTCGCTTTTTCAATGGCCTTTCGGCATTTTCAAAAAATGGATAAAGGGCTTTATCAATGGCAAAGGGTATCGATTTTATCTTATGAGACGGAAGCCATTCCCGAATTTTATTTTCAATTCTTTGCGAACACGTTTTGATATATATCATCCGTGAGAGAAGTTTTTTTTCTGTTCTTTGCATCAGCCAGATTGTCATTCGTTCTTTTAACGATCCAGGTTGGGCAAATTCCAAATCAATATTAGTCAAATAGTGAACACTTACAAAAGCTTTGTGCTCATGCCCTCTTATGAGCCACGTTGTCCAAAGCTGTTCGAGATGAATGACATCGTAAGGCTCTTTTAATCTTTCATTAACTTCAAATTGCATTTCATCAGAGAACATATAGCTATATGGCTTTAAAATTGTGTTCACTTTTGATTCAATCTTTGAACGTTTGGGAAATGCGAATGCTTTGATATTTACGCCGGGAAAAGTCTGCTTTATTTTTTCGATATCGTTTTCATTAGAAACTGCAGAAAACACACTGACATCATGCCCTCTCGATATAAGCTGATTGAGAAGAATATAATACCATCTTGCAGCGGCTCCACCGAATGGAATGGGTGCCTCCAGCGTTATTAAAATTACTTTCTTTTTCATTTTTTCAGATACTCTTCTTTTAAAATTTTTTTAGAAATTTTACCGGAGTTGTTTAATGGCAATTCGTCTCGGAAAATAATTTTTGACGGTATTTGAAAACTTAGCAAATATTTCTTCATATCGTCTTTCAATTGTTTTTCACCTATCTCTTTATTGCTAAGAACAATAAAGCTGATTAAAACTGAATCCTTCACTAGGTCATCAACCGCAATCGTAGCTACTTCTTCAATATAAGGAAAATTAGCGATGTACCCATCAATATCAGATAAATTCACACGTTGTCCCGATACTTTTATCGTATCATCAACTCTACCCGAGACGAAGAAATCACCGGAATGATTCTGAAAAACAATATCGCCTGTTCTGTAATAATTTTCAGAATTATAAGTATAAAAAACTTTTTGAGTCAGCTCCGGCCGGTTGAAATATTCTTTCATCAACTGGACACCTCCAATTAGCAATTCCCCCTTTTCATAGGGTTGCGCTAAAATGCCATCATCTTTCAGGTTAATCGCTTTACAGCCCCTTATTGCCGTACCAATTGATACAGTGTTTTTGTCTACATCAATACTGGAATGTCCAAGTTTTTTTGCAACACAATATATAGTAGCTTCAGTCGGACCGTAGCAATTATAGACATGAATATTTGGCAGCAGCTCTTGAAACCGCTCAAGCAATGCCGGCGTAATTTTACTTCCCGCCAGAAGAACATGCTTAAGCGAGGAAAGATTAAGCTCAGGAAAGATTCTTTCACTCAGTATAAGGTTAAAATTATTTGGAACCGTTATCGCAACCGTTATATTGAGATCAGAAACTTCTTTTCCTAATACCAATGAATTACTATCTAAATTTGAACAATAAAAATACACATTCTTGACAAGGAAAAGTCCAATTTCCATAAGACTGACATCGAATGTGTAGCCCGTTGAATTAATCATCTTGTCATTTGAATTGATATCGCCAAAAAAAGTCTCAATCCATTTTAAAAAATTTTCATATGAATTTCTTCTTATCACGACGCCTTTGGGCTCTCCTGTAGAACCAGAAGTGAACATTATATAAAGGGGTGTTTCGGCATTTATGGCAAAATTCTGTTCATTGGCGGCCGGCTTTTTAGAAGCAATAATGTCAGTTAAGAGTTCGTCAGTAATAAGTGATTTAAAATTGGTCAACTTTTTAATCTGCTCTACTCTTTCAAGTGGCCAGCTAGATTTTAGAGGGATGTAACAAATACCGGCCTCCTGGCAAGCCAGCAGAGTGAGCAAGTAGTGATACTCATTTGTCAGATATAAGGCTACAACATCTCCCTCTTCATGATTTGCCAGAATATGGCTTTTTATCAAACTGTATTCAGAGATTATCATCGAAGCATCGACTTTCTGATGATCCTTCCTGTAAATATTAAATTCAGAATGAAATCTGTTCTTGATCAATTCTCGTATAAACATAGATCAGTCTTTCCTAGTCAAAATTTCTCAGTTTAGTTTTCCTCAATTTTACACTAAAATTATGAGTAAGAGAGGATTTTTTGAATTATAAAAGAGCTGCAATCGTCATTATAGCAATGGCCATTGGACTCCATTTCACAGTTAAAATTATATCAACACGTAAGGTTGATAACTATCTGTACATTGGCCAGCTCAATTTAGATAACCACTTCTTAACGGTCGATCAGACCAGCAAGGATAAAATATTTTTTCTGGGCAGTTCGGCTGTAGCAGGAAATAATGTCCCGGCAAACACAACGCTAACAGACTATTTTAATCAACAGAATACTCATTACCAAGCCTATAATCTTGCCGCTCTTCAGGCAAATCTTCTTGATGCAAATATTCTTCTGAATTTGTTCAAAGAAAAGCGGCCCAAAGTCGCAATTTTAGGAATAGATCCTTCGATATTATTAGAAAATCAGTCATCACTTTTTTCAAAATATCACTCTTCGGGTGCTGATTTGGATTTAAAAAAACAAATTGAAACGTCACTTCACGTTACCCTCAAAGACAAAATAGAGCTGGTATTACATACTGAACCCACTTCGCCTACGAACTTTCAGGTCTGGTGGAAAAGTGCACTGATAAATCTAAGAATGAATTTCTGGGGACCTCTCTTTAATAAAAAACTTTATGGTGAAGAAAGAAAAATATTGAATTCCATTAATTCTCAGGAGAATCCTACATGGGGGCTTATAGATACTTTTATTTACACATCAAGGAAAAATAATATAATCCCTGTTATTTTTATAGAGCCTATCCTGACTAATACCTATCCTGAAAAAGAATTTCTCGTTTTTCAGGATAGGCTGAAAGAAAAATCTGAATTGTTAAATTTTTCACTGCTCGACTATTCGTCCCTCTTTCCACCTTCTCATGATTTCTTTTATGACTTTGTCCATCTCACTCCTGCCGGATACGAAAAACTTGCAAGCAAGCTTAGCGAAGATCTGATCAAGAACAACGTCATTAAAGGAATGGTCAACTAATGCTTTCATTGATGACTTTTAAATATTATTTTGTCGCGCTTCTTCTGTCCCTTTTTTCTCAGACTTTAACTTTTAAATTGCAGCGAAAGCACATTTTATTCGCCGTAAACCTTTTTGTTGTTAGCCTGGTTTATTTCGTAGCTAAAAAGCATTTCATTTTTTTGATAGCCCACGTCTCTGGTGGCTATCTTATATGCAGGATGCTTCAGGAATCCAAGGAAAGAAAGTTCCTGCCGTTTCTATCGTTACTCTACGTGTTTTTACCGCTTATTTTCTTCAAATACACATACCCGCAAAATCTCATCATTAAGCAGCTTCCTTACGCGCTTACTCTTTTAAGGCCCGCTGTATTTTTGGGTATTTCATTTTATACTTTTCGCCTTTCAAGTGTAGTGATTGATATTTTGTATGGGAGAATAAAAGAAAAAGTCTGTCCCTTTAATCTCTTCACTTTTTCTCTTTTTTTTCCGTGTCTTTTGTCCGGCCCACTGGATCGCTACTCACGTTTTGTGACGGACGTTGAAAATTCGGTCAGTCTATCCTGGAAGAATCAGTACCATGCAATCTATCGAATTGCGCTGGGAGTTTTCAAGAAAATCGTTATAGCCGACATTCTCTGGAATTTTTCAAACGATTCATATAATTCCATTGAACTCTATCAGCTCCCGACTTCAAAAGTCATCCTTGGCCAATACGCTTATTACTTGTTGCTTTATTTTGATTTTTCCGGCTACAGTGATATTGCTATAGGTGTCAGCAATTTATTCGGGATCAACACTCCGGAAAACTTTCAGAGTCCGTGGAAAGCACGAAATATACAAATCTTTTGGAATTCATGGCATATCAGTTTCATGCATTGGTTAAGAGATTATATTTTTTATCCCTTGCAAACCTTTTTATTGAGAATTGGTGTATCGAACATTCCTGTTAATAATTCAATTTCTTATTTCAGCATTTTTATAATCGCGGGCCTATGGCATGGGGAACAAAGTCATTTTTTATATTACGGACTCTTTCATGGATTTGGATTTGTAATCTTTTTTACCTACAAAAGAGTTTTTGAAAAGTTATTAACGAAGGAACAACGCAAAAGCTATCTGAAGAACAAGTTTATCGAACTGGCCTCAATAATAATAACTTTTCATTTCTTCGTGATAAGTCTCTTCTTTTTCATTGATAAAAATGAGATCTTCTCAATCGCATTTAACCGGGTTTTTAGTCCATGAACCAGACACAAATTGAAAGTCTTAAATTCTTGCTGCTTGTTATTATTGTTACAATTATCATCTTAATTGGCGAAAGCCCTTTTGGATTCCAATATGATTTCTAGGAGAATTAAAAATGTTTAGCGATATTAATTATATTTTATGCGAAGTCTTTGACGTTGATCCATCACAGGTAACACTAACGACATCTAAAGATGACCTGGATGAATGGGATTCCATGAAACAGCTTGAACTTATTACTGCACTTGAGAAGAAATTTTCCATAAAGTTTACCATGGATGAAATGATCTCCATTGATTCCGTACCCAAAATAATGGAAGCAATAGAAAAAAGGAAATGAACTGTGATTAGAAGTATTAAAATACAGTACTCAAGTCTATTCGCATCTTCTACGATGCGATCACTTTCACTATTGCTGTCGGCAAATATATTAAATGGTGTAATAGGTTTTGTTACCTCCGTATTAGTTCTAAGATATGTGGATAAAGAAGTAATCGCCGTCATTTATCCCCTCATTTCAATCCTTATGATCGTTGGTCAGTTTGGCGATATGGGGCTATCCAATTCGTTTATTAAAATTGCCAGTTTTCATTATCTCGATGACAGAATCAGAAGTTTTCAATTTTTTAATGCTGCTTTTAAACTGAAATTATTCCTGTGTTTCCTGTTAATGGTAATTGGAATTCCATTGGCTCCTCTAATTGCAAAATGGACTTTTGGCCAGGCAATCCACGTAAACTGGGTACGGCTGATATTATGTGTGACAAGTCTGCAGATTATTTCCAGTTACGGTTCTGCCGCTTTGCAAGTAGAGGGCAAATTCCGCTCGCTCTCGGCAAGTAAGGTAATTCCGAGCCTGCTCAAAATGGCAATGATTGGAATAGTAGTCTGGTTAGGCATGGCCAATCTTTCAATGATATTTTGGGCCTTTGCTCTCGTGCCAATTAGCACTTTATTTTTAACTTTCTACTATACTGATAAGCGACCATTACATGAAATTAAATCCACCACGCCTCAACTTTCGGAATTATTTCATGTGAGCAAGTGGGTCGCTCTTTCAGTACTGGCCAACGCTATTATGGGGCAGCTGGATGTACTGATGACCAGTTCAATGGCCGGTGTTGATGAGCTAAACAGGTTACTGGGTGGTCAAAAGCTGGCCAGTGTATTCACAATTTTATCGATTAGCTTGGTCACGGTTCTTTTGCCTAAAGTTTCCAGTATGAAAAGCAGAAAAGAACTCAATTATTTTCAGAGAAAAACAATTCAAATAATGCTTCCACTCGCTGCCCTGTCATTAATTCTTCTGCCGCTTTCGACCTATTTTATCCCATTTCTCCTGGGAGATAAATATAGGTCTTCAATCGAAATCTTCAATATTTTGATGATTGGAAATATTATTGGAATTGCAACCACTCCGCTAGGTCTAATCTTATATAACTTAAATAAAGAGTCGACTTTTGCCATGCTAAATATTGTACAACTAATCTTTAATGCTGCTGGAAACTATCTATTTATTCCGTCTTATGGGGCGACAGGAGCTTCATGGATAACGGCTGCAGCAAAACTGATAGCTGTCGCAATGATCTATTATCAATTGTGGAAAGAAGGCATTTTGAACTACAAAGAAGAAAAACAATGAAAGCTCGTCCTAAAATATTAATCAGCGGATCTTATGGAACGGGCAACACCGGTGATGAAGTTATACTCGCGTGCATTTTGGATTATCTAAAATATTACGATGTCACGGTCCTATCTCAAGAAGTGGAGTACACTAAAAAATGTTTTCCCCAGGTGAAGGTGATTCATCAAACTCCAAGCTGGGAGATTCGCCGGATATTAAAAGATTTAATTTTTTTCAATATCACCCAGATCAAAAGAAGAATTTTATTCCTTAATGAATTAAGAAAAGCTGATATCTTCTGGCTGGGCGGGGGCGGATTATTATCAGAAATGATCCCGAGAATTTTGCGATATTACCTCCATCAATTGTTTTTTGCTAAGTTTTTCAATTGCAAAGTTCTTCTATTTGCAGTCGGAGTGGGGCCTTTGACAACGCTAAAAGGTAAGCATTTTTTAAAAAAAATTATGGATAACGTTCCTTTATTTATAAGTGTACGAGATCAAAACTCAAAAGCATTGCTGTTGGATGCAGGAGTCAAACGAGAAATCAAAGTAGTGCCTGACCCTGCCTTTTTATTTAAGGCAGGGATTGAGCCGGTTTGTAAAGATCAGGTGATATTTAATTTTTATTCAATGTTTAACAATGAATCCGTCTGGCCAGGCCAACAGCATCGCTATGAAAATCTCAAAAATGCCATAATTGAATTGACCAGATACTTAACAGATGATTTAAATTATAAGGTCATATTTCTTCCCTTTGGAACTAAATGGGACGCAGTATTTTCCAATGAAATGAGGGCTGAGTTCATAGATAAATTTCCCAACTTAGCCGATAGGGTAAAAGTATTTGAAGCAGATAACTACAAAGACATCATAAATACTCTGGTAAGTGCCAAGTGGTCTATATCCACAAGATTTCATGCTGGATTGATTGCAATGGCAAATGGACATCCTTCGATTTGCATTGATTCACAATATAAAAGCGAAAGACTACTCATAGAGATGAACTTACCTAAACTTTTGGTTCAATTGCCCGATGGTCATCACAAATCTGGCAATAAAGATTTGGACTTGCTTGAGATCAAAGAAAAAATACGATGGCTTGAGGAAAACTATGACAGTACTCAAAAACAGATTGAAATGTTTATTAATAAATCACAATCCGAACTTTCTACATTCTATAAAGAATTAGATGAAATTTTAAAAAGTATTTAAACTATGCATTCAACATCTATAAAAATTGGCTTCAATGGTCGCCCCTTTATCAGTAACAAAATCAGAGGAATTTCCAGGTATACACTCAATCTGGTGAAAGAAATCCATAAGCAGCGCCCTGACATCGAAATACATTTTTTTTGTTCTGAGATAATGAATAGGGAAATCAAGGAAGAACTTCAGTTTGCTTTTTTTCACGAATACTCCATTCGCCCCAAAATCCTTTGGGAGTTGTGGCATTTACCAAAACTATTAAGGGAATTTAATATTTCACTTTATCATTCAACCAATAACGTTGGTGCTCCTCTGACAAGTAACATACCAGTCGTGGTCACAATTCATGATGATATCACTCACATACACAGAAAAAAGTTTTCTCTTAAGTCATTGTGGGGATTTTTAAATTATAAGATTGAATTTTTCCTGCTAAAAAATGCAGACTTTTACCTAACAGTAAGTCAATATTCCAAGAATCAAATTACAAAGATAATGTCATTACCAAAAGAGAAGATAAAAGTTATATACAACGGAGTAAATCTTCCTTCATTACATTTGGAAGAAAAAAAACAGGATTACTACCTATATGTTGGAGGACTTGAGTCCCGTAAAAATGTCGGCTTGCTTCTCGCTGCTCTTGAGAGTGCATCCAAAACTCTGAACAAAGAAATAAAACTTATCTGTATCAGCGACATCAACAGTGGATCTCCCGAATTAAAAGACAGATTGAGAGATAGTCATTTAAAAATAGAAATATTAAAAGATATATCTGATTTCGATTTATCACGGTTTTATCTGAATTCTAAAATGGTTATTATTCCGTCGATCGAGGAAGGGTTTGGATTGCCCGTCGCTGAGGCGATGTCTTTAAAAATTCCCTTAGCTGTTTCCCGAATTGAAATTTTTGAAGAAGTTACCCAAAAATCCTGCTTTATGTTTGATAAAGATGATGTTGATGAATTGGCCCAATTAATAACAAACTTGGAATCAAATCCTGCCCGTTCGAGAACTCATGTGGAGGAAGCTTTTAAAATAGCGCAAAAATATACCTGGGAGACAACTGCGAAGGAAACTATTCTGACTTACATGAAGCTTTTGAAAAGAAGTTAGACAGTTTTTCTGAACAACCAGCGGGTGTAAGTCTGCACTCCGAGCCAAAATCCAATATTTTTATAGATAAATAATTTAAAGGTTTGGGCATCTGGTTTTTTGGTCAGATCAAGAATTCCTTTCAATACTCCGGGAAGTTGGGAATTACCAATGAAAATGGCATAAATTAAAAAAGAAATTTTTTTAGCCACAGGTAAGTTTTTGAGCATTACATAAGATAGATTGTGGGTATTGTTTTTTGTCGCTATGGCAACATCATGACTCCTGTGATCGCTGTCATGTTGAACCACCAGATCAGGCATGAAATAGATCGAATTATTTTTATTCAGAACAGACAAACACAAATCCAATTCCCATTGGGATCCATTTCCCAATTTTCCGTCTCTTCCTGCCAGGTTTTCGTCAAGTAAGGAGAATGCCCGGCGTTTAAAAATCATATTAACACCTTTTAATACTTGCACGCGCCTCATTCCCCCAAGCGATTTACGATGATGATTTCCATCTATTCTTCCATACCAGCTTATCAGGCCAACCTTTTCGACAGGATAATCGTGATAAGTCCATGGCTCGCTAAGAATAATATCTGAACCCCCCACTGCTGAAGCCTCGGGGTGTTCACTAAAAAAATTCTCAATCTTTAAAAGCCAATCCTCTGGCGCGTATCCATCGTCATCAATAAAGGCAACGAGATCATTGCTTATGACTTTTAAGCCAGCATTCTCAGCACATATAACACCTGCCTCATGTGAAAATACTATTTTCAAGCAGGCCATTTTCACTTTAAAAAGATTTATTACTTCTATTGAAGCCAGGTCTTCTGGTCTGACAACCACAATGACTTCATCGGGTTCTCTGACCTGTTTTGAAATGCACTCGAGACATTTCTCCAACTTTAATGGTCGCTTATACGTAGGTATTAAAACCGAAATTGTGAACCCTATTTTATTCATTTGTGAATTAATATTACACTAAAAGTGGTGATGTAAAAACCAGTTCATGTTTACCAGCAGAATACGCGAAACGTAAATAATCAGCTTATATTTGCCTCGTTTAAAAATTAATTTGTGATAAATTTATAAAATGCATTTAACCATTTATGTACATGACTTTCACTCTCAGATTGGTCACTCGAGGGCCATGCAGGAGTTACTAAACGGACTCTCTTCTGCCCAAAAGGCCACTATAAGTTCTATAGAAGTAGTCGCATTCACTTGTGGCGATCTAAATAAGATGTTTCCAGACTTTAGGTGTGAAAAATTCTTTACCGAGGTTTCTTTTCCTAAACTGAAGCCCTTCCTGATAAAAACGATCTATTATCACCTTGCCTCACTAAGTCACTCCATGACGAAAGGACAGGGAAGAAAAAAAATAGGTATTGGTATAGCTTGTCCTAATGTAGATATTGTTAATGTTCAATTTATTCATGAACAATGGAAGCATTACTTTTTACAAAGTCGTAAATTGTCATTTATTTCACGAATCTATAAAAAAATACTTTTTTTTTATTTTTCTATCTTCGAGAAATATGTTTATAGTTTCAGGGTAAATGTAAAATTTATAGTCATTGCTAATTTTTTAAAAACATTTCTCAGTCAAAAATTTAATACCCCCGAGAATCAGATGACAATTATTCCCTCTGGTGTAAATACTGAGGAATTTAATTTATATGGCGGCGATTCCGACGATTTAACAAAAAAACTATTATTAAATTATCCTCAGTTAAAAGACATTAGCTTTGCTCAGCCTGTTGCGCTTTTCGTTGGTGCATTTGAAAGAAAAGGCCTGGGGCGCGCCTTGGATGCTCTGAGGAAAATTCCAAATGCCCAATTGATAGTTATCGGCCAATCGGAAAATACAAAATTTAAGATGCCAGAGCTCCCTTACAAAGTGGCTCATATTCCTTTTACAAAGGAAGTGAGTTTGTTTTATCAAATAGCTGATTTATTCATCTTCCCTACGCAGTATGAACCTTTCGGTCTTGTTATCATTGAAGCTTATGTAATGGGTCTGGACTTAATTATTCCTGTTGAAAATGTCGGAGCTTCAGAAATCATTCAACAAAGTGAAGGTATTAATTTTTTCCATCAAGGAGAAGAAATACAGTTGAAAAGCTTAAAAAAAATACCTCTCGAGGTCAAAAGACAAAGGCGAAATGAACGATTGGAAAAAATTAAAAAGTATAGCTGGCAAGCCAGCAGCGAAAAGTTCTTCCAGATTCTATCAGCTGACTGAAATCTATCTTTTTGTTAACTCAATATAAAGTTTCTCAATTTGAGTAATCATACTTGTCATTGAGTAGTTGGTGCATACAAACAATCTGCCTTTTTCGGCCATATCACGGTAGCGATTAAGCTGATCAATATCCCTTGAAATTAATATTTTTTCCAGAATAGTTTTCAGTTCCGAAACTGCGTTGGTACCAGTTGCTGAAAATGAAATACCGTAAGCTCCATTTCCCAATAAATCCTCAACTCCTCCATCATCAGATGCAATGACTAGGCAGCCATTTGCCATGCCTTCGGCTACAACCAATCCAAAAGCCTCAGGCATAACCGGTGAATGAATAAGTATATCCAGACGGTGATAGAAAGATTCCATATCCTTTACGTGTTCAAGGAACTCTATCTCATCATTCAAATTATAGGATCTCGCAAGTTCAATCAGGTTTTGGTGGTACTCTTTATCGGCTATGCTATTTGAAGTACCTGCGATCAGCAGCCTAAAAGGCATAACTTTTTTTTCTTTTTTTAACTCACCCAAAGAAATAATGATATTGTGAAAGCCTTTTCCATAACAAATTCTGCCAGCAGATCCCAGATAAAAAATAGGTTCTGAAAATAGGCAGTGAGAACTTCGAGATGCATCAACTCCAAGATTAATGACATTTTCCGTAACTTTAACTCTAGCCGAAGGCCATGTTAGATGGTGTTTGGCTTTAAGATAGTGGCTGTTGTACCAAATCATATCAACTGGAAACAAATTTGCAATTCGATCCAGTCGTCCGCCCACGGGGCCATGTTGAAACCAAACTTTTTTTAAATTCAAACCGAAAGTAGCGAGTGAAAGGACAATATGAGAATACGGCATCGTAAGATGGAGAACGTCAGGTTTAAATCGAATGACGACTCTTCGGATTTCTCTCAGTGCTAAAAAAAATTTAAAAGGCTGGCGCATGCGAAAGTGATGCTTCAGAACGAAAAAGTCGATACCTGCCTTTTGTGCCTCCTTGCAGGCTTCTCCATCAGAAAAAAATAAAATCCCTATCTTGATTTCATTTTTTATTTTATGAGCCTTGGCAGCATTTAAAACAAATCTTTCTGCTCCCCCCAGATAGCCATTGGGAGAAATATACAATACCTTTGGCAAACTTTATCCTTATGAGTTATTTTTACAGCTTGTTTATCTTATCTTTAAAGTGCTCGTAACTTAAAACTGAATCAAAAAAGTTTCTTGTGTTGACCGAAATGTCCTGATAAAGCAATTCATCCTGTTCAAGCCGTTTTATTGAATGAATTAATTTTTCCTCGTTTTTGATTTCAAAAATTAACCCCGTTTTTTCATGCTGAACTAAATAAGTTACTCCGGAATCAATATTCGCAGAAATGACCGGCAATCCCGCTTCAAAGGCTTCAACAATGATCATTCCGTAGGCCTCAGCTCTATTCACTGAAGAAACAATTAACAGATCACATTGGTCAAACAACTTTTTCTTTTCTTCGTCATCAATACGACGATGGAGAATAATATTATCTCCCGCTATACTCTGTAATTTTTTAAACTCCGGTCCATCACCAATAATATGTAGTTGATAATTTGTTTTGTTTATTGCGTGTATTAAAAAATCAAAACCTTTGTAGGGCACCAGTCTCCCTACTGCCAAGAGCTGACCTTTAAATTTTTCCCTTTTCCTGAATGCTAAATTTCCTTCCGTACAAAAAGGAATAATTCTTTTTTTGCTTTCGGCTATCTGCTTTAAAATTGAAGAAGATTCCCACAATTTCTGGCTTGAGCAAATCCAGCTGTCATAAACATTTTTAGATAGTAGAAAATATTGATTATAAAGGGCCCCAAGAAAACGCTGATTAACAATGTCACTATGATAAACTGCGACGACTTCAACATTGATTTTCTTTAGATAGGCTGAAGAAAATTTCAAAACCTCATGCATAAAAGGATTCGGCAGATGAACATAAATCCGTTCTATTTTGTGCTCTCTAACTAAGTTTTTAAGACGAAAGATAAATTTAAAGTTTATTGGAGCTGATTTGAAAAAAATATCCTGCTTAATCAGATAAACTGATTCACCGAATTCTCCCGACATTTCTCCTTCGGAACCAGAAAAGGCGACTATAACCACCTTATCAGATAAATCCGTATGGGCCCTGGTTATAGTTTTTTCAACTAATTCAATACCACCTAGGATGGGGGGATAAAACTTGCAAAGCTGGAGTATATTCACTGATTATTCATCTTTAAATTCCATTTCATTAAAATAGCCGATCATATCCTTCTGCTTTTTTAACAAAATTTCTTACTTGTATCTAAGTTAGATATATAATAGAGCTACTATGCAATATTTACAAGCAACCAATACAGAATCTCCTGATAACCTAACCCCCCGCTTGTTAAAGCTAGTTCTCAATATAAATATCCTGGCGGTAATTGTTAATTTCACACTCAATTTTCTAGGGTCGCCTACCTTAAAATATCTATACCTGATTCACATAGCAATTACTTTGATTGCTGTTATATTTTTTAACTTCTCTCAGATCCTTCCAATTATTTTAACCCTATTTTTCATTGAGGGTCAGGGCAGGATTATCTGGGGAAATGCCGGTTGGACAAAGGTTATTTTTGACAGTCTCGTATTTCTATCAGTTTTTAAAATTTTTATCAGCAATAAAAAGATTTATAATCTTAAGGGACTTCCAAAAAGTTTGCTGACTCTCATCTCATTACATTTTTTTTGGTATTTATTTGAATTTTCAAATCTTGAATCTGTATCCTATTTTGCAGTTTTGGCGTCATCCAAAATATACATCTACCCAATTCTTTTTTTCTTTGGACTGACCCAGCTTGAATTCGATACAAGCAAGGACAAATTCCAGCAAGATCTGAATTTCTTTTTCTTTTTACTGGGACTCGAACTTGCTTTGACCTTTTATCAATTCTACATGAAGGACAGTTTCATTTTGCAGATTTCGCCCAATTATCAACAGGCCATGAAAGATGCAACCTTTGCTGGTTTATTTTACCGTCCCTTTGCTACTGCTTTTTCTCCCGGAGCCATTTCTTCGTATTTTTTTGTTACGGTGGGGTTTTTATTTTTTAAAAAGAAGTCAATTCCTGGAAATATTCTTAAGTTAATTTTAATTTTTTCTCTAACTGCTGCCATAATACTTTGCCAGGTTCGCTCTTCATTGATTAAAATAATTTTAATTGTTCTTCTTATACAAATTGGAGAGCTTGTTTTCCATCGCTTCAAAGCAAAAGGTTTTTCAGGGATAATACTATTTTCGATAATTATGATTTTTGGGGGTTACTATATAACCGAAAAAAGTCCAATGAAAGATGATGCAAGTATTACGTACGTAAAAGATCGTTTTTCCACTCTTGGTGATGTAAAGGCAGTACAAAGCTCCCGCTTATCTTTTTCTGATTTCCTACAGATAGCCTCTGATAAAATAGCCAGTAAACCGCTTGGACTTGGACCAGGGTTAACCGGATCTGTAGGTCGTCTTAGTCTTGAGCAGGTAAAGGAAAGTCATTTTTTGAATATTGATATGCTTTGGGCAAATGATAATTTAATCATTTCCTTACTTATCGATTTTGGAATTGGTGCCATATTTTATCTTTCCATATTGATGTACATCTTTCTTTATTTCTTCCAATACCTGACAATCTTTTATTTAAAAAAGGCTCAGGCAGAATTTAAAATTTTACTTGTCTGTTTTAGTTCGGTTATAGCCATTTTGATAGGAAGCTGGGGGACGGTAGGATTAACGTATAACCCGGAATCCTTCATATTTTGGTTTTTTGCAGCTTTGGGCTTTTCTACCATAGGAAAATTTAAAAATATCGCTTTAAATCAGCCAAAACTCCACATCGTCACTGAAGAGACTGTTTAGGTCAACTTTCTGATGTTCTGGCAACTTTTTACAGGAAATTAATGCCCATAAAATTACTTTAAATTTATGAGATCTTTGTATTAACTTTACATTGTTTTTAACGATAAGCCCGGAAGAGGTATTTGCATCCATGTTAGTTAATTTCTCGACAATTTTTACACCTGCGCTGTTTACCATGATCCAAAGTCTTTTTGTATCATGGATATTTTTAAAACTTATTTGTCTTTCTAATCCTGGATTTTTAAGTTTCATTTATATTTCATCAGGAAAATCTACAACCAACGCCCGATTGCTTGGCGGCATGAGTATCAGTGCCTCAATGATTAGCTCCATTTCATCTTTAATAATTTTCTATCGTCACTCTCTGAGTCAATATGAAATAAACACACTGGTCACTGCAATAGTGTCTATCTTATTTGTTACTTTTTACGGGTATATAGACGATAAATTTGAGGTGCGGGTTCGTTTTAAGTTAGCATTACAACTAATTTCTATTTTGAGTTTTGCATACTTTAACGCCCACAATATTTCACCAGAGCATGAGTCCCTGGCTTTTATGTTTTCGTCAATTCTTGGATTGGCCCTCGTAAATGGGACAAACCTTTTGGATGGCCTTGATACTTTATCAATCAAGCTGGGAATGTCATCATCAATTGCATTCTTATATTTGGGCATCATTTCCGGCAGCTCTGCAACGATTTATCTTTCAGCAATTTTAATTTCTGCACTCAGCATGTTTTATTTTTTCAATCGCGAACCGGCCAAGGTTTATATGGGTGAAATTGGTGGAAGCCTTATTGGTTTAATTTACTTTATACAATCTTCAATCTGCATCTCGCATTTTAAAACACAGATGTCTATATACAATGCTATTGCCATGGTCTTGATTGCGGGAAGCTTTCCGATTTGTGAACTTGGAGTTAGCTTCATCAGAAGACTACTTTGCAAAAAAACTCCATTTTCAGGAGACAAGCTGCATTTACATTATATTATCAAAAACAAATACAGGTTAAGCGCCAGCACCACTTCGACTCGAATGGGAGTTACCAGTTTTCTAATTTTAAGCTTTGGATTTTTGGTAGCGAAATCTTACAACCCAATACTTGGACTATGCTCTGCTGTTCTTATCACTTTACAAATCTATTTATGGGTGTGCTTTGAAGAATGGCGATCAAACTTGTTAATTCAGAACACTGAAAATGTATTTAAAATTTTCGAAGGCAAAAAAGTCAACATAATCGACTCAACGCAATTTAGTTCATTCGATATCTCATTAAAAGAAGAAAATAGGCAAAAGACTTCAAGAAAGAAGAGTGCCTGAATTAGCTATTTAACCTTGTTGACGATCACAAAGGTCGAAATAACGGTAATCAATATACCAATCCAGCTAGTGTAGTAAGCGCGGTTTTCCATGAAAGTATCTTTTTTGATAAAGATCGTATCACCAGGTTCTATTTTAAACTGGTGGGCAGTTGCATCTCCACCTTTTGAAAGATCAAACTCGACCTCTTTATAATTTTCTCCAGCAGACTTTCGTATAAGTACAATTTCATCTAATTTTGCGGAACCACTTGGCCCACCAGCTAAAGATATCCCTTTAACAAAAGTCGTGTCGGAAGGAATAAAATGAAGACCTGCCTGTCTGACTTCACCCCAGATGTGAACAGGAATAAGAACCTTATTCTTGACGGAAGTACTATAGTATATGCTTCCAGTGCTTTTATTTAAATCTTTAACTTCGGAAGGAAGTGCAATTTCCTGAAGATTAAGCTCGGATTGCGTTGCCGCTGCTTCCGCGGCTAAAACCGAGAATGACCACATCTGAAGTATAATCACAAGAGAGATAAATTTCTTAATATATAACATGGGTATATAATAGATTTATTATAAACAATTTGACAAGATTTTGATCTTAGAATTTATCCGTTAAATTAAAAAAATGATCTTCAACTTCTATATTGAATTACAAAAAATATTAGGAACAATATCCGTAACCAAAATCTTTGGCATCGTTCCTTTGGGCATGGTTCTGCATATTGGTATTTCAGCTGCAATCACAATTCTTTTATTAAAAAGAGGAATGAAGTTTAAAAAAGTGTTCGTTATTGTATTCCTGGTTGGGCTTTCCAAGGAAATCCTGGACTGCTTTGTAATCAACAACACGCTACAAAAGCATATCCTGGACATGTGTTATGACATGTCTTACCCAACCTTCTTATATCTAAGTGATAAAGCAAGAATAAAAATCAAAGAGATTAAGTCACGGCCAAAGCTTTAGCGTGTCTTATTTTCGCCTGTTCCAGAGTTACTGAGTCGCAACCTGTGTAATCATTTGTGTTAATGAAAATACTCCCGCTGCTTCGACTGCAGTATTCAATATGATCACAGGTCATACAATTCTTAAAATCAGATTTTTTCAAATTTCTAATGTTATTTAGAGTTTCCGAATTTTTCCAGATTTCCTGAAAAGTTTTCTCACGCAAATTGCCGGAAGCTATCGGTGCTCCGATGCAAGGGTAAATTTCCCCGGAAGAGCTTATTCCGCAAACAGAGCGGGCACATGAGCACTGGACATTTTTTTCAGGATTTAAATGCATAAAAATTTCTGCAAATTCTCCTGATAACTGCTCTGAAAACTGCTCCTTTGTAATTTCAAATTCGCGAGACCCTGAACTATTATCGTACCTTTCAGTTATCTCGGTTGAAAATTGAAATTCAACTGAATTCTCTGTGCAGAAATCAATCATCATTTTTAATTCGTCAATATTGTAGCGGTGTAAAATAATGCTCACGTAGACATTGAATCCCAAGGCATGGGCTGTTTTAATTCCCGCAATTGTTTTAGCAAACATGCCAACTTTACCCGTGAGTTTTTGGTAGGAGAATTCAGAAAATCCATAGAGACTGATGTCCATGCCTGCAAGTCCGGCGCTATCCAAGGCCATGCAGCGCTCTTTAGTTAAAAGTGATCCATTGGTTTTAAGTCTGGCTTCCAGATGATGAGTCCTGGCCCTTTTAACAAAGTCATCGAGGTGAGGATGTAGGAGAGCTTCTCCCCCTGTGAAATTTAAATAGAGAGCACCGGCCTGGGCAACTTCATCAATTATTCTTAAAATCTCTTCAGGTTTTAGTGAATCATTTTTGAGCTCATCAGCCGCAACTTTTGTGCGATCAAAATTGTAGCAATGGCGGCATTGATAATTGCAGTTCTGAGTGATTTCCAGAGTTGTAATCAAAGGAATGCATGCCAGGTTTGCCTTTTTCAGCATTCCTTCCAGCAGTGGCGTTTTATAAAATTGATCTTTGGCACTCATAACGAATTGTCGGTCAATAATGATTTTGCATCTAACTCTGCAATTATAGCATTAATGTCTTCCACGGCCACTGATTCAGCGACGTCAAACTCTTCACATACCTTTTGAATAATGCTTTGAACATCATGTTTTCCATCGCATAATTCCCACACAAAAGAAGCCACTTCATTGAGTTGATGAATTTCTTTGTTAATTTTAGTGTCAAGTATTATGGTTTCATCACCTATTTTTCTATAGGCAAGTCGCTCCATTTTTTGCGGTTTTTTCATACTAAAACGTTATTATTTATAGTAGTTTTAAGCAAGTGAAATATTCGTTATACTATCAATATGAATTTTCAAATACCTATTGTCGAAAATTTAGCAAAGCAAAAGAATTGCATGGATCTCTTAAACGAGCACCATGTTACAGGTATCATTTATCATTATTTTCCAGAGTTCTCAGTACATAACGATTGTATGCTTCAGTACAAAAAGCAGTGGATTCACAATCATGTTCTGTTAAATGTCATTGAAGAAATCAGCACGCATGCGGCTATATTTAAAACAAGTGCCACTCTTCTTAAAGGCGCCGATCTCTTGTTGGATATTTATACAGACGTGGGCTCCCGGTTTTTATCGGACATTGATTTACTGATTCCCGCAGAGGATTCTGCCAAGTGGGAAAACTTACTAAGTAAATTAGGATTTGAGCCAACTCGATTGCAATCTTTTTATGGAAACAGATTTAAAAAAGAATGGATCAAAAAAATTGGCGAGGTGGAAGTAAATATAGAGTTGCACACCAGCTTATTTTTTCATCTAAAAAAGGAAAACTGGCAAACTACAGGCACGCCCTATTTAAATCTGACCCGGTTAAAAAATGAAGATATGCTCATTCATCTATGCGGGCATGTAGCCTGCCAGCACAGCTTTCTCTGTCTGTACTGGATTTTTGATATTTACTTTTTTTATCAGAAACATTTCCATGAATTGGACTGGAATTTGTTAAAATCAAAGTCCATCGAACATAATCTTTTTACCTCGGTACAGATGTGCTTGTGGATATTAAGTCAGCATTTCGGGGTTAGACTTGAAAGTGAAATAGAAAGACTTTTTGAAATCAATAAGAAAAAGTGGTGGATGAATTTACTCACCATCTCTTTTTTACTAAACCCTATGGAAAAAAAGTACAAATACTATCTTGTTAAACAGGCCACTAAGGATCAAATAACATCTGCGCTTCGCTATGATTTGTCCTGGTTTTTTCATTACAAAATTCAAAGACTCTGGTCAAAACAATAAAAAACATCCGGGCAAGCTTTCTTGTCAGGGGTCCCTTCATTCTCATTTTTGAACATAAAACAAAGAGAGAATTAAAGCGAGAGTTTGTTGCGGGAAGAGCTCTGTAATGCCCAACTCGTCTATATCCAACGGCCCTTCCAAAATAGCCTTCTCTTGATATTGTTTCTGCACACAAACTCAGGTCGCCCTTTGTTTGAAAAGAGAGGTCGATCAAGCGATGAAGGATCAGTTCTTTAGTCTCTTGATCAAAAAATAAAACCAGATCGCCGCACATAAGATTTTCCCATGCAACTGATTCGATCAGAATTTCATCCTGATCTATGAGCAAGGGCGACATGCTCGAGCCTTTTAAATTTATCCAAAATGTTTTCATGGATCTAATAATTCCCAAATGGAATTTGAATTTAAAAAATGAAGATCATAAAACTTAACAGAAGAAGCTGCTTCCATTGAAAAATTCATCAATTGTTCAATTTTTTCGTTTGATAAAGTAGGCCAGTGTAGATTGGCAAAACTTGCCACTAACTTCTGATTGGCTTCAGTTGGCCCGAGATCCGAGAGTCTATTTTCCTGAGACTGCTTCAGCCAGTAACACGCTTTTACAGGCATTTTTTTATCATAACCGATCATTGAGTTAAACTGGCCGCCGATGGCGCCAGCTTCAACGACTAATTGGTTATTCACAGAGCTAATGATGTTCATATCGTCTCCAAGAACGAGACGAGTTCCACAGAGTCTGGTGATTGTGGTCTTTCCCGCTCCGGAATGTCCCAGAAATAAATGGGCATTCATTTCTTTATCAAGAACGCATGAGGCATGAACGACATATTTATTTAAATTGATCAATTGCTCTGAAATATACCAGCGTAAAAAATTGTAAAGGCCATCCCCTACACAATCGTCGCATATTAAAAGCGCTTTATTATCTCTGATCTGGCAGGCAAAATCTCTTTGAACTGAAATATTATTATTTTCAAATGAAAAGCAATCTTGAGAAATCTCTTCACTCCACAATTGAGAGTTTATTGCAAAATCCTGAGGCGTCATCAGATAAATAATTTTTTCGTTTGTAGGCCCGGAAATCCAGTTTTTTGGAATTGAATCAGCTAAGGACTCAACAAAGCGCAAAGATAAAGTTTTAAATTGAAGATTGATCCCATGATAATTGCATGTGATGGAATAGGGAAATGCAGTTGAAATGAGAGTGTCATTGAATTTTTTTAAGGTACTTAATTTTGTTTCCAAAAGAAACGGATTAGATATATTTTCCAATTTTACGAATTCAATCTACTGGCATTACACAGAGCAGGTGCCGCAGTTGTTGCTTTTCTCCCACCGGTTGTTGATCCATTGCAGACTGCCCCATATGAATTCAATTTTTCTGATTGAATTTTTGGCTTGGTATAGGTCTTCTTCTTAGCTGGTTTCAATTAAAAACTCTCTGTATAATAATTGTTTTCATATAAACAAATATTATACAATATTAACAGCTATTAACAATTCTTGTCAATATCTTGATACTCGACTAGGGTCATAACACAAGTTTTCTAGTGCCATAAACAATGAGAAACATATAAACAATGGCCTGTAGAAGGAAAGAAGATCTAGCTAGAACACTAAATTAACCGAGCGTTTCGTTTAAGATTTTGGATGAGGTAATAGTTTAAAAAAAACCAGATGAGAGTTAAGAAAATCAGCCATATGAACAACGTTGCTAAAGATGAAAACTCCAGTAGTTGACCATTTAATATCAAGCGGGAGGCATGCAAGACCTGGGTCTGAGGTAGAAAAATTGAAATATTTTTTAAATAAGTTGGAAAAACTTGGATTGGAAAATAAGCCCCTCCTATTATGGCAGCAACAGATTGAAATGAATAAAAAAGACTAAGGCCGCGGTTAAACTTTAAATAGATTAATGTAGCTATCAGGGCCATCATCGCAAAGACAATTACAGCAAAAATCTGAACCAAAATAAAGGTCACCACAGAAGTAAAAGTAAGTGAAAAATTTAAAAAAATCGAACTATAAAAAAGAATAAACAGGACTCTGGAAAACGGAAAGATAACATCGACCAGCGCTTCACTGAAAATAAATTTATTTGTTGAAATCCTCAAACCAATCAGAGTTTGATAAAATTGTTGATTGCGGATTTCAAGAAAATGGGAGATCAATCTTTCAGCAAAGTTCATTGGAATAACAAGAGCTATTTCACCAACAAGCAAAAAGGAAAACAATGAAGAAAATCCCTCATAAAGAGTACTTCCTTTAAGATTAAAGGATTCACTGGCATAATAAATAACGGCAATAGTTAAAAACATTGAAAAGCATTCTATGATTAATTTCCACAAAATGGTCTTTCCTGAAAAAATCCTTTTAAAAAAAAGAGTGAAAACAAATGAAATCATTTTTCACCCAAAATAATTTTATCCCTTTTGGTTGACGGGACCCATGAGAACTTCTGATCAGTTATAAAGATAAGCGAATCACTGGCCATTAACTCGATCTTTTGCTGAAAAAATTCCTTCAATTTGGGTGATAAATATAAAAAAGGTTCGTCAAGAAACACTATTTTTGGTTGAAAAAAAAGATGAAGGAAAAGTCTTAAAAATTGCTTCATCCCCTGCGAAAAATCGGAAACTGGCTTGTTTAAAATTTCATTGAAAATTTCCATTTCCTGAAATTCAAGAATTTTATCTAAAACACTATTTGAATTGATCCCTATGGCCTTCGAAAATAGCTCAATATGCTCTCTTCCTGTTAGATTAGAAAGTAAGCCCAGGCTGGTCGTCGTAAAAAAACTGAAATCACCAGCGCCAACCTGTTCTGGCAAAAAACCTGAGAATTTAATATTATTATTTTCCGTAACTATCAATCCTGCAAATACTTTCAACAGGCTCGATTTTCCTGTGCCATTTTCGCCTTCAATCTGCACGATCCCCGGACCTGAAAATTTGTATTGGAAATCCTTAAATAAGATTTTGTCGCTCAGCTTAAGAGTTAAATTCCTACATTCGAAATCTGTGACATAATTAATCATAAAATATCAAAAAAACATTTATTCAAATGAAGGAGCTTCTCCGACAAAATCCAGATCTTTTAGATACATTCTTATTTCTTCCTCACCGTAGATACGATCATCCGATGAATATCTAGCCAAAATGGATAGTATATACAGCAATAGACTAAATGAAAAACTATACAAGAATGTCCGGATAAAAGACGATTTTCTAAAATCCTCAACCTGCTGGTTGCCGTCTTCAAATACCAGGTCTGAGTTCATTGTGGCGCTCAATAGCTTTAAAGACATTTGCTTGGATTCTAAACTCTTTAAAAAATCCAGATCAGCTTTCATACCACCAACCTTATTCTCATTGATAAGTTTCTTCTGCAACATTTCGTTCAATTCAGCTTTTGAAGATTCGTAATCTACCTTAAGTCTTGATATTTTATTCTTTGAAACCAGATAATCAAATTCGAAATCTCCCGAATTACCTCTTTGTTTCTCCTTAAAAGATTCACTCAGTTCCATAGACTTCAAGTCTTGTTTAGGAGGAAGAATTTTTAATAAACTTGATTGTTCTTCCCTTAATTGAGAAATTATCAATTTATCCGATGCAGTTCGCTTTTCCTCTTCAATGTTGGATAGCGCTGCAATATTAAGCTTAATATCTTCAAGCCGCCTTTGAGCTTTCTGATACTCCTCGTATTTTTCGTCGGTGTTTTCGACCATTCTTGTTGATTTTTTATTCTCCATCAGTTTCGCCTGAAGGGATGAAACATTGGCCATTTCCAGACTTGAATTGGACTGGAGCAGGCGGATTCTTTCCTTTAAATCAGCAATATTATTCTGCAACTTCTCCTGCTCTTCCATTGCTCTATAGCCTCCCATTTTCTTCATAACAGAACGGCTTTCTTCGATTAAATTACCGACGCTTTTAATTTCTTTTAGCAATGTATATTGCCGAACTCTGATCCTATCCTGCTCAATCGCCTTCACTAAATGGGATGACAACGTGTATACAGTTTTTTTATCAATCGCATTAGTTACTAAGGTGAATCTATTTTTAGTCGGACCTTTTTCAAGGTAAAACAATTCAGGGAGCTCATCAGCAAGTCTTGCAACGATGCACTCATTCACTCCAATGCAGCCTAGTTTTAAATCCCGGCCAAAAAGTGATTTAGTAGATTCAATCCTACCAAAATTCAGCTGGTCAAAGTTGGGATCTTCTACAACCAGAGAAGCAAAGTTTTTAAGAAAAGAATAATTTGAAAGCGCTATGGTTAGCTCTTCCAGGCTAAGTGCACTTATATTGGCTTCGGGCAATAGAGACGTGAGGTCTGACGATACTTTTTGAACAATAACTTCCTTCATTGGAACTTTAATAGCGTAAATCACAGGTTGCGAGAATTGATTATAAAGCAAGAATGAGACAAAGAATAAAACAGCGCCAAAAAAATGTACCTTGTATCGCACACTCAGCTTGAAAAGCATTCTCAGGTTTATTATTGTTCCTTCGTGCAATAATCCTTGTAACTTTTCCATCAGAATAACCCCAAGAATTTTTTTCGCTTAGGTATATCCTGGGCACATGTATTATCAAACAGCACTCCGTTTAAATTAATATTGTAATTGCTGAAAAAATTTTTAATTGTTTCAACCTGTTTTCCTGAAGTTGCATTCTGAGAAACTATAACTGTCATGGACTGATATAAATGCGAAATACGGTAATGAAAATGTGGATGATTTTTAATCTTCTCCATCTCTGGAATATCCCAAAAAATAAGATCGTATTTATCAAGGATCTTTTTTACTTCATTTTCAAATTTTTTTGTATATAAATGATTATCGTAAAATTTACTCAGTTCTGCATAATCAATAAAATCGAAATGGTGATGAAATGACGAATAATTAATTATATCTTCACCCTTATCAAGAGAATATGAGTGGGGAGTTGAAGATTGGATGAGTTCACTGAAAACGCCCTGTGACAAGAGATCAGAAACGATAGCAATTTTATAGTCCGCATTCTGATCAAAAAAGCAGCACAGGCCTAATATCGTCCGCTGCTGAGAGTTCTTGTATCCTGTAGACGTAAATGCAAAACTTTTGATTCCCTTCTGTACTTCATGCAGAAAACCCTTTCCAATTCGAAACAGTTCTTCATGATTGGAAATTCGGTAAAAATAGGCAGCGAGCTGATCCGTCGACGATTTACCTTTCTCATGATCAATTTCTTGCTCAAGAATTTTTAAATTTTTAGCTGCTGTCACTATAATTCTCCCATTTTCAAAACTCATTCTGGCATATTAAATTTTGATTAATATCCCTAAGTTCGAAAGAGTCCCCTACTTTTCTGTTCGGGATGAAGGCGAAATTGTTTAGATTTTTGCGTTTATTTTGCGAATGCTGAATTTTTTGCCTGAGGCAAACTTTTTTGATCAGATAAAAAAATACTATTCAAAAGTAGGAACTTCACCTACGAAGTCAAGATTCTTTAAGTGAGATCTAATTTCTTCTTCACCGTAGATTCTATCGTCAGACATATACCGAATCACAATTGAAATCATATAAAGTAACAGCGTTATAGAAAGGCTAAATAATATAACCCTTAAAAAAGTAGCCTGGCGGAACTCTTTAGCCACTGAGCTATTGTCTTCAAAAATTAAATCGGTAGTCATTGTAGCGTTTAACAACTTTAGGGACATCTGCTTGGCTTCAAGATTTTTTAAAAACTCGAGGTCGGCCTTCATTCCCATAACTTTGTTTTCGTTAGTTAATTTTTGCTGCAGCATTTGATTCATCTCTGCTTTAGCTGTCTCGTAATCTTGCTGAAGTTTTTCCAGCTTATTTTTAGATACTTGATAATCGAATTCAAAATCACCCGACTTACCTCTTTGCCCTTCAATGAAATTCTCTGCTAGTTCCATACTTTTTCTATGGGGCTCTGGAGGTAAAATCTTTGATAGTCTTGCCTGTTCATCACTTAGTTGAGTGATAATCAATCTATCTGACGTCGTAAGTTTTTCTTCATCTATGCTTGTTAAAGTTGCTATGTTTTGTTTGATCTCCAGCAGTCGGGCCTGAGACTTTTTAATTTTCTCTAACTCTCCCAGGGAGCTGATACTTCTGCTTTTGGTAAACCGCTTATTTTCGGTCAGCCGGGATTCTAAGGCAGTTGTGTTTGCAAGCTCAGTACTCGCAGAATACTGAAGATATTTTAACTTTTCCTTTAGCTCAAATATATTATTATTTAATTTTTCCTGTTCCTCGAGGGCCTTATAACCGTCCATTTTCTGCATCAAAGACCTGCTCTCGACGATCAGGTTATTTACACTTTGCAGTTCCTTGATCACAAGATATTGACGGACATGTACACGGTTTAAATCAATCGCCTTAATTATAATTGCTGTTAATCGCAGCACTGTTAATTTCTCTATTGCATTAACTGTTAACTTGAACCGATTATCGGTCAAGCCTTGCTCAATATAAAATGATCCTTTAAGTGAATTAGTCAGTCGTTCCATAAGGCAATCTTTGTCCAGCCCGCAGCTCTTCTTTAATTCATAACCAAAAAGACTTTTTCTTGAGTTTATGGAGCCAAAATTGAGTTTATCAAATTTGGGGTCCTGTAAAGCAAGCTCGGCATAACTCTTAAAAAAAGAATATGTATCAAGCGAAATCTTCAATTCGTCTAGGTTTACACTGCTTGTATTGTCAGTTGGCACTAGTGCAGTAAGATCCTTGGCCACGGTGTGATTTGCAACTGCCTTTATAGGCACATTGACAGCGTAAATAACCGGCTGAGAGTAATATGTGTAAGAAAAAAGCCCATAACAAAATAAGAGCGCAACAATTAAATGCGAACGATATCGTAGAGACAACTTCCAAAGAAGCTTGAAATCTACGATCGTGTTTTCATTTAGCAGTGTGCTTAATTTATCCATCAATTAGAAAATTCCTAAAATTTTTCTACGTTTAGGCCGTTCTTTCAGACTAGACGTATCAAATAAAACTCCGTTTAAGTTAATATTATAATTACTAAAAAAATTCTTTATAAATTCAACCTGCTTTCCAGACGACGTGCTCTGAGAAACTATCACTGTAAGAGATTCATAAAAATGAGAGACTCGGTAATGAAAATGCGGGTTTTGCTTCATTTTTTCCATCTCAGGAATATCCCAGAGAATGATGTCATACCTGGAAAGTATTGAAGCCACTTCAGCATCAAATGTTTTTGTATACAAATGATTCCCATAAAACTTAGATAGTTCTGAGTAATCAATAAAGTCGAAGTGATGGTGAAATGATTTATATTTTACTATATCTTCCCCGCTTCCAATTGAATAACTGTTCAGGGAGGATGAGTCTATCAGGTCTTTAAATACTCCCTGGGATAAATGGTCCGAAACTATACAGATTTTATAGCTGGCATTCTGGTCGAAAAAGCAACAAAGCCCCAGGATGGTACGTTGCTGTGAATTCTTATAGCCAGTAGAAGTAAAGGCAAAATTCTTAACACCTTTCTCTACTTCCAACAGAAGTCCCTTTCCGATTTTGAACAGCTCTTCATGATTGACGATTTTATAAAAATAGCCCGCCAGCTTGTCTGAAGAATCCATTTTTAAATTATCTTCAGTTTCAGAAACTTCTAATTTTAGTTTTCGTGCTGAATTCATTTCAATTCTTCCTCGACTAAAATTCCCTTAATTGGAATGTCAAAACATTGATAATAGTCAGCTGACTTCTTTAAGTCCTTACTCTTGGTCCCACCCTTGCTCACAATGAGCGTAACTGAATTGACTTTCCCCAAAATGACTAGAGAAGCCTTTTGTAGTTCATCCTCCGTCTCGGTTCCATATAACGACCATAAAACCGCAGAAAATTCATTTGTAATCATATCAATATCTAAATGTTTAAACTCAGCCGCGTGTTTCGTGATTTGCTTATAATCGATAAAACACAGGTTTCCCCAGTCCTTCGTTTTCCATTTCCAAAGAGTTCCTGTTGTAAAATTATTTCGATACTTATCGAAAGATTTATCGTTGAAATCCTTCACGACTACCAAAACGGGCTGCTTCAACGAGTAGTTAATAAAACTTGCATAGGCCAACAAATGTATTTCATTTGCCTGACTAGATAATGCCCTGAATCCAAAATGTTTCTTTCCATTGGCTATATCCTTTAGAAATGTTGAACCAGTTTTGTATATAGAAGGAGCATTTTTCAGTTTAAGACTGAAGAAGGGAACAATATCATTAACAATCTCATTGATATGAATATTTACTTTATTTAGAACTGGTAAGTCATTTTCTGTATCGATAGCCAGGCCTGTTTCCATCGCCTCTACTGCCGCTATACCCTCAATAATTTCTGTCGTTTCTACGGCTTCAGCAGCCTGGACAATATCTGTGGACTCGACAAGTTCTTCCAACGCAGTCGGCTCTTTTGCTTCAAGAACTTCAATGGCTTCAGTTGCGATTGCTGGAGCTGCTTCAATAGCGTCAAACATTTCAAGATTTTGAAGCAGTGATAGGGCACTCGCTTTTTCGGCTACTATATATGGTTGCTCAACGTCCGTGGCAGTAATTTCGCCATTGCTCGTCACTTCAATTGTCACCTCTGTTCTCGATCGTCTTCCCTCAGGAATATAGAAAGTTAGCTCTATCTTTCTATCTCGTGAGTTAGTCTTTTTTAGACTGATGGCCTGATTTGATTTTACAACTTCTGTCACGAAGCCTCCCCTATTTCCAATACTCTTTTCATATTCATTGAAATATTTTTTTGGATTAACCTGGATTTTTCAATTCCACTTGATATCAACTTAAACGTTCTGACTTTATTTTCTACTAATTGCTCTACTGCTAAAAATAATCCATGGCGATCATGAGCGAAAACCTTTATTCCAGTGACCTGACTTTGTACTAATTCGCCGGCACCACCAAGGCATGTTGAAATTACCGGGATCCCAGCATCAAATGCTTCCAAAATGACACGTCCAAATGGTTCTGGGCTAAGCGAATAATGGATGAGACAGTCTATTTCCTGAAAAATTTCCTTTGGCTCTTTATGTCCTTGGAACGATAAAAGCTTTGAATTAAATTTAGTATTCAGTCTTTTTATCTGTTCGCTGTAGGAATTATGACTGCCCACGGTTTTATAAATATCTCCGCCGTAAATTTTTACACTGGTAATTCCAAGTGACTCAAGTTCAGCTTCAAATAATTTGCACCAAAGAACTATTTCATGAACACCTTTCCATGGGGCCATCATTGAAACGAACCCGATAGTTTTGATATTTCTGGCGGTATCACGGACGGGCAGCTGTTCTCCAACCGGATTGTAGATGACCTGTACTGGATAGTTTTTCCAGGGAGAAACAGCAAGGCTGCCTTTCACAGAATCGGAATTGCAAATGAAGCTAAGATTTTCTCTTTTCAAATTACTCAGAAGTTTCCAAAGCGTATTAGTAAGCTTACTTGAGTGGTAATAGTCTCTCAAATGCCATACGACTTTCCCCTTATAATGAAGCAGTTTGTTTTTAGCAAAGAACAAGAATGCGGCCTTATTCCCATTTAAGTAAACCATGTCAAACTGATTCAAGGATGCAAACTCACCTGCTCTGAAAAAGAGGCTATAGATATCTTTAAAAACCCCGAAACCTGGAACCAAACTGCTTCTCGATATTGAATAGAGCGAACGAGGATAATTATAATAACTAATATCGTTGAACCCCGAGCTCTTTAAAAATTTTTCCAGAGCTTTGCTTTCAGTAATGTGCGGAAGGAAAAAAGTAAATTGGTTATCATGCTGATTGACAAGCTGGAATACCATGCTTCTCTCGGCTCCGCCTAACTCATTAGTGTTCATGATCACTGCAATTTTATTCATGCAACACCTCTTTGCATTGAAATTATTTTCAGTAATTTTGCGTACTCATTCAATGAATGTGAACGTGTAGTATGACCGTAGCAGTTAATGGCCATCTGTTGGTACTGAGAATCATTTTCCCGGTTAAAAATGCTCTGAATATTTTCAGCAGTTACATCGTTAATTACCCAACCCGTCTCACCATTGTGAACGGCTTCCGGTAATCCGCCGGAGTTCATAACGATGCTTGGTGTTCCGAATCTTGCTGATTCTAAAACAGTTAAACCAAACCCTTCAAAGAATCCTTGTCCAGAATGATCATGCGATAATAATAAATTATAGTGTGATGTCTTGTAAGCTTCGTCCCGCTCGTAATTATCGGGACTGCTTAATTCATTTATGCTGATTTTCGATGAAGATATTTTTGAATTTTGTGGAACGATTAATTCAACTTCCTTTCCTGTTACTTCTGCAACTAATTCACAGAATTTAACACTGCCTGCAAGATTTTTATGGGCCACGTTTCTTACAATACAGCAAAACGATAATTTGTTTTTTAAATCTTTTTTTATGAATTGAGAGTCTTTAATATCAATGCAATTATGGAGGATCAGATCTCTGGAATAATCAGTAGAGAAACCTTCTCCTGCGGCTTTAGCTAAAGTGGCTTCTGAAATAAAAATATTCAAATAGCAGCTTTCTAATTTTGCAAAATATCCTGATTTGTTAAGCTTTTTATATAATTTTTTTAACGGGTTGGGAGACGTGAGTAATATTTCAGAACCGTGGATAAAATTAATCATTTTCTCATGATGCGCTTTCGTTAGCCACGAGAATTGTGGATGAATATTAATTATTAGTGAGTATTGCGAGAGATCGCTCACAGAAAAGTTTTGAATTTCAGTGTAATCTTTCCAGTGAAACAATTCGTAATCCAATTTCAAATCTCTTAAAACCAATTCGATGTTATGTGTAAACGTCGACAAGCCGCCAAGTTTTGGAAAATAATCAGAAGTTGTTAAAAGTATCAATTGCACTCCATTGCCATTAACAATTCTTAATCTTATCTTATTTATGCGTCTTAAATGATTGGGCAAAATATGTCCCTAAACAGTGCTCACAATTGAAGGGGCTGTAAGCGAAATTTTCTTATTGATTTCTGAAGGTAGATTCTTGATATTTCAAGGAATTAATCATTGAAGCTTTTATGTAGGCTATAGAAAAACAGAGGCTGATTCTTTTTTCTGATTTTTGTTAGTATCTTAAGATTTTATTTTTTTAGACCGTCTCTTTTAGTTAACAATTGAGCAACGATACTAACGGCAATTTCTGCCGGGTGATTGTTCCCAAATGGCTCACCGATTGGACAGTGGAGGCTTGCAATCAAGTTTTCAGTTACACCATGCTTTAATAAATCAGCCTTAAGAACCCGGGCCTTCGAATCGCTTCCGATGGCGCCAATATAGGGAAAATTAAATTCTGTCAGTGCCTCTTTTAAAATGGGCAGGTCAAAAGCATGTCCCATTGTAACTGATGTGATAAAAGTATCAGCAGAAAGTGTTTTCAAAACGGACTTCATATCGTCGGTTTGAATTTTTTTTAGCCTGAAATGTTCCGGAAGTTTATTAAGCCATTCTGCTCGTGGATCTACACACACAACGTCGCAGTCGAGCCTTATTAAAAGACGAACCAGCTCCTGCCCTACGTGACCTGCTCCAAACACGACAATTTTCCAGTCAGATCGGGGAAGAAATTTTTCAAAAAATAAACTTGTAACTCCGCCACAGGTCATCCCTACATCTTTCTGCAGGTTCCATTGTACAAATTCGTGATTGTTATCAAGCGTGAGAAGATCGCGAGCTTTCTGAATTGCCTTAGTCTCTAATTTTCCCCCGCCAATCGTCCCGTACAGAAGTCCCTGATCGCCAACGATAATTCTGGCGCCGACTTCCTGAGGCGCACTTCCTGTGACGCTTATTAAAGTCACAACGACACATATTGTACCCTCCTCACGCAATTTATAAAGTTGACGCAGAAAATCTTCATTCATAACGACTTAGTTCCATCAAAATAACTTCGTTAGTAGCAGGACTTGTTATGTTTGGGATGATCTTTTTGCTTCGAAAGCTGAGAGCATTTTTGACTGCAGTCCAGACTGAAGCGCCTAAGAGAAGAGGAGGCTCTCCAACTGCTTTTGATCGCATCACATTCTGAGTATTCGTATGATTTTCAAGGAAATTGATATTGAAAATTCTTGGGACATCCTGAATATTGGGAATTTTATAAGTGGTTGGAGAATGAGAAAGAAGCTTTCCATTTTGATGATAGAAAAGATTTTCTGTAGTCACCCACCCCATTCCCTGAATAAAAGCCCCCGAAACCTGGCCCATATCAATACCAGGATTAATCGGTCTTCCCAAATCCATCAGGATGTCTGAACGCAGTACTTTTAACTCTCCGGTGTATTCATCAATCTCAACAACACTTAGAGCTGCGCCGTTAGTAAAATAATTAAAGGCTTTTCCTGTCAGTGCTTTTTTATCAAAACCCAGTTCTTCAGTTTTAAAAAAAGCATAACCGCCCAATGAAACGCGGTTCATATAAGCCATTTTTATCAAATCGATCCATGAAATCATTTTTCCAGAGTTCTTGTCTTTAGCCGTTTCATTTTCAAAAACTATATGATCGGTATTAACTGAGTTTTCAACAAATGCCGGCAACTCTTCTGAGTCAGAAAATTTAGTCCCATTAAAATACAGATGGGCAACCCATTTAAGTCTGGCGAGAATATCTTCGCATGCTTTAAGAGTAGCCGCTCCGTTTATATCTGCTCCGCTCGAAGCAGCAGTTGGAGACGTGTTGTGATTTTTTTCTGTGGAAGTCGGCATGACGACTACGTGTGAATAAGGAATTCCAAAAGCGAGTGATGCTATTTGCTGAATCTTTGTGTTCACCCCTTGACCCATTTCCGTAGCCCCGGTCGAAACCTGAACAGTGCCGTCCAGATGAATATTCACCAATGCATTTCCTTGATTGAGAAATTTTGCAGTGAAGGCAATCCCAAATTTACAACCGGTCATGGAAAGGCCGCGAAGTTTACCTGTACCCGAAAGATTAAATTTTTTAATTTCTTCACTTAAATTTTTGTAACCTGAGCTGCCATGAAGTTTGGTGAAAATTTCAGGTAACACATTGTTGTCGACCAGTTGCCCGTAGGGTGTGCGATTGCGTTCATTAATCCCATAAAGATTAAGCTTTCGAATTTCAAAAGCATCCATCTGGAGATAATTCGCCATGTCCTCTATAACGCTTTCAATAGTCATGTTGCCTTGAGGCCCGCCGAAGCCGCGAAAGGCCGTATTGGAATGCTGATTTGTTCTCACTGCCGATCCTTCAATCAGGCAGTGTTCAAAATAATAACTTCCATCAATATGAAACATTGCTCTATCTAAAATAGAAGGAGTTAAATCAGTATAGGCTCCGCCATTGGCATAAATATGGGCCTTGAATCCAAGTATTTTTCCCTGATCATCAAAACCTATTTCATAAAAGTTTTTACAAGGATGGCGCTTTCCGGTCATCATCATGTCATCATCTTTAGTAAGCACAAGGCGGGCGGGGCGCTTTAACTTATAAGCCACCAGCGCTGCCATTGCGGCAAAATGTGCAGCCTGACTTTCTTTGCCGCCGAACCCTCCCCCCATTCTTTTAACAACGCAGACCACCTGAGAAAAATCCAGGTGAAGCGCATGGGCCACCACATGTTGAGTTTCACTTGGGTGCTGTGATGAAGAATGAATTTCCATTTGACCATTTTCCAAAGGATAGGCGATTGTCGCCTGCGACTCCATATAGAAATGTTCCTGGCCCCCGCATTCAAAATGACCTTTTAAAACATGAGGCGAATTTTTTAAGACGGCATCGACGTCCCCTCTTTTAAAAGGTGTCGACTGACAGATAAATTTATGGGCCGCGATAGCATCATCAATAGAAAATATCGGGTGGCTTTCTTCTACTTCAACTTTGATTAATTTTTTTGCACGGTTAATGGCAGTGTCGCTCGATCCTGCGATTATACAAAGTGGCTCATCAATATACCCGATGACGTCATCAACAAGGATTGGTTGCTCGGGGACAATCGTCCCCCATCGGTTGTGCGGAAAATCTTTTGCGGTATAAATGCCAAAGATGCCGGGAGCTTTCAGAGCTTCGCTAATATCAATTTTTTTTATTCTTCCAGCTGAAACAGGCGCCCCCAGAACACCTACCAATACTTCATTTTTTAACATTGGCCTGTCGTCAATGAAAATGCTTTCACCTGTTACATGACCTCTGGCAGAATCATGGTGAATGTTTTTTCCTACGCTCATGAGACTATTCCTTTTGAAATTTCATTATGAAATTTTAAAAAAAAGTTCTGGGCGACTTTCATGCGATATTCTTTACTGGCGCGAAGATCAGACAGAGGAGAAATATACTGCGGAATACTTTGGGCAATTGCCTCGAAGGTTTTTCGTTCAAAATCCGCCCCTGAACAATTCTTTTCTATATCGGTCAATCGGATGACCGTAGCTGCAATTCCACCTAGAGAGAATTTTGCTTTTTTTATTATATTATTTTCTAATTCAACAATTCCCGCAAACGTAACCGCTGAAATATCCAGATCCTTTCTCATGGAAACTTTATACAATCGGAGTGATTCATTTTTTTTAAGGCGCGGAATTCTGACTGATGTCACTACTTCAGATGAAGTCATGTCCAGTTTTTTGTAACCGAGATAGAATTCGCCCATTTTTACCTCGCGATTTCCCTTCTGGCTTTGCAGGACAATTAAAGAATCACTCACCATTAAATAGGGAATGGTATCTGCAATGGGCGAACCGTTGACAATATTCCCCACCAGTGTCGCCTGATTTTTAATTTGTGGTGAAGCAAAGATGTGAAGCAGCCGTTTAAGTTCAGGAATAAATTTCTCGATGTATTCTTCAAATTCAGAAAGAGTGACAGTGGCACCGACAGTGATAAATTTTTCGTCATGTGAAATTTTTCTCAGTTCATCGATATGATAGAGCGCCATTGCTTTAGGTGTAGTCAAACGCCCTTTATTGACGACAACACCGATATCAGTAGAGCCGCCTATAATCCGCAAATCTGAGTCCTGAGCTCTCGCCTTCACGGCTTCATCAACGGTCACTGGAAGAAAAATGCTTTTTTGATTAAAGCTCATCGTCACAGACTGCCCTTTAATCTTTTTCATTTCCAAAAGCCATGAAGGATTGTGATAGCGGTCTTTAAGAAGCTCAGTTTTACTTAAATCTAAATTTAGTGCAGCTTCTAAAATTGGCTTATAGCCTGTGCAACGACAAAGATTTCCAGTCAGATAGTTCTTTGCTTTTTTTTCTGTAATGGGCTTGCTTTCACTTTTAGATTTTTCCGCCAGGCCTGCCATTGCACATATAAAGCCCGGCGTGCAGTAGCCGCATTGAGCACCCTGACAATCAACCATCGATTGCTGGACCGGATGAAGCTCAGTCTCAGAAAGTTTTAATCCTTCAACTGTTATGACCTGAGCGCCGTCAACCAGATAAAGCGGAAGAATGCATGAGTTCACCGATTTAAAAATCAGTTTGCCGGAAGAATCAATTTCGTTTCCAAGTAATACTGTGCAGGCACCGCAATCGCCTTCTGCGCACACAATCTTTGTGCCGGTAAGGCCCGCAACTTCACGCAGATAATTTGCAAGTGGCATAAATGCTTTTTCGCCTTCGATTTCCAGGCGCTGATCATTGATAGTAGTGATTATATTTTGTCTGATTTCCATCACAAAAGTTTAGAATTATGATTTGTTCCTGTAAAGAAACAGACCTGAATACTTTTATTGAATGATTTCGCCCATGAGTTTACCGTTCTCCATTCCGGATAAGTAAACTTCGCAAATTTGATTGGATAGATCCAGGTCGGACTGGACCTGAACACGTACATAATTTGATGAATAGCCTTCAAACAACCCATGCTTATTTCTTCGCTCAAAGAGAACTTTGGTCCGTTTTCCCACCTGATCTTCAGTGAAAAGATTCAGCTTGGCGTCCCCAAACATCATTAGTGATTTCACCCGTGATTTTTTTTCGGCGTGATGAATATGATTTTCAAGTTTTGCAGCTGTCGTGTTTTTTCTTTTTGAGTAGGGAAATACATGGAAATGAGTCAGCGGAAGTTCACGCACTAAGTTAAAGGTGTTTTCGAACTGCTCTTTCGTTTCACCTGGAAAACCGACAATCATATCAGCCCCGATTCCTGCATTTGGAAAAGCTGCCATCAATTTATTAATGATTTTTTTGTAATCAGCAACTGTATATTTGCGTCTCATTTCTTTGAGAATCTGATCGTCGCCGCTTTGTAGCGGAATATGGAAATGATCCTGAACTTTTGGAGACGATTTTAAAACTTCAATAAGCTCATCCGTAATTGTATTAGGTTCCACGCTTGAAAGTCTGAAGCGCTCCAGGCCATCGATAGCGAGAAGATTCGCTACTAAATCATGCAATTTTTCGCCCGATGCCTGCTCGTACTCACCGATATTAACTCCGGTAAGGACTATTTCCTTAAAACCGCTTGAAACCAGTTTTTTAGCTTCTACAACTGCATCTGCAACCGATATCGCGCGCGAGCGTCCGCGGGCAAATGGAATAATACAAAATGAGCAAACATAGTTGCAGCCGTCTTGAATCTTTAAAAAGGCCCTGGTGTGTGAATCAGCAGTCGTTGTAGCAGCACCAAAAAATTCCCAGGATTTATCCACATGAATTTGGTTCTCACCTTCTTCATCCAGATAATCAAAGACTTTGTATTTTTCGGAGTTACCCAATACCAGATCCACTCCCTGCATTCCCGCGATCTTTTCCGGCTCCATCTGAGCGTAACAGCCGGCAACTACGATCTTTCCTTCCGGGCTCGATCCATAGGCTTTTCTTATGAGATTTCTGCAGGTCGAATCAGCGGCATCTGTAACTGTGCAAGTATTGATGAAAACCACGTCTGCAGTCTCCCCAAATTCAACAATTTCATAGCCACGGTCCTTAAAACCCTGAGCAATCGAGCCCGTTTCTGATAAATTCAGACGGCATCCCAACGTATGAAGTGCCACACGCTTATTGTTTAGGTCTTTTGACTCCTGATTTTCCATGGGGGGAACATAGAACGTGAGTTATTGCTTTTCAAGTCATTAAAAGGCTCCGGGAAAAGATTTCAGCACTTTTTTAATCTTTTAGTTTGACAAAAAAGCACAGGAACTTTATTTTTAATCTCACTTTCGAAACAAGTTTGGTCTCTTAGCTCAGTTGGTTAGAGCATCTCCCTTTTAAGGAGAGGGTCCTGCGTTCGAGTCGCAGAGAGATCACCATTTTCGAAATATGGACACAAAAGACTTTACGCGCATTCATGTATGCACCCATCGTCTAGCCCGGCCTAGGACACTGCCTTTTCACGGCGGCGACTGGGGTTCGAATCCCCATGGGTGTACCAATTTTAAAAGAGAAGCCTCGCAATTGCGGGGCTTTTTTTTGTCCAAGACACACACTTTTTTACACATTCCGCATTTTGCTCACTTTCCCTCCGATATTTTGGTGTATGGATCACATCATAATATTTTTAGAATCAATTTAATTAACCAGTGAAGAATAAAAAGAGGTAATTATGAAGATAGCATTTATAGCACTTGCACTTTCTCTAGCTTCAACAGCATTTTCAGCCGACTTGAAAAATTGCGTTCTAACTAAAAATGGCCAACGAGTGAAGGAAATCAAAAAATTTAACATCAATAAATTTGATACTGAAGAGCCTGTTGCAAACATTGACGGTGGATTACTGGATTTTCAAAAGAACAAAAATAGCACCAAAATGGCATTTTCAAATGAATGCGACAATATTTACGATATTGAATTCAGCAATAAAGCTATTGAGCTTGCAAAGGCCGGCGTCTTTAAAAAATTGATCGGAAAAGCTGAAATCGGAACAGCTGATATGGAATCGCCAATTAAAGGTATTATCAGCTGCGACGTTAAAAACTAATTATTCTTTTATTCCCTCTAATTTTAAAAGAAAGGCATAACCCAGGGCTTCGTTCCTTAAGTATTCAAATCGACCGCTCTTCCCCCCGTGCCCTACGTCCATTTCGATTTTGAGTAAGAGCATTTTGTTTTTGTTGGTCCGCAACTCGCGCATCTTAGCTACCCACTTGGTAGGCTCAAAATAAGAAACCTGGCTGTCGTTTAAACCGGTGGTCACAAGCAGATTTGGGTAATCCACTTTTTTCACATTGTCATAAGGGGAATAGCTGAGCATATACTTGTAGAATTTCTTCTCGTTAGGATTTCCCCATTCTTCATACTCACCTGTGGTCAGAGGTAGGGAACTGTCGAGCATGGTAGTGACAACATCAACAAAAGGGACTTCTGCCACCACCCCGTTATAGAGATCAGGTCTCATGTTTACGATAGCACCCATTAATAATCCACCGGCACTTCCGCCATTTGCATAGAGTTTTTTGGGATGGGCGTATTTCTCTTTTACTAAATATTCAGTCACATCAATGAAGTCAGTGAATGTATTTTTCTTTTTAAAGAATTTTCCATTTTCATACCATGCCCTGCCCATCTCAGAGCCGCCTCGCACATGAGCAATGGCATAAACAAATCCCCGGTCCATTAGACTTACAATATTGCGGTTGAAATAAGGATCGGAACTTGACCCGTACGAACCATAGCCGTAAATAAGCAACGGCGAAGCACCATCTTTTTTAAAATTCTTTTTATAGACAAGTGAAACCGGAACTTTTGTACCGTCTCTTGCAGTCGCAAATTGTCTTTCTGAAATGTACTCAGCAGCATCATATTCTGCCACAAGGTCTTCTTTTTGAAGGGCCGATTTTCCTGTCTCAATATTATAATCGAATACCGACATGGGTCTGTTCAGTGATTCAAAAGCATATCTAACAAAATCTGTATCAAACTCTTCATTGCTGCCTAAAAATACTAAATATGCCGGGTCAGGGAATTTAATATACTCTCCCTTTTTTTCTCCTTTTTTCAAAACCATCATCTGGATCAATCCGCCTTCGCGAAGTCCGATGACGATGTGATTTTTAAAAGGATGAACTTCTTCAAAGAAAACCTTAGGATTATGGGAAACTAGATTCTTCCATTTATTCTTAGTAGCAGCATTATAGTCCGCTTCCATTATCCGGAAATTTTTTGCATTCCAGTTAGTACGGATGATAAATTTCTCACCACCATCATCGAGATTGTATTCATGCTTGGGTTCTCTTTTAAGAAAGATCTTAAAAGGCTCCAGTGGTTTATCCGCCGGGGCAAAGCGCACTTCGCTTGAAAGAGTGCTGGCGCTTGCGATCATCATAAATTTGTCTGAAAGCGTTTTATAAACATAAGCCTCAAATTTTTCATCTTTCTCTTCAAAGACCAGCGTATGAATGCCGGTATCAAGATCAAAACGATATATTTTATCTGAACGTAGCGTTTGAGGGTCTTGTCTTGCATAGAATAAAATTTTGCCAGCCTGAGACCATTCCAAATTGGAAGTTACATTTTCAATTTTTTGTTTGAGAAGTTGGTTTGTCTTCAGGTCTTTGAAATAAATGGTAAAAATTCTGTCACCTTTGGTATCTACACCGTAAGCTGCCAGCTGTTCTTGCGGATGAATTGCCGGTGGAGTCACTCGAATAAAATCTTTCCCAGCTCCAAGCTCATTAACATTGATTAGAATCTCTTCCTCTGCTTTCAGGTCTTTTTTCCTGCAATAAATGGGATACTCATCACCTTTTTGAACTCTGGAATAATAAAAATAGTTTCCTTTTTTATAAGGAACGCTCTGGTCTTCTTCCTTAATTCTTTTTCGCATTTCCTGATAAAGTTTCTCCTGAAGATTCAACGTGTCCCTCATACCCAGTTCGGTGTAGGCATTCTCAGCTTTCAGGTAATCAATGACCTTCTCATTTTTTTTGTCGTTGAGCCAAAAATAATTATCTATCCGGACATCACCGTGAATTTCCAGTTTTTTAGGTATTTTTTCAGCTTTTGGCTCTATGTTAAGGATTAGATCGGATGAATAGGCATTCAAAACAATCAAAAATAAAAAAGACAGTAAGAATTTAAAATTCATTAATACTCCTGACACTTGATGACAGGAAAGAGCTTAGAACGACAAAAGCGTTACTTCAATCTATACGGATTAAAATTTTTAAAATAACATCATTAAATCAATCTAACAGGAGTCGGTATGAAATCAGTATTATTTTTGGCAATTTTACTTTCACTTTCTAGCGCATTTGCAAGCGTAAGTTTCGTTTCTCCAAAAGACAATGAAGTCGTTCCAACAACTTTTAAAGTTGATTTCGGTGTTGAAGGCATGACAGTCGCTAAAGCAGGAGTAATGACGCCTAAAACAGGTCATCACCACCTGATTATTGACGGGAAAGCTGTTCCTCAGGGACAAGTAGTTCCAAAAGATGCTACCAATATTCATTTTGGTGATGCCTCAACTTCGACTTCATTGACACTTAAGCCAGGCAAGCACACACTTACTCTGCAATTTGCAGATGGTGCGCACAAGTCTTACGGTGAAGAATTTTCAAAGACAATTACAGTAGAAGTTAAATAACGATAAAGAATTATCGCACCTCTGCTCGAGGTGCGATTTTCCCTTCGAAATCCTCTATGTAGGGGGGAGATAATAGAGGATCTGCAAAGTAAGGTCCGTCTAATTTTCCAAAAACGATTGTCAACAATTCACTGATATTATCTATAAAATAAAATTGAATATCCTTTTTTACGGCCTCAGGAACTTCTATCAAGTCTTTTTCGTTTTGTTTGGAAAGAATCACTTTCTTAATTCCAGCTCTGTGTGCTGCAATCATTTTTTCCTTAATACCTCCAACCGGAAGAACCACCCCTCTCAGGGTAATTTCCCCGGTCATGGCAAGTTTTGAATCTACCGGCTTGCCAAGAACTAAAGAACAAAGCGCCGTGAAAATGGTAATCCCGGCGCTTGGTCCGTCTTTAGGTATTGATCCCGAAGGCACGTGCACATGGAAATCGGTTTTAGCGAAATTAAAACCAGGCAACATGCCGGAGAGATTTGATCTCACTAGAGACAAACCAATATGGGCCGACTCACTCATAACATCACCAAGTTTTCCGGTAAGTTGGATTTTACCTTTGCCGGGCATCTTAAGTGATTCAATAAATAATATGTCTCCACCCATTGGCGTCCATGCAAGCCCTGTCACTACTCCGGCCATTGCCTTGGTCTGCGCGCGCTCAAACGAATTTTTATGTATTCCTAATACCTCTTCAACATCAGCAGGTGCAATTTCAATTTTAGCTCCGATACCTCTAACCACTCGTTCAGAAACTGTCCTTAAAATTTTGGCAATTTTTCTCTGAAGATCACGTACCCCTGCCTCACGGGTGTATTCTTCGGCGATCATTTTTAGTATGTCGTCACTTATTTCAACCTGACTTTCGTTCAGGCCGTGCTCCTTCAATTGTTTTGGAAGTAGATGGTTTTTTGCAATATGAACTTTTTCATCTGTCGTATAACCAGTCAGATTAATGACTTCCATTCTGTCCAATAAAGGCGCAGGAATAGTTTCCAGCGTATTCGCTGTCGCGATAAAAAATATTTTAGAGAGATCAAACGTCAAATCAAGATAATGATCCATAAAAGTGGAATTCTGCTCCGGATCCAGCACTTCAAGCAGTGCTGACGCCGGGTCTCCACCATAACCATGACCTAATTTATCAATCTCATCCAGCATGAAGACTGCATTTTTTTCCTTTGCTCGTTTTAATCCTTCAATAATCCGTCCCGGCATAGCCCCGATATAAGTTCTGCGGTGACCTCTGATTTCCGAATCATCGCGCACGCCTCCCAACGAAGCCCTCACAAATTTTCGACCAAGAGCTTTGGCAATACTTTGCCCAAGCGAAGTTTTACCAACTCCGGGAGGTCCTACAAATAAAAGGATCGAGCCTTTTTTCTGAGGCGAAAGTTTCATTACGGCCAGATGCTGAACAATGTGTTTTTTAATTTTTTCCAGACCATAATGATCTTGATCAAGAATTTTTTGAGCATCATCAATATTAATATCCTTAGGCTCAACATCGTTCCAGGGAAGAGCCAGGATAAGATCAATATAATTTCTGATTATATGGGATTCGGCATTCTGCGGCCCCATCGTTTCGTAGCGATTTAACTGATCAAGAGCGACTTTCTCTACCTCTTTTGGCATTTTAGCCTGCAGTATCCGGTCTTTTAGAGTCAGTTTTTCTCCCTCTGCCCCGATCGATTCACTCCCTTCATCTCCAAGCTCTTCTTTGATGGCCTTTAACTGTTCCCGCAAAATAGCTTCGCGGTAAGCTTTGCTTGTTTTTTCAGAAATTTTTGCGCCCATTTCGTTGTTAACTTTGATCATTTCTCTTTGCTCAACCAGCAATTCAAGAATTTTCAAGGCACGGTTTTTAACTGAAGCAATTTCCAGAATTTCCTGTTTTTTAGCCAGGACTAATGGAAGATTTTGGGCAGCAAGATTTGTAAAGCCCGCAGTGTTGTCAAATTCGTCGAGAGTTTTTTTGAATTCACCGGATGCATTAAGGCCGGTCAGAATTTCCTCAGAAATATCCTTCAAGCTTCTCAACAATGCCGTTTCAGTCGGTGCATCGATGTCCATAATATCGGGCATCGGTTCTCCTCGAACCATCCAGCTCGACACAACCTCATCAAATTTGATCTGAAGCGCTCTGAATCTATAGAGTGATTTGATAAAGGCAATGGTCTCGCCTCGCTCATTTTTCTCAATGCGCTCGATTGTACATAATGTTCCCACCTGATAAAAATCAGTCGGCGTGGCAGTCTCGATCTGCACACCCTCTTTTAGGGTGATCGCAACAAAAAGTTTGTCTTTTCCCATGTCGAGCGCTCGTTGAATGGCATTTAAGCCTACCGTTTTAGAAACTAAAACTGGCAGCGCTACGTCAGGAAAAAGCACCGTATTTTTGAGGACCAGGGTTGGTATAAATTGTTCTGTGTTTGTTATAATTTGTGTTTTCATGTTTATAAGGTGATACCGATCGCTTCGACGTCAAGATCACCGAATAAATTTTTGTTTTTTATTTCTTATTGTATTGCGTTTTGATAGAGTAAAACACAAGGGAAAACACTATTTGAACCTCTGAGAATTACATGAAATCAATTTTTAAAATAATTATTATCTTTTTGGTACTGAGTATGGCGACAACAATACTGTACAATTTTACTGATCTAAGTTTTGGCAATATAGATTTTTTTACTAAGCATGGTTGGTTTTTCCTTTTCTCTGTCGCATTATTTCCACGCTTAACATTATTGGTTTCGGGTCTCTTTGTTGGCTCAATCGAATTTGGAGGCTTCATCTGGTGGCTTGGATTTCTTTTTGCCCCAAGGGTTCTGGTAGCGGCATTAGCGACAGTGACTTACTGGCACACGAATCCGATTCTTGTTGTGATTGCATGGCTTATAGCGCTCGGCGGGGAATCATCTGAAAAATTTGCCATATCAAGAAAAATCCGGACCACGCCTCATAAATATAATCGATTTGAAGGCACGACCATCGATGCCGAATATAAAGTAAAGGAATAGAAACTTATGAGCAATATATTTCACATTAACTTAAACTGGGAAAGGTCCGGCGAATTTGAGTACGAAAAATTCAATCGCAATCACAAAATCACTTTAGGCGGCAACCAGGTCATCAATAACTCCGCTGCATCTGAATATCTTGGCAATGCAGGCATGTCTAATCCCGAAGAACTCCTGGCATCAGCACTGGCCAGTTGCCACATGCTCACCTTTCTTGCTGTTGCCTGCAAATCCGGTTACACCGTTGATTCATATATTGATAATGCAACTGCTACTCTCGACAAAAATGAAGAAGGCAAGCTTGCTGTGACCGTCATAGATTTAAAACCGGAGGTGATTTTTTCCGGCGAGAAAATTCCGAATCAGGAACAATTAAAATCGTTGCATGAAAAAGCGCACCGAAACTGTTTTATCGCAAATTCAATTAAAACAAAAGTTAATGTCCTATAGGGAGTAGCTCGTGAACCAATTAGACTCTTTTAATTATGATCCGGCCAAGAGCGCACTGGCGCAGTCACTTTTTTCTGCACTGGAAAAAGTTTCGGGTGGGAATCTAGCCGCTGACATCGATCTGCTTGTTTGTTTTAAATCTCTTGAGCAGCCTCCTGAGAAAAGTTTGGGAGACTACGCTCTTCCATGTTTTCGTTTTGCAAAATCTTTGAAAAAAAATCCAAATACCATGGCCGAAGAACTAAAGAGAGAACTTGATGCCTCTCAAAATCCCTGGATTGAAAGTGTTATTTTAAAAGGTGCATTTCTCAATATTTTCACCAACCAGAAGCAAGTCGCTCAAACGATTGTTCCCCTGTTGGTCAACGGCAAGGGTTTCAAACTCATCAACGCGAATCCGGTAAATAATAAAACAAAAGTCATGATTGAATATTCTCAGCCAAACACTCACAAAGAGTTTCACGTCGGCCATGGCCGGAATGTTTGCCTTGGGGATAGTTTATGCCGCATTTTTTCTTATAATGGCTTCGATGTAACACCTGTTAATTATATTGGTGATGAAGGCGCTCATATTGCAAAATGTTTGTGGGCAGTCGAGCGCTATAAGGGTGAAGCCCTGACAGAAAAAATTGAGAATAAAGCCGAATGGCTAGGTCAACGCTATGTTGAAGCCAACAATAAATTGAAAGAGGCCAATGAAACAGAGAAAGCCATTATTCAATCCGAAATATCGATTATTTTAAAAGCAATTGAAAATAAGGCCGGCGATTACTATGAAACATGGAAAGTGACTCGTCAGTACTGTCTGGATGATTTCAATCGCATTTATAAATGGCTCGACGTCCACTTTGATCATTTCTTCTACGAGTCTGAAGTGAGCGATGATTCCCAGGAAATAGTCGAAGAATATATGAAAAAAGGCCTGTTTGCTGAAGATAACGGGGCTATCGGTTTCGACATGTCAGATAAAAAACTTGGTTTTTTTATGGCCAGAAAATCTGATGGTACAACTTTGTATGGTACAAAAGACCTGGCGCTCGCTAAAAAGAAGTTTAACGATTTTGATATTGACCGCTCAATTTATGTCGTAGGTAGCGAACAAATTTTTCATTTCAAGCAGGTTTTTTATGCTCTGGAAAAAATGGGATTTCCTCAGGCTTCCCGATGCTATCACCTTTCCTATGGGATGGTTGTGCGCCCGGAAGGAAAGATGTCATCACGTGCCGGGAACTCATTTACTTTCCTGCAATTAATTAATTTAGTTATTGATGAAATCAATCTCTACCTGGAAAAGTATAAAGACGAATGGGACAAGTCTCGCCTCGAAGATACAGCTCATAAGCTGGCAGTTGGGGCAATTAAATACGGCATGCTTCAGGCTGATCCCAATAAAGAAATCGTCTTCGACCCAAAAGAATGGGTATCTTTTGAAGGTAATTCTGGTCCGTATTTAATGTATAGCTATGCTCGAACTCAATCTATTCTGACTAAAGCAAAGGAACAAGGATTTGAACAATCTCTTGCCCATCTGGATTTACTGACCCACGAAACTGAAAGAGATTTAATGAGACATCTCTACGACTTCAACCAGACCGTACTCTACGCCTGCGAAAATTATAAGCCTTCTACCATTGCCAATCATATTTACTTCACTTGTAAGTCCTATAACCGCTTTTACAATGAAGTTTCTGTAATGAAAGCAGAGACAGAAGAATTAAGAGGTGCAAGATTGGCCTTGCTCAATGCTTTTGCCAACACGCTTAAGACAGGGCTTTATCTTCTGGGTATCACCCCACCTGAAAAAATGTAAAAAAAAGGCCCTCCGAAGAGGGCCACTTCTATAGTCATAAAAAAATTATTAAATTATTCAACTGAAAGAATGATTAGCTTCGAAAGGTCTGAATCTGATTTCGACTCTAGGCCCTCTACTTTTCTAAGCTCTGTAAAAGAAGCGCTTAATCTGTCTGTAGACTCGCCGTCTGCCAGAAAAGTTAGAGCATCATTTCTAACAGCTTGCATAGCCAGAGCCTGACCGCCTAGGGCCGCTGTAGTTGAAGCAAATGGTGAAAGTGCAGTTCCAAGTGCAGATCTTACTACTTGCACTACCGTTACTACAGGAGAGAGAGTTAGATCAAGAGCAAATGAAGACATAGATGTAGCTAATAGAAGAGCAGCGATTGTTGATTTTAATTTCATAAGTTCCTCCAGGATGTTTGTGTTGAAAGAAATTTAGCATGAAAAAAAAATCATAGGTTAAAGTCTATAAATTTTTCAACCACCTGGACTTTAAACCATTAAGGGTGTCCAAAGTTTAGACACTCTAAAAACTCCCCCAATACTTTTTTCATTCTGGGGATTTCAAACACATTCTTCCATTAGAATGGTCAATATAAAAGACGTTAACCAAGATATGGAACAACTATGAAAGCATTAAAAAACTGGCTTCTATTATTCGCATGTTTTGCCGTGAACGTTCAAGCGGCTGATGTTTCAGACTATATCAATGAAGCCCGTAGCCCTCTTTTTCAGAATATATCCGGATGGATGAGTAAAGGCCTGTTAATAAAAAAAAGAATCAATCTGAATAAAGCATTCGATCGCTCCCCAAACCCCCAGGAGTTTAACAGCGTAGAAGATACTTTTAGAATAAATTATGAATTTTTTATGAAGGATCCTGAGTTTAAATGCCGTCGCCCTACCTACTATAAGTACTTTGCAGCTCTTCTAAAAACAACTCCTTTTGCCGATGTTGAATGCAAGATGAATAATCAAGTTACCTTAATTTCGGAGTCTTCTAATGGCTCAGCCCCAATGATAGCCAGAAAGATCGATCCTTCCAGAATTTATCAGATCCATTATTTATTCGCCGGAAAGGGAAAACAAATGATGTCCCGCTGGGGCCATGCAATGTTTAGAATTGTGCTTTGTGCCCCTGGAAGAACTGAAGTTGGTCCTGAATGCCTGCAGGATTTTGCCCACCATATTGTTGTCAGCTATAGAGCGAATATTGAAGACATGAATATCGATTATGCCAAAGGTATGAACGGCGCCTATGCATCTCAGCTTTTCCTGATGAATATGAGCGAAGTTGTTGCTGAGTATACAAAAGGGGAATTTCGCGACGTCATTTCTCTTCCTATGAGGATGACCGCTGAGGAAATTAATCACTTCACAGACAAGCTCCTTGAAAACTACTGGAGTTATAAAGGGCAATACTTTTTCCTGACAAATAATTGCGCGACAGAAGCCATGAATCTATTAAGAGCAGCTTTTCCGAATAATTCAAAAATACAGACTGTGAACATCGCTTCGCCGCTGGGAATGTACGACTACCTGGTCAAAAATAAAATCACTGATCCAAATATCTTGAACGATAGAAAAGCCGCAAAGGCCTTAGGGTATCTTTTCCCAGGCGTGAGCGAGAAACTTGAAAAATCTCTTAACCTGTTTGCAAAAGATATCAATCTATCTTTTGAAGATTTTGCATTAAAATTATCACCTACAGAAAGAAAGGCGCTTTACGAACAAAAAGCCAATGAGCTGGAAGGAAATAATGGACAGATGTCACTTCTTGCCAATGCTCTTCGTCTCGAAGAACAAATTCTACTTTCACGCGAGCAACAGTTTGCCAAAAAGATTGGAAATGCATTATTTGGCAAAGAACCTATGCCAGAGCTGAAAGATACGATCATCGATGAGAAAATTCTCGAATTGAAAAATCTCTACAAGAAAATGACATCAGAAAGTTATCTGGCAAAAGGCTATGGTATTCCGCTGGAAAACGAATTCAGGGTTGCGAGTCCGGAATCAATAAAGGCAATCCAGGACGAAATACAGGTTAACATGGAAGAGTTAAAACAGATTGCTGTTAAATTTTTCCCAGATGAAGTGGAAGAAATGAAAGGTGCCATAGAAAATCGCCACTGGATTATGGCAAAGATTGATCTTTTATAAGAACGTAGCGGCAACAACTAGCAAGTAGATCATCCAGAACAAGAATAATATTTTTTTGTCTGACTCAGAAGTATCATAGTTAAAATAAAAATTTTTCTCCTGGTTTAAACCTCTGGTAACAAGCGAAAGGGCCCCTCTTTGTGAGTGTCTGATGGCGAAAACCAGCAGGGGAAAAAACAGAGAAAGTTTATCTTTTAACGGCAGGTCTCTTAGGCGCGCATTGATTCTGATTCTTTCATATTCTTTTTTAAAAAGCACAATCGAATTCAAAGCAAGCAATAAAGGATAACCCCAAAATAATTTGAGCCCTTTGTGGACCAGCAAATACAAAACTACTTTGGAGTAGTCGACAACTTTCCCGCTCGACAGGGAAAGAAGCGACACTAAAAAAAGCCGGGCCATCGTCTGTGCAGACTTAACAAGGGTACCGTGATAAATCTGAAAATAACCGATATTATAAATTTCGCCGGTCTTTAATGCGATTGAGGGATATATAATATTGATCATGAACAGCGTGAAACTAAAGAACAAGGCATAAAAAAGCATTCGCCGGAAACTCGATATTTTAAGCCCGCTTTTAAAAAATATAAACAGCAAAAAAAGTGTGAGCGGGAAATCCAGATATAATTTTCTATTAATCAGAAAAAAAATCAGAGTAAAGAAACTCATCAAAAGAAGATACCAGGAATGAATAAATTCGCGCGGTCTAACTTGTCTCATTAAAAGCTCTCTTGTCTTCTGAGACAGCCATCTTTAAGTTCGTAAACCTTATCTGAAAATGCGCTTATAAAATGATCATCGTGAGAAATGATGATCTGAATTTTTCCAAAACTTTTGAGATAATTGATCATATCCTTTATGACCGATATTGATTGCTGGTCCTGTCCAAATGTAGGTTCATCATAAAAGAGTATGGATTTATCCATAAACACAGTCATTAGCAACGAAAGCCTTCTTTTTTCACCTTCAGACAATAAAAATGGAGAACGATTTAAATCGATGCCGCTAAAAAACATTTCCTGCAATACATGCAACTCGAACCTTCCACTGGATTGCTTTAATTCTTCATGAATTGTATCGTAAAAAAAATGCGCCTCAGGATTCTGAAATAAAAAACCAATTTCTTTGAAATGTTTTTTCCGTTGAATTTCTTTATTGTTTTTATAAATCTGAACTTTGCCATCCACTGGTTGAAGCAAACCGGCCATGATTTTAAAAAGAGTACTTTTCCCCTGGCCATTTTTTCCCTTGATAATAACGATATCGCCGGAAACAGCCTTCAAACTAACCTCCTCAAGCAAATACCGTTGATTTTCATAATGAAATTTTAAACCATCGACAATCAGCTCAATCATTGGCGAAGTAACATTGAAATTAGGAAAATTTAACTGAATTAATTCCGGGAAAAAGGCTGTCGTGCCCAGCTTAATTTCACCTTCATGACTTACATTGATGACGGCGTCTGCAATAGGTAAAATTTCAGAAAGATGATGATCAACAATAATGATGGTTTTACTTCCCTTGATCGTTTTCAACCATTGATAAAAATCAGATCTGGCTTCAGAATCCAGAAAAGCTGTTGGTTCATCCAGAAGAAGCACCTCCGGGTCAACCGCCATAAGAGATGCTAAAACCAGTCTCTGACATTCCCCGTTTGAAAGATCAATAGTTTTTTTATCCCATAAATTTTCCAGATTAAACATTTTACTGAGTTCACTTTTCTTTTGCTCCATTTGCTCACGACTAAAATTATAATTTTCCATTGAGAAGAAAAATTCTTCCGCCGCTTCCGGAAATATGAGTTGTGAAAAAGGATTCTGAAAAAGAAAAAGAATTGATTTAAGATTTTTCTGAAAATATTCACCATTCAGCGGCTGATTTTTATACAGAATTTCTCCTTCGAAAACTCCCGTGCTGTATTCTGGAATTATCCCCTTCACCAACTGCAGAAAAGTACTTTTCCCGGCGCCCGATGGTCCCGAAATGACAATGAGTTTATTAGCAACAATATCAAAAGGGTCTTTGACAAAAATTTTTTTTGGCCCGATTGCATCAGACACTTGGGCATTTGGTTTGAAGCTGTATTGGAACGGTCCTATTTTAAACATTTTTTCCTAGGATTTTGCAATGAGAAATTGATCCAGAAGACCTAACTTCACTAATCTTTTGGAAATTATTTCACTCAGGAAGCCCGCCAGGATTGCAGCTGAAATGATGTAGGCGGATATTTGAATCAGAGTAAAGCCACCGCTCTGGTTGCTGTAATCATAAGCAAAATAATCAAGCGCATAACTGCTTATAGCCGAAACGACCGAGGCCAGTATCAGAATTTTTAAATCCCATTTTTTGTAGGCAAACATGAAGAAGACAAGTTCTGCCCCCGCCCCCTGAACAAGCCCCCATAAAACTGAAAGCAGACCCCAGTGAGTGAGAAAACTTTCTACAAAGGCGGCCATGACCGATGCAATGATTGCAATGCCTGGCTTTCTGATAATTTGGGAAAGAAACACGGAAGAAAAAATCCAGAATCCTGCAACCAGGTAGGCAAGACCGCTTATTTTTAAAAATGGTTTTGCTACCTCATAAATAAAAGTCCAACCCCAAAAAGCTACGCCAAGCGCCACGGCGAGAACTGTGGTTAAAACGATTTCAAAAATAGTGATGGACTTAAAAAGAGCTATAGTTTTGTGCATTTTTCCTTTCCTCCGCAGGTACTAGCCTGATTCAGGTTCAAAGGGTATTTCTCAGATTGTCGTTTGAATTAAACGCAACCACCCCTAGGTTTGTATTTATTGGATACTATCGCAATAAGATCGATTAGCAAAGCAAAAGGGTTAGAATCTACCCTGATAGCGCAGGGCAATTTTCTTTCCTTTTTAGTATTAATCCAATACCCTATCCCAGTCGTTTTACATTCTTAAATAACCAAGGATTGACCGTGAGTAATCAACGAAATGATCGCAATGACCGAACAGACGCAGACGAAAAAAAACAACAGGCCCTGGATTATCATTCAGACGGCCGCCCAGGTAAGATCGAGGTCATTTCGACTAAACCTGCACTAACTTCCATGGATTTATCGAAAGCTTACACTCCAGGTGTCGCCTGGCCATGTCTGGAAATCGCCAAAGAACCGGAGCTGGCTTACAAATACACCGCCAAAGGAAATCTGGTTGCCGTTATTTCCAACGGTACAGCAGTACTGGGTTTGGGAAATATTGGAGCACTGGCCGGAAAGCCGGTTATGGAAGGAAAAGGGCTTCTCTTTAAGCGCTTTGCTGACATTGACGTCTTCGACATTGAAGTCAATGAAGACACAGTAGATGGAATGGTAAAAATTGTTTCTGCGCTTGAACCAACCTTTGGCGGAATAAATCTTGAAGATATTAAAGCACCTGAATGTTTTGAAATCGAAAGACAGTTAATTGAAAAGATGAATATTCCTGTCTTCCATGATGATCAGCACGGAACTGCGATTATCGCCTCTGCCGCTTTCTTGAATGCACTTGAAATAACCGGAAGAAGTATTAAAAAAACAAAAGTAGCTGTCTCGGGTGCCGGTGCGGCAGCCATTTCATGTTCAAAATTATTTTTTGAACTTGGACTTCCTCGGGAAAATTTAATCATGTGCGATTCCAACGGTGCCATCTACAAGGGCCGTACAACCGGAATGAATAAATACAAAGAAGAATTTGTTGTTGATACCAAAGCGAGAACATTGGCAGATGCGATGGTTGATTGCGATGTCTTCCTCGGGTGCTCTGCTCGTGGAGTTGTCAACGGCGAAATGGTAAAAAGCATGGCAAAGAATCCGATCATTTTTGCGATGGCAAATCCAGATCCGGAAATTTATCCTCACGAAGTTCACGCTGTGAGAACTGATGCCATCATGGCAACAGGTAGATCTGATTTTCCAAATCAGGTTAACAACGTTTTAGGATTCCCATTTATTTTTCGTGGAGCACTCGATGTTCGCGCTAAGAAAATAAACATAGAAATGAAGCTTGCCGCTGTTAAAGCGCTGGCGGATCTGGCAAAAGAAGAAGTCCCTGAAGAAGTTAAAATGGCCTATGGTGGAGAAGACTTTAAGTTTGGTATTAATTATTTAATTCCAAAACCTTTTGATCCACGTGTTCTTACACGTGTTACGCCGGCGGTGGCGAAAGCGGCAATGGACTCCGGTGTTTCTCGCATCACCATCAATGATCTTCAGGCATATGCCCGAGCTCTCGAAGGAAGAATGGGAAATACTGCCGAATTTATGAAATCACTCCGCGATCGCTTAAACACACATGTAGCTAAGCGCGGACAAAAAATTAAAATGATTTTTGCGGAAGGTACCAACACACGCATCCTGCAGGCGGTTAAAATACTTGTGGAAGAAGATAAAATTGAACCGATCCTATTGGGCAGAAAAAAAGCCATCCACAAAAAAATGGATTTGCTTGGTCTTGAAAAACTAAAAGACGAAGTAAGAACGGTCAATCCAAGAAAACATGAACAGTTTGCAAACTATGTCCGAATGTATTCAAAAGAAAGACAGAGAAGCGGCGTCTCCATTTATCACGCTGAAGAATTGATGTCTCATCAGAACTATTTCGGATCGATGATGGTTAAGCATGGTCTTGCTGATGCAATGATTGCTGGTCCAACCTTGAATTATGCCGACTGCTTCCCTCCACTTATGCACGTGCTTGGTACGCAGGAAAGAAAAAGCGCTTCCGGTATTTTTATCATGACATTTAAAAACCGCGTCCTTTTCTTCGCTGACTGTGCTGTTCAAATTGAGCCAAACGAAGATCAGCTTTGCGAAATTGCTGCAGGTACTGCAGAGCTCTTCAGAAAACTTATGAAACGTGAACCGCGTATTGCATTCCTCAGTTACTCAAACTTTGGTTCAAACGACCATGAGAAAGCGCTGAAAGTTAAACGAGCGGTTAAATTAACCAAAACCCGTTACCCTAACTTGATTGTAGATGGCGAAGTCCAGGCTGATGTAGCAGTCAGTAAGACCCTTATGGATAAGTTGTTTAATTTTTCTGATCTGGATGGTCCGACAGACATACTAATTTTCCCTGAACTCAATTCTGCAAACATCAGCTATAAACTTCTAGCCCAGCTTGCCAACGCAAATGCAATCGGCCCGATCCTGATTCCTATGAATCATTCAGCCAATATCATTCCTCGCACGGCAACGGTTACTGAAATAGTAAACATGTGTGTTTTATCAGCAATGCTTTCTGATAAAAAAATAAGTTCGAAGGAGTAATTCGATGAGCAAGGTAATAGTAAAAACAGACAACGCGCCAGCCGCTGTGGGAACTTATTCTCAGGGTGTTGGTGTAAACGGGACATTCTATTTTTCAGGACAGATTGGAATTGACCCAAAGACCAGCAATTTGGTTGATGGTTTTAGGGCCCAGCTTGAACAAGTTATGAAAAATATCGACGGTCTTCTTGGCTCTCAAGGTTTAAAACGTGATAATATTATCAAGACCTCTATTTTTTTAACTGACTTAAATAATTTTGCGGAAGTAAATCAGGCTTATGTAGAATTTTTTAAAGAACCATATCCTGCCAGAAGCACGGTTGAAGTTTCCAAGCTTCCAAAAGGAAGTCTGGTAGAAATTGAAGTGATTGCCGCCAAATAAGGTAATATTAAATAGATGATCCTTAAAAGTAAGTACGTATTTGAATCAAAATCTACTAAAATGTATCGGCACTTCCAGGGAGTGCTGATTGTTTTAGTGTCTCTTTTTGCGGCTTACTCTTTTGTCTGCTCAATTCTGCTTCTCGATGCCAGAAACGAAACCAAAAATGCCAAAGCTACCTTTGTACTCACCCCGCCGGACTTGATCGTCGTTTTCACCGGCGGTCCAGGACGCATTGAATACGCTGTTAAAAAGGCCCAGGAATTCAAACAGCCAAATGTTTTTATAACTGGTGTCCATGAAAAGAATTCTGTTAAAACGCTTATAAGCCCGATTGACCCAACTGAAGAAACTGACCATATCGAGCTGGATTACACTGCAAGGAATACTGTAGAAAACGTTGTCTCAACGCTTAAATATTTAAGAAACAATCGTGGACTGAACAAGATTTTAATTATATCCAGCGACTACCACATAATGCGCATTAAGCAGATCCTTAACACTCTTGTTAAGGAAGATGACAAATTTACATTTTATTTTTCAGCTGTTCCTTCAAATTATCTGCACTTCAGGAATATCAAGATTCTCTATACTGAAACTTTCAAACTGGTTCGCACCAAAATATTTTTAATATTCTGGGATCAAAAATCTCAAATTGATGTTTCTTGACTAGACCCTTGTCACCGAGATGACTTCTTCCAGTGATTCTATGCTGCTGATGGTTTTAAGAAGTTCGCTGTAGTCTTTAACTTCAACTTCGAAAATAAAACTTCCCTTTCTATCGGGCATTGATTTCGCCATAGCGCTTCTGATATTAATTCCACTGTTATTAATCGTTTTCGAAATAAGTGAAAGAATACCAGGTTTATCCTGAGTCATAACCCGCACACTGACCGGGTGGGTAAAGCTGAAGCCTTTGTTCCATGACACTTTAATGGTCCGTACGAGCGTCTCAGCATCAACCCTGTTGCAAGCTGATGTGTGAACGGTAATGCCGCGCCCTCGGGTAATAAAGCCCACTATATTGTCTCCTGGAATAGGATTACAACACTTGGCCATTCGAACCATTACATCGCTCATTCCATCAACAATGACTGCATTATCAGAATGTGTCTTTTTGCGGACATTCTTTGTCATCTGATTTGAATACGTTTCAATTTCAGAAATTTTTTCATCAATATCAAGCAGCTCTTGCTTGGCAACTTCTTCTTTCAGAGAAGGAATGTATTCCAGGACTTGTTTTGCTGTAAATTTTCCTGAACCAACCTGTACGCATAATTCGTCTTCATCAATAATATGTTCTTCGTCGAACATATTTTTAAACTCATTATTTTTCTTGAGTGTTTTTATACTCGTTCCAAAAACTTTGAATGCTTTTTCCAGAATATCTCGTCCGAGCTCCCGATTTTCATCCCGTTCAACTTTAAGAAGCCATTGCTTAATTTTACTGCGTGCCTTTGAACTTTTAGCAATATTCAACCAGTCCTTTGAAGGAGATTGGGTTTTGCTTGTCAGAATCTCAATTGAATCGCCTGATTTTAAAATATGACGAAGGGGAACAATTTTTCCGTTAATCTTGGCGCCCACGCAATGATGACCGACCTCAGTGTGAATTTCGTAAGCAAAATCCAGAGGAGTGGCACCATATTTCAGTTCACGCACATCTCCTTTTGGAGTAAAGACAAATACACCGTCAAGATCGAGATCGTTTTTAATGACGTCGAGAAATTCGCGGTTATTGTCCGTGTTTTTATTGTACTCAAGAAGTTCCTGTACCCAATCAAGCTTAGGTGCTGATTTCCCCGCCATCCCTTCTTTGTATTTCCAGTGTGCAGCGACTCCGGCCTCAGCCACTTCATCCATCTCGTTGGTACGGATCTGAATTTCAATCCGCTCTGCGCGTGGACCGATAACTGCAGTATGGAGAGACTGGTAGTTGTTCACTTTCGGAATAGCTATATAATCCTTAAATCGCCCTGGTATAGGAATGAACGACGAGTGAATAATCCCCAGGGCCTTATAACATTCAGTGATGTTTGAAACAATAAGACGGAAGGCCAGTAGATCCTGAACCTGTTCGAAATCAACCCCTCTCGAAGTCATTTTTTTGTAAATAGAATAGAAATGTTTTGGACGACCTTTAACTTCAGCATGAAGCGAATATTCAAGCAGCTTCTCTTTGATTGAAGTAATAACTTCCCTGATATAATTATCTCGTTCCGATTTTTTCATCGAAACTTTTTCAGCCAGACGATAATAAATTTCCGGCTTCAAAAAACGAAGACACAAATCTTCCAGTTCAGACTTTACCGAGTTGATACCCAGTCGGCTGGCCAGAGGGACATAAATATCCAGTGTCTCCTGTGCGATCTTCTTTTGCTTTTCATCTGAAACGTATTGCAGAGTTCTCATGTTGTGCATACGATCCGCAAGCTTGACGATAATAACCCGCAAATCTTTCGCCATAGCGACAACCATCTTTCGAAAGTTCTCAATTTGCGATTCTTCCTTTGTCTTGAATTTAATTTTAGAAATCTTAGTCAAACCTACAACAAGATCAGCGACACCTTGATTAAACTCTTTTTCGATTTCCTGAGGACTGACATTGCAATCTTCAACCACATCGTGCAGTAGTCCTGCCATGATGGTATCAAGATCCATGTGAAGGCGGATTAACGTCGCTGCCACATTTACCGGATGGATAATATAGTCTTCACCCGAACTTCTCTTCTGTCCCCGATGAGCTTTTTCAGCAAAGATATAAGCTTTCCTGAGCATAGTGAAATCAGCATCAGGATAGTAGGCTTCAACTCTCCTCACCAGGTCATCAATGGTCAGATCTCGTTCATGAGAAAAATCTAAGTTTTGATACATTCTTATTAGCCTAATATCTTTTGCGTAATCTCGGAGAGCCTCTTGTAGGCATTTTCGATATCATCGTTATAAATTAAAAAATCAAAATCATTTTTTCTGAGCAGTTCTTTTTGAGCATTCATCAATCGAAGATTAATGACCTGAGTATTTTCAGTACCACGATGTCTTAATCGTTTTTCAAGTTCTTCTACAGAGGGAGGAGAAATGAAAACAACATTAGCCTGATCGCCGAAATAGCTCTTAATCGAATCAGTTCCCTGAACATCAAGATCAAAGAGCAGATGTTTTCCCTCTTCAAGAGAATCCTCAACGAATTTTTTAGAAGTTCCGTAAAAATTTCCGTGCACCTCGGCCCATTCAAGGAATTCATCTCTCTCGCGCATCTTTAAAAATTCTTCCCTTGGAATAAAGAAATAACTTTTTCCGTCGACTTCACCGGGGCGTTTAGGTCTGGTTGTATAAGACACAGATTCAACGATGGAAGGGAAATCCTCTTTCAATCTTTTAATCATTGTCGATTTCCCCGTACCTGACGGAGCAACAATTACGATTAATTTTCCAGCGACCTTCTTCTTATTCAATATTAAGCCCTTGCTCCCGCATCTTTTCCAATTGGACTTTCATCTGTACAACAGCATCTGAAATTTCTTTCATAGTTGACTTAGATCCCATGGTATTGGTTTCACGATTCAATTCCTGAATGATAAAATCAATCTGTCTCCCAACCTCATTAGTTGATTTTAGTAGATTTTGAAATTTTTCCAAGTGGGCATGAATGCGGTTAATTTCTTCATGAATGTCTATTTTTTCTAAATAAAAGACTACTTCCTGCAACAGACGGCTTTGATCGACCTCCACCAGCCCTTTATAGTCTTCAACTCTTTTCTTTAACTTCTCTTCTACATTTTGCTTAAAATGATCCGCATTGGCTTCTATAACCTGAAAATGCCCCTTATAAGTTTCAAGATGCTTCACTAAAACTTTAATCAGCTTTTCCCCTTCAGACTCACGGGAGTTTTTCAGTTCTTTCAATGCGCCTTTAAATGCTTTCAGGCTCAGTTCAGCTAATTCATTCTGATTTTCTTCATCCTGATCGATAAAAAATTCAGAGCGCAGAAAATCTGTCATATTCACTTTTGCTTTCAGATTATTCTTTTCTAAAATGGGGGCCATCTTCGAAATGAATTGTGAAATCTTGTTGGAGTCCAAATCGTCAAAGCGGCTTTTGTTTTCTGCACGCTTTACATTGATATAGACATCAAAAGTTCCCCGCGAAAAAAGGTCGTTCAATTCTTTTTTCATTTCAATTTCAAATGCACTCAGGCTGGAGGGCATTTTAAATCGGATATCCTTAAAGCGGTTATTAACACTTTTTATTTCGACAGATACTACATAATTTAGAGACTGGGCAACCGCCTGCGCGAAGCCTGTCATTGATTGAGCTGACATAAGGTACCCTCGGGAAATGAACTGTTTTAAGAATTAAAGTTAGCCGAGGATATTACTTTTTAATTTAGAGATCAAGGGCCCAACCCTGAACCTTTCCATTCTCAAAATAAATTTGTTTCAAGCTACCGTCTTCGAAAAATGACCAGCGCTCGTTTTGGTTTTGGGGATTTCCGGCAATTTCAACTTTTGAAGGCTTTCCCCAAGCCTGGATAACCTGAGATTTTGGCATTCCCAGATAAACTTCGCCTGAATGGACAGAGCGTCTTTGTACGAAATCCTGGTCTTTTCCAAGGTCTGAAGCCATGTCCTGTCTTTTGATTCTGATATAATTTTTGCGATCTGCCTGATCGAGACTCAAATAATAGAGTTTATCCGAGTCAGTCGGCAGATATTTTTTGTCTTTGCCATATTGTTCCAATATTTCTTCAGGAATATCGGCTTCTTTTTGCTCTAATTCTTCTTTAATTGATGCAATTTCCTTCTCTTTTTTGCTCGATCGGGCACTGGCCGGAGTGCGTTTTTTGATCTCTTCACGGCTACGGTAAGCCTCGCCCGTGTCACCACTTACAACCGGGAAATCCTTCCCTGCCTGTAGAATTGGATCACTTTCGCGGTTCATTTCTTCAATATAGCTTCTGTCTGGCAGAAATCCTGAGCAAGCGCTCACCATCGTCCCTATTATTACGATTCCGGAAATATGCTTTATTGTCTTAAATACTGCCGCCATGTCTCACTCCTTTATTCCCCGATAAACTCTTCGGGGAATATGGCGAACTCAATAAGTTTTGAGGCCTCAAAACCTGCATGGAGGCAAGATTTTCTCTTTTGTCCGACTAAAAGACTCAGAAAAGCCTTTAATTAAATATCTGACAAATATGTCCGATAAAAAGACAGGAGAATAGATTGAACTTTTTGATAAAAATTGAAGAAGCTATAAACAAAATCATTATCCGACTTTTAGAAAAACTAAAAGCCGTTACTCCTCAATTTGTCTTCGACTATATCCATTTCATGGCACATTTGCCGCAATTTTTCGCAGCAAAACAAAAAGTGTACCAACCCAAAATAAGAATCATGCGCTTAAAATTCATTGGGTACACCGAGCATTACACCACGATTTTTCGGGGAACAATTACCAGTGTCATGATTTATTTGCGTTCTGACGAATTTAAGAAGGCAGATAAGTTTACGCTTCTGCTGATGCCAATAAAATACGCCAAGGCCCATCCTGTAAAAACTCTTTCTGGAGTTTTTACACTTCTGATTATTGCCGGTGCCACGGGAATTATTTTTCAGAACGCCGAAAAAATTGTTTTAGGAACGAGCGCATTTAGGAATCCTGCTTCAAGGCAAACAGCTGAAGAAGATGTGTTTATTGAGTTTAAAAATCATAAATTTGAAGTCAAAGTTGGTGGCGGTGGCGGTCATGGCGCTGCAGCCCCTGAGCATGGATTTGAGCTTTACCTGAACATTAAAATCGAGGCCCAGAATCCTAAAGAGAGAGAATTTCTAGAATCATCAGAAAAGAAGCTTGAACACAATATTGAAGCTCTCCATCTTGATGTCGAACATTTGCCATTATCTGATGAAAATAAAAAGAAAATTGAAGAGACTATGATCGTTGCTCTCAATACAGATTTTGCCAAAAGTGGACACGCATCATCGATTAAAAAAATTGAGTTGAAGCAGGTCCTTCCTGTAAGACCCTTATACTATCGACAAGCGGAAAGAATGCTTCCTGTAACTGAGATAAATCTACAAATTTTTCTTGAAGACACTCATAGAAACCGCCAGGTCTGGATTGACTTTACTCTGCTGGCATCAAACCGTAATGCGGTACTCTATCTCAAAGAACATGAAATTGAATTCAAAGATCATCTTTCTGTAAATGTTGAACCAGTCATCCCTCAACTTCCGGTGGAAGAAGAAGGAAGACTGATAATTAAAGACAAAATTAAAATGGAACTAAATAAGTTTCTTGAAAAAAATGGTATTGAAGGAAAAATCCTAGAGGTTTATATCGACTACCTCATGGCTTCCTGAATCAGTCACCTTGTTTCTATTATTCAACAGCGATTTAAGCGTATTGGGACTAATGTCCAGAATTTTTGAGGCCTTCAAATAATTTTTATCTGCTTTCATGTATACGTTTAAACAATAATCCATTTTAATTTCTTCAAGCGTTTTTAACTGATGTGTCTCGAAGCCTGAGGCTCTAGCCTTGTCATTCAGGAGATCATGATCTGTAGTATCCAAAATAATTTTTTTTCCATTTGATAGAATTTTCTTTTTCTGCAAATGGGAATTCAGCTGACGAATATTTCCCGGCCATGGGCACTGCTGGTAATATTCAAGGAGCGCTTCGCTTATAATAATGCAGTTTTGTTTTTCAAATTCGAGACTTAGTTCCCTGATCTTTTGAGGCTGATCCCGAAGACTTGTGAGAGTCAAAACAACTCCTGAAGTAAGCCGGTAATAAAAATCCCTTCGCATTTTTAATTGATCAACAAGCTTCACCAGTCTCGTTCCTGAAGCAAAAATCAATCTGACATCGGCTTTTTGAGTAGTGCTCCCGCCAACTGGCCGCACTTCATGATTATCCAGAAAAAGCAAAAGTTTGGTCTGCAGCTCGAGGGAAAGCGAATCAATCTCGTCTAAAAACAATGTTCCCCGGTTTGCTTCCAGAATAGCTCCGCGTTTTTCAACAACGGCGCCGGTAAATGCACCTTTAACATGTCCAAAGAGTTCTGATTCTATTAAGCCCGGAACAAAAGAAGAAAGATTTAAATGAATGAAGCGCCCATTGCGCCCGGATTCTTCATGAACCATTCTGGCCAGAGTGGTTTTCCCTGTTCCGGTTTCACCTTCAATCACAATATTGAGCGGGCTTTTGATTACTTCATCAGATAATAATTTCTGTTCTTCGCTTATTTTAAGATGACTTTTGGGCCTTAAGAAATGAATTCGGTTAAAGCCAATATCGACAACGTCACCTCTTTCCAGGAAAGCTTCAAAACACTGCACGCCGTTCAGACGAAAAGGAATCGCACCGAGACTTTTTATAAGATAGCGCGATTTTTCGTTGAAAACAGATGAAGTAAAATGCTGCACAAGCTTTAATTCATACTCAGCTTTTTGAGCCTCAAATACCGGAAGATAGATTTCTGCAGTGGTAAAATCAAAGGCAAATTTTGAGGAAGTACTTATTTTATATTTAGTGCGCTTTAGTCGAAATGTTCTGCGTCGATCCTGGAATAAATCGAGAGAAAATTCATCATCTTCCCTCACTCCTTTAAGCCCGATACTGCTCTCAAGTGTATTGATTACTGACCGTTCGTAATTTTTAGCTCCCATAATTTCCCTCTTGTTAAATTTTCAGGTCTTGCCTACAATTCAGATGCCAAAGAGATTGTGTGCAAATTCAAAGCGAATAGACTAAAATGGGGTTTAAAAATAAACTAAGGTAAGGCTCATGAGCTATAAAATTAAACCGCATTCAGCTGCTTTTAAGATGGGAATTTCAAGCCCGGCTCAATTTGAAGAATGGCTGACAAGTCACCCGGATATTATTGGCATCAGTATGGTTGGCCGCTCAAATGTCGGCAAGTCGAGCATCATTAATGCATTGTTTGGTTCTAAAACGGCCCGGGTATCTAAGACTCCAGGGCGTACACGGGAAATCAATATTTTCGAATTTGAATTAAGCTTGAATGGGAAAAAATCTGAGCTGCCACCATTTTATCTGATCGATCTTCCGGGATATGGCTTTGCAGAAGTGTCCAAAGACATGTCAAAAAACTGGGATGAATTGATGGGCGCTTTTTTTGCGCACTTAAGTCCGGGAATGATGTTGATCAATTTGCAGGACGCCCGGCACCCTAATCAGGCAGCCGATAAACAGTTTCATCAATTTTTAAAACATCATACGCGAAATGCCATTTTGTTATTTAATAAAATGGATAAGTTGAAAACGCAGAAAGAAAGGGCAGAGCTCGATAAATTAAAGCCCGCACTTTCTAAAGAATATAAATGGATTCGCCAGATGTATTTTGCTTCAGCTGAAACCAAGAAGGGTCTTCCCCAGGTGGAAGAAGCAATCATTGCTCACTTATTGGAAGAGCTGGAAATTAGAAAAGCTGACAGACCTGAAGATACCGATACCTGATTATTTTTTGTCATCTCTGTCTGAACTGTAATCAGGAATCTGCCGGGAGATATCCTGAGGGCATTTGGGACCAGATTCGAACTTAATTTTATAGACCTGCTTCTCTATGTGTTCTAAATCTTTTTTACATGCTTCAACAGTGTGAAGCAATGTGCGAACCTTTGCGGAGTCCCACTCCACTTCGCCTGAAGCAATTCCTTTTTCAAGCAAGCGGCCCAATTCTTCATAGGTGTCTTTTAAATGAGCGTTCGTTCTCGATGCAGTCAATAATTTTTTGCCGATTACACCTGTCTTAATGACCTCTTGATGAAAATTAAAAAACCAATGATTCAGTTTAATTTTCCAGTTAGAATTGTTTTTCATTGTCATAGACGTATTACCTAAATAAAATCAAAAAATCAGATGTGGACTCAGTATAACGAGGGAGTCCTTCCTTGTGAAGAATGAATAATTTGTTGCAGAAACACCGAGAGAAACAGTAGGTTATGTTTAAAAAATTTGAAACCCTGGAAAGTGAGCTGGAAAACAGATATGGAATTACACGCGATCCATGGGGCTTAGAACCAAAACGCGCAGTTTCCGACCTAAAAGTTATTTGGCCTTTTTATAAATATTATTTTGATGTTCAAGTTCACGGAAAAGAGCATGTTGAAAATAAACCTTACATGGTGGTTTCAAATCATACCGGGCAGGTTCCGATAGATGGAATTTTAATCTGTACGGCTTTTGCCACTGAAATTGAGCACCCACGCATATTGCGGCCGCTGGTAGAAAAATTTCTCACTTCCCTTCCTTTTCTTGGCCGCTGGTCAAGCGAAGGTGGCGCTGTTTTGGGCGATCGTCTCAACTGCCTTAATCTGCTAAAACGTGGCGAATCAGTTTTGGTATTCCCGGAAGGGGTTAAAGGAATTGCAAAAAATACCAAGGATTATTATAAATTGCAGCGTTTCACCCGCGGTTTTTTAAGAATGGCAATAGCTTCTGAAGCAGAAATACTGCCAATAGCGGTAGTAGGTGCTGAAGAATTTTTTCCATTTGTTGTTCATATGAAAAGACTGGCACGCTTGCTGAAAATTCCAGCATTACCTTTATCTCTCAATATTATTCCTCTTCCTTCTCCCATTGATATTTATATAGGCGAGCCCTACAAGCTTCCGAAGGGACTAAGTCCTGAAGCACTTGACGAAGAACTGGAACCGCATCTCTTTTTAATTGAACAAAAAATTCAACAGCTGACTCAATATGGTTTAAAAAATCGAAGAACAATCATGCAGAGATTAAAACAATGAGTGAAGAAAATATTTCAAGACCTAAAATTAAATCTGTTTTAATAATCGGAATTCAGGGGGCACTCTCCAAAATTACTGCGGAAATTATTCTCAAACGGCATCCGGATGTAAAAATTCACGGAGTGGATTCCAGAGAAATCGATCAAATGCCAAATCGCACTCAGCTGACTTATCAGCAGATTAAGTACACTCGTACTAATTTTGAAAAAATTTTTCGGGAGCATCAATTCGATACGATTCTTCATCTCGGGCGTCTTGGCCATTCTCCTGCCATGGGAAATATACATAAGCGCATAGACATTAATTTAGTTGGTACGAATACAATTCTGGAACTTGCCCAAAAATTTCAATGTAAAAAAGTGGTCATCTTGAGCACCCATCACGTCTATGGAGCTCATCCAGATAATTCAATGTTTTTAAAAGAAGATGCTCCTCTGCGCGGAAGTTTTAAATATGCAGAGCTTCGCGATGTCGTTGAAATGGATCAGATGTGTACAAACTGGATGTGGAAAAATCAAAATACAATTGAAACCGTTGTGCTTAGACCATGCAATATTATCGGGCCGCAAATCAAAAACTCAATCACCCAATATTTAAAAACGGCTTATGCCCCTCTGCCGCTGGACTATAATCCCATGTTTCAGTTTGTTCATGAATTCGACATGGCCAATATCATTGCGGAGTCCGCAGAGAAGCTTAAAACGGGCATCTATAACGTTGCAGGCGATGATGTTATATCTTTGCATGAGGCGGCAGAATTAATTGGTGTAAAGAAAATTAAGGTCCCTATTATTATCGTCGAGCAATTGGCAAAAATTCTGACTCCTATGTGGCAATTCCCCCACTATCTCCTTGAATATTTAAAATACCCATCAACGTTAGATAATGGTGAGTTAAAGAAAAATCTGGGCGATAATATCTTTCGTTTTTCAGCTATAGAAGCTCTGGAGCTCCTGAAATCCCATTGACGAGTAGTCCCGGCCCTTTTAAGATGTGACCATGCCCCGGTGATGAAATGGTAGACTTGGTAGATTCAAAATCTGCTGTCGAAAGGCGTGCCAGTTCGAGTCTGGCCCGGGGCACCATCTATACGTATAATGCAAACTCCATTAAAATTCATTTGTGATCAAAAAAATCAAAATTCATATTTTTGGAGCATCAGGTTCAGGTGTAACAACATTAGGAAAAAATCTTTCTCAACATTATCGAATACCTTCTTTAGATGCTGACGATTATTACTGGAAAGAAACGAATCCTCCATTTCAAGAAGCTAATCCAATCGAGGCTCGTAAGATTTTGCTTAAAAATGCTATATCTTCTCATTCCAGTTGGGTCGTTTCAGGATCTTTGATATCTTGGGGAGACACCATTCAAAATGAATTTAGTTGCGCTATTTATCTATATGTTCCAATGCACGAAAGAATTCAACGAATAAAAAATCGTGAGCGCAAAAGATTCGGTGAGAGAATCGAAGTTGGCGGTGATATGTACGAAGGCCATTCTAAATTTCTTGAATGGGCTAAACAATACGATGAAGGGCTATTGAGTGGCAGAAGCAAGCCTCGCCATGAAGCTTGGATGAAAACATTAAAATGTCCTTTGCTAAAAATTGAAGGTATCTTTAACGAAGCTGATTTATTGAGTAAAACTATTACTTATATTAATGAACTAAATCTTTGAGTATCTATTTCTCAGAATTCAAAAATGAAATAAAAATCTAACGATATTTACAAGTAGTTCAAATAAAAAAACCCTCATGTTAGAGGGTTTTTTGGACAATCAAAATCCCACTTGTCGGTCTAGCAAACCGCTGATTAAGGGGGGGAATTTAGTCTAGCAAATAGAGTAAAAAACACAAGAAGATTTTGACCTTAGCTTCCAGGCCAATGAAGGCTTTTACTACTGGGTAAAACATGATCAATACAGAATCAAAAATTGTAGCCATTGAAAATATGATTTATACAATTCGTGGGCAGAAGGTTATGCTCGACACCGATCTTGCAAAACTTTACGGCGTTGAAACCAAAGCCCTTAACCAAGCCGTAAAAAGAAATTTAGACCGTTTCCCAAACGATTTCATGTTTCAAATAAATGAAATGGAGAATGACATTTTGCGGTCACAATTTGTGACCGCAAAACTTGATCCCAAAAGAAGGTTTTATCCATTTGTTTTTACTGAAAATGGTGTGGCAATGCTTTCAACTGTCTTAAATAGTAAGGCAGCCATTCAAGTCAATATTTCTATTATGAGAATTTTTACAAAACTGCGTAGTTTTCATGCTCTTGAAAGCAATCTAACCTCTGAAGTAAGAGATTTAAAAGAAAATACTAATAAGATTTTTAAATCTGTTTTTGAGAGACTTGATTCAATTGAAGAAGATCTAGTACCGAAACTTCCTTCAACTCGCAAAAAAATTGGGATCAAATCCGACTAGAAAAAATTAGTTCACTGTTTTCTAAAGTTTACTCACTTTTTTTTATCAATCTCTGGCTTGATGCCGATTCTTTCAAGATCTTCCATCACAGATTTGCCACCATCTCCATATCCGTAGCCAATTGAGCGTGGCGGTGGCTGAACTGGGTCAGCTGTACCAGCGGGAACCTTAGAAAAATCTTGATGATATTCGCCGCCGTCTTCATCATCTTTGCTCGCATTATTATTTATAGGCGTAAACTTTTCCTGGCGACGATGTGAAATATTATTGAACCATGCAAGTACTGCCAACAGAGGAATAATTACTGTGACAGCTATACCAAAATATTCTGCAAAGCCACCAAATAAAATAATTCCTGCAATCACCAGCAATGCAAGCATTGAAATTGTAAATTTATTCAACATCGTGACTCCAATTTAAAATTTTACTTCACAATATAATTGAAATGCAGATTGCACATCTCAGTGCGGTCAACCCTCTGGCCGAATAAAACATTTTTAGACGGGTCTGGATTGTTTGGATTCTGTGGGGAATTATCATAGCGGCATTCACCATTTAAGGTTGAACCTTTTTTTATCAGTATTGGTTCTTTTGGAGCTACAGCGGAGCCTGTCTGCCATCCATAATAATAATTGGGAATTGAAATTAAGGTTTTCGTCTGGCCATCTGGCGGGGTCAAAGTTACACGCACTGATTTTCCTCTCATGTGCAAATGGGCAAGCAGGCTGATAAAAAGCACGTCTTCTTTAAACGTTATCGGACTGGTCGCTTCAACATGATCTTTTGTCATAGGGGGAATATTAACTTTTCGATTTAATAAAGTTCTGGAGCGCAATTGTGAAAATTGTGCAGGCTTTGTCCGCTGTCCGATAAATTCCACTGTCATTTTTTCAGATTCAACTTTTCCCGATCCCATGTAATGAGACTCAAGAATCAAATAAGACCCTTTGGGAATAAAAAGACCAATACCTTTATAAAACATATGTGGTTGAGGCTTTCCAGCCCCCCAGATCTGAGATCTGTGATAATTAACTCCGCCATGGGCCCGTTCATACTGCTGTATTTCACTTAGCGTAAATAACGGTATATCTCCGTCATTTTTCTCATTGGCAATCTTTTCTCTTTCAGGGTGGTTTTTTTCAACTAGTCCATCATAAAAGCTCAAAGGTTTTGTCGTTATCATTAAAGATGCGTGATGAAGCTGGCGAGGATTTGTTGAAATAGTATTATATCCACTTATCCACATATCATAAGGAGTAGGTCCTCCTAATTGCGAAAATAAATATTCGATTGTGCCTTCCGGAGGAATGATAATAGCCTTTTCAACACTGGCTTTATAAGCAATATCTTTCTCCATATTTTTCTTTTTCTTTCTTTTTTCAAATAAAACTAAAGGGTCAATCGTCCCATCCCGTTTAGCACCGCTGTCAATCCATTTGACGAGAATTCGTTTCTCATCCGCAGTCAGAGCAAAGTTGTTACGATACTCACCATAATGAATATCAACACCTGACGGAGGCATACGATTTGTAACAATGGTTTCTCGGGACATCGCCATCCAGTTTTTGAATTTATCATACGAGTTTAAAAGTGGAAGATATGCAGTTGGTCCAGCATGACAATTAAGGCATTTCATAGACACAATTGGGGCAACCGTTTTTTCATAAGAAAGTGACTCAGGGGTTTGAAATGAAAACAGGCATCCTTTTGCAGGAGCCACTTCATTTTTTTCGTCTGGTTTATTTGCAACAATTGAATCCAGTTTATTACTGAGATAATTATTACGGGCCATTTGCTTATCAACACCGTAGCCCAATCTGTCGTCGATTGCTCCACGATAGATTATTTTCCAGCCATTCGGGTCTATAATCACAGCTTCGGATGACCTGGTTATGCCAAGTGATTCTGTTACAACTTGAGAAGGATCAAGCAATATTGGAATTTCATATTTATAATCTGCGACTTCTTTTGCAACTGTATCACGAACATCATTTTTGTTCGGATTAATCATAAAAAAGGAAATATTCTTTGATTCGTATTTCTTTTTTAATTCGTTAAGGGCCGCTGCATATTTTTGAATAATAGGACAATCGTTACTTTGGGCAATGATGACAATGGCCTTGGCATCAAAGTTACGATAGAGCTCTTGATATCTTCCTAAATGATCCAACAGTGAAAAATTTCCAACTTCACCATTTGCAACTGAAAGAGCCGTCTTGGATTTGAAGCCGTAACCGGCAATAGTGACTTTCTTGTCTTTTTTTGAAAAAATCAGGGACCCAGCTGCAATTAAGCAAAATATGCTGAGCCCTGAAAGCCAAAATTTTGTCTTTTCATTCATCGTTTGATTTTAAAGTAATGAACTCTTTTTTCAAGAGAAACTTGCCTCAGAATTGAACATCAAAGTCTGTTATTTATCAGCTACTTTTTTAATATGCAGCTCTTTCAACTCCAAAGCTTTTTCAACGATCTGCTTAGTCGTAGGAACTTCTTTAAAGAGTTGTGTATAAACCGGTTCAACCTTGGCGCGCATTTTCTTTCTCTCTTCTGGTGATACAGTTAACCATGTAAAACCGACATCTCTCAGACGCTTTTTTGCGTCTTCATAACGTTGAATGGTTAGTTCTCGTTCAAATTTGGCAGAAACAAGGGCCGCTGCCTTTACGATTTCCTGATCCTTTTTGCTCATAGATTGAAATGTCTGCTCTTTAATAACAAAAATTGTCGATAATAAAGAGTGCTGAGTTTCAGTCACGGCAAATTTATTCAAATCATAACGATTTTTTGGCGGCAATTTTTTTCCCGGCGTCGGAATAACGTCAGATAGCCAACGTTCAACATCCGGAAGATTAATTTCTTCTGCATCAATTGCATTTGCCTGAATCAAGTTAGTCGGGCGATGCCCTACTGGCGACCCAAAAGCAATCTTTTTATAGCTTGAAAGTGGAACGAATTTTCCACCTAATTCAGCAAGTGTTCTCTCGCGAATAGTACTGCCGATTTTTCTGAATCTAAGTCCACTCCAGCTCTGTTCTGAAACAAGCGGATTCTTTTTTTGAGTCAAAGAAACTAAAAGTCCACCGCTAAAAGTATAAGCAAGACCCCTATAACCAAAGTCTGAAACTGTAGAAGCGAGAAGTTTTTCACCTGCATCACTTTCTAAAAAACGATCAACATGTTCATAGCCGGTAAAAAGAAAAGGCAATTCGAGAGCGTGGTACTCTGGATTTCCATTTTTTGCTAAAAAATAAGTGTAGCTTTGAGCAATATCAACTTTGCCTTCTTGAAGCAGTCGCATTCCTTCTGCACGTTTCAAAGCAACAGCTGCTCCCCCTGCAAAAGTTTCATCCGAAGATATTTTCATTATATTAGCTTTGGTTTCCTCCAATCCTTTCTTCTTCAAAAGATTTCGGAGCTGAGATATATAATTCGTTCTTCCTCCCACGGATTCTTTTGATTTCCAATCCGGGTAAAGATCATCAAAACAGCCTGATTCATCAAGCAATTCCACGACGACTCTTTTGTCAGTTTCTTTTTCAACTTTTTCTTTGAAAACTTTTGCCATTCTAATGAAATAGTCGTTCGGTGCGTGAACGACTAACCAGCGCAATTTAGTGACAGGCTGATTCCCTGTTAAAGGCTTTTTATCGGCATCAGCAGAGGCGCTGAAAACTGAAAAAGCTGCAAGTAGGCACAAATAACGACAAAGGTAGATGTTCATAAAGTTCCCATTTTCAAGGTTGAATTCAATCTAATTGATTTAATAATGATGAGTCAGAAACTGCCATTATGCAAGCCCGGTAAATCGAGTCGCCGAGTGGGAATAAATCATTTCTTACAGCGAAATTTCTGCACTCACCGGACAGTGATCTGAAATATTTTTGTTATATAAGGCCAGATCAAGATTCCCTGCATCGTTCGTAATTGCAGAATTGCAGATTTCAAAAATTTTCAGTGGGTTTACTTTGAACGCATCGCTTACAAAAAAATGATCAAACTGCGCTTGCCCGTAAGAAGTACGGAAAGTGAAAAGATCATTTGGAACCAGGTGCATGTCCAAGTGGGCTGAATTAAGTGAATTCAAGATGAGTTCTTTATCATTCACAGTTTCGTTATTCTCAGGAGCTTTGAATGTATTAAAATCACCAGCGACGACAACTGGCAGTTTAGAACTTTTTAATTTTTCCAAATAGCCGGCTATGATTTCTGCCTGCGCCACTCTAGCCTTTGAATACTCCGGCAAAGCTTTCAGGTGCACAGCAACAATTCTGAATAGCTTTTTCCCTGAAGTATCTGTGACAATAGTTGTAAGGGCAGGTCTCCACGTGCCTCTCTCTCCCGCAACTTCATCGATCACATCATTATTGTCGCTTGGCTCACGCATGAATTTAAAACGTGGTGAGTGACATAGGACAACGTGCTGATGACCTTCGTACGGCGTCGGGTAACTTAGACAACTCCACTGAGAAGGAAGAATATTTTTTAATCTTGGAACGTCGACGATTTCTTCAAACACGATTATATCTGAAGCGGGAACGGAATCTTTTAGGAACGTCTGCAGAAAAGGGTCTCTTTTTTCCTGCTCACTGTGATATCCATAAAATTTTATATTGAAAGTTGTGATCGTGAAGTTTAATTGGGCGGATTCAGAAGCTTTGAGGCAGGTAAAACTCAAAATGAAAATAAGAATGAAACTTATTTTTACAGGCATCATATCCGTGACTCCTTAAAATGGTTGCATGTATGAGAGCATACTTCTTTTAGATGAGTCAAATAAAATAATTAGATGATAGGCTTAGCAAGATATTATGAGACGATCACACCCTTTTAAGAATGTGACCGTCTTTAATTATACTGAAGGGACTAGTTTTAAAATTTCATCGGAATCGTTGCTGGCAGCTTCAATAAATCGCGCCATTAAATCAGCCAGGGCCTGAGCCTTGGGTCCCATTGTCTCCGGTGTATTCGGATTACTCAGGTATTCAAATACGGCCTGAATGACATCGTTTTTGTAATTTGTATTTCCAACGATGGCCTGAATTTCTTTAATCATCTGCTTGCCGTCAGGTGTTCCCATTTCATGGGCATGAATGGCACGCTGTAGTCTCTGACGATCTTTACGGGTAATTCCGATTCCACTTCTTTGTGGCCCGTCTGGTTTATTATTCGGACTTGGCGCAAACCAGCCGCCCAGATCACTCTCTGTTACAACACCACCGATAATGACCTTGCCTGTTTTAGCACTAATCGCCGAAACAAAAGTTACAGCCGCAAGATCAATTTCCCATGGATGATTTCCACGCTGTAAATTAACCATCAGATGTCGATCCAGTTCAGCTGTATAGACAGTAAAAAAATCGGAAAGAACTGATTGTCCCAAATCCGATAAGTTTGACCATCCTGAGCTGTCACTGCTTGCCAACGCCATTATCATTGCACTGTAAAATGGTTTCACATCATTTGTTGAATCGAGATATTTGCGAAGATCTTTCAAATACTCAGGGTCTGTAGCATCAGAAGCCCCATGCGACGGTGAAGATGCAAAACTTCTCCCACTCATGACTTCTTCATGCGGTTTTGTTTTACCGGTTTTATAAAGCACATGATAGTTGTAATTATTATCATCTATTTTTACCTTTACACCGAGTCCACCTGTAAGAGCATAAAGAGTGGCAAGATCGAAAGGGGCAGAATTTATTTTCGCATCTTTTATGGCTAGCGCCATATCATTTTTTTGCGGCCATGCTTTATCTTCTCTATTGAAATAAGTTAGAGAATCAACAGTCGAACGAGACTTGATCTTTTTAAGTGAATCGTAAACTGCGGCAACCTGATCATCACGAAGACCGCCTTCATAAACTTTTTTTACGCGGTTCCATTTGGTGCCTCGATAACCAGCTAAAGTTTTAGCATCCAGAAATGAAGACTGCTGCAGATAGGCTTCTGAGCCAATGTTGTCAAAACCGCCTCCTCCGCCATTGCCTTTATCACTTAACTTATCAAGCGCTGGCTTTAAGTTTCTTTTTACAAATGTGACATACGTTTTTCCAAAATTCGATTTCAAGTCAAAACTGGATGTTGCTGGAAAAGCAATACTCTGCTCTTTACTGGCTGGAGAGCGTTCAGAATAGTCTTCAGCCTGTTTTGGAGTGATGTGAGACGAACAGGAAACAAGCAATGCCAGCAGGATGAGAGAAGAAAAGTACCGTCTTTTTTTAAGCATAGTTTATCCCTAATTATTAATTGTTAGTTCGAGTCCTCACCAGTTTATCAGTCAAAAAAAAATAATAAATATTGATAGAAATTGCCGACAAGTTAAGTATCTGCTTTTAGAAAAAAAGCTTAACCAAAAAAGAAATATCTTCATTGAGGACATAGTTATAAAAGCCTCCCAGCTCCAGGCGCTCGGTTTTATAGGCCGCTCCTCCAAGGATATGGGACTTTTTATATCCGGCATCAGCATAATTTGCCGGTATACGGGAATCATTTTGCTGCCTGTAGGCCGCTGTAAAGCTGAACTTGCTGGTAACCATTGTGCCGGAATAGATATGGGTTGATATTGTGTAAATAGTGCTCGATGTAACACTCAGTGAATTAAAAAAATAATGTATTGTATTTTTTTGATGGATCAAAGAATATCCCAGCAAAAGATTTGAAAGCTTTAAGTTTGCATTCATCAGGAAATTCTCTCTTTCCTCCTGCAAGTTAGAAAAACTGTCGTTATATTTATCCGCAATTTCTTTATTATAAGAGGCACCGAGTGAAAGAAATGCCGTTCTTATTTCTGCCCCGGGATTAAAGGTCCATTTTTTAGTTTCAGGACTGTATCTATAGCTAAGACCAAATGGCAGACTGGCAATCTCGGGAATTTTTAAAATGTTTAAAGCCGAACCTAGATTGATATATTGATTAAGAGTCGAGCTCTTGTACGCAGGATTGGCATGGTTGAGGGCAACTTTATAATTTTCAGAGCCACTAAAAAAAGTTGTATTTGATTTTTTCGATGAAGCACCAAATCCCACGTTCTGTGTTCCTTTAATGAGCGCAACGTTGAGTTTCTTATCAGTGTAATAGCCTTCAACTCCTGTTGGTGTAGGAAATGTCGGCAACGCAGACGGGTTAAAATTAAATGCATCGAAGAGCAACGGATAAGAGCCGCCAGATGTATTTGATGAAGCCTGATCATCGCACCCGACGTTGCTTGACCTGAAAATTGTATCACAAATAGGACCACCGGCAGCTCTGGTTACAGGTGGAAAAAAAGCAATAAATATGATTAAAAAAATCATCTAACAATCTTATGATCAAGACAGATTTAGTACAATGAAGACTAGATTTGCCTTGTGAAATTTCTGCCTAGTCTGACAAAATCAGTTGATCATAATTTGATTGCCAACTTTATTTATTGACGTAGTATTTTACAATGGCCAATGAAAATAAAAAGAAAGCATTTCTCATCGTTTCTTCAAACCAGGAACGCCAGAACCTTATTTCTCAATTCATTATAAATCATTATGACAAGCCTGTGATTTACACCGCTACAAATGGCAATCTTGGTCTGCTGAAACTGCAGAATGCAATGGTCGATATTATCATTTCTGATGTTGTCAGCAGCACTCCGGACAGTGTCAGAATGGTGGATCAGGTTTTGCTTGAAAACCAAAATCCCCGCATGGCAGTTATTGTTATTGGGTACCCGCCTGATGATGAAGACAGATATGTTGAAGAGCTGGTTATGGGTAAACTTCATTTTGTAGAATCATTAGATGAGCTTGAATTCGTACATACATTGGTTAAGGCACTGAACTTTACTTCTCACACTGAACCAGCCGCCTTCTATCTGCGCTATCTGGCGAAAGATGATGTCCTGATAAAAGAAGGCGAAAAGGCTGAATTCGTCTATATCCTGAGAAGCGGGGCTCTTCATGCTTTCAATATTGTAGAAAATAAAAAAATCATACTTGGCAGAGTCGAGATTGGAGAATTTGTCGGAGAGATGGCCTATATAAATAATGAGCCTAGATCAGCTTATATAGAAGCACTCACCGACTCTCAGCTGATCGAAATCCCCATCGATATGGTCGATAAAATTCTTTTTAAACGCCCCACCTGGTCAAAAGCTCTAATGCAGACTCTTTCCAAAAGATTGAAATTCGCTAACCAGCGTACGCTAAAAAAATAGTTCCTGATTTTAATCTTTAGTTAGCTTTATAAATGATTTTTTAAGCTGATATTCACTGACTTCTTTTTTATCATTTACAACCAGATCACATTCCATTGTCGTATCGGCAGGTATTTTATTGACAGGAGCAGTGAAGTTTAAAATGACCGCATACCAATTCTGAACATTATTCCACTTTGGAAAAGAAGCAAACACCGGCTTTTTTAAATCTAACTTATGTTCCGCATGCATTAGCTGAACACATTCTAAAATTAAATATTTTCGATAAGTGATATTATCCTGAAGAGAAGAGTAATAATGATTTTTCTCATTCTCAGTAGGAATGTAATCATCCACACCGCTATCTTTGTAATGTTCTTTGGATATTTTTGCCAGATCATTTTCTGTAAGATTTACAAAATGACCTACTGGATGAACATCAATACTGCTGCAACCCGAAATAAATAAAAGGCAAAAGATTAATCTTTTCATAAAAAGACTCTAGCATATTTTTTGTGAATTAGGCGAGCGCGCTTACAGTTTCAAGCAAGTGATTAAGTTCAAGCGGCTTATTGATAAAGTTTGCAAAACCGTGCAACTCTAATTTTTGTTCGCTCTGGGCCTGTGCAGACATAGCGAGAACAGGTATTGCATTCCAAGTAGCATTTTTTAATAGTTCTTTTCTGAATGAATATCCATCCATAACCGGCATCATGATATCCATAATAATAAGATCTGGGATGCTGAGTTCTAAAGCCTTCAAACCTTCTGATCCGTTGGTACTTGAAGAAACGCAGTAACCTTCGTCTTCCAGAATTTCTATGAGTAACTCGCGAATAGATGTATCGTCTTCGACGACAAGGATCTTTTTCATAGGTTTATTATTAGACATACATTGTTTAATCGGAAGTAATTAACTCTGACATATTCTTTCAAAACTACTATGGATTTTTAGTTATTCAGTAGTTGCAGTTGACCTTAAGAAATCTTTTGGTAATTTATGCGAGGTGAAAAATAATAAGTTATACGTTCTATTGGTTTCAATATGGCACCACTTGCGTAATTTTTACAATTTTAGAGGTAAGAAACATACAAAACGCAAAATATTAAGGCCCGGATTTGCAGTAAAAATGCATTGATGATAACGATAAGTTCCAATTGAAAAATGATGGAGTGCTTTATGAAAATTTCTATTCTTATCCTTACGGCGATGCTGGCCCTTTCATGCGGCAAAACCAACAAAGTAAATACAAATGGAGAAACTGGAACCATAAACACTATCTCTACAAATTTCACTCAATTTGAAGGCAATTATGACCTCATTAGAATGAAGTCTGAAGACTGCGGCGCTAGTATTCAAATAGTAAGGGAATGCAACGGACTCATGCTTTTAAGTAACCATTTAGGTCCAGAAGAATTCTGCAACATCAATCAAGGGACCATTAAAAATAGAACCGTTACCCTCAGAGGGAATGAACTTAAATCAGTAATGTCGGTTTCTGAGAATGACAGGATTAATTTCAGCAGCACACTTACGCTGAACAATGACGGAACTTTGGCTAAAATATCAAATTTCAAAAGCAGACAAAGCCGCTGCCTTTATCTCAAGCGATAAAGGCAACTTGCTCTATTATTCTAATTCGCAAACGATACGTTTATGAGCTTCTTTACCAAGATAAGAACCATCTAAATTACTTTTAAGAAGTTTGCCTTCTCTGAAAATTCTTGTTGTGAAACTCCCTACCCTGGCCCCGAAAAAATAAGCATCCCCAACCGAAACTACGGCATTATTTTCACAACTGGTTTTTGCTTCAATTCTCACCGTTACACCCATTCTTGGAAGAGTCTCTTTTCTGGATGCAATTTTATTATCTGTTTTTAGCTGATCGTTTCTGCTTTCACCTGTCTCATCATCAATGTATTGAATGTCGTAAACTTCATAAAAGTTTTCCTGATGCTGATCAATAATATATTCACCTTTTACCTGTCTGATTTCCGAATGGCATTTATTGTAGCGCCCCTGTAATTGAGGACAAGCAAATGCCGAAATAGAAAAAGAAGCCGCCAGTAAAACGATAAAAACCTTCATTCAAATGTTCCTTGCTCTAAAATAATAAAATTAATTATAACCATATAGAATTAGTTGATCATACTGTCATTAGAATTTGCAATCATTTTGTCTTGAAAAACAATATGCGCAATTTTCCTAAGAGCTTAAAAATATATATGTAAATGGGGCATAACTTCAGCCTAATCGTTGTGATATTAGCATGTTCAATTATCAATCTTTCCATTGACGACCACCCATAATATGCGATTTCCTAAGGCGGATCGTTTTTCTATCTTCTCTCCGGGGGCTTTGGTCATGAAATTAAAAATCATATTTACAATTTTAGCCTTATTTCTAAATGTTTCATGTAAAGACAACTCAGACGCTGCCGGTTCTTCCGCAGAAAATTACGAAGCCATACATAGAGGAGAATATAGGATCGGTCTTTATAAAGGAGGAAGCGATTTTGACCTTCAAAAAATAACCCATATTATTGTTGTTGGATCTGCCGTTAAAGAGGATTCTGACCAATTTTTTCAGTCCGGCCTTTCCCGTGCCTATCGATATAAAGAATTATGGCCTGAGCATAATGTCGTCATTATGAGCAGTCCTGACGTCAAAGGCGCAACTGATGAAGAAATATTTAAAAAATATAAAATACCCGTTGTAAAACAGGTCAATAAGAAATTTACCGCTGATTTACTGCTGGATGAACTTAGTGCTTTTCCTCAAATAGCCAGCCTGGATTTCTTCGGGCATTCTTCTCCCTGGGCAATGAAAATCGGGAAATCAAATGCTGCATTCGACACTACCAAGCACACAGATAAGCTCTTGGCCCTGAGAAAAAATTTTCTATCCAACGCATATGTCACATTGAACGCATGCAATACGGGATTTTACCTGGCCCCGGCATTATCCAAGGCCCTTGCCCTTCCTGTTTCAGGCTCCCTGACAAGCTCAATGTTTGAAAGGATCGAATCAGATGGATATTGGTACAAAGAAGAGGACTGGAAAGACAGAAGCTATTTAAAACACAATAAAGTAAGTTTTAAGAAGGAGGTTTCGTGTGCTCAGGGTGTTTGTACACGTATGAGGGCCGCGAGGTCCAATTATTCTTCCTACTGGGGTACTTTTTCAGAGGGTGGGTTGAGTTTTGATAAATTCTTTTGCAACTACGAAAGCAATCAGGACGGGAGCTGCGAACGTGGAATGGCCACTTCACTACTGAGTTTTCCCTCTTTGCAACCAATTGATTTAAATTCCAGCTCCGCTGAATACAAACGCGTCGTCTTTGACTGGCTTTGCTCGACCGGCAAAACAGAAAGTTATTTCAGCAGATGTGTTACGGGGATAGAAACTGCAGTTGAAAGAGGTGATTTAGAATATCAGTCCCACCCAACCGCTGAACTGGTTTGCGATTTTACTTCCTGCCATGCAGAGGTTGTCTGCAAGTACGGAACTTTTGATGATTTACCGATTGAAGGAAGTTGCAAGCTCAGAACTTTTCAAAATCCCAAGCCTACAAATGCCGCCACTGAGTATATAAGTCTAATGAAAGGATTTGAGCAGATAAAAATTAAATGAAATTGCAAACCATTATACCTAAGTACATCAGCAGTTTTGAACTTGAAGAAGCGAGACTTGGACAAGTCCTTCAAGCAATCAGACTGGAAGATCCTGACACTGCAAAAATTATTGAAAATTTTGGTCTCTTAAAGAAAGCACTTTTAAAAATAAAAGATGAAAGCGTGAATGCGGAATATGCAATTAAACATGCTGGCGAAGTGGCGACCTCTGAAATAGAAAAATCAATCTCCTGCGTGCTTAATAAGCTTTTAAAAAAAGATTAAAATTTATTTGCCAATATTGAGCGAATCTTTGGCCCAGTCAGGAGGATTATATCCGTTAGGTGTTTTACCTTGTTTTCCTGCTCGCGCGCCATTATTAATGCCTGAATTGTTCGATTCTTTTTTGGTTGAGTTTAGTTCCTCGTTCAGCATCAGCAAATCTTCCGTAACTGCTTTTAGTGATTCTTCCGATCCACTTAAGTTTTTATCTTTTCTTCTCAAGCAGGTAATTTCAACATATTTTCGAACGGTAAACTTATAGGTTTCATCGCGGTAAATTTCAGGTTCTTTGCTGACTCCGCCCAGAAAAGTAGTATCAATAATAAGGCCCTGTTTATCAACTTTCACAGTATTGTTTTTGTTTTCCCAAAGTTCCGGAGAAACAACACTTTTAATAGCCTTTTCGTAACCCAGGTATGAGCAGAGAGCATCGCCTTCAGTGATTCTTTTTTCTTTGTAACGGTTGTTTCTGTAATCGCCTCTTATGGCATAAAATGGCTTACCAAAACCTGCTTCAAAAAGTTCGTCTTGAGAGAATTTTTTGATTTCAATATTTTCTTTTTTCTTGGCGGTACCGGCCTCATCAGCCTTCGCAACTTCAATTTTATTTTTAGCAGCTTCTGCCTGCTCTTTATAGTGAGCAGAGGTTCCAAACTTTTCCAGACATTTCTGTATTTGCTCATTAGAAGATGTTCCGCTGTCGACCAGATCATCACAAAGATTTCTTTGAGCTGCCTGAGCATACGAAAAACTGGTTAAGCATAGAATTAGAGCAAAATTATTTAATTTCATGTAAGAAACCTCACTACAACTAGTTTAATCTAATTTCTTTCCTTCTAACAACCCGCCGGCAATAAAAGGCAAATTTTAACATTAGTGTAGTATTTCAGTATGAGATTTTTAAACAGGATTCGGGTCTACAATGAAAAGTTTGGTTTTAGCGATGTACTCGCATTTATAAACAACACAATTGGGAATTGAGATCATGGGGAATTCTTCAGGAAGAAAACTGTGAAGAATATTTCTGAGTGCTCCCCCGTGCGTACTGATGCCTATAGACTTGTGCGAAGTCGTTTCAATCAAATCCATCAAGGCGGCGTGGAAACGTTCACGGGCAATTTTCCGCGTTTCTCCACCCGGGAAGCCCACGTCATCATTTATTCGCTTAAAGGACTGAAGCTTCTGCCATAACTCCGCCCCAAAAGTTGATACCGCTTCCTCAAAAAGCATGCCCTCTGCATCTCCATAACTCATTTCACGAAGTCTAGGATCAACGATTAGTGGAATTCCTTTTTTTTCAGCAACCATTGAGCCGGTGCTGAATGCGCGCTCAAGATCACTAGAGACCACAATATCCAGATGAAAGTCTGACAGCTTATGAGCGAGTTCAATAGCCTGCTGTTTTCCCGTTTCATTGAGAGAAGTATTGGTGTGCCCTTGGCAGCGTCTTTCACGATTCCAATCAGTTTCACCGTGACGAAAAATATAAAACACTCTATTCATATCCGTTAATCTATCCTAGAATCCAAAACTTATGAACTACTTAGTTTTTAAATCTCTTCATATCATAAGTGTGGTGACCTGGTTCGCCGGACTTTTTTATATGCCGCGACTCTTTGTTTATTTTGCTGAGGCCGAAAGCAGATCTCCGTCTGAAAAAAAGGTTCTTCAGGATCAGTTTAAAATTATGCAGCGAAGACTTTGGTACGGAATAACATGGCCTTCAGCAGTTGCCGTTCTGTTGTTTGGTTCAGCATTAGTTTCACAATTCTGGCCAGTTACTGATCATCCATGGCTGGTCATCAAACTATTTTTTGTTGCCGGTCTTTATGCCTATCATTTTTTTCTGCAAAAAATCTTTAAGCAACAGCAGAATAATAATATATCTTTTTCTCCAATGGCATTGAGAGTTATAAATGAAATTTCCACACTTTTTTTAGTGGCAATAGTCTTTCTTGTTGTTTTAAAAAATGTTTTTAGTATGGTTTATGGAACAGTCGGGTTTATTGCTTTGATTGCAGTTCTGATGATGGCCATTAAAGCCTATAAAAAAATACGCGAGCGAGAGGTTTAACCTTGACCGACATTAAAAACGACGATTGGAAAAGCAAACTCTCCGAGCAGGAATATAAAGTGCTCCGCATGTGTGGAACCGAGCCTCCCTTCAGCGGCAAATATGATTCTTTTTACGAGCCGGGAATTTATCACTGTGCTGCCTGTGGGCAGGAGCTTTTTAGCTCCGACACTAAATTCAAATCAGGTAGTGGCTGGCCTTCATTTTTTGATGTTCTAAAAAAATCTAATGTAGAACTCATTGAAGATAGCAGTCACGGCATGAAGAGAATTGAAGTTCGATGTACAAATTGCCACTCTCATCTAGGACATGTATTTGAGGACGGTCCAAATCCAACAGGCCTTCGATACTGCATCAATTCAATCGCCTTAAAACACTACAAATAGCTGAAATAAATAGAGAATCTCAGCATTCAAACAAATGTTTTAATTTTTAAAACATTCATGTTAACATCCAAAAAACTCAAACTTTGAGGCAATCATTATGAATAAAGATTCAAAATGCTTTTTCTTTGGAAAAAAAGAAACAGCACCACCAGATAAAACACGCGACCTCATTTTAGAAGAAGCTAGGAAGCATTTTTGTGAAAAAGGTTTTGATGGAGCATCTGTGCGCGATATCTGTTGTGGAGCTTCTGTCAACGTAAGCGCCATTAAATATCATTTTGGCGGAAAAGAAGGACTCTATAGAGAGTGCTTTAAAGTATACGGAGAGAGCCGACTCAACTCAGCCTCAAAAATCTTAACCAAAGCTAATTCTGCTGAAGAGTTAAAACTTAGGCTGAAGCTTTTTTGTGAAGACTTTATTAAAGAAGGTCTTGAAAATATGCATACGACAAAAATGATTTGTCGAGAAATTGAAAACGAAAACCCATTGATAACCGACATCTTCCAGGAAACTTTTCTTAAGGTCTACTCTACCCTGGTTGAATTACTGGAAGACGCAAAAAATAAAAATTTAATTAATAAAGAAATAGATGCAATGGTAGCGGCCTCTGTTTTCTTTCATAGTCTGACGACTTCATTGAGAATGAATCACATTGGTGAAAAATACTTTCAAAAATCACTGAGAAGTCCGTCCTATTCCGAACTCTACATCAATAATATAATTTCCATCTTGTTTAACGGGATAAAAATTCAGGAGAAAATATGAAACTCTTTCGTGCAGGTGCACTGCTGAGTCTGCTGCTCACTATTCCGGGGTTGAGCTTTGCGAACATTCTCACGCTGGATGAATACCTGAAACAAGTTGAAGAAAAAAATCAGTCGCTGACAGCGAGTAAACTCATAACTGAAAGTGCAGACGACAGAGCCGATGAGGGAAAATTAATTTTCCGCCCGAATATGTTTGCACAGGTACAGACGTCAATTGATAAAAAGCCGACGACAAACGTAAATGCCCAGGGGAATCGCACAGACAATAGTTTTTATTCTGTAGGATTAACCCAGCAGTTTAATTTTGGATTGCAAGGAAAGCTTGGATATAATTTTTCCCATACAAAAATATACAATGCCAGTCCTGCTTTTCTGCCGCTAAGTGATTTCCATGACGGTATAGCTTCACTTGAATTAAGCCAGTCTTTGTGGCGAAATTTTTGGGGGCGTGAAAGCCGTTCTCAGGAAACGATAATAACTTCTCAGGCACAGGCAAATAAATATGGCGAAAGTTACAAAATCAAGACAACTCTTGCACAGGGTGAAAATATTTATTGGTCATTGTCGCAACTGCGAAAAGTTGTAAAAGTACAAAAAGAAAGTTTAGAGCGCGCCCAAAAAATCAGAAGCTGGAATCAAAGAAGATTAAGCAGCGGACTTGCAGAGAATTCAGATTTTCTTCAATCTGATGCAAATTATAAGGCAAGAGAGTATGAACTAAAAAGTGCTCTACAGGATGAAAAAACACTTCAACGCGCACTGAATGCACTGAGAGGTATTAATAGTGATAATGTCCCGGAGGAACTTTCATCAGTTGAATCAAATAAAATAAAGTCTCTTGCATTGCCGCCGAAGGCTGAATTTAGAGACGACACCAGAGCAGCTCTCGAACTTAAAAAGATTTCAGAGGCCAGCGCAGGACTTTCCATTGAAAAAAATAAACCTGTATTTGAAGTCTATGGAGCTTATGCCATGAATGGCCGGGACCGCGACAGAGACCAGGCGATGACTAATTCGCTTAAAACTGAACGTGATACAAGGGCCATTGGTCTTCGTTTTATAGCCCCGCTTGATTTTGGTACCTCCAGCGACAACATCAGCGGTTATAAAAAAGAACAGATTGCAGCTGATCAAAATTATCAACGCAAACTTTTTGAACAGGAACAGCAATGGAATGACCTGAGCACAAAGTTTGAAGATGCTAAAATAAAGCTTACATTGATCGAAAAAATAGAAGAGGCGCAAAGAGTAAAGGCCAGCAACGAAAGGGACAGATTAAACAGAGGTCGCACCGTTACTTTTCAAGTGTTGAATTTCGAGCAGGACTATGCTCAATCAGAATTGAATAGAATTCAATCAGAGACAAACATCCTTAATATATATTCTCAGTTAAAAATTTTTAGCGCTGAAGGTATTAAATGAATTTAGCCAGCCTTGCAATTAAACGACCGGTTTTTATTACTTGTATAGTCATCGTTATTCTTGTCGTGGGACTTCTATCACTTAAGAAGCTGCCTGTAGATTTATTTCCCAACGTAACATTCCCCATTGTCACTGTTACAACGGTTTATCCCGGCGCAGGTCCGGAAGAAGTTGAAACATTAGTTTCAAAAGTTTATGAAGAGGAACTATCTAATGTTCCGGGTCTTAAAAAGCTTTCTTCACAAAATCTTGAAAATGTTTCCGTCATTATTGCCGAGTTCAGTTTAAGCACCGACATTAAATACGCTGAACAGCAGATTCGCGATAAAGTTTCCGCTGCAAGAAAAAAACTCCCGACTGATATTGATGAGCCTGTTATTAGAAAACTTGATCCCGCTGACCAGCCAATTATCACAATTGCCGTTCAGTCAGACTTACCGGATGGCGAGCTTTATCAGGTGGTAGATAAAAAAATTAAGCCCCTCTTTGAACAAGTTAGTCAGGTCGGCTTAGTAAGCATCATCGGCGGAAGAAAAAGAGAAATAAAAGTTGAGCTTGATAGAAACAAACTAAAATCGCATGAAATTTCTGCTTCACAGGTAGCAAGCAGATTGAAAATTTCAGGGCAGAATATTCCTGCCGGCAAAGTATCATCAAATACCCAGGATTCTGTTTTTAGAACACTAGGTGAATATAAAACGATTAAAGAAATAGAATCTACAATTGTGAATTTTATCGGTAACGATATCCCCGTCACAATCAAAGATGTAGGATCGGTGGTCGATTCACTTGAGGAACGTAAAGGCTATGGTTACTTCAACGGTAAAAAAGCCATTCTTTTATCAATCTACAAACAATCTGGATCGAATACAATTGGCGTTGCAGATGCTGTCAAAAAGAAAGCTGAAAAAATTAACGAAACACTTAAAAACGAAAAAAATCCAATACAGCTTCAGGTGGTGCGCGATGGGGCCCGTCAGATTAAAGCTAACGTGGATGATGTTTATGAAACTATTGTCTTCGGTGTTATCTTAACAATTGTTGTTGTCTATTTTTTCCTTGGTTCAGGAAGATCAACAATCATTACAGGTCTGGCACTTCCCAACTCTCTTTTGGGAGCTTTTATTCTTTTAGCTGCAGCTGGATTTACAGTAAACATCATGACTCTGCTGGCATTATCGTTAGCAGTAGGACTTCTCATTGACGATGCCATCGTAGTCAGGGAAAATATTTTCCGGCATATTGAGATGGGTGAAGACCCGATCAATGCAGCCATTAAAGGAACCAACGAGGTAACTCTGGCAGTTATCGCCACAACTCTTACAGTTATTGCTGTTTTTGGTCCTATTGCTTTTCTAGATGGTATCGTCGGGCAGTTCTTTAAGGAATTCGGTCTGACTGTTTGCTTTGCACTCGCTATTTCGTTGTTTGACGCTTTAACAATGGCGCCAATGCTATCTGCCTATTTCGCAGGAAATATTGATAAGCATGGTCCGGGGCATGTAAAAACAAAAGTAGGATTCTATGACCACACATTCGGTGCAATGCTTGATCAATTCAATACATTCCAGAACTGGCTTGAAGAAAAATATGTTTCAATTTTAAAATTTACGTTGAGAAGACCGTTCATTATTCTGCTAAGTGCTGTGGCCATATTTCTTGTCAGCTTTGTTGCACTTAAGACAATTCCAAAAACCTTTCTTCCTCCCCAGGATGCCGGAGAATTCCTTGTTTCAGTTGATTTAAAACCAGGAACGAGTCTTGAAGGAATGAATAAAATTGCCACTGAAGTTGAAGCCCTCATCAGAAAAAATAAAGAAGTAAAAAATACTGTACTTACTGTCGGCGATATTAACGGGCAACCTGAAAAAGCCAGCATCTTTGTAAATCTGGTTCCTTCGAAAGAAAGAAAAGGACTCACTACTTCAAAATTTAAAGAAGTCATTAGAGGCCAGCTTAAACCTTATGCCTTCGCTAATCCAGCTGTAAAAGACTACGATGCGGTAGGCGGTGGCCAGCGGCCATTCAACGTTAATATTGTCGGTGATGATATGAAAGAGATTGAAAAATATTCTGCTCTTTTGTTTGAAAAACTTAAACATCACCCCGCCCTTAAAGATGTAGACAGCACTAATCGTCCAGGTAAACCGGAATTCCAGATTGTTCCGGATAGAAGTAAAGCGGAAAAACTCGGAGTCTCTACAACACTTATGGGAAGCGAGCTCCGTACTATGATTGAAGGTACGAACGCAGCTGTATTTCGCGAACAAGGCGAAGAATATGATATTCGCGTCCGTTTACAGGAAGATCAACGCGATTTGAAAAAAGGCTATGCTGAGACCTATGTTCCAAACATAAACAATTCATTAATTAAACTGAGCAGCATGACTACACCTTTTGAAACAACAGGCCCGGCAAATATTAACCGACAGGACAGAGGTCGCTATATTCAGATTTCAGCTGATATTGCACCAGATGGTCCAGGAATGGGTGGTGCAATTGCCGATATTAATCGTCTATTGAAAGAGGAAATCAAACTTCCACCAAACATGCGATACCAATTTGTTGGACAGGCTGAAAATTTTCAGGAGCTCATGGCCAATATGCTGGTTGCCGGCGGACTTGGAATTATGTTTATTTATTTTGTACTGGCTTCTTTATATGAATCTTTTGTTACTCCTCTTACGATTATGCTCGTTCTTCCACTGGCAATGTGTGGGGCTTTCTATGCTTTAGCCCTTACCGGAGCATCGTTAAATCTCTTCTCAATGATTGGTTGTATTATGTTACTTGGAGTTGCGACAAAAAACTCTATTCTACTTGTCGATTATGCCAACCAACAGGTACAACTTGGTTTAAGTCTCGCTGATGCAATTATTGCTTCAGGTAAAGCAAGACTAAGACCTATTCTGATGACTTCATTTGCTCTGATAGCAGGAATGATTCCACTGGCGATTGGCTTGAACGAAGCTTCAAGACAAAGAACAGCTATGGGAATTGCGGTTATTGGTGGCTTGATTTCATCGACACTTTTAACTTTAGTGGTAATTCCGGCAGCCTATACATATATAGAAAAATTTAGAGTCTGGTCAGGCAATATAATGAAGAATATTTTTATGCCAAAATAAAATCAGGATAAATTTCGGATGGCGCTCATTAATGTTTCGTCTTTTTTTGCAAAACAAAAGCGGATCATTCTTGAGCCCTCATTTGATTTTAGATAAAAAGCAGATGTAGGTATTGTAGCAACACCTTTTTCTTTAATAAGCTTCATGCAATATTCAATGTCGTTTTCGTTTTCCTGTAATAGGGCCATTGCAAAATAAGTTCCTTCAGGCGCCAATACGTTTATTCCACACTCTCTCAGACCATTAACCAGAATATTTTTCTTTCTCAAATAATCGCTTCTAAAACTAATTAAGTATTTGTCCATTTTCATAAGGGCTTCGGCCATCGCAATTTGAAGAGGATGGGCAACGCAAAAAGTAGAAAACTGATGCACTTTATGGATGGCATCGATCAAATTTGCAGGGCCCACGGCCCAGCCAATTTTCCAGCCGGTTAACCCAAATGTTTTTCCCGTCGAAGATACAGTAATAGTGCGCTCTTTTAATCCTGCATAGGTCGCTGTTGGCTTATGTTCCATTTCAAATGTTAAAAATTCGTAAACCTCATCAGAGAGAATATAAAAATCATTTTCGAAGGCAAGACTAGCGATCAATTCAACTTCCTCACCTTTAAAAACTTTGCCGGTAGGATTATGTGGAGTATTTAAAATAAGAAGCTTGGTTTTATGCGAAATGGCTTTTTTTAATTCATGGACATCAAAACTAAAATCCGGGGCCTTCAGGGTGACAGGAACAGCAATACCACCGGCAAGTTTTATTGAAGCAAGATAAGAATCATAAAAAGGCTCGAATATGACCACTTCATCGCCGGGATTCAAAAGAGCAAGGCATGTACAGAAAATTGCCTCAGTAGCGCCATTTGTAACCAGGACCTCAGTTTTGGCATCAACATGAAGGTTGTAAAAGCGTTTATAATTGTGAGAAATAGCCTCTCTCAAGGGCAATATTCCCATAGAAGGCGCATATTGATTTTTTTCAGATCTGAGAGCACTTGCAGCTAAATCAATAACCCAGTCCGGGCCGTCAAAATCAGGAAATCCCTGTGAGAGATTGATAGCATTATTATCCATGGCCAATTTAGTCATGGTCGAAAAAATGGATTCTTTAAAATGGGTTACTGTCTTATTGAGCGTCTTCATATAAAATCCTGATCAAAGGGTCTGATTAGATTATCCTTACTACATAGTATTGGCCAAAAAAAGCAAGATTTACTATATAGTGTAAATACTTAGAAAAGAAGGTAACTTGTGACATTTATTATCAGCGCCCAAGATCATGAAGAAATGAAAAAATTGGCGGCTTTAGTCAGAGAACTCAATAGTACAGGACATAATCCTGCTACCAGCGGTAATTATTCACTGCGCTCAAAAACAACCCCCGGCATAGCTTTAGTCTCAGAGTCTGCAATAGATAAAAGTAAATTTACAGAAAGCAACTTCCTCCCTCTGTTTGTTGAAACAAGACAAATGCACCAAGATTATAAAAATTCCGGACGAAAATCTTCAGATGAAACTGATATTCATTTAAGCATTTATCAAATTACCAAAGCGAATTGCGTGCTTCACAGTCATCACATCGATTCACTTTTATTTGCAGATCTCTTCAAGGGTAAACCTTTTGCAACAATTGAAGGACTTGAGCTGTTAAAGGGATTCAAAGGCATCAAAACACATGATGTTCAAATTAATATTCCGTGCTTTGATAATACACAGGACATTGCCGGATTAGCTGAACAAATTAAGCCATCCATACTCTCTCAGGAAAACAATTTCGGGCTTCTGTTGCGAGGGCATGGTATTTATGTTTGGGGCGATAGCGTTGAAGAGGCTAAGAGACACCTCGAAGTCTTTGAGTATATTTTTAAATATTATCTGAATTCCAAAAGAGGTCACTAATGGCAACACTTTTTAAGGCCAATCAAAACTGCACGATTACAGATTTTAGAAAAATTCAGTCTGAACTTGCTGAGCATGGAATTATGATTGCTAAATGGCAGGCCAGCAAAGAACTTGCAGACAATGCTACTCAGGATGAAGTACTGGAAGCCTACGCACATGAGTTAAAGCCCTATATGTTAAAACATGGTTACCTTACGGCGGATGTCATCAACGTGACTCCTGCCACTCCTAATCTTTCTGCAATCAGAGAAAAATTCATGAAGGAGCACACTCACAATGAAGACGAAATCCGCTTCTTCGTTGATGGACAGGGAAAGTTCTGGTTTCATTTAGATAACGAAGAAATTCTCTGCGTAACCTGTGAACGAGGCGACTTTATGTCAGTACCTAAAAACTTCCGTCACTGGTTTGATCTGGCCCCTCAATATTTTGTAAAGGCCATCAGAATTTTTTCCAACATGGAAGGTTGGGTTCCAAACTATACAAATTCCGGAATAGACAACAAATACAATCCGGCAGAAAAACAATGAAATATATTTTAATGGATGTTGAAGGCACCACGACTTCAATAAGTTTTGTGCACGAAGTTCTTTTTCCCTATTCAGCTGAAAGAGTTGAATCGTTCATAATGTCTCAAGCTGAAGAGGAGGTTATCAGAGAAATTCTTGATCAAACTAAAACCACAGTCCTCGAAGAAGAACACAAATCAATCAATGAGGATGAGGCCATAGCGAAACTTATCAGCTGGATTAAAACTGATCGAAAACACCCAGCTCTTAAGAAATTGCAAGGGATGATCTGGAAAACCGGTTATCAGGCAGGCGAACTGAAAGGTCATGTTTACCAGGACGTTCCTGAAGCATTGGAGAACTGGAAAAAGGCAGGTCTCTCCATGGGGATTTATTCTTCCGGTTCAGTTGAAGCTCAAAGGGTCTTATTTGGGCACTCTGTGTGCGGAGACCTTAACCATTACTTCGATAATAATTTCGATACGAGTGTTGGCCCCAAACGCGATGTTAAATCCTATTTTAATATCAGCTCAGAATTAAATATCGATCCAAAAGAAATACTTTTTCTTTCGGACATTGGAGAAGAACTGGATGCGGCTAAGATGGCGGGATTTCAAACTATTCAACTTGTAAGACAGGATGATTTACCTTACCGCGAACATAAGCAAGTCAGGAACTTTTTAGAAATAAAGATTTAAGTTTTCTGCAAACTATCCCAAAGTAATACTTTTTCAAGCATAAAAATTAAACCTTCTTTTATGGGCACTTCTTTTTCCTGCAAATGAGGATCAAGAGATTCAAACCTTTTTTTCCAGATATTCATAAAAGGTATTTCTTCCTGAGAACTCATAAAGTCAGCCGAAAAAATTTTATCTTCCTGTAAGACTTTGCAGACAGAATAATCGATCTGACTGTTTTTTCCATGGCGAGCAGTAACTCCAAAGGCCCTGCAAAGAAATGGACGGTATTCGTACTCTGTACATCGTCCATAACCCAACTCTGCATTGGTAACTTCCAGCAAAGGACAGTGAGAAACTTCAAGAGACTTAATATTATCTAAAAAACTAACGGCCCTGCCATCTTTCAGAAGATGAAACGCCAATGGCAGCAGCTCGAAAGGACTACAGGATATTTCCGGCTTAAAACAACATTTCCCGCAACCTTCAGGACAACGAAGTTTGGTTCTTTGCTGAAATCCGCCAAAGGTCTCAGAAATTTCTTTGAATTTGATTAATATATTATTTGAAAGATCTTCAAGCTGCATATTAGATTATTTTTCTTAGCCGGAGATATTCTTCAAATACTTTTAAAAAACTTTCAATGTCTGCGGGATAAATTGCACCGATATTGGAAAGCCTGAAAGTATTGATATTCCCGACCTTGCCTGGATAAATTGTATAACCTCTCTCTATCAAATAATCGTGCATTTCATTAAATGAATAGGCGGGGTGCTTTGGTTCCAGGATAGCCGTTAAAAGCTTGGCATGATGTTTTTCATCAATAAGAAATTCAAAGCCCAGCTCGCGAACCCTTTTTTTCATTATTTCGTACATCGATGCATAACGAGCGAAACGATTCTCCGGCCCCTCTTCAAAATACTCAGTGATGGCTTGTCTTAAAGCATAAAGTGTCTGAACAGGCGGAGTAAAAAGAAATTGCTTGTTCTTTTCCAGATAAAGATGATTCTCAAGTAGATTAAAATAAAAGTTTCGGGCCTTGATTTCTTTTGTTTTCAGCAAGGACTCTTTATTGGCAATGACAAAACTGATTCCAGCCATTCCTTGAATACATTTATTAGAAGATGAAACCAGATAGTGAATATTATCTTTTTCAACATCGATTTCCATCCCGGCAAAAGATGACATGGCATCTACAATTGTTTCAATATTATATTTTTGCGCAAGAATGGAAAGCTCACTTAAAGGATTTAAAATACCAACAGTGGTTTCATGATGAATGAACGCCAGATGAGAAATTTCATCCTGATGAATAGACAGCACCTGTTCCACTGAAGGAACATCCAGCGCCTTTCCCCATTCCGCATTATATTTAATATGCCCGATACCATAAGCATCACAAATTTTCTGCATTCTTTCGCCATAAGCACCGTTGTTCAGAATGAGAACTTTTTTATCATGAGGAACGACGGATGTAAGACATGCTTCTACTCCTCCGGTACCTGAAGATGTCAGCATCACGCATGTATGATTATTTTCTCCACGAGCAACTTTTATAAGATCATTTCTTACAGAAAGAGTCAGCTCACCAAACTCCATTTCTCTCGGGCAGATATCCGGAACAACCATTGCATTTTTTACGGTATCAGTCGTTGTCGCTGGTCCGGGATTGAGAAGAATATTACGTTTAACATGTTTCATGGAGTCTCCTACCAAATATGCACTTTCTTATCGGCCGGCAAAACCATCGGGTCAGTGGCCTTGCAGTCAAACGCCTGCTGAAAACCAACAAAGTGTTTTACGATCTCATTAACTCTTGCTTTACCTAAAGAATGCGGATCAGACTTCAGGCGGAGTTCTCTTACTCCGGGAAGCTGTACTTCGCACCATGAGCGGGTATAATTTAAAAAGAAAATTTTCTGTTGTTTTTTTAGTTCTTCATTTGGAATTGTTTCTTTTGAAAAAGCTGCATCGTAAGCCGCCGTAAGGCCAACAAGGTCGCCAATATTTTCTCCCAGAGTATACTCACCGTTCATGCCGGCTTTATTGTATTGTTCGATGAGGGTCTTTGTAAGTTCTTTAAATTTTTTAATGTCAGCTGGCTTCATCCATTCATGTAATCTGCCGTCGGCATTGTATTTTGATCCCTGGTCATCAATTCCATGGCCCAGCTCATGCCCGACAACCATTCCAACGCCCGCTAGATTTTCAACTTCAGAGCTTGCCTGGTCATAAAACGGGTATTGCAAAATTCCCTGCATCATTGTGAACTGATTATAAGAAGCCTGATAAAAAGCATTTACAGTTAAAGGCTCAACACCTTCCCATGAACGAATATCTTTTAATTCACTAAAATATTTAAACTCACGGGTGTCCACAATTCCCGAGCGCAATATATTGTTGGCGAGGTAAGTTTTATCGCTATAGTCCGCAATTGGAAGAAATTTCCAGTCCTCATATTTCTGAGGTGCTACCAGACGCATAAAGGCAGTGGATATTTTTCTTTGCGCTTCTTTTTTTGCTGTCGGAGACAGCCAGGTATTTCCTGAAAGTGATGTCAAAATACTGGCCCTGATCTTTTCGACAAGCAAAGCCACTTTATCCGATGAAAAATTTGGAAACATTTTTGGAAGAACAATATAATCAAACTCGGGACCAAAACGTTCCATAACAAAAGTAGTGCACTCTTCATCGAGCTCCGAACGTTTGCTTTTTCCTCCAAGGAATTTATTTCTAAAGGCAAAAGTCTCTTCATAAAATTTTGGGTATCCCATATCAAGTCTTGACGAGAGTTCATAAAACAATTCAAGTGTTTTAAGTTCATCAAGAGAATATGTTGTAGCAACTTTATTCAGATACGGAATTGTTTTAGGGTTTAAAATCCTGATTAACGTTTTGTTGGGAACTTCGTCCAGGAAAACTTTCAATTCAAGCGCCGGAAATTTCGAAAGCAGTTCTTTCTTGTTGGTGAATCTTCTTTGTGAATAGGCAATTCTCGCTTCGACCGGAAAAAATCTGTTTTCCTGGTACTCAAGTTCATATTTAATGACCGTTTTGGCCCTGGCTTCAGGATTATCGACTTTTATCGTTTTAAAAAAATTTGTTATTAATATTTCCAGTTCTTTTACAAGGACTTCGTTTTTGGCGTAGCTTTTTTCAGGCAATATTGAATAGCCAGCAGCAATCATAAGATCCGTTTTTCTGGCATCGTCAAAATTATCAGCACCGTAATACCCAATAAATCCTGAATCACCGCTGTGAATGCGTTTTGCCTGAAGGTTCAGCCACTCGCTCGTGGTTTTAATTTTTGACTGCTTCTCCAAAAGTTTCTGAATGAAATCAGTTTCTTCTTTGGCTCTGGCATCTTTATCCATACAGGCTAGATAATAGTTTTTTAATTGTGCAATTGTTGGTGAATCAGCAACAGATCTGGCCAGTTCTTTTATTGTCCTCTTTTTGAATTCCAGTATTCTCTCGGCAGAATCGCTGAAAGCAAATGCATGTCTCCTGCGGTCTTCGCGCAATTTAAAACTTTCTATAGTTTTCGAGCAAGCATGTTCATATAAATTTTCGCATGGATTTATTTTCTCGTTTACTGGAAATTCTCTTTTTAAAGGAATTTCACTGGTAGCAGCAAACAACTGAACAGCCATCAGGCTATAAAAAAGCAAAAGAAATTTAAACATTCAAAAATCTCCAAAAAATTACTTTGATTGAACAAATTGAGTGAAGCGTACACTTACTTCTGCGGGAGTAACTTTTGGTCTTCCCAGTTTTTCCGGCGAACCTTTTTTCGTCTTTAAGTGAACAAAAGTAGGGCCATCTGCAGAAGTTTTCAACTCATCCGCGATACTGCTAAAGCGGCTGATTGAATCTGTTGTATATATTTTTGGATAACCAAATCCTGCAGCCACCGCGCCAAAAGATACACCACCTGTAACAGTTCCCTGCCCGCCTGTAGAGTCGTGAACTTCATTATCAATTAAAATATGAATTAAATTTTTAGGTCTATAGGCTCCGACGGTGGCCATCGAACCGGTTCTCATTAAAAGAGCTCCATCTCCGTCAATAACTACAACTTTCAGGCTTGGCTTACACATAGCAATCCCAAAACCAAAAGCCAGGGCACACCCCATAGATCCAACCATGTAAAACTGGTTAGCATGATCCCCTACTTCATAAAGTTCACGGCCGGTTTTTCCAGTCGTCGCCACAACTGCAACATCTGAACCCAAATGTCTTTGGATAACTTCTAAAACCGGTGTTCGCATCTCGCGTGCTGCATAATCCAGCTCAAAGGAATCATTATGAGTTATATTGAATGCTTTTTTTGAAGGAGCGGATTTTTTTTGCAGTTTGTATTCAGCTATATCATCTTTTCTCATAACAAATACAAATGGCTGACTATGGGTCTTCATGTACTCATCCGCAACTTTAAGCGCCGGCATAACTTCAGCTTCTGTCTGAGGAAAAAAGGCCCATTGCATCTTCATTGTTTCAAGCATTGAAATAGTAATCTGCCCCATGAGTTCGTGTTGAGGTTCATCGGCGGCTCCACCTGGCTCACCTCTGAGCGTAGTAATAACCATAACTGGAATATTAAAAGTATAGGTTAGAGATGTGAGAGGATTGACTGCATTCCCAAGACCTGAATTCTGAAACATGACGACTGCGCGCTTTCCAGCAACTGTGGCGCCCGCCGCAATGGCAACGGCTTCACCTTCATTGACGCTGTCGACGAAATCAAATCCATCCGTATCAATGACGTAATTAATAAACGGCTTTAAATAAGAACAAGGGGTTCCTGTAAAAAAATTAAAACCTAACTCTCGTGCCGGCGTTAAAAATTTATCTGCTGAAATCATATTTACTCTCTGAAAAGAGCAAGGCCTTCAAAGAAGGCCTTGCTGTCATTTATAATTATTGCTCTGGGCACTAAATTCATTAAAAATTCTGTCCCTTAGACACGTCTGCGTAAGTATCAACGTCCATCCAGTGCCCATCTATATACATGACATTGATTTTAACTTTCTTCTCGATAAGCGCATTCATTAAGTCTGGAAGTTTTAATTTATTAAAATCTGCAGTCGTTGAAAGCTCCTGAAGTGTTTTGGCAAGAACTTCTGATCCGATTTTATTTGTCTTCATCAGACCAATCCACTCACCTTGAGCCTCTTTATTCTCAGAAGCAGCTCCAAACTTGATGCCTTTTAATTCTGCCGAATCTTCGCTGAAGTTTTTAGTATGTGCTCTTGAGCAGGCAACAAAATCTCCTACGTAGCTAGGACTTCTGTTTTCAACAGTTGCATCAACAACAATTGTGATATCGCTCTTCTCTTCAAGAAGACGAGTAAGAATATATTTTCTATAAAGGATATCACCATAAGAAATAATACAATTATCGACGATTTCTTTTTTCGCCAAAAAAAGCGAAGAAAGTTCTGATGTATTTTCATAGTTCTCATTGTTAACATATTTGATGTTCTGAAACTTGAAGGCTTCTTTCTTGTATCCTGTAACGATTGAAATATCCTTGATGTCGTGCTCGTAGAACGAGTCAATTGACTGCTCAATCAATGGCTTGCCATTGATATCGATAAGAACTTTTGGTCTGTCCTCGGTCAATTCCTTAAGCTCAGCTCCCCTGGAAGCAGCCAGAAAAATAGCGCGAGGCTTGTCGGCATCAGCAACTGACAAATAAAGTTTTTCAGCAGCTGCAAGTTCTTTATCATTTTGAAGGCGGAACAACTCGGCAACAGAAACGATTTTGTCTTCGACATTTATCAATGTCTGTTCTTCAAAAATCTGTTTTGTAATATTTTGCATTGCTGTTACGGCCATTCTCATCTGGTGGTTGGCCCAAATACAAACAGAGACATTGGCCTCTCTGAAAGCGTTTGTAGGAGTTGAATAATATTTTGTCGGGACAATAACGACCGGGCAAGATCTGGATCTTTCACCCCATTCTTTCATGAAAGCCAGAATTTCGTCAGGCTTTGAAATTTTTGAGTGCATCAGAATTCCGTTGGCTCCAGCTAGTCGATAAGCTTCAGCTCTCTTTAATGCTTCTCCCATACCCCATCCGGCAATCAAGGCTTCAACGCGAGCGATAATATTGAAATCGTCGTCAAGCTTTGTGTCCTGGCCCGCCTTGATCTTTCCACAGAACTCATCCATGTCTGCCAGTGGTTGTGCTTCAGTTCTTAAAAATGAATTGGTTTTTGGAAAAATTTTATCTTCAATACAAACACCTGCAACACCACGCTGTTCAAGTTTTGTAACAAGTCTTCTCATGTTATTGAAGTTTCCGTATCCAGTATCCCCATCAAGAAGAATTGGAATTCTGGTTGCATCGCTCATGAATTCTACCACTTCAAGAACCTGAGTCCACGAAGCTTCATTGTTATCACGAACTCCAAGTGCCGCAGAGATGGAAAGGCCAGAGCCCCAGATCCCTTTAAAACCTGCTTCCTCGGCGATTTTAGCCGACATGCCGTTATGGGCTTCCATCAGGAATTCAAGTTCGTTTGAGTTCAACATATTTCTAAGTTGAGTCGTTTTTCTTACTGTTGGTTTTTTCATACAAAGTTTTCCTTATAAACATTAAAGGCCATATAGAGACTGAAGATTACTATCAGCGCTCCGCTGGCCCTGGAGAAATTAATAAACAATTTTTCAGGTATCCTGTTTTGATATTTCTTGACGATTTTTAGAAGCAAATAGAACCAGCTTGCAGAGCCAAGCGCCAGTCCCGCTGATAGAGATAAATTATTCGATAAATTAAACGCAAATAAATTCCATGATTTGATAACAGCAGCAATAGCTGACATTGATGCAACCAATGTTGGATTCGAAGAATATATGCCAACGCCCATGAGAAAAAATCCTGCCACGTGTGGAATTTTCTTTTCAATATTCGGGTCAACTTCAAATTTCTGATTCTTCACCAGCAACTCTTTAAGTCCAAATGCAAAGAGAAAAAAGACTCCACAGATTTTTAAAACCAGCACAGTTTTTCCAGAAAAATTAAATAGAGACAAGCCACTCAAAATGACTATGAAATAGATAAAGTCCATTAAGGATCCGCCAAGCGCAATGGAAAAAGCCGAGCGAAAATTGTGTCTGATAAGCGTATTCACGACCCAAACATTGATAGGCCCGACAGGGATACAGATAAGGAAACCGGTCAATATACCAATGATTAGCGCAGTTATCATATAACCTTACCCTCTGCGAGTTCCTGATTTATTCTGAACTGATAAATAAACATGAGCATCAGCCATAAATTGCCAAAAACTAGCGCATAGAAAAACATCAGATAAGGTTCATTGAGAATACAAGCTATAATGAAGACCAGAATATGAACGGCTGGGCCTATCATTGACCACATTTTTAAGGCCTTGAGATTTCTCTCGCAATACTCTCTTGGATTAAACATCAGAAGTCGTGTCTGATTGCCTGCCTGAATACTTGAGTATCCCAAATAAAGTTTCAGAGCGAGCCTTCTGATAAATGACGAATTATCCCTTTCACTTTCTTCCAGTCTCCTTCTCAGGTCTTCAATCTCACGGACGACGAAACCGCCATCACCTTTTTCGTAAGAAAGATATTCAGTGAGATAGTGATCATAAGATATGGAGTGAACGGCCTTGGAAATACCGGCTATAATCACAAGCACCCATGGTTGAACCGTTTCTGTTGGAAACTGTTTCATCAACCCCATGGCAAGAGTAAGATAAACAATCGCATTAACCAGGTAATCCACTACGCCGTCAATTAATCTACCGAATTCCGTGCCATTTTTTTTCAGTCTGGCCACCATGCCATCGCAACAGTCCAGCACGGCAAATAGTAAAAAGAAAAAAGCTCCCCACTTCAAACTGACAGCTGTTCCCTGAAGAAAATTATAACCTGAAGCAATTCCCGAGAGCAGGGCCATGGAAGAATAATGATTCGGAGTAATTGGCAACTTATAAAATGTTTTAACAATTACAAAAGCCATCGGCCGATAAAAATAAACATCGAGCGGCTCTTCCGCATGAACATTTTTTAATGATTGTCTATATTCCGTCATCCAGCTCATTCGAATAGTCTTTTAGCCTTTTCCAGGTCTTCTTTGTTGTCTATTTCTACCCATCTATCGCTTGCTGCCTGGTGCACGCTCATGTCGTGATTGAGCAGAAATTCATTCATCACATGTTCCCAGTTCTTGGAAATATTTTTTTCCTCTGAAAGAAACTGTTTGCATGAATTATACATGTCTTCGCGGTAGGACTCTGAAAATTTCAAAATGCCGATAGCTTCACCGGCAAATTTAAAACTCTCACGTTCAGCCGGACTGACTGCTCGCTTATCAATCGTCATGCGGACGAAGCCTTTTCTATCAATCATCGTTTTCGCGCATTCAATATCATCTATGGAACTCTCACCAACCAGAATCTGATTTGGTGTAGAATCATCAACAAATGATTTTAATATTTTTGTTTCATAAATAAGATCGGCATCAAACAGCAGGAAATCACCGTGAGTTTTTTCAAGCCCGTAAAAAAAAGAATAAGTATTTCCTTTAACACGGTAGTCATCATTGCGGGCAATTTGAATATCAAAGTCGTTTTGGAATTTAGTTAAATAATTTTCCAGAACTTCGCGCTTATATCCTGTGACAACGACAACGTTCCTAATGCCGACAGCTTTTAAGGCGTCAAAATGCCAGTCCATCAGAGTTTTTTCTTTCACCTTCAACAAACTCTTTGGGTCTGTCGTGATTTCTGAAATGCGGGAGCCATACCCTGCAGCCAGTATTAGTGCGGTTAAGTGTGACATATTTCCTATTCCCTTTTCATGGCCCAAAGACGGTCCATTGTTCTCTTTAATGGTTTGTGATGATCCCGTTTCCACTCATGCACAGTCACAGAATTGAATGCATCAGAAAAACATGTGCGTCCGTGTAAAACCTGAGCATCATAGGTAAGAAGAATTTCACCGGCCTTGAAACTGTGGCGATACTGATTGTCTGAATGCTCCAGAACAGCATCAAATGTATCCAGTGCATACATCTGTTCGTCTGTAAGCGGGCAGTTCAATTTATTATGGGCTGATTCCATATATGGACGAAGATGGCGGAATTCAGGCTCACCTTTGTGATTGTAAGTAATGATTGGAGCTTCATAAGTAGCATCAGCCACTCCCCGCTGTTCCCACATAAAGTTTTTTTCCAGGATGGCCAAAACATCCGGGTGTTTTTCTTTTAAGATTTTATGAACAGTTAAACCATTCACTAAAATATTTTCTCCACCGGCCATTGCAGGTGAAATACAGGCCAGCAGAAGATAATGCCACTTGAAAGGTACGTTGACATTATCAGTGTGGATCGTTCCGCCTTCCCGGGTCTGGTGGTAGCGCGCCCCTTTAGTCATTGAATTAGTGCGGTCGCGGTCATAGACAAGAATGGCCTTGTCACCGGCTTCATTTTGCACGAGCGCTTCGCCCAGAACATTTCCCAACAACCAGTAAATTGTTCTTTGTTCAAGAATCGTATATTTATTATGAACATCGGCAAACGGTTTCACGATGACAATGCGTTTTCCGTTTTCAAGTTCATGTCTGACTTCTTCCATTTCTTTTCTAAATGTCGGGCAATCTTCCGAGTCCAGAATTTTTGTGTCTTCAATCCTGTTATAGGTATGAAGGGCCTTTATATAATCGTAAATTTCATTTTGAGCCTCACCTGAAAAGGTGTAGTAAAAATTGTCATTTAGCATGAGCTTTTCCCTGAATTGTTTAAGCGTTCAAAATAGCATTGCCCTCTAGAGAATTCAACTTTTATGAACCTGATAAATATTGTATTTGCCACAAGACAATATCCGCTTTTACGGGTAAAAAGAGTTCTAAAAATTTCACCTAAAACAGGCCGTTATGAGAATTTATTTTGCCCTCTTTTTTCTTACTTTGATTGTTGCCCAGCCGCTAAAAGCAGAAGTCATTAAAGATATTCAGATTACAGGTATGACCAAGACCAAGCCCTGGGCACTGCTACGTCGAGTCAATGTGCAAATTGGCGATGATCTTACACTGCAGGAAGTTGAAGATTTAAGAATCAGAGTAGCCCAAAACTCCCAGTTTATTGTGAACTCTTTTAAATTTGAAGAGGGTATTTTAAAAATCGATATCGAAGATAAATGGACCATTATCCCGGTTCCCCTCCTATCTCAGTCAGGTGACTATTATATGCGGGGAATTGGCCTTTTTGAAAATAACTTCCTGGGGCGGCTGGAGACATTAGTCCCTGCGGTAGCTTACACAAACTCCGGTATCAACTATCTATTGCTTTATAATTCGGAAAACTTTTTCACACCCAACCTTGGGATTTCTTCATTGATTGTCCGCTTGAATACTTTATCGCGTTTTTATCGGCACAAAGTTGAACAGACCCATTTTGAATCGAGAACAACTGCTTTTGAAATCACGCCAAATTATTTTTACAAAAATATGGTCTTCAAGGCCGGTCCGATTTTCTTTAAGAAAGATGTCATCTTTAACAATACTTCAATAGCACAAAAATATAACGGCGCCGGGTTGCGTTCGCGTTTCAATATTAAAAACTATGAACCGATGGATGTCATGTTCAAAGGTTATTTTGTAACTGCGAACTCTTATATTTTAAAACCTGATACCGGCAAAGGCACTTTTGTTCATGCGAAAATTGAGTACGTCGCGACTTATCCTGTTTTAGATAATGCCTTTGTGAACTTTTCCCAAAACTTTGGTTACGCCACTGCCAAAACTTTTTTCTATCAGTTTTCAGAGGGCGCCCATGATGGTTTCAGAGGGTATGACGGCGAATCGCTGCACATGCAGAGATATTCTGCGAGCATGCTTCAATTTCAGCGCCACGTGTGGGATCGTCTCTATGCAATTGGCTTTGTTGAAAATACGCATTCTGTATCGATCAATCCAATTAACAACGGTAGACATCTCAACGAACAAACCGTCGGAACAGGACTTCGTTATTACCTGAAAAAAATAAGCATACCCGGAATCAATGTTGAATACGGGTACAATATTCAGGACAAGTCGTCTCACGTGCATTTCAATGTTGGATTAAAACTATAATTCGACAGTTACTGACGGATGTTCCTTATCAAATTTGAACTTGGCCTTCTCCCATTTCGGTGGAAGCATGCAGCCTTTGCAGTTCGAAAATCCATATTGTTCTTTGGGAATCTTTATAAAATTTTTATCAAGATCCTGGTTCATATTGGCATCGTGGTAGAGCTTGATGGCGTATTCGCCACAAGGAATATCTTTAAAAACATACTCCACCCTTTTATCTTTTATCGGAGAGCGCCCCTTGGCAAAGGCGGGTTTGCTGTTTTCTTTGGGCTTAAAAGTATCAGCGGAATTATCCAGATCAAACTTAATCTGTCCTTCATCACTATCGAGGCCGGTAACAATCATAGTTAGATCGCCTTTGCATTCTTGCGCAAAAGAAGGCTGGGACAAAAGAGCGGCAAATGTCATTAATATTGAAATCATAATTGCTCCAATTCTCGGTCATATTTTTTATTGATAAACTCTAAACTTTCATTGGCATTAGTTAATTTTTCAAACAAATTATCTATCTGCTGATTGAGCTTCCCCACTGCATGAGTGTAGTCATTTAGTTTAGCCGGATCAAGGCTGATAGCTGCTTTTTCCAATTCAACATTGATTCTCTGTAGCAAATTTTCGGACTTAGTTATTTCATTTTCAGCTTGTTCGATTTCTTCCTTTATTGGCTTAGTGAGCTTAGCGCGCTCAAGCGCAATTTCAGCACGGCGTTGCTTGATTTCTTTTTCAGTCAGTTTGCGCTTGCCTGTTTTATTGGGCCTGGACTCTTCACTTTCCCAACCAATTTTTTCCAGAAAATCGTCATAGGTTCCGTTAAAAACTTCAGCATTGCCGTTATGGAAAATGATCAGTTTGGTTGCCAGGTTGCGCAGCATGATTTCACTGTGCGTGACTATAACGACTGCGCCTGGAAAGTTACCAATCTCTTCTGTGAGAGATTCAATTGATTCCATATCAAGATGGTTCGTCGGCTCATCCAGCAGTAAAAGATTGGCAGGTTTTGCCAGAATTTTTCCCAGCAATACACGGGCGCGCTCTCCCCCCGATAAAACTTTAATTTTCTTTTTAGCGAGATCTCCTTCAAACATCATGGTCCCGCAAATATTGCGGACTCCGGAAATTGAAAGATCGGTGTTCTCGCACTGAATTTCTTCAACAATTGTGTTTTCAACATTCAGGCGATTGATATTGGTCTGACCAAAATGACCAATCTGTGCAGAAGGGTGAAAACTTACTTTTCCAAGAATGGGGTCGAGCATTCCACCAATAACATTGAGAAGAGTCGATTTACCTTTTCCGTTTTTGCCGATAATTCCAATGCGGTCTTCGCGATTTATCGGAATACTTAAATTATGAAAAAGTGAATTTTCTTTCATACCATCGTAAGAAAAAGTCAAATGCGAGGCAATGGCAATTTGTTTTCCGGGACACTCTATAAAACGAAAATGAAAGCCCAGATTATCGACGTCGTTTAATTTATCCATTGTGCTCATTTTCTGAAGAGCTTTCATGCGTGATTGGGCCTGTGCTGCCTTACTGGCCTTTGCTTTGAATCTTTCAACAAAGGCTTCCATTTCTTTTCTTTTCTTATCTAGATTCTCACGTGTTTTTTCGTACATTTCTTCTTCCTGAAGAATTTGTTCGTAAAATTTAGCAGTATCGCCTTTTATTTTTTTTAATTGCTGGCGATGAAGCCCCATTGTATGCGTGACAACATCATCCATAAATTCCCGGTCGTGAGTAATGAGCATAATTTCGCCGGGAAAGTTTTTTAAAAAAGACTTCAACCATCTCATTGAAACAATATCGAGATAGTTGGTTGGCTCATCCAGAAGAAGCAAGTTTGGTGATTGCAACAATACTTTTGTGAGATTTATACGGATCTGATAACCACCCGAAAAACTCATCGGATCTTTTTGCATATCTTCATCAGAAAAGCCTAAACCAAAAAGTATCTTCTCAGCCTCATGCTCTAAAAAATCATCCGGGTTCAGCACCTGAATGCACTCTTCTAAAACAGTGGGTTTGGTAAAGTGAATATGTTGCTCAAGAGCACCGAGTCTATAGCCCTTGGGGATAGTTATCTCTCCCGAATCAGCAGATAACTCTCCGAGAATTAGCTTGAAAAGCGTTGATTTTCCCGAGCCATTGCGTCCAACCAGCCCCACTCTTTCGCGGCTGCCTAACTGGAAACTGACACGGTCAAATAGCTCCTGACCGCCGAAATGTTTCGATAAATTTTTTGCTTGGATCATTGTTATCTCGCTTAAGAGGTCATCTTATGCTAAACTCTGCCGAAATTCATTATAATTTTGTCGCGCCTTTGCAACTAACCAAGGAAAGATCTCTATGTCTAAGTCTTATAGCAAACTAAAAAACATCGCCGTCGTAGCCCACGTCGACCATGGAAAAACGACTCTTGTTGACTGTCTTTTAAGACAATCAGGAACTTTCGATGCTCGCGCAGAGATGACAGACAGAGTAATGGACTCCGGCGAAATTGAAAAAGAGCGCGGAATTACAATTACAGCTAAAAACTGTGCATTTGTTTGGAAAGATACAAAAATTAATCTTCTCGATACTCCAGGCCACGCCGATTTCGGTGGAGAAGTTGAACGTTCACTCATGATGGTCGATGGTATTTTACTTCTGGTAGATGCTTCAGAAGGACCGCTTCCGCAAACAAGATTCGTTTTGACGAAAGCAATGGAGCAAAGATTAAAGATTGCTGTTGTTATCAATAAAATCGATAGACCCGATGAACGCATCGAAGAAGTTAAGCATGATATTGAAGAACTCTTCCTTGAACTTGCTTCAATGTTAAACATTGAAGACTTCGATTTAGATATTCCTATTGTTTACTCTTCAGCTCGCGCTGGATGGGCCACACATGACCCAAAAGTTGTCAGAACTGATATTAATCCGATTCTTGATTTAATGGTCTCTGATTTCTTCCCACAACCAAGAGTTACTCCAGGGCCGGACCTTCAACTTCTTGTAACAAATCTTTCTTACTCTCCATACTTGGGACCTTTAGCTATTGGGCGTATCCAAAGAGGTGCCATTAAAAAAGGCGGGAACTATACTCTTTGCGACGTAGATAAAAAGAATAAGACATATAAGATTTCTGCTATTCAGGAATTTTCAGCCTTAGCTATTACCGAAGTTGAAGCTGCTGATGCCGGAGAAATTGTTATTGTCGCTGGTATCGATAATGCCAAAATCGGAGATACAATTGTAACGACAACAAATATTGATCCTCTGCCTCGTATTACAGTTGAACCTCCTACAGTAGGGGTTCAGGTTTCAGTTTCGACTTCTCCGCTTTCCGGACAGGAGGGAGATTACCTTACTTCCAGAAAACTTGAAGAGTTTCTTCAGGATTCAATTAAAACTAACGTTGCTCTTCAGTACGAAGGAACCGACGATCCAAAAGTATTTATCTTAAAAGGTCGTGGAGAACTCCAGCTTGCTATCGTATTCGAACAACTTCGCCGTAAAGGTTTTGAGTTAATGGTAGGACGCCCTCAAGTTCTTTTCCAGACAGCAGAAGATGGAACAAAACTAGAGCCGTTTGAAAAAGTTGTTCTTGATATTCCAAATGATGCTACTGGTGCTATTACCGAACGCCTTTCTACAAGAAAGGGAATTATGGAAAACATGATGCCACTTGGAGAAGATAGAACTCGTATGGTTTTCGTTATTCCATCGCGCGGTCTTATTGGATACCGTGGGATTTTCTTAACTGATACTCGTGGGGCAGGCTTGATGTCTTCTGAGTTCGTTGGCTATAGACCATTCACAGGCGAAATGCTTGGTAGACAAAACGGCGCCATCATTTCTGACAGAGCTGGAAAGATGACTCCTTACGCCCTTTTCAATCTTCTTTCATCTGGTAAGCAATTCGTGAAGCCAGGAGAAATGGCCTATGAAGGTATGGTTATCGGTGAAGCGACTCGTCCAAATGATATCGTTGTAAACTGCGTTCGCGAAAAACATTTAACGTCTGTAAGAACTGCCGGAAAAGATGAGCAGCCAATCCTTCCTCCAATCGTCAACAGAACACTTGAGTGGGCATTGGATTGGATTGACAACGACGAGTGGGTTGAGATCACTCCTCAATCAATTCGCATAAGAAAAAAAGAACTTGTAGGAAGTAAACGGTCGGTCGTTAGAAAAGGATAATTTATGGCAAAACTCTTTAGCTTTTTTTTATTATTTTTCACTTTTAGTTTATCTGCAGCGACTCTGGATGGTGTGAACTTACCGGATTCTGCTAAGGTTGCAGGAAAAGACCTTGTTCTCAACGGAATTGGTATAAGAAAGGCAACTTTCTTAAAAGTTAAAGTTTATTACGGTGGTCTCTATCTTGAACAAAAGACAAAAGATGCTGCCGCATTCTTAAGCACTCCAGCTCCAAAACAGATCATCATGCATTTTGTCCGCGAAGTTGAAGCAAAAAAATTGCGTGACGCTTTTGTGGAAGGAATGGAAGCTGCCAATAAAAATCATGCAAGCTTCAAAACTCAGATGGATAAATTCAATTCTTATGTTGTCGATGTCGTAAAAGGGGATGAGTTTGTTATCCATTTTTTAAACGATGCTGTTGTATTCAGCGCCAAAGGCAAAACAGCAGAGAAAATTTCGGGGGCCGATTTTTCCCGGGCGCTTCTGAGCATCTGGTTCATAAACCCACGCGATGAAGGACTTCGTTCAGGCCTTCTCGGGCTTTAAAAGAGAATCAACTTTACGCCCCTAAAACCGTAGGGGCACAAATATCAAATTTATTTCTTTTCAATTTTTTTTATTTAATATAAAATCAGAAAGTTGACTTATCTAGCTTAAGATCGTAGTAATTTTAAACTGCTTAAATTGCTAACTATGAGTTCTGGATTATACTTAGTAAACAATCTTAAGGTTTAAGAGGAAAAGAGCTATGGAGCGGAAAATGCACATTACCATTGTCGATGATGTCAGAGACAATCTAAAAAGCTATAACGAACTCCTTTCTCCTACTTTTAATTTAGAACTTATCCAAAACCCCCTGGACCTCTTGAGTTTTTTGGGAACAACCCAGACTGATTTAATCCTTTTAGATCTTCACATGCCAATCATTAATGGTTTTGAGCTCTATCAAAAATTTAAAGTTACTCACCCTGATCTTCCTGTTATTTTCCTGAGTGGTGATCCATCGGAAGAATCTATTATACGTGGACTCAATCTTGGTGCAGATGATTTTATTGTAAAACCCGTTTCTTTACGAGAGCTTGTTGCCAGAATTAAAAATAAAATTACCTTAAAACCCACTTCAAACTCCTCTGACAATGTCCTTTCATTTGATGGGTTTAAGCTTTACTGCGATATGCAGATGGCAGAAATAGCAGATGAAAAAATCCAGCTGACTCCAATCGAGTTTAAGCTTATTCATTTACTGGCCAAGAATCCAAATAAAGTTTTCAGCCGCGAGTACATTACAAATCTTCTATGGCCAAATGTTCACGTTCAGAACCAAAATATCGATACCCATCTTTCCAATTTAAGGAAAAAATTAATGCCTTTCTCTCGTTATATAAAAACGATTAAATCTCGTGGCTACATACTAAGAATTGGCTAATGTCTGAATATAAAAAAAGTCATAAATTAATTCTGGATAAAGCTGATCAAGCTGATCTTGGTGAAGTGACTGTAAAGCAATTCATGAACAAAAATTGCATTAAACTAAAGCCCAATTATACAATCAAAGCAACTATTGAGACTTTTCGAATCCACCATATCAGCGGAGCTCCGGTTGTTGATTTTCAGGATAAAATTATCGGAGTTATTTCTGAATATGATTTGCTGATCCAGGCAGCTACGGGTCCTATGACTGCACCCATTTCTTATAAAAATGAGATTACGTCCGTTTACCTCGAGACTCAATTAAAAGAGGTGTTGAAAATTCTCTACAAGCAAAAATTAAAATGGATGCCTGTTGTGAATAAAGAAAATTTTATTCAAGGAGTAATCTCCAGAATTGATGTTCTCAATTTTATTGCGTCACATTCCGAATGAGTGATAGATTTCTCTCGCCAGATAATCCAATCCATTTTGTTTTTGCACTTTTTTCATTGGATTATTCAGACCAATTTCATGAAGTGCAGCCAGAAATGATACATCAGTAAGCTCTTTCTCTTCAATTATAATTGAACCTAGTTTTTTATGAGCTTCAAGGGCATTAAAAAACTGTTCATTCTTTTGAGCGATTTTGAGAGGAATAAAAATTGATTTCTTCCCTACTGCTATAAGCTCACAGACAGTCCCGGCACCGGATCTTGAAACAGTCGCCGTTGCAAGCTTGAAAAGATCAATCATCTCAGTGCCAACAAATGCAACCGGAATATAATTTACATGTTGAATCCTGGCATATTCATTAATAAAAGATTTTCCGACCTGATGAACAATCAGATAGCGGTTTGCGAGCACGTCCAGATTTTTCTGAATTAATCTGTTGATTAACTGAGCGCCGTTTCCACCGCCGGTAATAAAAAGAACCGGCAATTGAGAATCATTAATTAACCTGCCATTGATATTAACCGGATTTATTTTCTCACTGTAACACTCTTCTCTTAAAGGATATCCGGAAAAAAAGGTCTTCTTTTCATTAAAATATTTGAAAGAGTCTTCAAAGCTGATGAAAATTTTGTCTGCAAAAATTGAGCAGATTTTATTGGCCAGCCCCACCCTGCTGGTTTGTTCGTGAATAAAAACTTTTTTCCTCTGGAGCTTAGCTGCAATAACAACAGGAACGGACACAAATCCGCCGGTCGAAAAGATCAAAGTATCACGGCGCTTAAATCGCCATAAAACTTTAAAGGAGTCGATAAGGCCCATGAAAACTCTTAATGTATCTTTGGCGTTCTCAACCGATAGATAACGACGAAGTTTGCCTGTATTGATAGGGTGATAAGTTAATTCATAATCACGCACCAGCTCGCGCTCAATGCTGCTGATTCCGCCGATGTAATGAACTTCAAATTCTTTTTTTGCATTAACTTTTTTTAGAATGGTGAGTGCCGGCATAACATGGCCGCCACTACCTCCACCTGTGAAAATAAGTGTCTTTGACATAAAGATTCCTATGCTGGCACAAAAAAAGGCCTTCTTGCGAAGGCCTCTTTAATTTATAGAATCATTATACTTAATTTACTAAAAAATACTAAGAACGAAATGATCTTTCTGACGATCTTGAAGAACGGTCTCCGCCACGATCTGCAGAATAACTATTTCCCCCTCCACCTGGGCGTCCGCGGAAACTTGGACGACGATCACGGTCGCCACCACCGTAAGAAGCTCTGCTCATCGGTGCTGATCTTGTTAATTCAAAACGTACATTGCGATCATTGATCATAGGTCCGGCAACTTTCATTAGAGCGTCACCAAAATTTTCAGGCACTTCCAGGAAAGAAAAAGTTTCTTTCATATCAACATTGCGGATCATTCTTTCATCTACATTAACCATTCCTGCAATTGAACCAAGAAGAGTTTTAAGAGTCAGGCCATGGTCTTTCCCGATGTTAACAAAAAATCTCATATTGCCGCTGTTGTTTGCGCGACCTTGAGGTGCTGCATCCCGAGAAGCATTTCCTCTTGAATCTGCACCGCGATTATCTCTGCTGTCATTTCTATTATCCATACGATTATCCGGACGTCTTTGCTCAGCCACTTCCAAAGAAGGTGCATGGTCATAACGAGAGATTTGAGATTGGAACAAATGGTTGTACATTACTTTTAAAAGATCCGATTTTTCCATATCTGCAAATTTCTCTGCAAACACTTCATCTGTATCCAATTTATCCAGTCTTTCGATCAAGCTATCAAATTTCTTCAATTCTTTACGAACAAGAACTTGCTTCAGGTCTTTTGGAGTTGGAAGCACGGCTTGAACGATACGGGCTTTCGTATTGTTTTCAACCATTCTAAGTCTATATCGTTCACTTGGCTCAACAAGAGTAATTGCAACACCCGTAAGGCCTGCTCGTCCTGTTCTACCAATACGGTGAACATATGATTCAATATCTTGTGGAAGACCATAATTAATAACATGAGTAAGGTTATCTACGTCAATTCCGCGAGCGGCAACATCAGTACAAACCAGCATGTTTATTTTTTTATTCTTAAAGTTTTTCATAGTGATGTCACGTTGTTGCTGTGACATATCCCCATGCATTGAATCTGATGGATATCCACGGGCATTCAATTCGTCTGCCAGGGTTTTTGCATCAATCTTGGTTCTACAAAAAATCATTCCGTAATAATCTTCCAGTGAATCCAGAATTCGGCATACCGCCTCACTCATCTGAGAGTGACGGACGACATAGTGTTTTTGTTCAATAGATTCATTAGATAATGTTTTCTTTTGAACTTTTACAACTAGAGGATTTTTTAAATATGTTTTAATCAAAGAAAGAATTGGAGCAGGCATAGTTGCCGAGAACATCCATGTTTTTTTTGTTTCGCCTAAATTAGAAAGGATCGATTTAACATCATCGATGAATCCCATATCAAGCATCTCATCTGCTTCATCCAAGATAGCAAATTTTGCGTGATCAAGAATAAGGACTCCACGCTCGATTAGATCCAGAACTCGCCCTGGAGTTCCGACAACAATTTGTGGACGGTCACGGCGAAGACCGCGAACTTGTCCCTCTAAAGAAACTCCACCATATACCGGTATTGTTTTAATCTTTTCGTATGTTGAGAATTTTTTGATCTCATCGTTGATTTGATTTGCTAACTCGCGAGTTGGGGTCAGGATTAGGGCCTGAACATCTCTTTGAGTTGAATCAATTTTGTGAAGCAAAGGAAGAACGAAGGCAGCCGTCTTTCCTGTTCCAGTTTGGGCCTGCCCGACAAAGTCTGTGTCTGTCGTTGCAAGTGCCGGGATAGCTAGTTGTTGGATCTCTGTTGGTTCTACGTAACCGCGTTCTGTGATTGCCTTAAGCAATGACTCTCGTAGTGGCAATTCTTGAAATGTCACTTTTTACTCCGTTGAATGTGGATCTTCACCTTGCATTTGCTTTAAATGAAAACCGCAACATTTATAACGCAAAAAAAGCACTAACAAGGATAGATTCGTTTTATTAGTAAGGCACTTCTACGACAGAAAAAACACTCTGACTAGCCCTGTGTGTAAAAAAGGTTAGAACACAAAACTGACCCGGGGAACGAAGGCTAATCCTCCTATATAGGACTGTGGTTTAGACAGGTATATATGGTACTCGACGCCAATATCGAGACTATTTCGGCCCCCTAAATAATATCTGATACCTGCGCTGGGGATGATTCCAAGCAGGGTTCCGCGTTTGATTTTAGTATTAACTTCTTCATCATCTGCATTGAGAGTCAGCTTTCTAATGCTGTAATCCCCCATCGACCAGGCCAGTCCGGCCACCCAGTCCAGCTTATCTTCAAAGATTGTGCGATGATGATCAATAAAAAGTTTATATTGAATCGCACGGACATTGTCCGGAGAGGTTTGGCTGGATGTATCCTGAATAATTTCTACCGCGAATCCCCCCTGGTTGTGCTGGTCCATATCAGTGACCATTCTAAAATTAGTCAAAGTCGAACCATTATCCAGAGATGGGTCGGCTTTTTCCCATTTTGAATTTAGATAACCAAATGAAAACTGTATATATTTTTGAGGTGGATAATAGCGGGCTGGCTCGACCAACTTTACTTCTTCAGCTGCTCTTGGAGTGATCGCTACATCAGCTTCAGTTTTAGCCGTCTCCATTTTTGGTGAGTCCGTTTTTGCAGGTTCAGGCGCAGATAAATTATCAACTGATTTTTTTTCGCCCAATTTTAATTGTCCATCCACCGGGTCGATTGTAGCCGGTACCAGAGTTCCAACTGGAACATCTTCAGCCATTTCCCTTCCAGCTTCAGGGGCCATATCAAGCGGAGTATTGTTTATAACAGTCTGTGCGGAAAGATTGAATGCCGTCAAAAAAATTAACCATCCTAGTTTCTTCATATAGTCTCCTGACTTATTTCTATTTCACGCCAATTGTAAGTTTTAAATCTTCGATCAATTTTTTAGCCTGAGGTCGAACTCTGGCCGCGCCTTCTTCAAGAATGCTATCAATCTTTGCTGTGTTTGCCATCAGCTCTGCATAAATTTCGCGAGGTCCTGCCAGTGTTTTATTCAGGGCGGATAAGAGCTCCATCTTAGCCTCTCCCCAGCCTATGCCACGCAAATACCATGCCCTCAAGGCTTCGGTTTGTTCAGCGCTCGCAAATTCGCTGTAGAGGTCAAATATAAGCGATTCATCAGGATTTTTTGGAACGCTGGGATCGCTGGAATCAGTAGTAATCCGATTGATGAGTTTTTTAAGCTCCTTCTCAGAAGAAAAAAGAGGAATGTGATTGTTATAGCTTTTACTCATCTTCCTGCCATCAAGACCTGGAAGCAGTTTATTTCCTTCACTGACTATTGCCTTTGGAAGTTTTAATTTCTTGCCATAGTTGTTGTTGAAGGCCGTAGCGATATCGCGGGCGATTTCAATATGCTGAAGTTGATCCGCACCGACAGGCACAACGTCAGCATTCAAAATCATAATATCCGCTGCCATCAACACAGGGTATGTGAAAAGCCCGATGTTAACACCGTGGTCAGGGTCCCTGTTGGCAGATTCATTGTCAGAAACCATGGCCTTGTAAGCGTGTGCACGGTTCATTAAACCCTTTACTGTAAAACAAGATATCATCCAGTGCAGTTCAAGAATTTCCGGAACATCACTTTGCTTATAAAGCGTGACTCTTTTAGGATCAAGTCCCATGGCGAGCCATGCAGCAGCTACTTCATAATTATAAGTCTTTAAAAGTTTAGGGTCTTGAACAGAGATAAGTGAGTGATAGTCTGCAATAAAATAATAGGAATCAAACTCACCGGAGTTTGCCATATCAATTGCAGGCTTAATAGCGCCGATGTAATTTCCCAGGTGTGGCATCCCGGTGGCCTTAATACCTGTCAGGCAGATTTTTTTTGACATATTTTCCTCTTTGAGAACGCTTTATTTTAAACAATTTTTAGCGTTCTCAAAAGGAAATTTTTATCAGAGTTACTCTTCCTTTGACAAAAGGTCTACGAAAAGCTCGGTAACTGATAAATGACAGAAAGCATTCATTGATCTGTACAATGTACCATCCATGGAATCGTATTTCTCATTGCATTTTGTTTTTAAATACGAAAAGGTTTCCAGATCTTTTTTAGACATTTGGGGAATATCTTTTTCACATCTGGCAATTGCAAAGGCAACGGTATAAACATCACCACTTGCACCCAGTGCGCAGGCATTGACGATCGCGGATGCCTCGTAACAGCTTTCTGCTTCAGTTGCGAGCGTAGCTACTTTTTCAAGATAATCCTGCCCAAATTCAACAGGACACTGCTCGAGTGCATGAGCACTTATAGAAAAAGAAAATAAGGCAACAAATAAAGCTAAGAGCGGTGATTTCATAAAGCCTCCATAGATTTTGATGCTCACTTCTAGCACGCTTAAATTTATTTAGTAATGGGGAGTGGAAATCTTATAGAAATCTTATTCCGTCGTTGCGACAGTGAACGTGACATAGTCCTTGTAAGTGCCAGAAATTTTGTTATCAACTGACTTAATGACAATTCTTACAGGAACGCTTGTGCCGAGAATGGGCGTCGATCCGCTGCCTGAGCCAATCATGACCGGACTGGAAGAGGATGAGGATAAGTTTCTTTGTGTGTTGCTGGCATAGAAATCGTAATCAATTTGAGTATTCGCGGCAGCTGGCAGATCTTCCAGACGCAAAGTTTGATTATAAGTGGAGGATACACTTAACGTATAACCTGCATTGCTGGCAATCTTTACATCAAAACCCAATTCTTCACTTTCAGTTAATTCACCAAAATCCAAAATTTTTGAAGTAGCTGAACTGTTATGGACGGCACCTGTATCGACCAGTGAAATGGCGATACTTTTAGGAACCACAATTGTTATTGAAACTGGTTTTGTTTCTTCCGGTGATTCCCCATCTGAAAATGTTCCTTCACTTGCTTCAGCGTTGACCGTGTCGGTATAAGTTCCTGCTCTGGTCATGGTCGTCGTACTAAGTGTTCCAAGTTGAAAAAAATAATTTAAAGTTTTAGTCTGGTTTTTACTAATGGTCCCTGTCACAACTTGATTGGTAGAAGAGGCATCTGTTAATCTTCTTAATGCAGTTGTAGCGGCACTAGTCTTATAAAGATTATAAGGAATGGTCGTTCCGTTGGCCGAATTCGTAGCAATCCTGTTGTAGGTAGCAGAAGCCCCTTTGGAAAAACCGATGACAAAATTTCCGCATGAAGATCCACCTTTATCCCGATAGAGCGTGAAGTTTTGCGAGATGGATGGGTTAGTAGCAATCACTGTATAACTTATAGAGTTCATGCTTAAAAGAAAATCACAAGAGGCACCTAAGGCGTTCGCCGACGAAAAGATCACCAGCAATGATAAATAGTATTTCATAAATGACTCTCTTTATAAGGAAGAACAACTTCGCCTATATCAATTAATCCCCGTTTGCTTTTTTCGAGATTAATTTCACGCGCTTCAAAATCCTCATCATCAAGCTGAATCCTGCCTTGGGAAGGATCAATCCCTTCTATGAAAAACTCTCCTTCCCGTCCAGTGAAAAAGGGTGTGGTTTTCCCGTCATGTGATGTCCAGTATCCGACCTTGAGAGGCAGTGGATTCTTCTTGCTATCAAGAATGACTCCCCTCAAGACCAGAAGTCCGGATTTTCCGACTGTAAAAAGATGCCCGCTGCGATAGCGCGGATACACAACAAAACTTTCCTGTCCCAGAGTATAACCTGGATCAAGGAAGCTTGGGTCAAGCTGTAGCTGGCGGTATTGATAAGGTGTCAGCCCGGAAACCAGCGATTCGCCAAAGAGACCGCTTTCAGTGTCAGTGCCTCCTGTGGATTGGACTCCAAACCGCTGCCCAATCCAATCGCTGTTTGGTTTAAAAAGAACAAAACTATTGGCAATAGGACGTGAAATCGAAAATCCCGCATCGGTTCCATTATAAACAAACGCAAAAGCACTTAAAAATCTCACGGCTGTTTTTGATCCGGAGTCGCGTCCCTTGGTGTGATTAATTTCTTCTCTGATGCCAAGATCCGCAAGTGTTGTGTTGTACTGTAAATCGAGCGAGCCGAGCCTGTTGCTCTTATTATCATCAGCACTTGCCGCTACTTTCACATTGTTCAAACGGCTTCCAGTATCATGAATCAAATTAAGTCTCTTGGAATTAGTGACTGTCTCATAAAATGTTGAGGCAAAAGTTCCACTCTCTCCAAAAGTTATATTAAGAAAAAAATAGAGTTGTGAAGCCCACAATTTATTTTCGTCGCGATTGCGGGCATAATAAAAAGTTAATGATGATGAATCAAAAAGTTTGGAACTAAGGCTCGTATCAAATCCATACTTAGAAGTATTTTCAACTCTGGGGTTATGGTAATTTCCCCCGAACGCAATATTAAATCTTTCTAATAAAGGAATGCTGTATGAAGCAGTGGCAATCAAATCAAAACGATTAATGATATTCTGGCCTGCTTCATTGAACCATGGTGAACGATACTCAACTCTTGAATTAAAAGTATGTGTTTCATACCAATAAGATCCAAAAAGATTCAATTGATAGTTGGCCAGGAGAGCAGGACCACTGTGCGATTCATTCTTTGAACCGCCGGCATCAAATCCAAAATTTCCGAAAGGAGTGGCGATGATATTATCCAGACCGGCTAAATTATAGTTTTTGTTTCCCTGAAAATAAGTCCCGGCAGTCCAGCGCTTATTCACGCCATATTGATAAAATGCGCTCATGAAAGCGCCGTCCTTATCTTCATATTTCTTTCTGACTTCTTCGTCAGTGGATGGATAGCCGGCAGCAAGTGAATATCTGCTTACGCCGGGTCTGATAAGATCCACGGAACCGGCCTCGTCAAAAATAAGTATTTTCTTTTTCCCAAACTCATCAGTAATATCTACGACAATCTTATTGACCCCGTTGTTCAGAGGTATGTCCTTTATAGAATAACGGCCGGGGTTCATGTACTCAGTTTTTAAAATTGTATTGTTTATATAAGTTTTAACGAGCGATCGCGATACGACTTCAAATTCAAATGAGGAAGTGGGGCCGGTTTTAAGATAGGGGTTCAGGTTGAAATCCCTGTAAAAGGAAATTCCCCCCATCGATAGAGATTGCTGATACCCAAGCAAGGGGTAAGTAACGTCGCCCGCTTCAACTCTCTGCAGGTTAACGGGAAGATCGTGGATCAATTTAGAATTCTGACGGTACCATCTTGAAGATCTGTTGGATAAGTAGTTCATCTGATTTTCAACTGTCACTGATTTTATATTTGAAAATGTATCCACGTTTGCCTGAAGAAAAGACTTTTGATTCAAATTTTTAGTAATGGTTTCCTCTAATTTATAATTAGTGGCAAAACTAAACGGAGCCGCATCAACAGACTTTCGTGAAAAATAAGGCACCAGATCATCAAATATATCAGCATTTTGAGCAGCTAAATCCTGCGCAGGAATATCGATAAAAAGCCTGATGTCAGCGGGAGAATAGCGTATTTTAAAGGGAAGCTTGTCTGGCCCGACTTGAATATTGCCAAAACGGTATGAGCTTCTTTTTTCTTCGCGAACTCTGTCTAGTAATAATCTTTCAAGATCTGCTCCGGAAAGTGACTGAATATTTTCGCCAACAACTGTCGCTGAAATGCCACCAAGAAGGAGATCACCAATTGTTGCATCAATGGTTATAACTTTGCTTTCCTGAGATTTTCCGAAGACCTTTTTGAACAGATCGTCAGTTGATTGAGCCTGAGAATCATTCAATAAGAGCAATGCAAACAATAGTGTTAGAAAATTATTCTTTATCAAAGCTGACTTTTACCTTGTCGCCAGAACTCACTTCCAAAAATTTTCCTGCCTGTGAAAAGGAGAACAGCCTTTTAGATTCAGCAAGAACATTTTCACCGCTCATACCTTTGAGATCTTCACCACGAAGCAATATTTCTTTTTTACTTTTCTCGTTTATAAATTTTAAATTTAAATTGGTCAGGACCTGATGTTTTTTTCCAGAATTAATAACTTGAATTAAAACTTTTTTATCTGCCGTTTTAATTTCATCGACCGAGATGGCAGACGCAAAGTCCTCTTGCCCGACATACAAGGCTGCTACATATCTCAGCAGGATTTTTATACTCGCTTTTTTGGTTTTATTTTTTTCAAGATCTATAGGGAGCTGTTCAGAAATCAGGCGGTATGCCAGTTCTTTTGATGGAACTTCCTTACCTGTCCATGTTACCTTCACGGAACGCTTTTCACTGGCGGGAATGATAAGCTGAGAGGGATAAAGTATGAACTCACCGGAAGTTTTAGAATTTAATTCAACACCTTCTAAAGTCATCTCTCTCTTTGCAAGAGACACCTGTACAGCAATCGGCTGATCTGAATCATTATCCAGATAAAAAAGTGCGCTATTATCTTTGGAAGTTGTTCCAAGCGTTGCCGACATTGGAGAAAATTTGAATGCATAAATATTTGAACTAAATATTAGCCCAAAAAATATTAATAGAGTATTGCGCTTCATCCTTGAAACCGCCCTTTTGAAGTTAATATTATCTTAATATTAAAAGGGAAATCTTAATACTTAATTTGCTGATATTTTTAGAAAAATTGGTCGATTATCCTTTGCTCTGAATTTTAAGCTGCTTATCAGAATTTCATGCTGAATAGTATGGTCGCTTCCGACTATATGTTTGATCTCTGCTTCAAGGCCCGCCTGGTCCATCCCAAGAACTTCAAATTTCTGACCTTCAAGCGGATATAACGTGTTCGTCCGGCTAGTGATCAGCCAAAGCGTTTTGTTGTTTTTAAGTTGAGTTTCCCTGATGCTGGTTTTTATTGAGTGTCTAACGAATGCTCTTAAATGCAGATTGGTTGTGGTTTCGGCCACCAGATTTGTCTTAAAAAAGAGTGCGGCGAAAAGGACAAATATTGACCGGTTAAGTTTCATAAAAACTTATCGGGAATGGGAGAACTAAACTTAATTCCAGATAAAAAAAGCCCGCGGTAAGCGGGCTTTCATATAGATATCTATAGTTAAATTTTAGTTAGCAGCGATTGTGAAAGTCACAGTGTCGTTATATGTACCTTCAACCATTAATTCTTCAGCTACACCTGTGTAGCTGATTGATACACTCTTGTTCAGGTTGACTGAGTTTGCAGCTGAGTCTGTAATGGTTGTCCCGGCTATTGTCGTCAAAGAAACAGCTGAACCATCGTACTTCATGGTGTAAGCAAATAGGTCTGGCCCATCAGTTCTTTTAAGTTTGCTTAAGTTAGCTGAAGTAATAGTTACTTTATAACCAGTTTTTGAGTTCGATTTTTCATTGACGGAAGCAACAACCAGGTCAGTCTGAGAAACGGCCAGGTCTAGTGCCGAGGCTGCAGATTCTGGAGTTACTGCTAAGCTTATTTTTTGAGCAACAACACCCTGGAGTAGCAATGTGCCGGTAGTTGCAGCAAATGACGAAGTTGATAGTGCTAAAATGGCAGTTGCGATAAATAGTCTCTTCATAACTTCTCCTGAGGAATCAGACATTCACAATAACACAATGCACAGCGTGGGCCAAGATTTGCATCACCCAACCACTTGAAAGTATTGAGGACTTTCAGGCGTTGTTAACGACTTGTTAATAAATTAGACAATTGAAACGAATTTGTGTCAAAGGAGTGGACGTTTTAGCCGAGTTGAATTTTTTTATTGACTGGATTGTTCAGAATTAAACATAAAAGCTAGAGTGGATTTTATTCATTATGATATGGAGCTGGCCTCTTTCCTCTTTAGTCAGGCAGCTCGTGAAATTACTCATACGCTCCACATAGTGTGGCATGATCTCATTTAATTTATCGGCCCCTTTTTGAGTGAGCTTTACAAGCATTCCCCTTCTGTCTTTGGGATCATCAGTTCTTTTGACATATTCTTCTTTTTCCAGCGCATCCACAAACTGGGTCATTGTTGCTCTGGTAACATTAGTTCTCTTTGCAAGTTCCGACGGTGAAAGTGCTCTGGAAGATTCAACTTTTAAAATCATCAAGAGATGAAAACGGCCGGATGTAACTCCGAAGCTGTTAAATAATTCATCTCTTTTGGTGAGTATTTGAGCTGCAATTGTTTTAAATTGAAGTGAGGACTCTATCGCCTCCGGCAAAATATTTGGGTACTCAGTGGCGAGTTCGCGATAAATAGTCATAAATTTTATATCAACTGCTTTTTCCAAATTCATAAAGTCCTATGGTGTTCCAGGTTTTTTATTATGGCTGTATTCTGCGACCGTTTGAAGTAATTCATTAAAGTTAAATGGCTTTGTTAAATGTCCTGAAAAGCCCATTGCTCTCGTCTTTTCTCTTTCTTCCGACATGGCGTGTGCCGTGAGTGCCAGGATTGGTGTTTTATAACCGGTGTTCATTAAGATTTCGGCTGCCTGATAACCATCGAGCTTCGGCATTTGTATATCCATCAGCACAAGATCATAACTGCCGCTAAGTGCTTTTTCGACAGCTTCACTTCCATCGCTCGCAAGACTCACGCTGGCACCGTTTATGCTTAAAAAATGCTCAATAAGAAATTGGTTATCCGGGCAATCATCAGCAAAAAGAATTTGCATTCCTTTTAATGGCAGACTTTTCTGAGGACAGAAAAACTCAGAAATCTTTTCACTTTTATCAGAAGAAATTTGACCTTCTGTCGCCACAAAACTTATGAGAAATGTGCATCCTCTATCTTTTTCATATTTATCAATTGTTATTGTCCCGCCCAGCGCTTCAGATAAACGTTTTGATAAAGCAAGACCCAGGCCAGTGCCGCCATATTGTCTTGTTGTCGTGTTATCTGCCTGGGTAAATGGTTTAAATAGACGATTTTTCTGCTCCTCATCCAGTCCTCTCCCTGTATCCGTAACACTAAGTGAAAACTGCAGTTTTCCCTCGCTGTCGGATTTGCAATTCACATGAATAAAGACGCTGCCGATATCGGTAAACTTAACGGCATTGCCAATTATATTAATGAAAATCTGACGTAGTCTGGTTGGATCAGAATAGATATACTTCGGAACATTTGAATCAGCCGTCAGGCGCAGTAAAATATCTTTTTGATCTGCTTTTTGCTTTAAAAGTGCAACGACTTCACCTAACAAATCCATCAGAGAAAAATTAATATACTCAACATCAAGTTTTCCCGCTTCAACTTTTGCGAGGTCTAAAATATCATCAATAATTCTTGTAAGTGATTGTCCGTTTCTGCTGATTGTATCTATGTATTGATCGCGAATGGCCGGTGCAATATTTCCTTTTTTAAGAAGCTCGCTAAATCCAAGCAGTGCACCCAAGGGAGTTCGTATTTCATGACTCATATTTGCCAGGAACGCACTCTTGGTAGCATTGGCATTTTCTGCATTCTCTTTGGCTTCCTCAAGTTCTCTTTCAATTCTTTTTTGATCTTCGATATCCGTCGCAGTTCCATTCCAGTAAAGAACTTTTCCGGCGGAATTTTTCACCGGCACTGATCTTCCTAAAAACCATCTGTACACGCCGTCATTTCTTCGTATGCGGTATTCCTGCGTGAATGTTTTTCCGCTTTTTATACTTTTAATCCAGGATCTGGTGACCGAATGAAGATCTTCCGGATGAATGGTCTTTACCCAGCTTTCACCATAGTTAGTCTGAGAAATTGTTCCGGTATATTTCAGGCATCTTTCATTGGCATAATTGATTTGTCCATCTGTCGTTGAAGTCCAGACCAATTGAGGAATTGTGTCCGCCAGGGATCGATAGCGCTCTTCGCTTTCTTCAACTTTCTTGCGGGCAATAACCTGATCTGTTACATCATGAATAATGGCCATTACACCCACGGTAAAATTATGCGCATCTTTATAAGGATGATATTCGACGTTAATGACAAGATCTTTCACGCCCCCATTTTCATCCGGTATTCTTACACAATTCTCCCTCATTAACACGGACTCGCCGGTATTATAAACTTTATCAAGATAGTGAACAAACGTTTGAATTTCAGACAAGGTAAAGACATCAAGCACTGCTTTGTTAAGTACATCTCGCCCTACAAATTTGACATAATGTGGATTGGCAAGAGTAAAAACATGATTAGGGCCAGTCATAATGGCCATTGGAAGTGGAGTTTGCTTGAAAATTTCACGCAGTTCTTTTTGCGCCCGTTCTGCTTCCATCCATGCTTTTTTTCTTTCCGTTATATCCTGGCCCACACAAAGAATTCCTTTCACTTTTCCTGTTTCTGGATCAATGTCTGGAAGATATTCAGTGTCGATAATAACGTATTCTCCATCGGGCTTTGATAATAACAATTCATACCGGACTCTCTCTCCGGAAAAAGCTTTTTTATAAAAAGGTTCCATGTAATCAAGCGTAGCCTTATCGGAGATAAGATCTTTAACCGACAGACCTTCTATTTCTGAGCGGTTTTTTCCACTCCACTGCGAATAGGCATTATTTACAAATTTATATTTGCCATTCTCACCAACGTACGCGACAAAGGCAGGGAGTTTGTCGGCCACGAGCTGCAGTTTTTCTCTTTCTTCCTGAAGCCTTCGCTTGCTTAAAACGCTTTCTGTCGTTTCATTGGCAATAACCAGGACTCCTGCAATATTTCCAAAATCATCTCTGAGTGGACTGGCCGAGAATGAAAAAAAACATTCTTCTAAATATCCTTTTCTATTAAAGTGAAATTTAAAATCTTCATAGCGTAGAGATTTTCCAGATTTAATTTCTGACAAAACCGGCTCAATGAAAGGCCATAATTCAAAAAAAGAATTCTTTCCACTCGTCCCCATATAATCTTTGAATTTTTCTTCGCCTAAAATGGGAAGATAAGCATCGTTATAAAACTGAGTACAATCTTCTCCCCATGCGATGTACATCGGTGAGCTATTATCCTGTGCCATGCGAACAGTATTTTTTAGTGAAACAGGCCACTCGTCGACAGGTCCAACTGCCGTTTTGCTCCAGTCAATTTCTCTCAAGAGAGAGCCGGCAAAGCCCCCCTCACAGAAGAAATCAAATGCGTTAATGTAGTTGTGCTTAAAAATCATCAGTCGCCCTGAATATGCGTTGAACTGACTGTTAACTACATCAATTTGTGCATAAATTGCTACAATTTTGTAAATTTTTTTTCTTTAGATTGCCTTAAAGCTAAATGAATGATGCTAATAGTTTGATGTGAAAAAGTGCTGATTATCTGTTAATCAATTTTCCTTCAAGATGCTCTTCCTCTCCAGTAACAAGAAATCTTGATATAGCCTGTTGATTCAAAACAATAATTAATCAACACAAATGGCCTTGCCGTTTTCAATTATCCCGCAACCTCGATAGTCACTCCACTCGTAACATTTAAAATCCACACAAAGCGACTCACATTCTTTTGAATCATTGCATTTCTTCCCTGAATCAGAGCTGTGCAATAGGCATCCTGTGATGCGACCACGGCCGCGAGTTTCGCCCATCCATCTGCCACCAGCGGCCTTGCAATCTTTCTCGCTTCGTCCTGCGATTACCTGCTTTTTATTTCGAACACAAATTGAGGAAGCAGGAGAATTTGACGACAGTTCTCCCGTGTACAATTCGCATTTTTGAGATTTACTGCATTCTAAGGATTCTTTGCAATCGTTATCTGAAAGAGGAACGCAATTAGAGGAACGAGCATTGCACATTCCGGCCTCTTTGCAACGTTGACTCTTTTTACAATCCTCGTCTGTAAGTGCGAGACAAGTACCGTTTTGAAAAGAACACTTTCCTTCTTTTTTGCACAAATCAGATTGGCGGCAATCACTTTCGCTACCGGCAATGCATCCACGGCTTTCATTGTAACTGCATTCGCCTTGTATTTTGCATCTGACTCCTAATGTGCAATTAGGAGCCGCCAAAACTGGCGACGAAAAATGCAGGTTGAGGAATGCTGTAAAAATGAGAATAATTATTTTCACCTAATGCCCAATAATGTTTATCTGCCAATTGGTCAGTGTACCTGTTGTACCAGTGCGCCCATCAATCAATTTGATTGTCCAGTTTCCTGCTGAATTCTCTCCGTAGAAAGCATTTGTTAACATAACTTCGCCAATGTAATCGATCTGTCCTTCGAGGGCATTATTAACATTTACGATGATACTTTTTGTTCCGCCAGGTGAAACAAGTTCTATTCCCAGCTGTCCAATATCCGCATGTGTCGCACTTGTTTTGATTTGTACTCCTTCGATTGTGAGATTGGCCGCTACGTTTATTGTGCTTTGAACCCCGGTCGCACTGTTGTCGGGAATCGCCAGAGCGATCACGCCTGATGATGTGTAACCGCTTTCTACTTCTGCAGGCAGGGCCACATACGCACTAGTGGCCATAGCGATTGCTGCTGCAGTATTAGCTAATCCAAATCCATAGGTATTGTGAAAATTATAATTAGCGGCATTGGTCACCCACCCTTGTTGCCAGACATGCCCGGCCGGTGAAGCTACATATGAATTGGTGTTATTGCCGCTAAATAAATCAACGAGCGTTGTTGTTGAAGCAAGAATGTGTTTTACATCTCTTGCGGTCAACGTATTATTAGCACTCAAAAGTAATGCCACCACTCCGGAAATAGTAGGTGCAGCGGAGGACGTACCGTTCATAATGGATGTATAATTGCAATTTGTATTCAGCGGATGAGTTGAAACCTGAAAAGAATTGTAGTTATCAAGTGGAGATTGCCCATAGGTGCATCCGGATATATCTGTAGTGACCATCGCTGGATAATCCGATCCAAACTCTCCCCCAAAACCGGTAATCCAAAGATTAGATCCAGGAGAAGAATAAGACGACCGGACACCATTCGAATTAAGAGCGGCAACTACAATTGTATACGGGGTTGCATCCCAACCATCGAAATTTGAATTACCATGTCTCCAGGCATTGGCACCACCACATGATGTTAAATTTAAATCGTAATCATTACCTGCAGATTTGATATATAATTTTCTATCAGTTTTCATTTTCAATTCATATGCGGCAGGAATCGACGACAACGAACATTGACTGTAGCCCCAGCTCTGGTTGATGACATTAAAAGTTCCGTCGATACCGGCCAGGAGCTGATCCATGCCGAAACTTCCGTTAAGCAGATTGGCACTTCCTAATTTAGCGCTGGGAGCAACACCGCTTCCCCCAATTGCATTGCTATTTACACCTGCGATAAGTCCGGCAACGGCAGTTCCATGTGCCTGAGTTGCATCCAGAATTAAATTTGGTTCTGCTGTTGCAAATAAATAATCAGGTGTGACTCCATTGATAAAATCTTTGCTGACAGTTCCGCCTAAGAAATTGCCGGATAAATCTTCATGGGCGGAATCGACACCTGTGTCCGATACTAAAACATTAATCCCTTGACCTAGATATCCCAACGCCCAGGTGCTCAGTAAATTGAGATCTATTCCGGAAGTGCCCGCGGCTGGAGAAAATGCGGTCTGACCGATATTTTTCAAATGCCATGATTCCGAAAAAAGCGGGTCGTTGTATACATAAAAAGTAGTCGATGGTCCGTTGGCCAGTGTTAAATTTCCAGCAACATCTGTGGCAGTTGAAGCGGCCAGAGATATCCCCAATGATCCATCTCCTGTGAGACTCGAAAGTGTAATGGTTCTTGTGGCTGTTCCAGAACCGGTGACGGCAACTGAGCCTGTCGCTGTGCCAAGTTTATTAATTGTAACATCTGCATCGGCCAGAGTTATGGCGGAAGCACCTGTGTATGTTGCCGTGTATGTTATAGGTCCTCCAACGGCTGAACTTGCAGACGGTGCGGAGAGACTCACTGTCGGTGCAGTATTGTCGACAGTAAAGTCTGTACCAGTACTCGTCCCGCTGACAAAATTGCCGGCAGAATCCGACGCTGTTCCCGAAGCAACGGTGATCCCTATCGTTCCATCTCCCGTAATACTTCCGATTGTAACTGTTCTTGTGGTTGTTCCAGTGCCGGAGACGACGACACCTCCGTTGGCTGTTCCCGTTTTGCTTAAAGTGATATTGCCAGCAGCTACTGAAACAGTTGATGCACCTGTGTAGGTTAAAGTATAAGTGACAGAGGTTGATTTGGTTATTGATAAGCTTGGCGCTGAAACTGATAATGTAGGTACCGTATTGTCGACGGTAAATACTGTCGAGGCCCCTGAGGCGGCAGCAGAGTTGCCCGCTGAATCCGAAGCTGTACCGGCGGCGATGGAAATTCCAAGTGTACCATCCCCCGTAATACTTCCCAAAGTAACCGTACGAGTGGTTGTTCCTGTTCCGGAAACTGTAGCTGTTGCACTGGCAGTTCCGGTTGCGTTTATTGTGACATTGGCAGAAGTTAAACTTATGCTGCTTGCGCCGGCATAGGTAATTGTATAAGTAACCGCCGTTGTCGTGGTGAGAGATTGTGAAGGACTGGAGACAGCAATTGTTGGTGCAGTATCGTCGACAACAAAAGTTGTGGATGCCCCTAAGGCAGCGGCAGAATTTCCAGCAGTATCAACTGCGGTATTGGCCGCGACTGAAATGCCGAGAGTTCCATTTCCAGTAATTCCTGAGATGGTGACGGTTCGAGTGCTCGTGCCAGTTCCTGAAACTGCAACAACTCCGTCTGCGGTTCCTGTTTTGTTTAAAGTGATATCGGCTGCGGTCAGAGTGACTGATGAAGCGCTGGTGTAACTGATGGTGTATGTAATTGGTGAAGTAATTGTTGTCGAAGATGATGGAGCCGAAATACCGATGCCTGGAGCAGTATTGTCGACAACACAGAGTAATGGAGAACTGACTGCGACTTGAGGAGAGCCTGAACCATTGGTTGCAGTTCCGGCAGCTACGTTTAATCCGAAACTTCCATCTCCGGTAATTCCAGAGACGACAACTGTTCTGGTTGTTAACCCTGCCCCTGATACTGCGATCGATCCTGCGACTGTTCCCGTTTTATTGAGAGTGACGTTTGCGTTGGCAAGAGTAATGGCATCCGCCAAGTCATAAGTTAAAGTGTAAGTGATCGGTCCGGACCGAGTGAGCGTTGCCGATGGAGAGGAGAATGAAATGCTTGGAGCAATTCGCGAGAATGGTGTAGTGGGCCCGATCGCAACAGCACGGCTTCCACGAATATCGGTAGCCGTTCCTGCATTGATGGAAATGGCGATGGTCCCGCTTCCGGTAATGCTGCCGACGGTAATGGTTCTAGTGTTGAGTCCGGTTCCTGAGACAGAAATTGTTCCGGTTATCGTTCCAGTTGTTATTAAATTAACGTTCGAAGCGCTAAGTGTAATGGATCTGGCCCCGGTATAAGTCACGGTGTACGACAGAGAGTTGTTGGCCACATTGAAAGCGGAAGCACCGGAAAGTGAAATTTGTGGATCGTTGGGATTTGTCGATGAAGTCTTCTTTGCCGGTACACAGCTGAAGATTAAAAAGAATGTTCCCAATAAAAGGGCAATCGTTTTTAGTTTCACAGCGGATTAAGCCTATTGGAGATTATTTCTACTTCCGCATTCTGGATGCGTGTATCTTTTTTTAGATTGCTGAAGACTGCTTCGATGTCATTTCCCTTTTTTACTTTTACGATGACCAGAGATAATTTCTTCTCCAGGCGAATTTGTTTTATGGGGTATTCATCGAGAATATTTTTCAAGTCTGAAAGGCTGTTAAGATTGATGACGAGTGTGCCGGTGATGGCGCCGAATTGTTTTCTTTTCGGATTATAAACAACCTGCTCTTCGTCTTCATTCTCAAGTGTCAGAAGCGGTTTGGTTGTATCTCGTTTTTTCTTAACAAAAACACTGTCCTTCGATTGGTGATAGACTTCTGAATTTTTACCTTTAAATTTTTTGCGATGAATTTTTTTAAGGCCAGTAACCACTTCCCAATTTTTATTAATGGCCACTGATTTTTCGCGACCGATGTCATCGATGTTGGGATTATCGGAATTTCCTTGTGAGAAAACATTTAATGAAAATGAAAGGGTTAACCAAAGAATAAATAATCGAAGGCCCATGCATATTTCCTGGCAATGAATCGCTCATTTAATTTTATTTGATTTACCAATTAAATATAGGGAGCAAATATGACCTGAAAAAGCCGCACCTTGCGCATATCGGAGTATTCTTGGCGGTCTTTGATTCAGGCGCATAATAAGTCCTAGTACGTCTTATTCTACTGGCACTTGATCGTTATCGTTTATGAAAATTTTTCTTGATATTCAGAGGGGCTAAGTCGCTAATTCTTAATTAAGAATCTCTTATTTTTAATATTGGATTAAAAATTAATTCCAGAAAATTGGCGATTTTATGAGGCACTTTTAATACAAAAAAAGCCAGATTTCTCTGGGTGACCAAATGAATTTTGTACTATCATGTACCAATACTATTTTTATATTCAGCCGAGGAATTCTTAGTGAGGAAATTTTTTTATTATGCCATCCAACTTCTGGTAATTTCCAGACTCTACTCTGGTATTGTTCAACGTGATCTCTTCATCGCTGTTCAATCATTTACAGCAATAATAGCGCTTTATTTTACCTACAGACTTATCAATTCAGTATTGGCCCCTACAGAAACTGAACTCTTAAAAGCAGATGGCGGCACTTCAGAAGATTTGAATTCAAATGAAAAGAAGACCGTACTACTTACAACTTTATTTAATCCCGTAGTATCAGGCGCCTTTTATTATTATTCCTGGAAAAATAAGTTTCCCAAAAAAGCAAAACAGTCCAATAAATACTCATGGGGAATGTTTGCTTTAATTATTGCGATCTATCTACCTTTTATAGTTATGAAGACAAACCAGATTATGAATGCTGGCGATAAAACTTCACAGCAACCAATTAGTCAAAATGCTCGTTGGGCATTTAAAAGAGCTTGTGACGAAGGTAGTTTATCCAGTTGTGACACTCTCGTAGAAATCAGCAAAAAATAATGAAATGAAATCAGAAAATACAGAAATAGAGAGCGCCCTGGAAGTTTATCTGGCAAAATGGATGATCGAAGACAGCGCTCGCAATAATGGAATTAAGCGACTCCCTAAAAAACAACAAGCTGAAATTTTCAAACGCGCAGAAAAAATCATTGAAACGAGTAAGCGCAATAAGACCTTAAGAGTTTATGAAATAAACAACGTTCCGGTTGCATTGGTCGCGCGAGTTCCCTCCAGTTCACCAAGAATAAAAAACCAGCAAGGTTTATTCTTTATCTGCGATAAAAAAGCACGGAAAATTGCTACTCCATGGATTCAGAGACAACTTCGGGAACTGGGAAGTATTTCACCTCGCTATACGACTACTGGCATTCCCTATAAAGAAGATATCCATTATAGAAAAATTTTAACAAAAGCAGGGTTTCTCACCCGCTATGAAATACTGGAAGGAAATACCAAAATTGCTCTAGCGAATTTAATAAAGGAAAAAAATCCTTCTGATAATCTGGCCCATCTTGGTCTGGACATCACTGAAATCTCCACGCAGAAGCAAATAAAAGAAGCAATGAAGCTCCAAAAAATTGTCGGTACAAAATATAAAGGACATACCTATTTTTCTCACACCAAAACTCAGCTTCAAAAAGACAAAAAAGAATACGTTGGTATTATCGCTAACAAAAATGGATTGCTACTGGGAGTCTATCGTGAAAAAAAACTATTGGGTTTAATGATGGCCGGAATGTACGGAAGCAAATCCCCCAGTAAATGTATGGGCGGTTTTTCTTTTTTCCTTCATCCAACAATACAAGGATTGGGAGTAACCAAAACCGGATATCTGCTGCTTTTAAAATTTCTCGCAAAAAAGAAAGTAGCAAAATTCCACGGCGGAACCTCTCAACCGGCTATTCAATCATTGGGACAGATTATGAAGCGAAAAATTCAATATGCGGTTTATGTAAAAGGTATAGATTAAGTTCTCTTATTAAATTTAGTTTTCGAGAGAACACTCAAGCAAAAATGATGAACCGCCTCGATTTCCAACAGGGCCAGAAATCGATTCATACTTTAAGGCCAGAGCAGGTGCCAGTTCGTCAAAATCGATTTTTTCTCTAAGGCCAGCGAGAATCAAATATTCTGCATCTCCAAATGGGTTTATTCGGCTATTGTTAGTGCCATCCATAACCACGTTTTTAGTTCTCTCTGCAATCCTAAGAGATCGAAAAGATGTTTCCAAAAGAACACCAACTTCTGATCGAACTACTAAATCAGCCTTTGAGATTGAGTCTCTAAAGCCTTTTGAAAAAGAGATCGTGGCGTCCTTAATCAAAACACCATTTATTTCACTTGAGCTTTCACATTTATAAACTTTATCATTTGCCATTGAGCTAACTGATATTGAGAGTAGGCTTAAACAAATTAATAATTTTTTCACATGAACTCCTGATAATAATATCAAAAATGGGACAATTTATAGATGAACTAATTATTGCAAGAATAGGGATGGTTTTGTTGAAGTTGTATTTTTTACATTGGAATAAATTCGAATGTCCAAAGTTTAGGCATATTAGGAAGATGAAAAATAATGGGATTGAGTAAAAAGATGGTGCCCTGCGAGGGACGATCGAAGGATACCTCTAGATATAACTCTCTGTAACACTCATTCATCACTAATTGCATTATAATTAACACTTTAACCCGAGATCTAGGATTTCAATTGTCATCTACTATTTTTGAATTCGGTCTAGTTTGAATGGGAATGTCCCCGTATTAGACCCGCGACCAAATTAAAGAGCCTATTTTATAAACTGTTTTAAAATCACTCTCCAGAGATTTTTTCCCTAACCAGGGAATTAAGTCAAGGCGAGCGATTTGGAAACGAAAAGGCTTTAAGATGACAATAAAACTAAACTTAACTCTTAAAAGACTACTTAAGGACAATGACCTAACAGCATCACAGCTATCACGGGCCACTAAAATTCCTGTTCAAAGTATTCACAACTGGATTCACGGGCAAACACCTAGAAGCTTCGAACAAATTAAAAAGATTGCTGACTACTTTCAGATTACGGTTGATGCCTTAGTGTACGGTGACTCCTCGCCTGTTGCTCCTAGAGATACGCTAAACTCACGATCCATAGACGATTTTACAGAAGAAATTAATGCAGGTGTATTTGAAGTAGTTTTAAGAAGGATTAAAAAAGTATGAAACAAATTTTTTCAATATTCTTTTGCATATTTTTATCAGCTTGTGCATCTACAAAGCTTATTAGGTACGATAAGGAATCACTAGTAGATCAAAGAAAAGATTTCAAAGAATCTGCTTTGCCTAAAAAATTTACTATATACCTAGAAAAAGCTGAGTCTTGTCCTAGTTCCTTAAATAAAGGCTGCCATGATTTAAGGCTAAAGTTGATGATTGATGAATCTATAAAAGAGGAGTGGCTAAATACTTATTCAAGAATCGGCATTTACGAGAAACAATGTAGAGCATGGAGAGATCAAGAATCAAGGGGTATAAATTATTGTGACTTGGATTGGAATGATTTTTTAATATCGCACTTATTTCTTTATGGATTTCTCCAGGACATAACGATCCCATTTATTCCTTACAACAAAAAAACCATTGAAGTTCACGAAGCAGATAACGTGTTACTTTATGAAGCTATATCAAATATTCGTAAGATTGAGACCCCTACCAGTATAAAGGCTGTAAGGCTCACAATCGGTCAAGAAACAATTGAGTCTCCGATTGTAGAGAATGTAGCCAGCTTCAATTTTAGGTCCTTTAAAATCGATCCTGACAATTTACCTGAAGCTCCAAAAGTCGTAGTTCAATTTGAAAATCAAAATCTTGATGTCAGTGAGGAATATTCAAAACTTTACCAAGATGAACATTTAAAAAAACGGGCCATTGAAGATGAGGCATGGGCTAAAAAAATGGCTCAAGATAAATATGAGAGAAGTCCAGAAGGAAGATTCAAAATGCCGTTCTGTGGCGGTCCACAATTAATGTATGTATTAACAGCTCCTACAATTAATATTCAAGCAAATTGTATTTATCAACTGGCAGGCTATCCTCTCAGGGTATTACAAGTAATCAATCAAGGAGTTCTCATTACTTTTGCAGAGGATGTATATACTGGCTCAAATAGAACTTTTCTAATTAAAACAAAAAAGCAGTATGTTGATGGAGATCGACTTAGAGATATGCTAGTTAAATCAGTTGGAACAATAAGTTACTCTACAGTTCTTGGTGCATCCAAAACAATTCATGCGTTTGAATATTTAGGTGATTAACTATGTTATGGTATGCGTATTTTTTTGGCGCTAAGAATCTTCAATTCTAAAAAACTTTGAAATCACTAATCTTCTTTGCGATCTACAATACTGATTCCATTATCGATATCTCCAACGATTTCAATTTTAATTTTGGAATCATCCGAAGACCAAAGAACACTTAGAACCATTTCAAGTCTTGATATTTGTTCATAGAATCTTTCACTGCTTTCAATCTCTTTAGAATGTTCCTTGATAAGTTCATCCTTGCCGAAAATTTCTTTAGCTTCTTCTCTATCAATAACGAAACTATGGTCCTTATATTCGTGTACAAGCTTATGAGCGATTTTACCTGCAGCATCTACTTGTCCTTTCATACTGCCCATTATAAGCAATTTTTGACCATATTGTACTGCTGACTCTGGAACTCTCGTTAACCAACCAAAGCTAGGTAAAGGAATTGATTTAATATAAGACTCGAAGAGATCTTTAGATTCTGGAATATCTTTTACAATCAAAGCAATCTTTCTAAATGCATCTTGAACACCCAAAGCTGGCCATCCACTAATTTGAGGATCTATTGGCCCTAGCTCGCTCAAATATCCCATATGAATTTCGTCTGCTCCTAAACTAATTAAAGTCGCAGCAGACTTTGCTGATCTAGGGATTGCCACTGCAAATTTACTTTTACTAAGTTCCTTACATAGCTTACTTATTTTGTAAGCAGGAACGATAGAACCGCCAGGGCTTTGTAAAACTGCCAGCACATCCTTTTTCCCAACGTGCCCATTTGTATGATCGACATTGTGTCTGTAAACACTTCTATATATTGCGTCTAGGTGATATGGATTGATTGATTGATTCGTCCATAGAAATACAATCCAGTAATTTGATAACAGATCACCGTTTTCGGCGCCCGAAAATTCAAGTTCAAAATATTTTTTTATTGTTTCTTTAGTGGCGGGAACAATTTCTTTATCAAAATTTCTATCTTTATCCCACAGAATTTCGAAGATGATCGAAGTCAAATCTTCTGAATTTGCGACTGTGCTTATCTTCTCTTGATAAGCCTGGATAAACGATTTCTTTTCCTGCGGCTCTTTCTTTACGTTCGCAGTTGTCGACTCTTCGCTCTTTGTTTCGTCCTTCTCGCTCTTCTTGTTGGCCATTAACAATTTCCTTAAAATCTTGAACTATGTTTAACAACATAACAACTTCCTCATCATGCAAAGATCTAATTGCATTTATTAGTTGTAGCTTTCTATCACTTAATGTTTCCATCCAAAAGTCCTTTTTTGAATACACATTCCATTGTGTATATATTATCAGATGTTAATTTTTCCGCACGAAAATGCTCTAACTATTTGTTTATTTAATTATGGAGGCAATAAAAGCCGCCCACTATTACGGTAGTTGCAAAAAATGTGCTCAAAGCAAATGATATAACGTATTGTTTTTATTATTTTGCCTCAAAAAAGAAATATAGAAAAGACCTAAAAAGAGGAATTTTGCACCAGCAATTGAGCTAAAACATCACCATTGCGCAACTAGTCACATTCATGAGGCTTTGAACAGCGTCGAACTACACACTCAAACACCTCTCAATTCGGCCAGTAGACCCAACAACCTCTCCATACGATATTTAGTTTTTTTTACGGTTTAAGATTTTTTCCAATTGCTTAAGTCTTTTACCCTTTTCAATCATAGTAATTTTTATATCGGTAAAATCTTGTTCCTCATCTTCTCCATATATTTGAGAATTGATACCTTTTGCATTTTTCCCCCAAGTTTCTGGATGCCTTCTCTCCAGTCTCCATGCTGCTGCTCTCCAGTTAGGAAGTATCTTATACTTCTCCACCACTGGAAAACCAAAATCATCTTTCTTAATTGACCCATCTGCATTGAGCTCGTAGCTTTCGGGAGTTCCCATCGCTGCTTGATCTATTATTAACAAGAGACGTGTGTTCGCTTCTGCAAAAGCACGTTCGAGTGCGTACGATAATTCCAAATGAAGATCACTTGCCTCCTTTTTCTTTGCATCTCTTAGCCAACGATAAAATGTATCTTTGGAAATCCCACAGTATGCGACTGCGGTTTCGATATTACTGCCAGCTTTTATTGCAGTAGCTAATTCCGTAATGAGTTCTGTAGTGAGTTTAGGAGAAGAATCTTTTGCATATCTAGCCAATATTTCCTCCATTTTTAGCAAAAAAGGATCACTTTATAGACATTTTAAGCTAATAATCCGCAAGAGTGAAGGCCTTAAACCTTATAAAGTTGAGAGTTAATTATGGATAAGAGTGAAGATCGACCTTTTAAAGGCATTTTTCAAGACCCGGAAACAGGTAAGGATAGAGTTAAGCAACTCACTGAACAGTTAGTAACAGAACAAAATCTTAAGCCTTTATACGACTTCTTAAGCTCTCACAGAGACTTTTCCAGTTTGGAAATTCAGTTCTCTCAATTATCTGAAAATTTTGTAAATACTCTTGAAAACTTGGTAGACGACTTAGAAGACTGCAAATCACTTATTCAAATATCTGCGACACCGCCAGCAATTCTAAAGCAAGAGCTTAATTCATTGAAGAGCCATGTCGAAAACATAGAACGAATATTAGAATCTTCTCCTATCATTTCTATGATGATTGATTCCATTTTGTCTGAAGGTATTTTTGATAAAAGTACAAATTTTTATCTTTTACAAAGTGCGGAAGTTCGCAAGCTGTTAAATTCTTCAACTAAACCTTACTCTACCGTTCAAACGCTAAAAGACGTATGCAGTAAAATGAAGATTGAGAGTGATCGGATTTCTCAAATGATGCCCACAAAAGAAAGCGCATCATCAATGATTTGGGCGACGAGAATAAAATACTTCCCAGACATTAATAAAAAACGATTATTGAAATACGCCTATGACACTAAAAATAGATTGTTATTTATTACTGCGTTTCATCTAGAAATTCTTGCAAAGAAACTCGGAATTGAAACCGACAACGGCACAGCAACTTTTATCAGCATTGCTTGTCAAATATTAAGCAACGATCTGGAAGCACATTTTTCCAACCTTGGAACTCTCAACAACATTTCCTCAAATACGATCATCGAACTATTTCGTTCTGAAGCATGGAATTTTAGAAAATTCGACGGCACTGTAAATTATCTCGGAAAAGACTACCTTTCTAAGGCAATTGAAAATAAGAATAAAACTTAAATTATTTATCTAGGGTTAGACTTCAAAACTTATAAGTTCAACCCAGGATATTTACTTTAAATTTTCTACTGTAAAAAAATCTTTATTGTCTTTAACAAATAAGGAGATTTATGGAAGAGAGTTTATTAACAATTCAAGAAGCATCAAAAATTTTATCAATGAAAATTTCCACCTTACGAGCAGCCACTTTTAAGAGGAAGATCCCTTTTATCAAGATCGGTCGCCTCGTACGATTCAGACCAAAAGATCTCGAAGAGTTTATCAAGAGCAATTCCAAGCCGGTTAAAAACGATTAGATCTCATTAGCTCCTCTTTCGAGAGGAGCTCTTGTGAAGCCGAGTCACTTATATTAACCGTACAACTTTAGTCATTGACTAGAATCTTTCAGGTATAAGATATGTTCGATAAATTAGAAATGCGTTCCGAAGAAATACTGAATTTAAAAGAGCTGGAAAAAGTCTTGCCACACAAGACTGCCATGATGGGAAGCTCTTCATACAAAAGAGCCTTATATGTCTTAAATTCATCTAATGAAGTGCTATTCATAATTCACTCAGATCCCATCTGGTCAAATATGGCCCCTACGAAAATATCTACAAACCCAAAAAGATGGTCATCGTTTAATGACTTCAGGGCAGCACTTGCGAAATTCTGCAATCCTGACTTGCTAGAGATCACAAGGATCGATCATGCAGTTGACATTGAAATATCCATCGAAAAACTTTACCAGTGCACTAGAATTAAAAATAAAACGCAATACTCTTATTACAAAGAGCATTGCTCAGTGAGAGGGACATACCTAACTGGATTTTACCTGGGTGTAGAGCCTGAGATCTATTGTATCTACGACAAAGGATATCAAAAGAGCTTACGAAATAAAAAATTAGTAAGAAATAAAGACTGCGAGATAGGACTACTGAGCAGGATTGAGTTGAGACAACGTAAGCACAAAGTTAAATATAAGCACCTCAACGAACTTATCAATTATCTAACCGATACACCATTTACCAACATAGAGTTCTACGAGGCAAAAGATAATTCTAAAAAAGCAGAAGCATTACAACTTTTAATGAATGAAGACGGACTTCAACGTGCTGTCGCTCAATTGAGTCGCCACAATAACTTTAGCCGAAACAACAAAAAGAATCTGACTCCGACTAACTTGGAGTCGACCGTTCGAGACGCCTACGAGGAAAACTTACGTCGTTTCTTCGAGGTGTCTCAATGAGCACTTTCAATACCTTGGTAATTTTCATTCTTACACACAGTCTATTTTATCTAGAAATGCTTCGTCATTTATTATATGAAGCTCTCCAACGCTCTTTAAAATTCAAATACAGTAGACGACAAAAGAAACCTAGATCTTCTCAAAAGGAGATCAAATGGAAACAGTAAAGAGAAAAGACGGCATCGTCCGCTATCGCGAATCTTATTATGTCGGTAACAAAAAAACTCGCAGCCCATGGTTTACGAGGAAAACTGACGCCAAAACTTGGAAAAATAGACTTGAGACAGAAAAACTTTCTATGCTTGCCCAAGGCGAATACTACCTAAACCGACGAGACGTAAACTTCCGCGAGTACGCGGAAGAGTGGCTTCACTCTCACGTTAAAACGAATTGTACGCCAAAAACATTTTCATCTTATGACAGTATTTTAAGGACTCATCTCTATCCTCGATTTGCCATGTTGAACTTGAATCAACTAACTGAAAAGCTCGGTATGGAACTAATGAACTCTCTAAAGGTGACCCACAAGGCATCTGTCATTAAAAACATTTGGATTGTGATTCGCGCTGTAATCAATAAAGCTCGCAGAGAAAAGCTAATGATGTTCAATCCTTTTGAAAACATTAAAAAGCCAAAGCCCGATCTAAGAAAAGATAATTTCTGGGTAAAGTCAGAGATAAATCAATTTCTCTTAGCAAATAGATCGGATCAACTTTATCCATTTTTCTTTGTAGCAATTCATACCGGCTTAAGGCTTGGAGAGCTATGTGGTTTAAAATGGGATCGAGTAGATTTCTCAGCAGGGCAATACGGTCAGATTGAAGTGACTCGCACGCGAGATAAGTACGGCCTAAAAGAAACAACTAAAACTGGCCTGTCGAGATATATCCCGATCACAGAAGAAACGAGAATGTTGTTACTTAATCTTTTTAAGAAGCGTGCAGATAACTCGTATGTGTTTCTTGAAAGCGATGGATCTGAAGTTAAGTATGCACACATCTATAGACGTCTTCACAAAGCACAGGAGAAAGCTGGCTCGAAAAAGATCACAGTCCACGATCTCAGACATACTTTTGCATCAAACTTTATGATGAACGGTGGAGACATCTTTGAGCTTAAAGATCTTCTCGGACACACTGATATCAAAATGACGATGAGATACGCCCACCTCTCTCGTAAACATCTTCAAAAATCAATTAGGTTCATGGATATGGTTAACGAGCAAAATACAAATGTCCCCGTTTTAGACCCGCGAGAATCTAATAGAGAAGAAAATTTATTAATGTTAGGGAGTTAAATGAGGCTCAAATCAAATGGTGCCCTGCGAGGGACTTGAACCCCCACGCTTGCGCACCAGATCCTAAGTCTGGCGTGTCTGCCAATTTCACCAGCAGGGCGTCGATTTGTGTGAAGTATTTTTACTCATTTTAGCGAAGGCTGACAACAAAAAAGTAAGCTATTAAGCCGCTTTTTTGTCCATAATGGCCATTTTCCGCTCAAGTTCGGTAATTTTCGCAGTAAGAATAGTATTCTCCTGTTTCATTTTCATGATTTCTTTTTTCCGCTCGGTCAAATCAGCAGCGGACTCCGCCAGACGCGCCTTGGTCTGCTCCAGCTGCTTTAAATGGTTATCATTGCTCTTCGCCGAGTTCCCCGCTCCCCCGCCCTTCTTCTTTTGCGATTCATCCAACTGGGCCGTTGTAAACTTCAGCTTCTGCTCCATCTTCTTCAACTCAATCGCCTGTGTCCTGAATTTTTCTTCCAGAATTTTCTTCTCGGTATTAACAATCAGATACTGCTTTTCCTGCTCAGCATGATCTTCCGAAGAATGATCTGTACCAGGCTTCACATCCCGCATATTAGAAACTTTGTCTCTCTCTTCTACCAATTTATTTTCTAAAGTATTGCGCTCCTGCTTGAATTTTTCAATCAAGGCCTGAGCCGCATTCATATTCGCTTTCAATTGAGCAATCTCACTATCTTTCTTCAGATCAGTCTCAATATCCCTTCTCTCCATATTCTCGCTCATGACCCCAATCTTATTATTAAACATCTCTATCCTCGCAAGCAGCACCTTATTCTCCGCCTGCAAACTCTCCATTTTCTCCTCATTCGCAAATTCACGACTTCGAGAAAATTCATTCTTCATACTCTCCAATCTTTCCTCAAGCTCCTTATTCTTATCTTCCTTCGCTTCAAGTATTGCGAAAAAATCAGCCTTCTGCTTATTCGAAACCTTCTCCATGCTCTTCACGCTATCCAGCGTCCGCGACAACGCCTTCTTAAGTGCAAGCACTTCCGCATTCGGATCCGCTTCAACAACGCCATCCCCGCTGATAACTTTATGAGCATTAGCCTCTTCACGCAGTTTAATCATTTCAGCCTTCATCGCCTCCATGACTTTTTTCATACGACCAATCTGTAACTCCGACTTTTCTTTAATTAATTTTATTTCATCACTGACCGGCGGCACTCCGCCCTTGACCATGAATTTATCATCCTTCTCTTTCTCCTCTTGCTTGCCACTACTCGAAAGTTCCCAAATTTCATCTTTTCTATTTTCAGTTGTCCCGCTGATTTTAACTGCGGTTTTGTCTTCTTCTAATTTCTCCCCTGCAATTTTCTGAATATCATCCAGATCTTCAGGGGCCCCACCTGACACTCTCTGAATTTCATCAAGTTGGTTTTCTACATCACCCTTTATTCTGAATTCCGATTCAGCCGATCCTGTCGTTTTTTGCGGCTGATATTTTGTCTCATTCACTTCCTCGTCCAGCACATTGATCAAAGATGAGCCGCTGCCATTATTGCTTCGGCCTGAAATTTCAGTGAAGAAATATGAACTGAAGTTTTTCAGCTGTTCATCTTTAAACCACAGTGACGAAAGCAGTAATCGCTCGCGTCTATCGAAATAGCTCGCATCAAAATAATTTGCTTTTCTATAGAGTTCTTCCATTTCGGTGCTTTTTTTGAAGTCAAATCCCCGGGCATTTAAAGCAATCTGAACCGCAAAACCATCTTCAGAATAAGAGAACGATACTTCGATTGGCGCGTGATTCTCGCCCATCTCTACCTTTTTAAGGGTATAAGGCAAGGCGATGTTCAGATAATTTCTGATTAACTCAAAATCAAATTTATTTTTATAGGCTTCAACCACAATTGTATCGATGAAATAACCGACATTCAGATAGTCGTGAATTTTGACGCTGAAAATATTTTTAAAGTCTTTTGAAAACTGATCCACAAGATCAAAATCCTGAGTCTCTGTAAAATAAGAACTCAGCAATTTTCTTACCGAATGATTTTCCATCTGTGAAATGTCGATAAAGGCACGGACATCGGCCATGCATTCTTTCGAGAGCAACGATGCTGTCTGAATACGAGGAAATCTTAAATCAGGCAGATAATCATCTACAATGAATAAATACTCTGCTGCATGATTCTTATCAAAGTCCGAACAAAGCTCGATTCCCAATTCGCCGAAAAAAGCACCCAGCTGAGACTGTTTCAACTCATCTGGGATTAAAATTCTTTTTTTGGCTGCATTAGTCATTCAACTGCACTCATTTCTCTGGAAGCAACATTAGCTGCCAGACATTTTTTTAAAACGCTTAAAACCAACTCATCACACTTAAATGACGAATTTTTTATGTCATAGAAAATATTTCTGTCCGTGTTTTCACTGAAGCTATAATTTTCGTTCAATGCTACAAGTAGTATTTCAAGATCAGTCATTTCACGTTTATTGACATTCTTTATCCCGGAACCGTCAAAACGCTCACCGATAAGAAAATCTTTTTTCATGCCCAGATGGAAAACATTGTCCAGAACGGCTTTGTCCTCATCCGTCCAGCTCTCCTGCGTTCTGATTGTTTCCAGCTGTATTTTCAGCGAATGCAGTGGTGTTGCCTGATCGATATCCACACAATTTAAAAAAGTGTCTGTGAATAGTTTTGATAAAAACTCATCGCTGTAATAGCCAAGCATAAATGCACAAAGAGTATAACTGGTTGCGATGCTCATCCCTCTGTTAAACAATTCAATATCCTGATCCAGAAAGGTCTTTGCTTTTTGCTGATTAACAGTTGAGAAAGTTTTCCAGGTAAGCTGATTCAAATCAAATTGGGTGAAAACTTCAGAGCTCATCTTCCCTGCGAACATGCCCAATAACTTAATTCTCCATTGGAGTTTTTCTCTCACTAACATTTCAGATCTATGCCGTTTAAAATATTCTTCAAAATCTGCCTGGATCTGCAGATCAATTTGATTCTCGATAAACAGTTCATATTCTGCTTTGAATAATTTTTCGACAAGTTCAAAATTTAAAAAATCTGATTTGGCAGAAAGAAGAATAAGTTTTCCCGATTTTTGTTTCCAAAAAATATTTCCAGGAGAAAGAATAAATCCTTTCAGGTCCTTTAAATTTAATTTCATTTTCGCCAACGTTTATCCCACCTTTTGAAGGGTTAAGGTTATTAACATTTCGGAAATAAAATGGATTATATTGAATTTTTAGCCAGCAAAACTCAAAAATTAAGGTTGGCTATTGGCTGATAGTAATCAGTGAAAATTTTTATTTAATCGGGTTGTAGCAACGATACTGATGAGTGGCCGACTGATTTGTTATGGGTGGAAAAATTTTGCGGCATTCTTCCGTAGCATTCCAGCACCTTGGATTGAAATGACAACCAGCAGGTGGATTCATCGGACTCGGAATATCTCCCTCAAGTATTATTCTACCCGCTCTTCCGGAAGTAGATGCATGAGGAATGGCCGAGAAAAGTGCTTTAGTATAGGGATGTTTTGCCTGGCCATAAAGCTCGCTCGACTCGGCAACTTCGATCATATTTCCAAGATACATCACGGCAACTCTGTTTGAAATATATTCGACAACTTTCAAATCGTGAGCAATGAAAAGAAAAGTAAGTCCAAGATCGCGTTGAAGATCCATTAAAAGATTTACAACTTGCGCCTGAACAGAGACGTCCAGAGCTGAAACTGGTTCATCACAAACAATAAATTCCGGCTCAACGGCAAGTGCTCGTGCAATACAAATACGCTGTCTTTGTCCCCCTGAAAACTCATGAGGGTATTTATTAAGAGCATCCGCAGGAAGCTGAACCTGATTTAAGAGTTCCAGCAAACGCGCTCTTCTTTGTGCTTTATCTGTGTGCAGTCCATGGATTTCCATTGGCTCGGCCAGGATATCACCGACAGTCATTCTTGGATTGAGCGAAGCATACGGGTCCTGAAAAATGATCTGCATTTTTCTTCTTATCGCGCGCATTTCTGCCGGCGAATAATTGACAATATTTTGTCCGTTAAAAAGAATTTCACCTGAAGATGGTTCAATCAATCTTAGCAGTGAACGGCCTAAAGTTGTTTTACCGCAACCTGACTCTCCGACCAGACCAAGTGTTTCACCTTTTTTAATTTTAAAGCTTACATTATTAACTGCATTGACTGCGCCAATTTCTCTTCCAAGCAATCCGCCTTTGATCGGGAATTTTTTGCAGAGATCTTTTACTTCAATTAAATATTCGCTCATATTATAGTTCCTTAAATTACAAAAAATTAATTGAGAGGATTAAAACAAGCCACTTCATGGCCTTCGCCTTTAGATGGTTTTAAAACCGGATCCCCATTTTTTCCACGACAAGCTTCTGTTACTTTTCCACATCTATCCTGAAAATTACATCCATTGGGAAGATCAAATAATGAAGGCACCATTCCTTCAATTGTCTGCAGTCTTTCTTTTTTGTGTCCGCTGGTTGAATCAAACGATGGAATTGAATCCATCAAACCTTTTGTGTACGGATGTGCCGGGTGATTAAAGAGTGTGTCTACATCAGCACTCTCAACAATCTGTCCGCAATACATAACGGCAACAGTGTCACAAGTTTCAGCGACAACGCCAAGATCATGAGTGATCAGAATAATTCCCATTCCCAGTTCTTTTTGAAGTCTTTTCATCAGCTCTAAAATCTGTGCCTGAATCGTAACATCTAAGGCCGTTGTAGGTTCATCAGCAATAAGAATATCGGGTTCACACGAAAGAGCGATGGCAATCATAACTCTTTGTCTCATCCCGCCTGAAAGCTGATGAGGGTATTCATCCACTCTTTTATCAGGGCTCGGAATTCCAACCAGTCTTAACATGTCGACTGCTTTTGCTGTTCTTTGTGATCTGGATAAATGCGGCTGGTGCAATTCGATAACTTCTTCGATCTGATTTCCAATGGTGAAAACAGGATTGAGTGAAGTCATTGGCTCCTGGAAAATCATGGCAATTTTATTACCTCTGATTTTTCTCATTTCACCTGGCTCCATTTTAACGAGGCTTTTGCCGTTAAAAAGAATTTCTCCGCTGGCGATTCGTCCGGGAGGATTTGGAATAAGCCCCATAATCGCCAATGCAGTTACTGATTTACCAGAACCAGATTCACCAACGATACCGACAGTTTTTCCTTTATAAACGTCGAAGTTAACTCCGTTAACAGCTTTTACTGTTCCACGGTCAGTTCTAAATTCGACAACTAGATCTTTTACTTCCAGAATTTTTTCAGGGGTCATTTATTTTCCTTTCAATTTAGGATCGAGAGCGTCACGAAGAGCGTCGCCTAAAACATTAAATGCTAATACAATTAAAAACATCGCCAAAGTTGCAGCAGCTAGCTGCCACCAGACTCCACGGGCGAGTTCAAGTTTTGAGTCGTCAATCATTGTACCCCAACTTGGACGTCCTACAACACCAAGACCTAAGAAAGATAAGACAACTTCCGCTTTAATGGCAGAGTCAAAAGTTTGGGTAAAATTGATGATCAGCAAATGAGAAATATTGGGAAGAATATGCTTGATCATTTTTCGTGGGTGAGTGGCCCCAATGGCATTTGCAGCATGAACATATTCTCTTTCTTTGTGTTTCATGACTTCAGCGCGGACAATTCGGCAGAGCCCGACCCAGCTGGTTAATCCCAAGGAAAGAAAGACTGTCGTTGTGCCTTTACCCAGAATAAAAGCAATTGCAACAAGCAGCATAATTCCGGGAATAGATGAAAAAGTTGTATAAAACCATACAATCAACTCATCTATAAACCCGCCAAAATAACCGGCAATCATACCAAGGGTTGTTCCTATTATAATACTGATCATTCCAACGACCACGCCGATCACAACAGCTGTTTCAGTGGCCTTAATTGTCTTAAGAACAACGCTTCTTCCGAAAATATCTGTGCCCATAAAAGCAGTAGAACCCGGGGCCATATAAGACTCTCCGATTTCCTTGCCCCAATCTGAAGCCAATATTCCCATTGAGGTCAAAGCGGCAACGCTGAAATAAATAACGACGACAACAAGGGCAATCATCGATATTTTTTCGCTGATAATTTTTATCAAAGCATTTTGTAAGAGCGTCTTGGATTTCACTTCGGTATTCATCGTCATCCCCTACTTCAACTTCATTCTTGGATCAACTACAGTGTAAAGAACATCTGTAATCACACCGAAAATAATAAATCCCACCGCACTTAAAATGGTCATTGCTTTAATAACAGGAAAATCGCTGTTATTTATTGCATTGATTGTCATCGCTCCCAGACCTGGAATACTAAAAAATGCTTCCGCAAACAATAGTCCAAGGATCAAACCTGGAATTTGAATAACAATATTAGTAAGTATAGGAATCATCGAATTTTTAAGAACATGCTTAAACATAACTCTAATTTCGGTTAGACCTTTAGAGCGAGCAGTTCGAACATAGTCCTGATAGGCTTCATCCAAAATAACGGTTCTATAAAAGCGAGTATCTGCGCCAAAAGAAATAAAAGTATAAAGCATTACGGGCAAGATGACGTAAGGGATGAAGCCTGGAAAACCATGTTCATAGCCAGAAATTTCAAACCAACCCAATTTATACGCAAAAAACCACTGACCAAAAAGAACGACGGCCAGGCTGGGAATACTCAAGCTGGAAATAGAAAAAATCAAAACAAATTTATCAATGAATTTCCCGCGATAAAAAGCAACCAACAATGCCAATGTGATGGCCAGAATATTGGAAAGAATAAAGATAGGTCCCGTAATTGTAAGTGATGGTATAGCCCCCAGTTTTATCATTTCCCAGATATTTTGTTTGGACGTCCATGAATAACCAAAATCAAAAGTAAAAGCTGTCTTCACAGTATCCAGATATTGCAGCAAATAAGGCTTATCCATCCCCAATTCATGGTGAAGATCTGCAATTTGTTTTGCGGTTGCATGTTTTCCAAGCAGAGTAAAGGCCGGATCAGGCGCAACTAAATTGAAGAGAACGAAAATGATTAAACAGACTCCCAATAACACCGGAACGATATAAAGGAGTCTGCGAAAAATATAAGAATATAAATTCATGTTTTTAAATTACCAATTAGAATTTTTTCAATAGCTCAGCTTTTTTTGCTGTATCAACATTCAAGTACTGAACAGCATCGTGGTGCAGGTCAGTCGGGTGGTAATTTTTTAACCAGCCGTGCTCAAGAATATAAGCCTGGCGATGTACACCAAAAAGTGCAACCACTTCTTCACCCAGAAACTTGTTCATTTTTTCATAAAGCGCTGTTCGTGCCGGTGAATCCTGCATGATTGTCGCAATTTCAAACTGTTTGTTAAAAGCAGGGTTGTCATAGTTTGAACCGTTGGCACCTGGAGATTTATTAGGTCCGTAAAAAAGTTGAAGGAAGTTTTCAGCATCCGGATAATCAGCTCCCCATGCCAGTCCATAAATTTCAACGGATTTCTTTTTTACTTTAGCCTGAAATTCAGGCCATGGACTTGCGAGGATTTTTATCTTCACTCCGATCTGCTCCATTTGCTTCTGGAAGTACTCGCCCATTTGTCTGCTTGTTGTCGAATCAGGGATATCGTATTTCAATTCCGGAAGACCTTTACCATCCGGGTAACCTGCTTCAGCCAGCATTTTTTTAGCAGCTTCAAGGTTTGCTCCTTTATACTGATTTTTGTAATTGGCATCGTGGCCGGCAATCCCTGGAGGAATAATAGCCTGGGCCGGGAAAGCAGTATTGTTGTAGAACAATGTGTTTGCCTTGGCTTCATCGTAAGCCAGATACATAGCCTGTCTCAGCTTCTTGTTATGAAAAAGTTTATTTTCAAAATTAAATGCCGTGTATGTAACATCGAGCTGAGGAGCGATTTCAAGGATAATTCCTTTTCCAACTAATTCATCAGACAATTTATTGTCTTTAATTGCTGAGGCAAAATTATCTTTTGGAATACTAAGATAATCCACTTCACCTTTATTTAATTTCAACCATGCCGGCTGAGATTCTTTCATGACATGCACGACAACTTTATCGACTAGTGGAAGTTTTTTTCCGGCATCACCTAAAAGATGTTTTAGCTCTGGTGAAGAATCACTCGGATAAAATTTCTCTCTGAAAGTAGGATTTTTTGTGTACGTAATTTTTTTACCCTGATCAAATAATGGCAATATATAAGGGCCAGTTCCGACCGGGTGATTGATAAATTCCTTTCCGTATTTAGCAACAACTTCTTTAGCGACAACATAAGTAAACGGCATTGCCAGAGTATAAATGAACTGAGGAAATGTTTTTGCCAGCTTAAATTGCAAAGTGTATTTATCAAGGGCTTTTAAGCCTTCAACTTCTTCATCATAATTCGTAGCGGGAAGTTTTGAATTCTTCTCTCTCCATTCATTCAATCCTTTTAACTTTCCATCAAGGGTCCACCATCCTGTAGATTGGCTTCTTGAATCGGCCAGTCTTTTGATTGAGTAGACAAAATCGCTGGCTTCCATTTCGCGGCCTTTGCCACCTGGAAAAGCAGCATCGTCCTGGAATTTAACCCCCTGACGCAGCTTGAATGTATAAGTGATTCCATCACTAGAAACTGTAGGCATTTCCGCCGCCAGGTTTGGAACCAGTTCGTAGGGCATTTTTAGCCAATGATATTGAAGCAAACCTTCGTAAATTTTTGAAATCTCTCTTCCTGAATAAAGGTCATCTGCCTGAACAGGATCATAGCCTTTGATTTCAGTTATACTGACAAGATTCAAAATCGATTCATTAGGATTCTGTTTCTTGGTACAACCAGAAAAAAGTAGAGCCATGCTCATTACAATCATTAAAATGTTTGTCATTTTCATTAAAAAATCCTTTTTGCTAGATAGAATTAGTCGGAGATTTATATATATCTAGGATGTTATGCGTTTGTCATTTTTTTAGGCCCATTTTTTTTTGACGCAATGATTACTTACTTTCACAAACCTGGGGAACTAAAAAAAGTGTCATTATGGGATCAGCAGATAAGGATGAGCGGTGGAAAATTTTAAAGACGGTTCTTTCGAAATAAATTTTGTTATCCGAAAAATTATCGACCACAAAAAGATAGTTGGGCGTTTCGCGGGACAATAGAAAATGATCATTTAAAGAGCTGGAAACAAAGTGGGTCGGGTAAATGCCTGAAGATCTATAGCGGATAAAATCTGAAGCAAAGACAAAAAATTCTTCAATCGTTTTCACAATCTGAGGGCTGTCAGGCCGGTCCCCCAGCTTCTCCCGTAAAAATTCCACCAACTCGGTTTTGCCAATTTGTCTGGAAACTTCTTTTGGATTCATGCTCAAGCTTACTTTTGTCTCGCCGATGATCGGAAAATCCAATGCGAGGTCAAAGACATTATTTATGGTACTGATCTGGGACTCGTACCCAAAGGTGTATTTTGAACCGACCAGCTCAATTCTTCCTTTCCCCGATCCTTCTAAACAGATCTTTTTAAATTGCTTTGAAAGATAGGCGGTCGATTGAGGGGCCGTTGATTTGATGGTCGCACAAGAGCACAGGAACAACAGGCCAATTATTTGGAGTCTGAAGCCGGTAGACGAATATTTTCGACATCGTTCAATATTTTTAATACATCCTCTTTATCTGATTCCGCGCGGGCCTGTTTGAGCGCTTCTGTTAAAAATTCTTTTGCTTTATCAAAATAATTCAGGCGCTGATAAATCATACCCAGGTGTTTTGTGATAATAACATCGCTTTTTACTAACTCAAATGCTTTCTTCGCTTCTGCCAGTGCTTCTTTATATTTGCCAGTCTGGAAATAATACCAGGCAAGGGAATCGCGGATATAACCATCGTCAGGGCGAAGTTTCACGGCCTTTGAAATATACTCAAAAGCTACGTCCAGACGCTCATTTTTTTCGAGGTATGAATAACCCAGAAAATTCAGAGCATGGGCATTATTAGGATCTTTATCGACTATTACCTGCACCAGCTTTCTGGCTTCCAGGTACTGACCGTCTTTTTCAAGTATCGAAGCCAGGTAATAGCTATGAGATTCCGTAAAGGCCTTGTGCCCTCGGACATCGTTCATCGTTTCAATGGCCATTTTGTATTGAAATGTATCTTCAAAAAAGCTTGCCTGAAGCATCTTGAATTCGACGGCACTTTCTTCATGTTCTTTGATTCTCTGAGAGGTAAAAGTCATGAAATTGTGGCTTGATTCGCCGTTCTTTTTACCTTGAACAAATTCTTCCCGCGCAAAGGCTCCCAGCATCTGTCCAACCTGAACGCCGGCATCGCTATAAAGTGCCGAGCTGGCAGGAATGCGTCTGAAATAATCAATGGCTTCCTGATAATGATTGGTCTGCTGATTGAGAGCACCTAAATAATAAATCACTTTATCTGAATCTGGCACAACAGTTAAAACTTCCTTAAACAGGTTTGTGGCTTCTTCGTATCTACCCGCATCTGAATACAGAAGACCAAGGCGAACTTTCAAATTAAGATCGCTGTTATCGATCGAACTCAATGTTTCGGCGTAAGGGACAACTTCAAGATTGGCTTCCATGGAAAACAAAATAGTCACCAGACGTGAAAGAACCGGCACGCTTGTAGCATTGCCTTCTACAGAAAGAAATTTTTTATAAATTTTTACCGCAGCTGGTAAGTTTTCTTTTTCTTCAAAAAAGGCACCCAGTGCAAGCGCTGCCTGAGCGTAACTTGGGTCCATCTTTAGGGATTTTTCGAAGAAATCCTTAGCACCTTGTTTATTGTCTCTTTCGTACTCAATTTTACCTCTATAAAAGGCATAAACCGGGTCATCCTTGGTTTTCTTTTCACATTTAGCGAGCAAGGTATGGGCCTCATTATATTTTTTTTCCATCGCGTATGACTTAGCGAGGAACAAACACGCTTCTTCCGGATCTGCGCTAGTATTAATAATCTTCTGGTAAGTGGCGCGGGCAAGCAGAGGTTTTTCAAGAGCTGCATACACTCCAGCCAGAATCAACCCGATTGAATCATCCTTATTTTTTGATTCAACAAAAACAGTTTCCAGAATTTTTTCAGCCTCTTTCAATTCACCGATGCGAATAAGCTCAATCGAGAGCTTTCTTTTTAGATAAGTATCTTTTGGCTCAAGTTCCACTACATATCTGAAAATCTGAGCAGCTGTCTGGTAGTCCCCTCTTATAGAAGCATCATTTCCTTTTATATAGAGGTCTGTCGCTAGGAATTCTGTGGCACGACCGCCGACGGCGATGGCCTTTTCCACCATTTCTTTTAAGTCGTCGCTCTTAATACCGAGTTCGCTGGCGGGATCAGCAATCTTTGAGCTGACTACCGGGTGTTGCTGGGTCGGCATCTGGGCGCATGAGAGCAGGCTTAAAAAGCTAGTCAGCAATGAAAGGTGTAGTAGTCGCATTTGCCAGTCCCTCGGCACAAAGAGAATGATCTCTCTTCTGTATCTTTTTCGAACTGGCACTTGGAAAGCTTTAAAAAATTGTGGAAAAAACCCAAAACCGGCTATTTTTGCGCTCCGTTTCTAATACTTGATTTAATTGCATTATTAAAAAAAAGGAGCAATACACTAAAAATTGTTTTGGAAAATGTTTGACAGCATCAATTTTAAATTGGTATTTCATGGCGAGCGTAGCCTGAGAGGCGCAACAATAATAAGGAAAAAGTTATAAGTCCTTAAGTTTATTGAGTGACGAGATTCAATAAACGCTTTGTGAAAAATATACGCGTTAAGGGCCTTAAGAGGCTATTTCATGATAAAAAACTTACGGCATTTTGCCGCTAGAACAATATTCAGAAGGCATAACCACCTTCTTTAAAATAGGGGAATTAAAATGAGCGAAATTAGAATCATTAAGCGTTACCAAAACAGAAAACTTTATGACACTCACCAGAGCTGCTACGTGACTCTTGAAGAGATCGCGCAAATCATCCGTGAAGGTAATGAAATCCAAGTTATCGATAACAAAACTAAAAATGACATAACTTACATCACTCAAATTCAACTTCTTTTTGATCAAGAGAAAAAATCAACTAGAGTTGGTGATGTTGAACTTCTTAAGCGTGTTATTCGCTCTGAAGAAGGAACGTTTACAGGTCACATCAGAGCTCTTGAAAGAAAGCTTGGTGGAGAAGTTGCAGCTCCTTTCATGGCAAACGAATCAAATTCAGCTATTGAAACAACAACTACTTTAAACTAAAATTCTAAGCATTATAGTCCTCAAACTCGTAGGTTCTTAATGCTTAACAAAATTTTAAAAAATGTTCTTATAGTCACACCCGTCTTTTTGGCGGGTGTTTCTTTTTCTGCCCCGGCTTTTTCACAAGAAAAGCAAATCAAACCAAACATCCACGAACTCACCGGCGAAGAAACCGCTAAAAAAGTGAATAACAATATTCCGGATGCCTCTGAGCGCATTCCCGGTTCCATTCATAAGCACTCCGTAGGTCTTGGAGTTGGGCAGACATTTTTGCGTTCTGACCTCGGTGCCAACGGGAATGATAAAATCACACCCGATATTTATTATTCCTACTCAGCCAGCTATTCATTCGATTTCGTCGCTAACCTACATTATTCCAAACACGAATATTTAAATCGCGATGCGACCATTCGAGGTCTCGCTCTTGCCATCAAAGGGAAAGGGTTTCAATTTGATGCATTTTCTCCGTTTGTTCTGGGAGGATTCGGATTTTATATCCCGGCCGCGACTCGCATAATAAATGGAGTGCCTACTGAAACCAGATCGCAACTGGTCTTCGGAGTTAACCTTGGTGCCGGTGTTGAATTAAGACTAAATGACGAAGCAACTGTCGGCGTAATCGCCCACTACCATGATCCTTTTGATGTTCGTCAGGACGTAGGTCCGGAACTAGAAGGTTCCTATATGAAGCTCCTCATCATCGCTTCCTATACTTTTAATTAGTATGCCTCTGACTCACAGGCTCTATATTTTTACTGGAAAAGGAGGCGTGGGAAAAACCACTCTGGCCATGGCCTTTACCAAGTATCTTCAAAGAAGAGGCGTGAACGTCAAATATAATTGCTTTCACCAAAATCCCGAAAAAGAACTTGAGGCTGCGATTGCCTTACCTAGCATTGATATAAATGTAGAAAAAAGCGCAGAGATTTATATCGGGCGAAAGCTAAAATCGCCCACTGTCGCTTCCTGGATAATGAAGACCCATTTTTTTAAATCGCTTTTCCAGATGATTCCCGGTCTGGGACATATGATATTGTTCGGGCATTTGATAGACGAACTGGAAAAAGATCCCAGCCTTGTTATTGTCCTGGATTCGCCGGCCTCAGGGCATGCGCTTACGATGTTTGAATCAACTTCTAATTTTAAAACTATTTTTAAAAGCGGATTAGTTGTTAAAGACATCGATAGAATGCAGAACTTTTTATCGGGTCCTGATAATCTGAAAACGCATGTCGTGACTCTTGCGACTGAGCTTTCCCTGTCTGAAGCTCTCGATTTGAAAAATGAACTGGACAATAATCTTCCTGATACTGAAGCACATACTGACCTTCTTGTTAATGACAGTTTTAAGAAATTTTTTGAACTCAGTAATGTTGATGATAGTGCGCTTCCCCCATTTCTGGCCCAGAAAATTGCGCTGGAAAAAGATATCGTCTCACAGTATTTTACTCTGCCGCATATCGATCATGATGACATGCCAAAAATTGTCATGGATTTATCCATGATGATGGAGGGATTGGTATGATTCCTCTGAAAAAAGTTGAATTATTCTGCGGAACCGGCGGTGTGGGCAAGACAACCATTGCGACGGCGCGCGCGCTCAATCTCGCACTACTTGGAAAAAAAGTTTTGCTGATAACCATTGATCCCGCAAAACGCTTAAAACAGATTTTAAAAATTGAAGATAACGACGATGGTGTTATAAACACCATTACTCTTGATCTCTTTGGCCATGACAAAGAAAAAAGTTTTGATGCCATGTTGATGTCTCCACGAGCAACACTGCACAGAATGGCAGCTGAAAAAGATCTTCACGAAGAATTTGAATCAACCATCATAAAAACGCTCTCCAGACCCTATGGCGGAATGAATGAAATCATGTCGATCATAGAAGTTCAGGTTCAGCTGGAAAAAAACATTTACGACACAATTATCCTGGATACTCCGCCTGGAAAGCATTTTATCGATTTCCTGGAATCCTCAGAAAAAATCAAAAATTTTTTTGATAAATCTTTTCTCGAAATATTTGAGTACCTGGGAAAAAGCATCACCTCCGGCGGCAAGACCCGCAACTTTATCACCATGATAGTCTCAAACGGCGTTAAAAAACTTTTGAGTTATCTTGAAGACGTGACCGGTGCTGATTTTGTCAGAGAATTTATCGATGCAGTGCTGGCCCTCTATAAATGCCGTGATTCTTTTTTAAAAGCGCTGAAATTTCAGGAAGAACTTAAAAAAGAAGCCTTTTCAAACTGGTTTCTGGTCACTTCCGTAGAGCAGCAGAAAATGAGCGAGGCCCAGGACCTGAAAGTCCAGGCAGCCCATTTCATGCACAAGGATCACTATCTGGTTATGAATAAATGCCTGGGCCCATTTCTGGATGATTGGCAGCCGGGGAATATTGATGTTCTGGTTCATTTGAAACATTCAATGACTAAACGCGAACATGATCTGCAAGACTTCGCTGGTAAAAATTTTTCAAACGTATTAAAGTTTCATGAAATTAATCACCCGTCTCCTCTAGAGCATGTAAAAAAACTAGCGCAGATGTTTTTGGAACAATCTAACTAAGCAGGACATTCATGGAATTTAAAATAAATAACAAAGATCAACTAGAAAGTTTTGTATGCCGAAACTGGATATCAATTAATGATTACATCACTAATCTCCAGGCCAGCTTGCCGGTTCCCTTTTATTCAAGCGTTGATATCAGAGAAAGCAAAGAGAAGTACGCGCCGGTCGATCACAATATGTATCCTGCTGGATTCAACAATCTTTGCAATGTAGATCTTCGAGAGGCTACTCCTCTGGTAAGAGCAACCATCAATAAAATAAATCCCGCTGCAAAAAATATCGGAATCATTCCTGAATCTCATACTAAAAATTTAATGTATCTCGATCATCTCGCTACACTTTCAAAACTTATTAGTGAAGCGGGCTACAAAGTCTTTTTGATCAGCTTTGATTCGTCACTTTTTCCGGAGAACGTTGAGTTCATAGATCTCACTTCAAACAACGGGACGGCAATAAAAATTATCCGGGGCCAGATTCAGAACGGAATCGTTCTCGCAATGGGAACAAAATGTGATGTTGCCATCAATAACAATGACCAGTCTAACCCGTGGCCGATTGAGTGGAAGGAAATCTCTACTCCGATCGTCCCTACGCCCCTGATCGGCTGGTTCAGAAGACAAAAGAACACCCATTTTGCCTATTATAAAAAAGTTGCCGATGAATTTTCTTCCCATTTTAATATCAATCCAAATCTCATTCAGGCAGAGTTCAGCGCAGTTGAAGATGTGGATTTCGAAACCAAGCAGGGGCTGGAAAAATTAGGCTCATCTGTAGATGATCTTATTTCCAGGCTTGCTCCAGGATCAAAAGTTTTTGTCAAAGCTTCGCAAGGCACTTACGGAATGGGTATCAGTGTTGTTTCTTCCGGAGAAGAAATCATCAACATGAATCGTAAAACCAGAAACAAAATGGATGTGGGCAAAAACAAAATCAAGTTCACCTCGCTTCTGGTGCAGGAAGGAGTTGAGACTATTCTGAAATATGATGACAACCCTGCTGAAATCACCGTCTACCTAATTGATGGAAAGAGCATGGGAGGTTTTATGAGAATTAACAGTGAAAAAGACAGCCTTGGAAACCTCAACAGCAAGGGGATGGTTTTCAGAAAATTATGTATGAGCGATCTGGTAGGTACAGTAGAAGATCATAAATCAAAAGATGCAATTTATTCTATCATTGCAAGACTAGCGACAGTTGCTTCTGCGTACGAAATTAAAGAAGTTTTATAGCAGTTATTTTTTAAGGAGAAATATATATGATGAAAGGGGCTAAGAATAATGTCTTAGAAGCCATCGGGAATACACCGATTGTAAAACTGAACAAGGTCACGACGGGCGTTGATTCAGAAATTTATGTGAAACTTGAATACATGAACCCGGGCGGATCGAGTAAAGACCGCATCGGTGGTTTTATCATGGACCGTGCAGTTGCCGCCGGAAAAATTAAGCCGGGCGGAACGATTATTGAAGGCACTTCTGGAAATACCGGAGTCGGACTTGCCATGTGGGCTGCAGTCAATGGATATAAATGCGTATTCGTCATGGCCGATAAGCAATCCATCGAAAAAGTTAATAACCTAAAATCGTTTGGCGCTAAAGTCGTTGTCTGCCCTACTGATGTTGAACCGGAGGATCCACGTTCATATTACTCTGTTTCAAAACGTCTGGCTGAAACAATTCCTAATTCGTACTATGTTAATCAATACGACAATCTCTGGAATAGAGAAACTCACGTTGCCACTACCGGCCCTGAAATTTTTGAACAAACTAAGGGAGATTTTGATGTTTATATGGCAGGTGTTGGTACCGGTGGAACAATTACCGGTATTTCATCGTATTTGAAAACAAAAATGCCGAATCTAAAAACAGTCGGTGTCGATGTTGAGGGATCAATCGTTGCTCAGTTTGCCCGCACAGGCGATTTAAGCGGTGCACGCTCATATGTCATCGAAGGTATCGGGGAAGATTTTATTCCTGAAAATTATGATTTTAAAGTGATCGATGACTGGGTTGTGGTCGGGGACAAAGAATCCTTTTTAATGACCCGAGCTCTATTAAAACAGGAAGGAATTTATACAGGTGGATCCGGTGGGGCTGCTGTTGTCGGTGCCATTAAATACGCAAAGACTTTGAAAGAACCAAAAAAAATTCTGGTCATCCTTCCCGATTCCGGAAACCGATACGCTTCAAAAATCTTCAATGACGAGTGGATGATGAGCAAGGGATATATTGCTTCTTCATTTAACGTAATCATAAAAGATCTTCTTAATGATCTTGGCAAAAAAAACAATCAGGTCATCTCGATTACTGATCATGCAAATATTGGAGATGCGGTAAAATTGATGGAGCAAAAAAGTGTATCTCAGCTTCCTGTGGTCAGCGATGGTGTTATTAAAGGCGTTCTCAGTGAAAACGCTTTGCTTAAGCCACTATTTAACGGCGAATACCATTTGAGTGATTCTGTCTCACTAGCCTATTCAAATAAATATAGAACAGTGGATATCAACGATCTGCTTTCTAACGTAGCCGACTCTCTACTGAAAAAAGAAGTCGTTCTTGTCACTGAAGGTGGAAAACTTGTGAACCTGTTATCTAATATTGATATTCTTAATTATATTGCAAAGAGAGAAAACATATGACAAAAAAAATCCCTGTAAAAACTAAAGTAAGAAAGTGTGTTCACGATATCGCCACCAGAGTTATTCATGTGGGCGGACATCCGGATAAAGAAACGGGGGCTATCATGCCTCCTATTTATCAAACTTCAACTTATGTTCAGGAGTCACCGGGTGTTCACAAAGGTTATGAATACACACGCTCTCACAATCCTACACGTACAAGACTGGAAGAATGTCTGGCTTCACTTGAACAGGCAAAACATTGTGTGGTTACTGCATCCGGGCTTTCTGCAGAAATGCTGATCATGCACCTTTTACCGGCCGGTTCAAATATTATCTGTGGAGATGATGTTTATGGTGGAACATATCGATTGTTCACAACCGTTTTCCATAAAATGCATAATTTTAAATTTATCGACACAACTGATGCAAAAAAAGTAGAAAAGGCCGTAAAAGAATTTAAGCCCTCGCTTATCTGGCTTGAAACTCCAACCAACCCTCTTTTGAAAATAACTGATATTGCGGCAGTGGCGGCAATTGCTAAAAAAGCGAAAGCGCTTACAGTTGTGGACAATACTTTTATGAGTCCTTATTTTCAGAACCCAATTGTGTTGGGAGCCGACATGGCACTTCACTCAATGACAAAATATATCAACGGCCACAGCGATGCAGTTGGCGGATGTATTGCGCTTAATGATGAGAGCATTCATAAACAGTTATTCACTCTTCAAAATTCAATCGGACCATGTCACTCTCCGTTTGATTCATGGCTGGTACTTCGTGGACTTAAAACTCTGGCCATCAGAATGGAAGCTCATCAGAAAAATGCCATGATCATTGCTGAATATCTTGAGAAGCACCCGAAAGTTGAGCGCGTGGTTTATCCGGGCCTGAAATCTCATCCACAACATGCTCTGGCAAAAAAGCAGATGCTTGGTTTTGGAGGAATGATAACGTTCTTCTTAAAAGGTGATATTAAAAAATCAAATAAATTTCTTTCTACCGTTAAATTGTTTGCCCTTGCAGAAAGCCTTGGCGGTGTAGAAAGTTTAATTGAAAATCCGGCGATTATGACTCACGCTTCGATCCCGAAGAAAGTGCGCGAATCAATCGGGCTGACAGACAACTTAATACGTTTGTCTGTGGGGATTGAAAATGTTCAGGACCTGGTAGAAGATCTCGAAAATGCTTTTAATGCTGTCTGATAAATAAAACAGGCTCCAACAGGAGCCTGTTTTATAAGTTATTTAAGACAATTGATACAAAATGTTTTCTTCTATTTCCACAACTGCCAAAAGCGCATCATAGATCAGAAAATTACCTGCTTTATTCCGTGAAATCTCAAAGAAAAATTCCGTAATCAATTCTCGGGTTTCTTTATCCGAATTATCCATGAAAAATTTCTTAGGCATCAGCTTGGGATTCAGTAGTTTTAGATTTTCCATCGCACCTTGAGATATGACAACGAGGCGCTCTCTTGGTTTAAGCTTTAACTTCATCGGTTCATTAAAACTTATAAGTTCATTCTGAAAAAAGATATACCCTTGTCCCCTTAAAGCGAAAGAAGCCTGAAGGTTTTTAAGATTCAGATTCATTATACAGTAAGTAAGTTCTGCCTTGTTTTCATTGGCATGATGATTAATGACTTTTTGAAATTTTTCTGCAGCGACATTGAGATCAGGTGCATTTGATTTCTCTTTTAGAATTTCTATTTCTGACAAAATCATCGAAGAAAGTAGATAGGAATCACTGCCCGCTTGAATAAACAGCAATTCATTTTCCGATTGAATCACATCAAAGAATTCTCCGCCGCTTTTCTCGCCTGCCATGAATTTACTGGAAAGAGTTATCCCTTTAAGTTTATCAGTTCTGATTTTTACAAATCTATCGTGCAGATCTTTGATCTTGGTAAGCTGACTTTGAGTAAATTCATAAATCCGATCCAGATCATTTGCCAGTTTTTCAATCTTAAGAGTATGTTTGGAGAAATTCATATTCAGATAATTTTTTAAGATTGGAACATTATATTCAACCTCCTGAGAGATATCGATAAATCCAAAAATTTTTGAAAAATCCGATTTTAACTCTGAGACCAATTTAAAATCTTTTCTTGAATTGAGGGCCACAATGACTTTCTCATCTCTCGCGGTGAATATTTTTTTCAACCCGGAGAGATGTTCAGGTGAAGAAAGTATAATGAGCGGAGTATTGGAACCAACGTCCGGGCTATTCCAGGACAGCAATTTAGCCTCACAGCCCGCTTCCTTGATTAACGTCTTTAAATACTTATCCATTCCAGGGCTGACGCTCTCAATTCGAACGCATTCTATTTCACGCATAATTCTCCTATTGCTTCTAACATTCTAAAAGAAGGTAGAGAAAAAGGTATTAAAAAATTTTCTTGCCGACTTTTAGAGGCGGTCCTAAATACCGTACTATTTTTATCCCCTTGATTTTCGGGAGCATTGTTTAAACTACTAAAGTCGTCGTAAAAAGCGTCCGATACTTAAGTGATGAGGTGTGATTTTTACCTCTCCTGGAAGTAAAGGTAATGACAAAAAAGAACAATGTATTCCAATTATCGGTCGTCAAAGAAAATCGCGATCGATTAAAGAAGGCTGCAGCCCTCGAGCTTTCTCCTGTGGAATTAATTAAAAAAGAATATTTCGAACTGGTCGTAAAGACCATTTTGTGTGCGCTAAAATGCAAAGACGACTATACCTGGGGTCATTCTCTTCGTGTTGCTTATTTCTGCGTCTCTGTTGGTCGAGAAATGGGGTTATCCGAAGACGAAATTTATGAACTGGAAGTGTCTGCATTATTCCATGACATAGGAAAAATAGGCGTGCCTGATTCAGTACTATTAAAACCGTCCCGTTTGACCGACGATGAATTTTTAGAGATGAAGCTGCATCCTACTAAATCGTTTGAGATACTTCAGGATTTCCCGGTTTTTAATAAAATGGCAATCAATGCAAAATATCACCACGAACGCTATGATGGTCGCGGTTATCCCGAAGGCTTAAAAGGCGAAGACATTCCACTTTTTGCAAGAATCATTTTAATCTCTGATACGTTCGATGCGATGACTTCGACTCGTCCCTATCGGAAGGGACTTTCATTTGATATCGCCTTTGCCGAATTAAGAGAATTCGCCGGCACACAATTCGATCCTTTTGTTGTTGAAAAATTTATTTCCTGCATGACAAAAGAGCAGAATAAAAATGAAGACACATTCAACCTTCAGGTCATCGAAGGTAAATTCAAAAAAGACGCTGCTTAATTATTTTTACTGACAGAAAGGAGTTGGCTTGCTTGTGGATATATTGTATTTCTGTACAGTATTGCAATCAGCATCTGAGTTATAAACATTCTGAACAGAGCATTCCGCTGGTTTTCCTTTAGATTTATTCCAAAGCATATTTTTATTGCAAAGAACGTAGGCACTTTTTTCAACGCAAGCCCAGTGTTTTTCTTTGCAGTTGTAGACTAGTCCTCTTCCTAATTGATCATAGACCGGAGGTGGTGTGTAGACATCGTCTGCTACAATTTTATCTTCTAATTTGGTTTCTTTTTTCTCTCCCTCTTCTTCTGGTTTTTTTTCTGTTCCATCGACGGTGTCAATCAAGCTATCGATGCTTTTATCAATTTGTGTTTCACTGGAGCTGACTTCACCAACCGGCGGTGACTTTACTTCTTCAGGCGCAGGTGGAGTTTCAGGCGAAGCTTCGGGCGCAGGTGCTACTTCCGCCGTATTTGCCGGAGTGGCTTCAACCGTTGCTTCCGGAGCAGGAGCGGCTGGAGTTTCATCAATTTTCTTATCGGCGATATTGATATTTTCCACGGGAGGAGGCGTGGCTTCCGCTGCAGGGGCTGCGGGAGGCGTGGCTTCCGCTGTAGGGGCTGCGGGAGGCGTGGCTTCAGGCGCAGCTGGTGGCGTGCCAACAGCACCTACTGGTGCAGTATCTGCCGCCTTCGTTGCTTCTGCTGGCTTTTCAGCACCAGGTTCAGCTGGTTTTGCTGGAACGGGTTTCTTTCTTTTTGGTCTGGGTGCAGTTGCAACCTCAGTTTGCGGAGCATCTGACTTCAATACAAACTGATCTACGGCCAGATAGCCCAATCCCAGGATAACGGCTACTCGAATGAAACTGCTTATCTGCTTCTTTTTCTTGTCTTCGGGGGGATTCTCGTTATTTGATGAGTCGTGACTCTCCTCAGACTCTTCTTCAGAATGTTCTACAGATTCGTCAGATTCGTCAGGAGCGCTTTCTAAACCCAACTTCTTTCGGAGTGGTTCCGGGAGATTTTCTTTCAAGCTGTCGACTAATTTATTAAGCATATAATTTTATTATAAAGGATTTTCATGAAAGTAATAGATGATGGAGTAATAAAGTATGACCGGTCAAATTTTACCCAGTGCCCCTCCCTCCCATTAGTTGAATACTCTGCTCTGGAATTATGGCGAAAGAAATTATTTGCTCTCAATCTCATTGGAGAATACAAAGGAGGAAAAGTAGGTTTTGGAAATATATCTGGGCTTCAGGATTATGGACAATTTCATCAGACAGGCATGCCACAATTTATTATTACCGGAACACAGACTGGAAAATACCCGGATCTGGACGGGCGCTTTTATACGCGCGTGCTTGATTACGATATAGATCACTTAAAAATAAAAATGATGGGCCCGGTGGAGGCTTCAAGTGAAGCTCTTACCCACGCTGCAATTTATGCTCACAATAAAAATATCAAAGCTATTTTTCATATTCATTCTCCGGAAATATGGAAAGGCATGATCGCCGATCACTCCGATTTCACCGCAAAAGAGATTCCCTATGGCACCGTAGAGATGGCACGCGCCACTGAGAAATGTATTTCAAATAAAGATCATGGAATCTTCTGTATGCATGGGCATGAAGATGGCGTTGTGGCCTACGGAAGGAGCCTGGATGAAGCTGGAAAACTTATTCTTGAGATCTACCAAAAATATTTTCTAAAATCTTAATGGCACACTCCTTGCTCTTATAATTACTTAATTTTGTAAGATGCTAATAAATAAAAAGTTTTTTAATTAATACGTCTTTTTATTATACAAGGAGTCCTAAAGTGACTAAAAAATCTACAGTTATGCTTAATTTAACCCTCATCTCTCTAATAGGTATTTCTTCAAGCTGCAGCAAACACTCGCAAAAAAAGGAATCACAGCTTTCAAGCAGCCTGGCTTCTCAATTATCAGCCCAAGGCAAAGTAAGCGAGGCTTCTGATATGTATTCCCGTATCGGAGAAATACTCCTTTCAAGACCAGAGGGTGTATTTCATGCAGAAAGTATGTTTAAAAAATCACTTGAACTAAATCCATATGACAATAAAGCTAATATCTATAGTGCGGTTATCGCTCCAGTACTTACGACAAAAGGATTTTTAAAGCGCTTCAAGAATATCGCGACTGAAAATGAGTTGCAGGCAAAAGAATTAGAACAGAGAATTAACGATTCAGGCGTTAAAGAATTTATAGATTTCGCATTGGTTATGCCAGCTGGAAAAAAAGCAGCAATAAGCATGGAAGATGTGCGCAGTTTTTACAGAAATGAATATGCTAAAGAGCTTGAAAACTCAATTACAAAACTAAATAATATTAAGTCTGACAAATTCTCAATTGATCTTAATATCTCAGCCTATCAGTCAAAAAAGACTTCATCCAGCATATGCAAAGTTGACAGTGATGGCGCATTTATCTGTGACGAATTAAAGGCTCAGGAACTACAAGGCACAGTTAGACGCTCAGTAGATGCTTACGACCTAAAGGCCTTGAAGATCATTTTAAAAACGCAGAAAAATGCCATGAAACTTGCCTATTCAGTCGGGCTGGAAGGATTTGAAAACGTAAATATTTTACTTTCAAGAAACGAAAACAATACAGACAAAATGATCGTTGATGCAATCAGATCACAGCCAAATCTTTTAAAAATTGATGGAACTAAAGAAGATTTAAGAGACATTTTTAATCACTCAGAAGAAGTTATGAACGACCTGATCGATTTTTCAAAAATTTCAAAAGAAGTTTGTAATAACGAGAATCGTACATCCAACATCGCCAATAACATATGTGTTTCTGAGCAGGCTGCCGATAAAATAAACGAAATTTTAATGTTCGTTGTTGGTCCTAAGTCTGTAGTCCTTGGCCTTGACAAAGATGGATCAGAAGTAAGTGTTGAAGTTGACCTTCGTGCACTTCTGGATTCAAAAGTAACCAGCCTTCAGGAGCTGTTGCCTAATAAATTTAATGCTGAAGGCAGAGCGACTGACGTTCGTGACTTAACTTTTGCCGGCATAATCCCAAATGCAGATTTACTTGCAAAGCTAAAAACGGTTGTTAAATAATTTATGAATAGATTACGCGTAATTTTCTTTTTTGCATTATTACTTTTGTCTATCGGGATACGGGCTGAATGCCCGTACTCCATTAAAGATGCGAATGTTATGCTGACTCTTGGCAATGAAACAAATCTTAGGATTACTTCTTCCGATATGTGCAATCAAAAAGAATATTTCGCTGATCGGTTTTTTGATGCCGATATTGAACTTTGGAAAAAAGGGAAATTGATTGGAAAATTTTATTCAAGAAAAGTAACTTATGAAGTAAGCAATCTTAAAATCATATTGCAAAACGCGACTCTTCTTTCCAGTGAAACTATACCCATCAAGAAGCTTGATAATGCCCGTTTTATTGTCTTGGATCTTAAGAAAGGAAAATTAAGCAGTTCAAAAGGCGAAATTCTTTTTTAAATAGCTCTGAAAATGATTTCCATCCGGCGAAAGCCTGATCCATTCTGAATCCAGCGGGTGCTGCTTAAAATATTTGTCGGACTCTACTCTCCATTCTATCCAATCCGATTGCGGATATTTTGAGGCCAGAGACTGAATAACCAGCCCCATCGTTTTACGATAATTGACTTCGACTAATGCATACAGCTTCAATTCACCGTGTTCGCGATAAACAAAAGAATCGATTTGAATATTTGAAAGTGCCCCAATGCTTATATAAGCTTGTGCAATTTCTGCGGTGATTTTCTCGAGTTCATTCAGCGAATAAGAGTACTTATTTTGAATATATTTTTTAAACTTATCCACGCTACTGCACCCAGCTCCTCCCTTAAATCCACCTGTTGTTGAATTAAAATTTTCAACCATAAAATGATCCTGAACAACACCGTCTTTAACGATAAAAGTAGTTCCAATATCAAACAGACGGTCGTAAACGGGCTCAAGTAAAACTTTTTCAACTAATATTTTTGAAAGAACGCTCTCATCTAAATCTTCGGCTGAAAACAGATAGTGCCCGATTCCGCTGAAACTGTGAAGTCGTTTAATAATCCAGCGACTACAGTCAGGATAAAGTGCCAGGTGCTTGTTAACTTCATCCAGCGTTTCTACGATCGCACCATCCTTAAAGCCCCAGCCATTTTTTTTAGCCAGGTTGGCGGAGGTTAACTTTGAATTAAGCGCCTTCTCAAGCTTGTTATCGTGATGATTGCCCCACCAAAATTCATAATGGGAAGCCTCCGCCCTAAATTGAGGAATAGCAAACCCCATCTCCAGAAGCCCGTTCAAGTAAGATCTTTCATATTTTTTTAAATTCTTCAGAGCTGCTTCTTCTTTGTTTACTAAAAAGAACACGTATTCAAATTCACGGATAATTTTTTGATTGGCAGGATAGCTTTCACGATAGTTGGGATCAAATAAATAAGCTTCATAATCCAGATCAACTTTATACGTTTTCACGGCTACCACGACTTCCTGTTGGTTACCTTAAAATCATCGCGGAATGCTTCCAACTGATCGAGAAAGGCGTTATCCAGACCTGCCCTCTCCCGTGAAGAGCGGTCGAAATGAATCCCTTTAGATCTGGCAGGAGTCATAACCCCAGGCAGATAATTTAAAAAATAACTCCAGAGGTCCTTGTCGCCTCTCCATAGGTTAAGCCAGCGTGCCCCAAGTGCCACGTGAGAGATTTCATCTTCAAAAACAATCCGCATAATATTGGCCGTCTCTAAATCCTCCACTTCCTGAAAACATTTTTCGTAATATTGAGCGAAATCAAGATTGGCTGACTCAAAAGTCATCGCCATGGCCGCATAAAAATGTGAAGGTGTTTTTAATTTCTCCATTGAACGCCAGAAAAAATCATTAAGCGGAAAATCTCCCAACTCAATGCCAAACTGTCCCATGCGGGCCAGATACAATTTCAAATGTTTTTGTTCGTCGGCAATGGTCTTTATCAATCCTTTTTTAAACTGAATCATATCGTTGCCATGATCCGGATATATAAGCAGCGCTGCTGACATCATTTCAATTGCCAGAAGTTCGTGATTGGCAAAAAAATGAAGCGCGAGCCCTCTTTTTTCTTCCAGATGAAAGCTGGTATTTCTTGGAAACTTTACCTGCTGGTTATCAAACTTTAATCTGTTTGAACGTCCGGGATTTTCAGGCAATTCATAGCCAGAAGTGCTTTCGGTAAAATCAACATTTTTAAGCGGCAGGAGTTTATCTTCTAAACTCCCTCCCTCTAGCAAGATGCGGGCTATTTCTCGGTAATGCATAATTATCTTTTCGGTTTGCCTTGAAATTTTCTTTTTTTCGAAGGTTTTCCTTGCCTGAAATTTTTATTAGTTGAACCAACGGCTGAAGCCAGATTTGACGGCCTCTCGCCAGGTTTTGCCCCCGGAGGTCCACCTCGACGTGGGAATGGTCTCCTGGAAAAACGTCGTTCTTTAAAGCATTCATCACATATAGGAAATTTAGACTGATCAGGAAGCTTCGCTCCGCAGCTTGAACAGGTCGGAGTAATTTTATCCGAAAGAAGAGTGTTTAATTTTTCAATCGCAAGAAGTTTATTCTCAAGCAGGTCTCTCTCTTCAAATTCAAAATTCTTATTGCTGAAGTGACGAGCGAGCCATTGATAGAGTTCCACGCATTTAATTGTGGTTTCAAGATAATCAATTTCGTTTGAAGCGTGATTGATATGCTCATTTTTTATAATTTCACTGGCGACGTATTTTTTTAAAATCCAGACATAGTATTGAACATGCTCTAACAGACCCAAATTCACAGGTGCACAGGCAAATCCAAAAATTTCTGACGATGTCAGATTATTTCCATGATCTATATCTTCGACCGTTTCGGCGAGTTCAATCATCTCCTTTAAATCAACACAGTAGAATGGCTTGGTAAAAGTCATTGTGTTAAAGAGTCTTAAAAATTCGGACAGTTTAAGAATGGGAAGATTATGTGAAGAAAGAGCATTGTTTACTTTCGTAAAAATATCTAAATCCGGCCCAACCATACTTTGAGTCTGCTGATCAAGGGTTGTATCCAATGCGTGCTGGATATCAGTCAAGCCTTCTTCAACTTTTTGAAGGCATGTAACTTTTCCAATCGGGAAGCGCTGGAAACGCCCTGCTCTTCCGGCAATCTGCTTTATTTCACTGTTGGTGATCTGGTGTTCTTGTGAATTAATGTGCTTGGTAAGAGTTGAAAAAACAATTCTCTGAATAGGCAGGTTCATACCCATGGAAATGGCGTCAGTACTGACGATGACATCCGTTATTCCCTTATCAAACTTACGGGCCTGTTCACGGCGAACTTCAGGTGAAAGCATTCCGTAAATGATAGAAACTTTGAACCCGACCTGCTCTAAATCGTATTTATATTTAAGTGCATTTCTTCTTGAGAATACAATTAAAGCATCACTTTTTTTCAGCTGAGTCAGTGTAATTGGACGGTCTTCAACTTCGAGCTTGGTCATACGTTCATAAGTTTTGATTTCCAGTTCGTCACCACAAAGCTCTACGATCTGCTTGACCAGATCTAAAACAGAACCATCACCGCAGACGTGCACTTCAAAAGCGTGAAGATTAACAAGTGCGCGCGTCCACGCCCACCCCCTCTGCTTGTCGGTTATCATCTGGATTTCATCGATAACAGCACAGCTGAACTCTTCGCTCAGTTTTGCCATTTCGATAGTCGAAGAATAGTGGGTCGCATCTTCGACTTCAATAACCTCTTCACCAGTAAGTAATGTTGTTCTGACGCCCTTGGTGTTCATGGTATCGTACAACTCAGCAGCAAGAAGTCTAAGGGGAGCGAGATAACATCCCTTTCTGGATTTAACCAGCGCCTCAATAGCGTGATAAGTCTTGCCTGAATTGGTAGGTCCCATATGATAGATAATTTTTCGGGGAATTTTTCTGGCATGTGAGTGAATCCAGAATTGTCCCAAATATTCCTGAAGAATATTGGAAGAAATGTCTTTTCGCTTTAATACCAGGATAGATTTAATTAATTTTTTAAATTCACTCTCAAGATATTTTTCATTTCTCCAGATGTTGCTGGATAGCTGCTTAAAAAATCTGGTGTATTCCTCGTCACTGACCAGCTCGATCGAAAGCCCCTGATCTGTCAGCTGCTTGTGGAAAAATAAAACTAAATTCTGAGAGTGTCTCAGGGCAATTTCACCAGGATAAGTAAACGTCTCTTCACTTAAAGCTTTTATCTGAGCTTCAAGTCTGTTGAGAGATGATTTCTTTAGTTTGAATTGGGCCTGCTGGAATTTTCGGTCCAAAATTCGGAGCAGACTTTGATAATGATTATTAACTGCTGAAATACTTTTATCGACTTCAGTATTAATCTGTTCTTCGATCTTCGCCTTCGTATCATTAATGGCCTGCACACAATCATCGAAAACGACTTCACGGACTCTTGTGCGGTAATCGGCAAGACAGGAAACGCATTGGCATGAGAGGGCCTGAGATTTGATATCGAGGTCAAAATTTTCTTTGACCAGCTTTTGAGTGTCGAGGTGGTTTTTTTCCTTGTCTTCACTCCATTTTTTTAAAATAGTGTAATGAACTTCAAGTACCGGTGGATTCAAGCCGCCGTCTTGCCCAAAATAAAATATTTCCTTTTCAGGCATTAAACAGTCATCAACAAATATCGTAGAGATAATATTATCTCTTTGAAGAAACTCGAAAAAATTCACATACTCAGTATTAAAGATCGACACGAGAGAAGGATTTCGTTTAAAATTTTCCCAGAGAAGTGTTTGAGTCTTTTGAACAAAATTTAAAACTATCTCGGCATCTTCGACAGTTCGAAGATAATCGTCATTTTCTGAAAAGGAATGAATTTTTATAAGGGTTTTTCTTTCAGTATCAAGGAGACTTCGAATGCCTTCGTAGTCCGGGAGAGATGGGAAATCAGTCGTACTCACTAAAAAAAAATCCTTTTTAAGGTTATACGACTGATTCTATCTTATTAATTTCTCTAGGTCTAACTATCTATCAAGCTCAACAATATAAGCCAGGGCCATTTTTGCAAATTTAACCGCGTGAGAAGCGTTATTGTTTGAAACCGATAACGTGTCGTTCGCAGTATGAATTTTATGGTTCATGTTATCCATAGTCGATTCAAATGGCATTGATGCCGGGAAACCTTGAGTGTGCCATGAAGCGTGATCTGAACATCCATAACCACATTTATCGTATCCCCATTTGATCTCAGGGAGATAATGATCAATTATAGACCCGATGAATTTATTCTGAGCCTCATTTGTATAGTCTGTCATCATGACGATATCAAGGTCTGGTTCACCTTTAAAATTCGTCATATCTAGTTGCATTACACCTATTACGTTGATGTTTTTCTTTTTAAAATCAGTTGAGATTTCCTTTGAACCCAGAAGTCCAACTTCTTCTGCAGCGTAGGCCATAAATTTTATTGTTTTAGTTGGCTGGTAAGAACTATCCACTAAAACTCTGATTACTTCAGTAATAGTAGAAATTCCTGAAGCATTGTCATCAGAACCTGGAGCACGTGCAGTACCGCCTCCCATAAAACCATTAATTGAATCCTGGTGCCCGCCTAAAACGATTGTCTCGTTTGATTGACCTTTAATTGTCAAAATAACAGATGGCTGATCCCATTTTGCGTGGCTGAAATATTCTACTGTTGCATCAGTTCGGTTTTTAACCAAGGCTGTCCATGTATCTTTAATCCATGCTGCTGATTTTTTTCCGAATTCACCTTTGTAGTAACGATTCTGAAAAGCAGATAGAGACGTAATTGAAGCGAAAATATTTTCTGGTTTTGCTTCGATGATCATCGGCTTTACGATAGCTTCCTGATTAATGTCGTAAGCAACGAATGAATTATTTTTCGCATAGAACTGCTCACTCGTAGAGTTTAAAAGATTTTCTGCATCGGCTGCATCATCATGAAGCATGAAACCACCGCAACGCTTGAAATCTTTGTGCATTAACATCGACAACCAGGGAAGAGCATCCTCGTCGATTTTTACAATACTGATTCCATCCCGCGAAGAGACTTCCTCTACTCGTGGCCCAAATTTCTTTTCTGTGAAGTTTAGAGCATCGGCATCTATAGAAATATAAACTTTTTTATCTTTCGTAACTTCCGTAGCCTGAACAAGTACTGAAGAGAGCAATAATAAAATTAATAAAATGCTGCTTCTTTTTTTTAGTTTGATTTTCATAATCAATTTTTCCTTTTTTTTAGATCATCCTTGATCATAAAATTGTCTGGAAAAACTCATGGTTTGTCTAATTTTCTATCCTTTTCTATTCTTACTTCTTACAATAAATTATTACATTTATTAGGAGTATGAATTCATGATTTCCACCTGGCTGACTAAGGCCCTAGATATTAAATATCCTGTCATTCTGGCGCCAATGTTTTTGATATCAAACAATCGCATGCTGGTTGAGGCTTATAAAAACGGAATCATAGGCTGCATTCCTTCACTCAACTACCGAACACCAGAAGAGCTCGAGGCAGGATTGATAGAATTAATTGATAAATGTAAGGGAAAATTTGGAGTTAATCTCATAGTAAATAAGTCAAATATTCACCTGAAAAAGCATCTAGAGGTCCTTTCCCGTCACCCGCCGGCCTTTGTCATAACCTCTCTGGGTTCACCGGAAGAAACAATAAAATTGCTAAAACCTAAAGGGGTAAAGGTTTTTTGCGATGTCGTCGACGTAGCCTATGCAAAAAAAGTCGAATCCCTTGGTGCGGATGCTCTTATCGCAGTCAACTCAGGGGCCGGGGGGCATGCGGGAGCCATTGCTACCTCAATCCTTGTTCCGATGCTTCGTGAACATTGCAAGATTCCTGTTATTTCTGCGGGGGGTGTTGGTACGGGGGCCGGTCTGCTTTCTACGCTGGCATTGGGTTCAGTGGGAGTTTCGATTGGGTCGCCTTTTATAGCAACAGTTGAATCCCCGGTATCGCAAGAATATAAGCAAGCTGTTGTTGACTACGGGGCTGAAGATATCGTTATGTCGACTAAAATTTCAGGCTCTCCTTGCTCTGTGATTGAAACTCCTTACGTAAAAAAAATTGGTGTCGATCAGAATATTCTGGAAAGTTTTTTAAGCCAGAACAAAACGGCTAAAAAATACGTGAAGATGCTCACCTATTACAAGGGAATGAAAGCAGTCGAAGCAGCTGCCTTTGCGGCCACTTATAAAACTGTCTGGGTAGCCGGACCATCAATAGAATTCGTTCACAAGATTGAAACAATACAAAGTATTATTGAAAGGATTATTTCTGAATATAAAAAAGCCTTTGAAGATCTATGCAAAATAAATCAATAGTTTTAAAAAACAAAGAATTTGCTAAATTATATTTTGCAGGTCTGACTTCAGAGCTTGGTTCTTTTGTAACTGATACTGCGATTATGCTATTTGTCTTTGAACTCTCCAGTCAAAATAAAACTTTTCTTGGAATTTCCCGTGCACTTTTTCTGTTTTGCTTTACCATGGGAAGCCTGCTGGGCGGCCCCTTAGGTCTGCGTTTCAACAAAAGAAATCTTTTAATATTTTCTGAAGTTCTTAGAGTTCCGCTTATTTTAAGCTTGATGTTTATTCACGATATTTATTATGTGATGGTTACAAATGCCTTGATTGGATTTTTTACAGGAATCTACAATCCCTCCCGCCAAACTCTCATCAACGAAATTGTTCCGGAAGAAAATATCAAAGAAGCCAATTCATTGTTTGGTACAACCATGGCAGTCCTCCACCTGGGCGGACCTTTAATAGGTGCTACACTCTTTAGTTATTTTAATGGTATTTTTGCGGTTTTAAGTTTTGATCTCATCACCTATTTGGTAGGTATTATTCTTCTTTTCAGAATAAAATTCTTGTATATAAACAAGCAAACAAAATTAAAAAGTTCAAAATCTCCCACTATGATTGACGATTTCATTGAGGGATACAGATATGTACGGTCTCGATCTGACTTATCATCCATGCTGGGATTTACATTAATGGTTGGTTTTTGCATTGGAATGCTTGTTCCGCTCCTATACCCCTTTGTCGTAGAAGTACTTCACAAAGGCGAGCAGGCTTATGGAGTCAATATCTCGTTATTCGGCCTGGGGGGCATTGTTGGGGGTTGGCTCTCCGGAGGTCTGAACCGACGTTTTAAGGCTTCCCATCTCTTTCTAGTAGGTATTATGGCCGAGGCATTCATAATGCCCATCTGGATCCGTACAACCAATTTTTACATGAACTGCCTGGTGATTTTCATATGGGGAATCATGGTGTTTATCCGGATTCCGTCTCAGTTAAACTACATTTCTGCCCACGTTCCAAAAGAGTATATGACCCGAGTCTATTCATTCCTTGACCTTGTCTTCGTTGTGCCGAATATATCTGCTGGTATTTTGGTTGCATTGATAGGAAATAAACTCACTACCTACGAGATTTTGAATTTTACCTCAATACTCTTTATACTATTAGTGGGAGTTGGAGTTTTTACTCGAGGGACAAAAGCCTTATTGAGTAAATAGCCATTCAATTAGAGTATGAGATCAGCCTTTTTACTCATCCAGATCACCTTCCTTTGTTTTCTCACTATCGGGGCCAAAACTCATATTGCCAGAAGCCCGGCAGTAGAAATCGACGATATAAAATTTTTAGAGCTAAAATTAAAAAACGAAATAAGCGATAAAAAGCTTACTAACTTAAAAAAGTACGCCTTGGCAATTTTAGCAGCCCGTGAGCTGAGGCAGCTCAATTACAAAAAAGAATCGGACAAATTCTATCTGCTCGCAAAAGACATAAACGTAGATGAAAATAAAAATGAAATAACACTGGCCCTGGCCTCCAATAAATACCCCCAACATTCCATTTATTTCTTTGATGTTAATTTAAAAGCGCTTATCAAAAACAAATCATACGAAAAAGCCATTTTAAGCATTAACCCGGAAAAATTAAACGAGCCGGAATTCGCCAGATACCGCATCATTTATGATCTGCTCAACGTAAAAATAAAAAAACGCCTGGTCAAAAATCTTTATTGCTTTCAGGATTATCAAAAAGATCCTGAATCCTATTACCAGTACTCAACCTTGTTATGCGATCTGATGATAAATTATTTACGGAATGGAAAATTGCACAACGATCATATTAAAGTAGTAGAGGAGTATTTTTTCAAGCACGACCTGAAAGAACGATATCTTCTTCAGCTCGCTAAAGATCTGAAGCCTGCTTCTTAAAATTTATGTGAATATTAATATCCGACCAATTTAAGCAGAAAATGATCATGACCAAGATCATGCTTTTAATCCTCAAGATAAACTTTAAATTTACGATCTTTGTTAACAATATCAAGACAGAAATTCCGTTCTGGGGTTAAATATCAATAGAATGAGTTCAATTAACGGCCCAAAATATCAAAACCTCAATATTGCCCTTGAGTCAATATACTACCTGCATAGAATGGGTGATCACCAGGCTGCCGATGCGCTATTGGAAGAAAGTAAAATCATCATTGAAGAATCTTCAGAGCATAAAAAATTAAGTCAGCTTATTCAGCAAATAGGAAAATACGAACTGAATAAATTTGATGGAAAAGAATACATGGATCTCATGCCGGACTTCAAATCAGCGGTGCAAAGCTCCGGATTGAATCTCTATCTGGGCTGGATGCATTTTTTAAACGGCTATCAGTCAAAAAAGACTGAAGAGTTGAAAGCTGCCGCCAAGTTTTTTCAAGATGGATCACATTTGCATGAACTTTATGAAGTGTATTACTGGATGGATAATTTTCGTCTGATGCCTGCTGAGGAAAAATACATTACTTTTCTGCGAACATTCCCTGCTAAAAATATTTATTCACGAATCAAGGGAAATAAATATTTTAAAGACACCCTCGCTCCTGTCACTGAATTACAAAAAGATCAGGCGCGACTCTATCTTCAGGACGATGAAGACCAGGAATTTGATTGCTGGCATATTTCCAGCAAATCCATCTCACCGGCGCTCTATTCAGTCATAGAGATAGATGATCAAAATTATCTTGATCTTTACTCAGGACTCATCAATGATCGCGGAGAATTTATTTTTCTGTTTTTGAGTGAACTCAATTGTCTTTCCTACCTGATCTCTACTCAACTGACAGGTGCAACATTAAATCAAATTGCAGAATTTCTGGAACGAAGCGAGCCCGAAATAGAAGTACTGCTCGCCAATATACAAAAAATGGGCATAAAAATTAAAAAATCCAAGGATCTGTACTTTCTCCAGTGGGAAAACAGGCCGGACATCATCATGCCCCGAAGCCTGAAGGTCATCGGTCTGCATGAATTTGTAAAAAAGAAATCTGCTTCTTTTACGAAAGGGCAGCTTATCGACATTTTACAACTAACTCAATTTGGCGCTGAAACCCTCATGAAAAAGTGGGCACTGGCCGGCTTAATCCGGCCAGTGGAAAAAAATGAGAATGAGAGTATCTGGAAATTTATTTAACTGATTATTTCACAAGCCCGGCTCTTCTCAATAGAGCATCAGGATTGGGTTCTTTGCCTCTGAAAGCAACATATAACTTCATTGGGTGCTGACTCCCGCCTTTTGAAAGAACATTATCCTTAAATTTTTGAGAAACTTCGCGGTTAAATATTCCCTTCTCCTTAAAGAATTCAAAAGCGTCGGCATCCAGAACTTCTGCCCATTTATAAGAATAATATCCGGCGGAGTAGCCTCCGGCAAAAATATGGGAAAATGCAGTTGAAATACTTGTTCCTTTTACAGGTGGAAGAAAATCCATTGGATCCATAATACGTGATTCGAATTCTTCGATATTTTTAACACTCGTGGGATCAGTTGAATGCCACCCCATATCCACCGCAGCAAAACTCATCTGTCGAAGTGTTGCGCGGCCTTCAAGGAATGAAGAAGAGTCTTTGATTTTCTTAATCAAATCTGCAGGAATTTTTTCTTTTGTTTCGTAGTGTTCGGCAAATAAATCAAGACATTCTTTTTCATAAGCCCAATTCTCGAGAATCTGGGACGGCAACTCAACAAAGTCCCAATAAACATTAGTTCCTGATAAAGATTCATATTGAGTATTGGCGAGCATTCCGTGAAGTGCATGTCCAAATTCATGGAAAAGAGTTGTCACTTCTTCAAAACCCAACAGAGAAGGTTTTGTTGGAGTAGGTTTGGTAAAATTACAGACGATGGCAATATGTGGACGAACATTTTTTCCATTTTCAATTTTCTGACCTCTAAAGCTCGTCATCCATGCGCCATTTCTTTTCCCAGCTCTTGGGTGAAAGTCGGCATAGAAAACGGCAACGTGATTATTCTGTTCATCGAGCACTTCATAAGTTTTCACATCCGGATGATAGACCGGGATGTCCGATCTTTGCTTGAAATTCAGACCGTAAAGATTTTTAGCCACCTTAAAAACACCATCTATTACATTTTCCAGCTTGAAATAAGGACGCAGCATTTCATCGTTGACCTGGAATTTTTCGTTCTTCAATTTCTCAGCATAATAGGCGTTATCCCATTTCTGATAATCAGTAATGCCGTCAACTTTCTTTGCATAGGCCTTGAGCTCTTCCGTTTCTTTTGCAGCTGCGGGGGTCGCGTGGCTGACAATTTTATCAATAAATGCCATGACCGTTTGGGGTGTTGAGGCCATTCGCTCTTCTAACACAAATTGAGCATGAGATTCATATCCTAGAAGTTTTGCCTTTTCATGGCGAAGTTTGGCGATCGTTTTAACAATTTCCTGATTATCAAGATCATTGCCTTTGAAGGCCTTGGTCGCATTGGCCATATACATTTTTTTTCTCAACTCGCGTTTACTTGAATGAGTTAAAAAAGGAATAACGCTTGGGTAAGCGAGCGTGAAAGCCCATTTCCCCTCGTGCCCTTTCTCTTTTGCAGCATGCTCGGCAGCTTCAACGACATCCGCCGGCAGACCTTCAAGGTCAGATTTATTATCAATCAGCATGAGAAAATCATTTGTTTCTTTCAGAACATGATCGCCAAACTGCAAACCAAGAGTTGAAAGTTGCTTGGTAATATCCCGCAATACATCTTTTTGCTTTTCAGTAAGCAAGGCTCCGCTTCTCACGAAACTTTTATAATTTTTTTCAAGCAACATCATCTGCTCAGCATTCAGGTTAAATTTTTCCTTGTTGTCCCAGACCTTTTTAATTTTCTGGAAGAGCAACTCATCCAGACTTATGTCATTTCCATACTCAGTCAGAACGGGAGAGATTTCCTTGGCAATGTTCTGGATTTCATCATTTGTTTCTGCGCTATGGAGATTAAAGAAAATCCCCGATATTAACTCCACATCAGGCCCGGCATTTTCAAGTGCCTCAACGACATTTTGAAACGTTTCAGATGCAGGATTATTTTTTATAGCTTCGATATGATTTTTAGCCTTTGCAATAGATTCTTTCAGTGCCGGCATAAAGTCTGCGGGCTTAATTTTATCAAAAGGTACTGTTTCAAAGGGGGTCTTAAATTTTTCTAATAAAATATTCATTCTTATCTCCTTATTTTGATTATTTGTTATTTAAATTGAATTTCATAAACGGTTTCAGATTTACCTGTGGACTGACTAATGCCTGTTTGAGGTATTCCCAATGTTTTACTTTTTTCATCCAGATCTTTCAGGACAGAAGCTATGTTCATCCACTCTCCTCTTTTCAGCATCACTTGAGAGCTGGCACTGGCGCTATTTTTTTCAGCATAGGCAAACACCAGGCTTGCGCTGTCACTTCCGACCAGCTGACAGGTCACTTTCAATTTTTCATTGCCCGCTTCTATTTCCCCCGGAATGCCGTTCCCCAAAAGGAGCTCCATTATGCTGACGCTGTTTCTAGTTGCCGTGCTTTTGTTGAGTGTGTTTCTTTCACCGACTTTAAAATTGCTTCCTTCTTCATTTGATTTTTTGGTCGTTTTTAAATCAAGCCGACATTCTCTATCCGCGGGGCTGCTTGCAGGTCCTGCAGGATCTTTTTTCAGATCGTACCTTCTTGAGAGAAATTTCTCAAACAGTTTAGCTCTATCAACTGTCGTGACAATATCTAGACAATTATCTTCTGTTCTTAGATCTACAATATCTTTGGGCAGCAGAATGACTGAAAGAGATTGCCGGACGCCATTTAAGTTCACCGATTTATCAAAACAAAATGAACTCAAATCCTGGGCCATCGCCTGTGAATAACCAATGAAGAAAATAAAAAAGAGAAAACTATTTGCTTTGTAAATGACTGTCGCCTTTTTGGTGATGGATAAATTCATCTGAAGTTGAATATGAACAAAGATCCAGCGTCGTCTTAAACTGGAACGATTCAGGAAGTCTGCCCTTTTTTTCAAGATCCTCACACGCGCAGGCCAGAGTCTTCATAAAATTAAAAAATTTTTCACTGGTCTGTGGACTCATCAGGTGCTCCATCTGACAGGAATCATTTTCAGCTGTGGCATCATCAACGCCTACAAAATCTTTGAGAAAATAATAAATAAGGGTACGCGATGAAAGTATGCGGTGAACTTCTTCATGCCCAAGTTCAGTCAGAACCACAAATTTGCAGTCTTCTTCTTCCTGGATTAATCCCTTTCTCTTTAGGTTGTTCAGCATGGTTGAAACAGAACCCTTGGTAAGATCCAGGTCTTTAGCAATGTCCGTTACTCTGGCAAAACCTCTGTTCTCTTTTAATTTATGGATAGTTAAAAGATAGTGGACCATTGAATGCGAGAGTTCGGTTTCAGATGAATCTTTCATAAAGCGTTACCGGTTATTGTTTTCTGTATCATACACAAATTTGTATCAGCGAATAAGGGCTTTCGTAAAGAGCGAACATGCCTTTAAAGGTGGGCAGCAAATACGCCCTTTTAAGTGCCCGAGCACCCTTGTATCCTACTGATTTTTAAGACATTTAAACCTGATCTTTTTTGCCTTCGCGCTTGTCCTCTAAGCTTCTGTTAAAATAAAGACATTATGAAATACATTATTCTCATCGCACTGGCCTTTACTTCATCAGCTGCGCTTTTTGCGCAGTCATCGACTTCAACCACGCCGGCCGCCCCCGCCGTCACCAATAGCGAGATTGCTGCCGAGACAGCGCTGAATAAAAAACTTATTGATAATGCAGCTTTGTCTGAAAAATACATACAGGAAAGTTCTGCTAACAAACCACAGTCAAGTATAAAAATACTTGGCAAAACAATTGGCACAACATCAACAGTTGATAAAAATAATTTAACTGATCAGGAAAAACAACTAGTCGACAATTATGTAGATCAGGCAAAAGCCAATAGAATATTGAATGAAAAATGTGTAGGCGAAATGAAGCAGGGATGTCGGGGGGATGAAGTTGATCACAAGACCATGGGAATGAGTCCTGCCATGATGAGAATAGCTACGCAGGCTTATGCAACTGTAGGGGCCATGGGAGATATACTTCCTATTTCGAAAGGGACAGGAGAATGGTTTAATAAAAAAGCTCCTGAAGCAAAACCTGAAACAGGAACCGGAACAGGAACTCCTGCTGATACTCAGGCAGCTTCCGGAGCAGCAAAGCCAGGAACACCGGCAGCTGCAACCAAAGAAACGCCCAAAGATGCTTCTAAAGAAAAAGCCAATGATTATTGCAGATATATTCCAGCTGCGACTGAAACCGTTGCTAAATTCACCCAATCTGCAAACGTAAAAGAGATCGACAGCAAAGTTAATAATGGCGGGGAGACTTCACAAAAAGAATCTCTCTTGAAGGCCGCTAAAAGTCATGATTCAAGAGCGACACAGGCCCAGGTTCAGGCAGTTGGTTGGTACGGCGGAGCTGCCTGCTATGCTTATCAGGCGACCTCAGGTGCCTTTGCTGTAGATACAGCTCTGATCGTAAAGCTAGGAGCTACTACATTGCTGGGAACATTTTATCAGATGGAAGTTGGCGCTAATAAAGAATATGCACAGAAAACGAGAGATATTGCCAACTCACTTCCCGGCAAGGGTGAATGTAACCCGGTCACAGAAAATGAATGTTATTGTTCAGAACCTGAACACGCAAACGATCCACAATATTGTCAGGCACAAATTGCAGCCAGGGCATCAGGAACAGCTTTTATGAAAGTTGCCTGTACCGACAGCAATTTAAAAATTGATCCCAATTGTAATTGTGTTAAATCCAATTCCTGTTTTGATAAATTTATGGAAAACCAGGGCGCTGTAGATCTACAAATGGGCGTTGGTTACAGCAACTCTCCATTTAAGCCTATCGCTTCTCTGGCCCAGGGCAAACTGGAAGGTGGCACTCTCAATTCAGCTGCGTTTGCGCGCACATCGGCCATTGCCAAAAAAGCATTGAATGATTTAGCCTCTAAATTTCCTCCTACCGGAAATTTGACTGCCGAACAAAAGGCAAGTGTTGATGCAATGGTGGCCAGAGGAATACCAAATAATGTTGCAAGATTAATGGCGCAAAATCCTCCTTCCAAGGCTGCTATGGACAGCGCCAGCGCAAAGTTGAGTGGCATTGGAAGCGACTACGCTTATGCCGGTTACGTCCCTGCTGGATCTTCCAGAGTGCTGGATTTTACCGGCGGTCACGGATTGGGCGTTGGTGGAAAAAAAGCTGACAAGAAAAGCGGCGTGGATGATTTCCTCGGAAAAATAGGCGGCGGAAAAAGTGCTGCTAATTCAAAAATTCTGGAATTTGCCCAGAGAGCACAGGAGCGCGCCCCTCAAATCACAAGAGAAGATAAACCTCTGTTTGAAATTATATCGATTCGTTATCAGATATCCGGTCGCAGACTCTTACAGGTTGATTCGAATAATTAATCTGGGAATAGAAAATAATGCTGCTACCTTTTAACGAAACCTTGATCATTATTCCCACCTATAATGAAATTGATAATGTAGAAAAAATTGTCCGGACGTTATTTGTTCTTTATCCGAATATCTCAATTCTTATCATCGAAGACGGATCCCCTGACGGCACAACTGAAGCAGTCAGAGGCCTTATGAAAAACTATACCAATCTTTCCATTATTGAGCGCAAGTCTAAACTCGGACTCGGCACGGCCTATATTACCGGCTTTAAATGGGCACTGGAGCGGTCTTATCAATACATCTTTGAAATGGACTGTGATTTCTCACACGATCCCTTGCAAATTACAGATCTGCTTAAAGAGGCCATCCAAAACGATCTTGTCATAGGATCGCGATACAAAGATGGAATGCGCATTGTGAACTGGCCGCTTCGAAGACTGATACTTTCCTATATGGCTTCACTCTATACCCGATTGATAACCGGAATTCCGGTGTATGATACGACCAGCGGTTTTAAATGCTTTAAACGATCTGCGCTGGAATCGCTTAACTTTGAAAAAATTATTTCAAATGGCTACGCTTTCCAGCTCGAAATCAATTATAAAATCTGGGCCAAAGGTCTGAAGATTGTTGAGGTGCCGATTATTTTTTATGAGCGCCGGGATGGTCAGTCTAAAATGGAAAGCATTATCATATTCGAAGCCATGATTGCCGTATTCAGACTGCGCCTGCAAAAAATGTTGGGAATTCTCTAGCGAACCAGGGATACGCGGGAAAAAACTTCATCGTTAAGTGGGTTGTACATCATCAGAACCAGAATCCAGTAAAAACCAAATTCAAAAATGACGTAGCGAAAATCAGATGGAATTAGTCCAACCAGCAACGCCAGGACAACATAAGCTCCCGTCTGAGTATATCTTGGCAACGGAATGGCGAATTTATTAACTGACTCTTTAATCTTATCAAGCTTGGTGTAGAAGAAAGGCAGAACAAGAAAATAAAGTGTCGCAAGTATTTTAATGGCAAAAGTAAAAATCAGGTTGTTGAGTCTGAAACCGTTGATGACCAGATGGTGCACATTAACCTGCATTTTTGTATTATGAGTCTGGAAAAATACCGGTGAGTTGAACCCAAAAATTCTCTGAAGCCAGGACATTTCATCCAGGGCGAAACAAAGAAAAACGATGCCTGCAATAATCTGGCAACTCGCAAATACATTTCCTCTGAAAGGCTTTAAAATGCTCGCCCGATAAAAACACATGGCAGATGCAAAGATCAATGTATAAAAAATCATCCACTGAAACAAGCCGTCTTCTGCGACCATCGCGGATTCAAAATAATAAAGATCCGTGCGCGATAAATAAATCGCAAGCGCGAGAAAAATGACTAAAACAGGGTACATTATTTTTTCAAAGAGTTTCAACAAACCACTCCGAGATCCTGAAACTTCTGCAGCCGATCAGCATGGCGTCCACCTTCAAATTCATGGGCCAGCCAGCCTTCAATGATGGCCTTGATTTCTTCCTCTGAATTAGTGCGGGCACCGAGACAAAGTACATTAGCATCATTATGCTTGCGGGCCATTTCAGCATCGTAAGGTGAGCGACAAAGAGCGGCCCTGATCCCTTTAAATCGGTTAGCCACAATAGAGACGCCAATGCCTGATCCGCATAACAAAATGCCTGTGAGTTTCTTCTCCAGCACTTCTTTAACCAGTGCACGGGCAAAATCGGGATAATCACATCTAGCATCTGAATACGTTCCGACATCGACAACTTCAATTTTTTTGGAATGAAGGAATTCGCGAACGAACTCCTTCATTTCAAATGCTGCATGGTCTGAACCAATGACTATTTTCATAATTAATATCTGTAGTGGTCAGGCTTATAAGGTCCTTCTACTTTAATACCAAGATACTCAGCTTGTTTAGCTGTAAGCTTATCGAGTTTTACCCCGATTTTTTCAAGGTGAAGACGAGCTACTTTTTCATCTAAGTGTTTTGGAAGAACGTAAACTTTGTTTTCGTAGCTTGCGTGGTTGGCCCATAATTCCATTTGCGCCATAACCTGGTTTGTGAACGAGTTAGACATTACAAATGATGGATGGCCTGTACCGCATCCAAGATTTACCAAACGACCTTCAGCAAGAACAATTAACTTCTTACCAGATGGCATAACGTATTGATCAACTTGTGGCTTAATGTTGATTTTCTTACCAGTCTTGTTTAGGTAAGCAACTTCAATTTCAAGATCGAAGTGACCGATGTTGGCAACGATGGCCCCATCTTTCATTTGCTCCATATGCCTGCCGGTAATAACGTCTGAACAACCTGTAGCCGTAACAAAGATATCTCCGATTTTTACTGCATCATCCATGTTCATTACCTGGTATCCTTCCATTGCCGCCTGAAGCGCGCAAATTGGATCGATTTCAGTGATGACTACTCTTCCGCCAAGACCTTTAAATGATCCGGCCGATCCTTTACCAACGTCACCGTAACCGGCAACAACACAAACTTTACCGGCAACCATTACGTCAGTTGCGCGTTTGATTGAATCGACAAGTGATTCTCTGCAACCGTATAGGTTATCGAATTTTGATTTTGTTGTTGAATCGTTGATGTTGATGGCAGGAACTTTAAGTTCGCCTTTTTTAACCATGTCGTAAAGGCGGTGGACACCTGTTGTTGTTTCTTCAGAAAGACCTTTAATTCCTTTAAGAAGTTCAGGGTATTTTGAGTGGACCATAACTGTCAGGTCACCACCGTCATCCAGAATCATGTTTAATGGAGAACCGTCAACCCACTTAAGAGTTTGTTCAATACACCAGTCAAATTCCTTCTCGTTCATGCCTTTCCAGGCAAAGACAGGAATCCCGGCAGCAGCAATTGCAGCAGCAGCCTGGTCTTGAGTAGAAAAAATATTACATGATGACCAGCGCACTTCAGCACCTAGCTCAACCAATGTCTCGATAAGCACAGCGGTCTGGATAGTCATGTGAAGACATCCTGCAATACGTGCTCCTTTAAGTGGTTTTGATTTTCCGAATTCGGATCGAAGCGCCATAAGTCCTGGCATTTCAGTTTCTGCTATTTGAATTTCCTTACGTCCCCAGTCGGCCAGCGACATATCTTTTACTTTATAATCTGTAAAGGCCATAATTCCCCCATGGTAGTTTTCGATTTTTATAATAGAATATTGGAAATCAATATAGCACTCACTTCCCTATGGGGGCAAGGTAATTTCCATGGCCAGTTATACACAAATTGACCTAAAAGACGCCGATGAAATCCTCAAGCTTTACGATCGTTTTAACGTTTTGAAGCTGACTCCGCTTTCACTCGGTATCTCCAATTCGAATTATCGCGTAGATCTCGAAGGCGATTCTGTGCTTCTGAAAATATCCAACGATAAAAATCAACTTCAGCTTAGCGATGAACAGGCCATTCTACTTTATTTAAATCAACGGGGTTACCCTTATTCTTTAAAGCCCTTCGCATTAAAAACAGGAGAGCTGGTTTATAATTATGGACCTTACTTCGGTGTGCTTTATCCTTTTGTGCCTGGCATACCGCCGGGACCTTCGGATTACACATGCAAAGAAGTTGGGGCGGCGCTAGCTGAACTTCATTCGCTCCCGCATGATGAGAATATTTTAAAAAAATTGCGCCCTCATGAAAGCGTGGGTTTTGGCGCGCGGGAAATACTGGAATATTCAAAAAGCGCAAAATGCCCTGAGGATTACAAAAAAGCTTTTGATTATTTTTTTCCGGATCAATTACAGGAATTTTTAGCGACGTCTTTTGAAAAGGGGATCATTCACGGAGATCTTTATTACGACAACACCCTTTTTAACAATAACCAGCTCAGCTCGGTGCTTGATTTCGAACAGGCCGGCCGGGGCGAGTATCTGCTTGATCTGGGGATTTCACTCTCCGGAACTTGTTTAGAAAAAGGAAGAGTCATAACTCCACTTGTAAACTCGTATCTTGAAGGCTATGAAGCTATCAGGCCTTTAAAGCCGCACGAATTAAAATTTTTGGATCACGCGATTATTCTTGGACTCATGTCTATCTCGTTATGGAGAATCAAGCGATTTAAAGAAAGAAATCTGAATCCCCTCATGGAAGATTCTTATCGCGATTTAATTGTGCGAGCGATGAATTACTATCAAATGAAACAACAAGAAAAAGTATAGAGGAAAATAATCATGGCAAAGAAGCCTTACAATCCAGACAGAAAATACAGCGACAAAACTCCCCGGGAAGAGCGCCTCTCCAGAGAAGCTGCAGAGAAAAAAGCCGTGAGCGATGTGAAATCCAATGCCCGCGCAAAAATCAATCCTGATGGAACTAAAGAATTCGATCAAGCTACCTTCTTTGCTTCATGCCCGCGAGAAGTTGAGCCACTTCTGGAAAAAGAAATCAGAGACCTCGGCATCACAAGAATTGAAGTTGAAAAAGGCGGAGTTGCATTCAAATGCGAAACCGAACAGGCCCTGGATGTTCTTCTCAATTCGCGTGTGGCTTCCAGAGTTTTTAAAGAGCTTCAGGTTTATGTAATCTCAAATGAAAAAGAGCTCTACACTAAAGCTAAAGAAAAATGGTGGGACAAAGTTTTTGATGTTCATCAGACTTTCAAAATAAACACCCTGTTCGATCGCGAGACAAAAGAGAATTTCAACAACTCGATAATTTTCTCGCAACTTTTAAAAGATGCCATAGCCGATAACTTCAGAGAAAAATTTGGCGAGCGCCCGTCTGTTGATACCGGCAGACCCGATATAACGTTTCTATTGAGGGTTGAAAGAAAGCCGGGAAGCAATTTATTTAATGCCCGCATTCTGGTGGATATGTGCGGGGAACCGCTTTCCAACCGGGGTTACAGAGAAGAATCTCTCAAGGCCCCTTTGAGGGAGAATCTTGCGGCAGCCATTATTATGACTACTGATTTTGATTCTGAGAAAGATCTGTTCACCGACACAATGTGCGGAACCGGTACTTTTTTAATTGAAGCGATTTTAATCAAAGCAAAAGTGGCACCGACTTACCTGAAAATCAGACAATATATTGAAAAGAAAGTTCCGGTTTTTGATTTCATCAAACATCCATGGTTTACCGTTGATAGAAAATCTGTGCGTCTTTTTGAAGAGCGTGCTCAGGCTATCTACAATCAATCGCTGGCAGCATTGAATGAACTTCAGACCAGACAGTTCTTTGGTTTCGATATAACGGAAAGAGCGCTGGAAACAACCCGCATTCACCTTCACAATGCCATGATTGATCCGCAGATTGTGACTTTAAATAAAAGAGATGCCACCAAAATTACCCCGATGGATGAACCGCCCGGGATTGTCATTGCCAATCCTCCGTACGGAGAAAGAATGGGCGAAGAAGAGCAGCTAAAAAATTTATACAAAGACTATGGTGAAAATTTAAAGCATAATTTTAAAGGTTTTAGAGCTTATGTCTTTACGTCTAATCCACTTCTCAGAAAAGCGATTTCACTTGGAACATCCAAAAGATATACTTTTTACAATGGTAGTCTTGAGTGCCGTCTGCTTAAATACGAACTTTACTGATTCAATTTTTCTGAAAGTTTCATCGCTAAATTGGGTGAAGCATACTTTAAAAAAGTTATCGGGTTAATTATTTTATCAAAATGTTTTGATGATTTTGAAAAGAAATAAGACGACACATCCGAATCCTTTAAAAATATCGTATGTCCTTTGCTTGAAAATTTTCTGGAAACATATTCAGAATCCAAAAAGCAAACTTCTCTGATCATGAAATTTTTAGCGACGTAAATGATGACGCAAAAATCTGAAAGATCTACCAATGTTTTTTTGATCTTGACGCCTTTTGGAGAGGAAACGTCACTCCACTCCACCTGAATTTCAACCCGCTTGCCATCGCCCATTACGAAATCAAAACCGCGCTGTGAAGTCGATTTGACCTGCTTTAAACCAAAAATACATTTTGCGTACCATTCACCCAACTGAGTCGGCAGATTTTTATTGTTCAGCAGAATCTGTTCGTGAGCGAGAACTTCATAAGACTTGTTCACCAGTTCAATCTGATCCAGAATCAGCTTGTTATTCGGAACATAAACGATTGAAATTTTTCTCGCATCTCTTCGAAGCAATTTTTTTGAAAACTGTTTTTCATACCAGATCTGAAAATTTTCATTATTTGAAAGCTCGAAAGAATCGTAGACAAAGCCAATCTTTAAAAGCGAGTTGATGTCTTTAAATTCAGGAACACGTTTTTGAATGTATTTAAGTGGCGCGAATTCCGTCCGGTCTTCGCTCATTACAAAAAATTCATCTTTATCGTAATCACTGCTTCCATGCGTAGTTGAAGAGAAGAGTTTAACCTCTTCATTAAGTTTATCAATTTCCAAAAATTCATCTCATTTTTTAAAATATTACAAAATTAGGTTCATTGTAACATCAAAGAAGCTAAACATTCAATTGAGATAGATCCTCAGCGAATCCCAGCATAGAATGCGCCAGGCCTACATTCTTTACCAGCTGTTGCTGAACAAAGAATCTAAAGTCGAGCATTTTGCTCTGATAATAAACTTTATCGTCCTCATTCGTGGCAGTTGCAAGTGCTGCACTTGCTTCGCAGGCACTCTCCAGCAGAAGCCAGGCTGCAACAAGATTACCGCTGTAATTTAGAAATGAAGTTGCATGAAATAAAATAGCTTCTGTTTTATTTGCCTTAGCTTCTTTTCCAAATCGCTCGAGTATCGCCTGGGCCTTTTCTAAATTTTTTCCCATTAGTGCAAGTTCTTCCGTAAATACTTTTGCTTCAGGTCTCGCCATAGTTTTTTGAATCTTCGCTCCTACTTTCATAAAAGTTTTGGCGTTGTCTTTAAGAACTTTTCTCATTGTGAAGTCGATTGCCTGTATAGCATTCGTTCCTTCGTAAATGGTTGTGATTTTCATGTCGCGCGCAAATTGCTCGATTCCATACTCCGAACAAAATCCATATCCACCGTGAGTCTGAATAGCATCAATAGCAACATTGAATCCTTCGTCCGAGCAATAGGATTTACAAATAGGAGTCATGAAAGCAATTTCATCTTCAAGAGCAGGATCAGCGTGAACTCTGTCAAACAAATCTGCGGTATATAAAACCAGCGCTCTAAGCGCACGGCTCATCGATCGCATTTTCAAAAGAGTTCTTTTTACATCTGGATGGTGCTTTATTTCTTTTCCAAACTGGCTTCTTTCGCCCGCATATTGATCAGTCAGCATGTACGCCAGATTGGCCTGAGCTTCTCCCTGAAGACCACACAGCAGTCGGGCTTCGTTCATCATGATAAACATATTGATCATTCCATCAAACTCTTTGCCGAGCAGAACTCCTTCGCAATTTCCATTGCCACCGAAAGTAATCTCGCATGTCGCCTGACCGTGAATTCCCATCTTTTCTTCTATCTTTGTACAATGAACATCGTTCGATGTTCCATCCGCTTTATATTTAGGAACTATAAATAACGAAAGTCCCTTAGTTCCTTTAGGGGCCCCAGGAGTTCTTGCTAAAACGAGGTGAATAATATTTTTATAATAGTCATTATCACCAGACGAAATAAATATCTTAATCCCTTTTATTTTAAATTTTCCGTCACCAATTGGTGTCGCTGAAGTAATGGCTGCGCCGACATCGGATCCGGCACCCGGTTCGGTAAGACACATTGTCCCCCCCCATTCACCGGTCATCATTTGAGGGACAATTGATTCTCTTTGTTCAGGAGATCCAACTTTTAAAATAACATCCATTGCTCCGCGGGCCAATCCCGGATACATGGCGAAGGAAACATTCGCGCCATTCATGATTGACTGACATGCAAACGAAACACTGTGAGGAGTTGGCATACCGCCAATGTCTTCACCGTAACCAATTCCATACCAGCCATTTTCATAATATTTTTTCAAAGGAGAATGAAATGAAGGAGGTATCGTTACTTTGCCATCTTTGAGATGAACGCCTTCATGATCGCCGATTGTTCTGGTCGGATAAATTTCTTTATCTATAAATTTATTGCATTCATTGATGACATCTTTCATGTCTTGATCTGAATACTCAGTATGATTCTGGATTTTTAAAACATTAAACAGGTTGAAGTAAATATCGCGAAGATCTGTTTTGAACTGGGCCATGAAAAACCTTCCTTGGAATTAATATCCTTAAATTATAAATAATTCAAAGAAATTTGAAAGAGGAAGTATATGCTCATTATTGAATTGTTTTAGTGGAGATTCTGGTAAAAAACCTTCTCATCAACGGGGGAATTGATGAGAAGGTCGTATGGAGAGATCGAATTGATTATCTGATATAAAGTAATTTAACAGCTTTTCCGTCAGCATTGTTCAGTTTGTAAACTGGATTAGCTTTCATTGGAACGTTTCTATCAATATGGTAAGTAAAATTATCTGTTGTTCTTAACACAGATATTGAACCATATGATTGGAATACTACAGTTTTAGAAAGGATCGCTGTCAATTCAGCTCTCTTTTCATCAACAGAGTTACCCTGGATTACTGTTGTTTCGTTGGTGACGCTGGTTGAACATGATTGATAATCAATTCCAAACCATCCATCTTTAGTTACACATGTATTTGTCAAAGTACCGAAGTGATATTCTGTATAGTAGTTAACGTTTTGAGGAAAAGTGTTATTTACAATTGCACTTCCCAACGACTGAAAATTACCATCGGCATTTATTGTCGAAATTGGAGAAGTTGTAGATAAAGGAGAAGTTGCACTTCCAACCTTATTGTCTTTTCCGCAAGAAACTAGTGAAGATACGACGATCAAAGTTAATAAAAATTTTTTCATAACGACCTCCTAAAGGCGTGTTCGATCAAGTTGTTTGAGGTTGTATAAAGCAACGAGCGTGCCAAGTCGGGCAGTACGCAAAATGATCTAAAAATGAAGGCTTATGCCAACGCCCTGAATAAACGTCTGAAGTTGCTACAGACACCTGTCTAAACTTTTGACAAAATTCACTCTTTTGAAGCTCTAGCTGTCTCCCCTTTGCACGGCCACTGTATACCTTATATAAAGGTGGAAAAATCGTGATATTTCTGGCAATCTCTGCCTAAATTTAAGCAGGTTAAAATTATGAAAGCATTGTGGATTTGCCTCCTTTTTGGTGTCCTTATCTCTGGCACCGCTTACTCTATTGAGACTAAAGATATAGATATGTTTGGATATGCCAGAGCTGGTGTCGGTACCAATACATTTGGCGGTGATCAAGAATGTTTTTACAACCAGGGCAGCGGTGGCGGCAGCGGAATTGGCAGAAACGAATTCCGTCTCGCCAATGAATGCTCTAATTATCTTGAATTGGGACTGAAGTTTAATCATCTAAAGGGTGAAACCAAAAATGTCTTTACTCAGTTTCGGATTGCAAACTCCCATAACGGCCGCGATGCTACGGAAAGTACATCTCAAAGTACAAGTTTCGTTGAAGCATTTGCTGATATCCAGGGCATGAATGATCTTCCCTGGAATTTCTGGGTTGGTAAAAAATTCTATCGCGATCAAGACGTCTATATAGATGACTATTATTACTTCGGCAGCATGAACGGCAACGGCGGAGGTGTTGGCAATATAGATTTTCTGGATGCGAAATTATCTCTGGCCTATATACGCCAGATGACTGACACCCGGACGAATGTGGGCATAAAAGGAATTACTGTTTACGATGCCCGCTTAAAACAACTGATAGTGACAAGTTCAATCAAGCAAAATTTCTGGGCAGCCTTTGGGCATTCTCCGGAATCCACCAATTCAACTACCGGAGCTAAATACCAAAAAACCAACGGCTATATCGTCGGAACACTTCTTGATATTAATCTTTTAGGAAGAGGCTTCAACCATTTTGCAGCCATGTTCGGACAGGGCCTGATGAATAATTTTAATCTCTACGGCGACAGCTTAATCACTGCAGGCAATACTCAAAGTTCGCAAAAAAAATTGCGACTCATCAATCACACCACTTTTGATGCAAATGAAAAATGGGCATTTCACCTTTCTCTCAATCATGAAAGATTAATTGTCCATGATGAAACCAGCGAGCAGTGGCTCGGTGCCGGCATTCGTCCTGTCTATAGAGTGACTCCAAATTTTCATCTGGTCACAGAAGCAGGCAGCAGTATCGTTCAAAACGGTGGAGCGAAAAGATTATCGCGACTGACGTTTGCACCTCAGTTAAGCATTAACGAAAATATCTGGGGGCGACCTGTGTTGCGCGCATTTTACACCCACTCATTCTGGAACATAAAGAATCAGGCAAATATCGCACAAAACGCACCAACCTACTCCAATAAAACGGCAGGCGGAGCATTCGGACTTCAAATGGAATCATTCTTTTAAAAAGATGATGGAGAGATATTTATGATTGAATTAAAAAACATAAAAAAAAGCTACGACAACAAACTGACTATTATTGATAATTTCAACCTGAATATCAAACAGGGAGAATTCGTCGTCATCGTCGGGCCCTCCGGATGTGGCAAGTCCACATTGCTTCGAATGATTGCCGGTCTCGAAGAAATTACTTCAGGGGAATTCCTGATTAATGGAAAAGATGTTTCCCGTTTTGAACCAAGTAAACGTGAAGTCGCGATGGTTTTTCAGGACTACGCTCTTTACCCGCATATGAATGTTTTTGATAATCTTGCCTTTGGTCTAAAAATTAAAAATGTGGATATTGAAGTCATCAAAGAAAAAGTATTAAAGGCGGCTGAAATTCTTGATCTCACAACTTACCTGGAAAGAAAACCATCTGATTTATCAGGTGGTCAGCGCCAGAGAGTGGCGATGGGCAGGGCGATTGTCAAAGATGCCAAAATATTTCTGTTTGATGAACCGCTCTCTAATCTCGATGCCAAACTCCGCCACAAGATGAGATCTGAAATTAAAAAATTTCACCTGGATCAAAAAGGAACATCAATCTATGTCACTCACGATCAACTGGAAGCCCTGACCTTGGCCGATAAACTGGTTGTCATCCGCGCTGGTGTTATCGAACAAGTAGGCACTCCCCAGGAAGTTTTTAACAACCCGAAGAATTCTTTTGTTGGAGAATTTATCGGTACACCCGCCATGAACTTACTGGATGTAGATCTGGAATATAAAGCGGACGGGGTTTATGCTATTGGAAAGAATCGCGCTTTTAATTTTAAACTGCCTGAAGATAAGACAAAATTTCACACGCAAAAAAACCTAACGCCCAGAAAAGCGGTGCTGGGCATTCGCCCCACAGATATTGTCATTCATACTAACGAAGAATCCGGCTGGAATACAAAACTAGAAGTCCTCTTCACCGAATTGCTTGGTCATGAGGCCAATCTCGTTCTCAAATACGCTGATCTTGAAATAAACAGCCTGATGCCTGCGATGCATTTGCCTAAAGATCTAAAATCTGCCGAATTTTATTTTAAATTATTTTTTGCTCATGTCTTTGATTATGAGTCAGGAATTAATCTCAACCTTTAACGCCGCCATGAGATAATCCATCCACAATATAACGATGTATGGAAAAAAACAGCAGAGAGATTGGCAGAGCCCCCAGAACTGAAGCGGCTGCAAATTGCCCCCAGCGGCTGGCAAAAGATTCACTGATAAAAATCTGTATCCCAACCGCAAAGGTCATCTGATCCTGAGATTTAAGTAGAATTGACGGTAAAATAAAATCCGAAAATGTGCTGATAAATGTAAGCAATCCGATGACCGCGAGTATAGGTGTACATAAAGGAAGTACGATTTTATAGAATGCCTGAAAATGAGTGCATCCATCCATTCTCGCCGACTCTTCAATAGAGCGCGGAAGAGTATCGAAATAGCCTTTCAAGAGCCAGATATTAAAAGGTGTGCCGCCAAGATAAATCAGAATCAATCCGCCGTGTGTGTCTATGCCAAATGAGGGCGCTCCCTGGCCGATAAAATCCAGCATAAAATAAAATGCAATCATCGCCATCATATTTGGAAACATCTGCATGACCATCAAAAACATCAGACTCGTTTCTTTGCCTCTGAATTTAAATCTTGAAAGTGAATAAGCAGCCGTTGTGGAAAACAAGAGCATCAACAGGGCGCTTAAAAATGAAACTTTCAGGCTATTAAAAAGCCAGCGCATGATTGGATAGGGGGAAATGACATTTTCTCCAAGAGAATTGGTATAAGGTATACCCAATATATATTTCCAGTTATCAAGGCTCAGGTCCTTCGGAATAAAACCGGTTTTAAGTGAGCCGCTCTTGCTGAGGGACACAGAAACGACAGACAAGATGGGCAGCAGAACGACAATGGCCATCGCAATCAAGAAAAGATGAATCAGTAATTTATTAATGTTTCTTTTTTTATTGCTGTAATTCATCATTGATTACTCAGCTTTTTGGATACTTTAAAATTCAATATTGTTAAAGTGACGATAATAAAAAAGATGACCATTGAGACCGCCGCGGCTGTGGCAAAATTTTGTCCCTGAGCTCCTTCGAAGGCTAACCGATAAGTATAGGAAATAAGTATATCTGTCTCTCCGATGGGGGTACTGACGTTGGAAATGACGGGACCTCCACCTGTTAAAAGATAAATGCCCACAAAATTATTCAGATTAAAGGCAAACGAACCTATGAGAAGCGGAATCATCGCCCGGAAAACAAGTGGTAAAGTTAGATATCTAAAATTTTGAAAAGCAGTAGCCCCTTCAATTGATGAAGCCTCGTATATTGATTTAGGAATGGACTGCAGAATACCTGTGATTACCAGAAGCATGTAAGGAAATCCCAGCCATAGATTGACCAGCAAGACGCTGATTCTTGCCCAGATTTTATTTTCAAGCCAGGGAATCGGGCTGATAGTAAAAAAACTTAGAAAATGATTAATCTCTCCAAAATCTTTATTAAGCATTCCTTTAAAAATGAGAACGGAAATAAAAAAAGGAATCGAATAAGGGATAATAAAAATCATTCGATAAACAAATTTAAATTTTCCTTTCAGATCATTCAAAAGGACGGCCAGTAGTGCCCCCAAAGTAAATGTTAAAAGTACTGAAAGTGCTGCCCATGAAATGGTCCAGCCGAAAGCCTTAAAAAAAACAAATTTTATGGCCGGGTCAAAAAAAAGTTCCTTGTAATTTGCAAGTCCCACAAAGGTGAAATAGCCCGGCCCGACACTTTCTCCGGCGAGTTTGAATTGCCCTTCTTTTTTGTCCTCAATTAATTTCTCACCCGTGATGCTGTCCTTTAAACTGGCATCTGCATCGCGAGTGTACCTGTTTCTGGTTTTGGCAAGAAGATCACTTCTATAAAATGAGTAAGTTCCTAAAGCAGGATGATTAATGACCATCTCCGGATTAGCCTCGATTATTTCCAGGACCTCACCAGCATTTAATTTAACTCCGCCAGCCGGAAGTCCCGTCATTGGGCCGAGTTCAATGTTTTTTGAAATTTTTCCGAATGATCCCGAAAGATTATCAACAACCAAAAGATAAGAGTCCGGGTATTTGATAATTTGATAATTGAGCATAATCGAATCTTTTTCAATTATTTTTTCTGTTGTGAAGAGCTCCACAACCTCCTTACGTTCCAGAAGATGGCCCGACTTAAAATTAGTGAATGAAACATAGATGCTGTATGAAATGGGAACCAGACTAAAAAGAACAAACAGAACCAGGGCGGGATAAAAGAAACGATAAGCATCTTTTTTTGAGATCAAATAAATATAGACTGCGAGAATGCTCAGAAAAATAGCAGAGATGCCAAGCGCGTAACTTAACCACATGCTTGCCTCACATTCCCGCGTCCGGATTTTTCGGTCAGCTCAGCAAGCTTCTTCCAGTCAATATGATCCAAATCCTGTTTTTTTAATTTCCATGTCCAGTTAGTATCTTCTACTGTTCCGGGATAATTAAATCGCGCTTCGGTGCCAAGGCCCAGGAGGTCCTGAATTTGAATGAAAACGAGTTTGGCAGGAGTATGAAGCAGAACCTTGAGCATGTCCCAATAGCTGGGATTCTTCATTTTCAACTCACACTCAACATTCGCACGATCAGTTTCAGACAAATTATGAAACCATCCCATCAGCGTATCGCAGTCATGTGTACCGGAATAGGCTACGGAATTAAAATGATAGTTACTAAGCTTATGGGGGTTGCTTGAATCTCCAAGCAAGAACTGAAACACTTTCATTCCTGGAAAATTAAATTGGTCGCGAAGCTGATCGACATCTGCAGTGATAAAACCTAAATCTTCCGCAATAATTTCCGGGTAGTCACGAAGCTGGTTAAAAAGTTCAGCACCAGGGCCCTTGAACCAATGCCCGCCACTTGCATCCAGCTCTAAAATCTTCGAAATCCATGTAGCGCAAAAACCTCTGAAATGATCTATCCTGATAACGTCAAAATATCTTTTTAAAAAACTCAGGCGTTGATTCCACCATTCGTAGTTATCTTCTTTTTGTGCATCCCAGTTATAAATGGGCGTGCCCCATTTCTGGCCGGTAATACTGAAGCTATCGGGAGCGGCACCTGTTTCATATTCCATTTCCATTTTTTCATTTAAAAAAAACTGTCGCGGATTTTTCCAGACATCCATACTTTGATAAGAAACGAAAATGGGGAGATCTCCCACAAGCTTGACATTTTTTCCATTGGCATACTGTTTTAAGCGCGCCAACTGCGAAAAACAGGCGTACTGGCAAAATTGATGAAACTCTACCCGTGCCATTTCAACACTGGATAATTGAACAGAACCCCATTCGCGCCAATCATGCCCGCGAGTTTCACTCAATGTTCGAAACTGACAATAGTCAGTTAACCAGGTTTTTTCCTGCAGTAAAAAATCATAATATTTTTTGTCCGGATTAAAATTCTGATAAGCGACTTCTAAAATTTTTTGCTTATTTATTTTTGCATTCTTAAAGTCGACTTTCTCCGTCTGGACATAATATTTTCTGAACGTTGTTTCTTGCAGATTAAAATCTTTGATCAACAGCTCAGGAGAAACATAAAAATCCGCGCAGCCAAAAGCTGAATCAGTAGAATACGGGCATCCAGAATCATTGGTATTACCGGTAGGAAGCATCTGCCAGTGAGTCTGTTTAGCAAGCGCTAGCTCATCAACAAACTTATAAGCACAGGGTCCGAAATCACCAATGCCGTAATCTGTCGGCAAGCTGGTAATGTGGCATAAGATTCCAGAATGTTTATTCTGATCCATCAGTACCACATCATATATCCGTACTCGAATGGATGTGCCAGGAATTCATCGTGGCCATAAACTCTGAAACGAAGCTTCTTAGTATTTGAATCAGGGGCGGCAAATTTTAATTCAAAATGCCCGACTCCGTCTTCCAGTGGACCTTTCAAGGCAAAACGCTGGTGCCCAATTTCATTGCTTTTTGAATCGCAGACAACTGCTTCAATGACCATCGTCTCAGGTTTGATATCGCCAAGGTATAGACCAAGGTGAATGTGAGCGGCATTGGTTTCAAACACGCGCCCCGGGAATGTGAATTCCGCAGGGTATTCCACGTGGTGAAGCGGACTCTCAAAACTCTTCTCGAAATGACTTGGGACTTCCACATGATTTCCATCGAAGTGCACATATGAAAAATAAATTGTTTTCCAATTCATTTTCAAATAACGACGGCTATCAATATATGATTTAACCAGGTCAGGATTCTTCGAAAATTTCTCTCCGTACTTTATAGCTTCGCTGTAAAACTTGGTCATGTAATCCTGGACCATACGATGAGTCGAGTATCTGGCAATATTGGTGATGAAACTTACTTTAGTTTTTTCAATCCATGCAGCACTTGATCCATTTTCTCCTTTAGCCTTATCAGCATAATAAAGAGGAAGAATGGTTTGCTCCAGGGTCTTGTAAAAATCCATAGCATCTTCATAGTCCTGAATATCGTCATTTGGAAAATCTTTTTCTTCACCTATCGCCCAGCCATTATTTCCATCAAACGCTTCTCTCCACCATCCATCGAGCACAGAAAAATTCAGACCGAAATTGATAGGAACTTTCTGGCCGGAAGTACCGCTGGCTTCCATCGGTCTTCTTGGATTGTTAAGCCATACGTCTGAACCAGAAACCATATGTCGGGAAATATTCATGTCATAATTTTCAAGGATAATAATTTTTCCCTTGAACTCCGGCATGCGGGAAAACTTGTAGATATCTTCAATATATTTTTGTCCAGGGACGTCCTGCGGATGCGCTTTCCCTGAAAAGATAAAAGCTACCGGACGATCAGGATTATTGACCAACGAGGATAGTTTTTTCAGATCCTTGAAAATTAAAGTGGCGCGCTTGTAAGTGGCAAACCTGCGGGCAAATCCGATGATCAAAGTTTTATCGTCAAGATATGTATCAACCGCATCGATTTCTTTTTGAGATTCATTGTTTTCGGCCAGTTGTTTCTTTAACTGCGTTCGCACAACTCCGATCATTTTTGATTTCAACGCAATTTTTGTCTCTCTTATTTTGGCATTCGAAATATCACCGGCCTTGCTCCAGAATTCCTGGTTAGCCAGCTCTTCCTCCCACGTGTTTCCCACTGTCTGATTGAGAAGGTTTTTTACATCAAGGGCCATCCATGTCTGCACATGAACACCATTCGTAATATGCGACATCGGGTTTTCCACTTCAGGAATATTGGGCCATGATTCACGCCACATTTTTTGAGCGATTTTTCCATGCAATTCACTGACCCCGTTATAAAAACGAGCGACATTAATGGCGAATACTGTCAGGCTGAAAAACTTGTAATCACTTTTTTCCGGAACAAGACCAAGCTCTACAAAACGGCGCCAGGAAATATTAAAGCCCTTGATCATTTTGTAAAAATGCTTATGCATTAAAGGCAGGCTGAAGGCTTCATTTCCCGCCGGAACAGGTGTGTGAGTTGTAAAAAGGCAGTTAGATGCACACACGACTTTAGCCTCTTCAAAATTAAGAGATTTTTCCTTCATTGTGTTTTTGATTCTTTCCAGCTGAAAGAAACCGCTGTGACCTTCATTCATATGAAATGCAGCGGGCTCAATATTCAAGGCCTTTAATAATTTCACGCCTCCGATTCCCAGAATAATTTCCTGAGAAATTCTCATTTCTCTATCACCACCGTAAAGCTTTGCAGTAAGCAGGCGATCAGCTTCAGCGTTTTCCGGGTGGTTTGAATCCAGTAAATATAATTCACTGGTTCCGACAATGGCCTTAAAGGCCTGAACTTTTATTTTTCTCTCTGCAATTTCAAGATCGAAAACAAGATTCGCTCCGGTTTTATCAGTCACCTGGGTGAGAGATAAATTGTCCGGTGAAAACTTTCCATAAAGATCGAGTTGTTTTCCAGAGCCGTCAATTCTTTGAGTGAAATATCCATTCGAATAAAACAATCCCACAAAAACCATCGGGATGCCCAAATCCGAAGCGGATTTAACATGATCACCTGAAAGAACGCCCAGACCGCCACTGTAAATAGGAAGTGCTTCATGAATTCCATACTCGGCTGAAAAATAAGCAATCGGACCTTTTGTGCCTGGATAATTTTTAGCAAACCAAGTCGCCCCGGTATTTTTTCTGTTGATATAGTTTGCAAGTCTGGTGTGCAGTTCGTTAATTTTATTTTGCAGATCAGTCTGTTTGAGAAGCTCTCCAAGGTTTTCCGTTCTTTTTAAAACGAGAACCGGGTTCCGCGTTTCGGTCCAGACGTCTTTGTTTATAGATGAAAAAAGATTCCATACATCCTGATTCCAGCTCCACCAGTAGTTGTAAGCCATTTCATTAAGTTTTTTTTCTGTAGATAACATGACTATTGCTCTCTTTTAAAAATTAAAGTTTTTCAAAACTATAAGTAAAATTATTTATATTAAATCTAAACAAGTATTTCCCTTCTTCAACGCTGACTCTCATGTTGGGTGAAAACGGAATATAAGACAGTGTTCGGACATCTGCAGATTTCCCCAAGTCAATCTCCCAGTTTTTTGTACCAAGTTTAAAATCGATGATTTGAAATTTACTAAATTCAATTTCTGTCATCATTTCTTCGGCATTCAATGGATTTGCTTTTAATTCCGTCGTCTCGTTTGCCAGCCACTTGAAAGCAGATGACCTGAAATATAATTTCTTAGAAACCCCCGGTGATTTAACTGCTTTAAAAATATAAAAGCCCGGACCTTTTAAGCGGAGTAAATTTCTTCTTCCGCCCAGGTTAGAAAAAATATTCTGATAGACTTCTGAATCACTTCCAAATTTAGAATCGGATGAATTGATTATTTCACTCCACCAGACCTGGCCGTTGCCCGGAAACTGAATCCATGCTCCGCCATTGTCAGCGTTGAAATTTCCGACGACAAAATAAGAATCTCTGGAAGTATTCAACTCATACGTGACAATTTTTGTATAATTATCAATTTTCACATTTTCAGCATCGCGATTGTTGATTTCAGGATTGGATTTTTTAAAATTGATCATTTCCTTGAAAAAACTCATGTGTCCGCTGAAAAGTTTTTCATCCTCATCGGTGGTGAAATTTAAAAGTGGATCCTTTCTTCCGTTGGCAAGTTCATAATAATGCCAGGTCATGCGGTGAGATCGCACATATTTATTGATATTGACGTTCTTGCTTGGAAAGCGATTGTCCTTAAGTGCGTTTACATAGGCCCATTCATTTTGAATGTTTAAATCCTGAGCAAGCTCCTCTCCCTGATAAAAAAGTGCTGCTCCGGGTTTTGTAAATAAGATCCCATAGGACAGTCGTGCAAGCGCATGGCTGAATTGATTGTGGATAGTTCTAAATGGAATTCGAAGATCGCCCTCTTCCTCAAGCGGATTTACACGGGAGAAAATATTTGAATCTTCCTGCTCCTCATTTTTATATTTAGAAACAATTCTGATCATCGGGTCTTTGTTACCGATGAAATCATGGCTTCCCAGATAATTGACGGTCCGTTGCGGATTTCCAAAATGATAGAAAACACCTGGAGACATTTCATGATCGCTGAAACCCAGAAGAGAATTAGATAAATGAGTCAGGTCGACCGCGCGATTAGTTTCAGAATAATTATCAAACTCAAGTTCAAAAAAGTTTTTAAAGCGATCATTCCATTGCGCATTGAAACCCAGTCCATTTTCAGAAATGGGATAAGTCACCCAGATATCATTAGGCAGCTGCTCTGCAGAGTTATAGAAACGCGGGCCGTTGACCCTGATTAAATACATGAGTTCCTGTAAAAAACGGTAGCCGCCCCTGGTTCCGTTGAAAATAGAGTCAGTCATATCAAAACGGAATCCATCAAGATGATATTCCGTCATCATGTGAAGAAGTGAATCCGTAATCCATTTTCTTACCCATACACTTTCAAATCTTGGCTTCGGTCCCCAAGGTGTGTCTCCGCCGTAAAACTTTGAAGTATGGTTGACTGGATTGACCGGTTCTCTCAATAAATTATTGTTGACATGATTGATTACAACATCAAATAAAACTCTGAGTTTGCCGGCATGAAGTTCATCGATAAGTTTTTTCATGTCCGCTTTTGTTCCAAGAGTGCTTTCAAGCACAATTAGAGAATCAAGAGCATATCCCCATGATGCATTAAATCTGCTTTCATTCACAGGCAGAAGTTCGACAGCGTTCACTCCCAGGTTACTCAAATAAGGAATTTTAGGAATGATGTCGGTGAATTTTCCCTGTACGTAAGCGCCGTCTATTTGTTTTGGATTAAAAGTCAAAGGCCACAACTGATAGATAATCCAGTTGTTGTAATCATCGTTGCTCATCGTGCTTAAAACACTATCGTTCTTCCAGACGTATTCGTTATCCTTTGCAACGATCGCGCGCGGATTGATATACCCGTTGAACCTTCCCCCTTTCGCTTCGTAGGTAAGTTCCCGGGCCATCGGATCGACTTTAACGGGACTGAAGGTTTTAAAATTGGCTACTTCCAGATTTTCATATTCACCATTTTTTAAAAACTGAAAATGGTATTTATCTTTTAGACTGGAATTTTTTACGTAAGCATAATGAAAACGTCGCTCGTCGTTTAGGGCAAAATCAGAAAAGAGTTTTATTGGTTTGTCATCGTTGATAAACAAATGAACTTCTTCTGAAAGGGGCTCCCAGATTTTGTAGAAGACTCCGCCCCCAACGACAGGTGTAGCGCCAAATGGGCCCAGCTCAATCCAGGCATCAATATTCGGGTCCTGAGTTATTCTGTACAAAGGCACAAGCGAGCTGGTGATCCCTTTGAAGAAATAAGGGGTGCTTCCTGAATCTTCAATTTTTAAAACGTATTTAATACCATTAATTGAATTTAAACCGCGAGCAACAACCTCATACCAGCAATAATCATCCAGCTTCAATCCATAAATCTTTGGTGCACTGGATTTAGCAATGGTCTTAAATTCAGAGAGCAGATTCTTTGAAGAGTCTCTGAAAACAATATCAATTCTTTTGATCTGATTGCATGACACTGAGTTCACTCTGATCAATTGCTTGAAACCATCAGGGTAAAGGGTTAAATATGAAGAATTATCATCGGTGTAAAATGATTGTGTCCAATCGTCTTTAAAAGGGATTCTGGCAAGGGCCTGTCTCGACAGGAAAATGATTGTGAAAAAGCATAATAATTTGCCAAAAATTCGCATGCTGGAAAACCCCGTTCGTCGACTGTAAAAAGAGTCTCCTTATACGTCGTCGGGAGGCATTTGAAAAAGTAAAAATCTCATTGGGGCCGATACTGTAAATTATTAGCTATTTGATCTGGTCGATAACCAGGTTTAAGGCTTCTTTCGCGGGCATTTTTTGCTCTAAACTGAGACTTAGGGCCTTGCCCATCGCGCTCCAGACAGAGGCCATCTGGGGAACATTGGGCATCGCAACACCATTCTCAGCACTCTGTTTTAAGATAGCGAGTCTTGGGTCTTTCAAACTCAAGGACGATAATACATCAATTCTGGCGGGCGCGCGGTTGTCATACTTATAAAACTCAGAAATTCCTTCAGCCGAAAGTATAAATTTTTCAATAAATTCTTTGGCCCGCAATTTATTTTTACTGGATCTTCTGATCATAAATCCATGCACGCCGACAAACGGCTTTGCAACTGAATTTTTAAATTTCGGAAGAACAGCGATTCCATATTTCACAGAACTCGCATCGAGATCCTTGATCGCCCATGGACCATCAATGGTGAACGCGAGTTTGCCCGCTTTAAAATTTTCAAAGGCAATTCCTCTGTCAATGGATGAAGGAATCAGGCCTTCTTCATTGAGTTTTTTTAAAAATGAGAGGCCGTCGATAAAGCCCTGATGATTTATACCTACATCTTTAGCATTTAATCCGTTTTCATTTTCACCAAAAATATATCCGCCGCTGGCGTTTAAAATCGGGAATGAAAAAAAGAAAGTTTTAAAATCGTACAAAAAACCGAAGATAGCTTTTTTGGGATTATTAATTTTCAATGCCAGGGCTTCAAGTTCTTCAAAACTTTCCGGAGGATTTTTAACCAGGTCTTTATTGTAAAAGAGAGCAAGGGATTCCACAGCGTAGGGATAGCCGTATAATCTTCCTTTGTATCGGAAGGCTTTCAGGGAGACAGGAAGGAAATTTTCCGTTAGAAAAGGCAGTTCATCAAGAGGTTCAATGAGACCAGAAAGGGCGAGCTCGCCGCTCACATCATTGGCCCAAAGTAATATGTCAGGACCTTTTCCTGCAAGAGATGCTGTTTTAAAAAGTGAGGTCAAATCCTTATTGAGAACTTCAACAATGACACGGCTTTTGTATTCTGCCTCGTAATTTTTCTTTATTTCATTAATGGCCTTAGCCGCGCCTTCATTCGAAGTCCAGATGAGAATATCTTTTGCTGAGATATTAAAACTAATCAGTGAAAAAAAGATTGTGAGTAATAATTCAGGCATCGAGTAATTCCTTGGCATAAATCATCGCTCCAAATAATCCGGAGCTGCCACCTAAGTGGTTGACATAGATTTCAGGACAAAAACTCTCGGGAAGAAAAGTATGCTTTCGAAGATCATTCTTTAAGTCAACAAATAATAATTCCTGGGAAGAAAGCCCTCCGCCAAAAACAAAATAATGGGGGTTAAAAAGATTATTCAGAATGCTCAGAAAATGCAGCAGATCCCGGCGATAATCTGCCAGGACTTGCAACGAATCCGCATCACCAGCTGCTGCTTTTTCAAAAAGCGTTTTCGAATCGGACAATCTGTTTAGTGCGGTTCCCGAAAGATACATTTCCGCACATCCTCTCTGGCCGCAATAGCAAAGAGGACCTTCGGGATTAAGAACAATATGCCCCACTTCAAGAGCAGATCCGTGAGCACCGTTAAATATTTTTCCCAAGGTAACAAGTCCTCCGCCTACGCCTGTTCCTAAAGTAATCCCGACAACAACTTGCTCTTCAAAGGGAATTTTTTTCTCTTTGAAAAAGGTAAGTCCTGCTCCTCCCCATGCTTCTGCGAAAGTAAATAAATTGGCATCGTTCTGAGCATAAACCGGAATCATGCTATCCAAGCTGGAACAAAGCATCGATAAAACATCGTGGCCGATGAGAAACCGGGTGTTCCCGTTCATCATGATTTTTGTCCTGGGGTCCAGAGAACCGGGAAGTCCGATGCCGATGGCCTTAATCTTTTCCGGAGTTAGCTGGGCTTCTGCAATAAGATCATGGATGAGATCCAAAAGTGAGCTGATAAAAGCTTCAATTGTTGTAGACGTGGTGGAAATTCTCTTTTTGGCGTCTACAGAGATCTTGTGATCGGTAACATTGAGAGAAGCCAATGCGCCTTCAATCTTGGTTCCGCCGACATCGATCCCTATATAATAATCTTCCATGGTGATTATTTACTCTTTTGGGGTCTTTATGTCCAGGGTGGCCCTCGTTGCCCTTTTAAATACCACAATCTTTAATCCTTCCTCTGCATCCTGCTCCATAGAATGAAAAGCCGAATGAATCACTTTCTGGAATTCAAATTCCGGTGCGTATTCAGAAAAAAGATCAATGAAAAAATTTGACTTTAAATGTGGTGAGTTCAGGCAGGCCATTATAAGTGCATCGTCGGTGGTCATATCCCAAAGACGTTTGACGATTTTATAATAATCGCGCTCAACTTTAAAACTATCCCCCTGGTTAGTGGGAGGATCAATGATGACGATATCGTACGGACCGGGCTTTGCGATTCTTCCCCAGGAATTCATAACATCGTATGGAAAAAATTTAACATTTTTTAAACTGATATTATTAAGGCGATGATTTTCCGCTCCTGCACTGAGGGCAGCTTTACTCATATCCACATTCACAACCTGGCTAGCGCCACCTTTCATGGCAGCGACAGACAGTGAGCACGTATAACTGAATAGATTCAGAATATTTTTATTGGCCGACATCGACTCAAGCCATTTTCTCCCGAGATACATATCGAGGAAAAAACCGATGTTTTGAAACTCGCCAAATTTCAGGTTGAATTTTAATGCCCCTTCAATTGCAACAGCAAAATCAGGAATGGAGCCCTTGAATACTTCCAGAACAGGTCTTGATAAAAATCTTTTTTGAATAAGGATGTTTTCAGCGGGAATTTCTACGACGGATTGAAGAATTGTATCCATCAATGCGGGCGAAACTTCTTTAAAAAGGGTAATCAGCAATGTGGGCTTATAAAAATCAATGGTGACATGCTCGAACCCGGGAAGTTTTTTTCCCCTGCCGTGAAACAGCCGCACACTTCTATCATCAGCAGGAAGATTTCCACCGACAATTGACAATAAATTATTCATGAAAGTGTTTTAACTTAAAGTGAGCGAGGTCTCAAGCTACAATTCATCACAAATATCACCGGTCATCACCAGATGCTCATAATTGCAGACAATTTCTAGTTCATCCTGTTTTTTTAAGATGAGAATTTCTGAGACTGACGGGCTCACATGCTCCACTTTTACAGTGCGCTCAAATTTTTTGGTAAATCCTTGCCAGCATCCGTCGTCATAAGGGGTGGTTTCCTGATTAAAATCCCGCAGGACAGAGAACACAATTGCCTCATTTCCGTTCACCGGATCCTCACCAGAGCCCTCTTCGCCTGGAAGATAAACTTCAGGGTAGTTATCAATCCCCGGAACTTCGGAATTTAAAATCATATGATAACCATCCCAATAATTAGATTTATGAAGACCTATTTCGCCTTTATTGGATTCAAAAGAGCAGTACTCATTAAAATAATTATGTTTTGAAAAAGCCTGGCCTGAAAAAAATAAAGGCGTGGATAAAAACATTGTGAGAAATATTAATTTCATGGATAACTCCCGTAGATGAGTAATTACCGGGATAAAACCAGAAGTTGTTCAAGCTAACAAATACCTAAAAACAATGTTTGGATTAGGCAAAATCTATTGTTTAATATTGATCCACGTCACTTCGTGCTTATTGCATGAGAGGTGAATGATTTTTGAGCCAGGAATGGCCTTGAATTTAAACATTGTTTCAAAATCTGTGGGCGCCTGGAATTTTATTGTGCAGGCAAAATTATCAACGAGACCTGAGTCCCGAAAGCGGGTTACAAGTTCCAGAAGCTTATCAGGGTAGCAGATGATATCTGAAAAAAACCAATCGAGTTTGCCGATATGCTGAGGCCGTAGACCAAAGGCACTTTCTTGCCTGAAATCAATATTAGGCAAGGCTGCCACTTTTGGATCAAGTGGAGCTTTGTCCACGCTCACAACTTCACAGCCTATGGTCTGAAGCACCCAGGTCCATCCGCCCGGACAACTACCGACATCGATAACTCTCATACCCCTTTCTGGCTTAATTTTATAGAGAGTAAAGAGCTCCCATAATTTTAAATAGGCCCTGGAAGGAGGATTAATTTTGTCTTCATTAAAATTGATTTCGCCGAATGGAAGCGGGCAATTTGTACGCCCGGAAACAATCATCAGGGTTTCTGAAAGAAGTGAAAATGCACCTATAGGCGTAGTGGGAATCGGGTCTAAAAAATTATATTTTTTTATTTTTGCCGAAGAAATTTTTTCAAGAATCAGTTCAGCTCTGCGGTGATTATTGATTGAAAAATGACTCCAGCGATTAGCACGAGCTTTTAGGAGAAAAGCAGCATGCCCGATGGATGTATAGTCTAGTTTTTCGACATCATGCCAGGTGTCTTGCGCGAATACGACATCTTGAGCCTCTCCTTCGCAAAGAAACAGACGGCCATGCGTTTCAAGTATAGCTATGCCCAGTAGAGTTAACTCAGTTTTTAAATCCGATTCGAAATCCGGAGGTGCTAAATAGCCCGTACATTTGCTTTGACCCATACTTATTAAAATTGATACCATAGGTGTCATTATGAGTAAAAAGTTTAATCGAGAATCTGAAACTAAAATCTATGGGGAAAATGCTTGTTTAGCTCTCTTTAAAAAGCGCCCGGAAGATATTATTCAGCTTTTTTTGACTAAAGAAAGGTTGAGTAAATTTTCAGCAATCATCAAATACTGTGCCCAAAACAAAAAAGCTTATCATCTGGTGACGAGGGCTGAACTCGACCAGATGACTAAGGCCACTCATCATGAAGATGTGTGCATGGTGATTAGAAAGCCGCAACAGCGGACTCTTGAGCAGTATATTCAGCTTAAGCAGACCAGCTCAGTGTTGATTGCTCTTGAGAATGTTTCTAATCCCCATAATGTCGGGGCTATTGTCAGAAGTGCTGCGCATTTTGGGGCCAACGGAATAATTATTCCTGATGCCAAGGCAGCCCATACCGCTTCGGCGATAAGAACCTCTGAGGGCGGAGCTGAGTATATTGACGTATACGAGGCAGCTGATTTTAACAAGACTCTGGCGCTGTTAAAAAAGAATGGCTACCAGATCATCACGACATCGTCCCATGCAAAAAAAATTCTCTATGAATTAAAATGGTCATCGAAGGTTGTGATTGTTTTTGGTGAAGAGGCGGGAGGATTAACAAAAGAAACGCTCGCCTTGGGCGATACGATAAAAATTCCTGGAACAGATCACGTCGAAAGTTTAAATGTCTCGGTTGCTGCGGGCATTATCCTTTCGGATTATTATCAGAAGGTCAAAATAAATGAAGTCACTCCACGCTTTAAATAAAAGGGTTCTGCTTTGTATTCTTGATGGATACGGAATTAATCCCAAAGACAATAAGAATGCAATCCTGCATGCCAAAAAACCTAATCTCGATTTTCTGTTCCAGCATTATCCAATGACGACGATAGAAGCTGGCGGGCTTATCGTGGGACTTCCTAAAGGAGTCTCGGGAAATTCTGAAGTTGGACATATGAATCTTGGAGCAGGAAAATCTGTTCGCCAGGATCTGGTAAGAATCAATGAAGCGATTGAAAACGATACGCTTAAAGACATGCCTGAATTAAAAAAAATAATCAGTTATGCCAAATCCCGCTCCAATAGAATTCATCTTATGGGATTACTTTCTGATGGCGGTGTTCATTCGCACATCAATCACCTGTTGGCCATCACTAAAATATTGGCAAAAGAAAATATCGAACTCTGTCTGCATGCTTTTATGGACGGAAGAGATACCAGCCGAGACACGGGAATTAATTACGTCGAAGAAATACTAAAACATAAAGAAATAAAATTTGCGTCTATGCAAGGACGATCTATTGGAATGGATCGCGATCGCCGCTGGAATAAAATTAAAGAATGTTATGAATGCCTGATTGGGAATGGAAAAATAACAGACATGCCGCCAGCTGATTATATCAAAAAAGAATACAGTGCCGGCATCTACGACGAATTCATCACCCCCACTCTATTCAACAAAGACTTAAAAATAAATGCAGACGACGCTGTCTTCTTTTTTAATTACAGACCTGATAGAGCGATACAAATCACACTTGCTTTCGCCGATCCAAAATTCAGTGAATTTAAAAGGACAACAGCACCCGGGTATTTTCTGTGCATGACTCCCTACGTGCAGGAATATGTCGATCTTCCCATTTTATTCGACAAAGAAAAATTGCCAGGGACACTTTCTGAATACCTCTCTAAGCTTGGATTAAAACAATTAAAAATTGCAGAGACAGAAAAATACGCTCATGTGACTTATTTTTTTAATGGCGGTGAAAGAACACCCTTTAAAGGCGAAGAGCAGATTCTGATTCCATCGAACAGAGAAATTGCCACCTATGACCAGAAGCCTGAAATGAGTGCTTATCTGGTGCTGGAAAAACTGGAAGAAAAACTCGCAGACCACTCAATTAGTTTCTACGTAGTAAACTTCGCCAACTCAGATATGGTCGGCCACACCGGAAATTTCCCCGCTGCCGTTCGTGCCATTGAAGTTCTGGATGAATGTGTAAAAAAATTGATGGATAAATGCGAGAAAGAAAATGTCACTATGATCGTAACGGCTGATCACGGGAATTCAGACCAGATGGTTTATGAATCGGGCGATATACACACTTCGCATACAGAAGCCCCTGTACCATTTGCCGTTTTTGATCCAAAATTAAAAGATGTAAAACTCGAGCAAACTAAAAGCGAGCTTGGCCTTCGTGATGTTGCGCCGACAGTTTTAAATATTATGGGAATCGAACAAGCGCCGAACTTTGAAGGCGTGAGTGTTTTTAAGTAAGGATATCAATATGAGCAAAATAAAACGAATCGGAATTTTATGTAGTGGTGGAGATAGTCCGGGGATGAATTGTGCTATTCGTGCAGTTGTTCGTATTGGTATTGGTTCAGGCCTTGAAGTTTACGGCATTCAAAAGGGCTACGCTGGTCTTTTAGAAGGAAATTTTCGCGAGCTCCAGGCTTCGTCAGTGGGAAATATTATTCAGCACGGTGGTACTATATTGCAGACCTCACGCTGTCCAAGATTTCAAACGCTGGAAGGAAGAATTGAAGCGGCGGCAATGTTAAAAAAACACAAGATCGATGCTCTGATTGTTATCGGCGGGGATGGATCTTATAACGGAGCGATGGCGCTTCATAATGAACATCAAGTTCCTGTGGTGGGAATTCCGGGGACAATTGATAACGATATTGATGGAACTGAATACACTATCGGTTTTGATACTGCCGTTCAAAATGCTATTGATGCCGTCGATAAAATCAGAGATACAGCTAACTCTCATGCAAGAACTTTCATCGTCGAAGTCATGGGAAGAAAATCTCCGGCCATTGCTCTCAAGGTAGGAATTTGCACGGGAGCAGAAAACGTTATCCTGCCGACCGTAAACGTTGATTATGAAAAAATCGTCAACGATATCGATCGCGGTATCAAAAGAGGAAAAACGTCTTCAATTATTATTGCCGCTGAAGGTGAGGTTGAGGGAGTGAGTCACAAGATTCAGAAGCATCTTAAAGATAATTTCAATATGAATGCCCACGTCTGTATTTTGGGCCATATTCAGCGCGGAGGAAATCCTACGCCCACTGATCGCTATATCGCTTCTCAAATGGGTCAGATCGCCGTCAAGGCCATTCTTGACGGTGAAAAAGCGACCGCAACTGTTTTCCTGAATGGAAAAGTCACACTCGCTCCGCTAAAAAATTGCCTGCGCAAAAAAAATGAATTCGATGTGAGTGATGTAAGCTTACTGACGGCGCTTTCGATTTAGATATCCGATTTAACCATTTCGATTAACTGTTACTATCAACACTGTAGTTCCAACACACTTTTCTTGTTGCATCCTTCCCAGATAAGTCTGCTGGACCCAAATTCGAAACCACCGACACCGCTTCTACACAGGTACACAGGTGCCAGGATACTTTTGGTTTAGCATCTGCGCTACCAAAGGGTAGGTGGCACCTTCCTCCCTTCCTCAATTTTATGTGGTTATATTTTTTTAGACTGTTCAAATATCAAAATTTTTCTTTTATCTAGCCATGGGAAGTTAAGAAAACCATTTCTTAAATAATATTTTACACTTACATTGTGATATTTTTCATTCATTCCTGAATAATTTTGAAAAGTTTCTTTTTTTATAGAAACAGTAAGATAATTTTCGCGAGTTTCTGGCGCGGAGACAGTAAATGAGATTGTATATTCGTTTTTTGAATCATCAAAAAAAACATCATTAGAAATTTGTTCTTTCTTCACTGAAGTTTTATCAAAAACTATATTGAGCACTTGCATTGAGAAATTCGTGAACAAAGCAGTGTAGATAACCAAAATCAGAATAATACCCGGAACAAAAGGTTTCGAACCAGCATATGCGTGAAACAATTTGTATCTTTTTTTAAAAAAGAATAAGTTAAGTATTAAAACCAAAAAGAAAATATAAGTGTAACTTTTTGTGATAAGAACGTCATAATCCGAAAGATATTCGAAAAGCAAAGTCAGTATTATTACTTCACAAATAATATAAATTTCACCAATAAGTTGTGGGACTTCTCTTATTAATTGGCGAAACAGAACTAATTTTTTTTTAAACATGACATTCGACCATAGGACTAATTACAACACAATTTCGGAAAAAAATAAATACTAATCCCCCCTTGAGAAAAAGGAACGCCTACAATCTCCAATCTCGGTTCCAACACACCTTTCTTGTTGCAACCTCCCCAGATAAGTCTGCTGGAACCTTGATTTCTTACGGCGCTTTCGATTTAGCATAACAACGACTCCATCAATCCCTCCACCGGAAGGTGATAAAAATCTTCGTAGACCTGCATCTTGTTTGTCGCAATGATTTTCAACGTCTGCATTTCATCCATTTTAAAAAGTTCACTTAATTCCCTCTGCCGACTCTCCGTCAACTCAAGCGAAGTCACTTCCCCTTCCACCGAAATCTTTCCCGCAGCAAAACAATCTTCCAGAGATTGCAATGGCAGGTGTCCGGTAAGACTCCAAAGCATCATTAAAAGCGGCAATTCTAAATAGCGATACTCCTCATCTTTAAATTTTTTCCCTTCAATTTCTCCCTCCACGCAAAGGACAAACCGCTTCATGGGAAACTTCAATTTTTTTTGTCTAGAAAGATAAATAAACTTCTCTTTCATGGACCTCGCGTATTTCCCCACGCCGACAATCTCAATTCCAGGAATTCCATTGGAAGCGTAACCGAAAATATCAACCGGATAGTACTGGCCGGCATAAGGATAAAGACTCTTCGTGCGCATGTTCATTCTCGTCTCCATGGTTTTTTGCCATGGAGATGCATCATATTTCAATGACTAAAGAATTTAAAGAATGCAATTATATAAAGAACTTGTTTCGTGCTTGCAATTTCTGACAGTAGGTTTATCAATTTTTAAAGTACGCCCATTTCACCAAAAACCTGGTTGCCCATGTCGACCATCATTTTAGAAGCCGGTGTCTTCTTCAGTTCTGATTTACTATTAGCAATTTTAAGGTCTTCATCTTTAGATACTGCCACTTCACCTTTTCCAGTTTTTGCTGCAACTGTCCCTTCACAAACACAAAGATAAGAGTTCTTTTTAGATTCATCGAGATAAAATCTTGTCCCGCGAACAGCAAAAGACGCACGTTTTGTTTTTACATCAAAGGTTTCATCTTGAGTAAGCGGCTTAATGGCAGAAAATATTTTTCCCTTGATTAAATTAAACAAGGTATTCTTTGGATTAAGAGTTTCAACTTTTACGCTGGCACCGACAAAACGGACCAGGTGACCATTCTGAAATTTCACTTCAATAAAAGACTTTGGATTCGACATTGCAACTGTCATCCCTTCTGTGATTTCATCGCCTACTTTTAATTTCTCTTCATATTTTTCAGTTTTAACAGTCGCTGTACCCTGAATTTTAGTCACATTCGCAACCTGCATAAAGCCCGAGGCTATTGCACTTGAAATAATTGTTAACGAAAATAAAATCGCGGTTAAAATTGTTTTAAAGTTCATTGAGACTCTCCCCTATTGGTTTTGCAAAATAACAGTTTAAATTTTGAATAAGCATAGAAAAATGTGCAACCTCTAGTCTGTTGGCATATATTTTTCTGAGTTCTTCACATCCCTTTTTAGGACTGAAGCAATATTTCAAATCCCGCTTGTCGCATGAAACACTCAACATGACACTGTCACTCATTTCACAGACAACTTTCTTTTTCGACTTGTCTATAAAGCCGCGGGTGAGTGTTTTATCCATTGGGAATTTTTTCAGGCAAAAATCTGTAAGATTAAATGTTTTATTCAGGCACTCAATTTCAGTAAGAGATTTAGGTGTAATTAAGACAGAATCTTTGGCGCCCATAGACTCACAGACTTCTGTGTATTCAAATTCTTTATAATGGGCCTGTGAGATGTCGTGCTTTAAAATAGCTGCATGAACTGTATGGGAAAAAAGAAATAGAGTTATAAGCGACATATGGAGAAAATTATAACCATAATTTTCTCCACCGTCATAAGGATTTTATTTTAAAATTTTAATCTGGTCTGACAATGAACCATCTTTATTTCTTAGTACTTTTACTGTGATTGAGCGGTTAACCTGAACTGGCATTTCCGAAGATAGATCATCTTGAACGTAATTAATGACAATAGTATCAATATCCAAAAACACAATGCGTTTAACAGAATACATCATGATTCCAAGTTCGAAAGTTTTTGAGTCCTGATAACCTGTATTCAAAATAAGATACATGCGGGTCGGATTCATCCCGTCCCCGCCTAAAATCTCTATCACCTTTGCTTCTAATTCAGAAGCTTTTGAATAAGTCTGCTGAACACCCACAACCAGTTCCAGTATTTTTTCGCGTTCATCTGTTGATGCCTTGATAGTTTCAGAGGCCATAGAGATATTTCCCAGTGACATAACAACAAAAAGTGCCGAAAGAAATAAAGCTTTCATGGATAACTCCTTAATAAAATCTATTGGGAGGAATATATCATCATAGGCGACTGGCATATTGAAAGATGAAAAAATTACACATAAAAAAGGGCCGCCATTGGCAGCCCTTCATATTATTCAAATTTTTAGACAGTTGAAACTAAGATGGCCATAGCCCACGTAGCTTCATGGCTTTTTCAAGTCGTCTGATAGCTGCTACTAAAGCAGCACTTTTCATATTGCAGTTAAATTCTTTAGAAGTTGCATAAACGTTTTCAAAAGCCGATTTCATGATTGAGTGAAGTTTTGAGTTAACTTCATCCAAATCCCAGAAGAATGACTGAAGACCTTGAACCCATTCAAAATAAGAAACGATAACACCACCGGCATTACAAAGAACGTCAGGGATCAGGAAAGATCCGTTAGCTGAGACAATATCAATCGCTTCTTTTGTAAGAGGGCCGTTAGCACCTTCAGCGATGATTCTCGCTTTAACGACGTGAGCGTTTTCTTTTGTGATTACACCATCGATAGCAGCTGGAATAAGAACATCTACTTTAAGGCCAAAAAGTTCGTCGTTAGTAATATGTTTTGTTCCCGGCATTCCTTTTAGAACTTTATTTTCCTTTACCCATTTCTCACATTTTTCAATATCCAGTCCGTTTGGATCATAAACTCCACCTGAGATATCAGAAACAGCTACAATTTTTGCACCCTGAGCTTTAAGATCGTTGGCAGCCGGAATAGCAACTTTACCAAAACCATGAATGGCTACAGTTGTATTTTGATCAATAGTCATTCCGATTTTCTCAGCAGCGAAGTTTACACAGAATGCAACTCCTTTACCTGTTGATTCAGCTCTTCCCAGTGATCCCCCCAGATCAATTGGCTTCCCTGTAACGACAGCGCCGTCAGTGTATCCTTTGATCTGTGAATATGTATCCATGAACCAGGCCATCGTTTGAGAATCTGTTCCAATGTCCGGAGCCGGGATATCAATATGAGGCCCGATGATCATGTTAATTTCAGTCGCATATCTTCTTGTTAGAGCTTGAAGCTCTTGACGAGAAAGTTGAGTTGGATCAACACAGATCCCGCCTTTTGCTCCACCATATGGAAGACCAACAAGAGCGCATTTAAAAGTCATAAGCATTGCAAGACCGGCAGTCTCAGAAAGATCGACGCCTGGATGGTAGCGAATACCGCCTTTACCAGGGCCTAGAGATAAATTGTGTTGAACTCTGTAACCAATAAAAGTTTTTACTGTTCCATCATCAAGACGAATGGGAACAGAAACCTGTAGTGCTCGTTTTGGGTATTTTAATCGCTCAGCGACGTTTGGGTCTAGACCCATTATTTTACTTGCATCTTCCAATTGCTTAATAGCATCCTGGAATAAAAGACTGTCAAACAGACTCATTAAGACCTCCGATTCAATAGAATAAGTGGTCTAAAGCCTACTAAAAAATTTTAGAGATTGAAAGGGAAACTGGCAGACATTTCAAGTCTTTTATCTGCGTCATCACCGTTAGGTTGTGTTGTTGAAGAGAGTCTTGCCTTCACGTTTTTACTGATTTCCTGGTCAACGAAAGCAATCCATTGTGCTTCTTTTACATTGTATTCAACACCTGTAGATGTACCAAGCTGATTAAAATCTTTTTTAGTTAGTAGTTTTGTTTTGCCATTAGCGCTAATTGTTGCGTTTGCGTCGACCCATGGGTTTCTTACTTCAACAATGGCCTTTCCTTGTAATACGCGCGCTTTAAATTTTAGGCTGATGTATTTCGACATTGCTACAGACGCGTTTGGGCGAAGTGATTTTTCAACTTTACCAACAGCGTGGAAAGTAGAGCCTTCGTCAGCATTTTTTACTTCACCGGCAATTCTTTTATCTGTGTATCTCATCAGATTTTTTGTGATGAATTTCGTTTTAGCTTTAGTAGTTGGAGTCTTATAAACGTTTGTTGAATCAAGATCCCATCTTTTAGAAAATTCTTCAGTCTCTTCCCAAGTATTTAGCTGATCTCTCGCACCTTTCATGACTCCCGCATCATCTTCAGCGAAAAGTGATTGAACTACGGCTTTTTGTTCTAAAGGTACTGTAAGAACTTCTTCATCAAAAGCGCTGGCCGGCATTCTTGAAGCACCATCTCTAGTTGTAAAAGCAGAAGCTGTAACACTTAAAAGTGACAAAATTATAAACACTGACAGCTGTCTAAAGTTTTGACATCCCTTTGTAGCTGATTCTTGTTTTAAATTTACAATTTTCATTAGCTTATACCTTGTAACAATGCTGGTTAATCTTGTTACTAGTTAATTATTGCAAAGGTTGAGCCATAAAACACGCACTGGGTTTTAGAGGAAAAAAAGGCCGTACTCATTGAAAATACGGCCTTAATAGATTGAGTTTACTGATCCATCATTTCTTTAGTTTCTTCAACTAAAGTTCTAAGCATTTCCTGAGTTTTCTTGTCAAGATTGAGGTCTTTTGACTTGGATGTCATCGCTTTTAGAAAGGCATTGGCGCTAAGTCCTTTTGGCAGGGCCGGTTTTACCGGCGCTTTTTTCGACGCTTTCATTAAGCCGCCGCTGCTTATGATCCGGGCAAGTTCTGATCGCTTGGTGATTTCACCTCCCAGGATCTTTTTCTCAACATCGTTCTTTAGGGTGCCCTTTACCATTGCATCCCACTCAAGCAATACGTATTTTTCAATATCGTGCGCTTTCGCTGCTTCTTTTAAATTGCGAGGCATTTTCGCTATTAATAATGAACGATGAACTTCTGATTTAGAAATACCAAGTGCTGCCTGAATTTTTCTCTCACTCGCTTCAGTCGCAATCTGATAGTTTAAAATCCCGTCTGCTTTATCTACGTAATGAAGTTCTTCTCTTGAAGAGTTTTCAGAGAACTGAATCGCCATCAATTCTTCTTCAGTCTTATTTTCCAAAACAAAACATGGAGCGCTTGCTGCTTTATTAAAAGTAAGAGCACGATAACGTCTTTCACCGCAAATAAGTCTGTAGCGGCCATTTTTATCTTGATGAAGAACCAGTGGTTGAATCAAACCATTAACTTCAATGTTTTTAGCCAGGTCTTTAATAGAATCGTCATTAAATTTGGTACGAACCTGTTCTTTAACAACGATTTCTTTCATTTCAATTTCAGTAAGCTTCGCTCCCTGCAGAAGACGCTCATCTGAAATTTTAAAAACGTCTCTACCCATTTTTTCGGATAGATCAATTGTTGTTCTTTGTTTTTTTGATACTCGGGCGGCAAATGTCTTAGACATATTTAAATCTCCACATCCATGAGGAAAAAATTATTGTTTGTTATTATAAGTTAAGCGATTTCCACAGAATGTCGTAATCAATACGTCCTGCAGATTTTGCTCCCATAATACATACCGGTCTTCGCGTAGAAATCGATTCCTGCATTTGTACCAGGTTTCTGATCATCGGAGTTGTCTGGAATGACTGAGATAGCTCTTCCATTCTCACTCTTTCGATTTTTCTGCGTGGATTAACCATTGACGGAATAATTGAAAATTCCAAAGCCGGATTTTCCGTTTCTTTGATAATTTCAAAGGTATCCATTAATTCTTCAAGACCATCGATTGAATAATCCTGGGCCTGAGTAGGAATGAGAACTCTGTTTGAAGCAACCAGTGACATGATCAATTCATCCCCGAGCATCGGTGGTGTATCGATAACGACATAATCGAACTCTAATTTTGCGTCCTGAAGTCTTTTCTTTAAAAGACGCTCTTTTCTTCCGGCTTCTTTTCTTATTTCACCTTCTGATAAAATCAAAAGCTTTGAAAGATTGGCCAGATGGCGGCTGGCAGGGATGATTTTAATATTTTTATAAAGCTTTCCGCTCATCTCAGGATTGACGATAACGTCTTCAATCCCAACGTCGCCAATGAGCCACTCAGGCACCAAGGTACGTTGAATTTGAATGCCAAAACTTGAACTGAGATTCGCCTGAGAGTCCAGGTCGATGACCAAAACCTTGTGGCCTTTGTTGGCAAGATAACAAGCTAGCTGGTAACATTGCATTGTCTTACCAACGCCACCTTTGTTATTGCCGATCGTGATAACTTCCATGAATCACTCCTGTTATTTTAATAGCTAATAAAATGGTGCGGCATGGGATTTGAGATGTCAAAGAAAAAATGCCCCTATCAAAATAGATAGGACCGAAATTTTTATGGATGAGCAAGCTCTGGTGCTATATCGTTAATGGACACTAATTTTGGGGAATGATGATTATGAAAACTTTTTCACTTTTGATTCTGGTTCTGCTGACGGCTTCTTGTTCTACGGGCCCGGCAACACATTATACCTTAACCAAAATCACTCATCTTGAAATGAAATCTCCTCCGGGGATCGGTAAAACCAGCTCTGGACAGGAATTATACCTAGGTGGATTTTCCGGCATGATGCTCATGAATGCTTCGACCCCGGAAGAAATTCTTTTTTCAGTGATTACGGATCGAGGGCCGAATGGATACAATAACGGAACTGAGCGCCCTTTCCTGCTTCCTGATTATTCGCCCCAAATAGTAAAACTGAAGGCTGATTTGAAAGCGAATACTTTAAAAGTTGTTTCGTTTTTAAAACTCAAAAAATCAAATGCCTCCCCTTTAACCGGGCTTCCCAATATAAGAACCGAAGAAAATCCAGTTAATGTTTCTGGCCACATGATCTCACTTGATCGGGATGGAATGGACACGGAATCTTTGGTTTCTGACGATGAAGGCGGATATTGGGTGGGTGAAGAATACGGACCTTCCCTTGCTCATTTTGATTCCGCCGGAAAATTATTGAGAAGGCTTACTCCTTATAATGAGCTCCCAAAGCTTTATTCCGAAAGAAAAGCAAACAGAGGATTCGAAGGAATTGCAAAAGATCAAAACAGGATTTTTGGCTTCCTTCAAAGCCCTATTCCAGGCGACCAGAATTTCGCACGTATTGTGGAAGTTGACCTTGAATCTATGAAAACTTCTAATGAGTATTTTTATTTTATGGACAAGGATAAAGAGCGGATCGGGGATGTCACATTTCTTGGAAATAATAAATTTCTGGTCATTGAGCAAAATGGCCAAAAAGGAGAAGCTGCCCGAAAAGCCATTTATAAAATCACCTTAAACGGCGCTGATAAACCCGTCATGAAAGAATTTTTGATCGATCTTGGAAAGACACCTTTTAAAAATCTGGAGAAGATTGAAGGTATTGCCCTCATCGATAAACACAGAGTCGCTCTGGTTAATGATAATGACTTCCAGATTGCCGATAAAACAGATTCCACCACCGGCATTACTCCACTTAACAAAGACGGAAATGAAATGCTGATTTTGGAATTCGCCGAAGAGCTGACGAAGTAATTTTATTTTTTTAGCAGATCCCGGATTTCTGTCAGGAGCTGAACTTCTGGCGCAACAACAGCCGTAGCCGCGTCTTTCTTTTTGAATCGCTGCAGTTGCTTGATCATTATAAATATACAAAAAGCTATAATGATAAAATTAATAACAGTGTTGAGAAAAACTCCAACCTTTATGACCACTGCCCCGGCCTTCAGTGCATCAGCCAGTGTATCATAAGGACCGTGAATAGTGATTCCTTCCCGCAGGACGAAAAAAATATTATTGAAGTCTACATTGCCAATGAGCATTCCTATCGGCGGCATTATAACGTCGTCAACAAGTGACTTTACGATACTGCCAAAAGCCGCTCCAATAATGACCCCGATTGCCAGGTCTATCATATTGCCCTTGACTGCAAATTCCCTAAACTCTTTTAGCATAAACACCTCCGTCTTTATTTTTAGATAAGCGGAAGCAAATGGCATTATAAAAATTTTATAGATTTAAATTATGAAGAATATTCTTATTTGCTAAGTTCAGTGATAATCGATTTAATCATAATTAAATTCAGACCAGTATCAATGACCTGAATTCTGGGAACGTCAGCCACTTCAAGCGCCCGGCCATTCTTACTAAGAAATTTCTTAATGATGATCAATGCGTTTTTAACTTTTTCCTTATTGCTTAAAGAAAATTCCGTTGAATAAAAATCCAGAGTCGGTGGAATTTCTTCTGCCTTCACCGGCGTAAACTGGAAATCTTTTAAATCCTTCATTTGAATAATCTGATAACCGCTTTCTCTTTTAATCCGCACAAGACTATTTGATTGCAAAAGGAAATTAAAAATCAGATCTGCATCTCCTTCTTCCTGATTAAAATCTTTCTCCTGCTTCAGGTTTCTTCTGTCCAGATTCCCCAGTTCGTATTTCACGCCTGTCTTATTCGTTGCCCAGTCGCTGCAGCTCTTAACTGTTTTGCATAAGTCAGCTGCAAAAATATTCGAACTCATCGTGAGCAATACAATCAATAAAAAATGTTTCATAGCGGCCCTCTAAAACGATATTATTTTAATAGTTTACTAAAGAGCCTGATAAATGTGGCAATAAAAATCATAATCAAGGTCGATAAAGTGGCAGATTTGCTAACCGCAGCTCTGATAAAGGGTCAGAATTTGGAGCCTTCTCCGTATTAAAGTAAAATGTGAGAATAACCGATGAGTTTTATAGACTATCTTAAAAGACTTCAGGAGCCGGCCATGCAAAACTTCCTTTTTTCACTTCTCCTAATATCTGCCACTGCAATTTCTGCTGAATATGAGAATCCTTATGTGAACAAGCATATCGATACGCATGTAAACGATTTTCTGGCTTATGAAGTAGCCACCGATTTTCACAAGGCCATTGAAAACTATAATGCGGATTCAAACAATACTCTCAAGATCGTCGCCAGAAAAAAATTCTACGAGATAAAAGAAGGCTCAAATACAGTTCAGTTTGATATCAAGTTTGTGTTGAAAGGAACATTTTATTATAACGGGCAACTAACCAGTCTGCAGGAACAAAAAGAATTAGCTTCTCCAAAGACTGTGTATTTTCCTTTTTCCCTGATTAGCGAAGCGGTTGCAGCCAATGTTCCGGTAAGTCAGGTCATGCTTGCAGCTCTTTTAAGTGTTGATGAAAAATATCGTGAACTCGGAATGTTTCAATTACCGAATACAAAAGAAGCGAATATTAAAGCTAATTGGGCCAATATTAAAGCGCGTATTGCTAAGTATCAGGGTCATTGCAATAAAACTAATGACGATGTCATGGCCTCTGGTGACAGAAATAAATTAGAAAGCTTTTTAGCTGTAATGAATAAACAAAAAGGCAAAGAAGAATCAGTTATAAAAGATGCACTCGGTGTTGTTGGTATAAGCTGTGAAGATCAGTATTCTCGTCAGAAAACGCTTGTGGGGAAATACCAGGCCGGCACTGCAGAAAATGATGGTGGGGCGGAAGCTAAGGCAGTCTGCGCATCAATACAAGACTTGAAAACTTGTATTCTCACCGTGCCAAATTATCACATGTCAGATTCACCTAGAGGTTATTTAAAAGAAAGAACAAATGCCAATGATGATATCCAGCAATATTCTGCTGAAGGTGCCAGCAAATAGTAAGACCTAAAGCCTCTCCAATCTATGCAAACTCCGTTAAATGAGCTAGAAATAGCCATTGGCTAAATTTATACGGAGTTAGCATGATCAAAGAATGTAATGCAACAGAGCTTAAACAAAAACTAGAAGCACATGAAAAATTCCAATTCATTGACTGTCGTGAACAAAAAGAATGGGAAGAAGCCCATATTGAAGGCGCAAAACTTTTGCCTTTATCTGAGTTCGAAGTCAAATACGAAGACCTCTTAAAAAATAAAAATGAACCCATCGTGATTCAATGCCGAAGCGGCGCCAGAAGCATGAAAGCTTGCATATTCCTTCTCTCAAAAGGCTACACCGATTTAACCAATCTAGAGGGTGGCATTATGGGCTGGATGCAAATGGGATATCCGGTTAAGAACGGATAACTAAATATGCTGAATTTATTCAAAGAGGCTGATGAGCTTGATAATCACAAGCCAATCATCAGTGAAGAAGAACTCAGCGATGCTGAAGTCTTAATCGAATTAAAGAAAATCAAAGAAGAACTTAAAGATCAAGTTGTCGTGCTGGGGCATCATTACCAGCAGGACGACGTGATTAGTTTTGCGGATATCACAGGTGACTCTCTTCAGCTGGCAAGAGAAGCTGCCAATTTAAATAAGCCCTATATACTTTTCTGTGGCGTGCATTTCATGGCCGAAACAACTGACATGCTCACGAATCTTGATCAGAAAGTTATTTTGCCAGACCTTCGCGCGGGATGCTCGATGGCTGACATGGCAAAGCGTTCCGAGATTGAAAAGTCCTGGGCATTCATGCAAAAGTCCACCAAAGGAAAAATTATTCCTGTGACTTATATTAATTGTGCTGCGACGTTAAAAGCATTTGTCGGGGACAACGAAGGAAGCATCTGCACTTCTTCCAATGCGGAAAAAATCATTCGATGGGCCATGTCTCAGGGAGACAAGCTTCTATTTTTTCCCGATCAGCATCTTGGGCGAAATACCTGTTTTAAAATGGGAATCCCACTTGAAGATATGGTTGTTTATAATCCTAATATGCTTAACGGTGGACCCACTGCTGAGCAGATAGATAAGGCAAAAGTGATCCTCTGGTACGGCTACTGCTCTGTTCATCAGGGCTTTACTCTTGATCAGGTCCTTGCAGCAAAGAAAAGAGACCCGGAAAGAACGGTGATCGTTCACCCGGAATGCAATTTCGAAGTGACCCAAGCTGCAGATGCCTTCGGCTCAACTTCATATATCATCGATACAATTGCCAATTCTGCACCGGGCGCAAAATTTGCGGTCGGCACTGAGATTAATCTGGTGAATCGATTGAGCCAGCAATTTCCTGAAAAATCCATTGTCTCCCTTTCGCCATATCAATGCCTTTGCACCACTATGTATCGCGTAAGACCGAGATGGCTACTTGCCAGTTTCCGTGCGATCAAAGACAATAGGCCAATCAATATCATAAGCGTTCCACAGGATATTGCGCACTCTTCTTTAAAGGCGCTCAATAGAATGTTGGCCATCAAGTAATACGAATAGAGGCTTAAAAAATGATTTACGCTGACTACAACGGAAGTGCCCCCCTTTCTCAGGAAGTAAAAGACTACCTCATAAAAAGATTTGAAAAAGGACCGTTCGCCAACCCAAATGCCATTCACTATCTCGGAACAAAAACGATGATGGGAATGGAAAATGCCCGCTCTGTTTGTGCTAAAGCTCTGGGAGCAGATTTTGATCAGATTATTTTTAACTCCGGATCGACCGAAGGGATTTCAACAGTCTTTCATTCCATTCTTTCAAATGAACACGATAAAAAAATCATTATTATTTCCGGCATCGAACACTCTGCCATTGTGAACACCGCTCATTACTACGAGACCCGCGGCTTTCAGGTTAAAACTCTGCCGGCAAATGCCGACGGAATTGTCGATCTTGAAACATTACAAAAATGGATCAAAGCAGATTCAAAAAATATTGCCATGGTTTCAATTATGGCGGCCAACAATGAAACCGGCGTGATCCAGCCCTATAAAGAAATCAGTTCCCTTTGCCATGAATATAAAATTCCGTATCTTTGCGATACAACTCAGTTCATTGGGAAAACTCCATTTAATTTTAAAGAGTCAAATATCGATTTCGCTGTTTGCTCTGGTCACAAGCTTGGCGCGATGACCGGAACAGGAATCCTCCTTGCAAAAAATCCTGCCAAAATTCTTCCGCTGATTATTGGCGGCGGACAGGAAAAAGGGCTCCGTGGCGGCACTCAAAATTATCTGGGCAATGAAACATTAGCAGTTGCCTTTTCCTCCCTTGAAAAAAATTTCAACAACATCAACGCACTTACTGAAAAACGAATTGAATTTGAGAGTAAAGTGAAAAAATCTTTTCCTTCTGTTGTCATTATTGGTGAAAACTCTCCTCGCCTGGCGACGACGACTTACATCGCTTTTCCGGGCATTCATGGACAAGCCGTGCAGATAGAACTGGAATCGCAGGATATCTTTGTTACTACTTCGAGCGCATGCTCTGATAATATGCCTGTGACTTCAAAAGTTCTTAAGGCAATGGGCACGAGCGACGACATCGGTCGCGGAGTCGTGAGAATCTCTCTTTGTTTAAACTCACCTTTGAGTTATTATGATCAGCTCGCCGATGCTTTGATGAAAGCTTATGCAAAACTGTCCAAGGTAAAGAGTTTTTAAATATGAAAATTTTTATAGCGCTTATAATGGCAGCAATGCTCCTCACCTCATGCGCGCGACAGCCCGTAAACAAAGGCGTCTCATTCTCGAGCGCAAGCACCGGTTTATTAAAAAATAATCTTGCTCCATTCCCGATTTATTTGACTGATAAAATGGAAAGCAGGGAGGCCTTAGAAAAAAAATATTCCGATGATTTATTCCTCGTGCATACCGGTCATGTCCTGAAACCTAATCTTGATAAAGCAGCCAATGAAAAAAACCTGTCGTCACTTTCTGAGCAGGGATTCAACCTGGTGAACCTGACATTGGAAGATTTTGTCATTGCTGATTCTCAGGGAATAAATTTTGAACAATTCGTTGATGTCCCTTTTATTAACAGCTCAGTTATAGATTTAAATATAGATAATCTGGCAACTGCCAGGAATATTTCTTCGAATGTAGTCGTCGACGGAATTGCCTTCATTGGACTGAGTGATGCAAAAATCGACAAAAAACTGACTAAAGAAAAATACATTATTAACGATTACGTACTCGCCATTTTGAAAGTAAAAAAAGCTGCTCTCAATGAGAATGATCCCGAAACGTTAAGATCTTTTATCATCATTCATAATCTAGGCAATAAAATAAATGATGTCATGATTCGTCTGCCGCCAAGTTTTATCAATTCACTGGCAGACTAGAATATGATCGGCATTCATGACTGGACTTAAGTCGCTCTGGCAAACACCTTCATCATCTGCACCAACAACCTTTGTCCCACGAACACAGGCGGGTTCATTTTTTTCTCCGCAATGATTCTGGCCACAAAATCTTGAACCGCCCTGCGGGCAATTATAATCGACAACCTGGTACCAGCCATAACGACATTCCTCGCAGCGATACTCGCCAATCTGGCGGCAATTTTTGTCAACCTGCATGCACCGGATAGCAGACCCTCTGCTTAATCGATCGCTGAGTTTTCCGAGATATTTATTATGAAGAGTATCAAATGTTTCTTCATTAATTTTCAAAACGGAGAGGCCTGTAAGCCATTTCTTTTCTGTTTGCGGCCGGTATTTTTCGTGTGTCCGTCCATTGGATAAATTAGGCATCAGAAAAATCCAGTTTATTTTTTTGTCATGAAAATTATATTTCAACGATAGTTTAAAATGTTCTATGCCAATGCTTAAGTCTCGAACATTCAGAATCTGCACCCACGGCGTGCTGCTGGCACCAGTTGGGCATTGGACCTCGTTTTGAAGTTCATCAACTTTAATTATTCCTCTAATTTTTTTATAAGGTACCTGATAATAAACACAGTGGGTTTTCAAACTGATTCCTCCCTCTGCTGGAAGTATCAACCGAAAAAGCAACTGCTCAATTCCCGGGGGCCGGGTTATTATTTCCGGGCTGCTTTTTAATTGATCCAACTTAAAGACATAAAGCCATTCATCGTAAATTTTTATCTCTGCTTCCTCAGGATGAGTAGAGTTTTCCCCGAACGGTTTACAGCCTTGAAAAAGGTTAAGGAAAATGAAAATGAGCATCAGGTATTTCATTCAGACTCCCGCATGCAGCGAAAACCCACCTGAAATTTTTCGGCAGTAAGATCAGGATTTATTCCCCGAAAATCAAAGTGGCGAAGATCGAAGCCTTCCCCGTCCCATTTAGCGCGAAATCCAAGCTTGTGCCATGGCGATTTGAAATTAAAATAAAATGACGAAGCCTTTAAATTGCTCTCCGGATCTATTGGATTGCGGAATACTTCGAAAACTCCACCCATGGGATCCATCATTCCCGCCCAGGTCGGACCAGTGAAATTGAGTTTAAATGGTTTTTTATCCAAACACTCTTTTGCATAAATCAAATTGCAATCCTCTTTAAACTCATTTTTTTTCTTAGTCCAGAAATAAGGCGATCTTGAATTTTTCACAGGAAGAATTTCATCTAAATCCATTGGCAAAAAACCGGCGGCATCAGCAACATGGGCAGTTAAAACCTGCTTACCTTTAAAGGAACAATAATTTTCCATCTGAGAATACTGCAGATGAGTGGCGGGTAAAAAGTACTGGTTGCCTTCTCGTTTTATCAGCCCTTTCGTAAACTCTGTGTTTCCGAAATCTATCCAGTCGTTTACTTCAGCATTTGTAACCAGATGGCGGTCGATATAAATATTCTGCCCAAAATTATCGAAACGATAATCTTCAACTTGAGCAGCTTCCTTTCCTTTTAACTCTTCCCCATAAGCATAAGCTCTTTGTTGGAGGTAAATTTCATGACATTGATCGCCCAGCAAAATATCGAGGTACTTATGACTTTTAATATCTTCAATTCTAAAGAGATAACCCGGTTGTTTTAAGCCAAGATGCCCTGTATTGGATTTGGTCATGTAGCGATATAAAATTTTATTTTCGCTCTCTGGTTTTAAAATATTATAGTCAGTTTTTTTACTGAACAGAGCATGACATTGCAAAAGCAGTGGATTGCATCGCAATAAGGACTCATCAAAATCTGCTGTGATTTTTAAATATTCTAAGCAGGAATTTTTTATTAAAATCCATTCGCGAGATTCTTCGCCTTCGTTCCAGATTCGATGAATCTCAGAAGAGTTTTTTAAAAGACGCTCCATCGCCTCTCTATCCCGAACAAAATGATCGGAATTTGGATGCTCAATGAGATTTTTTTGCCATAAAACCCATCCCGTTAGTATTAAAACGGCACAAATTGACACGAATAATAGAGGGACACTGTATCTTTTGAAATCTTTCATAAGAGACTACAATTATAACTAACAATATCCTCAATGGAAATACAATCAAGGATTAGAGCATGAACCAGCACGATTGGATTCACAAAGCTTCAGAAATAAACGACACACTCGCAGAAATACTTTCTTTCAGCGACTACATCGACATATTTGAAAAAAATGCAAAGAATGAATGCCGCCCCACTTATGAATTTATCAAGGACATGCTCCAACATTATGGAGTCAATGAAGATGGCTCTTATAAACTTTTTCAGATCAATCATCCTGATTGCCCTCCTGTCTTCGGTCAGACCAAAGTACAACAGGCCCTGGCGCAGAACCTGGTCAATTTCAGTGAAGAAGGTTTCAATAATAAATTTATTCTGCTTATCGGCCCTAACGGTTCATCTAAATCATCTCTGGTAAAAAAACTGATCAAAGGCCTGGAAGAATATTCTGAATCAGAAAATGGCAAGCTCTACAGCTTCAGCTGGATTTTTCCCATTGAAAATTATGTTAAAGGGACACTCGGATTAAACAGCTCCATCCGGGATACCAATCTTGTAAGTTACGCCTATCTTGAAGACAAAGAAATTTCAGCCATTATGCCTTCTGAGTTAAGGGATCATCCACTACTCCTGATTCCAAAAGAATATAGGCAGGATTTGATTGAGACAGCATTAAAAGATAATGAGCGCCTGTTGGAATCAGTTAAAAAATCTTATCTTTACAGGGGAGATCTTTCCAAAAGAAATCGTATGATTTACGATGCTCTTCTTAAAAACTACAAGGGAAAGCACCAGGAAGTTCTTAAACATATCCGGGTTGAAAGATTCACTATCAGCAAACGCTATTCAACCGGCGCCGTCACGATTGAACCGCAAATTCATGTGGACGCCCGCATGCAACAGATCACGATGGATAAAAGACTTCAGAGTCTTCCACCGAGTCTGCAGTCATTAAATTTATTTTCACTTCAAGGTGAAGCCGTCATGGCCAATCGCGGTGTTCTTGAATACTCCGATCTTCTCAAGCGGCCGCTTGATGCCTACAAATACCTGCTAATGACCATGGAGTCAGGCACTATAAATCTGCAGGGAATACTGACCGAGCTTGATATCTTCTTCATCGGTACTTCAAATGAAATTCATCTTGCTGCTTTTAAGCAGCACCCGGATTTCAATTCATTTAAAGGACGATTTAATTTCGTCACTGTGCCTTATTTGCTGGATGTTCGCGATGAGGAAAAGATTTATGTAGATCAGGTTGAAGGTTTAAAGGACCGTTCTCAATTCTCACCTCACGCTCTGAATGCACTTTGCTTATTTGCCGTCATGTCGCGCCTCCGAGTTTGTCAGACTAAGAACTATAACGATAAAAAACTGGCCAATATTGCCACGAACTTAAATCCGCTCGAAAAATCACTCTATCTGGCGAATATTGAACTGCCGGAAAAACTTGATATCGAATCACGTCAGATTTTAAAGCAGGGCTATGACGAAATTTTGAATGAATATATCAACGACAGCCTTTATGAAGGAAAATTCGGTCTTTCGCCTCGTGATTTAAAACATATCATTTACAAACTGTCATCTCAGCATCCCAACGTAACTTTTGTGGAACTCCTGGAACATCTTCAGCAGTTGATCTTGAAGAAAAGTGAATACGATTTTTTAAACATGGCCCCACAAGCCGATTACCACAATCCCGGCCGATACCTGGAATTGATTAAAGAACATAATTTAAATATTTTCGACCGCGAACTTAGAAATTCGCTTGGGCTGATCGATGAACGCTCTTATGAGGATTATATCAAGCGCTATATTGAAAACGTTAATGCTCTTATTAAAGGCGAAAAAATAAAAAACTCCACCACCGGAAAATTTATTGATCCTGATGATTATTTCATTAAAGAATTTGAAGTGGCCATTAACTTAAAAGAAGAAGCCAAGACTTACCGTTCTCTTCTCATTTCCAAACTGGGAGCTTATTTTCTGGACAATCCGGGCAAGCCAATTGTTTACACTGAAGTTTTCCCGGATCTGGTAGACCGCTTACAGGAATCATTCCGAATCGAGCAGAAAAAAGTGATCATGGCCATTTCCAAGAACCTTATGTTCTTTGAAGCGGAATTTTCAAAAAATATGGACCCTAGCCTGGGAACTCCCCTTTCAGACGAAAATAGAAAGCAAATCAGAAGCGTATTGAAAAATCTTGAAACACGCTACGGTTACACTGAAGGTGCAGCAATGTCTTTGCTTAAATTTTTAATAAAGGAAAAGTATTAAGCAGCAGATATGAGCATCTTAAATAAAGCTTATCGCGATGATATGTTCGAAGTCCGCCATCTGGTGGATGAAGAACATGATGGCATCAGGCTCGATCAATATATTCAGCTTTACCTTGATTCGTTCTCCCGCGAGATGATCAAAAAAAAAATAAAAGAAAAAGAAATAACGATCAAAGACAGACCGGGAATTCATAAGCCATCAAGCATCCTTCATCATAAAGACGAAGTGATTATTCGCTTTTTTAAAAGTAAATATGAAGATGAGTACTGGCGCGGTGAAAAGCTGGAGCTGGAGACAAAGCCTGAAATTGTTTTCGAAGACGAAGACCTCATCGTTATTTCAAAACCTGCTTTCATGTCCACTCACCCCGCGGGAAGGCATGTTTTTAACTGCGCGACCGTTTATTTCGAAATGATGTATAACAAGACCATTCACTCACTGCACAGAATTGACCGGGAGACTTCCGGCATCTTGATGCTGGGAAAAAATCCCAAGCAGGCCAATGAAATGATGATGCATTTTGAAAATGACGACGTTAAGAAATGCTATCTGTTCATTTCGAGAATCAATGAAAATTATAAGGAAAGAAATCAGTTTGTCGCAAACGAAAGAATGGGCTCGCCCAATGAAGGTTTAAAAAGAGTACATGTCGAGTGGTATCCTGAAAATTCGACAGAAGGAAAACATGCGTCCACTCAGTTCTTTATTCTAGAGCGAGTCGGCAACTATGTTATTGGCATCGCCTGCCCCCAGACCGGAAGACAGCATCAGATTCGCGTGCATGCACTGGCACACGGAATGCCTCTGATCGGCGATAAGCTTTATCTTGGTTCTTATGAAATGTTCCAGCGTTTTAAAGATCAGCTGGCCACAGTTCCGGACCATGACCATATGGAGTTGCCAAGACATGCACTTCATGCAATCGCCATAAAAATTCCCTACAAAAAAAAGGAAGTGACATTTATCACTCACATCCCAACTGATTTAAAACACTGGATTACCAAAAAAACAAATTTGAACATAGACGAACTCGAAGCTAAAATAGTGAAGATAATTGAAAACTATTATGCACATAAGCAATAGGATGGAAGAATGGTTAGCAAATCTGAACACGAATTAAATATTAAAACTCAATTTCAATTGAGATCCGGAACTTTTAATCGTTCTGCTCATTGGATTACCAATCAAGCGCTTATTGCAGCCCATGTTAAAAGTGCGGGAACTCCAGGCAAAGGACTGGCAATGTGCTGTGGCACCGGGATAACCGGCAAGGGCCTGGCAGACGCTGGTTGGGATATGATTGGAGTGGATATTACCCCGGGAATGGTAGAAGAGACTAACAAACTTTTTCCAGCTATCCTGGGAAATTCCGAGTCTCTTCCATTTGAAGATAATACATTTGATCTGGTAGTTATGAGACAAGCTTATTTTCTTCTGGCCGACGGACCAACCGTTTTAAAAGAAGCGAGACGCTTATTAAAGCCGACAGGTCGTATTGTGATCAGCCAGATTCTTCCCTTTAGCGATGTCGATGCTCCCTGGCTTAAAAAAATTCACGAAGTGAAACAGGCTCAAATGGTGCAATTTTTCACTGAACAAGACATGAAAAACGAACTTGAAAAATATGGCTTTAAGGTTTTCGATAAATCCAACGTGAGCGTGAGAGAATCAGTTTCACTCTGGATGGAAAATGCTCCGGAGCTTTCTTTGGAAGTGCGAAACAAAGTATGCCAACTGGTCCTGGATGCGCCGGAAGAATATAAAAAGCTGCATAACGTAGAATTAAAAAACGATGAAATCATCGAAGACTGGAACTTTGCTATCTACGCTGCCAGCCCCAATAAAAATGCCTAAAAAACAAAACGAAGAAGATGTAAATAATATTACTAATCAATTCTCGATCAGGATTAAAACTTATAATCATTCCGCTAACTGGATGCTCGATTCCCGACTCATAAAGGCTCATGTTGATGCTTTAGGAAATGGAAATAAAAGAAAATGCTTAGAGCTTTGCTGTGGCACAGGCATCATAGGCAATGCCCTGAAAAAGTATAATTGGGATATGACGGGACTTGATCTCACTAAAGAGATGGTAGAAGTTGCCAATCAATTTTTTCCTACCGTCATAGGAAATGTCCAGGACATTCCCTTTGAATCAAATCAATTTAATACTGCAGTTCTTCGCCAATCTTTTATGCTTTTGAACGGATCAGAAACATTAAAAGAAATTCATCGCGTTCTAAAAAAAGATGGTGAATTTCTTTTAAGTCAAAGCGTTCCATTTAATACCGGTGATGATGAACACTACCAAAAAGTACAATGGACCCGGCATATTAATATGAAAAAATACTACAACACCAAAGATCTGAGTGATGAGCTTGCAGGTCACGATTTTGAAATTCTCGAAACAGTTTATTTGTGTGTCGAAGAGTCCATAAATAAATGGCTGGATGGGGCCCCGGAACTCTCAAGCGAATTAAGAAGCCGCATCTTTAGTCTGATAGCCGAAGCTCCTGAAAGTTACAAAATTGCACGCAATGTCCATGTAAGAAATGGTGAACTATTTGAAAACTGGAACTGGGTTTTAATCAAAGCTCGCGCCATTAAGCCATAACCTCATGGTGACAAATATCACCTCCCTATTTACTTTGTAGCTCCTGATTCACTTTGTATAATTTCAACATGAAAATATCCGATAAAACCCCATGCACATTTGACGTTACACTTAATCGCCTTCGAGGACTTACGACTCCGGAAGAAGCCAGGCAAACAAACTCTTTTCATTTCGGATTAATTGTTCCTCCATCACCTTTTGTTGTACCTCGCGGATGGGAATGGATTCACGTTGCCCCTTTTGAAGGACCATCGATTATCGCTGCTCTACTCAAAGGACTGGGATACAAAGTCACTCTTCTAGACCAAAGAGAAATCGTCGATCCAGATGATTTAAAAACAAAAATTCAGGATTTCGATGCCATAGGATTTTCTACTTTTGGCGATAGTTATAATTACACCGAAGCAGCAGTACGTATTTGCAAAGAACTTCGCCCGAATATTCCCGTTATTCTTGGCGGGCCACTCATCACCTCAGCTCCTGAAGTAATTATGGAGAGCACTCTTGCTGATTACGCAGTCATTGGTGAAGGTGAACTAACGCTTATCGAACTGATGGATTTTTTAACCCGAAATGAACATGCCAAAAATATTCATCAAATCAATGGTCTTCTCTGGAAAAGTGCTGAAGGCAAAGTCATGAGAAATGCCGGCCGTGCTCAAATCACAGATCTTGATGCCATTCCCTTTCAAGATTTTTCAGTATGGGATCGTTTCAAGGGAAAAGATATTCCTGAAATCTATTTAAGTTATTCCCGTGGATGCATTGCCAATTGTACTTTTTGTTATCGCGCATTTCCAGAACTCAATGCCAAAAGTACATTGCGAGTAAGAAGAGAGCTTGAGTATTATAAAAAATACAATTTCAAAATGGCCTGGTGGAATGATTTAACATTTGTAACTGATAAAAAATATGTACATGACCTGATGGATGTTGCCCTTCCTGTGCATGATTTTAGATGGACTGCTTTCAGTCGCGTGGTCGGCATCGATGTTCCTGTTTTAAAACATATGAAAGATCGCGGCCTCGACTTAGTACTCTACGGAATGGAATCAGTTTCAAAAACCGTTCTTAATAATTATAAAAAAGGAATTACTCAGAACGCGATCGTTGATGCCATTTATATGAACCGCGAAGCCCAGGTAAAAGTCGGTGGACTCTTTATCGTTGGGGGACCTCATGACAATAAAGAAACCATGAAGCAGCTAATTGATTTTTGTGACGAGTTCAAAGAGGTCACCAGAGTCAAATACCTCTCTGCTATTCCCGGCACTCAGGATTTTGCTAATTTCTTAAAGAATGGAAAAATTAAAAGCACTCTGGATCACCTCGACTGGCTTTCGCGCGAGCAATCGGTAGAAGAAGACATTATTCAGCCGGGATTTGTTAAATTCACAGATCACCTGACTCATGAAGAGCTTCGGGAAATTTACGTGAAAATTAACAATAAAATCGAGCAGCGTCCATACGATTACAATAATCCGGACAATATCTTTCTGGAAAAACCCGATGCAAAATTTTATAAACGCCCTATTCTTCAGGCTAGATAACAATGAATGACTCTCAAGAAAAAATATTAAAGGAATTTTTTAAAAGCACCTGGAAAACCAATTCGTTTGACGAAAATTTGATTGCGGAAATTAAAAGTTTAAATCCAAGAAACGTCCTGGATGTTGGCTGCGGTTTCAATCTCTACAAAGGGCATATTCCAAATCTCTACGGCATCGATATCGTCAACCCCGAGGCTGATTTAATCTGTGATGTGCTGGATTTCAAACCACCTTTGAAATACCAGGTCATCATGTGTCTGGGAAGCATCAACTTTGGCACAGAAAGTGAAATTATAGAACGCCTTAAATATCTTAAAGTTTTATTGGAAGATGATGGTCATTTATTTATGCGTGTAAATCCTGGAATACTCTGGAAAGAAAAGCCTGAGTTGAACATTTTCCCCTGGACTAAAGAGCTCATTCATCAGCTGGGGGCGAAGGCAGGACTTAGTGTAGACGGTGATATTTCCGAATACGACACTCCTCGTGGAACGCGATTAAGATTCACTTACATTCATTCCTGTTGATAATTATCACCTGTCATTAGTATTCTTTAAAATTATAATTGTGTTTTAATATTTCGCATGGAGGAAGTTCGTGAAGAACAGAATAAAAAATTTATTTTTTGCATTGAGTTTTATGCTCCCGATTTTTTCTTTAAACGCTGCTGAACCGGTAAAAATGCTTTACGCTGCCCCAACATCTCTCCCTGCAGCTATCTGCTATCTGGCAGGCATAAAAAATTATTTCAAAGAAGAGGGTCTGGAAGTTGAAGAAAAAATGTTTTCTTCCGGAAGAGATGCCCTTGAAGCTCTGTTGGCAAAACAGGCACAACTACAATCTGTTTCTGAAACTCCCGTAGTTCATGCAATCGTTCAAGGAAATGACATTGTGACCATTGCCACAGTTTCCGAGCATCACGAAGCTAGAGTCATCGCAAGAATTGACCACGGTATTTCCAAGCCTGAAGACATTAAAGGAAAAAAAATTGCAACTGCAGCAGGTACCAACTCAGACTATTTTATGTATGAATTCCTCAAAAAATATAATTTGAAAACAACTGATGTTCAAATTACCAACATGAAAGCACCTGATATGAAGGTGGCCCTTGTTAAAGGCGACATAGATGCTTATTTTGCATGGGAACCGCATATTTATTATGCAAAAAAAGAATTAGGCGAAAAGGCAATCATTTTCCCCCCGGGGGATTTGTACGACGGCCGCCAGACCGTAAATATGAACCGTGAATATGCCCTTCAAAATCCGGAAGTTGTAAGGAAAGTTATTCGGGCACTTTTAAAAGCAGAGACGTTTATCAAAAAAAATCCAGCGGAAGCCAAAAAACTTATCGCGACAAAATTGAAAATCGAAGTTGCAGACATGGATGCCATGTGGAATGAAATTACCTTTAAAGTTGAGCTGGATAAAAATCTGCCGGGCATTATGGAAAAAATTGGTGCCTGGTCATTTGGCGTAAATAAAAAAACGGGGGCACTTCCGGATTTCAAATCTCATATTTATAAGGAAGCATTACTAAAAGAAAAGAAGAGTGCTGTTGAAATTAAATAAAATAATGGCCCGCCGATATTTAATATCGGCAGGCGTCTTCATTTTCTCATTTTTATTCTGGGAATATTTATCTCTCAGCGGGCTATACCGCACTCATCTTTTTCCTCCCCCTTCTCAAGTCTTGCCAGTGATGAAAGATATGCTCATAACAGGCGAACTATGGACCAATATTAAAATAAGCAGTTTTCGCTGGATCGCTGGATATTCTTTGGGAGCAATCTTTGGAATTGGCTTTGGGCTTCTAACAGGAAGGGTATCGTGGCTTCGCTACTCATTTGGTTCGCTCTTCAACGCCTTAAGCTCGATTCCTAAAATAGTCCTCATCCCCATTGCAATTCTCTGGTTTGGTCTTGGAGAAAATCAAAAAATACAGCTTGTGGCCTGGGGAACTTTTTTTCCAATCTGGTTAAATACCCAAACGGGGAGCGAACAAATTGAAACTGAGTATCTTTGGACGGCTAAGAGTCTTGGTCTTCGTGGATTTTCACTTTTTCGTCATGTAATTTTTCCCAACGCTCTTCCTAATATTATTACAGGTTTGAGAATTGGCATATCAACTGCTACTTTTTCTCTTGCTGCTGCCGAAATGTCCGGTGCCTTCACCGGTCTGGCACATCAAATTTTTTATTCGCATGAAATGTTTCAGACTGATCGCATGATGGCTGGAATTATCTACATTACAATGCTTTCTTTTCTCGTTAACGAAATTTTTATTCTGCTTTCGCGTTTTCTCTTGCCCTGGGCAATTATAAACAGAGATCAGCTGAATGAATAAAACAATTTCTATTCAAAATTTAAATTTCTCCTATGGGCAAAAGAACATGATCTTCACTGATCTGAATCTTGAAATCAATAACGGGGAATTTGTATGCATAATAGGTCCATCCGGCTGTGGAAAGAGCACCCTCCTTCATCTTCTGGCGGGATTCATAAAAAATAAAAGCGGGAATATTTGCACAACACACAGAAAAAGCGTCGTTTTTCAAAAACACAATTTGTTTCCCTGGAAAACGGTTCTGCAAAACATTATGTTGGGATTAACGACGAAAGGAAGCTCTCAAACTATGGCGAAAACGAGGGCCCGTACTTATCTTGATTTTGTAGGCCTTAGTGAACATGAAGATAAATACCCATATCAATTAAGCATAGGCATGCAGCAACGAGTGGGAATTGCCAGAGCATTTGCAGAAGATCCGGAGCTGCTTTTAATGGATGAGCCATTTGGCTCTCTCGATGCTCAGACAAGATACAAAATGCAGCAACTTCTTTTTGATATCTGGCAGAAAGAATCAAAAACGATTATTTTTATCACCCACGATATCGATGAAGCCATTCTTCTTGCTGACAGAATTATTGTTCTTTCCAATTCTCCGGCGAGGGTTAAGGCAGAAATACAACTCACTCTCCCTCACCCACGCAACAGCCAATGCCTGGTGACGAGAGAAGCGATAGAAATTCGGAAAAATATTTTTGATCTGCTCTTATGATTTGCGTAAATTTTTTGGAGTACAGGCTTTTTTAACTTCCTGATCAAGCCAATAATCATCCACAAAACTTACATATTTTTGATTACTATCCGAGCTTAATATCTCGAGAATCTTAGGGTGATCATATGCCACGGGAAAAGCAAGTAGTGTCGAAATCCACCTGAGCCAATGGGATTTATAAAGATAGAGTCCTTCAAAATCTAAAAAATGTATGGGACACGGGGATTGGTCCATCAAATCGCTATAGAGTTCAATGGCCAAAGGAAGGGTGACCTTTTCCCGGACGCGCTTTTGCTGATGTCGAACAATATTTTGGTCGCGGACAATTACTCCCAGGACAACATCAATGTCGAAAGATTGAACTTTTTTAATGAACGCCAGCATTGCAGGAATCACTTCAACTCCATCATTTATAAATGGAACTGAAATGCTGGTGACCCAATATTTTTTTCCTTCAAAGAGAGATGGAATTAGTTCTTTTTCTCCCGACCAATAAGGCGCAAAAAATTCTTCATCATGACCAATCCAATAGCTCTCCAGCAGTTCTTCCCATCCGGAAACTTCGGGATGAACTGAAAAGACTTTAGACATCAGATGATTTCCCGAACCTTGAGGGCCGGTTAATATAAGAAGCTTCTTCTTCATTCGGTTATCGCCACATAAATATCTTTGAAATAATTTTGATCTTTAATCAGAACTTCATGACCGAAATTCTTTTTAATCCATTCTGCATTAAACGGCTCAAGGGCCAGATTATATTTTTGAGCGAAATCTTTTATGCATTTATTTTCTTCGCTAATTCTTTGTTTAATTGTCGCCTCATCGATGTACCAGTCATATTTGGGGTACTGAATATTAAATCCCCCTATTTCAAACCACCACTTAATACATTCAACATCAGAGCGCCAAACCAGCATAAACCGACTTTCGGGAAATTTCTCCTTAAGTGTTTCAAGTTGATATGAAAAGACATGAGCTTTGACAACTCTCAGCTCTTCGCTATTTTTATCTTCATAAGCACGGTCTATTTCTTCCAATATTTCCGCCCTGCTTAGATCTGCAATCCTATCAAATGATTTTCCGAGCTCCATACCTGGGCCAAAATACATCCCTCTGTGCCCGGAAAATTTCGTATGATTAAAGACCCTCTCTGGCGATTCATCACTTTTATTCACATGAGGCATAAGTCCCAATGTCTGGGAAATAGCGCTCCACCGAGAGCCGGGCGCACCGGTATAAAAAAGAATATGTTTAGTTTGATTAGTCATAGGAAACATTATCACTTATGTCTTCTGTCCCTGACGAGTTGACTTTTATCAATCTGAGAAGGCTTATTTTAAATTTTGAATCCAGTTTTTAATTTCATCTCTAACTCTACGGTAATGAGTTAGAATCTCTTCTTCATCTACTAATCCGGCAGATAATTTGGGAGGGTCGTCAAAACCAACATGCTTTACGACTGCGCGTCCCGGAAAAACCGGACAAAGCTCATTGGCATGTCCACAAACGGTATAGACGAAATCAAACATAATAGGACCGAGCTCATTTAGCGTTTTGGAATATTGATTGGAAATATCAACACCGGCCTCTTTCATGACTTTTATCGCTCGCGGATTCATGCCATGTTTTTCAATTCCGGCAGAATATATCTCGAATTTATCCTCATAGAAATGGCGGGCAAAACCTTCGGCCATTTGAGACCGACAGGAATTACCCGTGCATAAAAATAGTATCTTTATTTTTTGGTGAGTTTTCATTTTATCCTCAACAACAAGTAGACTTTGCTTTTCCAAATACAGGCGTACAACAAGCGGATCCAGCCGTTTTATTAAGCTCTCCTTCTACCGGAAGCTGTTCATGAACATAAAAAATTTCCCATGAGTTTCCATCCGGGTCCTGAACCCAGACTTTATCCTGACGGGCAAAACAGCAGTTGGTATCACTCTCGACTAATTTAACCAGGCCCTGCTCTGTTAATTTCTTCTGCCACTTCATGACATCGTCAGCTGATTCAACTTCAATTCCCAAATGATTGACCGAACTCTGATTCTCCTTCGCAGTTTGCATTGTGAAGTTTAGAGCAGGTTCTAATAAATCAAACTTAGCATAATCCTTTGTCTGTTTTTGAGGCTGAACTCCAAAAACTTTTTTATAAAATTCTACTGACTTAGTAACATCACTGACATTAATAGATAAATGGGCTCTCATAACTTTCTCCTTTTTAACAACAATTGGTTTCAAAACAATCCATAACTACGATTTTTTTCACCTCGTCCGAATTTTCATCGCATGCACATGAAAGTTTTGAGAGGGTTTGTCGCATTTTTTTCAGGTCTTCTATTTTCTCATCAATCTCGGAAATCTTTGCTTCGACTTTTTTCTTCACCAAAGAGCAGGTCACTTTCTTTGCGCTGTTAATTTCAAGCAGCTCTTTAATTTCTTTTAAACTAAAACCCAGCTCCTGCGCTTTTTTGATAAAAATAATTTTCGTGACATAATTAGCATCGTAATAACGATAACCATTGGCCCGTTTAGCGGGTTCCTTGAGGATGCCCTCGCGATGATAATATCTGATGGTTTCAGGGTTTACATGCGAGAGTTCAGCTAATTTTCCAATTGTAATCTTTTCCATAGATCTATTATAAACCCTGTAGGTAGGTACAGGGTCAATGATTTATTAAAGATTCTTTTTGAGATAGTTCAACACGCCGAAAGGGCCAATATTTTCATCACCTTGCAGAATTGTTGTGGGCAGAAATTCAAGGCGATCAATGATACTGGAGATATTTGATACCCCTACAGAATGGGAAAAATTCTTAAACATTGCCTGATCATTCAGCGAATCGCCAAAGAAAACGCATTTGTTTTCTTCAGTATTATGCTTTTTCAAAAAATGTTTTACTGCTAAATATTTTGAAACTTCACCGCACCAGAAATTCAAATGCACATTAGAGGTGGAGAAATTGATGTGATGATCGCGAAGAAAATCTTCAATATGATGAAAGAGGGTACCGTTTTGCAAATCATGCAGTTCAATCGCACGGTCTGTTTTTCTACCGAAACTATCTACAGATAATTTTAAGCCTTGAAATTTTTCCAATAATTCTTCCTCAAAATCAGCAAGCTTTAAAACATCGCTCTCGCTCACCAGGCAATCTTCTGTGATGAATTTTCCTCTACGGCTGACAATGGTCCCGCCACCTTCGACAATGACGTCGGTCAAAAAAGGAAAATGGGTGAGAAGAAAATGTCCCCATGAAAGAGATCGTCCGGTGACGATGACAAGCGGAGTTTTTTTGGATTCCAAAAGATTCAGGATATCAAAAAAAACGGGACTCAAACCTTCTTTGTAGGTAAGAGTCCCGTCGAAATCAGAAAAGATAATTTTAAAATTATTCAATTGGGTATGCTACGCCGACGAAAGCTCCAGAGAAGCTGTCTTTTAAACCAACGATAACTTCAGCATTGGCCGTAAGTTGTTTATCCGGTCCTACGTCTGCAGGAATAATTCCTGAAATTCCCAGGTTCGCACTCATGGTTGTATTGTATGAGTTAGTTGTGCTGTTTAAGCTGATACCATATGGAACTGAAAGGTACGGGAAAGCTTCTTTGCCCCAAAAGCTGAAACCTTTAGAAACAGTTGGTGCTACTCCAATAATATTTCTTCTTACTCTGAATTCTTTTGAGTTTTCGAAGAATGCTTTAATAGATGTGCGTGGCTGATTTTCGTAATCCGGAAAAATTTCGTAGTCAAAACCTGCAAAGAGTCTGGCACTGCGTTCGCCGCCGGAGATACCAAGGCCTCCGTCAATTGTTCCTTTTTCGGTAAGTTTCTGGGTGTAGCGGGCCTGCATTCCAACTCCGCCACCAGTCGAAGTAATTCCTGTCAATTCTGCTGAAATAAGTTTCGTCTCCGTTTCTAGTGGGAACGAAGATAATCCAGTTCCGTACGCATGCGCTTTTTGACTCATCCCTGCCGCCATAGCAAGAGCTGCCAATACTGAAATTGCTCTAAAATTTTTCATTTTTACCTTCCTAACTTAGCATAATGTCGTACTTTTTATTTAATAGCACAAAAGACAAAGAGTCAAAATTTAACACGTAATTTCTTCAGAGGAGGGCCATTGGGGAAAGTTTTCGTTGACTAAAACCCCCTGAAACTCTATAAATTGACCTATCAATTTTATGGTGGCTGTAGTTCAGTCGGTAGAGCACTAGATTGTGATTCTAGGTGTCGTGGGTTCGAGCCCCATCAGCCACCCCATTCTTCCTGAGAAGGACGATGGCGACTTTTTAAAATTCAAATTCAGATTGAGAGCTTCGCAAGAAGTAATCATAATTAGCCCCGGGTTAACCTTCTGGGGCTTTTTTTTGTCCAAAATTCTAATCATCCTAAAAAATTTATTCATTTCAAATTAGAAATTTCTCTGAGCTTAGAAATGGAATTGGATTCAATAAAAAACCCCTCGTGATAAGAGGGGTTTTAAGGTTTTGAAAATTTCCCAAAAGGTCTAACAAACCTGAAACTTGGGGGTGAAATGATCATAGCATATTTATAGATTCAATCAAGCCGAGAGCTCCTAGGCCAATGAAGGTCTGTCTTTTGGAGGCAAGGATGCTTAAGGTTTTGAAAGCTTTAGAATTATTTATCCTGGTTTTAAAGTTGCTAACAACAATTTTAAAGTCGTTAATGGACTGGTTCTGAAATTTGGGGGGAGAAGAAATTCTCCCCTTTTTAATTTTAAGCACCAGATTCTTTACACGAAACTATCCAGTACCTATACTTCGTAGAAGCGCGGGGGGTTTATGATGTTTCCAGCAAAGCATTTAAGTATTTCAGTTAATTGCACAACTGAAGAAGTCTATGAGTTTGCGTCCAATGCTGAAAATTTGCCTAAATGGGCAGCGGGACTAAGCAACAATACGATCACAAAGGTAGGTGATGAATGGGAGACCGATTCACCTATTGGAAAAGTGCGTGTGCGCTTCGTTCATAAAAATAATTTCGGAGTTATGGATCATGACATCATCTTTCCTTCAGGAGAAATTAACCACAATCCATTCAGAGTTCTAAAAAACGATATGGGTAGTGAAGTTGTTTTCACACTATACCGACTACCTCGTATGTCTGACAACGATTACCAACGCGATATCGATTTCATTCAAAGCGATTTAAAAAAATTAAAATTAATTTTGGAAAAATAATCCGTTTTAGGTCCAAGATAATATTAAGCCCTCCGTTCCGTACCGGGCTTTTTTTGTCCGAAATAAAGAAGCAGTCGCTTCAACTAACTTTTCTCGATAGAACTTTTTTTCTACGTTTTTCAATCTCTTGAAGCTCCGTGCTCTTCTCTACTCCCTCAGGAAACAAAATTGTAGCGGGATGAACCCCTAAGGCTGCTCCAAGACGTTCAGCATTTTTTTTGGAAATCTCATATGAACTGTTTTCAATAGCCGAAAGGTGCGTTTCTCGTATGCCGGAAATTTCAGCAAGATCTTTAAGAGTTAGACCAAGAGATTTCCTGATCACACGAACAGCTTCTCCTGAACCTAATTCTGCGGCGTCAATTTCTTTTAATACTGCCTTCATCGATTTCATATTAAAACTCCTCATCAAATTTATAATCGTGGTTGGGCGTAATTCGAATGAGTTCAACAACTATTTCTTGATCTCTCACTTTGTAAATAATTCGTCCAGAATTACTAATACAAGAAGAACGACACCCTTTTAACTTTCCATTGAGGGGATGATCATCCCATTTATAATAGTTCGCCAAGGCTTCGGGACCATGCTCCTCAACAAATGCTACCCACATTTTTAGAACTTTAATATCGTCGCCGTTGAAATACTTAAGCTTTAAAAATAGATAAAGCTCATCCTCCACTCGCTTACTCATTATAATTTTCCACATACGCGAACTTACAATTTATTGTAACATACAATAAATTGTAAGTACCTCCTAATCCTGTATTTACAAGAGCGCTATGAGGTTGTGAAAACTATGTTGTTGAATTTGCTATCAAGATTTATCGCTACAATCAAAACTGCACTAGCAGATGCCCCCCGTTCCTCCCCAAGGAAGGGACGAAAATAGTGAATGTCTTTTGAAAAGAAACCATAACTTTTTTACACATTTACCCGATTTGTGTTTATTCCGTTTTAGATATTGAGTATAGATTCGGCATTAAAAGTATCAATTATTCTCAGGGGAAATTTAATGAAAACTATTTTGACTTTATTGGTTCTATTTTCTGCAAATACTTTTGCCAGCAGTGCTAGTAATAAAAAGATTTGCGATTCATTATACGATAAGGCTATCTATAATTGTGAAGTCAGCATGTGTGAAGATTGGCTAAAAGATGAAGGAACCCCGAATACAAAAAAAAATATTGAACAATGTTTAAATAGCGGCGATGGTGATTTAATGGAAGGCGCACAGATATGTGCTATTGACGGTGGGGAATTAGAATCCTTAATAAAAGCTTACAATCGTAAAAATCCAAGAAACAAAATAAATTGCGACGATAATTAACATACAGCTTAGATATAATTCAAACTGAGAGCTTCGAATGAAGTAATCATAAAAAAGCCCAGTACCCACTGGGCTTTTTATTTCTGGGATGAAATGTATATTGGCGAGGCAATTATCCTAAACCTCCCACTTCTTAATTTTTTGAAACATGAAACCTGCGCCATAAAGAATTGCTCCTGTTAAAATTAAGGAGGCTATTCTAATTCCAGAAGACGTTTGGGCAGCATCGTAAACGAGGGCCTTTAAGCATGTCACCGTGAGCACCAGTAAAGAAGACTTTGCAAGAACAGCATTTTTATTAATATATCCTAAAATCAAAATCGCAACTGAATATAGCCCCCAAGCTGCAGAGACAGCCAATGATCCGTAGTCATAAGCTAGACGATAGAGGGCTAAAATACACAGAATGTGCAGCAAGCCAAGAAATAATCCTTGAGTATCTTTTATATTTTTAAAACTTTTTGTGTAATAAAAGAAACCTAATGCAATGGTTGCCAGAGCAGGAACAACGTTTTGTAAATTCATCTCGCCCATCAATCGAAAACAAAGATTAAAAAATTCGATTGCCGACATTGCAAAAAAAGCAAATTTCAACGGTGGCGCCAGAGATTTAAAATCATTTTTCTGATCACTAACGTATTTTCCTAAAATAAATAACGGCAACAACCAGGACTTTCCTTCTGCGGGAAGAAGTTCCATATACCCCGAATGGAAAAGCACAACGGCAAAAAATGATTGCACCAAACTTTGGCTCTCGAGATTTTGAATGAATTTCTTTGCTTGCCAATATAAAAAATAAATAAAGCCGGAAAAACCCAGCGATATCCATGGGGCCAGCGTTGGATTATATTTATTCAGGAAATAATAAATTGTTCCATAGAAAAAAAGTAAAATTGGTAAATATGCCAAGGCCTCAGTTTTAGAAAGTGGATCCTTATTTTTCACTGAATAATAAAATACTCCTCCGGCATAAATAATAAACTGCATACTCTGGACGAGGATAACATTTCGTAAATCCTCAGGATTTGCAGCAGTAATATTTAAAAATGTAAAAATCCCCAGACCCAAATAGGAAGAGAGCAAGACAAGAGTCCTGCTTCTTAAATAGATTGAGATTCTTGAAAACAATGCCGCCCAAATTAAAAAGAATCCACTTAGAAAAATAATATCTGACTCTTTACCTAAAATGACAGGTGAAATATATGTGCCGATGGCACATATCACGACAAATAATTCTGTTTCATAATAGTGAAAAAGATATAAACAGAATAATGAAACAAATGCGGCAAGAGCTTGAGCAACAGTGGGTGGGAAAATGTCAAAATATAAAGAACTGCTATACGAGGCAAGATAAAGAACTATTACACCTGCAGCACCAGCATAACTGCGATAGGCCTTTTCAATATTGCTGATGAGTAATCCAACTCCTACCAATGCTATACCGAAAAGTGCAAGCAGCCCCCACTGTCTCTCTGGCGTAAGCCATCCGGACTCTATAGCAAGCTTGACAATGAAAATTCCAGCCAGGCCAAAACAAATAACTGCAAGTATTGGAAGTAGATTAATTGGTGTAGAGGGGGATGTATTAGAGGCCCTATAACTCGCTACTCGAGGCGCTTCATTTTTAGGAACTGGCGGAGGAAATTCCTCTTCTGATTGGGATTGAGAAACTTGTGCTGTTGGGTACCTTAGCCCTAAAACTTTTGTAATATGATCGATTTTTTTTTCAAGGTTAACTAAACGATCCTGAATCGTTTGATCTTGCTCAGTCATTACACATCCCTTCTAGTTTTAATTAATTATTATTAATTGTATAACAAACAAAAGTTATAGCAAATTTGTGATAATTGACTCTTTTAGTACGACCGTTATTGCTATAACAAATTAATCATCCCGGAGTTCCCTACCGGGCTTTTTTTTGTCCAAAATTTTCACAAGCATGCTAGAATTAAAAAACTGGTGGGTTGTTAAAACAAACTTTGCAGGCAAGTCTCTTCAATCCACCAGAAAAATCCCCATATTCATGAGCATTTTTCTGGTGAGCTATCACAAACTCCGCATTTGTTAAGTTTTCCGTGCAGATAAAAAAAATTAAAATTCACTTTTGAAATGACTAAAATGGAATAAGTAATATTTTTCCTAATTTTTCACAAAGCTCCCTAATCTCCACCACCTCCTCACTCTCCCTGAATTTAATTTTTAATTTTCCTGATTCAATTTCATCATCGCCTACCACTGCAAACGCAAATGGCCGCAGCTTTCTTCCAAGAACCATTCTTTTTCCCAATCCTCCAAAGCGTTGATCGATTTTTACCCTGATTCCTTTTTCCATTAATTCTTTTTGAATTTCTTGGGCAAACTCATGCGACTTCTCATTCACAGGAAAAAGCATTAATTGAATTGGAGAAAGCCATCCGGGCAACTGGCCATCAAAGTACTCCAACAGCATGGCAATAAATCTTTCATGACTTCCCAGCGGCGCCCTGTGAATGATCCAGGGTCTTACTTTAACTTGTTCTGAATTAACAAATTTCAGATCGAATCTCTCCGGTGATAAAAAATCCAGTTGAATGCTGGAGATAGATTCTTCTTTTAGATTTTGATTCTCACTGAAAAATTTCATCTGAATATCTATTTTCGGCCCGTAGAAAGCGGCTTCGCCATCCGCTTCATAAAAATCCAGTTTCATTTCAATAAGGCATTCACGCAGAATATTTTCACTTGATAACCAATCTTTCAGACTTCCCTCTAATTCAGGAATTTTATTCTGATCATGCTTTGATAATCGATACCGATAACCTTTTAGATTCAGCGCTTGATAACAATCTTCATGCAGCCTGAGAACTTTTTGAATTTCATCCTTTGCCATTTTCGGATCAACATAAATATGCCCATCATTTTGGCAAAGTCCTCTTACACGCGAAAGCCCGCGAAGGGCGCCGCTTGCTTCGAATCTATAAACCTGGCCATACTCAGCTAAGCGCAGAGGTAAATCCCTATAGCTTCTGGGTACACTGGCAAAAATTTTGTGGTGATGAGGACAGTTCATCGGCCGCAGATAATAAGAGCTGTCATCTTCCGGCCATTTCATTTCAGGGTACATATCTTCTTTGTACCATTTCAAATGTCCCGACTGCTGATACAACTCCGCTCTTGCAAGCTGAGGGCTTGAAACGCGCTGATATTGAGACTTAAATTCTTTTTCCTTTATAAACTTTTCTAATGCTTCTCTTATGCAAACACCGTTAGGCAGCCACATGGGAAGTCCCGCTCCGACTGATTCATCAAAAAAATATAGTTCCATCTCCACCGCTAAAAAGCGGTGATCAAATAAATATGACATAAAATCTCCATGCGAAATATATCGCAATCAAAAATAAATATTATTCGGAATGTAAATGTGTCCCTCTAAGCTGAGGGTATAAAAAATGATTACCCTTAAAGGGTGGTGATGGTAGAAGCGATGAATATGAACGAACGAGAATTGATCTTCATGCTTCTAATTTATCACAAAATCAAGCTTAACTCAAGATACATTTCTTACCAAAATTCAGAGGTTGATGGTAGTATGTATCATGAACAAAATCATTCGCGATAATTTTTACAGTTTGCCAGAGGACTTGCCTGTTCCCGAAGATGATGGTGACTGTAATCATCTGGAAGGCCAGTCACTTCCAGAGCTCAAGCTTCAATCGACTGATGGTTATACGGTTGATCTTTCTCAACTAACTCAAGAACCAACCGTTCTCTTTTTCTATCCACGCACAGGAAGACCAGATGAGGCTGCGCCTATTGGATGGGACCTAATACCTGGTGCTCGAGGCTGTACACCGCAATCTTGCGGATATCGGGACACATTTTTAGAATTTAAAAACCTGGGGATTCAGGTTTTCGGCGTCAGTACTCAAACAACAGAATTTCAACAGGAACTTGTAGAAAGAATAAAACTTCCTTTTGCGGTTTTAAGTGACAGCGATTTTCTTTTCACAAAAGCAATGACACTTCCAACCTTTGAATTTGCAGGAATGAAGTTGTTAAAGCGAATGGCATGGTTTTGTGAGAATGGAAAAATTGTAAAAGTTTTTTACCCGGTCTTTCCACCTGATAAAAATGCAGAAACTGTGCTTATATGGCTAAACAGTATTTAATAAGCATATCATCAATGTAGTTCAGTATTGAAAATCTTTTACTCAGTGAAATTTTATCACCGACACCAATGTACAGGTTCATTTTATACAGTCGTTTCGTCTCCAACCTTTTAACTAATTATTTAATCTATACGTCCTAATCAATTGTTTAACTGATTGAAGTTGGCACGCCTGCTTGCAACTACTACTTACTCGCAAATAAAAAAATTCTAACAAAGGAGCTTCAGGATGAAGCAGAATGGATGGCCACGGAAGGCCTCTTTTTTAACGTTAACATTATTTACTTTATTAAATATATTCACTGTTACCAACTCGTATGCATCCGGTGCAAAATTGCCGGAAGTAACTGACGGAACTGTTTTAACAGATAGCTCTGACAATCCCCTCCCTCCAACGGGCGGAGGAACATCAACAACACCTCCATCAACGGGAGGAGGATCACTATTAGCCTCTTCTCTCAACCGTCCCTGGGCCAAAAGCGGCACTTCGATAGTCATTGATGCCTATGAAGGAAATTCCATTGATTGGGCCAAGATGGCTGCAGATAAAAAAGTTGTCGGTGTCATTCATCGATCAAGTATCGGATCGCGTTTAGACGGTCTCTATCAATCGCGAAAAAAGATTGCCCGAGAGCGTGGCTACTTATGGGGAGCTTATCACTTAGGGTATAGAGGAAATACTATTGCCCAGGCTGATCTTTTTCTTTCACTAGTTAAGGACGAACCGGAAACATTAATGGTTCTCGATTTAGAAAATACAAGCGCAACAAACTTAATGAGTGTAGATGAAGCTGTGGTCTTTATGGATCGTGTTTATGAAAAAACCGGACGCACTCCTGTGGTTTACGCCAATCAATCGACCACGCAGCTCCTCAATCAAAAGGTGAAGAATAATCCGCGTTTTCAAGAGGCAAAACTTTGGTACGCGAGATTCAAACCCACTGTTACTGATTTCCCTAAGGGAATATGGTCTAATTACTTTCTGTGGCAATTCTCCAGTGAACTCAATTGTTCGAGCACCGGATCATGTTTATACAATGTTCCCGGGACAAAATTTGATATGGACATAAACGTCTTTTATGGCTCACCAGGAGAACTGGAAGCTCAGTGGAATAATAACTAATTATAATTCTTCGCACGTAGTCGATCATATTATGCCCGGTGAAATCTCACCGGGCCCATATTCATACTTCTTTTTGTCCAACTTTCATACTAGCATTATCCAAACAAAATCAGGAAATTCCCTTGGTCAGGGGTTAATCGCGGTCACAAGTGCCGCTGGTTTCTTTATTATTGCTGTAAAATTTTTCATGTTCGGATTAAAAAATTATCAAAGTTTAAGCTATGTAACGGCAAGGACCTGACTATGAGCAAATACAAAATCCTCGGAATCTTCACCGGACAGATCGCCAGGCTTTCAAACAATGTTGAAAGTGCCATCACAAAGCATCCTGAAACCGTTCTAAAAATTAAAAAGCATGCAATTGAACACGATAATATTGCCAATAAAAAATTTCACGGCGGAGATATGAGAGTTGTTCATCACTATTCGCTTAAAAATTATAATTTTCTGAAAGAAAAATTTCCTGAAATTGCCGATCGTTTTGTCCCCGGTTCTTTTGGTGAAAATATATTGACCGAAGAGCTTACTGAAGCAGAATTAAATATTGGCGATATCTATTCGCTTGGAAGTGCAAAAATACAGCTGACGGTTCCCCGCAGACCATGCGCTACAATTAATTATGCATATAATGACGACCGTATCCTGAAGGTTGTTATGGAAGCAGGAAGAACCGGCTGGTTCTATCGCGTTCTGGAAGAGGGTGAGGTCAGAGTTGGTGATTATTTAGAACTAATAGATCAACCCTTTCCGGGTTTGCCTGTCTCTAAACTGTTTGAGCAAGGCTATGGAAGAAATCGTTTTTCAGATATTGATTTCCTTAAAAAATGTTTTCATACAGGACTTATGGATAAGGGCTGGAAACCTAAAATTGAAGAAGCACTTACTCATATACAATAACTATCATACTCATATAAAATTCACTAAAAGCGTCCCGTGTCTTGCTTAAATCTTTCAAGCAACAATATTCTTCCATCAGTTTGGAATTGTTTCGTAATAGATGGAGTAAACATGAGCATGGCAAAAAAATTAAAAACAGTCTTAATCCCCCTGACAATCGTCATTGGCTTTTCTGGTTCTCTCAGTGCAGAAACTAAAACTAGCTATGCCCCGGTAGATATCAAAGAAGATTTTAATTCCATCATGAAGAGAATGAAATCCGAGAAATCGAAAATTATGAGCAGGCAAAGAGATCTTTTAAAAGAGCGTTACGACTTATCTGATTCACCGGTAAAAGACGTAAAGATGACTCGAGGTAAGGCCATTCAGGGAGAAGTCAGAGTAAAACTTCCCAAGGGAATGACCTGGGAGAAGCTGGCAGAAATGAGTCCTGAAGATGTAAAAAGCAAAGGAATGTTTCCTAAGGGTTTTATGCCGCTGCCTCACCCGAATCACCCTGAAGGGGGAATGGTTTTTCCGGAATTTCATATTAATGAGATTAAAAAGCAAACGGGGCGTGACTTAACACGTTTTGATCTCGATTTTGATCTGCCGGATCACTTCCTGCCGGAATTTCCTCCTGCCATCTTTCTCACTACCCGTCCGGACCTTGGAGATGTCTCACAAGGAAAACTAGTCACTCAGAAAAATTATTATGAAATGTTTGATGGATTATTAAATCCAAAACAACTTGATGGACTTCGTCTCCTGGTAAGCCCGTTTCCTCAGCAGCAGTTTAACCTGACTGAAGACCGAAGATCTGCAGCGCCAAGTGAAGGCGTGAGTTGTTTCGAATGCCACGCCAATGGACACAGTAATGCGGCTACTCACTTAGTCGGAGATATTCGCCCTCAGGAGTTCCGTCATAGAATTGATACTCCAAGTTTGCGCGGAGTTCATAGCCAACGCTTGTTCGGATCGCAACGTGCACTGAAAACGGTAGAAGACTTTACTGAATTTGAACAGCGTGCTGCTTATTTTGACGGCGATCCTGTCATTGCCGTCAAGAAAGGAATTAATATTCTTGATAGAGGCCAGCAGGTCCATGCCATGGCTGAATTTGAAGCACTCCTCGATTTTCCGCCAGCGCCAAAACTGAGAGTGGTCGATGGTAAGTTAGATCCAAAAAAGGCAACCGAAAAAGAAATACGTGGTGAAGCGCTCTTCAACGGAAAGGCGCAATGTATGAGTTGCCATGCGGCTCCACTTTACTCTGATAATCTAATGCACGATTTGAAAGTCGAGAGATTTTTTAAATCACAAATGATTAACGGAAGGATGGCGAGCGCTGATGGCCCGATCAAAACTTTTACTCTGAGAGGAATTAAAGAGTCGCCGCCTTATATGCATGACGGGCGACTTTTAACTTTAGAAGACACCGTGGAATTTTTCAATATCGTATTGGAAACCAAACTGACCAAAGAAGAGAAAGACGATCTGACACACTTCCTTAGAACTTTGTGATCTATTCGTGGGCAATAATGAGTGGAACTACCTTATCTAGCGTCATTACTGCTGAAAGCTGATTTTTATGCTTGAAAATTGAAGAATTCATTGTTTCAATATTTCACATGAAAACAATACTTATCATCCTTCTTTTTGTGTTCAGTTTATCTTCATGCGCCCACAGTGCAAATGCTAATTACCCTGCTGACTGGTGGACAGAAATTCCAAGATCAGAGGCCAAAGACTGGGAAATCCTCCCTCAGGATGCCAAGCCCGGAGAAGTGATTCTTTCCAAGCGAACAGAACTCGGAGTTTTTTCAAATCTCTCCCACTCTCCCTTTGTTTTAGACGGCGTGAAATACAATTCTATAGAAGGCCTTTGGCAGGGAATGAAATATCCAGATCCTGATTTATTGGATGACGAACGCTTTAAGGAAACCAACTGGCCTCATAAAAGAGAAGAAGTTTATCTATTAAGTTCGTGGGACAGTAAATCTGCAGGTGACCTGGCCAATAAAATTTATAAAGCTAACAAATTTTCACTTATTAATTACAAGGATCACAAATTTAATTATAACGATGGCAGAGCAGGCTCGGCTTTTCATCTGGATCTTATTACTAAGGCCATTACTGGAAAAATTAATCAGAACCCGGCAATAAAGAAGTTGTTAATTCAAACGAAAGGACTAATTCTTAAGCCTGATCATAAAATGAAAGAAGATTCTCTAGGCTCTTACAAATATCACGAAATTTTAATGAAGATCAGGGATGAAATCTAAGAGAGATGTAGATAACATCTCTCTTAGAAAAAAATATTATCTATATTGCGAAGCTAATCTATCTAAAATTGTTTCAGGAATTTCTTCCCCGTCTCTCACTGTCTCATACTGATTCATAACTGCTTCATGAAAAGCTTCGAAGCGGTCTGGATTAACTTTATTAACAAAAGCAGTTGAAAGGATAGAGTAATCAAGTTCAACTTCATTCGCTCTGTCGATCATTAAATCGATAAGGTCGGTAAGTGATAAACCAGCTGGATTAAAATCCATTTCTGGATCTGATTCTCTTAGGTACTCAACAATTGCATTTCTCTCCATTTGCATAATTTATTCCTTTGAAAAATGGGTGTTTGTAATATTAGTTTAACCAAACATAAAAAATTTGGGAGAAAAAATTCACGAAAAAATACCTGAGTAAAATGATCGAGTCTTCGCTTAGCGCTGAAAGTGAATCTCACGCTGATCTAATTTATTAAGAATGTTCGGGAGAACATCCCTGGTTGGGAAATGAAAAACATCTTTGCCGATGATGGAACCATGATTTTCTTCTTCAAACAGCAGGCACTCGCCCCATATTTGTGATTCAACCGGAACAATTCCATCACTGACATATTCTTTATCCGAATTGACCAGCTCGCGAATAACATTATCGCCAGCTGCAAAAAAGGCATTCGAAAACATTAAATCTCTTGGCCGTTGTGAAGAGAGGACCGAGAAAATATTATGAATGTGAGAAGCGTGATCCAGATCAGTGTTCCACTCTCCTTTATTCATCACTGATATTTCTTTTATATAAGCTTTCTGGGACAGATCAAATCCGAAAGCCTTTGATAATATTTTCAGTTCTCTCGTATGAGGACCATCAGTAAGAAACCAATCCGCTAACGGGGTTCCCTGATGAGGGCTGCTGATTGTAACCGTTGCAGCAATCTTGCGGGCAATGTCCGGTCTTCTAAGCACCAGACGGCTGACCAATCCCCCAATACTGTGACCTATAACCAGCACCGGCAGTGGTTCATTCTTAATTTTTTCAGCAAGCTTTTCAACTCTTTGTCCGATATTTTCATTTCCCGTTGGGAATGTGCTGATGACTTCGAATGGAATTTTTCGCTTTTTCAATTCTGAAGAATAAATACTGAAGTATTTTCCATAACGGATATAACCCAAGTACAACTCATCTTCGTCGGCTCCTGCCCCGGGAACCAAAAAAACTTTTCTATAATTTATTTTTTGTGGAGAAAAAGAATTGGGCGACTCCGGGCATTTAAATGCCAGGGCGATCGAAGGAAAAATAAAGAAAAGGGTCATAAGAACTTTCATAGGTAAAAGGCTACGATCTTCCAAAGAACTTTGGCTACATTTTTATTTACAAGTCAGCCAGTGGCGCAGAAAATCAAGGTATTGTGAATGAAACCGGGAAGCTTGTGCAGTCCATACAAATTGAATTTTGTCATCCTGTTCGCCGTGAAGAGACCTTGACGCTTTCCTGGTCTGTACTCACTCATGTTGCCTCTTTTCTTTGGTTTGATTTATTTTGCGGGCATTTAAAATCTGATCGCGAATATTTCACTCGCTTTACCGGATTAATCGACGGTGAAAAAAATTATGAGTATCTGCTTAATTCCCTGAACTGTTGCATTGATGTCATCAACAATGACGGCCGCTACTTCATTAAAGAACGGGCCACAACATTTTCACAGGAATTTGCCAATTCCATGCACTATCAGTTTGAGCTTTTATGTGGTAGCCCGCAGGAGCCCAGCGAATACTTCATCAACAGCTCACCCGATGTGATTCAGGCCCTGACCGGCATTAATTATTTTACTCATGATCTGGAAGCCTACACCCGCAATCAGGTCTCTAAGAAAAAGGGCAAGTACGGAAATTCTTTCTCCGGAATTATCTTTGCCATTAGAGGAGCACAACGTTTTCCGATTCCGGATTCATTTAATAAACTCTTCACCATGAACATCGAATTCGGCGATCTCGTTCTTCATTATAGCCAGGTCGGGAAAACGTGGCTGGAATCTTTTTATGACCAGGATCACGAATACATTTTTCCTCACAATGTTTTTTCTGCGGAATTCGATATTATGCTAGGTGAGTTAAGACCCGATGAAAAATTTTTGATAGATTTAAATAGTTTTTTAAAATCAAAAAATCTTGACCCAAAGAACCCGGCAGTGAGACTGGGGCATTTGCCCTACGCTAAATTTAACCGCGACCAAAATTTAAGCAATGACGAGTATAAAAATAAACTGGCTTATTTTTGCGATATTAAAACGATTAAAGCTTTTGATGATTCAAAATGCACGGCTCAAAAATCATTGGAGAATTCGACTTCTCTTTTTGATTCCCGGGCCCTGGAAAAATTAAAAAAGTACTGAAAGATTAAAAAGCAACAATGTAATTATCGGATCGGCACCGGATACCAGGGCCTGGTGCACTTCGAGTTTAGGCGTGTAACTCACATGATCCATAAGCTTGAAACGCTTTCCGCCTTTCACGCTCACAAAACCGTCTGTATCAGAATTGGAACCAAAATTATAATAATTTAATCCGGCAGTAGCACCGACATAATAAGAATTTTCAATGTCATTATGGCTAAAATTGTAAGTTGGGCCAAATCCCAGGCTCCAGCTACTTCTGCCGCTTGCGATTGAAGCATTTAAACTTGCACCGGCCTGGTATCCGTTTGTGAAGGCATAATCGTAACCTGTATCCAAATTAAAATAAGCATCATAGCTATTATCCCAACCCTTGGCGAAAACCAAAGCGGAACTGCTGCCGGCAGTAATAATATGTCCTTCACTCATGGCATTTGCAGATGAACTCACTAATAAAACACACAAAAAAAATGACTTAATCAAATTCATAAAACCCTCTTAGAGTCCGTGCTTTTTAAAGAAATCAAGAATAATAGCCGTTGCATCCGGCCCTTTCGGGTCATTATAAGGAAGAGTTGAAAGCCCGCCGCTCCAGCCATGAGCCAGGTCATTAACCATATAACGCTCAATCAGAACTTCGTGATCTTTATCAATCAAAGTGAATTTGTTGTAGCCGTATGTTTTAGTAGCGGGAAAAAATTTAACGCTTTTTTCAAGGAAGTATGATGTGTCTCTTGTTCCATTATCAAGATAATCGTTCAGAACTTTAAATTCTGATTCAATTTGAAAGGCGTGAGCAGGACTCATCAGCGGACTATTCATTCCATGAAAAATTACGATAGGCATTTTTTTAGGCCGGCCACTTGCGTATGTTGAACAGGCATAGCCGGTTTTTGCAGCTACGTAAGGGGCGACCGCTGCTCCATAAAGAACGACATCAGCAAAATCAAGTCCTGTCTGAGTTGCGTAATATTGAGTCCCGTCATGCGAAGCCAGTGCTTTAAAGCGATCAGGGTAACAGTTACCAAGAATGTTAACCATAGAAGCACCTGCACTCATTCCTGCAGCGTATACTTTTGATTGATCGCCGTTGTACCTAGCAATGACTTCATCAAGCATCTCAATAATGGTCTGAGTTTCACCGGTTCTTGCGTTATTGACCGGGAGAACCCAGTTCCAGCATTTATAAGGGTTCCACTTGATATTTTGCTCAGGTAAAAGAACTATAAATTTTTCTTTTTCTGCCCATTGAGTAATTCTTGTTCCAGTTGCAAATTCTTCCGCATTTTGCTGACAACCGTGGAGCATAATAATGACAGGTGTTTTTTTACCTTTAGCTAATGTTTTTGGGACATAAACCTTATATTCTCTGTGCCCAAAAATTCCATCGTAACTACCGCTCTCAAATACATCAGCACCTAATGCTGAAAATGATAATGCCAATAGCAAAAGGCTATTGATCATTATAATCTTTGTAATTTTTGTAATTTTCAAAAAATACTCCTGAGACCCTGGTAAAGAAGCGCGATAGTATTTGAAATAGCGGGATTAGTCGAGAAAATCCGCATCATAACTATATTTTACATACCGGCCTTCCAAGGCTCGAAAAAGCAGATAAATACCAAATATATATGGATAGTTGATGTGTTAAATGATAATGCCTATCACAATCTTTTTTAAAGCGGGATATATATGAAATTCAAGCATTTTTTAAGCGCTTATTTAATGACAGGTTTATTGGCATTTTGTGCAAATGCTCAAACTGAGGAAATGAAATTAAAATTATCCGTTGGTCGGGTCATTTCATTTCAAGTCGTAAAGGCCAGAAATGCAGCACTTCCTACCTTCCTATTTTTGCCAGGTGTAAACAGAAGCCTGCTGGCCGATGAAGCAGCCTTAGAGGCCCTTAGCAATGAGGGTTTTGGTGTAGTGACTATGAACTTCAGCACCCAGCCTTTTTCAGTTAATCAGCTTAGTAAGGGTGCATTGCCTGACTTCCGCGCAACTTCTTATACTATCGAACAACTTGGCGCAGAAGTAAGTGCATTGGCAGATGTACTTAAAAAGAAATTTGCTGCAAAAAATATTATTCCCGTTTCGATTTCATACAGCTCCGCTGTATCTTCAACATTAAACAACTTCCCTTTCATTATAGATGCTGTACCTATGACTTCTTCTGCTGCGGTTAATCCTGAACTTGAAGCCTATAGAGCTTATTTAAAGACCGGAGAGATTTTCAACCCTATTTTTGGGCCGGGAATCACTCGCTCGTTATTAGATCAATCTTACTATAAAAAATGGGCCACACAGGTCGACAGCATTGTAGAACAATTCGATTTAAATAAAGATCGCAGAGCGGATATGATCGAAGGTTACACAGTTCTAAGTCGTGCAACTGAAGGTTTTGTATGGGACTTAAAAAAGACGCCTTCACAAACGAGAAGAGTTTTCCTGTTTGCGCGTGACGACTCTCCCTCCTTGTTAAAAGATCAGCTGCAATTATTTTTAAATTCTCTGGACTCTAATTCCAATTCACTGGCATTCATCGTCAATGATTCGGGCCATGTTCTTCCTGTAGATCAGCCTGTTGCCTATGCCAATATTTTGTCTTTCCTTGCCTCTTCAGAATCAAAATCCGCATCAGGAATTTTTGAAGTGCAGCCAGGGGCAAAGAAGCAAAAAAATTATCAAGGCGCTGAAGCTAAAAAATATATTAAAGCGATTATTAATTCTTTAAATTAATTTAATAATTTTTTATAAATCACATGATATTTCTGGCCTTCTGAATCTATTTCGGACTTAAATAGTGCAACAGACGAGGCTGGAAAACGCATAGTTTTAAATGCAAGCGTTTCAATCCCGTTCAAGAGCTCATCGTATTCATATCTCTGCCATCTTTTTACGGTCACGTGAGGAATAAATTCTTTTTCATCAGGTCTGATTAGACTCGGAAATAATTTTAATATTTGTGAATGAAGTTCAAGCAAGTCGGGGGATGGTTTCAAATCGAGATAGAGTATTCTGCGGTTAAAGAATTTTAAGTCGTCTGTTTCAAGCTCAAAAGCTTTAAGTGAAACCATATTGATTCGCCTTTTAATTTCTTCACATTCGTTCTCGGATGATTCCCCGATGAAAAGAAGCGTCAGGTGATAGTCTTTGGAACATTCCCATCCCTTATCAGATTTCTGCAAAGGTCCCAACCAGTTGTAAATCTCGTTTTTAACAGCAACAGGAATTTCAATGCCAATGAAGAGTCTCATAATATAATGTTAACAAAAAAAAGGGCCGCAGAAATGCGGCCCTTCTATAGAAATCATAGATCCGTTTAATTACTCTACACTAACGTCTTGTTGCAATGTAGCTGACAATTCTCCTTTTTCAGGAAGGAGAATTTCTCCCACATCGCTATAGTCAAGTTTCAGCTTGAGTGTAACGTTATGCTTTTTAGTAAATACTCCGCCTAATTTAGGTGCACCGTATTTTTCAATATCCACCGTTACTTTTGTCCCAATTCCATCAAATTCAGCAAGGATTTGAGTTCCATTAAGCGTCTTTTCAAATTTCACTTCATCCTTTTTGGCAATTCTGATGGCCAGGGTCGCTCTCTTCACTTCGAATTTTCCAAGAACATAGAAAGACAATGAGTCTTTTTTAAGTTCAAGATTGCTCAATCCACTATCAACAAACTTAAAGAGCTCTGAACGATCAAAAAGGGCAATCTTATATTTTGCCGAAATTGTATTTGTATTTTCCTGTTCAGCATTTTTAACGTCTTTTTTAACAAAAGCAGCAGTCTTGGAAGCGCCCTGATCTTTCGCCTTAAGTGACATAACTCCGCCAGTGCTCAGTGAAACATTAAAAGCTGGTGTAACTAAAGCAGCGCTATTGATAAACTCCAGAAGTACATTGGCCTTATGAGTTTTAAGCGTTACTTCGTATGGAACATCAATTGTTTTCATACAAGCATAAGCTTCCTGACGGTATAGGATCTCATCTTTACAGACGCGTTCGTAATAAGGAATATTTTCGCAAACTCTTTGATCCGGAATCCAGTCGCACTGCTGGCGCGGACGATTTTCACAAACCTGGTGCTGACGTGGAACGTCTCTGCATTCCTGGCGGCTCGGTCCTGTATGACACTCTCTTTCTTCATAAGGAACCTGACGGCAAACCTGCTCACCCGGAGTATTTGTACACTCTTCTCGTCCAGGAATTTTTTCACATCTTTGTTCACCATTAGGTGCCCGGTGACAGCGTATATCTGGAGGAATCTGGCGACACTGACGGCCCCCTCCTCTTCTCTCACATTCCTGTCTGTATCGAACCACAACCCGACACATCTGCTCGCCTGGATAAGTTCTGCATTCGCGTTCATAACGAGTTTCTGTGTGGCATACGCGATCGTAAACGGTGCTACATTCCTGGTGCCCGGGAATTGTTCTGCACTCCTGACGATAGCGGGTTTCATTGCGACAGACATTTTCGGTGTATGGAACCTGACGATAGCAAGTACTTTCAACTTGCTCTTGTTTGTAGCGGGTTTCTTTTAAAAAGTTTTCAAGATCAAAACTTTCTTCTCTTTGGTTTTCGTAGCTGATGTTTTTTTCTGTTTCTGCGAAGCCGAGATTCATTATGATTAGTAATGAAAATGCGACCAACGCTTTTGCTGTTGATATCATTTTGTCCCCCTCAAGACGTATATGGCCGATTAAATAAATTGGCAGCAACGATAAAGCAATACCAGTGCCAAAGAAATTTTTAATCAGTTCGGCGTTAAGAGTATGAATAGATATTTAATTTGTGAATATATTATTAAACTAAAATGATACTGGTGCTAGATTGGCACCACCTCTTAAAATGATAGCTATAACAAAATTGTATTCAGTCCATGGATGACTTTCGATAAAAAAATTAGCCAAGACTTACTTTGCGGCCGGCTTTTCGAACATGGTAAAAATAATTAATGCTGAAAAAAAGCTAAACCCTTAAAAAGGAGATTAGAAAATGAAAGCACTGATTACAATATTGGCCCTTACACTTTTTAACACAAACGCATATGCCAATGGCAACGAAATTAAAGAACTAGACCCGAGCTCACCTGATATTGAACAGCAATTACAAGAATTCGATAAGGCCTACGAAGAACAAACTGGGAAATCTCCCTTTCTTCCAACCAGCCCGCTCGATGATTTAATGAAAGGAAATTGTTATAGAAACTCATGTAAGATTTGGGCCGACGTCGATAAATCTGCCCAGCGCATTTATCTTTACATCGATGGTGCGTTAACTTACACATGGAAAACATCCACCGGAAAACCGGGTTACACGACTCCGGATTTTGACCGTCATCCTGACGGAAGAATCTATGACAGATACACTTCTTCCAAGTATCCCGGCGGTGACTACAATGGATTGGGCAACATGCCTTATGCCGTCTTTATTACCGGCGGTTATGCAATCCATGGGACGCCGAGAGGAAACTGGGGAAAACTCGGTCAGACGGCCAGCCATGGTTGTATAAGACTGCATCCTGATAATGGGCAAATCTTTAACGTGCTTGTCAGAAGAAACGGAAAATATAACGTGTGGATCACAGTTAATTAAATAAAAAAACCCAGCACTAAGCTGGGTTTTTTCTATAACATTTTTCTCTTGAATAAAATTTAGTTTGCGCTTGCCCCTGCAAAAGTACAAGCAGGCTTGGCATCTGTTTCAGTGCTTAAACATGAAAGATAGTTCGTAATGCCTGGATTCTTTCTCATTAAAGTTCCGATACGAAAATCACCTGTCGGGTGAATGCCTTCATCTCCTGTGCCGCAAAGTTTTGACCAGCTGTCAGTCAACATTTGATCAGCTTCAGCTACGGAAAAGTTCTCTGTGCGTGCATGGATGGCCGTAACTGCAATACCCCATTGGTCTGCAATTAATTCACCGGCATGACTTAAAGCAACCTTCCTGTTGCATTTCGATGCTTCTTTAATATTATCTTTGCAAAATTTTTCATCTTCTTTTGTTTTGTTGAACCTATCAGAATAATTATCAGCAAGACATCCTAAGTAAGGCGCATACAGATCATTTCCAACTTTACTATTGTCGATATGATGTCCCATTTCATGAGATATTGCCTGCAGGATACTATTAAATTTTTCGCTTTCATTTGCTGATTGATTAACTGTAATCAAAAACCCAGGGCAAATAAGCACATAACGGTCACCTTTTAACGTTGTTGCAAACGCATTGGCCACCAAACCGTCAGAGCCACAGGCATTGCCTAAAAATTGAGCAAGAACATTGTCTTCAAGGTCAGTTCTTTCCAGGAAGTCACTGAAGTTACCGACCACTATTGATTTAACGATTCCTTTAAAGTTAGCTTTGGTAGCGAGATCAAAACTGCTTCCATCTATTGCCTGGCTCAAATAATTTTTTATTTTATTTACGTTTTCGGCATTAGTTATAACTTCTTCAAAGCCACCGATTCTTTTTTTTGCGGATGCCATGATTTCCTGGTTTCTGATTTTTGTTGCTTCAAGAAATCGCTTGATAAATCTATAAGGCTTCACTTTCTTTTTCATTTCTTCAATACGAGGTGTAGATCTTAGTCTGGCGTCTTCAGATATTTCAGATTTGAGTTTCGCAACGTATATTTCATGTTCTTTTCTCTGATCAACCGTGTCCTTGCAAATCCTTTGAATAGGATCGCTGCAAACGGAAGCTCCGGATGCGGCTAAGGCCTCGAAACTGACAGTTGAAAGTACGGCAAGAGTGCATGCGGCCAATAGCTTTTTGCGATTTAATAACATAATAGGCTCCAGTTGGTTAAAATGAATGGCCTATCATGACATCTCTGAGAAGAATCTCAAGGATAGTTAAATGCAACTGTAAAATATACTATGGGAGTGTCTAATGTTTAGACACTATTTTTTGTCGTGAGCCTGAGCATTCAGGTATTCAGCCCACTGACTGGCCAGCTTTTCATGCCCGATTTTAAGCTCTTGATCCATCTGATTGAACATTTTGTAAATTTCGATATTATCATTTTCAGCCGGGAGTCCTGACTGGGTTGAGCTGACAATTTTATTAAGAATTTTACCGAGCAGGTTGCATTCATCACTTACGGCCACACAGCTGACGGCCCTTGAACTCTCAACGGCCAGGGCAATTTCATGCATCCTTTTATGATCAGTTTCATGCATTATTTTATCGACCATCCCTTTGATCGTAATCGCCTGAGTTGTATAATCACTGATAGTTATTTTAGGTTTTTCCGCTTTTCTGGAGCAGGCAAAAATGATCAGTGAACCAAGACAAAGGAAGAAATTTATTTTTTTCATATCTAATGATAATGTACTGAAACTAAATAAAAAGCTAGAAAAAGGGATGAATTCCTGCTACGTGTAACTAATAAATGAAACCTTCTTTTTACCAGCTCAATTTTAGCTCTCTGGAAAGTCTGCTCTCAGACAATCAGCTTTCCGTTTCTGGAGCAACGCTGCTTTATAACTGGCATTACAAGCAAAAGCGGATTGAGCCATGCACTCGTAATCTTGCGCTCGCCACACAACAATATATTCGCGAGAATTTTTCTTTTGATCTTCCCGTTATCGCTGAGACTCATGTTTCAACAGATCAAACCGTTAAATTTTTAGTGAAGTTGAACGACGGGTTTAATGTTGAAGCAGTTCTTATTCCTTTTCAGAGCAAATATACCCTCTGTCTTTCCACTCAGGTCGGGTGTGCTATGAATTGTTCGTTTTGCTTTACAGGAACCCAGGGACTCAAAAGAAATCTTAAAACTGAAGAAATCATCGGCCAGTTTATTGTGGCCGGGCGATGGCTTAATGAATTCCGGCCGAATGGCAACCTTTTAAAAAATATTGTCTTTATGGGACAGGGTGAGCCGCTTCATAATTTTGATGCTGTTAAATCTGCATGCGAAATTTTTCTCGATCAACATGGAACGAGTCTGGGCGTTCAAAAAATTACCGTATCGACCGCCGGCTACCTGCCAGGACTGTTGAGGTGGAATGATGAAATGCCAGGAGTAAATATTGCTCTTTCCCTGCATTCGCCTTTTGCTGAAAAAAGAAATGGGCTTATTCCCATTAACCGGCGCTATCCTCTGGAAGAGGTGCTGGCCTATATCGATCAGATCCCGTTAAAGAGAAAGCAATATATCATTTACGAATATTTATTAATTAAGAACTATAATGATACTGAAATGGATGCACATGCCACCGCTCAATTACTCAACGGCAAACAGGCCATAATTAATCTCATTCCTTTTAATCCTTTTCCCGGATCAAACTTCGAGCGGCCAGAAGAAAAGCAAGTTGAATCTTTTCAAAAAATTCTTGAAGGCTATAAACTGCCGGCAATCATTCGCGGCACCAAAGGCAATGATATACTTGCAGCGTGTGGCCAGCTGAATACAAAATCATAAATTATCTGATAAATAAAAAATAATTCCAGATCGGAACAGTGAAAAACGAAAGTGGACCATTCCTATGCATAGTGCCCATTAATTGTGGTACCAGTGAGAGAACTAGTGATGGAAGCGAGAGGTAAATAATAAAGTTATTAATCACATGTGCAGAATTGGCAGGAAAATTCTTTAAGCGTTTTAAGTAGATGCCTGCAAACATACACGCGAAAATGACCAGAAAGTTATTCATAAAGAGCAATATAACATATTAAAGGTGTTATTTTGTCCTTTTACCGACCTTTGTAAATAATTGTAAATACAGTTTACATAGACGATTTTGAGGATTTTCTGTTAAAATGAAATGTTGGGAAAAAGAATAAAGGTTAAAAATGAGAAAGAAGATTCTTGTAATTGATGACGATGCAGCTCTTGGAGAAGTGCTTGCAAATTTTTTACCTCGATTTGATTTCGATGTGATTACTGCCAATCATCCCACCCAAGGTCTTGAGCTGTTAAAAAGCGAGAAGCCAGCACTGGTGCTTCTCGATATTATGTTGCCCTCCAAAAATGGTTTTGAACTTTGCAGCGAAATTCGCCAGATTGCTCAGACTCCTATCATTATTCTTTCTGCTCGTGGAAATCTTGATGATAGGGTAATCGGCCTGGATCTTGGTGCTGATGATTATATTCCTAAACCTTATGAGCCTCGCGAACTGGTGGCCAGAATTCAATCAGTGCTTAGAAGATACGAAAGCGCTCAACCAGCACCTGTTACAACGACGATATTTAAATCTTACGATCTTGTTGTTGATACCTTAAAGGCGACAGTAACACTTGCTGGAAAGACTCTTGATCTGACCACAATGGAATTTGAAATACTCTGCCTCTTTATGAAAAATCCCGGTGTGACACTTTCACGAGAGCAAGTCGTAGATAAAATCAGAGGGATTGAATGGGACAGCATCGACCGCACAATTGATGTTTTAATCAGCAGGCTTCGAAATAAATTAAAAGATGATGCAAAAAATCCCAAATATTTAAAAACAATCTGGGGTTCAGGATACCGTTTTGTCGGGGAAGTCACTCATATTTAGCTAAAACGATTCAGGAAATTTTTAAGCGCTTCGCTATAATCACCCAAATCACAAACAATAGTCTGAGCATGAATTTTTGATGGCTGAACGAACTGATCATGCATCGGTCTCACCTGGCGCTCAAATTGCTTCTTTACACCCTCTTCCGTTCGTCCCCGTTCATGAACATCCCGATGCAGCCTTCTCTGGAAGCGCAATTCCTCAGGTGTATCGAAAAATACGGCCTCATCCAATTGAGCTCTGACGGCATGTGAATCCAGAATAAGAATCCCGTCAACCAGGATCACTTTTTTAGGAGCACATACAATTGTTTCATTCAAGCGCTTGTGGGTTGCGAATTCATAGATCGGAACTTCTATGCTTTTTCCTGTCCTGAGAAGGGAGAGCCCTTCTGCCAGTAAGTCAAAATCAAGACTGTCGGGGTGATCAAAATTGACAGAACCACCGTCACCGTCAAATCTATGCGACTGATCAATGTAATAATTATCCTGATAAAGAATGGTGCAATTGTTATCACCCAATATTCGCTGCAATTCTCTGGCAAAATATGTTTTGCCAGAACCACTTCCGCCAGCGACTCCGATAATTATTGGTTTAAACATATTTACTTCGTCTGGAATAAACGGTCACCGGCATCTCCCAATCCAGGAACAAGATAGCCGACATCGTTAACTTCCTGCTCAATATTTACAGTATAAATTTCAACATCCGGGTGAAAATGCAAAACTTTTTCCAGTCCTACTTTGCTGGCAAGAATACTGAGCACTTTTATTTTTCCAACATCGTATTGTTTCAATCGATCGAGGGCTGCAACGATTGTGTCAGCCGTGGCAATCAGAGGATCACATAAAAGAATATCTTTTCCTTTAACATTTTCAGGCATTTTAAAATAATATTCAACGGTGTTGTGAATAAATTTATCCCGATATATTCCGATATATCCTGCGCTTGAAATAGGTATCATAGAGAGAACAGCATCCAACATTCCATTTCCTGCCCGCATAATCGAAACAACCACAGGAGGATTAACAATTCTTTCTGTTTGCGTTTTGGCAATTGGAGTTTCAATCGATACTGTTTCCAACTGGCCCCAGCTCTTCATTGCTTCATAGGCTAAAATTTTCGATATTTCTTTAACGATTTCTCTGAACTCATAAGAGTTCGTATTTTTGTCGCGCAAATAGCCTAATTTATGCTTCATCAAAGGGTGGTCAATTACAGTTACATTTTTCATATTATTTCCTGATTGCTGATTAAAAAACTGTTCCATCACTTTCAATTTTCAGTGGTGGTGAACTATCCGGACGCAGTTCAAGCGCCGCCTTTCTGCCCGCCCACCAGGTGCCGCCTTCCAAAACTTTTGCCAGAGGAAAATCGGCCGGTGATTTTTTCAACTTCTTTTGCACGGCTTCGCCTATCCTGTCCAGTAAGGCCAGAGTCAGCCCACGCCATTCGATAATGAGTTCCGAGTCGGGTCTATGATTGTCATCCATTAATTTTTTGTCTGTGAGTGTGATGAGTCCCCTATCTATTAAAAGACCTCCGTTCCTGTATTCAGCAAGGCCGGTTAGTTTTTCAACATCAGTCACGATAAAACCAGCTTCCTGTAATGGTTCACAAAGTGAGTAAGTCATCCACTGAGAAAGTTTATGGAATGCGGCCAGACCGCCTGGTATATTTTTATAGGCCCAGATATCACCCAGGTTAACTCCCGCCACTTTAATTCTTCCTGGCCATATTTCTCCCAAACCATCCAGGACTGCTCGAAGCAGCTGGGGGCCGGTAAAAGTTTTCCCGTAACGTGAGTTCAGATAATCGACCATGCTTCCAGGACGTCCGCCAGGAAAAATGTCTTTTTTTGCTTCAATCGTTTTACCCAGATTTTTCAAAAGTGAGAGTCTTCCATCAACACCAACAAGCGGATTAGATGGACCAACCTGAAAAGCTTCGCTCAATCTTTCCCTGGTCAAATTCTGCAGCCCTTTTGCGGTTGCCTGCAGTTGTCCGTTGTCAGATAAACTTCCATCCAAAAAAAGATAGAGGCTTGCCACCCCTAATCCTTCTGAGCGGGTAATAATTTTGCCACTGCTTTTTTCTCTGTATTTCCACTCAGCTCCTGCACCTGCATCCAAGAGTACTGAAGTGATGACCAGATCAAGTTTTGTCCGGGCTTGTTCCATCAGATCAAGTTGGCTGATTTTGGGAGCGAGGATTTCATTGATTCTGTTGATTCCAGCCGCACGAAAATGTCCCCAGCGAGAATGAAACGGGATATCAAGCGTTGGATAATTTTCTCTGATGACTTCAATCACATACTCGACGACCTCGTCGAATTTTTCAGGGTGGTATGTAAAATGCGTCTTCCCCTGCTTGGTCAATTCAAAAAGTGCTTCTGCACTTTGTCTGATAGCTAATGGTGATAAAAGAAAATCAAGATCCTTTTCACTGTATGTATTATTCATCTATAGGTCGTCCCTTTACCTTTGTGAGCTCTTCACCTTTTTTTACTTCATCCGGAGTAAAATAACCTGCAGCTTTTTTCGCTTCAATTTCAACCTGTGCGTCCGCAGGTATAAGTTCGGCTGGAATTTGAATTCGATTGACTACTTCAATACCGCTCTTAACGATGGCATTGTATTTCATATTGCTCATTGAATGCAGATTATGAATTTTAGTGATTCCAAAAAATTGTAAAATATCCGGCATCAACTCCTGGAAACGGGCATCTTCAACTCCGGCAACACATTCTGTTCTTCTAAAATAAGTTGCAGCAGAGTCACCACCCTCCTGACGTTTTCTGGCATTGTAAACTAAGAATTTAGTCACTTCTCCAAGGGCACGCCCTTCTTTTCTATAATAAGCAATGATTCCAACTCCGCCTCTTTGAGCCGTTCGAGCTGCGTCTTCAATTCCATAAATTAAATAAGGTCGACAGGTACAAATATCAGATCCAAAAACATCCGATCCGTTACACTCATCATGAACTCTGCAGGTCAGTTCAACTTTTGGATTTGCCAGATCTTCCGGATTTCCAAAAATATAAACAGTGGTACTTCCAATCGGAGGAAGAAGAACTTTTAAATCAGGACGGGTAACCAGTTCCGGAAACATTCCACCTGTTTCCTGGAAAAGAATTTTTCTAAGCTCGCCCTCTTCGACACCTAATCTCTTGGCAATGCCCGGTAAATACCAAACGGGCTCAAGGGCGACTTTGGTTACTTTGATATCCTTGTTCTCTTTAACAATTTTACCGTCAATTTTTAATCTGCCAGCCGCTATAGCCTGATGAATTTCAGGAAGCTGCAAATGAGCCTGAGTGACTGAAATGGTAGGACGAATGTCATACCCTTCATCGTAAAGTTTCTTGAAGTTGATTTGAACATCTAATCCCCACGGATCAATGGACACCATTTTATCGGCATCAAACCATGAAGGGAACGGGCCAATTTTAACCGGACTTTCAGTGTTGTGAAGATCTGGCTTGTGATTGATGTCGTATGATCCCTGGGCAATTGAAAGTGCGCGATAGACAGCATAACTTCCGCTGTGTGTTCCTATTGCATTCCGCTCTTTCATATCGGTCAATGAAGCAATAACCGGTCCGCGTTCAGTAGGATTTTTTGCTCCCCAATGAATTGGCAGTGTATGTTTGTAAACTTGCTTAGAATGCGATGTTAAAATTACATGCGCTGATCTGGTAAATGCTGTCATATAGTCCTCTATTTATTAAAACAAATTTAGAAGGGAAAATTCTAAGCCCAACCATACCATATTTACCAATGAAAAATGACATTGACGCAGGAAAACCCGAGCGTTGACATAGGCTTCTTTTATTGGTGAAATTAAATCTATTCATCGATCATGGAGGTTTAGTATGAAAACATTAATTTTAGCACTGGTATTGGCAATTTCAAGCGGTATGGCGACTGCAGATGACAGTGCAACAACTTGGGTCGACACCAACAGCGTACTTATTTCTCATGCCCAGAACCCTGATATTGCAAGACGAGATTGTGAAACAACAATGCGCATCCTAAGCATTATGAGCAATGATAAAATTGTTTTCCAATCCATGTGTGAACCAGCTTACAACAACCCTAGATGTGTTTATTACTACTGCTACCAATTAAATGCTAAAGCGCTTTTTATTAATCACCGTCGCGTTCAAGAATAATTAAACGGCGGGCGCCGGCCCTGCTGGCGCCCGATATCCGCTTTTTTTGCACTGGATTTTTTTGCCTTCTGCCTCTAATCCTGATTTTTCCTCATTAATTGATAAAATATCATATGCCACAATTTATATTGCATAGGGAGATTCATGTTGCTTAAAACTTTTCTCATTTTTTTCGCCGTTATATTAACAAATCCAGTCTATTCAAAGGATGAAGCCGGCCACTCGGCACATCACAAGGCAGAGCATGCGAGAGTTAAAGGTGAAATTAATCCTGAAAAATCACTGTTGCTGCTAAAGAATGGAAATAAAAGATACACAACTGCCCATACCCGTCGTGATGGATTTGGAAATAGAGACCGCAAAAAACTAGTTTCCGGTCAGAAACCTTATGCCATCGTTCTCTCCTGTAGCGATTCAAGAGTTCCCCCTGAAATTGTATTTGATCAAAAACTTGGTGAAATTTTTGTCATCAGAACTGCCGGGCAGGCCCTGGATTTTTCCGCAATTGCCAGCATCGAGTACGCCATTGAACATTTAGGCAGCAATCTGATTGTCGTCATGGGACACGAATCATGTGGAGCCGTAAAAGCGGCACTTGCCACTTTAAAAGGCGGCGATGCCGGAAGCCAGTGGTTGAACAAATTAGTTGCAGATTTGCACCCACATTTAAAACGCTTTAGCGATTTATCACAAACCGACGGCGTAGTTGTCGAGAGCTGGGCCAACGTGGAAGGAGTTTCAAAAGATCTTTTGGACCGTTCTGAAATTGTTAGAAAATATGTTGAATCAGGTGAGCTTACAATTCAAAAAGCCCTCTATCGCCTGGGATCCGGTGACGTTGAATGGAGATAGCCTAAATCAGTCGGGCAATATTATCGTTGCAATATTTCCGATCGCCGTTAGCATACTCATATGGATATAAGATTAATCACGGTCAAGGAAGACTTTGAAAAAGCTTACAATATTCTCAATCAAAAAGAATATCCGCTGTCTTTTTACGAGTACTCACTGAAACACGAAAACTATTATACTGGCAATCTTGGGCCCAAACTGATTGGCGTTTTTCAGGACGATGTATGTATTGGGACAATCAGCTACAAGCTGACTCCCTGTCCTCACCTCGGTAAAATTCTGGAGATCAAAGAAATTTATCAGACGAATATCAAAAGCTACAAAATCATGATGGATTTTCTGGACACACTTGCCGCTGAAGAAGGCTGTCTGGCGATAAAAATCTGCAAAAATAACGCTGAAAGAATGGCTAACAACATTTTCGACAGACTGGAAAATTTCTTAAAGAGACTCGTTCACTAATTAGTTTCTTCGAAATTTAATGAAACATTCAGATCAGCAATGTCTTTTATGTTGCCTGATGAGCGCACAGAAAATTGTGCGGATCGATTATAGAATGAAGTTACTGTTTGTGGGCGACCGATAATTTCCTGCATCTCATTTACAAGCTTCATGTCCACTTGAATAGGACTGATTTTTTTACCGTTAACCAAAACATTTGTGAATTTTTTCAGATTTAAAACAATTTTGTTCTTCAGGCTGTCTGTGCCGATCACAATTTCTTTATCGTAGTCTGCCGCAATTGTTCTATTTATTTCTGTAAGCTGATTACCAACCATTTTCCCAATTTTAACATTGAGATTCAGTGTCGCGTTCGCAACTGGAGAAACGAACGTACACAGTAAACATGTTGAGATAACAAAAGACTTCATTTTTAACTCCGGCCAAGATGATCTGATAATTTTAAATGAATTCCAACTCTTTGTGGAGCGGGGGCACATTGTGCCCCGAAATACTTTCAAAGTCCAGAAATCAGCCAGCCGTTAAATGGCCAGGGTGCTCAAAATCGTATAAATGTGACCGGTCAGACACTATAGCCGCGGCAAGATATCCTTTAACGCCTGCACCATCCCTCAAAACGATGACCTCGCCTCCCTTATTTAAAACAATTTGGCAGATATCATCGAGAATATCGTCATCGTGAGAATTGATTTGCCGCGGAGATATAAATATTTCGCCCGTTAGTTTATTGATGGCCCCCCACAGCTGTCTGTTTTCAACAACGAATAATTTTTTGATTTTTCCACAGACCGCACTACGGGCGATATCTTCCAGATAGGTAATCGCATGATCTCTTTTAACGGCATAATTGAGCTCTTCAATAGCTTCGAGTTCTTTTTTTAAATAATAGGGCCCAAGCAATTCAAAGCATTTTTCTCTCAGATTCTCAATTGTCAGCCGTTCCACATTTCCGACAATGCCATTCTCAAGAATCATGCTGTGGTCGATTATTTTTCTCATATGACCAAGATGATCTTTAACTCCCGCCAAAATGATAGGCATCTTATAATTGGCAAACATTTTATCAAGTTCGACTGCCGTTCTTGCAATGAAATCTCTTTGGGATGCTTTAGGAATCTTGTTGGAATCTTCCGGTAAAGATTCATTTTTGTAGGTCTCAAGCCGGTAAAGGTGTCCATTGGTTTCTACCCATAAATTGATCGCCTTGCTGCTTATTGAAACCAAAAAGTAGCCTCTGACCGTATTTTTTATCCGGATCAAGGGCTTTATGTGAAAGCTATCCGCTACCACAACTAGATCGTCGATAGAACTCTGCACTCTCATATAACCTTTTTCGCCAGAGCTATAGAAAACTATTATGCCTTTATCGAGATGCTCCAGAGTTTGCATGAAGTTATCATTCCTCAAAGGTTCCATAAATGACTGTACAATTGATTTGTTGTAATCCTTCAAAAGAAAAATTTCTGCTTTGGATAGTGACTCTTTCCATTTTTCGTTTAAAGCTTTCTTATCCAGAGTGCCGCTCTCTTTGGAAAAATATATTGATATCATAGGTGTGGAACTGGCTTTAGCAATAGTCATCAGATCCTGACTCATAAGTTCTTTCATCGCAATCCTCCTTGGATTTGTTTTGCGGTATTAAAATTCTCTCTGAAATATATATTTTAATAAAATTGATAAAAGAGAGGATTCAGATCGATTTTATCGATATATTGTTCATAAGAATCTGTTCTTCCTTCCAGGGAAAAAATAATGAAATGGCTCAACTATCATCACTTGATTTATTTTAGAGAAATAGCAAATACAGGAAGCATATCAAAAGCCTCAGAGAAACTTCTCATTGGACAACCTGCTTTAAGTGCGCAACTCAAGCAACTTGAAGACGAGTTGCAAATAGAATTATTTGAGAGAAAAAACCGAAGATTGCTTTTAACTGACGCGGGAAAAGTTGTTTTGAAATACGCAGACGAAATCGGACAGCTGGGGCAGGAGCTCCTGCAGGTTGTAGAAGATAAAACTTTTACGACTAAAACAACTCTACGCCTGGGGGCACTGGACAGTATTCCCAAGCAAATTGTCTGGGAAATAACACAAAAGGCCCGCGCCCTTGGCGATTGCTTTGTAAGCATCATTGAAGGTTCACAGGAAGAACTGACCAATGAACTCATTACCCGCAATGTCGATTGTTTTATTTCCAATTATGCAGGCGATATTTCAAAAGACAAAAACATGAACAGCAAATCCTTTGTAAAGGCTACCGTTTCAATATACGGCTCCAAAGAATTCTTATCATGCAGAAAAAATTTTCCAAAATCACTCAACGGCGTGCCGATGATTCTTCCAACCCACCATTCAAAGTTAAGACATGATCTCGACTATTTTTTTGATACAAAAAAAATCAAGGTACTCCGGGAGCTTGAAACTCAGGATACATCTCTGATGAAAATATTCGCCAGTCAGGGCGCTGGAGTAGCCGCCCTTCCAGATGTGGCCGCATTGAATATGGTCAGGGAAAAAAGCCTGTTTAAGATTGGTACCCTGGAAAATATCAAGGAAGAGTACTGGATTATCAGTTCAAAAAGAACCATCGATAATCCAATAGCAACAAAGCTAATTAAATCTATTTAACTTCTTTTTTTTCAGGAATGAGAATTGAAAGCAGCATTGAAAGTGCGATGGAACCCAAAACAACTCCAAGTGAGAGGCCCGTGGATATCGTCACATAATTCTCAAGCAGCATTTTAGCCCCGATGAAAACAAGAACAAACGAAAGTGCATAAGAAAGATAGCGAAAAATCGCAATAACGCCGGCAAAAGCAAAATACAGCGAGCGAAGTCCAAGAATAGCAAAAATGTTTGAGGTGTAAGCTATGAATGAATTTTTTGTAACTGACAAAGTTGCCGGAATTGAGTCGAGGGCAAAGATGACATCTGTTGATTCTATCATGAGCAGGACCAGGAAAAGCGGAGTGATAAAAAAAGCGCCATTTTTTTTGACAAAAAATTTATTTTCGACAAAATCAGGGGTCATCTTAAAATATTTTCGGGCTATTTTATAAATCCATGCTTGTTCCGGATTCATTTCCTGTTCATGAGTAAAAAGCATTTTTATTCCGGTATAAATTAAAAAAGCACCGAAAAAATAAAGTACAAAATGAAAATGGTGAATTAAGCTGACCCCGCCCAAAATGAAGATGATCCGCATTACCAGTGCTCCGAGAATTCCCCAAAAAAGAACGCGGTGCTGAAAACGCGGGAGTACTTTGAAATAACCAAAGATAATCGTCATGACAAAAATATTATCAACACTTAAACTTTTTTCCAGGATGTAGCAGGTAAGAAATTCTGAGGCTTCTGTTGCCCCCATAAACCGGTAGACACCAAGATTAAATATTAATGCCAGGGAGATCCATACAAAGGTCCATATCAGCGATTCTTTCACGCTGATTGCTTTGTCTTTACGATGAAAAACGCCCAGATCCAGCGCCAGCATTAAAAAAACAAAAACATGAAACCAGACCCACCAGGACACCTGAACCAAGCAAACTCCTTTGCCGTAATTTTTTATATCCTAGCATTGATCTCTAAAAAATTCTAAGATAGCTTTCATTTATGTATCAAGAAAAGCTCATTTTTTCACTCATTGAACGCGGCTGGTATAGTTGTGATTCATTTTTAGACCCTTTGCTTTGCAATGTTTTGCTGGAGGAGTTATTAAGTCTTCCCTTAAAGGCGGCAAAAATCGGAAAAGGAAGCTCTGAGCAAATAATTCCCGACATCAGAAATGACTCCCTCTATTGGCTGGATGAAAAGTCCGGGAGTAAGGCGCAAAAAGTATACCTTGAGGAAATGCATAATCTGATGATGATTTTAAATCGGGAACTTTTTTTGGGGCTCCGGCAGTTTGAAGGGCATTTTGCAAAATATGATAAAAATGGATTCTATAAAAAACATGTAGATCAGTTTAAAGAAAACAACGAACGGATCGTCAGTGTCATTTCCTATCTCAATACTCCTGCGTCCGGCGGTGAACTGAGAATTTACTCCCGTGAAAATCCGGAAATCATCGAAGAAGATATTAGCCCCAAGGCCGGAAGATTAGTTTGCTTTTTAAGCAATCAAATCTATCATGAAGTAAGACCGGCAAATTGTGAAAGATATTCAATTGCCGGATGGCTTCGCACGAATATTCAATAAAACCGGTAATCATGCTAACGAAAATAGCTGCACAAATTATATATTATATCATCCGGGTTTTAAACCTGACTTACAAATATGAATTTATCGGGCTTGAAAATAAAGAAAAGGCCAAAGCTCACAACTCCCAAAAAACATTTGCCTATGCTCTATGGCACCAGAATTTAATCGGTGCTATTTTTTCGCATATTGGAGAACATTTCACCATGGTTATTTCTGAATCCAAGGATGGTGAATTAGTGGCCGTTACCTGTGAAAAATTCGGTCACCTGCCAGCTAGAGGAAGTTCAACTCGCGGTGGGAAAAAGGCTTTGATTGAAATCGTAAAAAATATAAAGAAGGGATTTCCAGGGGCTATCACTGTAGACGGACCAAAAGGTCCCGCTCACCAGGTGAAGCCCGGGATTATTGAGATTGCCCGTCTAAGTCAATGTGCTATCCTTCCCCTTTCTCCTTACGCCGAAAAAAACTGGGTCTTTCACAAGAGCTGGGATCAATTTAGAATTCCAAAACCTTTTAGCAGAATTATTGTTGTGATTGGCAAGCCTTTCACTTTAGCAGAAGATTTGGCCCGTGATCAATATGAAGAAGTTGCAATAAAGATTGGAAATGAAATCGAGGCCGGCGAAGAAAAGGCTAAAGCCTACCTGCTAAAAAATTCAAAGTAATTTTACAAAATCAGGATCGAGGTAATCGTCTTTGTTGCTGATGTATGATTTATAGTGATTTCCATAAAGCTTTCGCTCTTCCGGTTTAAGTTGCCTTTTTAGAACAGCGGGATTCCCCATGATCATGCTGCCCTCAGGAAATGATTTTCCGGGCGGAACAACACTACCTGCTGCTACAACGCAATTATCTCCTATAGTCGCTCCATCTAAAATGATAGCGCCCATTCCGATTAAACAGTTGTTCCCGATAGTGCAGCCATGAAGAATGGCATTATGACCGATACTGACCTCTGAACCGATGGTAAGTGAAAATTCGTTGGTCACATGTAGCATGGTTAAGTCTTGAACGTTGGTATTGTTTCCAACTCTGATCCAGTTGATGTCACCACGAGCGACGCACTGATGCCAGATGCTTGCGTTTTCCCCGAGAATGACTTTTCCGATAATGTCGGCGCTTGGAGCGATAAAAACTCCTGTGCCTAGTTCTGGTTTTATTCCTTTAAAGGAATAAAGTGGCATGGTTATTTGTGCTCAGCTTTTTGCTGTTCGGCCATGTATTTTTCTTTATTCCATGGAAGTAAAGCAACATAAGCTGAAACGTCTTTAATATCCTGAGGAGAAAGACCTTTTACGATTGGATTCATGGCCACGTTTACACGATCGCCTGATTTCATGTCAGTTAATTGTTTTTCAATGTACCAGTCGTATTGTCCGCCGATATGAGGTGCTTTTTGAGAAGCTTTACCTTCGCCGCCTTTACCGTGGCAGGCAATACACTGATTAAAAAGTTTATTTCCAGAAACCAGTTGTGGTGTGTTTAAATCGACAACCGGAGCGTACTCAACCACTTCAACTTCAGAAGCTACAACGTGTTCTTTTGGTGCAGTCGCTTCTTTAACAAGATTTTGGTGAGCAACATAAGCCTGTTCTGTTTTATGCAGATCAAATTTTTCATTCACTATTGGAAGTGATTTGTAAGTGCCAAGGATGAGAATTAAGATAAACCCAACGAGAACACTTAAAAAAACTATTAGCCTTGTCATGGACTCTCCCGCCCTGAAAATTTAAATAAAAATAAGCTTATTTGAGTCTCAAATTATAATGGGTTTATAAAACCTTGGCAATTTATAAGGAGGTTATCACCTTCAAAAGTTCCTCCTTCTCTTTGATTTCTGAAAGCATGGAGATGTGTTGCCCCTTAATAAAACCTTCTTTGTGAGAGTGGTTTAAATAAGCGAGCAATGAGTCATAGAAGCCCATAAAATTATAAATAAAGCATGGTTTAGTGTGAAGCTTGAGCTGTGACCAGGTGAGGATTTCGAACATTTCATCCAGCGTTCCCATTCCCCCCGGCAGACTTAAAAAAGCGTCTGAGCGGTCGTACATCATCTTCTTTCTCTGGTGCATATCTTCGACGATATGAAGTTCGGTTAAATCTTTGTGGGCTATTTCATAATTAACTAAAAGTTTTGGGATAATGCCTATGACAACACCGCCATTTTCCATAACAGCATCTGCAATGGCGCCCATGACTCCGATACTTGCTCCGCCATAAACTAGCGCAATATTATTTTTGGCCATCATAGTCCCGAGACTGCGTGCCATCTCAAGATAGGCGGGAGAATTTCCTTCGGCTGATCCACAAAATACACAAAGCTTTTTCACTATAATTCCTGACCTATTTTTTAAAATAGAAAAAATATTCTTTATTGCCGTCTTTGCCAAGAATTGGCGATTCTATCTGACTTAAAACTATGAAGCCTTCACTCTTGCACCATTCTTTGAGCCCCGAGAGCATGACAAGTCTATGCCCCTCGCTTTTTACGATTCCATTTTTATCAAGTCCGTCGCGACCTACTTCAAACTGAGGTTTTACCAGCGTAATTATTTCGCCGCCAGGTTTAACTAAATCAAAAATATTTTTAAGCACTAGTTTTAAAGAAATAAAAGAGAGATCAACTACCGCCAGATCAACCAGCTCTCTAAGTTTAAAAGGAAATTTTATATTCACGCCTTCATGATTTTCTACGCGGGCATCTTCGCGAAGACTTTGCGCCAGTTGATCATGGCCCACATCCAGGCAAAAAACTTTTTTAGCCCCTGAGCGAAGCACGTAATCAGTAAAGCCGCCTGTCGATGCTCCGACATCTGCAATAATTTTACCTTCTACAGAAACTGCAAATTTTTGTAAGGCCCCCTCAATTTTATGAGCGCCACGGGAAACATATTGAACATCTTTTCTCACTTCGAGACCTACGCTTGTTACTTGCTGAGATGCTTTTTCAACTTTTTGGTTATTATAAAATACCACACCTTCATCAATTAAAAGTACCGCCTGTGAGCGGGTTGAAACAAGACCTGCCTCAACTAAAATTTTGTCGACACGGTCCTTGTTCATAAAGAAACGGGCGTTATGATGAGGTCAATTTCTTCTTCGTTACGTTCTTCGTGTGAGATTTTTTTACTTTCACCAAGATAGATATCGAGATTTGGCTCATTCAGAGTTTTGACAACTTTGCCGGCCTGATTATAGATCTCGCCTTTTATGCGCACAAATCCGGATGGCCCGTATTCATGAACGCTTTGAACATAATAAGCGGAAAGCTCTGCCTTGATGCCGTTTTTCATCTGCACTGTTATCTGCTCGCGCTCGTCCACCTGCTCCATAGAATGCTGCTCAGTGGATAGGAAAAAGCCCTTACCGATACCTTTTTTATAGATCAAGCTCACGTTCAGCCCAATTTTAGCCTGAGCATCAGGCGAGAATATCAAGGCGGCCATGATGATAATGAGAAATTTTTGCATAAAAAAAGTGTAAGGCAGAAAGGCTTCTGCTTCAATAAATTACTTTTGTGATTGATAAAAAAGGGTACTCGGGCTATAAATCTATACCAAACCAAATGATTTTTACTGTATTGGGTCAATAGCTCAGTTGGTTAGAGCTCCCGGCTCATAACCGGGTGGTCACAAGTTCAAGTCTTGTTTGACCCACCAATAAAATAAAAGGCCGGTCAGAACGAAAGTGATGACTGGCCTTTTTATTTTAATTCGTCGAACAAGGCTTGAAGTGAGAAATCTGGCATCCAGTGGATGCTGAGCGAGCGTGATGCGAGCGAAAGGATTTCGAGGTGGCAAGGCGGAGTTGGAACGGATGTTTCAACGAGCGCTTGGCCAAGTCTTGTTTGACCCACCAAAATAAAAAGCCTCCTGAAACATGGGGGCTTTTTTGTTTTAAAAGATCAATTTCGAATCTGAAAAAGAAGATTTAAATCAATTATGATCTTATGCCCTCTCATTACATAAATCATTTTTCAATTAATTTTTCATTAATGAATTGAAGATGAGCTTTTGAGGTTCCAAATTGGAACCTCATGAATTGTAACTTTAAATAATTTAACTCCGCACAAATGTAGTGTTTAACATTAAACTTAAAATTAACCTGATTTTTCTTCCCTAATTTCTTAAACGAAATATTTTTAAGCTAAACTATTGCGATTGTTTTCTCCTCAGGCAGCTCATTCTATTTACTTCGTACAAATTTTTAAATGAGGATTTAATCATGAACGAAGACAGAAAACTTATAGAAATAGCCAACCGAATTTTCATTGTTAAAGAACAAAAAGTGATGCTGGATCGAGATTTGGCCGAATTATATGGAGTAGAGCTTAAGGCCTTAAATCAAGCTGTAAAAAGAAACCAAGAGCGATTTCCAAGCGATTTTATGTTTCAACTAGATTTTAATAGCTTAGATACCCCATGGTCACAAATTGTGACCATGCATGACTTAAGTACGAGAAACTACATGAAGAGAAACAAGCCATTTGCATTTACCGAAGCTGGTTCTTTTGCACTATCGTTTGTACTCAATTCTGAGAAGGCTATTGATATGGGCCAATTTATAATAAGGGCATTCACTCACCTCCGCAGGTTTGTACTAAAAAATGAAAATTTGATGATGGAACTTAAAAATAATGACCATCTTTCCAAGACATTTTCAAATTTTGAAAAAAGAATTGAACAAGATCTAATCGTTCTTTATAAAAATAATTCCGTAAAAGACAAGAGACTTAATAGTGTTGAGGAGAAGATCAAGCAGATCGAAATTGAATTAAAAAAAATCAAAAAATAATCTCTCTAATGCTCTTGGAATGCCATATTCCGACACTTGAAGCATGGCCACACCATTTTCTGTGAAAACATAGGGATGCTTTCTGCGCCCCCTCGATCACCCTTGATATGCCAATTTGGGACATCTATTTTGTTCGTTTCCCGTTTCCATTGAACCAAATGCGATCTTTTTACACTCATTTCGAGCAATTAGGTTCATTGAAACTGTCTAAAAAATAACACCCATGTAAATTTAGGATGAAACCAAACATTTGATTTTAGGGAGTTATATAATAGGGAGCAATACTCTAAATAACGAGATTAATTGTGAATTCAAGACATAAATTGGCCAGTTTTAAAAAGGAAACAGCACCCCTTTTAGAGCTTGTGACTAACGACATTTATCTCGAATCCATCTGGCTTGGAACCATGTCGATGCTTGAAGATATAGCTGCAAAATATATTTTCAGCAATATTTCAAAAGCAACTCCAGCCATTGCATTAAGCGAAATTTACGAACACATTGAAGATGAACAAAGACATGCAAGACTACTGGAAGAAATGCGCCCGGTACTATTTTATCCCGAGAGTAAGTACTATGCGATCGAGGCTGAATGGCGAAAAATTGGGCATGAATTTATCATGGCATTCTTTAACAGCCCACTTCTTCGCGAGGCCAATCATCGCCATGCCGCTTATGTACACGGGGCCCAAACCATAGAGCGTTTTCCCTTTAGGATTTACAGTCGCTATTTATCAATGAGTAAACTTTCAAAAGTTCATGAAATGCTACCTCCAATTATTGAGGAGGAATTTGGGCATATTGAGTTGGGCCAAAAACTGTATGCTCAACTATCCCCGAATGAGCGCATGCCCTTATCCAGATTATATCAACTTGAAGAGCAGCTTTGTTTGATGATGCTCAAAAGAATGAATCTGGTATTGCGCCAACACTTAAATCTCCATAGTCCCAAGCTATGCTCTGCGCTTGAATTAAAAATTACACAAGATAGCGATTTTGAAATTGCATGGAATTATGCTTTAAGTTGTGGTGAAAAATGCTTTTCATTCCACAGGGCCAATCATCTAAAAGAAGCTAATACCTTGTTGCGTGCTTCTTTAAGAGGTAAACCTGGTTATCGCGAATTAGAGAAAAACCTAGTGGATATACTAACTAAGTATATTTTAAAATCGCTGGAAGCCGGCATATCTGAAAGCACTATTCAGGACCGTTTTAATAATCACTACCAGCGCATGATTTATAACACCAATAACATCCCCCTTCATTATGCTTATTTTCTTATCCTGGAAAATCATTCATTAGAAAATATAAAATCAAACGAAAAGCAATTAGAAGAAAAATTATGGGCAGAATTAATTTTAGAAATTTCAAAAGCAGATGATTATGAAAACAGCCTTTCTCTTTCCCGGGCTTAATGGCCTCCTTCGCCAAAAAGACCGCGAACGCTATTTAGAATTGCCTCATGTGAAGAAGCGTCTGCAACAAGCACAGACTGCCCTTATACGCGAACTTGGAATATCGGTAGACTTAATCGCAATGCTCGCAAAAAATCAGGATGAAATTTATCGCATAGATAATATTAGTCTTGCCGCAGTTGCTATTTCATCAATTCAAGTAGGTGTAGTCGATCATTTGCGTGAACAATTCCCCAATCCAGACTGGATGGTCGGCGTGTCCCTTGGCGATGTTGCGCGAGCCGTTTCTGCCGGTGCTTATGAGTTTGAAACCGCTATTATTTCTTATGTGAAATTTACTAACGAGATCGATGGTATTGATAAATTAGGTGGCAATATTGGACTAGCGACAACTCTCCAAAGGCCTTTCACACAAGAAGATTTCGACTGGTTTGAAGCTAATGGTGTTGATGTCTCCATTTTGACTGCACGTTTTTTAAATGTCGGCGCTCTTTTTAGTGCACTTGAAAAAGTGCGGGAACAAGCCAGGGTTCGAGGATGGCGAGTAATGCCCATCCTTGATTACCCGGCCCATTCTCGTTATATAAAACCTTACGTGGATGCCGCGACAAAAGATTTTTTAAAAGTTGAAACAGTCGCCCCTAAGACTCCACTTTTTTCGACATTGAGCTGCCGTCCTCTAAGTACTTCCGATGAAATAAAAAAAGAATTTCTAAAAACGATTACTGATACTATTCATTTTGAAAAAGCGATCACCGCTCTTCATCAAGAACACGGGGTCACTCGTTTTATTAACATCGGACCTTGCAAGAGTTTGTACACCCTGCTTAGAGACATTCCCTTAAATCTTAAAATAGAAGACGCACAAGATTTATTAACCTCTACCAGATAAAAGGAAGAAGCCGGGCCTTCTTTAAACAGAAAGCGCGGTATTTTTCTCCCATATGGGCGTCCAGCATTTTTTCTTCATGAGTAATTCGCCTATGAAAAGCAAACAGCAGAAGCACTACCGAGACAATGGCAGCGCGATAAGATCCTAAAAAAAGTGGAATAAAAGTATAGGTCAGAAAAGCTCCCGTATAGCTGGGATGCCGCAAATATCGATAGGGCCCGGTCTCAATGAGAACCTGGTCATCCTTCGTCTCTAAATGCATCGTAAAAAATTTCCCCAAAGTGACATAGGCCCAGCTTCTCAAATAAAGACCACCGAGAGCTATACTGAGAAAAATAATTGAACCCGGATCATAAGCAAAGGCTTGATCGCTATTCTTAAAGACAAGTTCCAGCAATGCCAGCATTTGGGTAATATACACCGTCCAGATAATTTGCAAAACAGTCCCTTTATCAACACCGTTATTATCAATTTTAAGCGGGTTATATTCCGCCTGATAATAAGAAGCAATAATGCCGATAAGAAAAATAATCAGGATTTTAGATTCAAGCAAAAAATGAATATTAATGAAACCAATTCCCATCGCTATCGGTATACATGCGGCAATACCTACCAAAATTTTTTTCACATTGTCTCCGGCATTTAATTACTTATTTTTAACGAGTGTCATTCCCCACCCTGTTTTATCCGATATTTTGTTCTTTATCAAAGCTCCTCTTCCTAATTTAAGATTGGGAAAAAAAGGATCGTAACTCAGCAGATGAGTGCTAAACCCTCCTTCTTTCGCAATCAGATTTTGATGATCTTTTCCCGAAACAAGCAAAGAAGCTCGAGTCAGCAGACTCATCTCTCCCACATGAGAGCCGAGTATCCATTGAAAATGGCGATCTTCCAGCTTTTTTACCAAGGCCAGTGTTCTTAAGACTCCTCCCAATTTTGAAATTCGCAAATTGGGAATAAAAATATCCTGCCTTCCTTCAATGTTTTCTAAAGATTTTTCATTAAGGAAGCTTTCGTCTAAAATAATTTTTATTTTTAGAGTTTGCGCAATCTGTTTCATTTCCGAAAGTGCATGCGGCTTCACGGGTTCTTCAATTGCCCAGATAAAATCACGAAGCGGCAAAAGATAACTGATGGCCTCATCCGCTGTTGAAAATAAATTATTGGCATCCAGTCTGATACTTTTTGAAAAGAATGAAATTAATTTAAGAACTCTTAAGTCTTTTGCCTGATTCCCACTTAATTTAATCTTAAAATCAAAAAAACCTAAAGCCTTATAGAGAAGGCACTTTGCCAGCCCCCCCACAAAAGAATCTATTCCCAGGACGGCAGAATAAGGCAGAGTCTTTGCATCACTATCAACATTTAACAAACTCTCCACGGATTCATTATTCTCTCTCGCCAGGAGATCCAGCATCGCCATTTCCAGGGCGCACCATGCACTCGGATTTTTGTCAATCTCTTCCGCCAGCCTATTCTGTAATTCACTTAATTCACTCAGCGAATAAATAATTTCTATCAAAGGAATTGTCTGAATTATAAATTCCTGCGCACTTGAAATTGTTTCCCTGGTGACATACAACCGTGGACAAGATTCACCAAATCCAGATATTCCATTTTCATTTTTTATTTCAACGATAATGGTTTCAGTTGACTCCCTGATTGCTGAACTATGAGCAAACTTTGCCTTAAAAGGGATCTGAATGGATACAGAACTAATTATTCTTTTTTTCATTTTTTACATATTGCTCAAAGGGAAAATCAACATCGGCCAGGTATTGCAAGTGCAAAAACTTAAACTGAGTTTCACTCTGACCTTTTTTCAAACAATGATTGCGGTAATGCTCTGAAGTTCCAGGCTGCAAAGCCACAACTTCGATAGGTTTCAATCTCTTGTCAAAAACTTTACTGGCGTACTCGACATTTTCTTTTTCTAAATAACTATTGAGTTCTTCCGCTATCTTTCCAGGTTTCAAATCATTGTCAGCCTCAAGATAAAGAACATAGCGCTGGTTAACCTGATCAGCGAGACAAATAAAAAACTTAACCCCAATGTTTTCGTGATTCATATTTTCAAAAAAAGAGACTAATTGTTTTTCAGAAATTTTTTCACCGGTGAGATTTGTCATCCCTTTTCCCTTTTGGGAGAAAACAATGGTGGGAGTAATACCTATAAAACCGGTCACCTTGATTATGTCATTAATGAAATATCGATAAAAACAACCGCTGGTTGTTACAATTATATAGTACTCGGCATTTAATTTTAATTCATGAAGCTCCAGTGTTTCGCGGCTCCCTGATTCATAGGCATTTTTTTCAATGAACTCGAAAAAATTATCGAGCAGAGTCGGTATTTGTTTGTCCGTATTAGAATCAACCGGCAATGATCCATAAAACTCGCTGCACAAATACCCGAGTTCCGTCAGGTGAGTCTTTGGTCCTAATAATTTTTTTACTTTGGGGATTAAATAAGAACAGCTTCCTTCTTGCCAAAGAGACAGGATACGTAAATTGGGCCAGACATCAACAACAGTAAGTTCCTTGTTTAAATTAAGAAGTAAAAGGGCGCGGGAAAACTTTCTGGAATGCTTTTTTAAAATGGGATCAGTCCCTTCTTCAATCAGTTTAATCAGGACATTTTTTTGAGAATTAATCACTTCAAAAATTTTTAGCAAGCTCGAGGGATTGGGTGAAACATAAAAGGTTGTATCTGGAGAAAGCAGCGCCAGAGCTGCCAGATATATGTACTTTTGAGGAGAATCATTAAGTGTGGCCATGTCTTCTTGAAAAATATGTTTCGCCTTGATCATTTTATGTGCCAGGGTATACATTTTTCCAGACATTGAGCCGCACGGCCATTGACCATGAAGTGTTTCTTCGTATGCATTACCTACTACTGAAAATATTTCTCCATCCAGGAATCTGGGGTCTAGCGTAAAAAGGGAATGGGCCAGAATTTGTTGCGAAGTTGTATAATTTTTCTGAACGACCATGTTTATGGGAATATATTTTGGCTTGCCGGTCGTCCCACTCGTTTTTGTAAAATAATGAGGTGCGAGTGAATTTAAGGCGTGAAGCTTACCAGCGAAAATTAGTTCAATATAATGTCGATGTTCTTCATAATCTCGAATCGGTACATTGCTCTTAAATTGTTCAGTTGTTCTTATCTTTTCAAAACCGTGTTCCTGTCCAAATACCGTTCGTTTATTTTCCTCAAGAAGTTTAAGCAGAAAATCATGCTGAGTTTTCATAGGTTGAAGAGCTGCTGCTCTCAGTTTCTCTACTTTTTTTCCTGCAATATATTTCATGCTCAGCTTTAGCCCAAAATGAAATACGGAAATTTTAAAGGCGGCAAATGGGTATAATGTTTCTTCCATAATTCCTTTAGGAATATTTGGAGAACGAACCCCTACCTGAACGATTTTTTCAGAAGAATCTCTTTTAAACGTATTAAATAGCAGGTCAAAGAGGACAAAATTATTGGCATAATTACATTTGCTTTTACTTATATTGGAATCATGATGAAAGCGATGTGTTTCACCCGAGGCGATGAGATAATCAAACCACCCCAGCCTGACGTCCAGATTTGAATGCTGAATATAGCCGGTGATAGCGTAAAAGACATAGTAATACGAAAAAATTTCAAGGCTTAATCCGATAGCCATAAAAATAAATAGTGTGAAAAAGAATTCTACAAATTTATCGAGGAAGTGAAAACGTGAAGTATTCCAGGAATAAAGTTTATTGGGCAAATGGTGGGGGGCATGGATAGTCCATAAAAAAGTGTATGTATGACAAAGGCGATGCCACCAATATTGAAAAAATTCTCCCGCCATGGCGAGAATAAAAAATTGAACGATAAGAGGCAATTGATGTGGCCAGAGATCGACGATCACTCCGTCTGCGAATCCCAATATTTCTAAAAAAGATCGTCCTGCAAAATATAAAAATATGGGAAATAAAACTTGCACAAAGAGCGAGTAAAAAAAGACATCACCCACTAAATCATCGCGAGTCGGAACCCATTCCAAGTGAAGAGGATTTATTTTTTCTGCTGCAAAAATCATAATTGCAGAAACAGAGATTGCTGCAAAAGCGCCCCACAGAAAGATATGAGTAAATTGAAAGGCCAATAAATAGGCCAGACTCGCAACCATCAGAGTTAACGGATAGAAAAAGTAAGCAGAGAATGCTTTCATTTATGCTTATCGGTAAATGGCCAGGAATACTTAAGCAAAAGACTGGGGTATCTGGCTGCTTTTGGTCTTGGAATTCAATAACTTAAACGCATGGCCGGTAATCTCATGCCTAAAAAATAACACCCTGTAAATACCGCCATGAATTCAACAAATCTTTTTTAAGCCGTTTATAATGTCAGCAATAACCATTTTACAACAGGACTTATTATGAAAAAATTATTAATTCTAACGTCACTTATTCTTTCTGGTTCTGCATTTTCAGCAACGAATGTAGCAGTTGAGTTGGTAAAAAATATTTCTGGTTATAACTGCGAAAGAACTCTCGATGTACTTTTAGAAAGAAATGCTGAGGCTTCACGTCTCTCAAATGAGGGCATGAAACGTTATAATAAAGGCCAGGAAGATGCGATGATGAGACAGTTATTTGAATTATCTGATGCCCGATATATAGAAAGCGATGCTGTAAAAGCTCATCTCATTGAGAAATGTTTTATCAAATAAAAATTAAATTTTTATACTAGAACAAATTAATCCCAAGACTGGCTCCCAGAGAATAATCGTCCTTCTGTGAAGAAGATGAATATTGAGAATGAGCATACCCGCTTTCAATATTGATTACAGTTTTAGGAGTGAAATTAATCATCGTCCCCACTGCAATACCGCGTACGATTGCATTTTTATCGATGAGAAGGTTTGGATTACTTGTGCTGGTTAAATGAGCTTCCGCTCCGTACTGGCGATAAAAAGGAGTGGTGTAAAACATTAAGAGAGGACCTTGCCGAAAACCAACTGAGGCCCCAAACTCCGACATAGAAACTTCTAAATCAGCGCTATATGTTCTGGTCGTTCCACTTCCGTTGGAGGCAACTAGTGTGCCTTTGTCACTGTACTTCGGTGCTATTCCGGCAAATACCAAAAATTTCAATCCTCTGGATTTTTTGTTCACGCCATCGCCAACGATCTGCCATTTTACGCCGAAAGGATCCGGTGAATCTCCCATTATTCTATAATACAATTCAAACCGCTCACCTAGTCCCAGACCTAAATGAGAATTAAAATTATTATCTTTTGTCATGCCGGAATCAGTATTGACTACCGCCTGCGAACTAAAAATCGACTTCTGCTCCAGGCTAGCCAGTTTGAACTTCGTAGAATTTCCAACCCCCAGTTGTCCATTAAACCCCAGGGTCGTACCAATGACTTCAGGACCTGTGAAAATGTTGGTGCTCCCATGAAAGTCAATGGTGGTGCTACAACCAGTTAAAATAAAAAGCAGAGCTAATATTGAACAAGATGTTAATTTTTTCATTCCAACATAATAACCATTTTAGTCAGTTTTATGAAAGCTAATATTATCTTGCATCCCGTTTTTTTTCAAAAAAACTTTTAGAATAAGCCTACATAACCATTTTCTTGTAACAAGGATGTTTAAATGAAAATGCTCCCGCTCGCCCTTTCGCTGCTCTCTTTTTTCGGCGTAGCTCACGCCAAAGTTTCCGTCGACAAGCACATTGATTCTACCATTTACAAATTCAATGTAGACAGTGTTCAAGTTGCAAGCAAGATGCTTGATGGACAAAAGTTTTCGGTACTCGCTCTTGAAGGTGTCAAAGGCTATGAGGCTATTGATTACAAGATTGGAAATCCAGAATTGCCGATCATCAGCTTCAATGTTGCAGCGGATGACTTGAACGACATTCGCATCAGAGAAATTTCTGAAGATGGTAAATCTTTTATGCGCGTCCTTAATTTAAAACCAAACCTTGCTTCAGTTCCAAAAATTGCCGGAGCTAAGTATCAGTTCACTAAAAGCTTAGTCTATAACAGCAGAGAAGAATTTCCTTCAGTCCATTACAGCGTTATTCCCAACGGTCAGATTCGCGGACAGAAACAATTTCTGGTTAAGCTTTTCCCGCTCTCTTTTGTCGGAGCAAATCAGGAAGTTAAATTGGCCAGAAGTTATCAAATTGAGGTCAAAAATCCTGCGAACAAAAGCAGCACGGCAACCAGCAAAACGATGCTTTATATCGTGGGAGAAAAATTCAAGACTTCAGCATCTCTCACTCAATACATCGCCCTGAAGAATGGCTTGAATGAAAAATCTCTTCGCCTTGAAGTAAAAAAGGGAATGAAGCCTTTGGATATCAGAAATCAAATTAAGCAAATTTATAAAGCGAACCCGGATCTATCGTATGCATTGATTATCGGGGACGCCGAAGATGTTGTCGGTTACACTTCTGCCAACAATATGATTGGCTTCACTGATCATTATTTTGCAGCAATTGATACAAATGATTATGAATCGGACATCTTCACACCAGATCTTTTTGTAGGGCGTATCGCAGTTGCAAACGAAGCTCAGCTTGCAACGGTTTTAAAAAAATACACTCGCTATATTAAAGGAACTTTCACAAACACTAACTGGCTGGGAGAACTCTCTTTTCTCGCTACTAATGACCGTTACGAAGTTGCTGAAGGATCACACAATTACGCCATCGATACTTATACAAAAGAAAAAGGATTTCATGGAAACTATCCGCTGGCCAACCAGGAAGGCGGTGATAAACTTTATGCGATTACTCATAATGCTGAAAACCAACAGGTAATGAATTCAATCACTGAAGGTCGCGCGATCATTGACTACTCAGGTCATGGTGCAAATACTTTTTGGGATGCTCCACGAGTAGAGCAATCAGATGTGCGAGCTCTTAAACACACTTCTCTTCCTTTTGTCGTTTCAAATGCCTGTATTACAGGTGACTACCGGGTAAGTGAATCTTTCGCAGAAACATGGCAACGCCACGAATGGGGAGCAATCATGTTCTGGGGATCTATGGATTCAACCTACTGGGATGAAGATGATATTCTGGAAAGAGCAATGTTCGATGGTATCTTCAAATTCAGTAAAAAAGAATTTGGAGAAATTACGAAATACGCAAACGCTGAAGTTTCGCGATTCTATTCAGGAGAAGGTCGCTCAAAATATTACTGGGAAACTTATCACATGTTCGGTGACCCTTCTATTCAGTTAAGATTAAAATAAATGATCGGCCCCGCTTTATGCGGGGTTTTTTTTCATAATATTTCTTTATATCTTTGATAGTTTTTTAAAAGACACAGGTCTAAACATTGCATCTTAATTTATGTGTAATGTTTTGAAGATCATCAAGGAGTAAATGAATGAAAAATCAAACACACTTTGCAAGTAGAATAGGGGTTCGCGCAGTTGTAGCGGGAATGATGACCACTTCTGCTCTATTGCTTTTAATTATGTTTTTGGTCGCAGCGTTGGGCCTCTGGAATTTTCGACTTCGTGAGCTTCCTTTTTTAAGCGCGACTTTTTGGATGGCTTCTTCAATGGCTCTAACTGTCAGTATTTTCGCAGGAGGACTCATGGCCGCTTCCGGCTCGCGATCCAGCACCATTTCGGACGGAATAATCAATGCTCTGGTGGTGTGTTCCGGTTGTTATTTATTTTTCTCTTTTGTCTTTGTTTATTTTGCTTCAAATGCATTGATGTTGATACTCGAATCTGTAACGCCTGATTTTTTTCTAAAAATATTTATGGTCTGCTTAACTGGATTTATAGCAGCTGTATTAGGCGGAATCGGAGGGGTACGCTATGAACAGAAAATTGAAAGACAAGAGAAAAACATTTATGCAAGCTCATATTAATAGAGGCCCCTTGAGGGCCTTTATTAAATTTTAATTTCATTGAGGCATATTAATCACGTTTTGGTTCATAATCAGTTTGCCGTTCTTAACAAGCGCTCTGCCGTTAACCTTAGCCGAATTCTTCATCTCGAAATTCAGCTGCGACATCATTGTTCCTGACACGACAGAATTTTCTTCCAGGTTTACCTTCCCGCTGATCTGCCAGAAAACATTTCTTGCCTTTGCACCGTCTGAAAGTCTTACACGGGCACCATTTGCCACTAAAACATTTCCTGTGATTTGAAAAATCCATACATCCTTGCTATTGCCTTCAAGGTTCATATCAGAATCAATAATCACTCCGTCCGACCAGCGATAAATTCCAGGAGGAAGGGTTTTTCCGCCAAGTTTGCCGCCAAATTGTTCGTTCTTTTCTTTATCTGTTGGCCGCACTGCTGCTTCTCTATAAGCTGTAATCAAATCTTCGCGCGCAAGTGATAGGTATATGGCCTTATCACCGATGTCATCTCCTGAATAAATATTAACTGAGCCGCCTTCAACTTCAGAGGAAGCATCAAGAGCAATAAGATTGCGCGTCCCCGGTTTTAATCCCACCTTGCCATTGATATTTGATCGTGGACTTGAAGTGATTGAAGAGTAGGCCATAACTGCAAAACTTTCAACGATACCAAGATCGAGCGGTTTAACATTATGGTTAGCTTGTGGTGGTCCTTCATGCTTGGTTGTTTCAGAAATGATCTGATCAGTGGAACTGCTGCTGGCTTTTTTTCCACAACCAGTGGCAACAAGTCCAAAGCTGATTAGAATTGATGCTAAAATGAGCGATTTGTTTAAGGCATTTCTGTTCATCGTTTTTCTCCTTTGCGCTACCGGCGTGAGCATTAGCAGGACAGCTAATAATCGAGGAGAAAAGTTCAGAAAAAAAATATCAAATTAAAATATCACTCATTTAAAAAAATTATGAGCAAAGCAAAACTTATGGTTGGCATGTTGCAAATCTGTTAAGCAGTAAGCTTAACCTTTTATCTGCAGCCTTCAGGCTTCCGGCGCGCATTTCTCTGATTCCGGCATCAAGTTGAGAAACAGCCTCTTCTCTTGGCACGCAAATCCTACCCTGTTGATAAGGTGTTCCGCTGTCCTTTAAACATTCAAGCATTTTCGTTTCAAATGTCTGGTTAATACAATGATCCATTTCGTAATCTTCATATGTTTTATCGCCAATTAAATCCAGGCAGGAAACTTTGCTGGAATCGAAGGCAAGTGATTTACAAATATTAATGCCTCTATCATCGAAATAACTGTAATTCTTTATTTTTGCCATACAGGCAGCTCTTTCAGACTCAAAATCGAGAGGCTTGCAGATAGCGTTGTACGCGGTATTTCTATCACCTGCATGAGCGATGCTGATAAATAATGATAAAGTGATTATAAAAGCCTTCATAAAAAACCCCCGGTTATGTTTACTAAAAAACGATAGTTTAAAACCACCGGCCTGAAAAGATGCAACTCAAGAAAGAGAAGACCATTGATTTTATGTTCAGGGCCTAAGCCCCTGGTATCCCTGAAATGGCCGTTCATATGTTTTACACTATCGAAAGTATGGTCATTTTTCACCACTCTTTTCAAATGGTTACGTGCCATTTTTTGGCATTCCTCGTGCACCTTAAACGGTGCGGGGGCTTTATGAAACAATTATTAGTAACAACATTTATCTTAACTCTTATTCTTTCTACAACGGCTCAACCTCTGAGCTTTGACAAGAAGGATATCGATGCGAACCACATCAATTTGATCGCTAAAATGATCAAAGCTGTTCAACCAGATCTTAAAGAGTGCAATAGAAATAGAATTGCAAAGTCTCTTTATAATACAACTAAGAAGTATCAGGTTGATCCAAAACTTATGATTGCCATTATTGGTACAGAGAGTGATTTTATTAACTCTAAAGTTTCAACGACTGGTGACCTTTCACTTGCTCAGATAAATACAGATGTCTGGAATAAAGAATTTGTCCGTTTAGGTTTAAATCAACTTAACCCAAAACTTCTGAAAAAAGACGAAGCTTATGCTTTAAGCAAAATGGCGGAAATCTTGAACATCATTAAGGCTCGTCACGGTAAAAAAGACAGCAAATGGTTTGCTCGTTACCACTCACACACAAAAAAGTTTAAAGACATCTATAGTATTAAAGTTGAGAAACGTATGAGAATGATTGCTTCGATTAACTAATCGAAGCCTGACCAGTGAATACTTTTTCCACCTTTCCACATAAGTAAATAGAAGTGAAGTCCTGATTAAACAAAACGGCTAGACGGCCACCTAAAGTATCCAGAATAATTTCTTTACTCCATCCATAAAACTTTGCGGCTGCAATCGCTGTAGCGGTTACACCGGTACCGCATGAAAGAGTTTCGTTCTCAACACCTCTTTCATAAGTCCGTACACGGATCTGGCCGGGACTCACCACTTCAAAGAAGTTGGCATTAGTTCCTTTTTCAAATAATGGATTATAACGAACCTTCTTGCCGTTTTCAAAAACGGGGTATTCGAGAATATTTTTGACTTCAAAAACACAATGAGGAACTCCCGTGTTCATATAAAGAGCATGCGTACTTTCAATATTGAGCGAAGCCAGCTTGATTTTATCGAGGTCGTAGAGTTCAGTCATCTTTAGCCGCCAGCCGTGGACAGGGTCTACAGAACATTCATAACTTCCGTTCATCGTTTCGAACGTGTAGGTTTCTTTTTTGTCCTGAAAAAGTTCATGGGCAAAAGCTGTGATAGCACGCCCGCCGTTTCCGCACATTTCAACTTCTCCGCCATCTGCGTTTATATAGCGCATTTTAAAATCAGCCTTTGAGCTGTTTTCCAAAAGCAACACACCATCGGCGCCGATTCCGGACTTAAGAGCGCATAATTTTTTCCACAATTCTTTATTGTCTGCACTGACAATATTGCGGCGATTATCGATGATGATAAAATCATTTCCGGTGGCGTTCATTTTTGTAAATTCTATACTGGTTCCCATATCAATCCCATTTTCTGCCATGTTCAAGCCAAAGTGATACTGCCTTTACTGATTTTTACTCAAAAAGGGCCAACTTGAAACCAAATTTATCCATTATTCATGGCACCCGCCTTGCTTTATCGATTATGCCTGTGCTCACAGGTTTTTTTCGAGGGGGAAAAAATGAATTTAAAGCATCTTGTGCTAAGTGCACTTCTTCTATCATCAGTTTCAGTTCACGCAGACAACATCGGATGGGGCGACAGACCGGGAAATCCAAACAGGCCAGGCCAGCCCAACAGACCAGGTAACCCAAACAGACCAGATCTACCTAACCTTCCAAATGATCCATGGGGCAATGGAGGGAACGGCCAGCAATCCCAATCGCGCGCAGTGGAAGAAAGCATCAGAAATTATTTCATGGGTCAAAGCAGACTAGATTTGCTTGCTGATCAATATATTCGCATGCAGCTTCAAGGCTTAAGAATTCAGGACGTCACAATTGTTGCCAGTACAGAGCAAGGCCAGGGCAGAGCTTCACTTAAATTAAACGGCATGCAGCTTGAGTCTGAAAAAATCGTTGCAAGACAAATGTCTTCATACACTTTCAGAGTGGATCCGTTTGCAAACGTCGTCGGACAGTCTCTAAGATCAATTGAACTGGGAATGCAGGGTAGATTCTATGTTGAAAAAATTATCTTTAATGTGCTTGAGAATTCTGGTCCTAATGGTCCTGGCCCTGGCCGTCCACCTGAAGGCCCAAGAGTTGAAACTATCAGACAACAACTTAATGAGCGGATTCAGCAGGAAGGTGGCTTAGAACTTTTCAGAATGTTTAATCTTGGAATGGAAAGACAGGGACAGGAAATCAGAAGAGTAACTGTTCTAGCCAGAAGTGCCAGAGGTCATGGACAAGCTTCTTTATTGGTTAACAATCAGCCGGTAAGCTCTGCTCAGAATGTTGATTCTGTTTCTTCCCGCATAACTTTTGATCTTAACCGGGGTATGAGAATAGGTTCTGAAATCCAGGGTCTTAAGCTTTACTTCAGAGGCGATATTACTGTTGAAGAAGTTTCAATTGAAATTGAAAAAAGAGGTGGAAATGGCGGTGGTCCGCTTGAAAGAAGATTTGAACAGATTGTTAATCAGCGCTTGTACGACACTAGCGGAGTTGACCTAAGAAGCTTGATGCAAATACCTCAACGCCTGGAAGACAGATTAGTTGATTCAGTTGAACTAACTCTTAGAAACAGCGATATGGGCGTAAGAATTAAATTGTGTCAGGTAATTCAGGATCAGTACCAATCAGTTAATTGCGGAGCTCCTGTAATGATTTCTTCGGGATCACAGATAGTAAGATTAACTTCAGTAAATTTCGCAAGACTGAGAGAATTAAGTCTCTCTTCAAGAATGGGAATGATTGATATCGATAGAATCGCTATCAACTTCAAATAATTGACCGACAAAAAGCAGCCATAGCTGCTTTTTGATAAGCTCAGCAAAGAGTTCGGTCAATGCCTCCACACACACTTTTCCCTTGAAAATAAAAAGGCCCGAGCAATCGGGCCTTTTTTATAGTTTAAACTGAAAATGAATATGATCGACGACTTCATTCATGACAGCCATTTCTTTCACCTCATCCAGGTATATATATTTAATCGGAGCGCCTTCTGAAAAAAACAATCGCTGAGGCTTCATTCGAAAATATTCATATTGGGGAAGAACTGGAACTGGTTCAGTAAAAAAACTAAGAGCATTTGTACCATAAAAATTGCAAAGTCCTTCACTCCAGACATTGTTAGTCACAACGCCTCTGACTTTATTTAAAAGGTAAATCAGTTCTTTGGTGTTAGTACCCTTATGTACAAACAGGTCGTTGTGTCCAAGATCAACGCTGGCAAATAATTCGGAAATCATGTCCTGATCTTCTTGCGACCAGATGATAAATTTTTGATCCTGGAATGAATCAAAAAAAGCAGTCCACACTGCAATCTGCTTTGTCACGTTTTGAAAATTGTCCAGCATGACCATTATCAATTTGGGCGGTTCTGGTTCCTTAAATAACTGCTCAATTGGTTCAACCTGCACCCCTTCTATTTTTGCTTTCTGTATTTTTACGTCCTGGAAATTTCTCTCGAGGTAAAGCTCCAGCAGTTTCAAACAGCTCACTTCAAGCGGCAGTGTTACTGGTGCAGGAAATTTTCGCGTAAGAAAAAATTTATTGAGTCCGGTTTCGTAACCCACTCTTTCAACAGAGCGAAAATTGAATCCCATAAAAGCTGAGTTAAAACTATTTTCAAGGTCAAAGAAGAGATCTATGTTAAAAATGTCATGTAAGTTTGCACAAAAATGATGTGTTTGAATAAGCGATAGCTTGTCTTTTGGTCTCTCAAAACATCGCATTTTAAAAGGCAGAAAATTATAGGCAAGCGAGTCGTTTTGTTCACAGATAATACTGATTTCTGCCTTGGGGAACTCTTCACTGAGAGTAACCAGAAATGGAAATGTACTAAACGCATTCTCAATTCCCGGAGGGCATTTAACGAGAATTTTTTTTATTTCGACCAGTGGGGTCTCTGTTACTTTAGTTTTCAATTCCATGTTTCTGGATCCTTAAATCGAAATTCAAATAAATCTTTAAAGTCTTTAAGTTCAGGTTCATCCGGAACCTTTCTCACCATCGCTTTTAACTCTGCCCAGGACAAATTCTGATCCAGTAGATCGCTCTCAATATTAAATTGTTCAGAGCGCTCAAATTTCTGTTTAGCCTTTTGCAAAAGACCTCGGGCACCGACCAGATTGCCATCGCGAAAATGAATCATGGCAGCCGCAACCTGAATGACGGCCCAATAAATATTGCGAATTGGTCCAGATTCTTCCAGCCAATGGTGTTCAAGCTCTTCATGACATTCCCAATATTTCTGAGCGTTAAAGAGTCGGATACCCTTTGCAATAATTTGCTGGTGAGTACGGTCAAATCGGCCCATGTTGCCTTTGCCTTTTGTTTTTAAAAGAGTAAACTTTTTTTCTTATGATTTCATTACAATTAGACCATTTTAGCTTGAAAATTGGATAAAATATTATGTCGGAAATTTCTGATCAGATTCAAACACTAGTACCTGAGTATGTGCGTAGCCTACAGATTTATCAGGCGGGAAAGCCCATTGAAGAGCTCACCCGGGAAAGAGGCTTGACTAAAATTTCCAAACTGGCCAGCAACGAAAATCCACTGGGTCCCTCGCCTTTTGCCATCCAAAAGATGACTAATGCCCTCTGGGATGTTCATCGCTATCCTGACATGAACGCATACGCATTAAAGTCCTCCCTATCCAGGCTCTACAAACTAAAAAAAGAGAATATTATTCTGGGCAACGGTTCTGAAGGAATTATGGCCTATATTGCCAGAGCTTTTGTCCAGCCAGGGCACGAAATTCTCACCAGCCAGAACACCTTTATAGGTTTTTATATCATTGCAAGAAGTGTCGGGGCTAATTTAAAGACTGTTCCGCTGACTAAGGACTACCGCTTCGATGTCGAGGCACTCGCCAAAAACATTACTAAAAAAACGAAGGTCATTTATATCTGCAATCCCAATAATCCGACCGGAACCTATATTACAAAAAAAGAGTTCGATTATCTCATGTCGCATGTTCCACCGCACGTTCTGGTCATTCTGGACGAAGCTTATTTTGAATTTGCCATACAGGCAGAAGATTATCCGAACTCGATGGACTACCGCTATGATAATGTCATTACGCTCAGAACTTTTTCAAAAGCTTATGGCCTATCCGGAATAAGAATCGGTTACGGTTTCGGACATGAAGATTTGATAGGAAATTTAACGAAAGTAAAACTTCCTTTTGAGCCAGGGCTGATAGCCCAGATGGGTGCACTTGGGGCCATCCACGACAAATCTCACTTAAGACGAACCGTCATCAACAATCAGCGACGCTATAAAGAAACTTTTGAGTTTCTGACAAAGCATGAATTTAATCCCATTAAATCTGCTGCTAATTTTATTGCATTCAAAACAGGTTCTGAAGATGCATCAAGATACATGTTTGATAAACTACTCGATCAGGGAGTCATCATCAGACAGTTGAAGGCTAACGAAATGCCGGATTTTGTCAGAGTCTCGCTTGGTACAAAAAAAGAAATGAAACATTTTTTCTCGGCAATGGAAACCATTCTTCCTGAATACAACAAGCGCTACGGGAGACCAAAAGCATGAAAATTGTCACTTATCTGCATCACCACAATCTTGGCGTTGTTAAACGTCTGGGAATATTGCTGGATGAAAAAACAATTCTGGATCCCAATCTGGTTTATGCCTGCGATTTCGAACGAGAAGGCAGATACAACGCCCGTGAAAGAGCGGATCACTATTGCCCGAGCTCGCTTCATTCACTTCTGACCTTAAAAGAAAACCCACTTGAAATACTTCATACTGCTATGGGATTAAATTTCTTTCTGGAAAAAGTTGGCACGCCAACACTGAATGACGGCACAAAATATTTAATCGATTTATCCACAAATAAAATAACGTTCGATGCTCCGCTAGACAAAATTGAAACTTATCGCGATTTCTATGCCCATGAAAAGCATGTTGAAGTCGGATTCAATAAGCGCGGTGAAAAAATTCCAGAAGCCTGGTACGAAATCCCGGCTTATTACAAAGGTGCGACGGCGGGCTTTATCGGACATGGCGCTGAAATTTTATGGCCATCATATACCGACGTACTGGATTATGAACTGGAACTGGGAATGGTGATCGGTCTCGACGGTTACAACGTCCGCGAAAAAGATGCTCAAAAACATATTTTTGGATTTACTATTTTAAATGATATTTCTGCCAGAGATATTCAGAGAAAAGAAATGCAGATCCGTCTGGGACCGGCCAAGGGAAAAGATTTTTGCTCAATTATCGGCCCGGTCATTACAACGATCGATGAATTTGAAACTACTGAACCAAATCTTCTTATGACGGCAAAAGTAAACGGGGTTGAGTGGTCGAGAGGTTATTCAGGTGACTCACATTTTAGCTGGGCACAGATGATTTCTCATGTTGCCAAAGATGAATGGATACGTGCAGGAGATTTATTCGGATCAGGAACAGTCGGAACAGGTTGTGGTCTTGAACTGGACAAATGGATAAAGCCCGGTGACATTATTGAACTGGAAATAGAAAACATCGGAAAACTTATAAATAAAGTGGGACGCAAGAAAAGATAGGTAAATAATTATGGAAAGTTTTAAATCATCTGGAATTCACACAAAGCAGGCACACGTAAAAATCCCGGAAGGGCTTTTTGAAGAAGAGCATGGAAGAAAAGGTTTTTTCGGAAGAGTTTCCCAGTTATATCATAAGCACGCTCCGGTCGGATGGAGCAATATTGAAGGTGATTTAAAACCTCAGTGTCAGCCGCCAATGTTCAACAATAAACTTTCCAAAAACCAATTTGTCGCCATATTAGAAAATTCTGATGTTATTATCAGCATAGGACATTTCACAGAGTCCTTTAAGAATTTTTACAGAAGTGCTGACTTTGATGAACTCATTTTTATTCATGACGGTTCCGGTAAAATCGAAACGACTTACGGTCATCTGGAATACACAAAAGGCGATTATATCATTATCCCCCGGGGAACGACTTATAAACTCTATCTGAAAAACGAGACGAAAATTTTTAAAGTGGAGTCCAATTCAGAATTTGAACAACCAGAAAGAGGGTTGCTTGGACCAAATGCTCTCTACGATCAGACTGCTTTAAAAATACCAGAAGCCGCTGTCGGCAGTGAACAGGATAAAAAAGAATATAAAGTGGAAATTAAGCGACTTGGAAAAATCACTACGGTTACTTATCCCTTTAATCCTTTAAGTGTCAGCGGATGGAAGGGATCCTTATATCCTTTTAAACTTTCTATCTATGACATCTGTCCCGTAATGAGCCATCGCTATCACATGCCCCCGAGCGCTCACACAACCTTCGTCTGCAGAAATTTTGTTATCTGCTCTTTTGTCGAGCGCCCGCTTGAAGATTCAGAAGTTCATGGCGTTCTAAAGGTTCCTTTTTATCACTCAAATATAGATTTTGATGAGGTACTTTTTTATCATCAGGGCAATTTCTTTTCCAGGGATAATATCGATGCAGGTGCCCTGACTTTTCATCCTCAGGGCATTCATCACGGACCACATCCAAAAGCTTTTAAAAACAGCGATTCGAAAACATACACTGACGAATACGCTGTTATGGTTGATACCAAAAATCCATTAAGACCCACTGAGTGGTTCAGCAAACATGAGAACAAAGATTATTGGAAATCCTGGATGTAGTTTTAGTTTGCTGAAAAACCCGTAATATTTGCATCACCATTTTGAACTTCAAAATTAAGGACGTAATACCCGCCGGATTTTCTATAATTATTGTCCAGAAGATTGTTTTCATAGTAAATGTACATTTCTTTCTTAACAACTTCTCCATTCATATAATCTTTTAATTCTTTTTTGGTCAAAGCAGATTTTACAGAAAATTGAAATGCAACCTCTCCCGCTCCATTTGAAAGCAGTGGGGCTGCGTAAGTATCTACTGTGAACAAACGCGGATTTTGCAATGAAAGTCTGTCACCTTTTTTAGTTTCTGTTGTCACGGCAAATCCAATTTTACCGTTTGTTTCGACACAATTAAATACATAATATACTACAGAAACATTAAGCATTTCATTTTCTAGATTTACTTTTGGAGAAGTTAAAGCATAGGCTGAGTTTTTTCCAATTGTGTCCATTTTAGTTTTACACTGAACAGTATAACCAGTCGGCTTAACGGTTGCAGAATAAGCGTTTGCAATACAAAGAACACCAATTAGCGATGCTAATAATCTTTTCATTTTTACCTCAATATATAACGTTGAAGCGCGAATATAATTGAACATTTCAAGGTAAACAAATTAATTTTTAAAATTTATTTCAAATAATATAGTTATCAACGATTTAGGCTGTAAAAGGGTTAAATTTAGTGAGCAATTTTTCTATACTTCGAGCTTAGCAACTCATGACATTTATCAGAAATTTCAAGCTTATCTTTATAATTAGAGGCAGAAAAATCTGGAAAAATATTCATTTCTACCAATATATTTTTATGGGCGAACAATTTAATCACATGAGTAATAAAAAGCTTATTTCCATACCAGAAGAGAACATCCCTGTTTTGCGCTGTCACTTCCTGTTTATTGATCGATTTGTAATTCAGGCAGATGGGTAATACACTGGATTTGGCATCAATAGCAGCTTGAAAGAGCGGTCTTTTGAACGCAACGACTAGACTTCCATCAGTGCTTCTGGCCTCAGGAAATATCACGACGCTCAATCCAGCCTGAAGTGCTTTCGTCAGCTCACTTACTTCCTTGTGAATGTTCCGGCGATTTTTTCTGTCAACAAAAAGGCATCCTGCTAAAAGACAAATTTGACCCAAAAAAAATGTTTTCTTCATCTCCATGGAAGTTACAAAGCAACTTGGAAAAAATGAGCTGATCACTAGTATGTCTAGATAACCTAAATGATTGCTGACAATGAGAAAATTTTTAGCATGTCCTACATGTCTTGAGTTTTGTACGACATTAATTCCAATTATTTTTAAACCAACACGCCCTGTAAAGGAAACAAGCTTTGTTAAACGCGGACGTGCGCAGGCCATATTAAAACGCGAAAAGAATGTAATGATTACTGCGACTATAAAATAGTTGAGCATCAATAAGGAAAAAAGAATAAGTTTGGTGCAAACTCTAAAAAAAGCAAAGATTTTCATAAACTTAGTATAGAAGTTTGGTAGAATCAAATAAAGGCTTTTATGCAATTTATAGACACTGAGGAGCTACTGACAATGAAAACTTTTGAAACTAGTGGTGCATTTGCCGATAATTATAAATTCTTAATCGGCTCCATCCTACCACGGCCTATCGCTGTCGTTTCCACTCGAAATCTTGATGGAAGCAATAACGTAGCCCCGTTTTCATTCTTCACTGCAGTTTCGGCTAAGCCAATGATTATCGCCTTTTGCCCGATGATTCGCTCGAGCACCAGCAAGATGAAAGATACGCCCGTCAATATTCTTCGCGAGAAAGAGTTTGTCATAAACTTTGTCAGCGAAAGCATTGTTGAAAAAATCAATCTTACCTCGACTGAGCTTCCTTATGGGGAAGATGAATTCAAATTCGCAGGCCTTACACCAATTGACTCGGTTGTCGTTAAGGCAAAAAGAATTAAAGAAAGTCTTGTCCATTTTGAATGCATCTTTCGCGACAGACTCAACTATGGCGATGATCCCGGGGCTGGTCAGCTCATTACCGGTGAAGTCGTTCGTGTTCATGTTGCCGAAGAAATCCTGGAAAACGGACGAATCATTACTTCCAAACTTAAGCCAGTAGGCCGCGGCGCAGGCAATGATTATTTCAGATGCACTGACGTCTTTACTCTTGATCGATTGATGAAGACTCAGATTCAAAAATAGTTAATTCGAATTACACATAATATTGAAAAAATGTGGGAAAGACTTCTCTACGCAATCGTATTCAGCCAAACTTCCACCGCTGTTTGCACGCAAGAATAAATAGGCCGTCATCACTATTCGATGGTCTCTTGCTGGTTTGACTGAAGCCTCTGGATAAGCCTTAGTTCTCCCCTCAATCATGATTTCTGATTGCGCTTCATCAAAACTATATTTTACAGAAAATAATTTTAATAATTTCAGGATCTGCTCAAGCCTGTCACTTTCTTTATGCCTTAAAACAGAAAGATTTTTGAGCGTGCTCTTTCCAGGAATATGAGCGGCCATAAAAACCAGAGTCGGAACAAGATCGGGAAATTGAGAACCGTCGACCAAAAAAGGTTTTAAATTATTTTTTGAAATTGCCAACAATCCCTTATCAGTCCACTGAATGTCGGCACCGGAATCTTGCATAAGTTTTATAAACTTTGAGTCCGCCTGAAGTGGATCAATTGTTTTGCAATTTTTAATCAGCACTTTTCCTTTTATTAAGGCCAGTGCCAGTGGATAACTGAGACTACTGAAGTCAACAGGAACATCGTATGATTTTTTTAACTTTGTCTCAGATAAAACATGCTCAGTCATTTTCAGGTATGTTTCAGATGCTATGATATTTTTTAATTCAAATTGTTGAGACTGCTGAGAAAAAGCCAGCATCAGGGCGCTGGCAAATTGAGTACTCTTGCTGCAATCAATTTCGATTTTAGCATCAGCATTTATTTGCGCAGGACCTTTCAATGTTATCCACGCCCCTCCAATGTCTGTTTGGACGCTAACCTTTAGCTTACGAAGAGGGATAAGCAAATCATCTATCGGGCGCCCGCTCATTTTTTCAGATGGAAAAAAACGGTATGTTTTTTTCCCGAGAGATAACAAGGCTAGAAGAAAACGATTGGTAGTTCCGCCATCTCCGGTTTTTAAATCGATGATCTCTTCTTTGATTTCTGCTTCACACGCAGGAAAGGAATTATTAAAAATGACTGAATCTTCGTTATGAGTAATTAAGAGGCCGACAGTTTTGAAGCAATTTAAAAGTGTAGTAACATCTGTAGACAGGGGAAGACTCTGAACCTGAAATCCACTGCCACGGATAGCACCAATGATCAATGCACGATTGGCGTGTGATTTACTGGTAGGGAGTAAAATTTCTTTGTCAAAAGATAGTGGTAGAACTTTATAAAGTGAATTTTCTGAGTTCATCTTTACCGTTTTCTAATAAACTCTGTATTTCTTCAAACGTTTTTCTTTCAATCTGAGCATTGCCAATATCCTGTACAAAAACAAGATCGATTGAACTTAGTGCGCTTATTTTTTTATCTTTTGAAAGATAGGTCATAATTTTGTCAGTTGGAAATTCCTTATTGAACCATGGTGGATTTTTACCCGGGATATTTAAAGCATTTTTCAGGGATATTATGTCGTTGACATTTTTTTCTGACCCGAAAACCTTGAAGACAAGAACCATCCCCCACATTACAGCTTCACCGTGCGGAAGATTGTAGATGAATTCAAGTGCATGCCCAAATGAATGGCCAAGATTTAAAATTCTTCTTACGCCTGTTTCTTTAAAATCTTCATAGGTTAATTTTTGTTTAAACATGGCACAAGCATCAATGATTTTTTCGATCGGTGCCTTTTTTATAGCAAGATCATAAATGCCATAATCAAGAAAACAATATTTAAGAACTTCCCCCATACCGCTTTCTTTTTCGGTTTCCGGCAATGTGTTTAAAAACTTAGGGCTTATCCAGACATTGGTCGGCATATGAAAAGCGCCAATTAAATTTTTGCCCGATTTAGAATTAATGGCCACCTTCCCGCCGATACTTGCATCAACCATCGCCAGAAGAGTTGTGGGAACAACACTCCATGAAATTCCTCTCAAAATTGTAGCAGCAATAAATCCACTAAAGTCCGAAATAGCCCCGCCACCAATAGCAACCAGGTGGGCATTGCGGTGAATTCCTTTTTCTAAAAAAAATTCAACTGCATTTTGAAACTCACTGATGTTCTTTACTTTTTCTCCATCCGGAGCTTTCCAAAAAATAACTTTCTTATTTTCAATTTTTTCCAGAACAAGATCCTTTGAATAATGACTCCACATCAGATGGTCTGCTACAATTAAAACTGTATCAGTGTCGAGCTTATTAATTTCATCAATGATCGATTCCAGAGCAATATTTTTAATAACGGTTTTCATTCTTTGAGATCCTGAGCTTTTATTTATAATTTATATGCATTTTGTCTTAGAAAATGATCAGCTAACACAATTTTTATCATTGCTTCAACGACAGGAACTGCCCTGGGAATAATACAAGGGTCGTGTCTGCCGGCCTTAGCCGACTCTCCTGTTGTGGATGTTGGTTTAAATGTTATGTTCATCAACATCCGCTCGCCATTGGAAATGCCACCTTCAATTCCACCAAACGACGATCTTTGACTGGAAACTTCGCTTCCGCTCATCTGTGCCATCTCTTCTCCAAGTCCGTAGGAAAAAGAAACGACTGCACCGATCGAGAGAAGAGCTTTTGCAAAATCAGCCTTTAATTTATCAAAAGCAGGTTCACCCAGGCCAACTGGACAATTGTCGACGACTATTCTTACCTGTCCACCAACTGATTCACCTTTGCTTTTTAGTTCTTCAAGGTAATTTTTAATCTCATCGTTCTTTGAACTATCGGGAAAAGCATAAGGAGCAAAATTAGCTTTTAAATTTTCTGGTATGGGTTTGTGCTCAAAAGGCCCTAAGCGACTTACAAAAGCCACGACTTCAACATTCGGCAAAATCAATCCTGCAAAATAGCCGGCGATGACTCTTGCAACAGTTTCTCTTCCCGAAGCACGTCCACCACCTCTATGGTCGCGAATCCCAAATTTCATTTCAGTGGTCATGTCCGCGTGGCCAGGTCGATGCTCATTTTTTAATTTATCGTAATCGCTGCTTTTTTGATTGGTATTTCTCACCACGATTGCAATCGGGGAACCCAGGGTGACGTCTTCCAGTATGCCCGAAAGTATTTCAGCTTTGTCCTCTTCCTTACGATCTGTCGTACCTGCAATCTTGCCAGGCGCCCTTCTATCCAGTTCACCTTGCAAATCCTGTAAGCAGAATTTTAAGCCACTTGGTACACCGTCCAGCACTACTCCCATCGCAGGGCCGTGGGACTCGCCAAAGCTCGTTAGAGAAAACATTTTACCAAAGCTATTTCCACGCATATGATGCCCATTATACTCAGGGCCAGAGGGTATTTACAAGGAAGAGTCGGTCATGTTTCTCCCCAGCTTTAGGCATTTAATAGAAATCGAAGCGCTAAAAAAGCAAAACATGCAGAATCTCGTGCATGTCTCCGGTGAAAACAAGAGAATATCCGACTTAGTTGAGCGTCGAAAACTTACCAATTTACAAATAGAAAGCCTGCAGGAAGAAGAAAAAAAATTAAACTTGCCTGAGCACCTGAATACCCTAGGCGTTGCAGAGAAAAGATTGAAGAAACTAGAATCACAGCTTGCGCTTTCCGTGACTGAAAAAGAGCAAATTGCGTTTGAAAATCAAATCAAACTTATAAAAAATGAAATTCAGACAATAGAGACTCTTTATTTTGAAAACCTTGAGAGAAGTGAGGCCATTGAACATGAGATAGCGACTAAAAAAGAATTTCTCGATGGCTCAGCTCGAACCCTAGAAGAAATAAAGCAGGAAGTTGACAGCAACATCGCAGCTGAACAAAAGATTATTGACAACAGAAACCTTCGCGTACGTGCCTTAGAAGATACATTGCACCCCAGTTTGCGGTCGCTGTATTCTGAGCTGGAACAAAAGTTTTATCCCAAAAGACCTGTCAGTTTTCTATTAGATAAAAAATGCTCTGAATGTCATATGCAGACCGATTCGATTTTAAAGAATTCTCTGGAAGAGGGCAGGAGTATAGAAATTTGCCCAAGCTGTGGGAGATTGCTGATTCCCGAAACGGCTAAGATTTACTAGCCTCCTATTTAGATATTGACGATCTTCTTTCTAAAGTCGATAAGCTTCTTACCGAGAAAAGGGAATCATCGCTGGCGCTTCTAGCAATAGAAAGCGCGGGAGGAAAGTCCGGACACCACATGGCAACGTAGCGGGTAACGCCCGTCCATCGCGAGGTGAGGACAAGTGCAACAGAAAGTATGTACAGGTAATGCTGTAGTGAAACCAGGTAAACTCTACGTGGTGCAAGCTCAAATAGGCAAATCGCTTTGAGAAATCTTAGCTAGAAGGGGCCACCTTCGAAACTTGCGGGTAGAGCGCTCGAGCCCTGGAGCAATTCAGGGCCTAGATGAATGATGGTTGAAAACAGGATCCGGCTTATCCCTTCTCTCGGTTTTTTTGAAACTCCTTGTATTTTCTTCACATTCTCACTAATCAATCCGCTAATCTGCTATATTCTGGGCCATGAAAAACCTCTTCTGTTTATTTTTATCAATGAGCTTTATTCAGGCTGCATCTGCCGCCGAAAGAACTGACTGTTTTAAGGCCATCAATAAGCACATTACTGAAGCCATTGAGCACAATAAAGAAGTTGGTAAACTTTATTCGAATTTATCTGACGGTGAATCTGAAAGATTAAGTTTTGCTTTAATAACCTCAGAACGAATATCCAGGCTACTGATCAAAAACATCGAAAAGGAATCCAGAATCTATCAAGAAAATGGCATCCCCCTGCTCTGCGATGAACTGGCCCATATGAAAGACGTTCCAGCCTTTAGAGAAAGTCTCCCGGAAAATTTAAGGCCGCAAAAGCTCCTTAAATACGATTACAAAGCTTTGAGCAAGATTCTGAAGAACAAAATGAAGGACAACCTTTTAGATGAAGCTTATGAAGCCGTTTCTCTTGATTTATACAAGCTGGAAGAAGAGCCCTATCAACAATGTATGACCAGGCATTTTTTGGAATCCATCGCACGCACAATTAAGCTTTCAACCGTACATAGAAACGAAGCCTTAAAACTTGGTCTTCCAGACCCAATAAACGTCATTAAGAAGTTTATAAAATTGCAAAGAAGTGGGTTGTTTTTAACACATTATCTTGATAATCAGGCTTTCCCTCTCCAGCAAAAAGGGCTTTTGATTTACTGTCAGGATGTGCCTCCCATTGATTGGAAATGAATTATTAGTTAACCGGAGTTTTATATATGAAAAATCTATCAATTATTCTTGGACTTTCTTTTTCTCTTCATTCATTTGCAGCCGAGACAACGCTCGTGTGTAACGACCAAAACGGGCACTCTGTTTTTCGTCTTCAGCTCTCTGAAGACAGAAGCATCTCACAATTATTTACCGTCATCGGTGACTCTTCCGTCCTTGCGGCAGGTACTAAAGAACTAAAAATTCAGGAAGGCGAATCAACTGAAGTAGTGGCAACTTATGCTGGAAAAACGAATTCAGGCTTGAGCCTAGCTCTGCTTTTCAATGCGCAGAAAGCTCAGGAACTGGAGACTTTTGAAATTTTGGAAGTATCCGCTTTTTATCAGAAGCAAAAAGGTGACATTCTTTCGGGCAATACGCTACTTCTTTGCGGTAGAAGATAGCTTCAAGGCCTTAATGGACGCTGTCGATAGATTCAGCTTTTCGTTATGCTTTTTAAACATGTATTCAATCCCGACATCCAGAGTGAGTCTGTTGAATTCCTGCAGGCTCATTTCAACAATATGATTATCTATAGAATATTTAGTAATACTGGTTTTAACTTTGATGGCATCTTTGAATAGCCTTTTTGTTTTGAGTCTGGGGTACTGGAGTAATTTTTTGTCATTGGTTTCAAGAATAAATGTCGGCAATTCCCACTGTCCGCTCAGCCACTCTCCGTCGCCTTTTTGATAAAAGAGAATTTTATTTTTTTCTTTAACCACAACTCTCAAAAGCTTGATGCTCAAATCTTGTCTCTCTTTCTTTTCTCCTTCAAGCGGAAAATTAAGTGGCATGCCCTCTTTAAAGGCTACACAACCGGACCGAAGAGGACACAGTGTACACGTTGCCTTTCTCGCCTGACATAAGACACGCCCCAAATCCATCAAAGCTTCGTTGAGCGCGCGGGATCCAATCCTATTTATTTCAGGCAATATTTTATCGGACTGAAAATCCTTTAGAATTCTTTGCTGCAGCTTCGGGCCTTTTTCAAAACTGATTCCATAAAATCTGGAGAGCACCCTTTCTATATTTGCATCGACTGCCAGGCCCCGCAAGTCAGCACCAATAGCAACGATTGCATTGGCAGTATAAGGACCTATTCCTTTGAGTTTCAATAAAGATTCTAAATCAGCAGGGATGACCCCCTTAAATTGCTCGACAATTTGAATGGCAAGATTTCTCAGATTGCGTGCCCGCCGGTAATACCCTAACCCCTTCCACGAAATGCATATCTGTTCCTCTGAAGCTTTCGCCAAATCGAATATTGTTGGGTATTCGAGCAAAAATTTTTCAAAATGATTTAAAACCGTTCCAACCGTTGTCTGTTGAAGCATAATTTCAGATACCAGTGTCCGGTAGAGTGTTCTTCGACTTCGCCATGGAAGATGGGAATATTGATCTTCTGACCATTCAATTAATTTTGTAAAATTATTTAGCGACACATTGCCTTTCGATTTTATTTTTTACAAGTTTTTATAAAATCATTAGCATAATCAATCAAGTCCGTCGAGCTGAACGGCTTGACACCGTCACCGATAATTTTTGCCCCTCGCTCTTCCAGGAAATCCCTCATCTCACGGGATACTTCATCAATATCAGTCACAATCAAAAGCGTTTTCGCAGAACTGTCCTTCATCCAGTGTAGCAATTTTGAAGCATCGTTTGTTCCATGAGCAAGACAGACGCTGGAATGATCACCAATTTCTTTCAGTGAGGTATTATAAACTGAAACACGCACTTTATCTTTGCAGCCATCCATCACTTTGGTCATAAAAGTTCTGCGGCTGCAAAAGTCACCATTCTTATTGTAGTCCACTGTGCGCAATGACGATGATATATCAAACCAAATTTCGACCTCTGCCGGCCTGGAAGCGGCCCTGGCTTTTCCACAAAAAATGTCAAAATAATTGGCTTTATCACAATTAATCATGCTGTTTTCAACTGCATTGAAAGTCTTTAACTGAAGCTCCTCTTCTTTGGGCAACAAGAGTACCGGAGCATTGGCTACGCCTCCAGTTGGTTTTTTTTCCATATAACCGTACTGCGGATGAAAGCACCCATCCCCCATTGGCACGCAGGATTCCTCCGCTGATTCAGCCGAAGCAGTAAGTCCAATTATCTTTTCTGAATTAATTTTATCAATTTGCTTGAGAAGTTGAGAAATTTTCTGGGGAGAAAGAAAAATCATTTCAATTCTTTGAGGCGAAGCCCATGTCCGAGATGAAAAAAAGAAAATGGAAAAAAATAGCAGGAGATTTTTCATATATCCATTCCTTTCATTTTAAAATATTGAAAGAGATTGTTTCCCTGGTCTACAATCAAGTCTCTTTCTTCTAATTTTAAATTTAAAAACTCGGTCATAAAAACCCGCTGTCGTGGAGTTAGGCTTTCCAACTTTTCTCTTATGCTTAAATCAGCATTAGATTTCACTTTGTCTTCTTTTCTCTGATTGGGCGTCCGTGTATCTGCTTCTTCGTCCCGGATATTTTCCCTTTCTTTTGTAACTGCCTTTGCTGTTCCCGTTGCACTTAAATCATTTGGATCAAATTCAATATCGCTTAATTCATCTTTATAAAATTTAACCAGTCTTATAAAGCGGTCTGCAAAGTCCTCTTCGACAAAATCAATCATTTCATGGAGTGGAATATTGAGTTTTGCAGTGATTTTGGCTATTAGTTGAGGATTGAGTTCTGTAGATTTCTGAGAGAGAAATCTACTCATAGTAGATACGCCCACATCCGTCTGTTCTGCCAGGTCCTTCTGAGACATCGCTCCCCGCACCTGCATATACTTTCTCACGACGCCTAAAAACTGCTCTACCTTCTCTCTTCTAAACTCTGCCATAGCAGCCTCCAAAACTCTTTTTTAACTAAGTGCCCTAAACCATTATCGGATTGCAAAAATATTTCTTGATGCAATTTTATTACTTGACGCAATCAGTCTATTTTGGTATTCTGATCTCAGGAAACGGGACGCCAAGGAGCTGTGAAATGGAAACCTTAACTTTATTTATTGATCATTTATTTACAGCTGAACTTGGTTCAAGTGAATACCAGACCTTTGAAAAAAGAACTATTAAATCAGCTGGTTATATAGACGTGGTCATTTCGGGGAGCCTTTTTAGGGAAGTGGTTTTTCAAGATATAATCTTTGATAATTGCACCTTTTTTGGAACAAGTTTGGACAACTGCTTGTTTATTAATTGCTTGTTTATAAATTGCAAGTTTCAATTTTCAAGCTTTTCAGATTGCAATTTTGAATCAACCTCATGGGAAAATTGCATCTGGGGATTAACTGCTCTAAAAGACTCTGAAATTATCGCTTCGGAGGGAAGAAACAACTATTCCTTTGAATCGAAAGGGACCTTTACTCAGACTTTGACCTTAACAGAATTTCTTACTCTATCAGCATAACTAAAGCGAGAGCGTACACACAACCCCTCATGGATCTCTCAAGTATCGACATCTTTAGCGTCGAGGGGAATATCTTTGCCTTTGTGCCTTTAGGATCTGAGGGCAGAAAGGATTCATTATCCTACCACCGTCCAGGGCAAGTCTCTTGCCCTGGATATCTTTTAGGATAATTAAAAATGGCTTGAGCAAAGGAGGACGTATGGAACAAATATTTATGCATGAACTAAGCAATGACGTTATTTTTCTTGAAACGCTTATTTTAAAACTTGATCCAAGAAACGACATTGTTAAAAAAATTACAGATACTGTTTTTAAAATTAAAGCTAAATGCAAAGAGAGTTCTGAGAGTAAAACTACAAGCAATCTGGATCTGGCTGCTGAAATTAAAAAATCAACAGCGAAATTTGATTCTCTCAAAGTCAGCTTTATGGTTTCTTCCAGACCGATGATTTTCACTAACAAAATAAAACTCGACGATTTCCTGACTAATATTTGCAGAAATGCCGTTGAGGCCGGCGCCGATCAACTGCGAATTGAAATCCGCGATTCGTCTGTCATTTTTTATGATAACGGAAAATGCTCAAGGGAAATCGTCAATAAGTTGAGGGAAGGTACTGCCTTCAGCACAAAAATAGGAGGTAAAGGCATTGGTACGCAAAGTATGCGCGCTTTCTGCAACGATCATAATATTGTTATTGGTTATTATCTCAGTCCATCAATAGATTACAAATTCAAGAAAGAGAGTCTGGCCATTAAACTGATTCTAAAATGAGTCAGCTTTTTCGATAGAAACACCCAATCGATTGGGTGTTTCTTCTTGAAGCGAGTAAAACTATCTGCCCTACTTCAACGGCGTTTCTCAAACCAATCAGGCTATCAACAAGAGAAGCGTCTTTATAGAAACGATTAATCTCATCCGTTAGTTCGCTAAACATGGCTTCAGCACGGGCCAGGCGATGACGGGATCTAGTTAGTCCAACATAATTCCACATGGTCTGCTTTAAGGTCTGCCAGTCCTGATGGATAAGAGCTGTATCAACAGCCTCTGCTCCATCAATTCAGTCTTTAATCATATCTGAAGAATATATTTTTTCGTTATCCACATTTTTTAAAATATCATTGGCGGCAAAATAACCAAAAGTCATTCCTTCAAGCAGTGAAGTGGAAGCAAGTCGGTTCGCACCATGAAGACCCGTGCACGCCACCTCACCTACCGCGTATAAATTTTGAAGTGTGGTACGACCTTCAAGGTTGGTTTTAACGCCGCCGCAAGTATAATGAGCAGCAGGAACAACGGGAATCGATTCTTTCGACATATCAATATCGTTTTCCAGACAATGCTTATAGATGGTCGGGAAGCGATTCTTAATCCACTCTGGATCTTTATGTGTGATATCAAGATAAACGCAGTCACTTTTAGTTTCAATTATTTCTTCGGCAATGGCACGTGCTACAACATCACGAGGAGCAAGCTCCATGTCCGGATGATACTTTCGCATAAATCTCTCGCCTTCAGAATTGACGAGAATTCCACCTTCCCCCCGGACCGCTTCACTAATGAGAAACCTGCGGTGAGTGGCACCACCATAAAATGTTGTCGGGTGAAACTGTATAAATTCCATATCGGTCAGCACGGCACCCGCTCTTCTCGCCATAGCATGACCGTCTCCTCTTGCCCCCTCTGAATTTGAATGGTGAAGATAAAGTGCGCCAACTCCGCCAGTCGCAAGTATCGTGTATTTAGCCAGAAGCTTATGAACGACTTTTGTTTCCTGGTTAAAAAGATAAGCTCCCAGGACTTTATTTTCTTCATAGCGCTGCTGGATGTTTACACCATGGTGAAGTGCTGTCAGTAAATCTATCGCCGTATGAGATGTATAAAATGTTACATTGGGAAAATTATTTTTTAAGTAGTTTAACAGTGTAATCTGAATTTCTTTTCCGGTGAAATCGCCTTTATACAAAATACGTGCGCAAGAATGAGCAGCTTCTTTGGTGAATTTTAAGTTGCCATCACCATTTTTCTCAAAACCGGTGTTTGCTTTATCAATGAGCAGATCTTCGAGGATAGCCGATGATTCATAAGCTACTAGTCTGGCAGCTTCGATTGAAGAAGTTCCTGAGCTGGCCTTAAGTATGTCTTCTATCAGCGATTCTTCAGAACCTTTTGAATAGATTATTCCCCCCTGGGCCCAGACCGTATTGGTAAGTGACGGATCTTTTTCACGAGTGACAATGGCGATTTTTAATCCCTTCTCCGCAAGCCTTGCAGCAGAAGAAAGCCCCGCAATTCCCGTTCCTAAAATAAGTACGTCATATTCAAAACTCATGTGAATCCCGTCTGGCGTCTACTGGCCCTTTCATTTTCATGGATATATCAACATGAGGTGCACTGTGAGTAAGGGCGCCAACACTGACCGCATCAACTCCATTTATAAAATATTGCTCACAATTCTGCAGATTAACTCCACCCGATATTTCGATGCTCATCTCATCTTTTTTCATCGCAACCGCTTTCTTTATATCTGTTAATGAAAAATTATCCAGCATAACATGATTAATTCCAAGCTCAATAGCAAGAACCAATTCATCAAGTGAATGTATTTCCACCACTATGCTTTGATAATGAGTCTGCATATTTTGAAAAAATTCCCAAGCTGGTTTTAGTCCTCCAAAAAATACTTTATGATTATCCTTAATCATCCAGACATCTGCCTGTGAAAAACGGTGATTATAACCTCCGCCAACTCTCACAGCATATTTTTCAAGCGAACGAAGACCAGGTGTCGTTTTCCTGGTGTCGAGAATCCGGACATTATGCGGACGTGCAAGCTCAACAAACTTCAGGGTAAAGGTTGCGACAGCACTTGCTCTTTGAAGAAGGTTTAAAGCAAGACGCTCGCCCGTTAGTGCGATTGAAAAGGGAAGCGTAAAAGTGAGGACTTCTCCCCTGGCCATGGGCTTGCCTTCAAATTTTTTAAATGATTCATAACTTAGATCAGCGCCTAGATAATTAAATGCGCCGATAAAATAAGGAAGACCACACAACAAGATGTCATTTTTTATAGTGAGCTGACAGTCCACCATTTTTTCAGGTAATTTCCGCAAGTAAAAGGCGTTGCCCTGAAGATCATCTTCTTCAAAAAACCGTTCTAAATCAGCTTCAATTCCTTTTTCAAATAGTCCCATTTCATTGCCTCTAATTGACTGTTCAGGCGTCAAATTTATACTTTTTAAATCTTTTTAACTCCGAACTCTCAAAGAGTTAAGCAATTTATGAGTTGGGGGGGTTTTCAATAAGTTAGCATGAGATTTTTCGCCTTTATCACCCTGTGTAGCGCTTTTTTGCTCTTCTTGAGTAAACCATTCGCCCCAAACAAAATCCCCCCTAAAAAGTCGATCCCGGCATTTATTAAAGCAAGTCATAGAAACTTTAAGGAGGGTTTTCAGCACCCGCAGAATGCCAATATCCTATGGGCCTTTATAACGGGTGAAAAATACGGCATTTCCCCCTATACACAAAAGAGCTTTAAGGATCTTGAACTTAATTTTTTATTTTCACCTTCGGGCATTCACGTTGCGGGGTTTTTGAGTATGGTTTTGTTTTTTTTCAAAAAATCAAAACATAAAAAAATGATTAGGATGGTTCGATGGGCAGTTTTGGTCGCGGCTCTATTTCTGCCTTATATGGCGATTAAAAGAATCGTCTGTTTTAGGATTCTTTTTCTTCTTCAGCGCTTCCTGAAAAGAAGAATCCGAATAGAATCGCTTTTTCTGGCAACATTTTTCATTTCATTCTTAATGGGACATTTCAAGGAATCCCCTCTGAGTTTTATTCTAAGTTTTCTCTATATGGGGACTTTCATAGCTCTGGCGGACAGGTCAAAATTTTTTATACTTATGGGATTGTTTTCTTCGCATTTAATTATTTGCTTTTTCAGCGGTAGTGAAATTTCCTTTGTCTCACTCTTTTTAAATTTGCCATTGCTTGCGCTCTTTTCGATTCTGCTACCGCTTTTTTATTTTTATTTTTTAACTTTTCACTGGATACATTTTAACTGGATTGAATGGATTGTGCGTGCTTTTATTCTTTGTGTGCACTGGAGCGCCAGGCTGGTGCAGGGAACATTTGTAAGTTCAACATTTTTTTTGATATTTGCCGTCTGGATACTTTTGTTGAAAAAACGGAAACGATATCTGCTTATCGCACTTCTTTTACATGGCAATATTGCCATTTCCCCTACTTCTTTTTATTCAGGATCATACTCTCAAGTGCCACGACAGTCTGTTCGTAAGTAACCTTATTATATTTGGCCCTAAGGGTTATGAAAATCTTCTCCATTTCCTGATTTTTTGGAGGTCCTTCAATTTTCAAAAACTCATCCACAAAATGCTCTACTACAATGAACATCATCCCGATTGGAGAAATGGCAATACTCAATGTTTCCGGGAATCCCATTCCATTTTTGGAACCGTGGTGTTCTTTTATGATTGAACTGATTCCTGTCGGGATATTGGGAAATTTATCGACAATGGCAGCAGAATTGGCAGCATGAAAGAGAACTGCATTTTTATCTTCATTGCTAAGATCGCTGGTTTCAACTTCTAATTCAGTTCTGTACTTCATAAGATTATCTTTCAGAGAAATGTCATGAAAATAAGAAACGAAGGTAAGTTTTTCCTTTACCTGAGCGGTCGCCCAGTCAAAATTAACGACAACCTTGTGAAGAAGAAGACTGCATAAATAAGCATGGGAATAACCATATGAAAGCTGATTGTCTTTTAGTGATTGCAAAAAAACAGCCAGCGCATTATTTTCACTCAACGAAGTTTGCATGGACTTTATACTTTCTTCGACAATTTCTACAGTGTAATCATCAATTCCAACTGACTGTATACGCTCAAGAGTCAGCTCATAGGCTTCAGAAGTTAATTTTAAACGATCAACGGTTGTAACTTTTTTATCTTCAAGCTTGAGTGTTAACTGAGATGTCACAAAATTAACAAATTGAGAAAAGTGTTCTTTGGGAATGAAAAACTCTTTTAATCCTCCCGTTTTGTACTTCTCAATATCTTCTCTCGTAAACTGATCAGTTGAATGAAGGCGCTTTATGTATTGATACTCATCGCCCTTTTTTACTCTGATATAAACATCACAGCCGAGACTTGTTGAGGTGATGTTGAGAAAATAATTAAGACTTACTGGCACATATTCATTTGCCATTTTATTATCGTCGAAAACGACGTTGACGCCAAGAATCTGTCCTGCGGAGGTGATTATACTTTTCCAGTTTTGTCCCGGGCTGATTGAAACAAGGTGCTTGTATTTGGATGCATTTTTCCCAATAATCAAAAGAGGTATCGTGTGCTTTTCATTTTCAAAAAAATTCGCAAGATTCAATCCAGTGTTCTCCTGCCCGATATGATCACGGCATATGATGAGGTCAATATTGGGAAGAATTTCTAATAATGAAATGGCATCACTTGCTGACGATTTTTCAATAACGTCACTTCCGATAGATTTCATGATATTAAGTTTTAAAATCGACCGAAGAGAATCATCAGATTCTATAAGTATTATTTGTGTCATGCTTGAGTTATCGGTAAGATAAGCGAATTACCTTAATAAAACTACTGAAGATTTTGTTCCTCTGAAGATTCTTGCCTGCTTTCTGAAGCAAAATTAAAAAGATTTTTGTCAAGTAAATGGGAAAGCTCTATATTTCCCAATGCAGATGCCATTGATCTTCTTATATCAGGAATTTCTTTTTCCAGGGAATCCAGAACTGTTTTCATTTTTTGTCTTTTCAGACCATCCTGCGAACCGCAAAGATTGCATGGAATAATAGGAAAATCCCATTCCCGAGCGAGTTCAATGATGTCATTTTCAGCCACAAAGGCAAGAGGCCGGATAACAATATTCCTGTGGTCTTTTGAGTAAAGTTTTGGTGGCATGCTGCCTAATTTTCCAGAATAAAAAATATTTAGCATGAATGTTTCAATCATGTCATCACGATGGTGTCCCAGTGCAATTTTGGTAAATTTATTCTGATGGGCATAGTTGTACAAAATGCCTCTGCGTAATCTGGAGCAAAGTGAACAATATGTTCCTCCTGCAGCTGTTTTTTCAACGACAATGGAATATGTGTCCTCTTCCAGAACCGTCAATTTAATCTGCTGATCGGCCATAAAGGCCTTAAAAGCCTGGGCATCAAAACCTGGTTGCCTTTGGTCCAGCATGACGGCCTCAAATGTAAAATCAATCTCGGCCCTCCTCTGAATTTCCTTTAATAACAAAGACAGAACAGTCGAGTCTTTCCCTCCTGAAACTGCAACCATGACATGATCGTTTTGAGCAATCATTGAATACTCGCTCAGGGCGCGGGTTATCTGCTTTCTAAGCTTTGTGGCCAGCGGATTATCGATATTTATTTCTTTCATAGCCGTCTAATATCATAAAAATGACTCATAAGTCTCTAAAGGGCAGTAATTTTTACAAGCCCGGTTTATTAAAGGATAAAAATATTCTATCACTCTCGCACAAACTAAAAATGGAGTCTTATTTATGAAAAGTTTATTAGTATTATCTGTTATGGCACTAAGTCTTTCCGCAAATGCTGCCAGTACTGCTCTTATCACATTAACAAAGAGTTCAGGCTTTTCTCCTCGTCCTCAATCAGTTGTCCTTACTATCTCTGAAAATGGATCAGTTGTGAAATCTGTCCGTACGACTAAAGATGCAACAAAAGAGACCCTTGCTAAATTATCTGCGAACGCTGTAGCTGCGCTTAAAGATAAGATTGAATCAATAGAGGATGATGCTAAATTAGTGGACCCAAATCCAAAAGCTCCAAAATGTATGGATGCTCCTTCTACTTCTGTTTCTGTTAATAAAGGTGGAAAAGAAATCACTTTATATGTCAGAGCTTCTTGCCATACCTCTCAAGTTGAAAATGGTAATGCTGATGCATTGATTGATCTTGTTACTGCTTTTAGTTCTCTATAATTTAATTAATCAGAATGCCCTTCCAAAAGAAGGGCATCTGCCTCTAAAACGGTCAGTTAAAGTTCCAGGCTGCCCCTGAAATACCCTATTTAAACCTGCTTAGAACAAGGATTTCTCTGCCTAGCCTCAATTAATTGAAAAAAATTGATACTGATGGGAGAATAGTACGGACTACTATTGGAGATTTCATGCGTGCAATTGCTTTTCTCTATATGCTTTTAACTTCGGCCCATGCCCAGGACTGGACCAAGATTTCTGCCTGTGGCGAATATCAAGTCCGGGGAGTGGCCCGCTCCATAAAAAATAGTCTAGTAATAGTCGTTAATGAAAAGTCACGATCTGAAATTATTGTGAAAGTTCCAGTGAGAAATGAAGCATATCTGGCCCCCTATTTAGATAAGCCTATGGAGGCCCTGGTTCTCTTTGCCAAAAAGGCAGCTGGAGCTGAAGTTAATGGAAAAATAAAAGAAGTAAAACCTCGACTGCCTAATCCAATCAATCCAATGGATACTGGAATAAAATTCATCTCAAAGGTTGCCTGTGAATGATTATTAAAAAGTTTTTTTTGATATTTTCATTTTTTATGCTTTATTCAATGCATGCCTGGAGTGCTGATCATATAATGGTTTTAGGTGCAGAGGCGGACACTGCCGATTACCCTCTGTTTAATGAGGACATTAAAAATATCAGTGACTATATAACACGAACACCAGGACTGAAGGCTGATGTAGCTCTCATGTCCGGTAATAAGACAACACAAGCAATTATAAATGAATCCTTCACTACGGCCTCAACTAAAACCGGCTTTTTTGAATCAGATTATAAAAGGCTGATTCAAAGTTATATTACAAAGCTGAATAATAATGAAATGGTAGCCGGAGACCAGTTGATGATTTACATCGACAGCCATGGTGCGGAGAAAGATGCAGGGGTTCCAGGGCACAGAATAATAACTGGGCAAGGTATTCCTACTAACTTAGATACCCTCGAGGGAGCAAGTTCTGTTCACCTTCAGGATCTTCAAGAATTAAAAGCATTAGCAAAAGCAAAAAATATTAAAATGGCCATTATTGATAATAGCTGTCACTCAGGTAATTCCCTTGACCTGGCCGATGACAATACATGTGTAATCAGCAGCACGGGGCCAAAGCATTATGGTAACACTCATTTTAGCAAAAATTTTTCAGCTGCGATGTCCAAGGGAAAAAACCTGGAAGAAATTTTTATTGAAGTCAGGGGCAACGATGAAACTTTCGCCCTTCCTATGATTTCGTCACAAGCAGGCCTGGCGGTTAATTCTATTCTCTATGAGAAAATTACTCCGTTCTTTTATGAATTTGACGAGGATCAGGACAAGCTAATGCCGTTTCTACAGGATAATCACAGTGATTATCACCAGTGTATTGCTGATAAGAATTTTGATTATTTAATTAAAACTATTGATCAAATTGAAAGTCTTTCGTCTGTTTCTAAAAATGTAATGTGGAAAAATGAAAAATCTAAGCAGGTAAGTTTTGCAAAATTAAAAGCGTTGCTGGGAAATTATAAAAGAACTCAAGACCTCGCAAGGCTTAAGATGCGCGAGCTCAATATAGATCGTCTTAGAAAAAAAGAAAACTTTGGCGAGATCAATTATACATGGCGAGAACTGCTTACCACTGATTTTAAACATTCTATAAATGAAACACAGGGTTGGATTGATAATGAAAGTAAAAGCTCTGTTGCAAATGAGTATCTTCAATTAAAAGCCACTTATATTCAGGCTAATGCAAGAAAGCAGGAAATATTGAAAAATAGTCCCGACCTGATAAACTTAGTGCAAAAAGAAGCAGAAATTAAAAAATTAAAAGAAGAGAACCAGGATATAGTTTCATTTATTGCAGTCGAAGAGCGGAAACTTTATTCTGCACTCTATAAAAATGCACAAAAAAATGAACAATCCAGTAAGCCTAACCCTTGCCAGAATTTTAAAATATGAAATACGATTTACTACTTTTCGATGCAGATGATACCCTTTTGGATTTTAAGAAATCAGAGGATATTTCTTTTCAGCTAGTTCTTGAAAAAAACGGCATCGCAAAAGATATCAAAACTCTCCATGAGCAATACAAAAAAATAAACAGTCATTTATGGAACCAGCAAGCCGAAGGACTCATTTCAAAAGATTTTTTGAAGGTGGAGCGTTTTAGAAAACTGCTCAGTGATAATAACCTGGACGCTGACCCTTATAAATTAGGTGAAGATTACCTGGAAACTCTGCCTACACAGGTTTTTTTAATTGAAGGTGCGCTCGAATTAATAAAGTCTCTTCACCGAAAAATTCCTCTGGTTATTGTGACGAATGGAATAGGCCACGTACAACACAAGCGACTAATCAATTCAGGACTGAAACCATATTTCGAACTTATGGTTGTTTCAGAGGAATGCGGCTTCAGCAAGCCAGACAGACGTATCTTTGAGCACACCTTCGAGCAGATGAAAACGTCTCACTTATCGTCTAAAGTTTTAATGATTGGGGATAAGCTGGAAACTGATATTCTGGGTGCTCACAATATTGCTATTGATTCATGCTGGTTTAATCCTGAAGGTGCTCAAAATAAAACTTCAATCACTCCAACTTACCAGATCCAAAGCATTTTAGAAATCTTGAAAATATTAGTAGCTTAAAAGCTTAGTCAGAACTTCTTCCACATGACTTATTTGCGGCAAAATTAAATCTTCTAAGGCTGGGTTATAAGCGCAGTGGACATCCATGGCCCCGACTCTCAAAATCGGCGCATCCAGAAGCTCAAAACATTCCTCAGACACTCTTGCCGCTATTTCTCCGGCAAATCCAGAGGTTTTGTGTTCTTCGTGAGCAATCATCAAGCGGGATGTTTTAGTAATTGATTTCTTGATCGCTTCAAAATCATATGGAGCAAGAGTCCTTAAGTCGATAACTTCAACCGTTTTCCCCGTTGCAGCTTCTAATTTTTTAGCCGCTTCAATTGATTTTTGAACAAGAGCTCCCCAAGCAACAATCGTTGCATCTTTTCCTTCTCTTGCGATACGAGCTTTCCCAAAAGGAATCATGTATTCGTCACCTACATCCTGAGCACGGTTATAGCCCTGATAGTAGAGGTGCTTGTGCTCTAAGAACATAACCGGGTCATCACCATGAATAGCAGTTCTTAATAGCCCTGCAGCGTCTGCAGAATTTGAAGGAAAGGCCACTCTTATTCCTGGCACGTGGGTGAAAAGTGATTCACCTGATTGAGAGTGATAAATCGCTCCCCCTTTCAGGTATCCACCGATTGGAACACGCACAACCATCGGGCATTTAAAGTCGCCGCCTGATCTATAACGTAGTGTCGCCATTTCGTTTTTAAGCTGCATATAAGCAGTCCAGATATAATCGAAGAATTGAATTTCAACCACTGGTTTAATTCCACGAATAGCCATGCCGATCGCGCGACCGATAATGTTTGCTTCAGCAAGCGGTGAATTGAATACTTGTCCGTCTTTTGATTCACGTTGAACATTCGCGGTTAATTTAAAAACGCCCCCTTTACCCTTGAGCTCAGGATTTTTAAGTCTTTCTTTATCAAAAAAATCGGCGACGTCTTCACCGAACATTCTTAGCATTGGGTTTTTAGCAAACTCCGTTCGAAGAACTTTATTGATTGAAGCAGCCATAGGCACATCATCTTTGCCGGTAAAATTTGCATTTTTATCAAAAGTAGGTCCGGTCATATCAACATCGTGGGAATACATATGATCAGCAACAGTTTCCGGCTTTGGCCATTCTGTAGTAATAGCTTTATCCATAGCGATTTTTACTTCCGCTGTAATTTTTTTAAGGAGATCATCTCTCTCTTTTTCTGTAATGATATTTGCTTCAACCAGGAATTTTGGGTACGAGTGAAATACATCGCGCTCCCCTTCTTCAGCCAGCTCCGCTTTCGTTCTATACATCCCATGATCATCAGACAACGAATGAGAATATGGACGGGTAACAGTTGCATGGACCAGTGCCGGTTTGCGATTTTTGCGAATAAAATTTGTCGCTTCAGTCATTGTCGCAAAAGATTCTATCGGACAACAGCCGTCACAATTGAAAATCGTGAGACCAGGAAAATTGGCAAGAGCTTTTGAGATAGAGCCACCTGGATACTGAACAGTTGTAGGCGTTGAAATAGCGAAGCCATTGTCTTCCACCATAAAAAGCACGGGTAAACTATTTGTACATGCAGTTGTTAATCCTTCCCAGAATTCGCCCTGAGCGATGGTTCCGTCTCCTGTTGAAACGTAAATAATCTCATCATCGTAATACTTGCCGGTCGTATCGATTTTGTATTCAGATTTTAATCTTTTATACCAAAGACCTGCTTCAGCAAGACCGCAAGCCTGAAGAAACTGGGTACCCGTACAAGATGATTTATTGACGATATTTAATTTCTTGTGCCCCCAGTGCGCAGGCATCATTCTTCCGTGAGAAGCAGTGTCTCCTGTATTTCCATTCGCCTGACAAAGCATTTCATATGGAGTTACCCCTAATCCCAGGCATAAAGCGCGATCGCGGTAATAAGCAAGGAACCAGTCATGTGTCGGTTTAAGTACTTTAGCGGCGGCTGTTAATATGCCCTCATGTCCAGCGCCGGAAATCTGAAAAAAAGCCTTCGACTGCTTCTTCATCGAAATTTCTGCATCGTCCACCTTTCTTGAAGTATAAACATTCGAGAGCATCTCGAGCATTTCTTTTTTCCCAAGATTATATTTTTTGGCGAGTTCTAATTTTTTGACAAGAGCAGAATTACTTGAATTACCTTTTACGGAAGATGCCTTAGATTTAGATGTTTTTTCCAACATGAGTCCTTTCCTAAAGAGTGAGAATAAAGTGTTAAGACTCTACCTAAGTGCTTTTAAATTGTCTAAATTTCCCAATGAAAATATGGCAAGAATGCTGTGCGCTAAAACCCGGAAGATATTGAAAGAGCAAAGCGCCGGTCTTCCTGACCTCTAAAACTGGCAGTTGTGGTATCTACAGCATAAGTTGTTAAATCAAATTCCAGCTTTCGGGATTTAATTCCAAGTCCAGCAGATCCAAATCCATCGCCATATCCAATTCTAAAAAAGAAGACACGGGAGAAATCCAATTCTGCTCCGATGAGAACCTTCCTTGCAGCTGCAACATTACCATAGGCCTGGCCGATGTCTTTCAAATTAACTTCAAGATGAATACGCGTGGTGGTCCCGATTTGCGGCGTGATTGAAAATCCTACGTCATAACTCATAGGAATTTTTTCTGGAGCCCCCGTACTACTGCTGGCTGAAAAATGGTTATCAAAGGCATTGTGTATGGTTCCCGCAAATGTCGGAAGAAAAGTAAAAGGCAGAGTTATTTTGCCACCCGCTGTAGCAATCATTGCGTCCCCAGATTTATAACTGCTGCTTGACACAACAGCTGTAGCATTTGGATCTGCAGTTGAATTCAATTCTTTTCTTTTTAAATATAGAGCTGAAAGCCCCGCCTTGATAATACCCCCAAATAACGAAAGATTGAGAGCGGCGTAAGGTCCGTGATCAAAGCGATCTGCAAATTCATATCCTGTTGCAGAGTTAACATCATTAACAATTCCTCTTGAACGTTTAGCAAGCATATAGCCCATACTGAAATATCTCGAAGTAAAATTAGGCAGAGCATGAAGTCGGGTGTGAGCCAAGGTTCTTGGCTTCAACAGCAAAATTTTTCGTTGCCCATCAATACTCAGCATTTTTCCAACATTGCCAAAAATATCAGTCGCCTTATCACCGGATATAGCATCCATCGATCCCTTGTTGGTTTCGAATCCAAAATTAGATAAATGCAAATGTGCATATCGAACTGTACCTAATCCTGCCGGATTATAAAAAACGGAAGAAGCATCATCGACTTTGGCAATGAATGCATTTCCCATCGCGAGCGCACGGGCCGATGTTACTAACTCCGGAAAGACTCCATCTTCGAAATCAAGAGCGTAAACACCGGAAGAAAAAAGGAATATGAATATCAGTGATAAAACACTTTTCATCCTACTATTTTAGAATTTATTAAGATGAAAAGATACGCAGTAAAGTTAGCCTGCTTTGGAGTAATAACCAACCAAGGCACTCGGGGTTATTCAAAGCCATCTAATTGTAATTGATCTACTTCACAAGGAGCCGAACCAATGGCGTCACTTTTAAGGATTGTGCGGATATAAGCTGTATCGGAAACAGTATTGCTGGCCGAGGTATATGTTGAAAGGCCGGAAACTATCTGGGCGGAGGTACTTCCTGTTGCAAAGTTAGTCCCTACTCCCCACACGCTTCCGTTGTAATAAGACCAGTTTATTTTGTCTTTTGATAATTGATAGTGGACTCCACCACCGCCACCTGCACACCCCTGTGCTCCCAACGTGGCGACAAAGTTTGAAAGTGATTTGAAAGACAGGCCTTCCTGGGTGACAAAATCTTCTTCTGATGTTGAGTATGAATAATGAACAGGGCCAACGACAACATTCTTTAAATCCGGTGCGGATGTAGTTGGCACAACATCTGTTTCAAATATTGTTTGATATTGAAAATAGCGGTCATTGGCGGGAGCAATGACAAAGCTTGGTGAAGCAGCAATGGCTTCACCCCCACTGATATTATCAAGTTCAGAAATTTGCGCTGACCAGGCAGGGTTGGCCGAGCAAGTGTTGTCACTGCAAGTTCGATAATACATTTTAAGACGATTGGCACCGCGACGATAAAGTTCAAGTGCTTCAGCTGCGCTTAAAGTTCTATTCCATATTGCCGTTTCGTCCATTGTGCCGGTAAAACTTCCGGCGTTCCCGATATTACTTCCAAGGTAAATGAATGAACCCGTTGTTGAAAAATTTGGTGCGGTTAATCCATCGAGAACACCATCCACATACACTTTTGTGCTAAGACTTCCGCTGTCACTTACGATAACAATATTATGCCAGACACCATCGTTGATGGTTGTCGAACCCGTATAAGCTGTATTTCCTACTCTAATTCTTGGTACAGTAGATAAGCGAAGCGGGCACTCAGTTGCTGCCGTTGTGTCGTTAGTAAGCCAGAAACAAATTGTGGACTCTGTAACGGCTGTTGTTTTTTTAATCCATGTAGAAACACTGAATGCCCCCGGAGTGACTGCTGCGCTAGGAGCACTTTTAATAACCGTATCTCCATTAAATAACATCGCTCCAGAAAACCTTCCCCCTGCTCCTGCTGTTGCAGCGGCCGGTGAATTGAGAAGATAGGTATCGCTGACAGTAGTTTTACTGTTATATAAAGTTGTAGCCCCAGTGATCTCATTAAAGTGCCACAACCCAATCAAGCTATTAGCAAAGGCTCCATTCGTTAAAGAATAATTCGCAGCTGACTCATTTGTAAGTGGAAGTTCTTTTCCAAATGCCAAAGTAGATTTCCATGCGATTGCCGTCCAAGAACTGCTTTTTTTGGCATCCATTACTCTGGATGAATAAGTTGTACTATAAACACCTGAAGCAAGCGTCCATGCTCCTGTTGCATGATTTTGGGCCACGCTTGAATTCCCTGTATTCCACGTCAAAGTCGTTGGCAGTGCCGTAAATCCAGTTGCATCGTTGGTATCATCAGTCTGATCAATAACGACCGGGGTGAGCTGAATAATTCCTGGAGCAGTCGTTTCAATCCCTGCTGAGCTATAGGAATAAGTATTAGTATCACCGATGTCACCCAGTAACCATGTTTTTGTAACACCATCTCTTACTGTATGAATAAAGTTGGTGGATGAAAAAAGGGCTCCACCGTCTGTAACGGTAAAATTTAAACTGGTCGAACCAAATATATTATTCGCCGGAGTCATCGTCGCTGTACAATTCGGGTATGTGCCGCCAAAGACAACATTCGCCACCGGCATTAAAGTGGTGTTTGTAGAAGTTGCAGTGACGGCGGTTGAACAAGCAAGTGGTCCGTCAACATCATCAATCGTAAAATTTAAAACATAAGCGGTATTTTCATTACCATAACTTGCAGAAATCGCCGCAATAGTTGGAGCAGTATTAACAGGATTAATTGTTAAAGTTGCGGATGCACTGTTTGAAGCAACACTATTTGCAGTGACGGTATAATTAAAACTTGCCGCTCCGACATAGTTGCTTGTTCCTGTGACTCCAACTGTACAAACTCCTGCCCCGTCACAAGCACAGGCTTGAGTGACTGTCACATTAGTAAGAGCAGTTAACCCGCAGCTTGTTCCCTTATCACTGTCCGCATCTGTATAGGCCAGAGTAATTATCGATTGTGTATTTTTGTCGAATGCAGCTGGAGTTATATTTGTGGAAACCGGAGCATCATCTACGTTATTGATAGTAAATGTTGAAGTAACACTGTTGGAAGCTGTTCCGTTCGCAGTGACTGTGTAATAAAAACTTCCAGCCCCGTAATAGTTTGATGTCCCGGTAACCCCGACCGTACATACACCTGCCCCATCACAGGCGCAGGCTTGAGTCACAGTTACATTTCCTAAGCTGGTAAGCGCACAGGTCGCCGCTTTATCACCATCGGCATCGGTATAAGATAAGGTCATAATTGACTGAGTTTCTTCATTGAAAGCAGCTGGAGTTATTGCTGTACTTACGGGCGCGTGATCCAGGTGTATTATTGAAAGTGATGCCGTCGCAATATTTGAATCGAGCGTTGTTGTTTTTACTTTATAATCAAAGCTGGCTGCGCCAAAATAGAGAGGTGTTCCCGTAATTTTCAAACTGCACGTTCCCAGAATAACATCGCAGGCACATGCAGTGGTCACAGTTAAATTAACCAGACTTGAAATTGTACAGTCTCCAATCGCAGCTCTATCGCCATCTACGTCAGTATAATTCAGAGTGAGAAATCCACTTTGCGTATCTTCGTAAATAAAATCCGTCAAAAGTACATTTGATACTGTAGGGGCGTCATCAATAGCGCTGATGGAAAGTGTTGCTGTTGCTGAATTTGAAACCTGGCCGCCAGCGGTTACGGTATAAGTAAAACTTGCAGCACCGTTATAATTGGAAGTTCCCCTGACACCGACAGTGCATATTCCGGCAGCATCACATGCGCAAGCCTGATTTACGGTCACATTAGTTGCGGCACTAACTGAACAAGCAGTTGCTTTGCGACTTAATGGATCGGTATAACTTAAAGTGATAATCGAATTCACATCTTCATTAAATGCTGCCGGTGAAATATTGTTTGCGACAGGCGTAACGGCTGTAATTGTCAGGTTGGCAATTACACTATTAGAAACCTGCCCACCTGCTGTAACAGTGTACTTAAAATCAGCAGTACCAACATAATTTAATGAACTGGTAACGCCGACTGTACAGACGCCGGAACCGTTGCAGGTACATGCACTTGTAACATAAACATTTCTTAAATTTGAAATTGAACATGTTGTTGCCAGATCACCTTGAGCATCTGTATAGCTGAGAGTAATGATTGACTGGGTATTTGTTGGAAACGATGCCGGTGTGATTGCACTTGCTACTGGAGGTGTCCCAACTATCGTTAAAGTCGCTGCCGAACTATTCGAGACAACCGCATTTGCAGTAACTGTATAATTAAAACTGGCACTTCCAATATAATTTAGTGTTCCCGTAACTCCGACTGTACAGACCCCGCCAGCAGTGCAGGTGCAAGCCTGAGTCACTGTTACGTTTGTCGGCGCAGTTATTGAACAACTCGCGGCCAGATCGCTGTCAGGATCACTGTATGAAAGTGTGATGATCGATTGAGTATTATATAAAAAAGAAGCGGGAGTAATTGCGGATGAAACCGGAGCATCATCAATTGGATTAAGAGTAAAACTTGCAGTCGCCATTGATGATGATTCACCACCAATAGAAACATTGTATCTAAAGCTGGCGCTTCCGCTGGCATTTGTATTCCCAGCAACGCCGACAGTGCAGACTCCGGCTCCATCACAACTGCATGCCTGAGAAACGCTTACCTTGTTAAGACTATTCACAGAACAGGCAAGTGCCTTTCTATTTGTTACGTCAGTATAACTTAAAGTGATGATTGAAGACGTGTCTTCGTTAAAGGCCGCGGGTGTTATGCTTACAGCTTTGAGGGGATTAGCAGTTGTAGTTGAACCTCCGCCGCTTCCAGCGGGTGCTTTTTTTGATGAATCATTTACACAGGATGATAATACGATCATCAGGCATAGGACCCATAATCTGAAAAAAAAGTACTTACCCATATTATACTCTCAAGGATTAAGCATCCTCAATTTAAGTTTAACATGACTAAAGCTCTAGATAAGGAAGGGGAATATAAGTTCAGATTATAGGAGGCTTTCACTGGAAGAAAGCCCTTTATAAACAGTTGTTAATAAATCAAAAATCAGCCCAGATTTGGAGTCACTCTCTTAAGAAAAACCCAGTGACCTTAACCGCGTGTTTTTCTTCCTGGAAAGCGATGACCTAGATTTCCCAGGTATTTTCCCTTGATGTTTTTGATGGAGGCAATTCTTTGCTCTGCCATTAAATCTGTAGCTTTATACACCGGAATATTTTGCTCATCGGAAAGCTTAAAAATCTTTAAAGAAGTATCATAAATTTTATCAACCATTTTGGTCGCCTTTTCTGCAGACCATCCTTCAAATTCGATTGAGACGTTCATAACGCCACCGGCATTAATCAGATAATCCGGAGCATAGAGAATTCCTCTTTCTTTCAACATATCTCCGTGACGATTTTCTGCAAGTTGGTTATTGGCGGCACCGCAGACAATTTTTACCTTTAATCTTTCCAAAGTCTGATCGTTAACGGTCGCACCAAGCGCACAAGGTGCATAGATGTCAGCTTTGACGTCATAGATATCGTTAAGTCCTACAAATTCTGCATTTGGAACATTTTCCTTAAAGCGCGCGATATTAGCTTCGTTAATATCTGTGAAAATAACTTTTGCTCCAGATTCATAAAGTTGTCTGCCTAGATGGGTTCCTACTGACCCGGCACCTTGAAGAGCAACAACTTTTCCTTTAAGTGATCTATCACCAAAAACTTTTGTACAGCTTGCTTCCATTCCTCGGAAAACTCCGCGGGCGGTCCATGGTGAAGGATTTCCAGAGCCGCCATTAATTTCAGCGACTCCTGTCACGTTGTTGGTTTCTGCAAAAATATATTCCATGTCATCAACAGTTGTGTTTACGTCTTCAGCCGTTATGTATCTTCCGTTTAAGGACTCAACAAATCTTCCATAAGACCTGAACAATGCCTCTGATTTATCTTTTGTGGGGTCTCCAATGATAACCGCTTTACCGCCACCGAGATTAAGCCCTGAAATAGAATTTTTATAAGTCATTCCGCGTGATAAGCGAAGAGCGTCTTCTACAGCTTCATCTAGGCTTTTGTAGTTCCACATGCGAGTTCCGCCAAGTGCTGGACCTAAAGTTGTGTTGTGGATTGCAACGATTGCTTTTAGATTGCAAGATGGATCGGAGAAAAAAACGACTTCTTCATGTCCCATGGAATACATTTTTTCGAAACTTAACATTGGTGAGCCTCATTTTAGAGTTGGTTAATTCTGCATCGTGTTTTACAATTTGGATGATAATATTCGTTGAAGGATAAAATAAATATGCCCACCGTGTTAGTTATTCCAAAATTGCCCAATGAAAAAGAACAAAAGTTTGAAGTACATGAAGGCAAAATCCTCTTCGATGAACTTGACCGACAGGGCCTTTCATTGCCCCATGGCTGCCTTGCAGGCTCGTGTGGCTCCTGTCGTATTGAAATTCTTGAAGGAACTGAAAATCTGTCCCCATTGGGTGCCGTGGAAACAGATACTGTTGAGGCAATCAAGAGGAATTACTGTGAGTCCAGTCAAAGTAAAGAAGTCATAAATAAAAACATTAGACTTTCATGCAGAGCTAAAGTGCTGGGCGATATAAAAATAACCGTATTGAAGTAGTAGCCTCGGCAAATTACCGGGCTACTAGCAACTTTTTATCATGCGACATAATATTTACTGGATCTGATGGTTTCATGATTTGGTCTTTTCTTTTGAATTTGTGCTTTTAATGCTCGCAAGGCCTTACTGAAACTGCGATAAAGAAACATATCATCTTTTTTTACAAAATAAGTTTTTTGATTGGTATCAACTCTTATATGTGTACTAAAATTCCCAACAGGATCTTCCTTCACATCAATTTCAACATGCGAATTTTTTGGAGCAAATTTTTCTATTTCGCTTACAGCATTCTGAACCAAATCTTGTGTGTTGAGAGTTTTCATCTGTCTTCCTCCATGGTTGACCGGACTTGATCAGTCCTGAATCATCATGACTAATTCTAATCCAAATCCGGATCAAATGAACTGTTATAAAAGCGAGGTTTCAGTTCGCTTTTTTCGACGAATTAAAAGATTGATTTCATCCGCAGAATCTACTGCAGAATCCCAGGCAGTGTAAATTTGCTTTTTTAAGTTGGCGCGCAAATCACCTGCCACATAAAGACCTTCAACAGAAGCTTTTCCTTTATTGTCGGTTGTGACAAAACCTCTTTGATCGAGTTCAGCGCCAAGCATTTTTGCAAGTTCATTGTAAACAATCATTCCAAGTGCAATGAATGCGTAATCGGCTCTCACTGTGTGATTTTCTGTTTTAAAGCAATCGAGAATTCTATTTTTAGGTTCACCATGAATACTTTTAATTTTTTCTGTAACAACTTTAAAACCATAACGATGTATTAGACCGAGAGTTTCAACATCGAACTGTGGAGTTTCACCATTGGTCAAGATAGTCATTGAAGAAGTTTGGTATCTTTCATACAACATGAGACCAACCCATGCGGCAGCAGTTGTATGGCCAATAATCGCAACTTTTTTTCCCAGCACATGATGTCCATCGCATCTTAAACAGTAGTCAGCTAACTGTACATTCGCGTACTGAAAAATGGGTTCTATTGAATCATTGATATTGGGCTGGATATCCATTACGCCTGTGCACAGAATAACGTAGCGGGCCTGATAAACGACATCTTTGTTGTCGATTATTGTAAACAGATTGTCTGCACGACTGATTTTTACGACACCGCGATTTTTTTGCCAATGAAGCCTGCTTGCAAATGGACCATTCGCCAGCCAGTCGAGCGATTGTTTGTTTGGTTCTTCAATGCCTTTTTTATAATTCAAATGAGCGGGCATGTTTTCAACTGCAGTGACCCAGAATGCGCGGGAGCGTTTTTTATCTGCAGCTGTGCCTGGAAAAAAAAGGCATTCGTCATTATTAAGAACTGTGCGTAAGGTCGCCATGACACCGGCAGATCCGCCTCCGATAACTGCAACATCATATATTTTCACATCGAATCCTCAATTATTTTTCCGAACTTTCTTTGTGAATATGTTGAGAAGCTTCCAGGTCACTTTGTTCAACCAGTTCGGCATGCTGTCTCTTCGAGAAAATATGCTTTTCACCGCCGACATCTTTTATGCGCACCAGTTTAATGACATATTCTTCAACGACTTCAAGCTCGAACGATAATCCTTCCCAGACGATGATCTGACCTTGCTCGGGAAAGGTGTTACCAAGCATATCCAGTAAAAATCCTGACAGGGTTGAATAGTTGTCGTTAAGTGGAATTTTAATATCATAATCTGAATAAAGTTCTCGAAGTGATATATCGCCTTCAACCACGATACCATCAACTAAATTAGCTTCTTCAAGACTTTTCTCTCTTTCTTCAACATCATCATGTTCGTCATTAATTTCGCCAAATATTTCTTCAATAATATCTTCGAGCGTGACAATTCCGACGACAGTTCCGTTCTCATCTTTTACCAGAGCTAAATGCACTTTCTTGCGGTTCATATGATCAAAGACAGATTGAATTTTCATGTGTTCATAAACAAAGAAAGGCGGCTTTAATAGTTTCTCAATTTTAAAATTTGCTTTTTCTTCATCGCTTACAAAGGCAAGATCTTTAACGTGAAGAAAACCGACTATACTTTCAAGATCGCCATCACAAACCGGATAACGACTATTACCTGTTTCACGTGCATAATCCATCATTTCAATGAAGGTCCACTCCATTTGAATGTAATTCACCCGCATTCTGGGAATCATGATGTCTTTGACTTTTATGGTTGGAAATTCAAGAATTGATGAAAGCAAATCAATTTGCTTTGAGTCCATTGTCTTTTCTTTTTCCGCCTTACTGATCATGAATTCAATATCGTCACTCGTTACCATTCTGCCAGTAACTTGGGCATTATCTCCGAGAATCGTATTTATAAACCAAATAATCGATTTTATAACCGGATAAAGAACATAAAATAAAACCTGTAGTGTACGAATAACTACAACTGAAAATTTTTCAGCATGATTTCTTCCGATAGTTTTAGGAATAATTTCACCAAAAATAATAATGATGACCGTCGTCGCTCCCAGAGCGATACCGACAATATTGCTACCAGTGTAGGCAGCCGTTAGTGAGGTCGTAATTGAACCGGCTAAAATATTGGCTATATTATTACCCACCAAAATGGTGGCCAGTAATTCAGAAGGCCGCAGGATCATAAAGGCCATGGCCTTACCTTTAGTGCCACCTTCTTCTATTAATTGACGTGCTCGATCAGCTCCAATCGAAAGCAAAGCGGCTTCGGCTGCTGAAAAAAAAGCTGCGGCAACAAAACAAATTAAAAGCAAAAATATCTGCAGACTCGTACTGGAAAGTTCTAAGGGGGGTTCTATGTATAGGTCCTTGTTTAATTACTCTAGAAAAACAAAACATTTTAATTACTTGGCTATTTTACACCGGACCGGGATTTTTGTCCAACCGCTAACTAAGAACAAGCACATAGCTTAGTGATCTAAAGGTTTGCCGTGAAAATTGTGGTCAGCATAGACAATACGGTCGTGCATTTCATGATTAAAGCCGGGTATTTCATTGATATTTTTGACATTTCTGAATATAGCATCGCATTTATAGCAAATAGCAATCTGATTGAGTCTTCGGAAAAGCAAAAAATCAATGGCATAAAGTACGACAAAAATACTTAAATACCACTCCGGTCCCATTCCCTGCCAAAGCATTATGGTAGAAATAATGGCAGCTAGAACAAAAAAGATGACCCCTAATTTACGATTAAAATCTTTTTGCGAATAAAAATCTGATCGCCGGCAGCCCGGACAATCCTTTAACATTCCTTCCACATGAAACTGATCAAAATGAATTGCTTGCTCATGCTGGCAAACATCGCATTTAATTAAACCTGCATCCAGAGATGGGTAAACATGGATTCCAGATCCGCAGTTTTTACAGGTAAATTGTGCTGTCATCATATAAATAATCCAAAATTAAAAAACATAAACAGAGAAACAAGTTCACCAATAAAAATAAAAAAAGTCATCGCGTACAAAATCCCCGTTGAACTTTGTATTGATCTCATCTTAACCAGCTTCCAGTTAAAAACACTCATTCCAAGAATTACCAAATAACCAAATGACATTCTCATCGTCAATAGCAGCCAGTTAAATGCGTACCCGGAACCAAGGCTGGTTTGTTGTTCAAAAAAATCATAATGAATATAAGTCGAGATCAAGCTGAAACAGATTTTTAGCCCAAGTACAATCCATGTTATAATTGCTGCGATTTTTAAAGGATGCTCACTAAGCTTGGGAACGACAAGATACCAGTGCCCGAGAAGCATTGAGTAAAGAATGATCCCCAACAAGAGCGCTGAAGAAAATAAAAAAACGGCATTGAGAAAAAGCGGTGAAAAAAGAAATATCAGTATCCCTAGAGAAATGACAATAATGGCATAGAGCAGCCACATGAATAGCGACTTTTCATCACGGTGAAGTAATGTGGTGGCAACCAGAGCGGCTAAGGCCAGGAATTTCAGCCCAAGTGTCAAGGTGAGGACGCCAGGCGAGAGAAAGCTGATGATTAATGTAATAGCTAAAGATCCGATTGAAACATTTGAAAGTAACTTAATTAATCCATTTCCAGTCAGACGGGAGGATGCGACGGGAGAAAAAAGAGTTAATGACCATGCCATTGAGATAAGAAAAAATTCTGCAATTCCTTTTATGTCTGTCACATTTGCCATAAAGCACCGATCATTCCTGAATTTAACTGAGACTGTATGTATACCGCTAATTCATCAAGAATGACATGATTAATGGGAGGAATTTTACCTTGAAGAAATGCTGATTTTTGCTGGTAATTTATTTCGAGCCATTGCCCCTTACCTTGCGGCAACTGGTCATAGTTCGAAAGATAAACGAATAAACAAATATTTTTAGTTTCATGGCTATAATCCTGCAGTTTAAATAAAACCAAAGATGAATCAGGGGGAATGACAAGCTCAACTTCTTCTAAAACTTCGCGTCTAGCTGCAGTTTCAGGCGTTTCACCATTTTCAATTTTGCCACCGGGGAACTCCAGTGCTCCATAAAGCCTGCCTTCTTCAAGGCGAACCTGAACCCACACCTTAAAGCTGACTTCATTTATCTCTTTTAAAAAAAGAACAATAGAAACAATGAGGTTTTTTTTCGCCATATATTTTGATACTAACATACCGAATGAATAATTTCGACGTGTTTAAAAAAAAATCGCTGCTGTTTGCACCAATGGAGGGTGTAACAGATGAGCCGTATAGAATTGCAATGCTTAAAACATTTCCTGAATGGGATCAGTTCTTTACCGATTTTTTGCGTGTTCCAACCGTTGGCAAAATCACAGAAAAAATGGTGCTGGAACATTATGGTCCGCAAATCCACGCCAATGAGCAATGGCGAAAAAAGAATTCATTTCAGATTCTGACGACCCCCAGGGCCCAAACTCGTCTGGTTGTAGATATTTTAGAATCGATGAAAATGCACCACCTCGATCTCAATCTTGGATGTCCTTCAAAAAAAGTTAATTCCCATTCTGGTGGCGCTTATTTATTATCAGACCACAAAGCGCTCAAAATGGTTCTTCAGACTATACGACAAAATTTCACGGGCCACTTCACTGTTAAAATGAGAATTGGCTATCGTGATGATCGCAATTTTGCAGACACTTTGAAACTCATTGAAGACGAAGGAGTTGAGGCCATTACGTTGCATGCACGCACCCGCGATCAGCTTTATAAAGGAGTCGCAGACTGGAATTACATAGCACAAGCCGTGAACGAAGTTAAAATTCCACTTATAGGCAACGGTGACATCTGGATCGTTGAGGATATTGAAAATATTTTTCAAAAAACAAAATGTCATTCTGTCATGTTTGGAAGAAGTGCGCTTAAAACTCCATGGCTCGCCAAATTGTATAAAGAATATATCGAAGATGGCAGCCATATTGATGAGACATTTTTATTGTATCAACGAAAGAATTATCTCGATCAATACTTTGATGCTTTATTGCTGGAATACCGGGAATTAAATTTGCCTGATAATCTGATTCTTAAAAGATTTAAATCATTCTCACGTAATCTGTTTGATGATTATGACAATTTTGAAACTATTCGTGGAAACTTTCTGCGCTCGGTATCGCTGGAGGAATTCCAGAGTCATCTGGCGGCACTGAAGTAATTTTTTTTGAAAGCAAATAATGGGCAACTTCAAAAGAAGCTGATCCCAAAATAGTGAAAAGAATATTTCCGCTTCCTCCGGCAATCACCAGTAACAACGTAAAAAGGACCGGTGAGATAGCCCTGACAATAGAAGGACCGAACGAAACTTTTTTTATCTTTATAAACAACTGCAGATAATAATTTATTCTCACCACCACATTGATAAAAGAGAAGCGCTGCTTTTTGGTCAACATTTTTTCCTTTAAGCCGGGTGTGAGCAGAGCAAAATGCCAGACGAATGCGGTCATGAAAAAAAGTATATTAATAAATTCCACATCAAATAGATAAAGAGCAGACCACCAGATAAAAAAACTGAACATTGAGAGAATATAATATTGAGAAAGTTCAGAGAGCTTCATCCAAATGGCTTTCATTTGAGCATCCCTTTCTTATGTAAAAATATCATTTCTGGAAATTGCATATGACATGGACTTCTCACAATCATCTGAAAAACATGCATAAAATCGCTCATCGCCAGCATCTGGTCTCTTGGCAAATCATCTTCGCTGACGTCCCAGATTGGCGTCAGAATCGCTCCTGGCATTAATGTTGAGAATCGGACGCCTAGGTGCTCCCACTCTTCTCTCAGTGATTCAATCATTCCATTAAGAGCAAACTTTGAAGCGCTGTAAGCCGAAATATTGGCAAGTCCTTTTTTAGACGCGATAGAGGAGACTGTTACGATATGAGTGAGGTCTTCAACCAGAAAATCAACTGCGTGTTTTAGAATGTGAAAGGCGCCTACAACATTTGTTGAAAGATGATCATTAAATTCCTTGGTTGAAGTTTCAACCAGTGGTGACATTTCAAAAATGCCGGCATTAAGGACAATGAGATGAAGAGAGTCTGTATGACCTGCAATCAGTTCATACATTTCTTCAACGGCGCCTTCTTCGCGGATGTCGCAAAGAATATCAATGAAATTTGGATGATCGAGCGCAGTTCCCCTTCGGCTTATACCAATAACACTATAACCTTCTTCCAGAAGGAATTGGGCCATTTCATACCCGAGACCCGATGAGGTTCCGGTGATCAGTGCAAATTGGTTATTTTCCATAAATTAGTATTTCTATTTCGCAATCCCTACTGCTTTCGTTTCTCTTAGAACGGTAATTTTTATTGTTCCAGGATATGACATTTCTTCTTCAATCTTTTTAGCGATATCGCGTGAAAGCATTACTGTTTCTTCATCTGTAACACGATCGTTTTCAACAAAGACTCTTACTTCGCGCCCACCTGAGATGGCGTACGATTTAGAAACACCTTCGAAGCTGTTCACAATCTCTTCGATATCCGTTAGACGAGAGACATATGATTCCATCATGGCCTTTCTGGCGCCTGGACGAGCACCGGAAAGAGCATCAGCGGCAGCTACAAGATGGGCAAGCACTGATTCTGGCTTTTCATCGTCGTGGTGAGCGCGTACGGCATGAATAATGTCCGGAGACTCTCCATATTTTTTCAGGAAGTCAGCACCGATAACAGCGTGTGAGCCTTCGGCCGAAGCGTCGATAACTTTACCTACATCATGCAGAAGCCCTGCACGACGAGCTTGTTTTACGTTTAATCCAAGCTCCGCTGCCATCGCTCCACAAATAAATGCGGCTTCAATTGCATGCTGATATTGGTTTTGAGTGTATGAAGTTCTCCACTGAAGAGCTCCGATCAATTTTAAAACTTCCGGGTGGATACCGTGAACTCCGATTTCCATCTGCGCTTTTTCCCCAAGATCGCGAAGTTGTCTTTCCATTTCTGCTTTTGATTTATCATGAAATTCTTCAATCTTAGCCGGGTGAATACGCCCGTCGGCAATCAGTTTCTGGATAACCATTCTGGCGATTTCTTTTCTTACAACGTTGAACGAAGAGATAACGACAACTTCCGGAGTGTCATCAATAATTAAATCCACGCCACAAATTTGTTCGAAGGCGCGGATGTTTCTTCCTTCACGACCAATCAGACGCCCTTTGACATCATCACTTGGAAGTTCAACCGAACCGATGGTTTTTTCACCGACGTATTCACCCGCAAATCTTTGGATCGCAATCCCGACAATTCTTTTTGATTTTGCTTCTGCTTCTTCTTTAGTTTCTTCTTCGATTCTTCTAAGAATTTTCCCGAAATCAACGCGAGCTTCTTCTTCCATAGCGCGAAGAAGTTCGTTCTTGGCTTCTTCTTTGGTTAATTGTGCGACTTGAGCCAGCTTATCATTAAATTCATTCTGCTTGTTTCTCATACGAAGTGATTCTTCTTCATGAAGTTTTCTGGCCACTTCAAATTCTATTTCTTTTTCTTTTAGGTTTTTTACTTCTTTTTCGTGCTCTTCAATTTTCCGGTCGAGGGTTGCATCTTTTTTAACAATTTCGCGTTCTTGATTTTTTATTTCGTTAGTACGGTTCGTGATTTCCCGGTCTAATCTCTCTTTTTCTTCGCGTGCAATTTCTTTTGATTCCTGGCGAGCTTTATATTTAATTTCATCAGCATATTTTTTTGCTTTTTCAACAATATCATTGCCCTTGCTTTCTTTTTCTTTGATATCTTTTTGTACTTGGGCATTCTTCACCATATAACCGGCGATAACACCGATTATGGCAAAAAGAATTGATGCCAAGATAATTTCTATATTCATATTAAGCTCCCCTCTAATTTTCTATCTATAAGTTATGCATATTTGCATTTAATAATTTCTTTTTCCGTAACAATATAATCCAGGGCCACATCATGTTCTTCGGTCGGGATTGAATCCACTAACTGTATCGAAAAACAAATTCCGATTTTAACTCCCTTGAACTTAGGCTTTCCCAGGTACTTATCGTAGAAGCCTTTGCCTCGTCCAAGTCTGTCACCGGTTGCGCTAAAAGCTATTCCGGGAATTAAAATCAAACCTGGTACAACTTCCGAAGCACTCTCATCTGGTCCAGATATCTTAGGACCAAAATCAGTTTTGCTGACCAAATCTTGAATCCTGGCTTTTCTAAAAATCATCATCCCAGTTTCAGAATCAAAAGCTGGAAATGAAGTCAGCTTTCCAATTTCTTCATTTTGCAAAATATTCATAAGAGGTTCTTTCGCAATAGGCGAAAAGGCGCCGATACAAATCTTTTGTTGAATAACATTGAGTTCACTAAAAAGTTGAAAAAGATTCTTTGAGATCAAAGAACTCATCTCTGTGCGATAAACTTCGTCGATTAATGAAAGTGTCTCTTTCATTTGTGACCGACGCTTGAGTTTATCCATCACTTTAGCGAGTCGTTGGAGAGACTTCTTCGATGTATTGAAGGGCATCAACCGCACTGGTGCGCAGAAGATGGATATTTTCGCGATACTCTTTTTCTAAGGCTAATTTTTCACCGGCAAATTTCAGCGCTAACAATACAGCGACTTGAGACTGGCTCAACTGTGGTGATTGATTAATTATTTTAGAAGCTTCGGTTTGAACAAACCCGACAATATCACTTGGCCCAATCCCCTCAAGCAATTCATCTCTTTTAAGCTTGAGTTTTTGGCCTAACACTTCAAAAAATGCTTCATCGACAATTCTGTCTTCTCTTACGTTATTCATTGCATTTAGAGTAAACGATGGGGCCATTTTCGTCAAACAAAATGCCTTGCACTACGCTTGTAGTTACAAGCCTAAAAGAGCTTTTAAATACTCGTCAGTTTTGAAAACATCCAGATCTAAAGCCGTCTCTCCAACTCCGATGTAAACAATGGGAAGTTTTAGTTGTTCAACAATTGAAACTGCACTTCCGGCCTTCGAGGAGCCATCACATTTGGTGAAGATTAAGCCAGTTAGATCAAGCGCCTTATGAAATTCTTCAGCTTGGCGTAGAGCGTTTTGGCCGGTAATTGCGTCAAGCACCAATAAAATCTGGTGGGGAGCGCTTGGATCAAGCTTCTTTAAAACGTTTTTGCTTTTAACCAGCTCGTCCATTAAGTTTTCTTTAGTGTGAAGACGTCCTGCTGTGTCGAGAATACAATAATCTGCTTTTTGGTTGATTGCTGCTTGAAGTGCATCATAACCAACGCCCGATGGATTGCTTCCTTCCTTTGCTCTGATCATTATCGCTCCCGCTCGATCACACCAGACTTGTAATTGGTCAACTGCAGCCGCTCGGAATGTATCGCATGCACCAACGACAACTTCTGCTCCTTGAGCACGAAGTTTTGTTGCCAACTTTCCTATGGTTGTTGTTTTTCCTGCTCCATTGACTCCAACGACCATAATGACTTTTGTGTGACCTTTATCTAGAGGATTAAACAGATAAAGGGATGGTTCAATTTTTTGCTGAACCGGGGCCATTTTTGCCTCCAAAAATTCGAAAAGAAATTTTTTAAAATTATCTTCTGAGAAATGTCCTTCTTTAGCCTTTTTTTGAACTGTGACCATTAGTTCTGAGACTGTAGCTGTACCAATATCCGCACCGTAAAGCAGTTCTTCCAGGGATTCTATTTTCTCATCATCCAGCTCACCGCCTGAAAATAGTGTCGAGAGCTTTCCCCAGATTTCCTGACGTGAACGAGTAAGACCTGATTTTAAACGCTCACTGAAAGTGATGGCCTCTTTTGGAACGACTGCTGTTGGATGCTCTTTTGGAACATGAACGACTTCGCTTGGTTCAATTTTCACAGGAGCTTTTGGTTCCGCCAGTCTCTTTTTTTGTTGAGTTTTATAAGCTGATCTGGTCAGTAAAAAAAGCGCGATGGCTATTACTATAATTGCGATATAAATATACTCTAAATTCATGAAACCCTCATGTGATTCATCTGTCTCAAAACCTGGCACAAAGATAAGGCATAATACCGGCTTTTTCAACTTGCAGAGAGTGTTCTGCTTAGATAATATGCGATTTATGCATACTGATATAAACAATCGTAAAAATAAGTTAAAAGCCCAGTTCGATTTGCTTTGGGCCATACGCCAGTTTTTTGGGCAAAAAAATTTTCAAGATGTGCTGACTCCCCCCATGGTCAAAAACCCGGGCATGGAAACACATATTCATCCTTTTCTTGTTGCTCATGCCAAATCAACAAGTCTCGCTCCATGGTATCTGCAAACTTCTCCTGAATTTCACATGAAGGAACTTTTGTCACTTGGCTTCAATGATATTTTTTCAATTTCATATTCGTTTAGGGACGAACCTGTAGCAACCAATCACAGACCTCAGTTTCTAATGCTTGAATGGTACAGAAGAAATGCACACTACACCAGGATCATGAAAGACTGCGAAGAGCTCTTTCCTTTTTGTCTGGATCAGCTGGAGCAAAAACAGAATGCTATCGATTTAAGTTTGAAAAACATTAAGTTTGAAAAGGCTACAATACAGGAAATTTTTCTTGATATACTCAACATCGATATTCTTAATTTTCTTGAAATCAAGGATCTGAAAGAGCTGATTGAAAAAAAATTTAAGGATGTGCCTTTGCCAACAATGGGCGAGAAACTCTCTTGGGATGATTATTATTTTCTGCTTTTTTTAAATAAAATTGAGCCCCACATCTCCCATCATCCTTTTTTACTCCTATACGAATTTCCTCATCATCTAAGTGCCTTATCTACCTTAAAAACAGATGATCCTAGAGTCTGTGAGCGATTTGAAATTTACAGTAAAGGAATTGAACTCTGTAATTGCTTCAACGAACTCACGGATCTCAATCTTCAAAAAGAAAGATTTAGCGCTCAGGCCATGGAAAAGAAAAATCTTTACCACTACGAACTTCCGGAACCGGAAGTGTTGTATTCAGCCCTGAAAAGAGGTCTGCCGGTTTCTTCGGGAATCGCGCTTGGAGTTGAGCGATTTCTCAAGGTGCTGACAGGTGTAGAAAATCCTTTTTGGGAATAAACCCTACATCATTGTATTCAGTGCAGTATGCAGTTTGATCAAGGTTTCAGATTTTATATGTTGAATAGGCACCTGAGATGCCCAGGATTTATGCACTTTCGAAGATGTTTCCTTTCTCAATTTGGAAGTCCAGGCCGATGGAAATTTCGAAGCAAGATCACTCGACATGACAGCATACCATTTTTCCAGGTCTTCTCGGTTGTCACCGTATGCATCAATGATGTCCAGTGCTTTGTCGGTCATCAATCTTTTAAGAGAAAAAATATTCATTCCCTTCAAACTGTCCTTTACTATTTTTTTACCTATATATCTTTCATAAAAATAAACTGCAAAATCAGCTGCGTTTGACTTAACCGGCTTGTCGTAATTTTCCATTCCGCCATAAGTAGAGTCCAGAACAAGCGAGTGATAGACCCCTTCCCTACTGCCGCCCTGAGAGAGCACGTTAAATAATTTTGCAATCTCATCGTCGTTTGGTTTTTGCTGTCTGGTTGCTTCGAAAATTTCTTTTATAAAGGTATAATAAAATTTTCCTTCAAGTTCTGGCTTTAATGTCACTTTATCTTTCTTTTTTTCGAAAACAGCTGTTGATTTTGCATCTTGCAAAAGCTTTGGCAAAGGAGGAAGTATAATTGAGTCATCAACTATTACCTGAGGTGCTTCTCCAATTAATTTTACAGTCCATTCTTCACCGACAATTTTCATTAAGGTGGGCCGCATTTTCTCTGCAAATGATACTGATTTTTCTTTAATCGGATCCTGAGCGTGTAAAAGATGAAGTGATAGAGCGAGAATAAAAATTAAAGCTAGTCTCAATGGGTACTCCTTAAACCTTATTGATACAGTCTAATCATTAAGGCCATTATTGAGAAGCAGGAAATTTATGGCGATTGCCGGTGATATTTGCTTAATTGCAGCTGTAGCTGATTGATTTTATCAAGTGTTAATGGAAGAATTTTTTCGACCAGTTCCGGGTTGGTACGCCATTCGTCTTTTATGACATCAAATGCGCCGGCAAGCGCCGAAAGTGACGAATTAATATCATGAACTATGCTTGGGTCAATATCATCAGGCACGTTCAGACTCCGCTCTTTTGCACTTTTCAAGAATTCTATAATAGGAATTATTTGATATTTTCAAATCGGCCAGCGTTTTGCGGACTTTATCATCGTTGTTTTCAAGTGCAAGTTTCAAAATTTTGGCTTCCATTTCTTCAATATAATTTTTAAGACCGACACTCTTCACTTCCTCCAGATTAATTTTACTGCCCGAAGGGACACTCTTGCTTAAAATTGACCGCAAGTCTGCTGCCGTTACAATTCCCCGGTCCTTTGTCTGAAGCACTTCTATTGTTTTTTCCAGCTCGCGTACATTTCCCGGCCAGGAATATTCTGCAATTGCCATTTTAGCTCCAGAATCAAAGACGATTAACCGGTTTCCCTTCCTGATAAAAAACTGGAGCAATTTATTAAAATCATCTTTGCGCTCGCGCAATGGCTTAAGTGAAACATTAAAGCCTTCAATTCTAAAATAAAAGTCAGCTCTAAACTCACCTTTTCCTATTTTTGTTTTTAAGTCTTCGCAAGTTGCACTTATCAGTCGAAAATCTGAACAAACACTTTTCTCCGCCCCCAGTGGGAAGAAAGATTTTTCTTCAATGGCCTTAAGTAATTTTTTCTGCATAGCTAATGGCATGGTGGCAATTTCATCAAGAAATAGAATCCCTCCATGTGCAAGCTCCAGCATTCCTTTTTTTGTTTTTTGAGCGCCGGTGAATGCACCTTTTTCGTAACCAAACAATTCAGACTCAATCAAACTTTCTGAAATTTCAGCACAATTCAGATGCACGAAGGGTAATTTTCCAGCAGTCGTTTTTTCTGAAAGCTGATGAATAAATTTTGCCAAAAACGTTTTACCTGTTCCGCTTTCTCCTGTGACAAGAATGGGGCGTGTACCTAATAGCGCCTGTTCGATAATTTCCAGCTCTTTTACAAGCGAGCTGTCGTTGGTAAGAAAGACATCCTTAAGCTCCTGAAGAGTTCTTTCCTTATTTATAGAAGAAGAAAATTTTTTAAAAATTAATTCAAGACTGCTTTTGGTAAATGGTTTAGAAAGATAATCTCTACAACCCATTCGGTAGGCATTTTCAATTACTATTTCATCTTCCCGGCCGCTTAGGACTACAGAATATGTTTTTACTTTGCTCAATCTTTCAAGGATATCAAGACCCGCCAACTGGGATTCAAGATCTAAATCGACAAAAGCTAAATCAAAAACGGAATGCTCTATTAATGATATCGCCTCATCTTTTGATGACGCTACAAAAACTTCGCCCCAAAAATCGAGTCTTGATTTTAAGCTCAATCGTGAAAGCAGATCATCTTCGACAATGAGAATTTTAAGGGCGTTTAACTTCATCCGGGCATCATAGTGATATTCCTCATTAATCACAATAACTGCCTGTTAATCCTATAAATATTTCCCGACTGCCAACTTTAATCATCAGAATGGCGATGTAGTAAATTAGTCAACTTAGAGTAAGGGGTGGAAATTATTTTGTTTTACTCTATTACTAAATATTTTAAAAAAATTAACGATAATAGAGATATGAAAAAGTTTAATTTAAAACTCATGGCCCCATTATTACTAACCTTTATACTTCAAGGCTGTACTCCGGACAGTTTAACGAAGTTTAAAAAGGATCCGCCTAAAAAGGCAGCGACGGCAGCGACGGCTACTTCGCCTGCGGTAGACCCTGTTACAGGTGATGCCATTCCGCTGGACTATCCAACTGTTACTACCTTTAGTTATGCTTTATCTACAGCTCCAACTGTTGCTGTTACAGACCAATCTTTAAAAGTTGGTACTGCAGCTACAACTCTCTCAACTATAATGACAAATACAACAACTTTTGGATCTCTCGCTGATGCTGCCAAAAAAAGCTATATTTTTGTAAGATGTGAATTGGATCAGACAGGTGCTGTGGAAACAAGAACATTGCCTCTTGGTATGTCACTGGATGCAACGACCTGTGCAATTTCTGGTACCCCTACTGTCGCAAAATTTGATCCACTGGTACCGGGTGGCGGGAATTATGCATACACTGTAAATCTTCTCTATAAAGGTTCTACTTATACTACTGCTGGTACTGAATCAAAACTAACCAGTACCATTACTATTGGTAGCTATCACTATACAAATGAGCCAGGGACAATATTGACTGCGGGATTTACCGCTGTATCTGTTGCAGATATAGATGTTCTCTCAACAAGCATGTTCCCAAGCACGCCAGGCTCAACGATACGAATTGGCGATGAACTCATTTCATATACTGGTGTTACTGCAACATCGTTTACCGGTGTCACCAGAGGAGTGGGCGGAACAGTTGCAGCAGCTCATCTTGCAGCAGACAGAGCCATTCCAGGTGCTCCTTTGGCCAACGTGAAAGATGTCCAGGCAATTGATTATCCCGCGGCAGAACCAGTCGGCTTTTCATACACAGAGCAAATCCTCGGAGTGGATACTGCGGTTACTGTCAAAGATATGGTCGTAGGTGTTGCTGTTGAATTTGATCCGTTAACTGTTGGGGCCAACGGTACGCCAGATGGTGTTGCCGGAACATTAAGTCATCCGATAAGATCAAAATATATTTTTGTAAAATGTGAAATTGATCAGACCGGTCCAACCAGCACTCGAACACTTCCTCCAGGGTTAAGTATTGATGCCAACACATGTCTAATTACGGGAACACCTTCTGCTGCCTATTCAGATACAACTTTTGGTAACATGGGGGGCTTGGTTACTTATGCTGTCAACCTATATTACAAGGATGATACCTACACTGGTACCGGGACAGAAGTTAAAATTACGACACGTTTAAAACTAATGGCCCATACACAACCTGTGTTGGATGCTGCGACCTGGATTGCACCAACTGCAATTACAATGGCTGTTGTTGGAACAACCACGCCGCTATCAACCACTGCCAATTTTGAAGTTGGGGTGCTTTCAAAATACGTTACTTTCCTTGACGGTACTTTGGCAAATCGTCCTAAATATGATTTTGCGCTCGTTAATTGTTCAATAGTCGGTGCATTGCCGACAGGCTTAACGTTCAATACTTCAACGTGTGTTATTGCAGGAACGCCCTCGGTTCTTCAAGCCGGTGCTACGACAACGGTGACAATTAATCTCAACTACAAAGATCCTACCTATACTGGTCCAGGGGATGAAGAAACAGTATCAAGCGTCATTACGATAGGTGTTTATATCAAACCTACGTTGCTGACCTATACACAGCACGACAGATTACTTTTCACATTGTCTCCTACAACTTTGCTGGAAACAAATACTGATAAAACTGTTGATTATGATCGAACCGGTCTCTTAACTAACAGTGATACGATCACTGGAGTAATTAAATATGTAGATACTGCTACCAATTCAGCGGGTGTCATAAAAGTTACTCCGCTTACAGTTACATCGTCTGCAGGGTTCGTTGCTAACGGCTGCGTTTATGGAGCCAATGGAGCTACCGGTAAAATTCAGAGCATTAGCGGAAACGTGCTTTACGTTGAACGTCTCGACCCGACTATTTTATTCGCTGCCGGGACATTGGAGTATAATGCGCTTTGTACTGTTGCTTATACTGGAGTTGCTCCCGTTTCAACAGCGCTCACTGCAATTGATACAACTCATTTCTTCAATCCGTTAACGACAGCGTTGGATAATGATGAGCAATACTATTCAACTAAATACAATCAGAGCAATATAACCATGGTTTTCCAGAAAGGAGTTGCACTCCTTCAAAGTATAACTCCTATTCCTTCAACACAAATTGATGCAAATAACGGCTTAGTGTATTCAATATCTCCAGCTCTGCCTACAGGGTTAAGTTTCAGCACTACGACCGGGGCTATTTCTGGAACATTTACAAATACGCTTGCTTCTACAAAATTCACGATTACTGCTACCAACCCACTAGGCTCAACTACAGCGTCAATCTATTTAAGCGCAATCGAAGCGCCGACAGATTTGGGTTATACAAAGTCACAGTTACTTACAGTAGGAAATACTGCAGCCTTTACTGAGGGCGAGAATGTCTATCAACCAGTGACTCCTCCACTCACCGACAGCATACACGGTAAAATACTTCGGATCTATAGTGCAACCAGAATGAGTGTTTTGACTGTTAATGGAGAATTCCTGAAAGACGCAAGTATCGACAGCGGAAATGCTTATTATGCAGAGAAAACGACAGTAACTGATGACCCTATTTCTTACAATTTTTCACTTACTGTCGGAAATGCTGCTGTTGCGAGTGCAGGTGAATATGTATCGACAAACACAGAAGGTGCTCTTGGCCTGGTCATGGATAAAATAGGAAGTGTTCTCTTTGTCAGGTATTTAAATAGTTCTGCAACGCCTGCTCTTTTCAAAGAGGGCGATTTAATAAGCGAAGGTGCGACTTATGATGGTCTTCCTGTCAGTACAACCGTAGACCAGGTTGAAGCGATCAATATGAAGATGACACTCAACAATACCATCGCCGCTCTTGGAATATTGCCCGGTGATGAGATTACTGCTCTGGCCGGAGATATTGGTGGGTATGTCCAAAAAGCCAGCGGTAGCGATATTTATGTGGGTGATATTTCCAGAAGACCAACCCAGGCAGCGTATTTTAAAAAGGCCCAGACCTTTATTAATAGTGAAGTTACCGGAGCAGCAGTTGGTTCATTTAATGAAGTTTACAACGATGCCTTCATTTTTGGTGAGCGAGGCGTACTGATAGAAATTAAACCAAATCTAACTTTGGGTAACGGTATTATTTATTCCGTCACTCCGACTCTGCCTGCTGGATTAACTTTAAACAGCACAACCGGATTGATTTCAGGTACACCGACTTATGCTACTCCACGAACTTCATATACAGTGTCTGCAAAAAACCTAGTCAATGAATCGACATTCGTTTTTGATTTAGAGACGCGGGACTATTTTAAAATTATAGCGGCTGCGAGCGGTTCAGCTCCTTCCTTTAACCTGCACAAATACGGTGACAGCAGAATTAATAGAAGATGTCGTATAAGTGCAACTGATATTAAAAACTTTGCCGCTGACAGTGCTTCAGTCAACGGTGCTGCAGTTCTTGACGTCAGATGCTTCCTTGAAGGTGACGAAGAAGACTTGTATCTGAATAAATTAAAACTACTGGCTTCTGCAGGCTCAGGTGTTTGTGAGTATATCCAGGTTTACCCTTATTCTTTCTGGCAGTGGCAACCCGCTCAGACGCCTGCAGGGACTCTTTATACAGAGCAAAGCGGTTGTATAGCAAACGCAGCTTGGACATCTGCTGACAATTGTGCCGGTAACCACGAAAATGACGGTGGACCAAACTGTGATGCGGGTAATTTTAGTGTGACGTCCGAAGTCTATGCACTGGATGCCGCATCTGCCTGTGTTCTCACATCAACTGCAACAACGACCAAAGAGTGTGGTGGTAAGAAAACAAATTGTCTTAAAGGACCAATTCGTAATATTGGATTAACTGATGCTGAAATTATCGCCGGTGCACGTTCAACCGTAACCGCGGCGGTTAACGGAGCAACAGTTATTTCAACATTCAATTCGCCAGTTGAAAGTTTGGACTCAACAAATTTAAGAGTTGCAAACGGCTCCATCAATAGCGCTTGTACGAATTCCAACACCGATGCGGATAACTGGACTACCTTTCTTGACGCTAATAAGGTCGGGGCTACACCAAACAGTCCGCTTGCATTTGGAGCTAACCCTTACTATACAATCAACTGTCTGGACTCCGCTCATGATATTAAGGCCAGAATCAGAATTGTGGTAAGAGATTGGAATAAAACTTTCAAACTAAGCAGCGATATTGACCTTGATGAACCAGGTGGGGCAGGAGCTCCAACTCTTATGAACAAAACTGGGCTAAATTTTGGTGTAGATTTTAACAATCGCAATGATTGGGATGACGATTACACTGGAACAGGAGCTGCGGCCATAGGCGGAACGTGTGCTGTTCCGGTCATAGGTACAGACTACGCTTTCCCGGAACTGGATATCTAATTAAGAGAAGTAATTCTACCGACAAGATCATAATCTAAAACTTCGGTGATCTCGACATAAACGAGATCGCCGATTTCTACCGACTTACCGTCCAAATCGTTAATGATCACTTTTCCATCGATATCAGGAGCCTGGCCTTCATGACGTCCTTGAATTAATAGTTCAGTCTCTTCGTGCTCGCCTTCTATGAGAACAGGTATGACCTTTCCCAGGTACGCGCTGTTTAACTCGCGCACAATCTCCCTTTGGGTTTCATATAGCCTGTCAAAGCGTTCTTCGATGACTTCCTGAGGGACTTTGGGCTGAAGCTTAAAGGCAGGTGTTCCTTCTTCGTCTGAATATCTAAAAATACCCAGGTGATTGAAGCGGGCCTTTTTCACGCCTTCTAAAAGCAGTTCAAAATCCTCTTCTGACTCCCCTGGAAAGCCTACAATTATGGATGTTCTTAAGACGACACCTGGTATGCGTGAACGAATTTTTTCAATACGCTCATGGATTTTTTCACCGGTTATCTTTCTATTCATTCGCTTTAAAACATTAGTTGAAAAATGCTGAACAGGCATATCTAGATATTTGTTGATTTTTTTTGATGTAGCCATTTTTTCAATAACTTCATCAGTAAGCTCATCCGGATAAAAATAAAATAGTCTGATCCAATCAATCTTCTCTACTGATTCAAGACCGGAAAGCAGATTAAACAGCTTGTTATTTTCATCAAGATCAACTCCATAGTCCGAGAGATCCTGAGAAATAAGATTGAGCTCCCGTACCCCTGAAGAAGCCAAATTCTCAGCTTCTTTTACAAGAGACTCAACTGATCGTGAACGAAGTTTTCCGCGAAGTTTTGGAATGATACAAAATGTACAATTGCGATTGCAGCCCTCTGAAATTTTTAACCACGCCATATAAAAAGGCGAAGTATTCAAACGAGGATCGTACTCGGTGTGAATGAATTTTGGAATTTCAACAAATGATTTTTGATTGAGCTTTCCATCATCCAGGGCTTTCAGAAGCAATGTTATTTTATTGTATTCTCCTGTGCCGATAATTAAATCCGCCTCAGGAATTTCCTGTTCAAGCTGTTCTGCGTATCTTTGTGCCATACATCCAGAGATAACCAGCGCCTTGCATACGCCAATATCCGGGTTTTTGAAGTCGGCCATATCGAGAATAGTGTCAACTGATTCTTTTTTTGATGCTTCAATGAATGAACAGGTATTAACTATGATTACTTCTGCGACGCTTGGCTCAGCAGCAATTGAGTACCCATCCAGCCCCAGATAACCCAGCATAACTTGTGAATCTACAAGGTTTTTTGAACAGCCTAATGATGTAAAAAACACCGTTTTATCGTTGAAAAGTTTTGTCGATAATTCCACGTAATAACCTTTTGTAGCCTTCTAATATTTGTAAATTGAATTACCATCTAAATAGTATAAAATCGATGAATAATCAAAGCTCTTGAGGGTATTGTGAAAAAAATTCTAACTAATTGCCTTTTTATTGTAGCCCTCCTTCCAAGCTGCTCAACTAAGCCTGTTAAGCTTTTGCCTCCGCCTATGCCCAATCGTCTGGAAGTATTAAAGAAATCGCTTGATTCAAAGACAGTCAGCGAAATTGTCCAGGATGAGTCAGAAGACCTCGCAAAAGATTATTTACTGGCCATGAAATCAGAGAGAACAGGTGATAATAAGCGCGCCTGCAGCTTGTTTACTGATCTTTCGGTAAACAATAATCTGGCAATCAAAGAAGCTGCACTCGTTCATACCCTGTCTGATTGCCAATTTTCTGATTCGGCACTAATCAATATCTGGGATAAAATCATTATCCCAAAATATCTCAAAGAAGCATATACCGAGCAGTCGCTGAAACTGGCTGTCCAGAAAAACCTTCTCGAGTACGAGGCACATTTTTCACACGAATTAATTGCTTACAGACCAATTCAGGCAGATAAAATCAAACTGATCAGACGATCAATTGCGATAGCAGAAAAATTAAAAGACGATGAAAAAATAAAATTTTATAAAGATCGGTTGAACGAAATATCTCCAATGTATAATACGGATATAAACGACCAGAATATCTACGCTATCGCGAAAGACTTTGAAGCCAATCGTAAATTTGATATTGCAAGAACACTTTATAAACAAATAATCGATGGAATTTTTAATATTGATGACAAGGTCAAGGCCTTCAATGCCTTTAGAACGTCCTATAAAGTAGAACGGGATTTAAAAACTTTTTTACTAAAGACTTTTGAAATGGAAGTGTTTGTAAAATCTGAGATGGAAAAGAATCCTGAAGATAAACAATACGTTGAACATTGGGCTGATTCAAAAATTGCACTGGCAAAAGCCGTATGGACTGATCACCAGAATGTTGAAGCAAGAAAAATTCTAGATGAATTGATCAGTTCTAAACTCGGAAACTCAAACCAACAGGCTAGCGCCCAGCTGGTTTACGGCTCACTTCATCTTGAGAGCAAAGAAAATGCCGAAGCGTTAAAGCGATTCGAAACAGCAGGCACTTATCAGATTTCAGACACTGCGCTCTGGGAAAACATCCACTGGGCTATTGTGTGGAATAATTATCTGCTAAAACAGGATAAAAAAGTTGTGGTTCACGTCGACAACTTTATCAAAAAATCTAATAACCAGAATTTTATCGTAAAGCTTAATTACTGGAAGGGAAAAGCACTGCTCCGGATGAATATGAATTCGGAAGCCAATGAAGTCTTTGCGAGCGTAACAGAGGCTGATCCATTCGGGTATTATGGAATCATTTCTACAATTGATTTAAAGATACCGCTTACTCCGATTCCACCTACGGTCATCGACACTGCCCCCACCGGTTTGCATGTGCTAGACTGGCTGATTGCAATGGAGGAAAAACTTTTTTCTCAAAAATATCTGAAGGAAATAGACTCACAGTTCAAAACGCCTAAAGAGCGTGAAAGGGCCATGTCGCTTTATTCACAAACAGAATGGTATCAGGGCGGAATGAGACAAATCTATAATTTCAAAATGAGCGCTCGCAATGCTATGACGGAAAAATATATCAACGTAGTTTTTCCAACTCCTTATTTATTATCTATAAATAAAATCAGCGGCAAATACATTGTTCCCAAGGAGCTGGTTTATGGAATCACTCGGCAGGAGTCCGCCTTTGTGCCCAGTGAGAGATCGTGGGCGGATGCCTTTGGATTAATGCAGATGATTCCTGAAAAAGCTATCGAGCTTTCCAAAAAATATTCAATTCCTTACCGCGATTATAACGATCTTTATAATCCTGAAACAAATCTGGAGATGGGAACCGCTTTGCTGAAAGATCTACGCGACAAGTTTAATTTTAAGTTTGTTCAATCTGTAGCCGCCTATAATGCCAGCGAAGAAGTCATTGCTGTATGGGAAAGAGAGAGATTCAACGGCAATTATTTCGAATTTATCGAGATGATTCCTTATGAAGAAACGAGAAACTACATTAAGCTGGTGTTCAGAAACTATATGACCTACAAAAGGATCACCGGACATGATGAATTCCTTATTGATAAAGATTTCTTCTCAAAAGCTTTTTAACGTGTCTTTTTAGTTTTTGGTGGAGCTACAAAATTAAATTTCTGGGCATCAAGTGCCGGATTGATTTTTAAATCAAAAAATTTCAATGTTGATTTTTTCCCATCAGGAAAAAGTAGGTCTATTTTTTTTAATTCAGAAAATTCTTTATCCTTAGCTGAGTTAAAAGTTAGTACAGCTTCTTTTATGCCAAATTCCTTTGCTGCGCTCGTTTTGAAAATAATAACATGCATGCCGTCTCCTGCATTTTTAACATCATACTGTGAATTTGAAGACAGACCATTTTTTAATGAATCAAAAAATTTTATATATACGCTGCTACCTTCTTTTGCGCTTGATTCAGTCACTTCCCCCTCCTCTCCCTCTATAAAAGGCGCGCGGTAATACCAGGACCTTATACCATTGCTTACAAATGTGACCTGAGTGGGAGTTGATGTTTCAAAACGAATATGACTTGGATATTTGTAATCAATTGAGCCCTGTCCTTTTTTAGCCGTTCCTTTCAGAATGCTGATATATTCCTGCTCAAATTTTGCAGAAAAACTCTGCGGCAAAAATTCAGCACGCGCATACTGCAGACTTAAACTTAAAAATACGAAAAGTGCTACTCTCACTGAAACTCCTTATAAAATCATCGAAAGGCTATTTTGCCGTAAATAAGACGAAAGCTCAATTTGTGAAAGGTCAAAATGACACTAAAATTTTTGGGAATTATGTAAGAACTATTAAAATACTGACAAAACTCCCGAATAGTTGACTGGAAGTCTAACTGTTACATAAGGTCAGTCTAACACTAATGCTTACAGGGAAATCTCCAATGAAAAGTTACTTTTTAATATTGATCGCGTTTTTTACGAGCACGATGGCATCAACTATGGGCACTCATTTAGCTGTATCTGCAAAAGACGTTAAGAAAGAAGGTTCAAAAACAACAAGCAAGCCAAAGGAGCCGACCAATCCGACCTCATGCTCGGCAGAAACCCCACAATCAAAATGTCCAAAGAACTCTAAGTGACATTGAACGATAAGCTTACCCGACTAATCTATTTTTAATTAAAAAACACTCAGGTTTCCTTTCCGTTGACTCTCATCTTTGTTGCCCATAAAATTTAGTGATGGAATCTAATATTAAATATTTCATCGGTGTTGACGGTGGTGGTAGTGGTACACGTGTCACCGTGGCAGGCCCTGATCTGATCCCCAAAGCATCAGCAGAAGGAGCTCCATCTGCACTAGGTCAGGGAATTGAAAAAGCGTGGCGCTCAATTCTAGATACCCTGGCTCAGGCCTTTGCCAACGGAAAAATACCTGCACCAATGCTTTCTGAATGCGCCATCGGCCTTGGGCTTTCAGGTGCGAATAATGTTATCTGGAAGAACGAATTTTATTTCCGCAATCCCGGTTTCAAAAAAATTAAAATCGACACTGATGGATTTACAACTTTGCTTGGCGCCCATCTTGGAGTTCCCGGTGTAATCGTGGCCGTAGGAACGGGAAGTGTCGGAATGGTTTTAAAGCCTTCCGGCGAACGCGAAAATGTTTCTGGCTGGGGCTTTCCCTCCGGTGATGAAGCAAGTGGAGCATGGCTTGGATTAAAAGCCTGCGCTCTTACCCAAAAAGCCTTTGATGGAAGAAGGGCCCATTCACCGCTAAGCCTTGCTGTACAAAATTTCTGCGGAAATACGCCCGATGCTTTTTTAGCATGGCTTGGGAATGCTCAACAAAACGCCTTCTCACAATTAGCACCACTAGTTTTTCAAAGTGCATCCACTGATAAAGAAGCTCTTGAAATGTTAAAGTTAGCCGGTCTGGAAATTTCTCAAATGGTGAAGACCCTAGACCCGGATGCAGAATTGCCATTATCAATTTGCGGTCGATTAGGTGAAGCGTTGATTCCTTATCTGCCTGAAGATATAAAAAAACGAAATCAAAAGGCTAAAGGAGACTCTACTCTAGGTGCACTGAAACTCATCTCCACTTCCAAAAGACAAGATGCAAAATAAACTTCACGGAAACATACTCTTAGACGGATCATTTGCAGAAGCAGAGATAGAGTTCTCTGATCGCATTTTATCCATCACTAGACTAGGCCCTGCCAATCTTGCGTTGCCTGAAATCATTCCTGGATTTATCGATCTGCATGTCCATGGTGGAGGCGGCGCTGATGTTATGGAAAATGGGGATGCTGCAAAAACAGTTGCCCTGACTCATGCTCGTTTTGGCACAACTTCCTTTTTAGCCACGACGATGACTGCACCTTACTCTGATCTGGAAAAGTCATTTCAGGCCATGAAAAATAATTTTTCAAAACGTCCTGCGAAAGGGGCACGTCTGTTAGGCGTGCATTTAGAAGGCCCTTTTATCAGCGCCCAAAAACTTGGAGCTCAACCAGACTTTGTCAGAGCTGGGACATTAGATGAGATTGAGAAACTTCATGCAATTGTTCCTATTAAAACAGTTACGATTGCTCCAGAAATATTTAATCATCTCGAAATTATTAAAGAACTAATATCAAGGTATATTATGGTTCAGATCGGACACACTAACGGAACTTACGAAGAAGGTGTGAACGCACTTAAGCTTGGTGCAAAAAGTTTTACTCACCTCTTTAATGCCATGTCAGGATTTCATCATCGCGAGCCGGGAATGGTGGGTGCGGCCCTTGCTCATGCCGATTATGCAGAAATTATTCCGGATCTATTACATGTACATCAAGGAGCCATTAAAGCCGCTCTTCGCTCAATACCAAATCTATATTTTGTAACTGATGCAACTTCGGCAACGGGCATGCCTGATGGCGATTATAAACTGGGCACTCATACTGTACACAAATGCCTGGGAGGAGTTCGCCTTAAAGACGGTACTCTTGCCGGCAGTGCTCTTACAATGGATCAGGCCCTGCGCAATCTTGTATGTCTTGGGCTCAGTATTGCAGAGGCAAGTAGAAGACTATCGCAAATACCAGCTGAACTAATTGGTGTAAGCGATCGCGGAATTTTAAAAGAAAAATATTTTGCAGACATTCTTGTTTTAAATAAAGACCTCACTTTAAGAGAAGTTTATATTGAGGGAGAAAAAATATGACAACACTTATGCGCAGCGAGGCTCTGGAAGCGCCGAATGTTGTTGAAGAGCAATACAGTGAAAATATGCTTCTCTTGGATGAAGCCGCACAGTTTTTAAATCAAAAAAATCCCTACTCTCTTGTCAGCATTGCGCGTGGAAGCTCTGATCACGCTGCTCAATATTTAAATTATCTTGTTACAGCTAAAATGGGGAAACTCACAACTTCGTTATCCATGTCCGCTATTACGCTTTATCAGACCGAAATTGATGTCAGTAAATCAGTTGGAGTTGCCATTTCTCAATCAGGTCAAAGCCCTGATGTGATTAAGCCGATTGAATATATGCGCTCTAAGAATGCTCCCACATTCGCATTAGTTAACGATGTCACTTCCCCGTTAGCGAAAGCTGCCGAGTGGGCCATCCCTCTACACGCAGGAGAAGAAAAAGCAGTTGCTGCTACGAAAAGTTTTATTGCATCTCTTTCTGCCAGTGCTGCACTCATCGCCACCTGGAAAAACGATCTGGAATTAACGAGAGGGCTTCATCATTTACCTGATGATCTGATAAAGGCTCAACAGCTTGACTGGACGTCACCACTGCAAAGTTTAAAAGAAGCAAAACGAATTATGATAGTGGGAAGAGGTTATGGATTGGCGCTGGCGCTTGAAGCTGCTCTGAAATTGAAAGAAACTTGCGGCATTCAGGCAGAAGCTTTTAGTGCCGCTGAAATAAAGCATGGCCCTCAGGCCTTAATAGAAGAAGGCTATCCGCTTTTGATTTTTGCCAATAGAGGACCTGCCCTTCATAGCATGCTGGATCTTGCTGCTGATATGAAATCACGCGGGGCCAATGTTATTCTGGCAGCTCCCTCGTTCGTCAAAGAAAAACAATTGGAAATTAAATCTACTCATGCTGAAGAGCTCGATGTCATCTCGGCGATTCAATCCTTTTATCTGATGGCCGAAGAGCTCTCAAGAAGTTTAGGGCTGGATCCAGACAAGCAGAAGCATCTCTCGAAAGTCACAAAAACAAATTAATTACAAAGAATCAGGCCAGTTCGAATTGAGAAGTTGTTTCATTAAAAACATAAATGGAAGCCGTTTCAACATTAAACCACCATGCATGCAGACGCAGTTTGTTGGCTTTTAATAGTTCAATAACGATAGGGTATGTTTTTACGTTTTCAATTTGAGCCAGGACATTTTTTTGAGAGAGTTGATCGACTTCGCTTAGTCCATCTTCTACAACAAGTTTTCGCTTGAATTTTAAAGCACCGTCTCCGTGTCTTAACCATTTTGATAAATTTATTGCATGAATATTATTTCTGCCGGAGTGAAGCGCCTGCATGGCCCCACAGGAAGAATGCCCGCAAACGATAATGTCATCAATATTTAAATGCTCAAGTCCGTATTCAATAGCCGCTGCTTCAGACTCATCCCCATCGGCAACACCGCTCATGCTTGATCGGGGAATAAAATTTCCCACGTTTCTCACCATGAACAGCTCACCTGGCTCGGAATAAGAAAATAAATTGGGCATGACTCTGGAATCTGAACAGCCTATAAAGATGGCGTCAGGCTTTTGGATATCTGAGAGTTTTTTAAAAACTTCCAGATGATGAACTCTTTCATTTTTGTTGTAATGCCTGATACTAGCTATTAATTTTTCACTCATAGAAATTGATTTTAAACGTCTTTTAGAAGTTCTTCCATAAGATTCGCTTTAAAGTTTTCAATGGTCTCTTTCTCTGTCAAATTCTTCAAATACTCTATTGTCAGCGTTTCTGCTCCGGCCACACCAGTAAAGATGACTCCTACTCCGGGAGATTTAAGCATTGTTCCTCTGGCCCACACGCTAATATCCGACCAGCCATTTGGAAATGTATAAGAGCGAGGGACTCTGCCGGCACTGATAAGAAGTGAGCTGGTGATTGACTTAGGGTCTCGGTCAAATTTCTGATAAATATTTTTCATCGTGTCTGGTCTTAAAACTGAGGATGCCCAGAGTGTTCCAAATATAAATTTAGCTGCCTTATCCATTTTGTGGGAATTTATAATATGTTTTACTTTTCCTAAAAATTTCAGGTCGTGAATTTCATCTCGTTTTCCGACAATCCAGACAGTGGTTAAAATATTTTGTAAAGAGTAGCGAATTTTTAAAAGAGGCCGCAATGTTTTAGGGAGATAAACCATGATGGGAGTTTTATGATCGCCTCTTCCCTTTAAGCTTGTATCCAGGGCCTTGAAGCAGGAATAAGTCAAGAACTCAGTTATTGATATATCAAATTTCTTGCAAGTCTCACGAATTTTTTCCTGCTCTTCAGTTGATAATTCAAGTGTTGTTGAAGTCACGAATCTTTCAGGTTTTTCATGGTGATCAATAAGAGTGGCCATCTGGTACTGGCGCTGCTTACTCAAAGGGCGAAGCTGAGCATAAATTTGGCCCACGAACCATTTCCATCCCATGTATTGCCAGAGATCGCGGTAACGAAATACTTTATCCGTTTTAGCACCGCCCCTGATTTCCATTCCGTTCATTGCTCTAAAAATTTCTTCGAGTAAATGAAATTGTCCGGCAGCATCGCAGAGAGTGTGATGCACGTTGAAGATTAATATATTTTTTCCGGCAGAAGTCTGACCAATTAAAATCCGAAAGGCCGGTGATTGAGAGAGATTGAATTTTCGTTGGCTGAATTCATCGATTGAATCCTGATCGAGAACCTCTTCTCGTAACTCAACAATTTGGTGTGAATTAAAATCAGCCACAGATTGATAGAGGCGTTTAAAATCAAAGACCTTTTCTTCTATATGTGATCGCAGAAGCGGAATCTCACGAATGCTCTTATCGATAGCTGCCCGCATGTCTTCCAGGCGAACATCCCCCTTAAACTCCACCATAATCTGGCTGTTATAGGAAACATACTCGGATTCATGGGCAAGCATGAATTTCTCGAGCGAGTTCAAAGGAATTGAGCGTTTCTTACTATTAAAAATGGACATGCAAAAATGCTAACATAGAACCAAATTCTGAGAGTTTAGTGTGTAATTTTTCTATAGAAATGGCCTTGGGTCATATATACTTAAAGACTATGACTAAGGTACTTGAAAAACGTAGTGACACCCTTATTAAGGCCCTCAAATCTGCCCTATGGCCTCTTATTAGAGGTCTTTTTCAGCTCAAAATCGAGGGCCTTGAAAATGTTCCTGCCAAGGGACCACTTCTTTTTGTATCCAATCACAATATTGGCGCCCTCCTGGAGAGCCACTCTTCGCTCTTTATTTTGCAGGACAAACTTGGCCCCTCCTCGATTGTTTATGGCTTCACTCATCCCAGTATTTTTAAAATTCCCGGAATTAAACATTATTTTGAATGGATCGGCGCTGTACCCGCGACCTATGAAGTCGCCGATGAAGTTTTTAAAAAAGGGCATTCTTTGATGATTTTCCCTGGTGGAAATCGCATGGCCCTCAGATCAATCTGGAATTATAAAACCAATCATTTTCGCTGGAGTCATGGCTGGGCAAAGATTGCGACAGAACACAATGTCCCTGTCATTCCCATCACATTTAAAGGAACTCATTTTGTGAATCCCGTTCTTCTAAGCGGTGAGTGGGTATCAAAAATTCTAGTTTTGCCGTGGCTTTTGGGATTAAAATGGACTTCCATTTCAGTTGGACAAATTCTCTCATCTGCACTTTCATTTTATTTGCTCAAATGGATTAATACTCCTCTAGCCCTCAATGTTTTTATCGCCTATTTAGTTTTTATCATCACTCCGCTTTCAATTATTTTTCCCTATCCTATTTGCATGAAAATTCATCCGCCTCTCAATCCAAAAAACTTCAAAGATCAGTGTGAAATGGAAGAAGTTGTGGGGAAGGTTATGGATGGGATTTATTTGTAATCAAATGCGTATTATGGAATTTGAATGATTCCAGCGTAGCATGTTGATTCAGAATAAAAAGCCCAATTTTTTTACAACTGGGCTGATATTTTAGAATATAGGATTCGAAACAGTTTTTGAGTCATTCGCTTTTACAGATATATTATTACCAACAAAACCAAAAAACCGGGTTTTCAAGTTATTTTGCAAATGATTTACCAGTATGCTCGCTCTCTTTCTCGACTAGGTTGTTAATCTCTTTCTCAAGGTGTTTTATTTTACTTTTTGAAGTGTTTAGAATCTCGCCGTTGCAATCAGGAGACCTTAAATCCGCGTTATTAAAATTACTAATGGGTATTTTTAATTCGCAAGTATATTGCTTATATCCTCCTGTTTAAACTACTGAAAACCAAATCAGGACTTTCCGAATCTATTAGTTTGAACGACGGTCATCAACACGATGGTAAACCTTGCACGCATAGGCTCGCAGGTCTTCAACTGGACGCTCACTTACTGGAATAAAATCATTTTTCTTCCAATCCCAAAGTGTCAGATACTTTGTCTTAATTTCCCAAGTAGAAGAATTGACTTCTGCCTCTACCCACTTGTAACAAGCATCCTGACAACTCAAAAGATGACATTTTTGTCCACCGGCCATTACACAATGATGTGTCTTTAAAATTTTAGGAGTGAAAAACCCTGGCTTCTGAAGATAACCTTCAAACTGCCTTACAGTACTTGTTCGAACTTCGCTCCCCGGATAAATTTGGTAATCAGCAATGATATTATCTGTGAGTTGATTAATATAGCCAACATGGTTGCGAGAATCAGGAAGTTGATACTGTTCCATTTTTAAACAGATATTTTGATTTTGCTCAGTATATTTACCTGAGGTCTGACGGCATTCGAGAAAAGTAATAAGAGAATCATTTGGGTTTACTTTATCCGGAGATACTTCAGCACAAGCACTTTTGGCCGATTCTTCGTTATCGTTAGTAGAAGCTGTTGTTCTAGAGCCAGAGAACATTTGATGCGCACAAGAACTTAGTAGAAAAAAAGTCATCAATAGTGAAAAAGATTTCATAAACCTTACCTCGTTTTTAACTTCTTTAGAAGTATCGGATTATAAAGCTAAAACTTGATTAAAAGGATTACCAGAGTGCAATGGTTGGTGAATGTTTATAATTTCCTAAGTTAAGCCCTTCACTTCAATTCTTCTAGCAACAAGTCACTAAACCGATTAATCGTCTCGGGCCTAAACGAATCTCTTAAATATTCGATGCAAATAAAATCTTTCTGTTTGAAGCTCGTTACAAGAAGACCAATGCCGGGAGACCGATGCATACTTCCTTTGGCGTAGAGTCTGGTGATTTGCCATTCTTCGGGAAATTGCATCTCAGTGGGAGTACGGCCGCTGCTCACTAACAAAGTGCAGTCGTGTATTTTTTCTTCTTTGAACTTGAGCATTTTTTGGAGACTGGCAAACGTTTTAAGTTTGACGATTATGCCGGCAAGTAAAAGCGTTTTTTTCACTTCGTCTTCACCGCTTCGAAACTTATAAGTATCGCGGAATTTTTTGGCGAAATCAGGTTTCTTGATATCTTCGCGATCAATCTTCATCCAGATAAAGCCCAGCAGATTCTGGTAAGCTCTCATAATTTTTAATTCGAAACGCATACTCTTAGTTATATAGAGAACGATCGGTCTTTCGTGCTCGCCTCTTTCTCGCAAAAGTTTATCCATCGCTCTGGCTCCGATCAGGGAAATATAGGCACTACTTGAAAGGGCCAGCTTTCTGGCCGCAGCATCCATGATTTTTCGATCGAGCTCGATAAGTTTCATATCCACTTTGCGCGAAGCTGGCTCGGCATCATTAAGACGGGCGATTTTTACTTTGTTTTTCTTTTTCTTAATTTTGAAAAAGCTATAGATGAGTTGAGCGAGCCAGATGAGTGATGTTTTTGCGAAATATTTTCTGAATTTATAAACATCATCCAATGTTCTTGGTTGATAACTCTCTCCATTATAAATATCCAGCAGGTCTTTTAAAAAATTAAACTGGGCATGACCGTCATAAATAGAGTGGTGGAAAACGATGATGATTTTAGTTATTTTGTTTTGGGTTTGGTTTGAGTCTTGGCTTTTGACAAACGCGAGCCTGACGGCAATTTCATTTGGAAAATCAAATTTTTTGTCCCAATAATTTTCCAGATCCGCTTCGCTTAATCTATTTATCTGGTTGTCTAAATTAATTGATTCAAATGATTTTTCGTGAAATCTACCTGTTTGGACATTTGGAATGATTCTCGTAAGCGGTTCTTCTTTGATTAATCTTTTAAAAGCGGCAATGATTTTGCTCTCGTCAATTGCGCCTTCAACATCGAGTACAAGAGAGCTGTTGAAATGCATTTTTTCACTTTCAAAAGCCAAAATATATTTGTCCTGAAAGGAGAGATCAAAGGCTTTTGATAATTGACGGGTATGCATAAGACACTATAGCATTAGATCATGAAGTTGACCACGCCCACCATAACAGAGCCGCCTCTAATTAAAGGAAAATTTCTTCTGGGTCATCTTATGGATGCCAAAAAAGAAGGCGTTTATTTTTATACCCGCATGAGCAGAGATCATGGTGATGCCCTACGCCTGAAATTCGGTCACCAAACCGTTTATCTGTTTTTTAATCCTGAACATAACAAAGAAGTTTTAGTTGATAAGGCTGATCAATTTATTAAGGGCGCGCAATACGAACCTCTTCGATTACTTTTGGGCAATGGGCTTTTAACAGCAACCGGAAGCGACTGGGCTAGACAAAGAAGAATGCTCAATCCAATTTTTGGAAAAGACGGAATGGATATACTTCTCACGCATATCTCCCGTATTTCAGAAAAATATGGATCTGTTGGTGCGGATCAAGAAATCAACTGGACCAAGTACATGTTTGAGTTCACCCTCGAAGTGGCCTTCGCTTCTTTCTTTGGGGCGATTTTTTCTGATGAACAAAAAAGGGAATTGCTTAAGGCCTCATCAGATTGCATTCGCTTAGTTTCCAAAAGAATGTCCAACGTCATCAATCCTCCCATGTATTTCCCTCTCAAAGAACACCGTCAATTCAGGAAGTCTTATCTCTTCTTGAAAAAAACGGTGGAAGAAATTTATAATTCTCGATTACATACTTCCGACTATCCTTCAAAAGATTTACTGGATCTACTTATGAAGGCACAAGATACTGAATCAGGTATTGCCGGTGAGAATAAAAAATTATCCAGAGACGAAGTCTGGGATCAGATACTCTCTTTTTTGATGGCCGGTCACGAAACGACGGCCCTCACGATGAGCTGGCTTTTCTATTTACTCGCACAGAATCCAGACGTTCAGGAAAAAATTGCTATTGAATGCAAGCAGAACGATTTCAAATTCGACAACTCTCTCTCGCTTACTCAATATCCATATCTCGCGGCAGTGATTAACGAAACCATGAGGCTTTATCCCTCCGGCTGGATTCTCGCCCGAACAGCAGTTGAAGATGCGACTGTCGGTGGTTTTCTGGTTAAAAAAGGTCGATCAATTGCCGTCTCTCCTCTGGTTACTCATAGAGACCCTCGCTGGTGGAAAAATCCTGAAGAATTTATACCGGAGAGATTTTTGGAGGGGCATGCACTTTTTCATCAGGCTCCAAAAAACGCATTCATTCCTTTTAGCATCGGCAAAAGAAATTGCATTGGAGCACGATTCGCTCTACTTGAGATTGCCCTGTTCACAATTAATTTTTTCAAAAATGATTTACGTGCGAGTTCGTCTCAGACAAATGTCCGGATGAAAGGCTTCGTCACTTTGAAATCTGACAAGCATGTCATCTTGACGATCAAAAAATCGAATTAATTTCTTTTAAGACTGATAAGGATCGTAGGTATTTTCCAGCGTATTTGGCCAGTGGCCCTTCTCACAATAATTGGGAGCATAGACAACTTCTAGTTTTATGCGATCAGGATCTTCAAAATAAACCGAATAATAATTGTTATCGCCTTTGGGACCGTCGTCATAAAGTGCAGGAATATTATTGGCGACCAGCACGTCTCTATGAAAACGATCTACCATGTCCTTGGTTTGCGCATACAAAGCAATATGATTCAATCCGACTCTCTTTCTGTGATAACCTTCATTTAAATAATTTTCTTCAACAGGACAAATAATAATTTTTAAAGTTCCATCACTATAAGAGGTATGCTCACTTCGGGTGACCATTCGATCCCACCCCAACGAAAGCAGAATCAGGTCATAAAAAATTATGCTCTCCCGATAATTAGAAACAAATAATTCAATATGTGAAAGCTTGGTTGTTTTAATTCCCCACTGCCATCTTGGTTTTTCTCCATAGCGAAGACATACCAATACAAGTCCGACAAGCACTAATGGTAGAGTGGCAAAGACATAAAAATTTTGTTCGTTCTTGGTGAGATCCAGCGATTTTGTAATTAATTTTATGAATAATGGAATTGCGACGAACAAAGCCGTGACTGCCCACCCCTGCCAGGTTATCGGTGTCCAGCCCCAGCCGTATGTCTTTCTTCTAAACCATAAATTGCTTTTCATATTATCTTATCTCTGAATTAAATCTTCATTGATACCAAAATAAAACAATCGTCTGGTATTATACGACGAAAGATAAGCTTGATTTCCCTGTGCTGAAAAATAGGCACTATCAATAAAATGACGATTAAGTCTGGCGGCGACCTGTCCCTCTCCTTTAAACACCAGATATTTTCCAATTTTAACGAATTGATCAAGTGGCATTAAAAGTTTACAGCGCCCGACGGTATCGCCGTTGTTCGGATTGGTGATCGCAGTACAATTGACTTCAAGTTCTTTTTCCCTGATTATTTTGAACTGCTCGCTTCCTTTTATTACCTTCCAAAGTTCACCTGCTTCAAATGGTGGAATCAACTGTTGATCTGATATATCGATAGACAGATAGTTTCCGTTATTAATGAGCGTGGCATAAAAACTTGTACTCGCAAAAGAAGACCACGAAGTAATAAGCATGGCTGTTATAAATATTTTTTTCATCTATCCATCTCTCCAAAAACGAAAAAAGGCTCCCCGAAGGGAGCCTTTCAGTATTTTTTAGTGTAATTGAACCGAGACCGCTTTGGAAACTCCCGGCTCCTGCATTGTAACACCGTAGAGCGTGTCATTAAGTTCCATAGTCTTTTTATTATGAGTAATAAGAATAAACTGTGAGTCTGAACTCATTTCTCTCAGAAGCTCATTAAAACGCCCAACGTTAGCGTCATCAAGAGGAGCATCAACCTCATCCAGTAAACAGAATGGAGAAGGTTTAACCAGGAAGATAGAGAAAATCAAACTGACGGCAGTCATAGCTTTTTCACCACCCGACATCAGGTTAATATTCTGCATTTTCTTACCAGGTGGCTGGGCAACGATATCAATTCCACATTCAGCATCATTGATATCTCCGACAATTTTAAGATCGGCACTTCCACCGCCAAAAATAATCGGGAAGACTTTCTGGAAGCGCATATTAACTTCATCATAAGCAGCCTGAAAGCGAGCTTTTGATTTTTCATCAATGTGTGCAATCGCTTTCTGAAGATCCTCAAGTGAAGACTTAAGTTCAATTTCCTGAACACGCAGGAATTCAGCACGCAGTTTTTGTCTATCGTAATCTTCAATGGCCTGCCAGTTGATATCACCAAGACGACCAAACTCAAGCTTGTAATTTTTTAACTTATCACTGCATTCTTTTAAGTCCTGACCATAACGGCGGACAAATTCGAAGTCCTTCTTCTCAATTTCTTTCAGACCCTCTTCAGACTCCATCCAGAACATTGAGTTGATATCTTTGAGTTCCTGATAATCATTTTCATCGTAAGATAAAAATCTTCCAAGAGTGTCGCGCAGGTCAATCTGGTATTTTTCAAAAATATTGCGAACGTTTTGCTCTTCTTCAACAATATACTGTGAAAGCTTAACTTCAAATTCAGCAATTTCTTTTTGATTTTTATTAATTAAAGCAGTGATGTTTTTAACTTCATCTTCGCGGTCTTTCATTGAAAGAAGAAGTTGCCCCAAAGAATCCTTTAAAAGATTCAAGACATCTTCTTTATCGCTTAGAACAATTGAAGTTTCCTTGTTAGAAGCTTCAAGCTCTCCAAGTTCATTAATGATCTGCTCAATCTCTGTGTTGTAATCAGCTACTAATGTTGTATTGGATTCAAGCCTGTGGTTTAAGCGTTCAATCTGACCGTTTAAGTCTTCAGTTTGAGAATTCAAGCTCTTTAATGTCGATTCAAAAGAACGGGCCTCTACCTGCATTTGCAGCAGCTGAGCTCTTTCGTCTTCGAAACTTGCCTTCTGAATTTCTACTTCTTCCTGAACTTCATCAAATCTTGAAGTCTTTTCGGATAACGAAGAAGTCATTTGCTCTTTCTTGCGTGAAAGCATCTCTTCTGACTCAATCATGTCCAGGCGAGATTTCGATATTTCATTCTTTCTATTTTTTAAAATTTCAAGACGTGTAAATCCTGATTCAAAGCTGGCAAGCTTTGCATCCAACGCCGACTTTTTAGCGGCAAATTGAGCCCTAGCCTCTGCAGCCTGATCTCTCAGCGCATCGAATTCACTTTTCTTTGCCTCTAATATTAATCTTTCTTTCTCTGAAGATTCTTCAAGAACCAGAACTTCACTCTCTAGATTTGAAACAATGATTTTTAACTCTTCGATCAAGTTATTGCGGGCAACGAATCCCTGGGCTTCATCAACAGCTGTTTGTATTGAAATGAGCTTAGCTCCGCTCAGGTTTGACAGTTTTCTTTCGCCATTAATACTGGCAATTGACTTGAAACGAATTTCTGCTGATAAAGAATTCATTGTGTCTGTCGATAACTCATCCGCTATAAAATAACCGTTTAGAAACGAAGACATTTTAGTTTTTAAATCTACAGGCATTTCCAGAACGTCTGCCAATGAGATCAGATTATCTCCAAGAGTAATCTTTAAACGGGCAACCGTTTCAGAAGAAAGCTCTTCTCCATTTACCATCTTTAAATAATCGAGATTTTTTTGATTGCCTTCAATCCATGTAAATAAATCACTATCGGCATTTGTTGTAGCAACTAAAGTTTCTAAAAATTCAGAGAGCAGTACCTGAACAGCTTTGGTGTATTTTTCATCACACTTGATCAGAGTGCCCAGTAAAGAAAATCCTTCTGAGTGGTCTTTCAAGAATGCGGAAATACCGTCTTTTTTTCCTTCCAATGACTGATTGATTTCAATGAGTGACTGCAGTTTGGAATCTGTCTGAATAAGGCTTTTCGATTTAGCCGAAAAAGCCTGTTCCATGTCTTTAACTTTAGTGTTTAGTGTTTCGATAGTCTCGCGAAGGGCCAGTTCTTTCTCTTTTAATTCAGTTGAATTTCTCTCTGCTGCGCCAACAGCATCTCTCTCGCTTACGATTTGAGCATTAACGCCCGAGTATTGAGCTTCCAGTGCTTCAATCTCTTTTGTTAAATCTTGTAATTGAGCTGAGTATTCTTCTAAACGTGAAGTATTTCGGAATAGATCTTGGTCAATCTTATTAAAGTTTTCTTTTTCAGCTTCAATTTCTGCCTTCAAATCATTAAAACTTTGTGTTTTTAAATCCAATTCTTCCTTTAAATGCTCGACTCTTTCTTCAAGCATCTGAAAGTCGTTATTTTCTTCGCCCTTTTTTTCCCAGGCTTCAAGTTCTGCAACAAGAGCTTCTAGTTTTTCAAGTCGGCCTTCCAGCTCTAAATTAATAGCAGCGATTTCACCTTCACGTGTCTCAATAAGTTTTTCTTTTTCCGATTGAGTTTTGCACAGATAAACTAAACGCTCTTCTGCAGCTGCCAGTTCTTTAGAAATTGTATTAAATTCTTTCTGAAGTTCTTCGATTTGAGATGTTTTCTCGTCTTTATTAAAACGTTCTTCTTCAAGACCGATTTCAATTACATTTTTTCGTGTTGATAAATTTTCATTTTCAGTCGACCGCTCATCTACAATGCCCTTTCCTTCTTTGAAATTCTTAAGCAGATCAAATTCTTTATGAGCATGAACAACAAGATCGTACCTTTGGACTTTTTCTTTCAAGTCCCTTGCGCGTTCTGCTTTTTCAGCCTGCTTTTCAAGTGACTTTAAATTCTTTTCAATTTCCTGCTGAAGATCGTTTAGACGGGCAAGATTCTGCTCAGTCTGTTCAATTTTCTTCAACGACTCTCTTTTTCTGATTTTAAATTTTGTGATCCCGGCAACTTCTTCAATCATTACCCGTCGTTCTTCAGGTTTTGCCTGAACTAAACGATTGATCTCACCTTGAGCGATAATGGAATAAGATTTGGCACCTGCCCCCGTGTCCATGAAAACTTCTTGGATATCGCGAAGGCGGCAAGGTACATCGTTGATTCGGTATTCTGTTTCGCCGTTTCTATAAAGCTTTCTTGTGAGCTGAATTTCTGTTGGCGAACTTACCTGATGGCCGATGTGTATATGCTTTCCTTCATCGTTTTCAAGAACTAGTGAAACTTCAGCAAACGACGCCGGTGTGTATTTTGATGATCCCGAAAAGATAACATCTTTCATGGTTGAACCACGCAAGTGTTTCGCCGACTGCTCGCCCATTACCCAAAAAAGGGCGTCTACAACGTTGGATTTTCCACAGCCGTTGGGGCCAACAATACCGGTAATACCTTCATCGAAATGAATGACCGTGCGATCCTTAAAAGATTTAAAGCCTTGGAGAATGAGTCTTTTTAACTTCACAAGCGCGTCCTTTGCTGTGTGTTATTTAATATGTGTTGCCTCTTGAAAGCCTTATAAATTTGTCATAAATGCATCAATTAGTACACGACAAAAAAGGTGAGTTAAGAGAATGTAAGAGTGAGTTTTTGAGAGGGAAAATATGATATTTTGAATTCAAAAAAGTGGTCGGAGCGAGAGGATTCGAACCTCCGACCCTCTGCTCCCAAAGCAGATGCGCTACCAAACTGCGCTACGCTCCGACATAGTACGAATCAAAAAGATAGTTCACTTTTATAGTTTAAAAAGACCAACTTGGCAACGATTTTCACGTTCTCGACGAGAAAAACTTTTGAGCGAAGCCAACGGCGAGTGCCCGGTGTGAGAACTTGCTTTTCCATTCAGTAAGCTCGGCGACGGTTAGATCACCTTCCCCTTCAGTTGGAATAAATACAGGGTCGTAACCAAAACCGCCATCGCCTCGGTAAGTGTATCCGATGGTTCCATACAAGCGGCCTTCAAAATAAAAAATTTCTTTTTCATTTAAATAACAGCATAAAACGCAGGTAAAACTAGCTTCGCGCTCATTTTTTCCTGCCATCTTATCCAGCAATAAAAGAGCACGGTCTTTATCTTTTAAACCAGTGCCTCCAAATCTTGCGGATGCAATTCCCAGCTCATCAGGCAATGCTGATACATTCAGGCCAGAGTCATCAGCAATCACAGGAACTTTAAACTTATTATAATAAGCCTGGGCCTTTAAGAGAGCATTTTCAAAATAGCTTAAACCATTTTCTTCAACTTCAATTTTATGAGGAGCAGCTTTAATCGTGATAATTTTTGGGTCGAACAACTCAGAAAATTCTTCTGCTTTGTGGAGATTGCTTGAAGCTAAAATCAATTCCATCACTTTAGCGCCTCATTTTGCTTTGTGAAAACGGTATCAAGGCAAATTTTTGCACACTCTATCAGGGCCATAAATTGTTCCTGTGAAAATGGCTGGCCCTCAGCCGTGCCTTGAACTTCTACAAACCTGCCAGTTTTAGTCATAACTACATTCATATCCGTTTCACAACTCGAGTCTTCGTCATAATTAAGATCGGCAATGACTTTGCCTGATTTTGTAACTCCGACGCTGATCGCAGCTAGTTGTTCATTTAGAGGGTTTTCGACAATGGCCCCTTCCAGCATTAATTTTTTCATAGCGATAGCAAGTGCTACATAAGCTCCAGAGATAGAAGTTGTTCGTGTGCCTCCATCGGCAACCATAACGTCACAATCAATTTGTACTGTTCTCTCACCTATCTTTTTAAGATCAATTATTGAACGCAATGATCTGCCTATCAGACGTTGGATTTCCTGCGTTCTTCCGCTAGGCCCGGTTCTTTCACGCTTATTGCGTGAATGGGTTGCGGAAGGAAGCATAGAATATTCTGCCGTCAGCCAGCCTTCTCCCTTGCCTTTTAAAAAAGGCGGCACTCCTTCATCAACGGTTACGGTAATATAAACTTTTGTGTTTCCGCATTCAACAATCACCGAGCCTTTAGCATATGGATTTGGGTTGAGGGTATATTTAATATTTCGGGGAGTGCTTCTTTCAATCAGATTGCCTTTAGATGACATAGAATTTCCTTTGGGCTAGTATTCGGTGTTTATGAATGAAATAATAAACTGTATGGCGGTTAAAAACAATGTACCAGCAACATTTTAATACAATCGGATCTACACAAACATACCTGAAAGAAAACTGGGAAACATTAAGATTAAAAGATCATGACATTCTCATTTCTTGTTCCAGACAAACTGAAGGCGTCGGAAGAAAAGGAAATACCTGGGAAACGTTTCCCAACGGCCTTGCGTTGTCCTTTACCCTAAAACCCAACCCAATCCCTTCGCTTACCCCGCTCGAAATAGGACTAATGACAATAAACTTCTTTAGAAAGAAATTTAAAAAAGATCTCGTAATTAAGTGGCCAAATGATATTTTGGATTGCGAGGGGAATAAATGTGGTGGAATAATTTGTCATTACGTTGATAATTCTACTGTCATTGCAGGTCTCGGAATCAACCTCGGCAAATTTGAAATGCCCTCTGTTCTCGACTTTCCTTGTGGACTTGGCTGCGTCGATAAAAATCTTGAATTAAACACCCAGGATCAGGAGAGAATATCCAGGGAAATTTACGAAGAGATGCTAGAGCATAGAATTTTAAATACTGAAAACTTTAAAAACATTTTTAACAGAACTTGCGCTCATTTAAATAAAAAAGTTTCTATTTATGAAAATGGTGTTGATCATGTTGGAATTTTCAAAGGAATTGGAGGCAATGGCGAAGCGCTCGTAGAAATAAATTCAAGCATTGAAACCTTTATCTCCAGTTCATTGACTATTTTAGATTAATGTTGAACTGAATCTGAAATTTCTTTAATTTCTTTACGTATCAGATTTTCTGCGAGATCGGGAATGACTTCCCATGCTACTTTCTCAGCGCTTTGGCGACAGAACTCTTTAACCATTTCTTCAATCATTGGCCGCATAGCTATCTTTAGTTTTTCAACTAACGCATCCTGGTCCATTGAACTTGCTTTAGGCATATCCTGTCCCGATTCCACATTTGAATCCAGGCTAAGTTCCGGTTTCCATTCTTTATCTTTAAAGGCCTGAACTGTTTCTGTTAAATCTGCTGTTATTTCATCCAGATTGGTTTCACCGATATATTCTTCTTCCTCAGATCTTTTAGGCACAACTTCATCGACTGCCCAGAAAGCTTCTGCTGAAACATCTTCTTCGATTTCATTTAAAAGTTTGCGGTTTAAATCCTCAGGAATTTCAAAAGAAGGATCTGTTTCATCATTGTCTTCATCATTTTCATTAGAAAGTACAAATTGTGACGAGGTTTGAAGTCTGTCCAGTATATTGGCATCAGTAGATTCCTCAATAACCGGAGGAAATACTTTCTGAAATTTTTCTTCAATAGCGTTTTGCGGAGTAAATCCCCAACCTTCTATTTCGCTGCTTAACGGATCCATTGTTGTCGCACTGGAGTCCTTAATTTCTGAAACGTCCTCTTCTTCGATTGAATCGTAAGACTGTACTTGAGGAGCATCGACTTTCCAACTATCAAGATCATCGGCCTTACTATAAACAGGTTCTTCTGCCTTTTCCATTTTTGGCACTGAAAACTGAGGACGAGCTCCCTCAAGAAGATCACGGCATTTTTTAATAAACTTTGTACTCTCAAATGGCTTAACAATTTTATCAGCGATCCCGCATTCAGCAAATTGTGATTCGTCTACTGTATCAAATGTCCCGAGCATGATTACAATCGCGGCATTAGGCATGGCCTGGTTGATCTGTTTTGCGAGTTCATATCCGGTTCGTGAATCTGAGAGATTGAAATCAAGCAGGACAAGATCGAATTGAACCGTCTGTATTCTTTTTAAAAGGTCAGCTTCGTTAAGACTTTCAACAAGTTCATAACCACTATTGGCCAGAGTTATTCCGATAACTTTTTGTATAGTTAAACTGTCGTCCGCTACTAAAACTTTTGAAGCCATTTGTTCTTTTCCTCTTAGAACTATTCTCAACTAAAAGAATGTCTTAATCAATCCTATTTTTAGCCGGAAAGCATACTAATTTGCTCACTTATTAAAACTGCAGTAACAAGCCTGATTGGTTATCCAGATTTCCTCTGTCATTAGCAAGTCTAAATAGTTCTTTGATAATTTCCAATTCGCTATCCAGATGTTTATCGACCGTATACTTAATTTCATTTTCTTCTAAACGGGCATACACGCCGTCAGTTAACAAAATGACCATGTCGCCTTCTGCAATTTTTAGCTCCTTTACCTGATAGTGCAAGTCTTCGAATAAACCAATTCCGCTCATCGGAACAGTATGAAGATAAGAAGAAAAACTATCGCGACTTATGCTTCTTAAAGAGTCCGGCAGTATTTCTGTTGATAAATGTCCTTTGCGATAAAGATAAGCTCCGCAGTTTCCAGTTGAAACCAACGTTAGTACATTTTCCGCCAACGCGGCACCGATGACAGAACCTCCGCCTCGGCTGTTCATTCCCTTGCTCTCATTTTCACGTGTCATATTTTGATGGGCAACATGAAAAGCATTAATAAGTGCGTTGCCTTCAATAAGATATTTATGGCTGAAAAAAAAGGGCAAAGTAGACTCGGGATCTATGGCGATTTTTGTGTAAGAGCGTTTTAATGAATCTCTAATGATCATTGCTGCCTTATCGCCAATATTTGATCCTCCAAAACCATCTATAATCATATAAAGATTATGAGCTAAATCGACTTCGACAAAATCCTCATTAAGATTAAGATGGGGGCCTTGATGAGTTAGCAGTCCATAACTTTTAAGTTCTATCATGTATTAATCCAAATAATCTTTAAGCTTATCCGTAGCTTTTTTATAATAATCGCTGTCCACCGGAGATATCTGTTGTACTTCCTGATACTTTTCTTTTGCATCACTAAACAAGCTTAATGATTCTGAAATAATGGCCTCTCGATATATTTTTCGGGCCTTATTATTCAGCAACTCCTTTATATCACCAATCTGATTAAGCGCTTCAGTATTTGAAGGCTCGATTTTTATAATTTGTTGGTAAACTTCGTAAGCTCCTTTTAAATCCTGTCCTTCCATCAGCGATTTCGCTTTACCTATAAGTGGTGCAACAGCTGCGCTAATTTCATCGCGTGAAGTTTTCAACATTTCTGATGCTTCTTTAGTCAGGTCCTCGTCCATGTCTTTTATTTTCAAAAAGTCGTCCAGTTTGCTGATGGCCTTAAACCACTCCTTCTGGAGAAACAAAGTTTTACCTGGTTTTAGTTTTTCAACTCTATCTTCTCTTGCCTTTTTCTTGCTGGCTTCCTCTAATTCCTTTCTGGCTTTTTCTTTCTGCCAGTCTTCAAGTTCTAGTTTCATTCTTGTGACTTCAATATTTTCAGGATCAATTTTGGCAATATCATTAAATACATCTTGTGCCAGCTCAACTCTGCGGTCTTTTACAAACTCTGCAGCCTTGATAATTAATTCTTTGACCTTCACCTTTTTTTCTGCCGCAGCTTGCTCAGCCAGGCGCTTTTTTTCCTGTTCTTCAAGTTTCCCCAGACCTTCCTTGGATAGAGCTATAAGAGATTGCAGATTGGAATTAAAGTTTGGATCAACGGCATTTATTTTTTGAAGCTCTTCAAGCGCTTCGCGGTAGCGTCCTGATTGAAAATGATATTTTCCTAATTCATAGCGCGCAGAAAGCGAACTCTTTTCTGCTTCACTTAATTTTTTACCGCTCTTTGTGATAGTCGGTTTTTCCTTTGCTTTTACAATTCCACCTTTTGGAGCTTTGGGAGAAGGCACTGCGGGCTTTTCATCAGGAACAAGCATGACATACGCCATCACTCCACCGACTAGTATATATATCGCCTTTTTTCTCTTCGCATCGTCTTTCCAGATTCTTTTAATTAAGGACTTCTCTTCAGGCTCACTGCTTACAACTTGCCCGAGAGCATCGAAATTATCACCTTCTTCAGCCTGTACTTCGACAACTTCTTCAACTTCTACAGTTTGATTCTCATCAACCGCCATCAAAGTAGAATTCTCTTCTTTTAAGAAATCAGAACGAACTTTTACGGTAAAAGTAACACCGCCAATAACGAATTCATCATTATGATTGAGGGTCGCCTTATTAATTCTGTCACCGTTTAGGATGGTCCCATTTGAAGAATTTAAATCTTCAAGCGTAATCATAATATTATTTTTTGTGACAACCGCGTGAACTGACGAAACTTCAGTATCATTCAAGACAATCTGACATTTTGCACTATCGCGCCCGATATAGGTTTTTTCAGACTCAATAATATACTTATCGTAAGGAGCAGTTTCCCCGAAAAGTTCAAGTTGAACTCTGGCAAAAGACTGCATGACTTTCGTACTTTCGTCGTCTCCGCCACTGTCAATATTCTCAAGGGAATATGACATATTTTCTTCACCTTCAGCTGGTATTACAGCATCATCTGGTGGCGAGTCCAGGTTAACTCCCAGAGCTGCATCTGCTTCACTTTCTGTATTCTCTGGATAGTTAAATTCATCATTCCCTGAAGCCTCAGAAGAATCTCCTGCAGCAAAATCTGAAGGGATTTCAATATCTGCTGTTACGTCCCCTTTTACTACATCATTAGGGACTTCATGTATCGTATCGGAAAGACCATCTGTTGTGATTTCACGGGTAATGTCTGCAATATTAATTTCTCCTGTTGCATCAGGATCTTTTTGAGGTACTTCTTTTGCAATATTTTTCGGAGGCGCTACTGGCGCAGGAGCAGGAGTGCTTGGATGTGTATCCTTTTCAACCTCATCACCCACGTTGTCTTCAGGAGCCCTTTCTATGTTGATTGTGTACTGGCCAATAGTTAAAGAGTCTCCATCTTCCAGTTCGGCACGGTTAAATTCTTCGCCATTGTGAAGGCAAGCATTGTGTTCAGCCGTTTTTTCAGCAAACCACTTTCCGTTGTTGTGAATAACACGCACGTGCTCTCGTGATATTTGTTTATCATCAATTACAACATGACAGTCTTTTGATCGACCGATCAAAAATACTGTCTCTGAATAACTGTAAGCGACTACATCCTTGCCTAAATCAATTTTTTGAATCGGCTGATTTCGCTTCAAAACACTTAACTTCACCTTTCTCCAATCCCAACTGAGATTCAATGGCACTTATTTGCAACATAGCATTTTTATATCTTTCATCGTCGGGGTAATTCTGTATTAATTGCACAACTCCACAATAAGAAACGATGGCTGCTTGAAGTTTTTTAGACTCGTATTCCTGTTTTCCTTTTTCAAAGTTTTTTCTTATGTCATCATCAAGGCTTTGTTTTGCTTTAGAAAGATAGAAACTTGCATGACCATTATTGGGGCTTAACAGCAATGCCAGTCTAAAATCCTCCATGGCCCTGAAATAATTTCCTTCACCAAATTCACGACGCCCGCTATGAATATAGTTTTCAAGTTTTCTTTTTGATTCAGGATCTTCCTGAGCATCCTTTCTAACGACTGGAGTTGCATTGAAATCATTTTCAAAATCATTTTTTCCCGATTTTGACTTTGAAGGCTTTACAGGTTCTTCAGCATCAAAAAATAGTACATAGCCGACGACAGCTAAAATAATCACAATCACAATGCCCTTGGAGCCGCTTTTCTTCTCCGGCGCACTGGCGCGTTTGCTGGCAAAGGCATCAATATTGTTTAATGCACTTGATTTATTTTGAGCTTTTTGTTTAGCGCCTTTGGGTGAATCTTTCGAAGATGAAGCTGCCAAATCGTCTGAACTGATTATCAACTCACTATTCGAGACTTCAATGATGTTGTATTTAAAAACCGTCTGACCTATAACAACTTTCTCTGCATCTGAAAGCTTTTTTTGCTTAACTTTATTGTCGTTAACAATAATGCCGTTCTGGGCACCAAGATCTGTAATCGTATAGCCATTGTCTGCAAAAGATAATTCCGCATGCTCTCTGGAAATCTTAACATCTACTATCTGGATGTCTGCCGTTTCCCCACGACCAATAATTATTCTTTTGCCTGTTAAATAATAAACTCTTCCTTTATTTGGGCCTGTCATGCAAAGCAAACGGTAGTGCGTTCCCGCCTCTGCCGGATTTTTTAACTCACTGGTAATTCTTACGTTTGCTGATTTATTCATTTTTTATCTTTTTAAAGTCTTCACTCCTGCACAAAAGAAATATAAAAACCTTTTGCAAATCCATCCTTTCCCATCAGTGTTGTTGTAAACAAGCCATACTGCTTGCCCTGAAGTTCATAATGACCTTGCTGTGAGGTTCCGCCGTTATTTGCGGAATTGTCACACAACTCAATCAATGTTGCAGCAAACCCCCGCTCTTTAGTAATGTCTAGAATATTCATTCCTTCCGACATAGAAAGTCGTATTCCACAGACATCCTCTGCCTGAGTATTGAGCTTCACAAGATTCTTGTTGGAATTTAAAACAATAACAGGTCCCTGTGCACCCATCATAAATTCTACCAACGTATTTACATAAGATTCATCACTTTCAACATCGTTTGGATCGACTTCGGATTCATCACGTTGCAATTCTCTAATACGCTGAAGACCAGTATTGATTGCATTTCTGACCGGATTCAGCTCTTCGAATAACAACTTACTATCAACGCTACGTCTTCTTCCTCTTAAAGCTTCTTCTGTCTGATAACGAATTTCTTCAATCGGCCTCAAAGTAAGGTAGTAGACAATACCAAAATAGAGAATAGCTACAATAAAAGATGTTACAAGAGATTCTAAGTAAAGTTTTGAACTTTTCGTTGCTTCAACTGCCAGAGTTCTGGGTGCAAATCGAATGGCGATAATTCCCACCGCTTCCTGAGTTCCGGTTCGTGCATTGTATGCGAGAATTTTTTTCCCAATACCAATCTGGCTATTCTCAAGAAGCTGCTTTTTAACTGTCTTACTGTCTCTGATTTTTGTAGCCCACTCCCTTACCTGAACTGAAAATGGATCATTAGTATATTCATTTAATCGAGAGATAGGACGCACTATTCTTCCGTCAAGGTCAAACAATTCATATGAAACAACCCCATCCTCGCTGTCGAGAAAAGTCGTATCAATTCTTTCAAGATTTTTTTGCTCAAGTGCCGTAGCGTTCATACGCCCTATTTCTTCGGCATAATGAGCACCTCTATTGGCAATCTCATTAATCAAAACTTCCTTTGAGTCTTGAAGAACGGGGAAAATAGTTAGTGTGATTGTAATCAGGGCAAATGCAACAGTGAAGATTGCAAGCAAAATACGCCATTCGTATTCCTGATTTATACCATGGAGTGTTGGCATGACCTTATATTTAAAGAGCCAAAATACTTTACCAGCCAGATTCTCCGGCGGCGTTCCTCCATTCAACAAGTCATCAATTGAATCTTCACGGGCGGAAGCTTGACTGGCTATTTTCTTTTTAATGACAACTTTCTTTTCCTTAACATGCACCAGCTGTAAAATTGCGTTCGGAAGACCTATTTTATCTCCACCTTTGACGGCTACACGCTTGATAAGTTTACCATTTACGAATGTACCGTTTGAACTTCCCATATCCTGGGCATAAACTATGTCATCAGTAACGGTGAGTACCAAATGCTTTTTAGACACTCCTTCGACCTGAAAGTGGATGTCGCATCCAGCATCTCTGCCCAAAGCATTGTCGCCATTTTTTAATGGATATTCCTGACCTCGTAATTTCCCACCGACAACAACTAATTTATACATATCGCCTCTAACTGCTCACCGTTTTTTAAATTTTTTTTCATCGTACCTGCCTTCATTTCCAATACCTGATGAGCCCGGAAATAAATCCAGGTGATCCGCCATGGGGACAGATCATAAACCGCCTTAACGACCTGAAAATTTTTATCCAGAAAAAGCACATCAAGCTTATAAAGCATAAAAAAAGTATGTATTGAATTACATGGTGCTATTAAAAATCCATCACAGTCCGGTAATTTTTCAGAAAACATCAACCCTTTCATGCGGTCAAAGAGTTGCTTGGCAACAACCATGTTTTGACAAATCATTTCGCCTGATTGATCTTTTAAAATATAACGTTTAGTTTCCACTGATCATCTCCAGGACAATTGGGGCAAATACAATCATCAACACTGATGGAATAATTAAGAACATCATTGGAAATAATATTTTCGTAGCTGCTGTCGCACCTGCCTTCTCAACTTCTGCCGATTTTTTCTGCCGAATTTCCAGCGCAAGCGCTTTAAGAATCGGACCGATAGAAGCTCCTACTGAGTCAGCTGCAATAAGGGTCGCACAAAAAGAGGAAATCTGAATCAGGTCAACTCTCCAGGCCAGGTTACGTAATGCCTCTGCTCTGCTGGCGCCGATTCTGATTTCCTTAATAACATTCTCAAATTCTTCAGTAAGCGCGTTTCTTTTAGCCTTCTCAATTACCTTCGCCATTGCCGCTACGAAATCCAGTCCTGCTTCAACAGAAAGTGCCAGCATGTCTACGGAAAATGGCATGTTCATGATGATTTGTTTCTGTCTTTCCTGAATTTTCCCGGAGATCCATAAATCTGGATAAAAGAATCCTACTAGAGCCAGAATGGGCATGAGCCTCAGATCCCAATCTGTTTCCAGAAAAGTTTTTAAAGCGATAAAAATAATCGGAAAGCCCAGGATTAAAAATAATTTAAAAGCAAAAAAATCTTCAGGCGTCAGAACATTCGTGAGCCCTGATGCTGCCAGCGGCCTTCGGTATTTTTCTTTAAACACTTTTTTATTTTTCATTCCTGAAACGATGGGACTGAAGTAACGCTTAAAAAATGGACGTGAATAGCGAAGTATGAAGCCATGTTTTGCTATTTCATCGATTGACTTATTATCATCAAGTTTTTCCTGAGCCTGAAATGTGTCTTCATCCTGGAATACAGTTTTGGCAATTAGAAAAACAGCAACCCCAAATAAAATAAGAGAAGCGTAATACAAAAGTCCTGTAGCTTCCTGATTATTTTTGCCACTGAGTTCCTTGCAAGCAATCTCTTCTCCTCCCTGGCAAGCCCGGGTTGCGTATTCCTTGTATCTAACGAGTGTAATTGCTTTTTGATTTTCTTCTGAAAGTGCATTCGCTGCTGCAGTAAGCTGGTCCTTTTCATCTGGTTCAAGATCAGCAGTCTCATCAGCTTCTCTTAATTGTTTTCTTTTCGATTTTAACGCTTCGAGAGTTGACCTGTTTTTATTATTTTCAGCAGTATCAAATCTTTCATTGGTTTTATACCAGATAGCCACTTGAAAACAATTTGCCATTTGACCTTGTTCACAAGATTCTTTATAAATTTCAAATTTTTTGTCTGTCGATAATTCTTCAAATTCAACTGCATTCAGAATTCCTGAATTCAACATGAATAAAAAAAGAGACAAGCCCAAAAAGACTTTTTTCATTCGATCCCCATCATAACTTTATGATATCAGATAAAGGGAAAAATTTTTGGGTTGCTTACTATGTGGAAATATTATCCTGTTTACTATCTCTGAGTATTTTTCTCAGCAATTTTTTTTCTAAGTTCTTCAACAAACAGGATGGTGGCTTTTTTGTTGAATTTTTTTTCGATATCCGGAGCATAGATAGGTTTGTATTCCGTGAAGTATCTTTTTTTATTTTCTTCAACTCTATTTAGTCGGTCTGTAAATTCCTGCGACTTGATTGTTCTATCCTTGTGAGCTTTCTTTAGACCTTCAAGACCTAGAATGGCTTCGCTCATACTTCGATACTCAACCAAATCGCTTCCAGCCTTAATGGCCATCATCGCAGCTTCACCAGTTCCTCTATGATCAGTAATGGCCTTCATTTGCATATCATCTGATAGAATCAAGCCTTTATATTTGAGTTCTCCCCGCAATATTTCATGAGCTTTAGGGGAAAGTGAACAAGGCAGATCTGGATCAATTTCTTCAACTATTATATGTGCCATCATGATTATATCTACGCGAGCCTTTATAGCTTTGATAAAAGGTTGTAGCTCTTCTTCACGAATTTTTTCAAGAGGTTTTTTGATAATTGGCAAATCAAAATGAGAATCCTTTAGAGTGTTTCCATGGCCTGGAAAATGTTTTGCACATGAAAGCAAACCGCTGGTTTGAAAACCGCGAATCATTGAAGAAATAAATTTCGAAACAGTTTCATGTTCAGTGCCGAATGCTCGGTCCCAGATGACTTTGTTCTGCTCATTGTTCCAGATATCACATACTGGGGCCAGATTAAGATTCACACCACATGCCAGAAGTTCTTCCGCCATGATCGTCGCCACATCAAAAAATAATTTTGGCGAATCAAGCTTGGCAATTTCGAGCATCGGAGGGAACTGTGTAAAATGAGTTTTAAATCTGACAACTCTTCCGCCTTCGTGATCGGTAGCTATAAAAAGTGGATATTCACGGCGAAGCATCTGGATGTTGTTTACCAGTTCAGCCAGCTGTGCAGGAGATTCAAAGTTTTCCTTGAATAAAATCACCCCACCTATATCTTCCTGTTCGATAAACTTTTTTTCTTCATCCGTTAAAGTTAAACCGCTAATTCCTGTAAATACGAGTTGCCCTAATTGAGTCATAAACTTCCTTCAACTTTTATTAATTTTCCTTAGGATCAAGATAATCTCTTAATCCATCACCCAATAAATTTAAACCTATGATCAAGCCTGCCATTGTTAAACTTAAAATAATTGCAACATGAGGCGCTTCCAATAAAACTGTTTTCGCTGATCCCAACATTGCTCCCCATGAATAAGGACTCGCCCCTAGACCAAGGAAGCCCAATGCGGCTTCACTGATGATGACGCCACTTATGCCCAGAACCATATTAACAATCATAACTGGTAAAATCGACGGAATAATAATCCTAAAAAATAGTCTTATTTCACCGATGCCAACTGCTCGCGCACCTTCAACATAATTTAGTGCCAGCACTCTTTTAGATTCTCCCCGCGCAATCTTGGCGTATCCGGGCCAGCCGGTTACGATGAGTGCAAAAATTAACCCCTGCATTGACTGGCCTGCGACAGCCATGATCATGATAGCAATCAGAATACTCGGAAAAATAAAAACGAGATTAATCAACAAATCAAAAAGAAGTTTGAACCAGCTTGGTGCTTTTACTGCCATATAGCCCATTAAAATGCCAATGGATGCCGTCGAAATAGTAACAATCATAGAGATAGTAAGTGAATAAGTTAAACCCGCAGATAATACTTCTAGGAGCGATCTTCCAAGAAGATCCGCCCCCAGAATTAATCCTTTAGTAAAAGGTAATGCCAGTTCTACATGCATATCAAGCGATGGTGAGTAAGGCTGGAAAATTGAGCCTTTTAGAAAATATCTGTAGATAAACCATAATATGGCCCAGATAAAATAAAGTGAAAGAATTGATCCACCAAGTTTCATTTCCCTGGTAAGTTTTCTGCTCAACTTCAGAACTCCTAACTTTGAATTCTCGGGTCGATTTTTTCATTTATGTAATCAATAAGAAAATAGATCAACATATACATTACGGTTGAATAAACAATTACACCTTGAACAATCGGATAATCTCTATTCTGAATTCCATCAAATAATAGGGATCCCATGCCAGGAATGTCAAAAATTGTTTCAGTTATCATTGTTCCTGTAATCACGACCGAAAGCTGTATTGCCACCACGTTCAGAATAGTAGGAAGGCAAACTTTTAATATTCTGAGTAGAATTGAAATTTCTCCCAATCCCTTTGCCTTTGTAACCACGACCCATTGAGAAGAAGCTTCTTCCAGGTATTTATTTCGTGTCACACGCATAATAACTGAACTTAAAGGGATAACGAGTGCGAGAACCGGTAAAAATAAATGCCTTAATTTTCCCCATTCCGACACAGGAAAAAGATCCATCTTGATTGAAAAAAATAAAACCAGCAGAGGGGCGAGAGAAAAAATTGGAAATGAAAGGGCGAAGAGAGAAATAATACGGGAGAACTTATCAAATCCCCTGTTCTTCCTGTATCCCGCCAAAATTCCCAGAAACATTCCTATAATCGCAGATAATGTGACAGAGATCGCCGCAAGAGTCATGGTCGGCCCCATTCTTTCGCTGAGAAGACCTTTAACATCTTTAGCTCCAAAAAGGGTTTTGCCAAGATCCCCTCTGGAAAGAGCTTTTAAGAATATTTTGTATTGTGAAATCAAGGGGAGGTTTAATCCTAGTTGTGTCTGGAGCTTGATTATTTCTTCTTGTGAAGTTTTCTGTCCCAGAATTGTTTCAACCGGATCTCCCGGAGAAAGTCGAATAACAAAAAAAATTGCCGTAAGGGCTACAAAAATGGTGAAGATTGCGTAAATAATTTTTTTTATCAATTTACTCAATGTTTTCCTCTGAATCGTGCTTGGTTTCTTCAGATGATTTTTTTAACGTCTTGCTAACCATTGAAATCCCCTGAGACACCCAGAACATTTTTTTCATCTGTTTATTCTCATCGACAATAAAAAATATGGATTGTCCGGCGACTTTAAGATTAAATCTTTTCTCCTGTTCTTTTATTTTTCCATCGTATTCAAGCTGTGCTTTTGAAAACAACTCCAACGGGAAATCACTAAAGGTTTCATTTAAATATGGATAGCCTTCCCAGATAACATAAAAATTCATTGAACCTGATTCTTTTTGTATTGCCTTTGAAATAAATCCGGCGGTCTTTGCACATTCAATAACTTGAGAGAAAAAGCAGTAGAGTGCTTTTGTATTGGGTAATTTAAACAGTTTTGTGCCATTCCATTGCGCTTCCGGGCTTACCATTTTAACTTCTATGGATTTTTTCTGCGTATTCAATTTTAATTCTGAAAAATACTTTTTTCCTTCAAACCAGACTGAATATTGTGAAAGCTTTGGACGAAGTATGGTTCTTTTCTTTTTTATAGATCCAATATCGGACAAAACAATAGTTTGTTCTAAAATATTGTCATTTTCCTTGTCGATCATTTCCAGCGATCGCTTAGTAACAAGTGTGTTTTCTTTTTTATTAAATCCAGAGCTGAGTTTTACCAGATACGTGCCATTTTTATCGGTGTAGGTAAATCGCTCTTCATCTCGCGCAAGCTCTTTTTTTAAACTGACACTTTTAGTGGAAGCGCAAGAAGCAAGCTGAGAAGAAACAAGTAAAAGCAGAAAGAATACAGCGTTACTCATTCTTAATAAACTCTTCAAATTCTTTCTGATAATCCACGAGATCAACCGTTATACCAGATATTTCCTCAATCTTTCTCTTAAGGCTTGGGCTGTATTTAAAATTTATTCCCACCTTGTACATTGGCACGCCGGAAAACTGCGCATTGATGTAGTTCATCTTATAGACAATGACCGCTTCTTCCAGATTGAAGACCTGCATTTCAAAATTTAATACAAGTGTAAACGACTGCTTATCAAGGAGATCGAGGATCATCTCTTTTTCCTTGGTGTTGGCAAAAAAACTTAATCCTGTCGAGGACAGGTCTTCAACTCTGAAACCAATTAAATCTTCTTCGTCCCCTGCATTTAGATCATATGACATTGAAGCAATTTTATTTTTCTGAATATTGTCAATTTCTGAAAAGAAATCCCGTGTTTTCTGTTCGCCCTTATTTAGAAAAATAACATTCGCTTCTTTTCTTTTTTGAAACTTAAGATACGCATAGACTTCATAAACCGGATAAGTCAGAAGGCGCTCACGTAAACGTTTTTCAGCCCGAAAGCAAACTTCTTCGAGTTCTATAATAATTTTTGGATCGTCTTCAAATTGTTCAACTACAATTCCCCTCAAAAAATAATCGATATCGTTCAGGACAAAATTCAAACAAATCGTTTCGTTAATCACTCGAATTGGAATTCCCACTCTTTCCAGAATTAAATGGATTTGATTATTCTTAACAGAAAACGATGTCGCCTTCCCTTCAAAATATCGAGGGGAAGTTTTCCAGAAAATAACCCTGTCGTTTTTGGATACTAAAAAAGCTATCTTTGACGATAGCTCTTCGCTAGTGAGTTTTAAAAAATTAATTTTTGGGCGTGAGCCATTTGAGCTTTCCACCATGAAAGCCTGCCTTATAATTATCTAATCAGGTAATTGTTACCTGTCTTAGCAAGTCGATTGATTCAAGAACTTTTCCACATCCTCTCACAACACATGTAAGTGGGTCTTCTGCTATTGAAACAGGCAAGCCTGTTTTTTCTTTAATTAAAACATCCAGATTTGCCAGCAGTGCCCCGCCACCTGCCAGAATGATTCCGTTATCAACGATATCGGCTGCCAGCTCAGGGGGAGTTTTTTCAAGAGAAATTTTGATTGCTTCAACAACTTCTGAAACAGGGTCCGCAAGAGCATCCCTGATTTCATCTGAAGTAACCTCAATAATTTTTGGAGCACCTGCAATAAGATCGCGCCCTTTAACTTCATAAGTTTTAACTTCATCGTCAAATGGGTACGCGTTTCCGATTGCAATTTTGATTGCTTCGGCAGTTCGCTCCCCGATAAGAAGTGAATATTTTTTCTTGATATAGCTTGCAATGGCCTCATCGAATTTATCACCGGCCACTCTTACTGATTTAGAATAGACGATACCACCCAATGAAATAACCGCGACCTCAGTAGTACCACCACCGATGTCGACAATCATATTTCCTGATGGCTCAGTAATTGGAAGTCCTGCTCCGATTGCTGCCGCCATTGGCTCTTCAATCAGATAAACTTCGCGAGCACCTGCTTGTTCAGCAGATTCTTTCACTGCGCGTTTTTCAACCTGAGTGATTCCAAATGGAATACAGATAACAATTCTTGGCTTAATTAGCTTAGAACCTGTAAGAGACTTTTGAATGAAGTATCTTATCATCGCTTGAGTGACTTCAAAGTCAGCGATAACTCCGTCTTTCACCGGTCTGATAGCCTTTATTGAACCGGGTGTTCGCCCCAGCATATCCTTTGCTTCTTTTCCAACTGCCAGCACACGATTTTGTCCCTTGGGTCCCTGGTGAACTGCAACCACTGAAGGTTCGTTGACAATAATGCCTCTGTCCTTTGCGTAGACCAGACAATTTGCTGTTCCTAGGTCAATTGCCAAATCATTTGAAAACCAGTCTAAAACTCTTTTAAACATTGTTCATATTCCTTACTTAGTTTTTACCATTGATAGTGCCGTATCGCTTCCCCTCTCTCGGCAATGTCGGCCATAGCTTCTATACCTAATTCAATATGAACATCGGTAAATTTTCTAAAGACCGCTTTCGCCGATTTCTTCGTTTTAATCCCGCCGCGCTTTAGCGGATGATCTGAAATTAGAAGAAGTGCTCCAATATTAACTTTACTCACAAAACAAGAAACAAAAAGAGCGGCAGTTTCCATCTCTACTGCAAGAACTCTTTGTTCTAATAAATTTAGTTTAAAACGGTCATCAAACTCCCAAAAACGATAATCGGTAGAATGAATTGTACCTGTTCTATATTCCAGACCGTGTTCAACTAAAATTTGTGAAACAAATTTTTGTACCTTGAAAGTTGGAAGAGCAGGAACTTGCTCAGGTAGAAAGTGCTGAGTTACTCCTTCGCCTCTGATAGAAGCGATAGGAAGAACGAAATCACCAACTTCAAGCGATGGATGAACACCACCCGCTAAACCTAAAAACAATACTGCTTTAGGTTCAACTACAGCTAACAACTCTCCAATGAGAGCGGCCATAGCTGATCCTACACCGAATTCTATGATTGTGACTTGTGCTTTCTTTGAACTGGAGGCTTTAAACGCAGAGCCTTGTGTATAGTGGCTATCTGGGAGTAAAGCGTTAAATCTTTCAACGTAGTAATGAAAATTAGTAAGAATGATTTGTTTTTGAAAATCCTTGAGATCATGACCGGTATAACGCTCAAGCATGTCCAAAGCGATTTTCTTCTTGTCGACATTTCCATGAATTCTACGCGAGCGCAGTTTTTCTTTGAGATCCTCGATTTCTTTGAGAACTTCGACTCGTTTTTTGAAACTATGGCTCTCAATAGCCTCATCGCGCGACTCAATTTTTTTAGACTTAGCCGTCTTAGGTCTTTTTGACCCTTTTTTTGACGCGACTTTTTTCACAACACCCATTGTTAGAATCCAATACTTCCACAAAACTAAATCGTTTATAGTAAAATTTAACATTTAGCTTGGTTTGATACAACAATTAAATAACTAGATTTACCCGGATGTTTTGAATATTATGATCACTCAATAATAACTGACAAAAAGGATAGAAACCATGGGCCAGGGTAGAAAGCAACTTGAACTAAAAATGAAAAGAAGAACAGCGCAAGCAAAGAAAAAAGCCCGCATTAAGAAAAAAATTGCTGCTGCAAAAAAATAGATTATGAAAATTGCCCGACCGATTTGGTTGGGCAATGGTAGTAAATAGCTAAAAATTAAAAGGGTTCTGTTCCATCTCGTTTGATTTTAAAAGTTGCAAGATTTTTTATCCAAATATCTTCATCCAGTTTCCACAGGCCACTTTCACCCTGAATGCTAGACCTCTTGGCCAATGCAAGATCGAGATCCTGCCTTGTGCTGATTGAATTATTTTCTTCGATGATAGCCGAAGCAATTTTTAAGGCATCATAAGAAATGGTTTCAACCAACTTTGGCTGCCTGCTGAATTTAACTGTAAATTTTTGGGTGAAAGCTGATTCATTAGTCAGCGGCTCGTCCATAAAATACACATTCCCGTAGCGATAACCTTCATTGGTCATAAGCTCTGATCGCCAGCTTGGAACTCCGACATAGCTTAAATTAAACGCATCAAAATAATTAAAATTCGGCAGAATTTGCACAACTTCTCTAGGCAATGCCGGAACAAATACCCAGTCAAAGTCCACCTGAGGCTGAAGATTCTGAAGACGTTTTATGCTTTTATTTTTTTCCAGATTAGCAATATCATTAACCAGCGCTGATTCTTCTTCACGTTCTCTTGTAAATTTAATACCCAAAAGATTTTTTACCGGCTCTTTAAAGTCAGTTGCATTTCTGTCATAGGAAATAAGTCCCGTAACATCCAAATTTTGCTTTTTTGATCTTCTCCAGAATTCGTTGGCGTAAGCTTCACCCAGTTCATTTTTTGGATAAATAATTGCAGGGTGTGTTCCAAGCCTGGAGATCATTTCAGGTGAAAAAAGATGATTAACCTGTGACTCTATTGAAGCAGGAATTTCGATTAACAAATGATTTTTTTCTTCTTTGGGAAGGTAGACCGGAGAAAGAGAAATGAAAAGCACTCCATGTTTTTTTGCTTCCAGATATTCTTTTGTTGCAGAATTTGGGGTCAAACCACCGATGACGACTGCGACATTATTAACTTCAATTAAATCCTTAACCGCAAAGGCACCGGTCGCTGCAGATCCCTGGGTATCCTTCATTTCAATCCGGTATTTCTTAGATGGATCGGCGCTCAATTCTTCCATCGCAATGTCGATTCCGCTCAAAGCTCTCTCGGCAAGTGATTTTCTATCTCCGCTCAAAGGCAATGCAATCCCTATGAAGCGGGGATCTATTTTGACACTATCATTGTCGCTTCTGATTCCAAGACTTTTAATGAGATTCATGATTTCTGTATTATTTCCGTAACGCTTTTCAATCCATTCTGAATAATCCTGAACCTTGTCGCTATCGCCTTCATTAAAGGCGATCTCAGCTTCTTTATAGGCAAGATATGGGACTGTCAGATTTTTTTCTGAATCAAACTCTTCCAACAAACGTACTCGTTCAGAAGCGGTCAGTTTCATAAACAGTTCTTGTGCCTGCGAAAAACGAGGCTCTGCTTTGAGATCTGAAATCGATTTAACATCATCTAGCGATCTGATCAGCGCTGTTAAACTCTGTTCCTTTTTTCCCAACTGTTGAGACAGGAGAGCATAAAGTTGATGAAATTTTTTAGCCTCATTATCCTGAAGATTTCTATAATCTGCCTGTGAAAGAGTGGCGAAAGCTTTCTCATTTTGGTTCATTTTATAATATGCGCTACCTAAATTCAGATAGACTTGAGCTTCAAGAGCAGGGTCTTCTTTGGAATTAGAAACAGCTTCTTCGAAATTTTTTGCTGCTATTTCATAGCTTTTCTTTGAAAAATTAATAACGCCTAAAAGATTTTTGCGAGTGCTTTTTTCAGCTTTACTCAGCCCTTCTTCTTTGATCGCAGCCAATTCCTTCAATGCAATATCAACTTTTCCCTGTCGGAACTTGCCCTTTATATCATTCATTTTCTGCAGAAAAGATTGCTTGTATAGCTTGGTTGTATCTACTTTCTCGGCCAGCTTCCTTTCCGGTGTAATCATTTTTACGCCTGAGCAGGCAGTTACAGAAAATAAGAAAAGTACCGCGATCATTTTTTTCATAATTGTTCCTGAAATTATTTATTCTCATAATTCTACCAAGACCAGGCGTCGAATAAAAGAAACTTTAAAGCTTCCCAATACTGGAGTATTCTAATAATCTATGTCTATTATTAACAAAGGTTATCAATGTCCTTCACTTCAAGCATTTATTACCTCTTTCTCGCTTTTTCGGTGCTCATTTATTTTAGCGTGCCGTGGAAGTGGCGGCATTATCTCTTACTAATCTCCAGTTATGTCTTTTATCTGTCCTTCAATCCGCGTTATATCGCTTTTATTTTAACAACGACGATTGTAAGTTATTTTTCGGCAAGGGCGATGAATTTTGCCGCGACTGAAAAAAGAAAAAAAGTCGCTCTTTATTTTGCTCTTTTCACCGAGCTAATGCTTCTTGGATTAACGAAATACTGGAACCCCCTTGCCCAATCGACCGGCATTTTTTCACCTATCAATATTTTGATTCCGCTTGGAATCTCTTTTTATACGTTTCAGTCCGTGGGGTATATTTTTGATGTCTACAGAGGAAAACTGCAGGTCGAGTTAAATTTCCCTCGCTACGCTTTGTTCTTAAGTTTTTTTCCGCATCTTCTGGCAGGTCCCATAGAACCGGCGCAACATTTTCTTCCGCAAATACAAAAATCAAAATCATTTGAAGCCAGGTCGCTGGCATTCGGGATTATACTTATCCTGGCAGGACTATTTAAAAAATTGGTCATCGCAGATCGCTTAGGGCCAATCGTTAACTTAGTTTTTGATAACCCTAAAGAACATTTTGGATTGGGAATTGCTTTCGCCACCCTACTTGCCCGCTACCAGATTTATTGTGATTTTTCCGGGTATACTGACATCGCAATCGGAAGCGCCATGATGTTTGGGTTTAAACTTACAGAAAACTTTAACCGCCCGTTTTTTTCAAGCTCGATTTCAGAATATTGGCGAAGATGGCATATGTCTCTTTCAACATGGATTAGAAATTATATCTTTTATCCTCTCATAATTTCTTCCGCTTCACGCCTGGGATTCAGTGGATTGATCATTGTAACATTTTTAGCCTTGGGACTTTGGCATGGAGGCTCAATTAATTTTTTATTATATGGATTACTTCAGGGTGTTTTTATCGTGATCGATGCAAAGACTAAAAACCTTCGTTCTCATTTTTATCAAAAAAGCGGCTTGAACAGATATCCACGGTTGCTAAACTCGTTGTGCATTTTCATTACCTTCTTTTTTATTATTGTACCCCCGACGCTATTCTTCCGTTCAACTCACTTTGATACATCTGTTATCTTAATTAAAAATCTTGCATCCCATACATGGTCTTTTACTGACTTAACTTTTATTTTTAGAAACAGTTATTTGACTCAAAACCTGCTTATCGCCGGCTGCTCCATTGTGCTCCTGGAATTCGCCGACTGGATCCAAAAGGCAAAATATAATGTAGCTGAATACATCTGGTCGAAACCTATCTGGATTTTTTGTACCATAATGATTCTATGTCTAATTCTAATTCTGATCTTTGGAAAGCTTGAAACAAATTCCAGCTTTATATATACCCAGTTTTAGTTCAATTAATTATTTTTAAACTGCTCACTACAATGGTGTTGATGGAATCAAATAGTTTTTTATCTGTTTCACCCGCCACTACTGCAATAGAGCAGTTCCTAATTTTCTGGTATGACTTAAATGCGAAGAATTTGGGATACAGCTGAGGCGTTGACGTAGTTAAAAATTTATAGATAATTAGTAGATGATGAAAAAATTTATTCTTACCTTGGCGCTTTTGTTTAATGGCATGGCAAAAAGCGAAGATAAAGTTCTTAATCCACTATCTGGACATTTAGTTTCAGATTGCGTAATTTATAATTTATCAGGGGAAATACTTCGATTTTTTAAAGGCGGCCAATTGTGCCAGTTTTTTCAGGATGGCTCTTATGTCATTTCAATAAAGGCAGACCTGTTTAAAAAAACGAAAAGCAACCGAGTATTATTTAAGTTAGCAAATATTTATCCCCACCATCAAATTAATCTGAACAATCAAAATAATTTATTAGTAATGGGTTCAGATACGTACCTGACCCAAAAAAATGAGCAAATTCGAATAGACGTTTTATATATAATTTCACAAGAAGGAAATATTCTTAAACGGTTCTCATTCCAAGGAGCAATCGATATTTTATTGAAAAACAGAACAATCACAGAGGGCAAGTTTGATAAGATTCCAGAATTTTCAAGCTTCACCGAGAATAAGTTAGAGCTATTGCATGTAAACTCTTTTTATCAAATCCCAAAGCAAAAGCAATTAAACAAAAATCCGTATTTTAAAGAAAATAATTATGTTGTGAACTCTAACAATTCACCATTTTTATTTATTTTAAATGAATCACTGGATAAAATTATTCAGTTTATCCCAAAGGATCGACCTCCCTTTCCTAACATTCACGATGTTCACCCTACTCCTGAGGGCAATTTTATTGTTTATAATAACTTTGACCCAAAAGATTATATCCCTCACTCAAAAATTGAAATTTATGATTCAAATTTGGAAAAAAAAATATTTAGCTACTCAAGGAGTAAGCCGACACTTTTCTTTTCCAAAATAGCGGGTGGATCTCAGTTTTTTAGCGACGGGAGTTTTTTATTTTCCGAGAAGGTTAACGATATACCATTTATAAACTACGTAAGTAAGAATAGTGAAATAATTAAATCGACAAGGCTGACATGGCGGAGACTTTCAAGAGGAATACAGCAAGTAAAAGTTCATGACCTGTCTTTATTTTTAAAAAATAATATCCCTCTCTAGAAATTTGTGCAAATGATATCCGGGGCAGTATATTGAAAATGATCAAATAAAAAACTATACCGTTTATTTATAACTTTATTTCCACACAATTCAAATTCATAGATTACAAAGTGATGATTATTTTCCTTCAAGCAATCCCCGATTACATCAAATTTATTGGCGAGCATCCGGAGGTAAAAAAACTTGTTCTTGCCGATAGTTTTAACATCAGCCTTTATGTCGATATTGTTGTCGCAGACTTGTTGTAAGGGAGTTCCGAAATAAGGTTCGGCGCCTAATTCATAAATTCGAACATATTCCAGTCTTTTACTCAAAAAAAACTCTTCGGCCTCTTGTGCTGTTTGAAAATCTTCAACGATCTTTTTACTTTCATAAAAACGACTACGCTGACCATGAGAACAAGACAAAAGTTGTAAATTAATGAGAAAAGCAATAATGGAGAGTTTGAACTTCATTCATTGAGTTTATCCGAGAATAGATTGATTTCATATAAATTCCCTTCTTAGGACCATCTTGACAGGTTGCAGGCAGGTTCTCGGGGAGAACTGCGCTGAACATATGTTGATGATCGCTTATCACAACGGCTGGAAGTTTAGATTTATATACTTCAAGAGATAAAGTTGGTCTGATTTCTTCAAGTGTTCCCTGAAAAATGTTTTTGTCCAAATTGCTTTTTAATATTTTAATATAATTAAATGATTCGGGGATGTGGTTCTGAACATTTGTTGGCAACAATTTCCGTTCCATTTTTAAAAAATTCATAGCTTGAGGCAAAGGAGCAGTCCTGGCGTTTAGATTTCCTGGCAGCTGCGAGAAAACAAAACCCCGGGATTCTGCAATCTCATGGCATGCAGAACATGACTTAACTTGATTTTGTAAGTCTTCTGGAAATGTTAATCCATTTTCGTCAAACAAAGCGTAACCCCAACCGTGTTCGTTTTTGTACTTCCTGTCTTTAACCATTAGTTGATATCTGCGTACTCCACCGGGAACAACGGAGCTCTCAAAAAGGGGATCTGGAGATGTTTTAACTCCAACTTTCCCCAGCACTGCCCCCTCCGGAAAATATGACGAATTGGACTTTAGTGCCCTATAAGCAATTGCGTTTGCATATGTAAAGCGCATTTCCTCAGTGTCCTTTCGATAGCGAACGGTAATTAGTTTCCATTTTTTATCAAAATTTTTATATTTAGCGTAAGAGATGCCATTCATTGAATCAGAAGGTGGGAAAGGCATTGCAAAAAGATTGAAAATCATGAAGGGGAAAATTAATAAGATGCTCATTGGTATTTTCCTAAGCTTTGGTTTTAGTAAGTAGTTCTTGTAATATTCTAACGAGCTTGATCGAATAATTTATATAAAGAAGTCTTCCCATTGTTTTTTCCCTCAACAAATCAGAATAAAGGATAAACAAAAGGTGATAACACCGGGACAAAAACTAAAAATGCAAAAATAATTGAGATTATAATTAGTATCAAAGTTAAAAAGAAAAGTGGCAAAATTTTTCTTTTCCTAAAAACAACATATGTTTCTTTTATATTTTGCATAATTGAGAGGCTGATTTTCACCGGACTAAACATTTTTATTCCCTCTTTGCTATGATCACATTCTCAATTGCTAAATATTTCAAATTTGTTCTGGCAAACATTATCAAAGCCTCAATCGGAGATGCGACAATAGGGAATCCCTGTTCATTAAAAGACGTGTTTATGATTGCTTCAACACCGCAAATTTTACCGTATTTTTTTAACAAGCTATAAAAATCCTGATTATCGCCCTGGCTTACAATTTGTGCTCTGGTTGAGTGATCTATATGCAATCCGGCCCTTAATTTAGGTACATATTCTTTTTTAATTTTAAAAGAAGCCTGCATCCATTTATTTAAATTTCCCGAATAATTATCTTCGATTGCTTCCTTGGCAAATTCTTCGGTCATCGCACAGGCATAGGGTCTGAAAGAAGCTCTTAGTTTAATGGTCTCGCTCATTTGTTTCGCCAGTGAAATGTTATCTGCTCGACACAGAATAGAACGATTCCCCAGGGCCCTCGGACCATTTTCAAATCTTCCGTTAAAAAAACCAATAATCTGATTATCGGCCAGCAATTGAGCCACGGAATCTAAAAAGGCATCTTTGCTGTCGAATTTTCTGATTTCTATCTGATCTTTATTTAAACGGTTTGTTTTTATTTTCGAAAAGCGGTTCCACTCTGAAGGGTCAATTTTTGCCATCAACTCCAGAAATGGATCGACCTCATAATTCTGACCAAGATATGGCGATACAAGATAATTGCTAGGTTTGTTGCCGTAAAACATCGAAGCAAACAACGCGGCTCCCATTGCTCCACCGCCATCCCCCGGGTCGCAGGGAATGTAAACATTCTCAAATAGTTTTGATTCTAAAATTTTGCTGTTAGCTACACAGTTTAGTGCTACGCCGCCGCCATAACATAAATTCACGGAGCCAGTTAAGTTTTTAGCCTTTCTTATTAGCAATAAAACAGCTTCTTCTAAAACAGTCTGCAAACTGCACGCTACATCTGCATAGTACATTTCCCTCTCGTCATAATCACTTTTCAGGTCATCCATGCAATCAAAGCTATATTTGCTTTTATATGATCTTGGAGCACCGAATACACTATAGAATTTTTCTGTAAACGGAAGCTGGTCGTCTCTTTTAAAATCAAAATAAGACAAATCAATTTGAACATCTTCGGTATTGAGCAGAATAATATTTTTTATTTCTTTTAAATATCTGGGTTTCCCAAAGGCTGACAGAGCCATTGTACTGCACTCTCCATCATTGACTTTAAACCCCAGGAAAGCTGTAAAGGCAGAATAAACAAGGCCCAGTGAGTTTGGGAAAGGAAAAACTTCTAAAGGCTCAAGTTTGAAGCCCGTGTCTGTTTTAGTCCCGTGAAAAATACAACTGGCGGTCCATTCCCCTACAGCATCGATCGTGACAATTGCTGCTTCGTCGAACCCGCTTGTTAAAAACGAGTGGGCGCAATGACTGAGGTGATGCGGAATAAACATTATCTTTTTTAAATCAATTGAAAGGTATTTCGCAATTTCATATTTCAGCCAGAATGCCGACGTACATGCTTCTGTTGAAGTCTTAATAAATGTAGCCAGTGAATAGGGGAAATTTTTGAATGCCGAACTTAATGTTCTTGATAATTTTACATGTGGATCTTCGTGATAAACAACCAGATCAATATCACTTTTTTTTATTCCGGCTTTTTTAAGGCAATAGTTTATACTTTTTTCCGGAAAACTGGGGTCATGTTTTTGCAGAGTAAATCTTTCTTCTGCACTGGATGCTATAACTTCGCCTTTGATCACTATTGCGGCTGAAGAATCATGATAATTTGAAGAAATTCCCAATATATTCATAATTCTCGTTTTAAATCTGCAATCTGGTTTTTTAAAAAATCTAAATGATCGCTCTTCGTCCAGAGAAACTGTTTTCGGGAAGACCTCACCATGAACAGCCCCCCGCAAAAATAAATAATAGACATGTAAAAATTGAAAACAATCTGGCCGATGTTCTTCATGGCAATGGTATACATTTTGTAACTTCGTTTTAATCGCGAGATTAAAATCAGTCTATTGGTCTTTATTTTATCATTGTTGCATAATTCAAAAAGTATCTGATCAGTACCAACTTCATGACGGTTTTCGTCAGCGGCTACTTTTAAAAAAGTTCTTCGAATACTGGTGTCGTCGATGGCATTTGCATAAACCTCAAAGTCCTCATTAACATCACTCTCCCCTACATGAACGTAAGCATAAAACTTTAAAAAATCTTCATGTGTTGAATTTTCATTAATAATGTTTTCACGGGAGTTAATGGAGAGATTTAAATGCTTGTCGGAATAGTTTTTAGCTAATTCTTCGAATAAATCAGCATGATGAAACTCTTCAAGAACATGCTGAAATAAATCTGCCTTAATTTTATTATCGCCGACAAACTTCATGCATTCCAGCAACTGAACAGCACTGTCCTTCTCAATCATTGAGAATCTTGAAATTGCCTGTGCCTTCCTGGCGGGAAAAATTTTCCAAATGAGGGGAGTCAACTTTTTAATTAACAACTGATTTAATTTAATTTTCATTGATAAATAATCGCTTCTGCAAAATTTTCAGCAAGATTTTTGGCAAATTTATTTATGCCTTCCTTATTAAAATAAATAGAATTTTCAAAATAGTCTTCTTTAGAAAAAATGGCATCTGAATCAAGCATGCTGATTTTATTTATTGCCAATACCTGCTTCAATTTTCTACTCCTAATGATGATTTTATCCTGGAATAAATTAAAAAGTGCATGGAACGGCCCTTCCTCGTAAAATTTGCGGGCATAAAGATTTTCAATATCCATATCATCTACTACGACATAGAAATCAGCATCATTGTTCCATGAGAACTTGTCCATAAATTTAAAATACTCAATAGTGGGAGAAAACAATATTTCCGCTTGTTTATTTTCATTGTCTTTCAATTCATTTAGTTTTCTTTCAAGACTCAAAAAACGTACATTTTCGATGATTGTTCTCGCCATCTTTTTTAAAGTTTCACTGTAAGATATAAGAAAAAAAATCCATTCTGGTATAATTTCTTTAACTTTTAAAAATCTGATGCTGTTGCCGTTAGGCTGTCTGACAGTGTAGGAAAATTGGACCGCATCCCGGAAAATTTTATAACCACTAGATGTATAGGAAATAACAACGTCAGGCTTTAGTGCATCAAAAAACTCTACAAACATTAATGCGTGTTGGGCAGTTGTGTATCCTTCAACGGATATATTAATTAATTCAACCTTTCGCCCTAGGGCTTTCTCAAACTCTTCCTGCAAAATTTTCTGTGGATAATATTCTTCTTGAATGCCTAACCCAACCATATTGGATCCGCCAAGAAAACAAATTCTTAAAACTCCGGGAGTTTTGTTTTTAACATTAGGAGAAGGCAAGCCTTTATCATTAAATCTTATTTTTGTTTTAATATTTCCCAGGACTCGATCACCCACGCAGTTTTTCTGAATAGTATGGGTCCCTTTATCGAATTGAAATTCACGACATGCACTATTACTCATATCAAGATCCAGCATCTTTGGAACTCGGCTGAATTGATCATAAATTACGAATGTAATCCACAAAAAGCAAACACAACTGATCGTATACAATATCTTCTTCATTCCATGACCTGCACAATTGATTAAAAAATGGTATCCAATTCTCAGGTGAAATAATAGACATTTTTTTGCTCAGGTATTGTGCTGGCAAAAGAAAAAAAGTGATGCTTTTTGGGATTTTTCAGCTACTGAAACAAATCTCTTACTTTATCAAAAAATCCGCGGCTCATGGGATTGGACTGATGCTCGACTTCTGCAAGTCTTTTGAACAGTTCTTTTTGTTCGCTGGATAATTTAGTAGGAGTTTCAACATGCACGCTGACAATTTGATCACCTATTCCGTAGCCCCCAAGTCGTTGGATGCCCTTTCCTTTAAGTCTCATTTTTACTCCCGATTGAGTACCGACCGGGATTTTCAATGCAACTTTACCAGACAGAGTAGGAACTTCCATTTCTGCGCCAAGAGCGGCCTGTGAAAAGCTAATTGGTACTGTACAATGAACATCAAATTCATCGCGTTCGAAAATATCGTGCGGTTTAATATTAATGACAACATAAAGATCCCCATTAGGTCCACCGAGTGTACCGGCATCTCCTTCATTTGAGAGCTTTAAACGTTGACCTTGATCGATTCCTGCTGGAATTTTCACTTGAAGATCGACTTTCTTTTTCTTTTTTCCTGCACCATTGCATGTCTGGCATGGGTCCTTGATCATCTGCCCTGAACCGTTACATTTTGGACATGTCGATGAAACAGTAAAGAAGCCCTGCTGTCTTCGCACTTCGCCATGGCCATTACAATAATCACATGTGGTGGGACTTGATCCTGCCTTGGCCCCAGAGCCGCTGCAGGTTTCACATTTTACATTTTTTGTTAATGAGATTGTTTTTTCGCAGCCAAAGGCGGCTTCAGAAAATTCGATATCAATTCCCATTTGTAGGTCATCACCTGGACGTCCTCTTGAACGGCTACCACCACCGCCTCGGCGTCTTCCGCCTCCGAGCATATCGCCGAATATATCGCCAAAAATGTCTCCGAAATCTCCAAAATCGCCTGAACCTTGAAATCCGCCTGGACCACCGCCTTGATTTACACCAGCGTGTCCGAATTGATCGTAACGGGCCTTTTTTTCATCATCTAATAAAACGTCAGCAGCTTCAGAAGCTTCTTTAAATTTAGCTTCTGCTTCGGGATTATTCGGATTTCTATCGGGGTGAAATTGCATCGCAAGTTTGCGATAAGCTTTTTTGATATCGTCCTTTGCAGCACCTTTTTGGACACCGAGGATTTCATAATAGTCGCGTTTCGTACTCATAAATAAAAAATCCGTCTTAAAAAAAAGTCTCCCCCGAGGGAGAGACTTATATAACCCTAAATGTAATCGTTTAATTATACTTCTTTATAGTCGGCATCTACAACATCGTCATCTTTTTTCGATCCGGATTCCGATCCTTCTTCAGCATGGCCATTGCCACCTGGATGAGCTTGTTGCTCTGCTCCCGGAGCTCCGCCTGCCTGATACATTTCAGTCGCAACTTTATGAGAAACATTTTGTAGTCTCTCAACCGCCGCCTTTAATTCATCAAGCGATTCGCTGGTCAGTTTTGTTTTTGCTTCAGTAACTGCAGCTTCAAGTTCGCCTTTAGACTGACCAGAAATTTTCCCTTCGCCTTCCTTAATCATTTTTTCAGTTGCGAAGATCAATCCGTCCAGATTGTTTCTTGTATCAACAACCTGACGTCTTTCCATATCTGACGATCTGTTGGCTTCAGCATCTTTAACCATTCTCTGGATTTCTTCTTCGGTTAAACCAGATCCACTTGTGATTCTGATTTCCTGAGATTTACCAGTCGCTTTATCCTGAGCTGAAATGTGAACGATACCGTTTGCATCAATATCGAAAGTTACTTCGATTTGCGGAACGCCACGCGGAGCTGGGGAAATTCCCGCAAGATCAAATCTACCAAGAGTTTTGTTGTCTTTAGCAAATTCTCTTTCCCCTTGAAGCGCATGAATCGAAACTGCAGGTTGATTATCCTGAGCAGTTGAGAAAACTTGCGATTTCTTAGTAGGAATTGTTGTATTTTTCTCGATGATTTTTGTAAATACGCCACCAAGAGTTTCGATACCAAGTGACAATGGAGTTACGTCTAGTAGTAGAACGTCTTTTACGTCTCCAGCAAGGACCCCCCCCTGGATAGCTGCACCGGCAGCAACAACTTCGTCCGGGTTAACGCCTTTAGAAGGTTCTTTACCGAAGATATCTTTAACTTTCTGTTGAACAAGAGGGATTCTGATAGATCCACCAACAAGTACAACTTCGTGGATATCTTTTAGTGAAAGACCAGAGTCTTTAATACAAGTAGTACAAGGAGCTACTAGTTTTTCGATCAAGTCACCGATCAATTGTTCAAACTTCGCTCTTGTGATGTTTACGTTAAGGTGTTTAGGACCTGTTGCATCGGCAGTAATAAACGGAAGGTTTACTTCTGTCTGGCTTACGTTAGAAAGCTCATGCTTTGCTTTTTCAGCAGCTTCTTTCAAACGTTGAAGCGCCATTGTATCGTTCTTTAAATCAATTCCAGTTTCCTTCTTAAATTCTTCAGCAAGGAAGTTGATGATTCGATAGTCGAAGTCTTCACCACCAAGGAAAGTATCCCCGTTAGTTGCTTTAACTTCAAATACTCCGTCAGATGTAATTTCAAGAATTGAGATATCGAAAGTACCACCACCTAAGTCAAAGACTGCGATGTTCTGGTCTTTCTTGGAATCCAATCCGTATGCAAGAGCTGCAGCTGTTGGCTCGTTGATAATACGTTTTACGTCGAGACCAGCAATACGACCTGCATCTTTAGTTGCTTGTCTTTGGGCATCGTTGAAATAAGCTGGAACTGTAATAACAGCTTCAGTGACTGGCTGGCCTAAATAATCTTCAGCAGCTTTCTTTAATTTCTCTAAAACTCTTGCTGAAACTTCCTGAGGCGACATTTCTTTGCCGTCAACTTTTACCCAGGCATCACCATTTTTATTGGCAATGATTTCAAAAGGAGCAACGGCTTTAAACTTTGCTACTTCCGGAGCATCTGCCTTTCTACCGATCAATCGCTTGATCCCAAAAAGAGTTTTCTTTGGATTTGTCACTGATTGTCTTTTTGCAACCTGGCCGACCAGAATTTCGCCGTTGTTTGCAAACCCAACAATCGATGGTGTTGTGTTATGTCCTTCAGCGTTTGGAATAACTTTATAAGTTCCGTTTTCCAAAACAGCCACACATGAATTTGTTGTCCCTAAGTCGATCCCGATAATTTTTCCCATACAATGCTCCTTACTTTATTAAAATTTAATTCTTAAAACTTAATTAATTATTACTAGCAACCACAACTTTAGCAGCCCGCAAAAGTCTACCGTTTAATATATATCCACGCTGGTATTCAGTTATAACTTCCTGATCCTTTTTCCCTTCAGCTATGGCCTGTGCAACGGCTTCATGAAAATTAGGGTCAAAAATTTTGCCCAGCGATTCAACAGGCTGCACACCATTTTGTTTCAAAACTTCTAAAAACTGGTTGCGAATCATATCTATGCCTTTAACTATATTCTGTACTTTTTCGTCGTTGTCATTTTTAAGTGCATTGACGGTCAGGTCAAAATTATCAAGGACGGCAATGAGTCCGGTAAGTACTTTTTCATTTCCATATTTAAGTAGATTCTCTTTTTCGCGCTCAAAGCGCTTTCTCATGTTTTCAACTTCAGCAGCCAGGTAGTAATACTTCTCTTTAAAATCATGGCCCTCTTTCAAAGTTTCATGGCCTTTAACTTCTTCCTCGATTACGTCCTTCGGTTCTGACTCAGCAATAACTTCTTCATTCTCAACTTCACTCATTCTTGGACCCTTTTTAATGATGATTTATTCTTATAATTAAAATGGGGGCTAAGGGATCAATGTCAATGCGTTGACCTCAAAAAATCCTCTAATTTGACCCTGTGTCAAACGCTTGCCCCATGATGCATTAGATTACAGGTACTTAAGCCTTGCCTCAATGATGGCCGGAGGCCCCCTGCCTGACGCTTCAGAATCAATAGAATTCACCAGTTTAATAGATTTCACGTATAATTATCGTTATGCAGAAGTTTGCTTTTTTTAGCGAGAAAAAATTAAAACAAAATCTTTACTATGTTTTTTTATTTATCGCATTTTCAATTATTGTGTTTTTCCCTACCATTTTTGGCGATCCATTTTGGGATGACTGGGTTTTTATTTTTAAGCGCGCAACTGATTTAAGGGAAGCTTCAAGTCCATTTATCTTTTTTCAGCCAGGGAGCGCTAATAAGACCTGGCCGGTTTTTTATGCAGCCACCTGGCTGATGCTTAAGGCATTTAAAGATCATTATATTTATTATCATCTTGTGAGTCTGACCCTACACGGTATCAACGGTTTTCTCTGCTGGCATTTACTTCGAAAATTAAAAATTAAGCATGGTTTTTGGCTGGCACTGCTTTATGTCGTGCACCCTTTGCATCTGTTCACAGTTGCCTGGATTATACAGATTAAAACTATTTTATCGCTTTTCTTTTTTTTCATTTCACTCATTAACTTGGTAAATTATTTTGAAAAGTTCAAAAATCTATCGCTTCTTTGGGCCGTTTTATTTTTTACATTATCGATACTTACTAAATCGACAACCGTTACCTTTGCCGCCTGCCTTGTTTTGATTTATCCATTGCTGAGTGACAAGAAAAAATACCGCAAATTTATTCTATATTTTTTAACCCCTGTCATTATCCTGGCTTCCATTTCCACTGTACGCACCTTGTGGAATTTCAATCTAAAAGAATATTTGGCAAAAGAAGAGACCGTAGGAAACACTTACAGTCAAATGAGTAATATTGATCGACTCGTTATTTCATCCAAAAATTTTTTACGCTATAGTTCTTTCATCGTTCTTCCTACGACCGGCAATCATTTATTTCAAGAAAATACTATTCTTTCGTACTCTTCATTTGAGTTTTTCTGGGTTATTACCGGTTTGATTTTGTTTTATTTTCTCTTTGATTATCTTTATAGGAATAAACTACAAATTGAGATGTTTGGTTTAATTTTTTATATTGTAACCATTATTCCTTTTTGCGGGATTGTTTACATTCCCATGCTCGCGATTTCAAACTTTGTTCCTTACTGGCTCAGTATTCCTTTTATTGGGCTATTACCGCTATTCTCACGCGCAGTTAAATCCAAAAAAATTCTTGTAACAGTTGTAGCGACATTTACAATCGTCAGTCATATTCAGGCTTATAGCTTTATACAAACCGAAGAAATTTTCCTGGATTCAATCCAAAGATCCCCCCTTGAAAAGGGTTATCAAATATCCCTGGTTGAACACTATATTTTCACCCACCAATGTGAAAAGGCCATGGTGGCGTATGAATTATATTTTAAAGAATCAGTGCCTTTCAGTGATGGACTTCTTAACAAACTTAAACGCTGTTGATAACCAAAGAAAATAATTATGATGTTCGATCAAAATTTTTACACGTATTTTATTTCTGGATGTTTTCTCTTTATTCTTTTTTTTCGTATGAAAGAATATTTTACATCTGTTTTTGATAATGAGTTAACATGGATGGTGCCGCTGGCTATCCTGGTTCATCCTCTTTCTATTGATATATTTTTAGGACCTAATTTAGTTAATGGCGCCCTGGCTTTTTGGTTTTTTATTGAATCACTGCTCCAGCTGAACAAAAAAAAGGTATTTTATGCAGTAATATTAATCGTTTTTTCTAGTTTTTGCAATTTAGCCTACTGCTTTGTTGCTTTTTACATATTCTGGAAGAATCGGGTGGAGTTAAAAAGATTAAAATTTCCAGCAGCGATTTATTTAATATTTTCTCTCATGTATTTTTACAAGTATTTATTAGTCTTGCCTCATAATCCATTTGTATTTTTTATTTATTACTTACAGACTATTTTGCTGCCAATTTACTTGAATCTGTTTAGTTATTCCCTTTATCCTTTTACGTTGGTAAGTTTTTTAACAGCGGCTGCGATTGTGATTATTTTTCTTGTGAGACAACAAAACGATAGGCGTTCTAGAAAATACTGGCCCCTGCTTTTTCTTCCAAGTCTTGGTGTCCTTATTAGTCCATGGAATACGCATCCACAATTCTGGCATGAAATAATTTATACACCTTCAAGCTATATTGTCATCACTTTTGCCTTTGTTACAATTTTAGCCATTCACATTCCTCGAACTATATTTATTAGCTATATTCTTCTCCTTATTTTAATCTCCATTAATTGGGGAAAATCATGGATTCCTCTTTCTGGTCTATTGGAGATGTCAATCGCTGAATTGCCGCCTAAATATGAACAGACTGCGACTGCAAAAAGACTTTTAGCCTGGCAGTATCTGAGCGAAGATAAAAAAGAGATGGGTGTAGATCTATTGAAAAAACTGCTGTCTTCTGATCCTGAGAACGAAAATTTAAAAAAAGATTTGAGTTTATTTTCAAATACAGCACAGAATAAAAAATAAAACTTACCAAGTTCTGCAGGTTATAGCGGTAGGTGATATTTGATAAGCAAAAGTCGTCGGTCCTGGAGCACAACTTTTTGCAACAGTATAAGCCGCACAAACCAGCGTTCCACCTGTAGTCGTTCTATCTACACTTGTTGCAAACCCTCCGGCACAACTCCCATTGAGCGCCGGCAAGTCAGCGCATGTTGGGTTACCGGCGGCAGTGAAGCCGCTTACATATTGTCCAGCAGCCGTACAACTTTGAACCGGAACGGAGTAACATGTAGTTCCACCACTACCAATGGCATTAACATAACTGTCAGTAGCGCATGAGACAGTCACACAGGTCGTGGTGCTAGGTCCTGTTCGGAAAAGAATTTGCCCGGCACCACAAAGTGCCGAACCAGCGTCTGTATCTCTGGTTATTCCGGGATATTGACAGGTAACATTGCCCCCGGAAATTTGGTGTGCACCTTGATAAGCTGCACATCCTGTCGTCGCAGCAGCTGTACCAGTTAAATTGAAGCAAAGAGAATTTGTAAATTGCAATGCTTGTCCTGTTGCCGCTATAGGACCTGCGACAAGACCTCTGAAAAATTTTGACCCCCCACAAACTGAATTAGGGTTGTTGCCACCTTGTCCATTATCAAAAGTGATCTCGCTGCTACAATCGGCAACGTTTCCTTCAGTGGTTTGTTCTAAGACATATCTGCTATTGGCGGTGTTGATAATGCCAGGCGAGCACGCATTAGTAATTGCAGTATCAAGCTGATTAGTTTCAGTTAAAGCATAGCAATCAACAACATTTCCCCCAACATTTTTTTTCATGTACATCGGAATTCTGATTGTTGTACTCGTTTTTCCAGTATAGCTTGTCCTAGTACCTTTATTGGCAGAAGCGTCATAGTAATCTAGAAAGAGATCGTATCCTTTTGCGCTACCAGCGGTTGTTTGAACGGTGGATATTTTTACTAACGTGAGAACCTTGTTATAATATTGACCGTTTAATACTACCAATGGTGTTCCATCAGCAGACACCAACGAATTTATAGCTCCCCTTACTGGTCCCTGGCCTCCAAAATTGGCTGCAAGCTTACAAGTATCACTATTTGCAAGAACTCCCGAAATCCTTCTACGCTCTAATTCTGTAAAAGAAGTACTTCGAGCCGCTGCTGAGACTTTTGCACTTTGTTTGTTAATTTCCATTATATAAACTGTTCCAGCGGATACTAATGCCAAAGCAGTTATAACCATAACAATGGAAAAACCATTTTGGTTATTATGACTTGATTTTATTTTAGAAATCATTTCTCTCATATGGGTACTCGAAGTAAAAATGGTTAAGGCATAGTTGTACAAACAGTATTAGGAGTTCCATCGGTTCCCGAAATATATTGCGCATTAGTGCAATTTGTGAAGGTTCCTGATTTACAGCTCACACTTCCATCGCCATTTATATCTGTTACGAAGCTTCCGCCTCCGCATGCAGCTGGAGTAATCGATTCACCACACACTTTTGTCCGGGTTGCATAATCAATATTTATTAAAAATTGATTTGTACCACATGGCATGCTCTGTCTAGGATCCCAACAATTTGCAGATCCATCCGCGGCAATTCCCTGTAGTACTTGGTTGGCAGGGCAAGTAATATTTATGAGCTTGTAAGCACCACCTTGCATAACCATTATTCCCGTTCCAGCAGACCAACCTGTGAGGTTTCTCAGGTCAGCGCATATAGGTGCTCCCGTGGTTGTATTAAAACCAGTAAGATATTGCCAAGGTGGGCAATTCGCGGTGTTTGCACTCACGCATTGGAAAGTCCATGTCGGCGATGCCCCTGCGAGCGTAACTTTTTGTAAAAATTCTCCTGCGGGACAGAGATAATTATTTGCGGCTGCAGCGATATTCCCACCGGCACTGTTTTTAACTCTAAAATCCGAATTACAAGTTCCAAGAGCTCCCCCGATTCCTGCCGTATAGACACTATTTGCTGTGTCGCAGGCGTTTTTTACTGCCATTTCAAGCATGGCGCGAACATCACTAAAACAACTTTTAATTATACTTCCTGGATTTCTAGTCCCATCAACAGTGAAAACATTTAAAGGAATAGCAAAACTTTTTATCGTGATGGGATTAGGCGCTGGATTATCTGCATCCCTGATCTTGGTTGTATATTTTACAGTTAACAACATTCTTGTTCCGAAATTGCCAGCAGTGGAACTGACGTCAGCCCCAGGGGCGCTGGAAATTTCATTAATGCTAATTTCATCACCGTATGTGGACATTCGAGAAATAATAGGTTTTCCCGATTTATTATATATAGCCGGAATAGAAGCTCGAGTAATTGTATATGGACCAGGTGGTGTCACAAAATTTGCTGTACAAGTTTCAGCTCTACTTAATTCACTGGTTAGTGTTTGTATTAAATTGCTTACTTCTGACGTTGTTTTTAGGTCAGCCGTGGAATTAATAGAAGATTTTTGGGCGTACATCACCACCACTGACAAAGCCCCAAGAATTCCTATGGCCGTCATTAGTTCTACAATTGTAAACCCTTTTTTATTTTTTATATTCATTAGTAACATCCCGTATATGTCTGCGGCTCTGTTGACGTTGCACTAACTCCACCATCACCACAAGCTCCAAATGCGTTACCATCACCTGGGATATCATACCAATAATGACACTGAACACTTGCCGGTGTTATTGGTGTACTCCATGCTTGACCAAACACATTTCTAGTTTGAACCAAAGAAGGGCAGTTAGAATTGGTGTCTGTACAGCCTGGACCCGCAGCTGTTTGCGCCCACGTCGGACACGCTGTCCATCCTCCAGGACATGATGCTGCTGGAACTTTGCAAACCTGATTGGTACCTGGGTTTACGATCGATCCCCCAATCGCTGCACACTGAGCATCTGTGTGGGAACTAGGAGTACCATTACACCAACTTTTTGCCAAAGGCTGACATATTAAATCACCATTAGCGGCTACACCTATCGCTCCACTTCCTGCACCACATGAGAAATTAGGAGTTAAATATTTCGAACATACCCCAGTTCCAGAGGCATCTGTACCTGATATAAATTCCCCTGCAGCACAATGCTTTTGCCGATAAGCAGGCGAACAACTCAAGCCTCCACTTGGAGAATAGGCAGTAGCTTTTTGTCCCGCTGGACATGTTCCAGGCGGATAAAACCCAGTACAAGTAACGGTTCCATTTTCATTAAAGGCAGTAATAGCTGAAGTGGGAACACAGTTTACGTCTGTAGGAAGGCAAATATATCTTCCGGATGATGTGGATCTCACCATCAATTGTCCCGCACCACAATTTGGAAATGGATATTCACAGGCAACTGTACCATCAGCATTAAATCCCGCTACCACTTTTAATGGATCTGTACACGATGGAAGTGAGGCACAAGTGAATTTTAATGTTTTAGTTCCAGTTGCAGAGGCATCTGGCACTTCTATTCTTTGCAAATATTGATTCGCTCCACAACTAGTGACATCTGTGAAATGCTTGCAAACCCCATAAGGTAAATTCGCGGCACTGTTGTCATAATATGAATTATTTCCCTGGCAACTCAATCGAATAGCAGAAGCAATTGAATTAGTAATATCGTTATAACAGTATTTAACAGTAACGGCAGTATCCTTTATAATGGATAAAGAAAGAGTAACTTGATGAGATGGAATAAAGGCACCAAGTAAACTTTTCTTTTTAAATGAAACAACAACACTCATCTCATCTGCATGTGAACCAACTTGAGTTTTTATTTCGGTCACCTGAATCGATTTGGACTGAGTACCTTTCGCTTGCGTATTTGAGGTCAAATCTCTTTCGCTATAGCTCTCGCCTACTTTAATCATAGCGGTACCAGTACCATCAACCAGCGCCTCATTAGCGACCAGCGTTCGAACTATTGCCTTGCCACCAAAATTAGCTGTGCATGTTTCCTGCTTACTTAATTCAACAGCCAATCGATCAGTCAGCTTGTTCATAATAATTCTTTCGCTCGACTCCATTCTTGAACTTCCCACCAATTTCAATTGGCTTGAAAGAGCTAATGCGAGCACTCCGATCAGAGCTGCAGCTACTAAAATTTCGGCCAGAGTAAATCCGTCCTGGCCCATCAATTTAATTTTCTTAATTGGTTCCATAATCTCTCATTTAAATCTTTATTATCTATAAGTATGGCATAAACCCATATTTTTACAATAATTCCAAAAATGGATGATAAGGACATCTTTATAATCAAGTGTTTTACTTGGCTAAGTTAAGATTCTGGCCGATTCGTCACATGCTCAATATATTGGCAGGCCTTAAATCAGCCTCATGGCGAACAGATCATTCATGAGAGAATCCAGTAATAAGTACCCTTTAGAGCTTAAGGTTATAATCCCTTCTTTTTGAACTACCAGATTTTTCCTCTCCCATTCCTGAACAAGTTGGACAAGTTTAGGAGGAAAATCCTGAAGCCTGATTCCTTCCTGGGATCGAATGGACATGTAAATTTTTTCCAAATTAAACTCTTCCTCATTCAGTTGCTCGAAGGCCATTTCCGGTTTTTGTGGAAGCCATTTATAGCGCAATTTATCTTCGCTCAAAAAACCTGTTGCTGAAGGACCAAGCGCCGCAACCGTATGAGACTTCCAATAATTCAGGTTATGAGCAGACTGCTTACCGGGCAGGGTAAAATTCGAAACTTCATAATGCTGGAAACCTTTCTGAATGAGAAAATCTGACACTGATAAAAATTCTTTTTCTATCCAATCTTCTTCGGGAAGATTTTGGTAATGTCTGTAATTGTCCTTCACCGTGAGAATATAAACGCTAAAATGGCTGGGATTATAAAGGAGTGCCTGCTCTAATTCGCCGATGACATCGCGCTTAAGTTGATCTGAGAATGGAAGTCCGAGCATAAAATCTACAGAAAAATTCAATTTGTGTTTATTGAAATAATGAAGAGTCTCATGAACATCTTCAATAGAGTGAATGCGATCAAGATAGGTAATCATTTCTTTGTTGAGAGACTGCACCCCCAAAGAAAAACGATTAGCCCCTAATTTTTGCCAGGCCGATAATACTTCATCGTTCCATGCACCCGGGTTTACTTCAAGTGTGAACTCGCAGTTTTTGTCGAGGACAATATTATTTTTTTTAAGAAATTTTTCTAAAAAATCTTTACCCTCAGTGCCCCACAAAGAAGGAGTTCCTCCTCCGATATACAAAGTTTTGAGAGGCGCCCACACATAACCGTGTCTTTCTATCAAGCTTTGATGAAGCAAAAATGAACTTTCCAGATAATTATGAAAACTTTGAAAATCACTGATTTTGTCAGTTGGAATTTTTTTGTAAAAATCGCAGTAGTTACACAGATGTGCACAAAAGGGAAAATGAATATAGAGCGAATCTATTATTTTTGGTATTTTAGGCATAACTTTCAGCATACTTATATTATAATCGAGAAGCCTTTTAACTTTTCTAAGGAATATTATCTTATGAACTACGAGCTGACTCAATTAAAAAATAAACTCAATACATTATTCGTTCACTCTCCAGGTTCTACCGCGGCGACAGTTCAAATTTGGTTTAGAGCAGGTAGCGCTCTTGAAAAAAAAGATCATCAGGGCATTGCCCATTTCCTGGAGCATATGTTTTTCAAAGGAACGTTGACCCGTCCCGGAGCAAGAATCGCTCATGAAGTCGAAACTTTCGGCGGGGAAATCAATGCATTCACTTCATTTGATTATACTTGCTACTACATTAACTGCCCTAATAAGCACTTATCCGAATCAGTTGATATATTACTCGACATGGTTTCCAATCCTGAATTTAAACAAGAAGATCTTGTTCCTGAAAGAGGCGTTGTATTCGAGGAATACCGCCGGTCTATAGATAGCCCTGGCCAATATGCTTTCAGTAAACTTCAGAAATCATCCTTCGAAGGAAGTTATGCCCACCAGATACTGGGCTGTGAAGAAACGATTAAAAATTTTTCGCGCGAGCAACTGCAGTTCTTCCGCAATTCTTTTTACAATCTTTCAAACTCTCTCTGCATAGTGGCTGGCGATATGTCGAACAAAGATCACCTGATTAAGACTATTGAGCAATATAATCTTCCTGCCGGGCCTGAAAGCTTCTTCCCTGAATTTAAATTAAAAGAAAAATCAACAATGGACATCCATCACAAAGCGGTAGGAATGGCGACCTTAACTCTCGTTCTTCACGCCCCCGCATATAATTCTCCGATGGCAGCCGGTGAAGATCTGGCAGTAAACTGTCTTGGATTTGGCGAGTCTTCGCGCCTATACAAGGCCCTTGTTTTAGATAAAACTCTTGCCAACGTAGCATCTGCCTCTACTATGTTCATGGCTGACGGTGGTGCACATTTTATTCGCCTGGTTTTTCCACATAAGAACATGAAAGAATTGCTGAAAAAATTTACCAAAACAATTGCCGACACAATTGCGGAAGGCTTAAGCCTCGATGAAGTTCAAAAAATTAAAAACCAATATCTCTCTTCCAAAATTTATGAAATGGAATCAATAGAATCATTTTCTTTCTCGCTCGGACATAGCTATGCCCAGACTGGCGATATAAAATGTGAAGAAGAATTCATTGAAAGAATTAAAAAAACTGCTCCTGGTGTTGTAAACAAAGCTCTAAGAAATGTATTCTCAAAAAACTGCCATTTGAGTCTGCAAATTCCTGAAGAGGCTAATCTTCAAAAATCCAAAGCAGAGCTGGCTAAGTTTCAGAACGGCCTGGAACAATTAAAGAAAAAGCTTCTTCTCAATAAATCAAAAGCAAAATATAAAACCGAGAAATCAAAATACGATCAGCAAGTTCAGCTGATCCATTTAAAGCCGGGTGTCTCTTTAATTTATCGCCAGAACACAATGACTCCAACTTTCGTCCTTCAGGCGTATCTGAGAGGTGGAATTACCGAAGAAACGACAAAAACAAACGGCATTTATCATATGCTCAGCTCAATGCTTACTAAAGGGCACGACGGAATTCAGTACGAAGAAATCAAATTGGCGCTGGAAGAAGCTTCCTCAAGTCTCAGCGGTTTTTCTGGAAAAAATGCCTATGGATTATTGATGCATGGGTTAACGGCTAATATGCAGGATCTTTTTCCTCATTTTAGTGGAGCCTTGCTACACCCGGATATGCCGCTTAAATATCTTAAGCATGAAAAGCAGCTTGCACTGCGCTCACTGACCAATCAAAAAGAAGACCCGGTAAAGCACTGCTTCAAAGAGGCGCAGAAATTATTTTTCGGCACTCATCCTTATGCCTTAAATCCAATTGGAACGCCGGAAACTTTAAAATCAATCGGGCAAAATAGCGTGCTCAATCTCCATAAAAAAAATATGAAGACTAAGGAAATTATTTTCACCTATTGTGGCGATAGTTCCCTTGAAGACGTTCTTGAAATTTTCAATCCACTGATCGATAAATTAGCTCCGCGAAAAGTCGGCAAAGTTCTTTTTAAGAAGTATAAACCGACTGTTGGTGCTAATAAATTTATCCCATTTAACCGGGAACAGACTCAAATTTTCCACGGCATTCCTTGTGGAAAGATCGGCTCACCTGAAAATCTTTATCTGAAAATGCTTACGACGCATTTGTCTGGCCAGTCTTCAGAATTATTTGTCGAAGTCAGAGACAAGCAAGGACTTTGTTATTCAGCCCAGCCAGTCCATTTTGCCGCACTGGAAGGTGGGTATTTTGGTATTTATATGGCTTCAGGACACGACAAGGTTCCCGCGGCTACGTTGGCAATTAAAGAACTCATTGGAAAAATTAAAGATAATGGTCTTTTAGAAGACGATTTCAACAGAATTAAATTGATGATCGAAGGCCAGAATTTAATTAACGTGCAGACAAATGAAGATTTTTCATCAATATATTCAGTTCCCGTATTGCAATCACAAGGGCTTGATTACTATTACAAAGGAAATAGTGAGATCCAAAATCTTACTTATGTGGATTTCCAGAAGAATATAAAGAAAATTCTTGCACAAAATTGGAACACTATTATTGTGGGAAGACCCTGAGGACTAGTTTGAAGTTGCGATTCTATGGTTTGTCGGTAATAATTTTCACCTATGTATCCATTCGATCTAAACGCACCTATCCAGCTCAAAATCGATGAAATTCAAAGCAATGAATTTGTTTATTTAAAACTCCCTGAAGTGCTTTACTCTGACATTACAAGCACTGCAACTTTGCTCAATTCACTCACTAAAAAAACTGATCGCCTTTTTTTTTCAATTGATGACTTGAGCGAATTCCATCGTGCACCAGAGTATGCAGATCAGTTTCCGGTAGCCTGGTTTGGCATTTCTGTGCCCGTGGGCTCAAATCGGCAGGGCTTTAAAAGTGAATACACTATTTATTCTAATGTAGATTCCCTGAGTTTAGATTTTTTCCAGGCTGAAAAATCTAAATTCAAAGATCAACATAAGGTTATTCCGGAATTCAGATTGACTGAGAATCATTATCAGCTCGGGCCAACTATAGCAGAATTTTTTGAACGATATAAACTTCCCTTTGCGTTCATAAGTATTGAAGGTGCGCCTGACCAGGAAAGAATTCAATATTTTCGTGAGACATTTGAAACCTTGAGAATTAAGGGATTCAAAAGTAAAATTTATTTTTCATTTAACAATCCTTATTTGGATGAATGGAATATAAAAACCAGGAATACTTTTTCCGGCATTCAGACCGTTCATATAGATCTCTCAAATAAATGCACCCACTCCTGCGTCTTCTGCAGTTTATGGGGACCGGAATTTATAGATGCAATGAAATCGCAAACTGCAGATGGAATCCTGGCCCCAGAAATAGTTAATCTGATGAATTGCCAGATGCCATATGAGCGCGCTGTTGAAATACTTGAATCATTGCCTGAGACCATTCAATCAGTTCAATTTGGTGGAGCAGGAGATCCTCTCACTCATCCTCGCTGGCTTGATGTTCTTTCCCGCTGGAGATCTCGCGGACCTTCGATTGAGGTTCTCACAAATTTTGAATACCCAAGTTTTGAGCAACTCGAATCCCTCCACCAATTATCTCGAGGTGGAAGAACTTTTGATTTCATGGTTAACGTATCGGCAGCAACGCCTGAAGTTTATAAAACCGTTCGTCCCAGACAGTCTGCGTCCACGTTTGAAAAAGTTATTTCAAATATCCGATACTCCAAAAACTTGCAAAAACGTGATGGGCATGGGGTTAGTTTCACCATGATCCACATAATTAATGTTCATAATTTCAGGGAAGCCGTAAAAATGGTTGAGCTGGCCCATGAGCTCAATACAGGAGTCTGGTTAAAGCCCCTTGAAGTGCATTCTGAAATTCATAAAAAATATTCTGTGCCAAAAATTGATTATCCGCTTTTTCAACAAATAATAAAGCAGGCACTAAAAAGAGCAGATGAATTAAAAGTGAGAGTCGTTTTAAGAGAATTTTTAGAAGCTATCGTTAGATATGACGCTGATCTGGAAGCCGATAGCGCGCAATTCAATTCCGGACTTTCAAATGGGCAATTGCCGGGAGATTTATACCAGACGATACCTTGTACCGTTGGCTTTACCTACGTCAGATTTGAAGTTGACGGCTCTGTTAAGCCATGTTGCGCAGCCCCTGTTCATTTTGGGAATGTCAATTCATCAAAGCTTGATGACATTTGGCACTCTGACGGATTCTACACATGGAGAGAAAAATTTTTAAATATAGAAAGAACAAGTTTTCATCTAAAAGATACTGAGTACGGCTTTTGCCAGATTTGTCCCCATGTCCCCATTAATGTAAAAGCCTCACGATTATTGGCGATAAAGCGGAATTAATGATGGAAAAGATTGATTTAAAAAAACAATATTCTGAGACTAAAGAGAAACTCGACAGCGTTTCACCTTCCTTTTGTTTAGCAAAATGGTTCCAGGTGACTTTGCACCTGCAAAATGGACATAATCACTCATGCCATCATCCAAATACGCATCAGAGCGATTTAAACGAGCTTAAAAATAACCCCGGCGCACTTCACAATACAGACTTCAAAAAGAAAGTCCGCTCATTGATGCTTGAAGGGGTTAGACCAAAAGAGTGCGAGTATTGCTGGAAGATCGAAGACACCGCCGGTACTCATTTCAGTGACCGCCATATAAAAAGTAATGATGACTGGGCAAAACCATTTTTCAATGAAGCGCTGGATGCCGGCTCGGAAAAAGATATTAATCCAAAATACCTGGAAGTAAGTTTCAGCAATTCATGCAATTTTAAGTGTGCCTATTGCCTTCCTCATATTTCCAGCAGCTGGATGAAGGAACTAAAACAATTTGGTGAATACCCAACTCATTCAAAGCATCACGCTTATAATTTTCTCGCGGAATCCGGAAAAATGCCTATTTCTGATACTTCACTCAATCCTTACGTAAAAGCATTTTGGGAATGGTGGCCCTCCCTTTATAAAGATTTAAAAACTTTTCGCATCACCGGTGGTGAGCCCTTTATGGTGCCAGATACATACAAGGTTCTGGATTATATTGCTGAAAATTCCAATCCTGGTCTAAGCCTGGCCATTAACAGCAATCTGGGAATAGAGCAAAGGCTTATAGACAAAGCAGTGGAAAGTATCCAAAAAATTTTAAATGCAAAGCACGTCAAAGAAATAACTATTTTTACCAGTCTTGATACATGGGGTATTCAGGCTGAATATATCCGCTACGGCCTTAATATGGATTTATTTCTTAGAAATTTAAATTATATTCTGGATAAACTTCCTGAAGTGAAGCTGACTTTCATGTGCACGTATAATCTTCTTTCGATCGCTTCTTTTAGATCTTTTCTAGAATTTATTTTAGATCTTAAAAATAAATATAGAATTGCCGACAACAAATTTGCCAGTAGGATTGTGTTGGATATTTCCTATTTGAAAGATCCACATTTTATGTGTGCCAACATTGCAGATGATTTCTTGCTTGAAAAAATGAGATCTGATCTGGATTTTATGAAATCAAACTCACCCAATAGAAAATCAGATAATCAAATTGGATTTACTGATTTTGAATTAAACAAAATGCAACGACTCGTCAGCTGGGCTGGCACCTCTACAAGTCCGGCTTTTAAGAATATTCAACTCAAAGACAATTTTGTTTTCTTCTCTGAATATGACAAAAGAAGAGGTACCGATTTTTTAAAGACTTATCCCGAATATGAAAGTCTTTGGTTAGCCGGAAAAAATCTGACACAGAATAATGAGGCTAAAAAATGAAATTATTAATTATTCATGCAGCAGAAACTTCATCGTGGGGCAGTTGCAAAGTTATTTCTCCTAATTTGCAGAAAACCTATAAAGCTTTAGGTGAGAAGTTCGAACTTTCTTGGTTTCAAATGCCCACCAGGTATATTCACGATGAATTGCAAACCTCTAGTTCCCATATTTTAGATCTTTCACAAAGAATAAAAAAGGAAAAACCAGATAAATTGGTATTTATTGACCATCTTCCAAATCCAGCGGAAATATTAAATAATCTTTCACTGATTATGGACCTGAATCAGTTACCAGAAATTCTTATTCATATGTATGGTGACTTCACTTATTTTTCAAAAGACTGGCTTGAAGTCGCTCCAAAACTTGTCAATCACAGTATAAAGTTTTTAACCGCCTCAGCCTCACAAAAAAAACTTCTAAGCTTTTTCTGTGAAGACACCTCCCTTGTTGATCAATTTTGTTTCCCTGTTAATTCCGAAGAATATTTTTTTGATTCTGATGCTCGTCGGAGATTAAGAGAAGAGAAACAAATCGGTGAACAAGATATTATTCTTTTGTATGCTGGCAGAATCAGCCTGCAAAAAAACTGTGATATTCTTATTAAAGAGTATTTAAAATTAAACAGAAGCTTCGGTTCTACCATTCATCTCTGGATGGTCGGTGCGTTTGATGATCTGGGAGCACCATTTATGGGGGCTGACACCCAGGAAGGCTATTTATACTCTAAAATTGAGGGAATCCTTTCAAATCTTCCCGATGAATTTAAATCAAAAATAAAATTTTGGGGGATACAAGACACACAAACGCTGAGAGAAATTAAATCGGCAGCAGATGTCTTTATCAGCCTGAGCCTATATCATGACGAGGATTATGGAATGTCTCCGGCAGAAGCTCTTGCATGCGGCTTGCCCACATTGCTCACAGACTGGGGAGGGTATTCTTCATTTGCTTCAAAGTCCTGGCGATGCCAATTAATGCCTGTCTCAATAACTGAGTATGGGCTTAAAATAAAAACTTCCGCAATTCATGATTTTTTAAAAAATTATTTCGAATGCTATGTTGCCGATGTTGACAGAACAAGATGGTCTAAGGAATTTCTGGAGCAGTTTTCTATTATTCAAGCTTCCAAAAAACTTGGAGAGCACATCAATAATAAGTTCAAACCATTTAAAGGGTTCAATTGGGCGATCGCACCCTTGGCGCATACCTACGGCAAATATTCAGGGAAAAAAAGTATTGATATACAGGCTAGCCCTTCAGATAAAAATTTTTATTTCCAGGTTTATAAAAATTATATTTCACAAAATGAATCAGAAGATCCATCTGCCAGATATGAAACGATACAATGGGCTTACGATTTTATCAGAAGTTCAGAAATTGACTATGTAAGTGAAACCAGAAAAAAAAGTAAATCATATCATGTCTATCTTTCTCCTTTTAGCAGAAAGTATTATAGTACAATGGCCCCTGCCTTAGTATTTAACGGCAAGCTAAGCAGTAAATTATTTGATAAAAACATTGTTACGCTAAGAGATGGAATTGTTCCTCTTTCGCTTTTTTTCGAAGATCAATCACCGGCTAAATTTTCAGGCAATATTGCAATTCATAAGGATTTGTGGTTTTTAGTGCCAAAAATCTGGCAGGATAAAACATATTTTTACGAAATTAAAGGCGAAGTATCATTTAGCAAAACTCAACTGCCAGAAAAAATTTTTCTAGCTGGAACATTGAATTCAACTTTTGCCGATCCTCAGGAGTTTGAATTAGCGCTGCTGCAATTACAAAAAACGTTAGGCAAAGAGAACATTCAAAAAATGGATATACTTGCTTTTTTCCCTTTAAATAAAAAAGTTAATCTCTGGGGCAAGTGGCAAGATGATGAGCTCTTAAAAATTACTCGTCATTTGTATGATAATTTAAAAATCAATATTAAATTTTCAGACTGGCAAAGTATCCGGTCAGAGACCAATTTTAGAAATACACTTTATTATGAAATAAACAGTGGTTATTTTATTAAGGACACATATACCAGACATTTTGCGCTCTCCAGAGGGGCCGGGGAGCTGGCACAGACCTCAACACTTGCCTCCTTGGAACAAATAAAAATTCAAAAGCTGTCACTTTATCATTCCATGAATGTTTACAAACCCGATTTCAGCAAGCTCCCTGCCTATGTTAATCCACTTGATAATGACTACCATGATTTATTTAAGAGTATCTATATGAGTAATAAAGCGCCTGGGTTATCTACCTCCTGGGACTCGTGTTTTACATCTTATCTAAAAAAATATTTTAACCTCTTCCCTCCCCGTTTACTGTGAAATATTTGTCGTTTTTAGCAAATGAATCCGGTCGAGTAATCTATAAGATAATCTTTTATTTACATAACTTTATAGCCAGATTGTTTTTGAGGCTGAATTTTAAAGCCTGGTACCGAAACAGTCTTTTACAGGATTATTTTTCTTTTGGTAAATCAGATATTGATTTGAGTATAGAATTGAGTGGCAATGAGGACTTATTACTGTCGGCTCAAAAGATTCAAAAAATCTTTTCCCTGAATCCCTTAATCAAAGAGATTAATTTCTATTATCCATTTATTTTGAAAGAGCTGCCATTTATAGCTAATCCATTTGAAACTTCCAAGGATCCATCTCTTTTAAAGTTTTTGCCTAAACTCGATTACTCGACCAGTCAGAATGAGTCCCAAAAATTTGTGTATCTTTTAAGAATGTATTTTTCAAACTTAAAGCAGCTAAATAAGTGCTTTACTCGAAGAGATCTTGAAAAATGGTCCTTTCATTTTAAGCTTGTCGGATTAAGCGACTGTCTCGCCAAACTGGCGCTGATAAAAAATGAGAAAGATCTACTGGAAATCATATTTGAGAACTTCGCCGGCTTAAATAAGAAGCATTTTGAATCAATCGTACATATTTCAGATTGTCAGTTGGCACAAGTACCGCTTCACTTGCAATTTCAGCAAGCACCAAATCCTGAAGAGTTATTTAACTTAATGCCTCAACTTTTTTGTTTTACGGGAACAGATCTTAAAAATTGTTCAATTTTTTGTGAGCAGATTTTTATTTTCCAGATGTCCTGGGAAACTTTAGGGGTATTGGTTCAGCCGTTACTATTCGAAGATGGGAACCATACTCATCTTTTTAATTTAATATCAACTCTAAATAATGCGTCTGTATCTGACTTTGAATGTGAGCTGAAAAAAAAGAAATTGATTGTGATTTTGAATCAGTATGTAGAGCTTTTATCATCTTTGCAAAAAAATTAGATTTTTATTTTCGGTCGACCTTGTCTTGGTCATGCTTAATACTTCTGTAAATAGCGTACGCTTTGGCAATATCGCCATCATGTAATATTGTTCCTTCACTAATTAAAATGGCCCTATTGCAAACACTTTGAACCTGAGCTTCATAATGACTTACAAAAATAACCGAATTTGAATTTTCAATAAGAAGCTTAATCCGTTCTGAAAGTTTTTCTCTGAAGAATTCATCGGCACCATCAAAAACTTCGTCTAGGATTAGCAGATCGGCAGGCTTAGCCGACAGTAAGGAGAGAGTTAGTCTGACCATCATTCCTTTACTGTAAGTCTTTATAGGGGCATCAATAAATTCTTTTAGTTCACTGAAATCTAAACTCTCACTAATAATTTCATCCAAAGTGGATAAATATTCTGGATAATATATTTCAGCGAGTATTCTGGCATTTTCTCTTCCGCTTAACTCTGGATAGAGACCGATTGAAGACTCAAACAATGCCCGAATTTTACCTTTGCGCTCAATCTTACCATCCTGAGGTTTGTAAAAACCAGATATGCATCTGCAAAGCGTAGACTTCCCTGAACCATTAACTCCGATCAAGCCGATTCTATCACCTTCATAAATTTTCAGGTTTATATCGTTCAGTGCCAGGAAATAATTGCGATCATATTTTTTGGAAAAAGGACCCATCATAGTGCTTATAAAAACATCGCGCACACTCGAAGTTGTTATAAGCCTTAAGGGAAAGGCAAGTTTAAGGTTTTGAATATCGAGCACTATCTTTTTGTTATTAAGCATATAAAATCAAATATTTCTTCATTTTTTTCCAGGTTATAACTGATGCAACTACTAATATTAGTGATACGAGATATGAGAGCATGATACTCATTAAAAAATTCTTATTCGGTCCTTGCAAAGTAAGCACTTGAAAGGGCTTGATAATATAATAAATGGGGTTTACTAGTGTAAAAAATCTATATTGTTCAGGAATAAATTCTGGTGGATAAAAAATTGGGGTCAAGTAAAACAAGAGCGAAAACACAAAACCAACAACAAATTTTAAATCGCGCATGACGACATTGACCGAAGCAAAAATTAAGCACATCGATCCCACTCCAAGACCAAGTGATATCACCGGAAGAGGAAAAAACAAAAGAATTCCAAATCTACCAGGATTACTAAAAAAGAAAATGCCTATCAAAATGAGAAATGAGAATAAGAAATTGATGAAGTTATCTAAAATCTGTGTCTGAACCAGGACAAGCGGAGAAACAGGAAGATTGCGAATAAAGTGGCTGTTGGCTACAAACAAATTAGTGCACATATCAATGGATTGTATAATAAAAATCCAGGGCAAAAGTCCTGAAAGAAGAAATGTGCTGTAGTTTAAATACTGAATTTTAAAAATAATGGTGAAAGCGTATGCCTGCACGGCGAACGTGAGAATAGGATTTATAATAACCCAAAGAAAGCCGTAAAAAGTATTCCTATATCTGGATTTTAAATTTGCCAGCGTAAGAACGTAGAGAATTCGTAAATCATTCGGCATTGAGGTCTCTGCTAAGTTTTAATTCAACTCTTATTTAAAAGACTTAAGGTGTCAAGCACTCCCCGCGCCAAAAATGTCTTGATACATTAAATAATTAAAAAGTTTCAGTTCATGGGGATTTTTGTAAAAATTTTTTTCGCTCAGTTCTGATACAAACGAGCATATTAAGTCTGGTCTATGATTAATTGTTTTTCTGACTAGCTGAAGTGAATGATAAGGGGATAGCACTTCGCTGCCTACAATTTCAAATTCAGATTGATTTGAACTCTGCTGTATTAAGGCTCCACCTTTCGAAGAAATTACATGAACTAGATAGTTGTCCATACACGACCACTGAGTGCCTGCCTCGACAACGGAAACATTCTCAAATGATGCCCTTTTTTCTATATCGATCAACGCAATTGAATCTGGAATATTTCCAAGATATTTTTGAATAAGTTGAAAATAATTCAATATATAAATCTGCTCAACATTATTTGAAAGATCTACTTGATAATTATAATTTGCAAGCAAAGTCATACCGGGATATTTATCCAGATAATACTTTTTAAGCCAGCCCAGAAAATCATTTAAAAGATCTATCGGGCATTCAAGATAATTTAGATTAAATAAAACGATGAGAGTTGATTTATTATACTCAGGCTTATCAACGGTGTTCACAATCCTGTAAAACAACGAATCATTTTTATATAAATCAAAGCGGGACAGTAAAACATGAGGAATTTTTTCTGAACTATCAAATAATTTATTAAATAGACAATGAAAAATACCGTCTCGACTTAGAGTAGCGGATGTATCAGACATATATTCTGTAAAACAATTTCTCACCACGGGTTTCTCCCGGTTCAAGTTGCTGTCAATTGATTGCAGGTAAAGTTTAGTCATCACGATGTCTTCCAGAAAGAATTGTAAACATCCTCAATTTTTATATCCAAAAGCGAGGGATCAAATTGTTTAAAACAACTTTTCTTTGTAAAGATTTTCTTTAGCTCCTCTTGAATCTTTGCGGATCCATTATATTTTTTTATTTTTTCACTTAAGTTTAATCTGTCACTTGTTGTTTTTTTTGAGATTATTTCCATGTAGTCTTGAAATTTCTCAGTGCTTAGATACAGCCCTTTTTGTTCCAATGAAACATTCAATCCGAAGCAATCATCTGGAAATTCCCGAATAAAGTCTTTGTACCCTCCCCAGCTGCTTACAATGCATGGTGTTCCTTGCGACAACGACTCCATAATGGCCATGCCAAAGTCTTCGTCGAAAAATGTACTGAATGACATAAAAACATCATGAGCAGAATATGATTTTTTGAGCTCTTGAACATCTTGATGTGGCAATAGCCTAACGCTGAAGTTTTGCGATACGTGATTAAGTGCCGCTACATATGCTTTATATTGATTACCTTGCTTGCTGTTTGAGATTACGGTCGTTGGATTAAAATCATCAAAGTAAGTGATCAGGCTTAGCTGAATATTTCTTGAAGATAATTTAGCATATAGACTTAAAAATTTAATTAATAATGTAACATTTTTTTGTTCATGATATCGACCGGCGTATAGAATCTTTAATGAATTACTCACTTCGTCTTCATTAGAAACGTTGATCTGTTCAAATGCTTGATCTATCATAAATGGCAACAGACTTAAATTTTTCATAGCAATAAAATGAGAGAGAACTTCTTTGTAACAAATGGATGCGGCAACAAACTGTACATTCTTGTTGATCAACGCAGAGCTGAGCCCATACCAAGTTTTCGCGTTTCTGACAAAATTACCAAAAACATGAAATAAATATTGTGGTTCATGTGCCACCTTAATATTTAAAATTGAAGAAAAAAATGGATGTGCAACCACACCAGGATTTATAATTGCAACATGATCGGGCGTATCCTTCTTATAATTTAAAAGCAACTCTCTTAAACCTGCTTCACCTGTCTTATTGCTTTCAGGGTCAATCAGCTTTAATTCTAATATTTCGTATTCATTTTCAGGCAATGAAAAATACAATCTGGATAAATTTCGAGATATTTGATTTACACTTTGTAAATCTTCTTTGATGTAATTTAAAATCCAGATCTTTTTTTTAATCATAAGTTTCTATTTTACAAAAGCCGGGCTGATTAGTCCCATGCGAAACATTTCGAACGGATGTATTTGACCATAATATTCATTCGAGTTCCAACATTGATTTAATTTATCATAATCAAACCAAGGCGATACACCGCAAATCATATGTATTCTATCTTTGCTGTCGAGTTTTTTACAAAATGGTCTATGTGTTTGGCTTGTATCGTACACATAAGCGTAGCCATCTTCCATGCAGAATTCATCAATCTCAAGGTCCTTATTCTGATTATTATCTGCCTTGTTTATAATTTGAATTACATAATTTGAAGAAGTCTGGATTGGAATATTTATTCTTAAATTCAAAAAAATCTGCTCATCGTTATGCCAGCAGAAATCAAATTTAGTCGCTTCTTCTCTGTTGGCTTTTACTGTTGAAATTCTTGAACGAATTAAAGTCCTTTTAAAAGTATCTAAAAATATTTTTACATCTTTATGATTTGAAAATGGGGTTCTTTCCACGAAAGCAAATGTGTCGTGATAAGAATTACGGAAAAGGGTTGAATCGTTTACTTCTTCATATAATGAAGCCGAATTCCACTTCAATTCAGTTGAACCCAGTGTTGCCATGTGTGGGTCGTTAGAGATTTTATCATAGGCATTTGGATTCCAGGTTAGAGAAGCTGAAACATAGGGGCTGTTCTCTGATCCTTGATTTCCATATATAAACTTGTGAAGGCCATAGAGTTCTACTCCCTCTTTTATTGATTCTTTCAGCTTTCCTAAATTGAAGTTTATTTTTTCTCGTCCATAATTTTGTAAGTTAAATTTTGAAAATTTGGTCATCTGATCTTTAAGATCTGTTACATGCAAGATGTATTGATGAACGGCCATATTGGAAGGAACATCGGAAAGACGAATGGTCCAGCGAGCGTTGTTAGGCACTAGTTCGGCTTTAGGGTCTGAGGTGAATTGTGAAATTCAATGAGTGAGTTGCTCTGCAATTCTTGAAGGAGAATTCTGATCTCCTCTTTAAAATACCCTGATCCGAGATCCATTTCTTTTTCGAATTCTTGAACAATTTCTTCAAGAGATTTTAATCCATTGAATCTGTGGCAAAGATTTGCGGCATAACCATCGAGCTGATACCCGCGATTGTTTTTGCTACTAAAGATATAGAAAGTAGACTTGTTTTTGTTATATTCCTGAATTGGGTCAGCCAAAAGAATGGGATAAAGTTTCAATTTATCCATAAATCAATAGCCACCATAAGACGAATTCGAACTTGTCGCCCCTACCAACAAAGTGACAATCTGAGCTGCGGTAAGAGGAGTTAAACCTCCAAACTTAAGCTTTTCAGCATTCGACTCGGATTTTAGGGCCTTATCGTCTTGTTTAATTTTAGGATCGTCGTTCGTCATTGGGCCGCCATCAATATATGCTTTCATTAAATATATTTCATTATTAATTTTAAATCTACAAAAACCGCACAACCAATTTCATCAATAGCTCTAATGTGGGCTAAGGTATGATTGTTCTGTTAATCATTGGATGCACTTCATCTGTCGGACCCCAGTCACTTTCTGGATGAAATGCGATAATGTTCATTAAATTGTCATAAGTATCGAATTTGTGTTCCAATAGCGCAGGTATAAAGAAACAGTCACCTGGACTCAAATTACTGTATTTACCAGATGTTACACTAACTCCTTTTCCCGAAATAACCATGCCAAAGCGAAAACTAGGGTGATGATGGCTAGTTTGTTTAGTGTTTGGCGGAAAATGCAACAAATTGAGGCAGGGCTCACCTAAACGACTAGGCGAGATCAAAAGGGTGTCGCTGCATCCATCAATATATTTCAAGCGACCAGTGTCTTCTACCGGCCCCCCGATACTAGAGAGACAATTATAGTCATCTATTGAAACAGCTAAGAGCGTTGAATGGGGGGAGAGCCTTAAATGACATGGGGCTTTTTGAGAAAAATACATTCCCGGAACTATATCGATAGAGAAATGTTCATTTTGAATATTGGCATTACCGGAGTGGAGATAACATATAACAGATCCATTTGCATATGAAATCAGTGCTTCTGCATCATCAGTTTTAAATAATTTGAGATGATATAGTTTTTCATCACTAACTACATCCAAGGTGAGTGCCTGATTTGAAATTAAAATTGCTCCTTGCATCCCCAACTCATTTTTTAAAATTTTAAAAAGAGCATTCAAAGTATAACAAAGAGTGCACCAGCGCAACTTGCTAGCAAATCAGTCAAACATTTTTATTAGATTTTTTATATAATCTCTGAGATTATTAAGATACTTAACTTACAAGGTGAAACAGAATTGAAAAAAAATAGTCTTTTATTAGTGCTCGCTGTTTTAATTATTGGTGGCTTAATCGGAAGCCAGATTGAGCGTAAACTCTTCCTGAAGAATTCGACTGAAGTAGCTCAAGTTCCAACTCCTGTAGCTAAGAAAGTAGACATTAAATTTGTTATCCCTGGGCGAAAAAATACGTCTGCCTCAAAAACCGAGGTGATGAAAGAGCTCGAAAAGAAGCTCAGTTCAACAGCGTATACGCTTTCGTTCTACATTAACAATGATGGACCAAACAGAAAATATTCCGTGGACCGTATTCAGACACAAATAGGAATGGTCGATACCTCAAGAATTTTCGAGCTACAAAAAAATGGCTCTGATATCTCTCCGGTCTTTTTAACTTCCCCTCGCCCTGAGGTTGAGTGTTATGCAGAAATACAAGTTGTAACAACCAAGCAGAGCCCGATTAATTCGCTTAACGAACTTGAGAAAAAAAATTTGGGAGTAGCAGTTGCAGCGATACCGTTGGCAAATTTTATATTTAAGAACTTAAAGGAACAAAATATAACTGCCAGCAAGATAGTTATGTTTACAGAACTATCTGAGGGCTTATCAGATCTTAATTCGGGTAAGTTTGATGCAATAGTTACACGAGCTACAACCTTCAACAATAATGAGGTTGCTAGCAAGATCGGTGAAGTCAAGGATAATTCTTTTGTAAACCATCCTGAACTAAAGATAATTTCAACATCAGAAAACAAAATACCTTGCAATACAATCTTTTTCAGCAATGTTTTACCTGAATCAGTCAAAACTGCGCTTACTCTTAAATTTGCATCATTGATAACAACGCGCGATGGAGAGCAGCTTATGTCCGAAGCAATCGGAGTTCGCTATGTTTACAATGTCGATCCTGTCAAGTGGAAAGAAGTTGAAAGAAAGTTGGCCAGCCTGCAAGACTTTCAATTATCAAGTTTTGCCCCAGAAATAATTTCAAGGTAAATTTAATTTTGAAACAAGCCTAATGTGAAAATTTTTGTATAAAACCCTACCATCGCTGAAAAGTTTCCGAACACAATTGAAAAATTAAGCGGCATAATTAACGAGTAGAGAAAAATGTAAAAAAACATTCTCATTACATTCGTTTTTTTTGCTTCACTTTTATTTTCCAAATATAAACTTAAAGTTACGGCCAATGATAGAACGATGATTGCAGGGAACGCCAAGCGTGATGTCAGTGTCAGTGCTTCAAAAAAACCAAATTTATATACCTTCCAGTTATCTTTCAAAAAGTGAGAGATAAAACCCCCAAAAATAAGTGCCCAATTCAAACCAATGAAAACCCTTGCCCTTCTTGAGATATTATAGCGGCGAAGAAATTCTAATGCCGGATAGAAGAAGTGATTAATTATTATAATATTGTAGTAATACATCATTCTTGAAAAAAAATCTGCAAATGAGTGAGATCTCCATGGGCTGTTTATGTAATCAGGTAAATTAAATCCGCAAAGCCTGGCCATTGCAACCCCCACCCTTCCATAGACAAAAAAAGTTGAACCAAGATAAGAAATTGAACAAGAAAAAATGCACAAAATAAGAGTTAATGCACTTTCAACTCTCCAATTTCGGAAGATAGACATCAGAAGCGTATTAACCAGTGCTGAATCATTGTAGATGACCAAAAAATTTTTCGTTAGAAGCAAATTCAAACCAGTCATATAAATGATTAAAAATAATTTAAACAACAAGCAGGTCGTCAAAATATAAAATGCACTTCTTAAATTCTCCAGAATTTCACCTTCGCTTTTCTCAATCTGATATATTGGATTTTCAGGTGCAGCAGAAGTTAAAAACCAGAAGGGTTGAATCATGGCAAAAAACTCATGCCGATTCCGTGGTAGTCGATCAAAAAATCTAACATAGTTAAAAAGGTAAAAAGCATGCCTTGAGAGCATTAGAACTGACAAAGACACGATAAATGTAAAATTGTTTTTATAAGCACTCAGCGACTGAGCCATCCAGACCAGCACCAAGATAACAGCTGATAAAAAAACACTCGATGCCAGATTTATTTTTTTATAAAATAACTTAAAGAGCTTAAAAATAAAAATAAAAATGAAAAAATAGAGCGCAACCCCTAAAGCATTTAAAAAAAAGTCTTTATAACCAAAAGCATTCACAGCATTAGCTGCTCCAAAAATTATAAAACTCGGATCATTGGAGCTGTAGCTATAAAGATGTTGTGAAAAAAAATTCTGAGTAATTGCTATTCCAAAAAATACTGCGAAGGAAAACATAATTTCTAATTTGTATCTGGGAAATAGACGACAAGCGACCACCGGTATAAAAACTGAAAATGTAAAGGGGCTTCCCGGAATGGCTAAGATAACCAAAAGTAAAAAGACTGAAAAAAGCCAAAGCGTAGTTGGTTTAAAATTTTCTAGAGATCGCATAGGCGCAAGCTTTTGAAAAAGTGAGGATATTGATGAGATTCAAGTGTGGTGACAAGCATTCCGTTGCAAACATCCATTTTGATTTTCTTTAAAAGTATTATACCATTACGAAATGAGATTTGTTAAGCTAAATAATTCACTGTTTATTATTGGCGATGAAACGACCACATTATCACTCGCTCAGCTTTCGGATTTCGGTTTAAACTTACCGTCACTGAACGTAGCAAGTTTAAAACCGGAAGATTTCACTTACAATAATGTAGCCAATAAAAACATTCGGCTGCATTCCAGAAAAACGAGATGTCTCCTGGAGTGTCTGAATTATTTAAAATTTGATCAGATTAAAAACAATTATAGCAGTGAGCGAATCGGAATTTACATCAATGGTTCACACAATGTGCTGGATTTTAAACTTCCGGGGTTTTCAAAACTTGATAGTGGTGAGAATTCTCTTTATGAAATTTACAGAGGGAATATTTCGCCTACGCACAATGTGCAGAATCTAGTTGGGATCATACCTGGCCATATTGCTATTTATCACGAAATCCACGGTCCTACATTTGCCATTTCCTCAATGGGAATAAACCAAATTTTAAATAAGGCGCGAATCGACCTAACAACAGATGCCATAGACCTTGCAGTTGTGGGAATCGTTAACACTTACGAGGACCCAATGACACTTGCGTGGCATTCTAACAAATCGGAAAATAAAAATATTGCCGAAGCTGCCGGGATCATTTTACTAACTAAAAATGATCATTTCCTCTATGGTGATCAAAATAGTTCAAGCAATTATTATGGCTACCTAAGTGGATTGCTAACATAAACCTGGGAGTGAAAGTGAATGACAATTATCTTCAATCAACAATCAGTGTACTTCAGAATTTTTGTCCTGATTTGAAAACGCCCATTACCCCGGAAACAAAAATTGTTGAAGATTTAGGATTAGAGTCTATTGATTTCGTTGATTTTATATTTGAATTGGAAAAAATTGTAAATCTTAGAATTGATATCGTACAATTAAGTATTGCTCTTTCAAAAGGCACAACTAAAAGATTCAGAGAGGTGAGAGTGGCCGACATAGCGAATTATTTAAAAAATATTAAAGGCTAAATTGAAAATAAAAGAAACATTTATAGGTTATGCAGATATTATCTCTCCCTTCGGCCAGGGGCTGGAAATCAATTTTAATTCTATTTTATCAGGCAATTCAGCCTATTCAGCAATTTCTAAAGATCGCTACGGTGACGATTATCCCGTTAGCATTGCCGGATTTTTGCCACAATCACTTTTTGAAAATAATGATAATGAATACGTAAGCAGATCAGAACAGATTCTGGATAGATTGCTTAAAACTACAATCGTTAACTCATCAATGAAAACAAAAATTGATGCCGCCTTTTTTCTTTACAAGAATGTAAATAGCTATGAATTTTATCTCAATTCTAAAAAAAGAAATTCTTTTTTTGACATGTGTGATCAGGACTCTGTTTTTAAAATTTTTAAAAAAAATAATATTATAATTTCTCCGGACAATATTCATATAATTGACAATACTTGTACCACTGGATTAACTCTTCTAACTCATGCTTCACAGGGAATTTCTGCTGGTCTGTGGAACAACTGCCTCGTTTGCGCGATTGATCTTATCGACCCATTAAGCATGTTTTTGCTTAACAGCCTGGGGGCACTTAGCCCCTCAAATGAAGACCCCGCCAAAGCACTGCGCCCCTTTGATGTAAATCGAAACGGTTTTGTAAAAACAGAGTCGGGTTCCATTGCCGTCATATCGGGGAATGCAGAAAATTTAGATAATACCGCATTCATGAAATTAATTTCATTCAACCAATCCAACGATGCTTTTCGCATAACTGACGGAAGAGAAGATGCCAAATATCTTAAATTTTCGATGGAAAAAGCATTTGATGAATCTCATCTAAAAATAGATGATCTGGCATTTATAAAAACGCAGGGAATAGGTACAAAACTCAATGACCAGTTTGAGGCCAAAGCTATTAAAGAAATTTTAAAAGAGTCTAAAGTTCCCGTCACATCCTTAAAGGGTCATCTAGGACATACCGCTGATGCCTCTGGGCTTCTAGAGGGCCTGATCGCCGGATACGCATTAAAAAAAGGAATAATCTTGCCCGTGAAAAACTGCTTCGATCTTGAATTTAACTTAAACATTGTTAAAGATTATCCCATAAAAACAAATTTAAATTATTTTCTTACAAACTCGTCTGGTTTTGGAGGCAATAATGCTTCTGCCGTGTTTGGCATTATTTAGATTAAATTATTTTATAGAGTGTCTGATTTAGAAATCTTTTTTCTGAAAATTCTTCGAAATGCTCACTGAAAAAAAATCTTTTGGCCTTGCCACTTGGTGTCCGGATATTTAAATTTCGAACAAATAAAATAACTTTTGGTCTTCTATTACTCTTAATATTATTAAACTGATTTATCAATTTTTCAGCCAGTTGTTGAACTTTGTAATTAGATTCTAACCGGCAGACAATTCCAATCTCCTCACCCTTGTATATATTGTTAAATGAGACCGAAAAAAAATCGCTTCCTATATAGTTATCCTGTCTGAGCAATTCATCTAATTCCCGCAAGGAAACTGTTTCCCCAGAGACCTTGGCAATCTCTTTCTTTCTGCCTGATATAAAAAAATACTTCTTACTCTTGTAAGTTTTAAAATAGCCCAGATCACCTGATAAAAAATAATCCTTATGGAAAAAACTTTCCATCACAGTATTTAAATATCCCGCCATGAGATTTGTACCTCTTATTGCAAACTCCCCCTCTTCTCCACTTCCAGCTTTGCTAAAATCATTGGCAAAGACAACAACCTCATTGCACTCTAACGAAATTCCGACAGAGGGAAATTTTTCACGACACATCACCTCTTCATAAGTTGAATCATCAATATCTATCGGTAAAGTACAGCTAAAATTTATCGCTTCGGAAAGGCCGTAACCTTGAATAATTTTTTTCCCGAAGAGTTTTCTGATATCTTTAACAGTTTCGGTTGAGAGTGGCGCTGCCGCAGAGACAAAATATTTCAACGATGAGATATCATGTGTTTTTAAAATTTCATAATTGTGGATTAAGTTAGTAAGTAAAGTCGGTATTATGCTTAAAATGTCGACCTTTATTCGTTCAATTAATTCAAAGCATTTACGTGGATCAAAAAATCTAAAAAGTACAAGTTGCCCTCCCGAAAAGAGAGTCGAAAAGAATGCGAAATGAAGAGCATTGACATGGAACATGGGTAACGGTGTTGCAATTTTTTTTCTTTCAAATAGCCTGTGATGCTCTATAAGAGCATTAACATTTGCCATCAAGGCTTCTTCTTTTTGAATGACTATTTTTGGCTCACCCGTTGTTGCACTCGTTGCAATATAAATTAAATCCCGACAAGGCAGTGGATCTATCAGTCTAAAATTTTTAGGCACAACAATATTGCCTAAGTCTTGTATTAAATAAATATTTTCAAAAGGAAATGAATACTCTTCATCAGAAAATATCACGTATTTTTTGCTTAATTTCGAAAGTGTTTTGCTCAGAATTTTACAATCTTCACCTGGATTTAAAGGAAATAGCGTTTTTCCAGATAAGATCGCAGCCATTGCATATACTGCATATAAATAGCTATTGTTCCCAAGCAATACTACAATATCTGAATCTTTAAAATTCTCGATTAGGAAATGACATCCCCTTCTGCTGTCCTGAAGGAAATTATCGTACGTAAAGCCTTGTCCAGTTTCTGCCTCAAAAATAAAAATATCACTTGAAAACTTTTCAGCATTGAGAAGTAGTCGGTTAAGCAATGAACTTTCCATAGCGCGCTGCCTAGGTAGATTGGTAGCTCAATATTTTATTATCAGGACTCAAAACAAGTCAATGTTTTCACAATGAAGCCCCAGCAAAACATTTGTATTTGCATAAATTAGGATTATAATCCAGAAATGAAACTTATACTTGTCTTGATACTGAGCGCATTTAACTGTCAAGCCGCTACCTTTGACGAATTTTTAAAGCAGTCAAAAATTTCTCATACATATTTTGGTAAATCAGTGTTGGACAAGAACTTTAAGCTGGTAAAAAATTCTTCGACTCATTATCTAGTTTCATTTTATGATCAGCAGGACAATTTTTATGATATTGAAATTTTAACTGCAATTACCCAAAAAGCCGCCACGCAACAAGTTTTAAATTTCAGCAATCTTCTGAAGTTATCCTACAATGATAAACCTACACCTTACGGTGGAATAATAAGTAATCTGGAAAAATGCCCTTCAACCTATAATCCCAAATTAGTCAGGGAAAAATTTAATAATATTGAAGTTGAATATTTTATTTCCGCAGCGGGTGCACATTATCAATACGGTGCCTGTACCAAAGAAACTGCTGTCCATAAAGTCTGCTCACTTTTTCATTATCAAAAAGAAACATCTACACTAATCAAGCTTAAATACTTTGTTCCCTTTAATAACGGCTACTGCGGCGAAGGAATTAAAGTTTTCATGACAGGCTTAAACTTCAAATGAAAAAGAATTTATCCATTCTTTTTTTTTTAGTTTCAAGCATTGTTGCGATTGCAATTATTTCACAAAAACATATGAATGCCCCACAGGTTTCTGCAAAACCTGCAGCTAATTCACCTGTTTCAGAAAGCAATCAAATTAGAAACGTATTGTTTGTGAGTTTTTGCTCTGTGAATGCAAATCATTTGCCTACGTTTGGTGCCAATATTTCAGACGGTAACTACCCTAATATGTCGAGGCTATTTAATTCTTCGTTTAATTTTACCAGCGCCTATACCAACCTTTCCTGGTCAAATGCAAGCCGCTATTTTTTTTCTGCCAAACAAATTGGATCACTCGTTAAACGAGCAGGAATTCTGGATGCGGTGGAAAACGATGTAAAAGTTAACTATATTCATGTCGGTGGAGAACTTGATGTTCGTGCCGAGTACAAGCAGTATTTTACTGACGATCGAATAAATTTACCACTTTACAACCTGGATACAATCACAAGAGAAATTGATAAACGCAACACCGCCCCATACACCAAAAACTTGTGGGTAATTCATTTTAAACTCATGCACTATCCTTACCTTTCCAGTAACTATTTATCCTCCCCCGCAATTATGAAAAAGGTATTTAGCGATAACGAATTGAAGCTTATAAGCGAGTACCGTAAGAATCCTGAACAGTACCCGGATAAATTCGCATTTTTTCAAATTGCTTTTGGTGACAAAAAATTTGAAAAACTTTTTTTTAACAAGGAAAATCAATACGTCGCCTATGTTACTGATCTGGAATCCGTCGCTCGCTGGAAAAGGTCGAAAAACTCTGACATTGATCTTTCCATTTTAAAAAAATCCTATAATCTGAGATTAACGGCCATGGATGAACTCGTTGGTAAAATTCTTGATTATTATAGCAAAATTGAACATAACACTGTTCTGATTGCAAGCGGTGATCATGGCGAATCTATTACCGAACACGACTATTTTTCTCATGGCTTTATTCCCTATGATGAAGTCATTCGATTTTTTTATTCTATACATTTTCCGTTTCAACAGCAGAAGCAGATTATCACTGCACAAATTAACCAAAGTTCTACGTCGAAGATTGTAAATAATATTTTAAAAGATGGCCTTACTGAAGATTCCTTTATGTCTACGCAAGTTCTTAAGACAAGACGCGATGACTATATAATGAGTTTTAGCTGTGCTGGCGACATTGCATCTATCCGTATTAAGAACACATGGAAGTTCATTTATTTTATAAATGAAGACAGATATAGACTTTTTGATTTAATTTCTGATCCGAATGAATCAATAGATGTTTCAAAGATTAATACAAAAAATGAAAACCTATCTGCTGCTTTGAAAATTAATATATTGGATGTATTGGCCACAAGACAAGTTTCAAAGAGTGCCTGTTTCAAATAAAATTCAGTGATAGTACTTTTCAAAACGTCCTATTAAATGATCTAGTACCAAGTAAATGACAAACCCAACTAAACTCAGCAGAAGCACGGCTGCGTACATGTCTATAATGTTAAACTGCTCCCATGCCTTCCATATAAAATTTCCAACTCCGTCTTTACTCATGGAAAACTCACTAACAACAACAAGGGTTAATCCATATCCTAAAGCTAACTTTAGTCCTTTAAAAAAATCAACTCTAATCCCTTTTAAAATAATTTCAAAAAAATAGTTCTTTTTATTAATCTTAAAAATTTTGACCAGCTCACCGACTTCACCGCCTTTCATGTGAAGCAACCCCAGTCGCAAATTAATAAAAAGCAGATAAAACATGCCCAACGATATGACGAATATTTTAGATGAATCACCTATACCAAGCACCAAAAGAGTCAATGGAAATATTGCAACCTTTGGAAGCGGAAAGGTAAAAGCTACCAGAGGGTTAAAAATTCTATCAAATTTCGGGCAATGCGAACAGGCAAACGCCGCAATGAAAGAAAGGGGTATACTGATCAATGTTCCGGCCAATAACCTGTAGGCACTGCGAAGACAATCATACACAAAATCGCTATTTAAAAATAGCATAAATAATTTCAAGGTAAACATCACAGGAGAAGGAAAAAACTGGCTGTCTATAAAATTAAATATGACTCCTACATGCCATAAAGCGCCTAATACCAAAAAAGGGAGAATAGTAAATATTCGTTTCATAATTCCATATCACTTTTTAGCAAATTGTAAATTTCGGAGAAGTATTTTAAATGAGACTCAATTGTCTTTTGTTGAAAAAGACTTCTTTCTTTTTGCAACATAACTGGAAAAGTTGTTGTAATATTTTTTGATTTTTTAGACAAATAAGAAATTTGATTGGATAGAAAAAGAGCTTCATCAATATCGTGAGTAACAAATACGACAGTAGTTTTATACTCAGCAAATAAAGCTGAAGTGAATTGATAAATTTCTTCCTTCTGAATAATATCCAGATGTGAAAATGGTTCGTCCATTAATATTAAATCGGCATTTTGCATGAATGCTCGGATCAAGTTGACCTTTTGCAAAGTGCCACCTGATAGTTCATTCGGAAACATTTCAGAATATTTTTCCAACTTCCAATCTTTAAGTAATTTGAAAATATATTCTTTCCCATAATCACTGCAAACTTCTAAATTCTTGGAGATTGTTAACCATGGAAAAAAAGCAGCATTTTGAAAAACAAAGGTAATTTTCTTAGATTGGTATTCAATATTTCCACTTTGTCTTGTTTCCAATTCGCTTATTAGGCGCAAGGTTAATGATTTCCCTACACCATTTAAGCCTATAATTGTGTGAAATGTATTCCGGCTTACTTCTAAATTCAGATTATCAAGAATAACCCTTTCTTTAAATTTATGCGATAAACCTTCTATCTTGATCATTTATTTTCCAGTTCTTTCCTTGCTTAGTTCTTTAGCCGCTTCATTGACAAATTTCATCTCTATCATGTTTTCAGCAGTTGGCGCTTTTTCAATATATTTCTTAGACATATACCAGTTTACATCGGCCAAGAGTGATTCGATATTAATTTGTCCATTTTCATCGAGTCCAACCGGAACCATTTTAGACCAGACTTTCTCATCTTCAAGTTTTATCTGTTTTTTCAAATCCTTAATAACACCAGCTCGCTCTTTTCCATTAATAAAAGCACGGTTATAGTCTCGCACTCCTTTCAGGTAGGCTTTCATAAATTTCTTCGCCTCTTCGCCTCTTTTTTCCATAAAATTTTCAGAAAAGAAAATTGCAGCACTTTGCTGATTTGGATAAACTTCTGATCCACTCGCAACTTTTTTGGCAATCCCATCTAATTCCGCCTTCGTAAGATATGGTTCAAGCTGTATTGTTGCATCTATATTTTTTGATTTCAAAGCTAAATTCATTTCAGCATAAGAAAGTTTTACATATTCAACATCATTGGCTTTCAATCCAGCCTTATCCAAGAAACGCTCCATTAAAATTTGCTGTGAAACACCATTTAATGCCGTCAAGCCAACTTTAAAACCCTTTAGATCCTTAAGCGCTTTATACCTCCCGGATGCAACATGATCACCCCTTACAATCAGTGCAATATAATCTCTACCTTTTTCGATATGGCCCTTATCGGCTACAATCTTTAACTTTTGTCCTTGGTTTATAGCGCTAAAAAAACCTGATGTTAAATTACCTGCCCCTACATCAAGCTCTCCTTTTGATAATAAAACATTCATTTGAGCACCTGAATTATTGAAATCTATAATTTCTACGTCCAGCCCCTGCTCTTTAAAATATTTTCTTTCTTGAGCAAGGTAAATACCAGCAGAACTCACTACTGGGGAAGAACCTATTTTAATCACTACCGCTAGAGCTTGTGACCCTGATATCATAAACAAAAGATTCAAAATTAGAAATTTCACACTTACTCCTTCAAAAATTGCTATTCCGGTATACTAACAAGCTTTTGAAAGGAATAGAATAAGTCAGACATTGATCTAGATCAGCTTCAATTTACGAGACATCCCTGGTTACACTTAACTTTAGGGATAAATCCAACTGAATTAGTTAATATATCGACATTTTTAGCAACAAAAAAAATAGAAATGTAGACATTCGGGTGTCATAATTTATAAAACGTTGGGATTTCAAAGCACTAATATCTATTCATGAAGGTCTTATGCCGTTTTCAAATTTAAAATTGTCATCAATCACTCAAATAGAGACTGGCGTCTGTTTGTCTTCTTCTGAATTTCAACAAAAAATTAAGCAGCGAGAAGTAGAGCTGGCTGAAAAATACCAAATTACTTCTGGCATATGCATTCTGATGCTTCAGAACAATAGTATTGAATTTTTTATAAATCTGCTTGCTATTTTTAACCTCAAGGCTACTGCAATTCCGATGGATCCAAATTCCTCATTGCTTGAAATTGAGACTATTACCAGGCATGCCAATGTAAGCCTGGTAATAACCGATGAGCATTTCGAGAATATTCAATCGAATGCAAATGAAGCCACGAAAGACACAGCACTCATACTATATACATCTGGCACTACGGGGGACCCAAAGGGAATTCTTATAAGCTATGGAGCTTTAATTGAAAAACTTGAAGTTCTTTCTTGTGTGATCAAAACAGAAGAGAGGAAAAGTTCTCTATGTGCTTTGCCAACATATTTTGGACATGGTCTTATTTGCAATAGCTTATTCCCTATCTTCTATTCGGAAAATTTTTTCATTGCAAAAAAATTTGATCTCATGCTAATTGTTAATTTCGTGAACTATCTGGAGAAATATAACATCAGTTTTTTTAGTTCGGTTCCAAGTGTGTGGGACCTAATTCTGAATTTTTGCCCCCCACCCTCCGCTCAATTGACATCATTGAAAAGAGTTCATTGTGCAAGCTCATTATTAAGTAGAGAAAAAGCTACGGCTATAAAAGAATGGATTGGCGACATGGCAGAATTTTATAATATATTCGGAATAACTGAAATGCTAGGCTGGGTAGCCGGCAACAAAATTACTCTCAACCGTGATCCCAACTTATTTGAAGAGTTCTGGTACTTGCAAAAAGAATTTTCCGAGGAAGGCGAGCTATGCCTGAAATCCAAATACATGTTCAGCGGATATTTAAAAAATGATCTGGCGAATGGGGCTTCGTTTACCAAAGATGGTTTCTTCAAAACAGGTGATCTGTTTAAAGAGATGATTTATAAGGGCCGCTCTTTACTTATAGTTAATAAAAATGGAATTAAAATATATCCCCAGGAAATTGACCACTTCCTATTGGCCTCTGGAATGGTTGCGGATTCTTATACTTTTGCCATTAAGAATAAATTTTCGGGTGAGATAATTGGCGTATTATTAACACTGAAGGGCGGATGTACGCTTGAGCAGGTAAAAGAATATTGCCTGGCCCGATTATCTCCTACCAAGTTCCCTGATCGCTTTTTTCTTCTAGATAAAATTGTTCGAAATGCCAGAGGCAAAATTAGCATGGAACAATTACAACAATTTCAAAACAAGAGTTCAGATGAATAAAGAGCAGCTGCTATTGGCTACATTTAATAAGATCCTGAGGAGTTCATTTATCAGCATAAATGTTCCGAGAAGGGACGTCCCAGAATGGGATTCGATGAAGCATGCCGAACTTCTGCTTGCATTGCAAAAATCTTTCAATTTGAAATTTAACATTGAGGATGTATTGGAAATGGATAATCTTCAGGACTTCCTGCCACTTTTATAGCTACAATTTTAAATAATTCCGAATAAGCGTCCAAGAAATCTAAGCCGATCTTCAAACTCAATTCGATATGGCTTGATCTCTGATATGAACATTACAAAATAAATGGTAAAAACAAATATTGTAGCAAGAATTCTTTTAGACCAGTGATCTTCTTCCTTTACTTGAAATAAATTCAGGCTCGATATAGATAGGGCAAAGGCGAGAGATATAAAATACAAACTTCTGCCGCCGAGACTTGACCAGTAAGCGCTGTTCGAAGTATTAACGAGAAGCGCCGCTCTTAAAGTCGAAAAGCACATTCCACCTACAAATACGCCGACAAATACGCTTGTAAACCATTTAACCCTTTTGCTTGGAAAAACATTTCTCAACATAGAGTAAACGGGCATTATGAAAAATGAAACTATCATTTGGTTATAATAAAAATAAAGCCTCTTCATTAAGTCTGAAATAGTATATGACTTTTCAATACGATTTGTATTATTGGCAACATCACAACCCAGCATCCACAACATGGTAATTATTGCTCCCGCTTCGACAATAACTTCAATTATTATGAAATTTATATAATGAGAACCCAAGGTAAGCCAGGTAGAGTGGCTTAAATTGGAGTTCATAATTTTTTCCATTCTTGTCTGTGTAATATTTAAAATAAAGCCTTTATCAGCGAGTACAATCAGCAAACCTCTTACAAAAATCTTGATGCAGAATAAAACAAAAATTTGCTTTACCGCTCGCAATCTTAATTCATTCTTTTGGTCTTCATCGTTTGTCTCCACGCGATTAGCATACTGGCTTCCCATCAGAACTGGCATTATCGGCGATGAGGTAAGCTGCCAGAAAGGAATCGCAAGGGTAACCCTTTGCAGAAATGTTTTTACGCCACCACCAACGTCAGCGTTTGAAAATTCATAAATTAAAAAAAAGACACTATGGAGAAGCAATATTCCCCAAATTAGTCCTATCGATCCTAGTTGCCGCTGAACCCCTAAGAAATTCCATAATAGCAAAGTAACCACAATCGCCAAAAAGGGACTTATCTTTAATTTGTATTTTTTTATTGCAAAAAATAAAAGAGCTATGAAAAACATAAAAACCAACATTGCTAGTAAAATATATTCTCTTACAGGAATGCTTTCATAAGAATAACCGGGAAGTGATAAGTCTAAAATATCTATTAGTTCTATTTTAAAATGAGCTTTTACGTGTGTGGCCAGTTTGTCATAGATGAGAGCATACATATTTATTAAAAACAGTATCGTCCATTTATGCTTTTTAAAAATTTCTATCAAGATCAAAGAGGCGGCAATATACATAATTGCCTTATGATCAAAAAAATAAAAAATAATTAAATATAGAGCAATATATATATAAGGAAGGGATTTGTTGTTAACAACTGTCTTTAGTTTGTCATGGCTGATTGTAAACACTGATCTACCGATGTTAAATTAATTTCAGAAATAAATACATTCTCCTGTCTATTCACAACCCACCAAATTGTCTCTACGATTTCTCTCTCTTCTAACAATTTTAATTTACCAAAACGTCTGACAAATTCGTCCTTACCCCCATAAGCGTCATATGTTAATTGACTGGCAAACAGCCCCAGATTGATTTCAACTGCCTTTACTTTTGCAAGTATAGCCTCCAGACGAAAAACCTGAATGAATCTGTTAAGGGCTGCCTTTTGAGTTTCGTATAGCAAAGAATTTTTTTTGGAATTTTGCTTTATGGACATAGAATTCAGAAAAATGACCACGCCTCCCGGATTCATTGATGGCATGATGTCGCGTGAGGCTTTTATGATTCCTGATATATTCGCATGAAACGACTGATCAATTTCCTTGTCTTCTATCTGATCAAGCCCCTTCAAGCCCGTGTGCGATCCTGTGCAGAAAATCACCACATCTAACTTATCAAGTTGATTGATTTCCTTTTGATTTTTTTCGGAATAATTCTCAAAATTACATTCCAGCTGCTTTAGATTTGCTTTGCATTTACTCTTATTTAGATCTTCTTTTAACTGACTAAGTTTATTTTTATTTCTACCAACCAGACAAAGATTGCTAAATTCATGAGCGAGTTTTAAAGACAAAGCAGACCCAACTTTGCCGGTGGCGCCAAAGATTAACGCATTACCATTTTTTACTTTTTCCATTAGAAAATGATAAACAGAATCCTTTATGTTTGCAATTTTTATTATCCGGAGACCAATAAAGATAATCAAAGCAAACTTTAAAAATGATTTAAAATTTTAAAAATCCTCTTATTAGAAAAATAATTCACTGAATTCAGATCGGTAGCCATTAGTTGAAATATCGCCAATACCATAGTTATATTCCAGTAATTAATTAATACAGAAATATAACAAAGAACAAAAAATATCAATGTAAAGGCCACAACCCGTGTTCGCTTAAACAAAATCAGAGGTAGTGTGATCGCTTCGGCCCATGCACCGGATAATCCCAACAATATTTTGGCACTATCACCAAGTCTCTCTCTCAGGAAATTATTTAGAAAATTGAAATAACTTGGATTGTGAGGATGAGCATCCGGAATAGAGAATAAAAAATCAGACAACAGTGGAGAATAATAGTATGAATATTTTAATTTTACGATACCAAGAAATGTATAAGAAAAGCCAAACACAACTAGAGATGAAGTTGACAACTTATCAGCCCACCAATTTAAGCTTATCCGATGATCTTCATCCTGATATTTATTAGTAAATCTTGGAGAAAAAATAAATACTGCAAGCATCCACCCCAGGTAAGTATAGTGAATTTCCATTAGTAAAAAATTGGCATGTATTAATACAATCAGTGATGTGTACATAACAAGTGCACACAATTGTTGAAAAATACCGACTATAAAGAATAACGACGCTACAGAGGCTAAAACGATAATACCGTTAACCTGCCATTGGGATAATTGATCAGTAACAATCTGGAAGAAAAAAGAAGGCGACGATGGCGCATCCGGAGTCAGATAAAGAAGTTCACTTATTTGGAAAAACGATAAAAGTAGATATAGGAAATACATTCCCATCAACGCTCTGATGCAAATTAATTTATTTATATTATTCATCGCAAACTATCTCGACTTCATTTTTAATTTCTGATTTATTGAATGGATAAGAAACGCTATAGACAGCTGAGACAATTTTTTCTTGCGGATCAACTTGAAATTGTTTTTCTCGATTACAAATCCAGAACTTCAAACCTTCTCGCCAAATCATTTTTTTACTACCTGGCCTCTTGTCATAGGCCCTGGTATTAAATGTATGCCTCAAATAAATATAAAATAAAAAGTTGTCTTCATATTTTTCCGGAGTGAGATCTTGCCAGCTTATATTCTTTACCTCGCCATTTGAAGTTTTAATTCTAAAACTTATAAATTCAAAGAAATCATCTGTTGAGAAAACTGGTGGAGCTGGTTGTACGAAGAATGCAGTAAAGACGGTCTTCTGGCTATTTTCAAATTGAAGTTTGTTTAAACACAAATAATACAACGGAAGAACTGAAATCAAGGTCAGGCAAAGAACGGGAATAAAAAACAATCTCCTGTTTGACTTCGTAATTCTAAGTTTTCCATATTTTCTAAGCAATTTGAATATCTCTTCTAAAACCTTGAATAAAATTATTTAGCGATACAACAATTAGCGAAGCTAAAAGTTGAGCATACAAAATATTATTTGCGTATAAGAGAATATTAAAAAAAGCTACAAAAAGCCCAACCAGCAACTGTTTTTTGGGATCGCTTGGTGTTGTGGCCGGATCCGTAATCATGTGAAAGGCAAATAATATCGTTGAAATCCCCAACAAAGAACCTGGAAGAAACAACAATGGAAGGTGAGTAAAGTAAGAATAGATCGAGGAGAAAAAGAAAAATGAAATTAAATAAGATAAAGAAACATTAATTCTTTTTGCCATAAATGCGACAATAAAGCCCATGATAAACATAATCGACAAAACCCAGCTTGCTCCGGACCATTGAGCAATATTAACTGTGCATTTGCCGCCGCTGAGGACAAGCGCAGAAATAATGCCGATATTAGCAGGATTAAATACGTGCTTGCCGTCAGTCTGAATTAGCGTTTTACTCCCTATCGCTACACTTGAAGCGAGTATATACAACCAAATATTTTGCGACTCCAGGAGCAGAGCTAGTGCGCAGCCAACAACAAATCCAGTGACCGGAAATTTAATTTTTCCAGTTGCAGTTCTGCGCTTGGGCATAAGATTCAAAACAGCATCAAGTACAAAACTATAGATAATCACATAATAAAAATTGGTCGGCCTTAATAATCCCAAGTAGAACCAGGCTATAATTATATAAACGGACAACATAAGCAATTGTGCAAATTGTGCCAAGTTCGGCATTTCAAATTTATTAAAAAATTTATTCTTTAATATCATAGTATTGATTTCCTTCCAACAATCCCAGGTCTTCATCTTTTCCGTTCGGCCAGATAATTTTAACTTTAGCTCTTTTTGAATTTCCCAAACCGAACAATAGGCGTTTGTCATTTTCTCCGGATAATCCATTGGCTGGATAAAGTTCCCTTATCTGCTTAAGCCTCGAGTTCGTAAACACCAACACCTTCGCTCCTACTGCATCTCGATTGGAGACTGATCCCGTTAATTTAAATCCAATCCAGAAATTTTTCGTCTCAGTTTTGTTAACATAAAAACTAGGCTTATCTAAAAAATTAGCGATTATGAAATCGTTTTTCCCATCATTATTAAAATCAAGCGTTGCCATTCCTCTGCCATTTTTAAGATCGGTGATGCCGGTGTTCTCGGCGATATCGATATAGGTCGATTCCATTTTTTTGAAGAAACAATTGGGTTCTTTATTGGCCATATGACTGCCTCGTACTTTCGGCTGATTAGTATTATGCTTTCTTAGAAAGGATGGTAGACTTAACCACGTATTCCATGTGTACCAATAAGGCTTTGGGCCATCATCCCAAAAACCATTATTCACGACTAGCTCAAGTCGCCCATCCAGATCCGCATCAATAAATCTCGCTCCCCAGCCCCACCCACATTTGCTCAGTTGTAACCTAGGTGCTTGATTTACTAAAATCATATTGTGCTTGCCTTTTTTCTTGTTTAACCACATATAATTTAAACCAATATCATATCCAACTCTTGTAATATTTGTAGTAAATACATCCGGCCTTAAATCATTATCGATATCTCCAATCTCAACAGTCATCGAGCCGCGACTTCGTATTTCTGGCTTAAAAATATAGGAGGAGATATTTTTAAAATCATTGCTCTCTTCTTCACCAATGAAAAACTGATCTCGAGAAAAATCATCCGCCACATATAAATCAGCTTTCCCGTCCTTGTTAAAGTCAGACCAACCCGATGCCCATGACAAACCTGGATCTGCAACCCCCCTTTCCTTTGCAACGTCTACAAAGCCTTTGACTCCTTGATTTTCGAGCAAAATATTTTCACCACCGCCATCCTGATTATTGGAAGTCTCTGTAATCAATCGATAAAAATTGCGCGCAATCTTCGGTTCGCCGCCGTTAAAATTGGGAATATATAAATCTGTATATCCGTCATTGTTATAGTCAACTAAATTTACACCGACTGCAAACGAGCAATACTTTGCGACCCCGGTTTTCTCGCTTACATCGCTAAATTGCCCTTTACAGTTTCCCCTATAAAGCGAGTGGCACCCAATTCGTGCAATAAATAGATCCTGACAAGAGTCATTATCGTAATCAAAAAATACTGCCGCAGTAGCGGCACCTGGATCATTAGTGTCGATAAATAATCCGGATTCTTTTGTAACATCAATAAAAGATCGTCCTTTAATGTTTTTATAAAGGTAGTTCGATTTACCGTTTTTCATTGTGGTAAAAAAGATATCCTGAAACCCGTCATTGTCGATATCGCCAACCGCTACCCCGGCACTATTCGCATGATATGGATAGAGTTGCTCGAAATCTACGGCTGGATCGTAAATTTCGTGAAGGTGGTTAATCCCCAGGAGCTCTGAACTTTCTTCAAATCGTATATTTGTTTGAAAATTTTTTACCCTTTCACCGAATATACCAAATGGATCTTTTACTGGTAGTGCGCCATTAGAAAGCCCAGCGACAACTAGAATACAGACTATTACCAGTGGAAGAATATTATTAAATTTTATTTTTTTCATACCACCCTATTACTTTTTCCCAATTAAACCAAAATGCGTAAATTGCCGGCATGGCATTAAAGCTGGAAATACCCATATTAAAATAAATCAGCAATTGCATTACACCCAATGATACTATAATTAACTTCATTATTTTAACATTTAGAAAGGAAAGGGGGCAAAATAGCTCGATGATAAAAGCGTAGGCGCCGCAAAACCTGGCCAACAGTGGGTGGTCAAGCAAGTATTCAAACAGGTATGGCAAGCTCCCGCCCCAGGTCTTTTTGATCAAAATGACTGAATAGAATTCATCTCCAGTAACATATCCTAGACCTAAATTTAAAAATTTTGAAACAGCTCCTGAAAAAAACATAAGTACAAAATTAATTTGGATCAAGCGAACAGGCCAGACAGGCGTTTTTGATGGGATATAAACATTGTGCTTTTTTGCAATGAAATTATCAATTGAAATATATTTTCCTGCAGGCGATAACATTAAAATGCCCATGCCCAAAAAGAAAAGATTGGCTCCGTGAAACCCACATGAATATGCATTGTGAAGGGAAAACAATATACCAGTGCAAACAAATGCAATTGGAATAAACAAAACACTCAATAAACCTATAACACAAAATACAAGTGATACTTTCCAGGTTATTAATAGGTAGTCCATGATGCCTGGATTTAAAAAGAAATCATTAAATACATTGAAAATTGTCACATGTGTTTTAAGGCCAGATGGCAATAAGCAAAGATTTTTTAATGGCATGCCTCCGAAAACAACGATGACTGTCAGAAAAAAAATTATTCTGAGGATACCTAAAACCCTACCATCTAACTCGTTAAAGAAAAATTGGTGTAATTTATATTTCATCAATAATTCTCTTTCCAAAGTAATTTCCGACGAATTTCCGGACTGCGCCAGTTCAGATAATTGTAACCTTCAAAATATATTTCAACTGAGTTAATTTTACTCTTCAGCCTATCTTGAAATTGCATTTTATAATAATCGCTCATCACCCTTAAATGCTCTGACTGAAATTCATTTGGGGAAAAAAAATAAGCTTCCGGCATTTTCGCATTCAGCAGCAACTTGATCGTACACTGGGCACCTAGTGGAAATAAATCTTCATAACTAATGAGTTCTCTTTTTTCGTCAACAGTAGTCAAGACCACCTTAATCGCAGCAAACTTCTTTGAATTATGCTTGGTTGAAAACATCGGGTAATGAGAAAATGGCCAGAACTCCTTCTGCATAATCAATGAAACAACGCCAGGTAGCACAAACAGGATCAAGGCTATAATAAATTTTTTCTTATTATTGATCATTTGTTCTCAAAAGCAGGCTGGCATTATAACCGCCAATACCAGATGCATTCACAAGAGCATTTTTAATATTTTCATTTTTCACATCGGTCACATAATTCAGCCTGGCAATTTCTGGATCAAGATTCAACCCAACCACCGGCGTCACTGTTTTTTCCTGCACCGATTTGGCAGCAATGATTGAGGCGATTAATCCACTTGAAATATTCGTATGCCCGATCTGGCTTTTTAACGCCGTAATTTTTATTTTTTTATTGGAATCGAAAATTTTCTTTAGAACATCCGCTTCCACAATATCGTATTTCTTGGTGCTGGTCGCATGAGCTGAGACATAATCAATCTCATCAGAGTTAATTTGTGCCTGGGCCAGGACATCCCTAATTGCAGCTTCAAGACCCCTGCCTTCTTCATGCGGATCCGTCAGGCGATATAGATCATTTTTTTCTGCTACTGCCACAATTTCGACTTGATTATCTTTCCGTAAGGGTGAAAGTATCGCAATGGCGCACCCATCACCTTTCACGAAACCGCCTCTGTCAATTGAAAATGGAACAGAAGCTCGGGCGGTGATTGGCTGACGACTTAACATATTTAAAAACTCAAGGGGCATGAGTGCCCACATCCCCAATCGTGGTTCAAGAGTTATTACGATGACTTGTTTTTTATTCAAATACTTAACGAAGCCAGATCCGATATTTAGTGCAGACAAACCAGATACGCATGTATTGTAAATGCTGATCACTTCGAGATCTGGAGAAATTTTGAAAGCTTTTCTAATTAAAGAATCTTTCAACATTTCTACGCAAATATCTTCAGTAATATTTTTCTTGGATAAATATTTTTCTGAGTTATTCACATTGGAGGCTATTACTATTGCGTCGACTGGTTGTTCATTTGGTTTTAGTCCATTAACAAGAGTTTCAATTAAAACCTTGTACTCTTCGCTAATGGAATTCTCATTTACCGGAGGTAAAAAAATATGCTGATAGGGTGCTCCGGCATCAACTGTAAAACTTTTCGGGATTAAATTTTTTTCTTTTAGTGATATTATACCTGTTTTTTTTAAACAGAGATTTTTCCACACTTCACTTAACGAGCTTCCTAATGAACATACAATATTTGCTTGATCTAAATAGACTTTCATTTGTTTATTAATTTCAACAGCTCTTCAATTGAGTAATTGAGGGGATTTAGATTTGAGGCAGGATTCTCTCTCATTGCCTTTAAAAAATTTATACCGAAAGATTTTTCAATTTCATCACCGAATTCAGCAACATCTATAGATTCTAATTTCAAATCGCTAATTATTCTCTTACTTTTGTCTGAATCGTTAATCGAGATATTTTTTATTCTCTTAAATATTTTTTTTAATTCATCAAAATTATTGTCCATTGTCCATCTCCAGAATAAAATTTATAAACTCATCTTTTGTTTTTATAGCGAAATCATCCGCGTTGATTTTTTGACTTCTTAGCAACAAACCTTTTATTCGGTTTTTTTCTGGAAATACCATAATGGCCAAGCAATGAGTCAGCCTTTCTTCCTGCAATTTCAATTGAAGGAAACTATATAGTTGCTCATTTCCATTTAAATCTGAGTTTATTGTGGTTATTTCGCTATCATAATTGAAGTCTATGGCGATTTGGCTGCCTACCAAAGAATTAGTGAAAAAAAGATGTGCTTTAGGCGTAAACATCTTCCGGAAGCTATCAGCTATTTTTTCCTGATTACTCTCTTCTGTAAGCTTAAAAAGCTCATTAGAAGGTCCAGAAGGTGGAACCACGATGCAAACATGATCTATTGCATGTGTTGTTGCCTTTAATTTTTCATTTAACTTGCTGGCGCATGCGTAAACACCCAAGGACTCTTCGTTAAAAATTTTTGTAAAATCAGGGCGTATACTCTTTGTCTGGGCAATATCTTTTTCTAAATTGGCTCTGGAACATATATCAACAATATTGTTCCTATTGACGAAAATCATTTATTAGTCTCAAAGAAATCATTTGCTTAAACACTATCAAACTTAGTTTTATAGTAAAAGTAAAAAGCTTTTATTTAGGCGTGTAGAAGAGTGTGCGGGAGGAAAATCAAGGCGAAAAGGTAGAAAGCCTAAAGACTTTCTACCTTTAATATCAACTATTGAGCTAAAATACTTGCGACTAGTTTTGAACCAACGATTGGAGAATATTTCTTATAAACCGGCTGCAATGCAGCTTTCATTCTATTTTCTTCTTCTTGGTTTAATGTATTTATTTTAATTCCATTTTCTGCACATCTTTTCTTAATTGCTTCACCATCTTTTATTGAATGGTCTCTTTCCACTCTGGCTGCATTTACAGCTGCTTCCTTCATGATTACTTTGTAATCATCAGGTAAAGTGCTCCAGAATTTTTCATTAACAATGATAGAAGTAAGGAACAAGCTGTGGTTGGTTTCGTTTACCTGTTTTGCAACTTGGTTTTGTCCGAGTGTAAAATATCTAGCATATGTAGACTCAGCCTCATTGATTTTTCCAGATCTAATCCCATTATCGATTGAATCTAGACCCATTGGAACTGCTTTAGCCCCCAATATATTGAAAGTCTCTTGAGCTACAGGGCTTCCCGATGTTCTGATTTTTACACCTTTGAAATCTTCCATTTTTGTAATTGCTTTTGTTCCTGGAATAATTCTGAATCCACCACTATATGTAAATGCTAGACCTCTTATTTTCGATGCAACCAATCCATTCAACAGCTCATCACCAACGCTTCCCTCAAGAACTTTTTTAGCATGATCATGATCTCTAAAGAGATATGGCAAATCTAGCGCGAACATCGGTGTGCTTACTTCACCTAATGTTGTTGTATATGTCTGGCTCATTTCAATCTGGCCATCTTGAATTTTTTTCAAAAAAGCCTTTTGTAAAACTTTATTTGATTTGTTGTATTTAGTTTCGTATTCCGGCAGGGTCAAAACCTCAATGGCAACTTTTCCATTGGTTTTTGCCGTTACTTCTTTAGTAAAGACCTCAGCGGCCTCTTTAAAAAGTCCAATCGGTTCATGGGCCAGAACCCACTTGATTTTATAAACTTTTTCCGCTCCTTCCTTTGCCTGCAAAGAAGCAATAGAAAATAAACTGAAGACTGCCAAAATCATTAATCTCATACTTACACCCTTATTTATGAATTAAAATCACTCCGTCCATTATTTAGCTAATTTAAAAATTGGTCAAGTCAATTCCCTAAACAATATTGATTTCAGCAAGTTAGGTCATGAATGGGGCAAAACAGGTGCCTCTAATCTGAGTCAATCAGATCTTCTCGATAATAAATTGAACGAAATCATGGGCTGCTTTTAACGGGAGAATTTTGTTGTCCTGAATTTGTTTGGAAAAGCTATCTCTCATTTTTCTTAACTCTTTGTTTTGATTGATTTTTGCTTCCAAAATCTCATTGATCAGCCTTGAGAACCATTCTTGATTTTGCGAGAGTCGTTTCTTTTCAAAATATCCAGAGTCCTGGGTTTTCAGTTTATATTCTTCGATCATACTGTAAACTTCATCCAGATTTCTTTTCTCCAAAGCTGAACATTGCAAGACTTTCACTTTCCAATTTGGGTTATGCCTCATTAATTCCATCGCACTTGAATATTGGGCTAAAGCCTGAGTTGCCTTGGATAGAAAGTCGCCATCAGCTTTATTGATTATGATTGCATCGGCTAATTCAAGAATTCCCTTCTTGATGCCTTGCAACTCATCTCCCGCGTTGGGCAGCATGAGAACCAGGAAAAAATCAACCATCCCTGCAACTTCAAATTCTGATTGGCCCACACCAACTGTTTCAATAAGGATGTAATCAAATCCAGCTGCTTCACATAGCAGAACACTTTCTCTCGTTCTTTGGGCCACTCCGCCTAAAAATCCAAGCGATGGAGATGGCCGTATGAATGCATTTTCATTTTGAGACAAATTCTCCATTCTGGTTTTATCACCAAGAATAGATCCTCCCGATATTGGCGAACTCGGGTCTATGGCAAGGACTGCAACTTTATAGCCTTGATTGATAAGATACAGACCATAATTTTCAATAAATGTTGATTTGCCCACTCCTGGCACACCAGTTATTCCTACTCTGATGCTTTTACCAGTATGAGGTAAAATCTTTTCAAGTAATATTTGTGCCTTACTAACATCCTCTGCTCGAGAACTCTCTAATAGAGTAATGGCTTTTGCTAAATTACGTCTGTCCCCCTTAAGCAGTTTTTGAATCTCAATCATTTTTTTTCCTCAAACGCCTTCAGGAGTTCTTCGGCACAATATGGAATGGTTGTACCAGGACCAAAAATTCTTGCTACGCCCGCCTTAAATAGAAATTCATAATCCTGCTTAGGAATAACTCCACCTGCAATAACAAGAACATCACCAGCTCCCTGGGAATGTAGTTCATTGATTAATTCTGGGATCAGCGTCTTATGGCCAGCGGCCAAAGAAGAAGAGGCGACAAAATGAACATCATTTTCAATTGCCTGTTTGGCAACTTCTTTAGGTGTTGAAAATAGCGGCGAAAGATCCACATCAAAACCAAGATCAGCTAAGCCCGTTGCAACGACCTTTGCTCCCCTGTCGTGACCATCCTGTCCCATTTTAGCAATAAGAATTCTTGGTCTTCGTCCTGTTTCTTCAACAAATTTTTTAATTTTTTCCTGAATCAATTTCCACTCTCCATCATTTTCATATGATTGCCCGTACACTCCGGAAATAGTTTGCGACTGAGCATTGTATCTGCCCCATACTTGCTCTAGGGCATAAGTGATTTCACCAACTGAAGCTCTAAGACGTGCTGCTTTTATAGCAAGCTCTAGCCCATTACCAATTCCGGTTTTTGCATAATCAGTAAGTGCATTAAGCGCTTCCATAATTTTATGGTCATCGCGATTGTTGCGAAGACCTTCAAGTCTTTTTATCTGTGATAAGCGGACCTTTTCATTATCAATCTCAAGAATCTCATGTTGATCTTCTTTTTGAAGTTTATATTTATTTACACCAACAATAACATCCAGGCCCTTATCAATACGGGCCTGTTTTGCAGCCGCAGATCTTTCAATATTAAGTTTTGGAATTCCCGTTTCTATGGCCTTCGCCATACCTCCCTGCTTTTCAATGTCCAAAATAATTTCCCAGGCTTTATCGATAATTTCCTGAGTCAGGTTTTCCATCATGTAAGATCCACCCCATGGATCTATAACTTTTGTGATGTTGGTTTCTTCCTGTAAGACGATCTGTGTATTGCGGGCTATACGAGAGGAGAAATTAGTTGGAAGCGCAATGGCTTCATCAAAGGCATTAGTATGCAGTGATTGTGTACCGCCGAAAATTGCAGCCATCGCTTCGACAGTTGTTCTAATAACGTTATTGTATGGATCTTGTTCTGTAAGAGACCAGCCAGAAGTCTGACAATGGGTTCTTAATACTTTTGAATTTACATCCTTAGGATTATATTTTGAAACAATTCTGTCCCAGAGCAATCTCGCAGCTCTAAGTTTTGCAATCTCCATATAAAAATTCATTCCAATGCCAAAAAAGAATGAAAGTCTTGGGGCAAACTCATCAATTGGAAGACCTGAAGCGATTGCAGTATCAATATATTCTTTACCATCTGCAAGTGTATAGGCCAGTTCGAGAACAGCATCTGCACCAGCTTCCTGCATGTGATAACCAGAAATTGAAATCGAATTAAATTTAGGCATATGCTTTGATGTGTAGGCAAAAATATCAGCGACTATTTTCATAGATGGCTTTGGCGGATAGATATAAGTATTTCTCACCATGAATTCTTTTAGTATATCATTTTGAATGGTCCCTGATAGTTTATCAGCTGTGACTCCCTGTTCTTCGGCTGCGACTATGTAACTTGCAAGTACAGGAAGTACTGCTCCGTTCATCGTCATAGAAACAGACACCTTATCAAGTGGTATCTGATTAAATAGTATTTTCATGTCTTCGACAGAATCAATAGCAACACCAGCTTTTCCCACGTCACCAGAGACTCTTGGGTGGTCAGAGTCATAGCCTCTGTGGGTTGCAAGATCAAAAGCTACCGATACACCTTGTCCGCCGGCAGCGAGTGCTTTACGATAAAAGGCATTTGATTCTTCAGCTGTGGAAAAGCCTGCATATTGGCGGATTGTCCAGGGACGCCCGACATACATTGTTGCTTTGGGTCCACGAAGAAAAGGTTCAAGCCCGGGCATTGTATTAGAGTACTTTAGATTTTCCGTGTCAGCTTTGGTGTAGAGAGGTTTTACTTCGATTCCTTCCGGACTTTTCCAGGTAAGGTTTTCCGGTTTTTTCCCTTTTGATTCTTTTTCAGCGAGTTTCGCCCAATCTGTAATCGCTGAGGTTTTTGGTTCATAACTAGTGGCCATGAAATCTGTCCTTTTTCAGGGGAAATATTTACCTAGATTTTAGAGGGAAAGCGAAGTGTTGTAAAATTTAATATGACCTACGAACAAGGTACGCAGTTGGAGATATTCTAATGACTCAAGCTTCAAAGCTGGTTCTTGAAAATAGTTTACAATATTTTTTTTACGAGCAACTTGATGAGGCTAACAAAAAATGCGTTCGACCTCTTCCCAATGAAATAATCTTCTATTCTTCAATCGTTATGGATCAGTACGGATCATCAAACAAATACTTCGAAACGGTAGATGGAAAGGTACGCGAAAAAATTCTCGGTATAAAACTTCTGGAAAGCTCCCATCTTCCCAAAGATAAGCAGAAATCAGCAGTAAAGGATATTGGGGAAACGGCATTGCTCTTATGCGGTTATTTTTCTGATTCTTTGAATAAAAAGATAGTCGATACGAAGTATTACAATGAAATCGGAGTTCTTGCATACAGCCGTTTAAATTCCTTCATCCCAAACGCTTATGATACCCCCAATTTTTTTGCTAAAATGTCTAAAAATTTCTGTCAGGTAACCAGTCTGATTAGTCTCATTTCAGAAAAACAAATAAATGATGCTACGGGCTTTTTTCTTATTCTCACTGACAAGAAAGCCGTATAGCCACTCTAAATTTATTTTGAGAAACTTAATGAATGATTATTTTAAACATTCTAGGTTATATAATAAAAATCAGTTCTAACGACGATAATATTTTATCGCGTTTAAAAATGGATTTTGAATATTTTTTAGCTGATTCACATGGGCAGAACATTGTTCAGCTTTCCATTAATTCAGAACTAGCTGTGAATAAACCAACAATCATTATTCCTAAAAACCTAACGCCCTTGTATCAAAGACAAAACTCAATAACGTATGAAGAAGATGGAGTTCGTTATAATGATTATTACGGCATAGTCGTCTCTGAGTTCAATGCTGAAAAGAAGACCGCATTCATTAGCGGTATTGATTTAGACAAGCTTTATGAAATTACATATCTCTTAATTCTTTCTCGATCTGCCAAATTCGCCGACGTTGCCGGTTTCCATAAAATTCATGCCTTTTCAATTGTTCAAAACGGCAAAGGCTTAATCTGCATGCAGCCAATGAGAGGTGGTAAATCTACCCTTTTTACTCAAATAGTTCTAAATCATAACGTTGAGATTGGTTCAGATGATACGCCGGTTCTCAATCAGCGAGGCCAGCTTTTAGCGTTCCCACTTAGAGTTAGTCTGGATGTGATCCCCCCCGGACTAGGGCTTACAGATAAAGATTTTTATTTAATGAAGCGCGAATTCTATAAAGCAAAATACAGCTTGTCGTTGAAAAATTTTAATAAAAAAATTTCCGAAGTGTGCAACGATTTCGTTTTTGTTGAAGCTCATCGATCAACGTTTGACGAGCCACGATTAGTGAAGATGTCTAGACTGAGATTGTTAAAGAGGCTGTTTCAGCATATGGTAATTGGTTTTGGATTGCCAATTATTTTTGAATATTTTTGGGAATCTGGCAGCAAAGATTTTTTTATCAAAACAACTATTTTCATGAAGCGATTTCTATTATCACTAAAACTTGTCTTCACAAAAAAAAGTTACGATCTATACCTTTGCAGTGATTCCAAAAAAAATGCTGAAGCTATCTTAAGTCTGGTGAAATAATTACTCAGCTTCAACTTCCATCATCAGGACATTGTTCTCAAGAGCATCTCCTTGCTTCACGTGAATAGCTTTTACTATACCTGTTGATCCGCTCTTAATTTCATTTTCCATTTTCATGGCCTCTAAGATAATAAGCGTTTGCCCTTTCTTAACCTTATCACCAACTGCCGCCATGATTTTTACAACCTTGCCCGGCATTTGAGTAAATAGCCCACCTTCATCACCGCCACCTGCACTCGACGGTTTATAGCCTTGATAAAATTTATAAACTTTATCAACGTTCAACATAATCCCTGGTGAATCCTGACGTGCCACTTTATTCCAACGAACTCCATCAGTAGATGCAAAATATTGATCGGCAAGTTTTCTAATGAAAACATTTTCCTTATGAAGCTCTTTATTGTCTTTTATTGTTCTAAATTCAAACTCAACCATTTCTGCTGAATGTGTTCTCGTTTTACTTAGGTCAATAATGTATTCATTTTTATCACTATCAATTAAATAATTTCTCATTACAGCCCCATTCTTCTGGCTTCAATACCCGCAATCTTTTTATAAAGTGCTGTATAGTCCATTGAAGTATCAACTTTTTCTTGTGGTTTTTCAGTCGCAATGAAGTTCGTCGAATATTTACCATTGATAAAAACTTCATCTCTCATAATAACTTTATGAAGTGGAATATTAGTTTTTAACCCTTCAACCAATAATCCATCAAGTGCCGCCCGCATTTTTCTGATCGCTACATCGCGAACAATCCCTTTCGCTACCAGCTTTCCAACCATTGGGTCAAAGTCTGGTGTAACGTTAAGGCCTTTATAAAGACAGTTATCAAAACGAATACCTTGAGGGAAATTCGTTTCACACCCCGTTACATATCCCGGTGCTGGAAGCATGGTAATCGGATCTTCTGCACAAATACGACATTCAATCGCATGCCCTGTTCTCTTGATCCATTCCTGGGAAGGAATTCCAAGATCTTCTCCAAAAGCGGACTGAATCATACAAACAATTAAATCTATCCCTGTAATTTCTTCGGTGATTGGATGCTCAACCTGGATACGAGTATTCATTTCAAGGAAATAAAATTCTTTATTTTCACCCATAATTAATTCAACAGTTCCTGCTGAATCGTATTTGATTGCCTTAGCTAAATTAACAGCTGAATTGCATACTCTCTGACGAAGTTGCTCGTCATCTCCAATAAATGGAGACGGTGCTTCTTCTACAATTTTCTGATGACGTCTCTGAATAGAGCACTCTCTTTCAAAAAAGTGAAAAACATTGCCTTTTTTATCAGCCAAAATCTGGACTTCAATATGGTGAGGATTAACTATGAATTTCTCAACCAGTAAATCGCCATTCTTAAAAGCCGAAGCTGCTTCTCTTTGAACTGGTTCAAAGTTATTCTTAACGTCTTCTTCATTGTGACAAATCCTCATCCCGCGTCCACCGCCACCGGCAACAGCTTTTAAGAGAATTGGATATTTAATTTCGTTGGCGATTTTAATGGCTTCAGCAACCGTTGGAACGGGCCCCGTAGAACCAGGAACGACCGGCATTCCCACTTTTTTAGCAAATTCTTTTGAAACTGCTTTATCTCCCATAACCCTGACGGCTTCAGGGTGTGGTCCAATCCAGGTAATTCCATTGTCAACCAAAGCCTGGGAAAATTCAGTATTTTCAGATAAGAATCCATAACCCGGATGTACACCATCTATATTATATTTCTTACAAACCTGAAGTATATTTGGAATATTTAAATACGTTTCCTGATTTGTAGTACCCGGTAGTTTTACCCACTCATCACAAACTTCAAGATGCTTTGCCTGGATCTCATTATCAGTCCAAACGCCGACTGCAGTATGACCTAACTCACGACAGGCTTTTGCAATTCTGGCTGCAATTTCACCGCGATTAATAATAAGAATTCTTTTATGTGAGCTTTGTAATTTTGTAATCATAGTTGAATGTTCCCATGTTTACGTTTTGGCTTTTCTTGTTTCTTATTTTTAAGAGCAATCAAATACTCATAAACTCTTTTACGTGTTTCCTCCGGAAGAATAATTGCGTCCATAAATCCAAGTTCTGCCGCTCTATATGGATTGGCGAATTTTTCTTCATAGTCAGCAATCAGTTGAGCTTTTTTGTCGTCGTAGGCCTTTCCAGTTAATCCTTCAAGATCGCCTCTTGAAATAATATTAACGGCACCCTCTGCACCCATAACTGCAATTTCAGCTGTTGGGTAAGCAAGGTTAACGTCTGTTTTAATATGCTTGGAGGCCATAACCAGGTACGCTCCACCATATGACTTTCTGGTAATGATTGATATTAGCGGAACTGTTGCTTCTGAATAAGCATAAAGTAGCTTTGATCCGTGTTTAATAATCCCGCCAAATTCCTGCTCCGTTCCCGGCAAGAATCCTGGAACATCTACCAAGGTTAAAATCGGAATATCGAAAGCATCACAAAATCTAACAAAGCGTGCTGCTTTTTCAGAAGAAGCAATATCGAGCACACCTGCTAAAATCGCTGGTTGATTGGCAACAATACCAATTTTAATCCCACCGACCGATGCAAATCCTACGATAATATTTTTAGCGTAGTCCTTATGAACTTCTAAAAATTGGGCATCATCAACAACATCAAAGATAATCTCTTTCATGTCGTATGGTTTTTTTGGATTAGCCGGAACAGTTTCTTTAATTTTTACGTTGTCTCTATAAACAATGTCTGATGTGTATTTCGCAGTAGCCTTGGTAAAGTTAGCTGGCGGAATATAGCTTAAAAGTTCTCTTACGCGCTCAAAGCATTCATCTTCATTGGTACATTTAAACTGCGCTACGCCAGACTTTTCTGCATGGGCCTGAGCTCCACCCAATTGCTCTTTTGTTACTTCTTCATGAGTAACGGTTTTAATAACTTCAGGGCCAGTGACAAACATGTATGAGGTTTTATCGACCATGAAAATAAAATCGGTAAGAGCTGGAGAATAAACCGCTCCTCCTGCACATGGACCCATGATTAAAGAAATTTGGGGAATAACACCTGAACATTTTACGTTGCGATAAAAAATTTCGCCGTATCCTGCTAAGCCTTCAACTCCTTCCTGGATTCTTGCCCCACCGGAATCATTGATACCAATCATAGGAATTCTATTTTCCAGAGCGAAGTCCATAATCTTACAGATTTTTTTCGCATGGGCAGCTCCCAGAGCTCCTCCCCAGCAGGTGAAATCCTGTGAGTATATGGCAACTTTCTGATTATTTACAGTCGCTATTCCAGTGACAACACCGTCACCTAGAAATTTATTTTGGTCCATCCCCATGTTGCTACTTTTATGAACAACAAAGCGATCGAATTCTAAAAATGATCCTGGATCAACTAGACGCTCTATTCTTTCCCGAGCTGTGTATTTACCTTGCTCGTGCTGCTTTTTAATTCTTACTTCGCCGCCACCAACTTCTGATTCCTTACGTAATTTAAGTAATAGCTGGCGCTTGCCTTCTAGCGTCTGAGACATAAAAAACCTCCTAAAGAAGACGGCATTTTATACTGTCATTCTTTAGGAGGCTACTTCTACCGCGTCAATAAATTCACTATTTTTAAGCTGCTTTTACACGTTTATCCAGGCCGTATTTTTCAACTTTCATGATCAAACTAGCTCTTGAGATATCAAGCTCCTTAGCCAATTTTGATTTATTGAAATTACAACGCTTCAAGCCTTCTCTAATCATCATGACCTCTAATTGCTCTAGAGCATCTCTCAAAGTTCCTTCCGTGTTAACACCTTTAAAGGCGGGTTCAGCCGAAGCCCCCCAATCCAGGATTCTTGGGCTTAAATTTTCTGGTCCAATCATCTTCTCGTCGGCTGATAATACAACTAGGCGCTCAACTTCGTTTTCAAGCTCACGAACGTTCCCTGGCCATCCATAATCGAGCATTTTTTCCATACATTTTTTGGCATATGTTTTAAGCGCTTTACCCGATTCATCACATCTTTTCTTTAAAAAATAATCCATCAAAAGAGGAATATCTTCATGACGCTCACGGAGGGCAGGTAAATTAATATTGATTACATTTATTCTGTAATACAAGTCCTCCCTGAACTCTCCCTTGGCCATCATTTCTTTCAAATTTTTATTTGTTGCTGCAACTATGCGAACATCAACTTTTTTCGGAGCCGTTGCACCAACTGGCAGATATGTTCCTTCCTGAAGTACGCGAAGTAATTTTACCTGCATTGATAGGGAAGTATCTCCAATTTCGTCCAGAAACAGTGTCCCGCCGTTAGCCGTTTCAAAAAGACCTTTCTTATCTTTTACCGCACCGGTAAATGATCCTTTCATATGCCCGAATAACTCCGAGTCCAGAAGGTTATCATTAAAAGCTGAACAGTTAACGGCTAAAAACATTTTATCTTTTCTAGGCGAATAGAAATGGATCGCCTTGGCCACCAATTCCTTACCCGTACCGTTTTCACCTTGAATCATTACTGAGGACTCTGAATTCGAAATCTTTTCAAGCAAGGTATAGATAGCCTGCATTTTTTTAGATTTACCTATCATTGAGTGGTAGCGATACTTCTCGCCAACCTGTGAACTCAACTCATGAATTTGATTCTCACGCATAGTGATTTCTTCATGGAAAGTTCGCATTTCTTCGGCCATAAGGCCCGTAAGTTCCTTTACGTAGTCCAATTCTCTTGGCCACATCTTTTTAATCTTTTCACATGCAGTAGCGGCATCCGATTCGCTTGAACCACATTCAATCATCTGTTTCTTCAGCTCATTCATTTCTGCCGATGTAGCAGTATCCATTACAAATGGATATACAAAGACTGCGCCGGCAAAATCCCCTTCAAACTTGATTGGAAAGGCGACACCTTTTACATTCTTATAATGAGATTGGTAAATAACTATTTCCTCTTTGCCACTTGAAAATTGCTCTATCATTTTTTCAATATCTTCTGATAAAAATTCATGACCTGCAGCCGTCTGCATTTGCACTTTCATGAAGTGACTTTTGAATGCAAAATCCTTATTGGCATGGTCAGACCAAAGCTTTCCATGTGCATCTGTATAAAACATCTCCACATCAAACCACTTACCGAGAATTCCTTCTAGTTTTGAAATAACATGAAGTTTCCCCATATCTTGCCATTTAATCATAAACTCTCCATCGTTCGTGCATTAGGCACTCAAGTTGTTTAACTTTTCGGCAATTTAATAGGATTCTTTAAAAGATTGATGAAATATTTTACAGATGAACCAAAATCAGTGTGTTTCTATTTTACGTTCTACGGAATTCCCGAGATTTAACCAGAAATCCAGACGGGACTTGTACGATTCTTGTAACCATTCTTGTGGACCGACAAACTTATTCACATGTTTTCCATTTACATTAAATAAGAAAGTCTCCGGAACCTTTAACGTACCAAAAAGATCCATTACTTTGTTTTCGCTATCCCTTACCACTGCCACATTTCCGGGAATTAAGAATCGGGCCATGAACTTCTTTATTTTTACGTCTTCATCGTTTACGGCAATCAACAGAAATTTCACATCTTTCTCTTTTAATGATTCGGCATATTTCAAGAACTCTGGCATTTCCTTTTCACAAGGTGCGCACCACGTTCCCCAGATATGAACAAAGAGGCCATTACTACCTTTTAAGTATGCATATGAGTTTATTTGATTGCCTGTTGAAACTTCAACTGAGTTGAAATCTGGAAGAGTTTTTAAAACAAGCTCATTTTCTGGAGTATCAAATGAATAGTATTTCTTTTTCTCATACTGAGCATAGAGGTAGGTCAGAGCAAGGGTTGCAAAAATAATAACTAACCTAGAAAAAAAAGAATTTATGCGCATAAAAAAGCAAAAAAAAAGCCCCCGTTAGGAGGCTTGTAAAGTCTTAGTCTACAAGTGAGAAATAACTCATCTTCGCATTGTCACCAACACGTCCATCAGCAATTTTAATAACTCGAGTATACCCACCATTTCTAGTTTTGAACTTTGGAGCTACCTTAGTAAAAAGATTTGTTACCGCATCTTTATTGTTCAGCTTAGTGTAAGCAGTTCTTCTGTTGTGAACTGAATCTTCTTTTGCAAGAGTGATTAGTTTCTCAACATAAGATCTAAGCGCCATACATCTAGCGTGAGTTGTTTTAATTTGTCCGTGCTCAAACACTTCGATTGCTAAGTTCTTAATGATAGCAACTCTGTGAGCTGGCTTTACGCCTAAAGTATATTTGTGATTCCCGTGTCTCATAATTCCACCTAATAATTAATTCTTAGTTTTTACCTAAAGTTTTTCCGTCTTGCATATCTTTCATTAAACTATCAACTTTCATTCCTAAACCAAGCCCCATACTTGTTAGAATCTCTTTGATTTCATTCAAAGACTTTCTACCAAAGTTCTTAGTTCTAAGCATTTCACCTTCCGTCTTTGAAACAAGCTCGTAAATATACTTAATGTTCGCATTCTGTAAACAGTTCGCTGAACGAACTGAAAGCTCAAGCTCAGATACTGGCTTAAGAAGCGCATTGTTCGTTGGAGATGAAACTGCGATTGGTTTAGAATCGTGTTTCACTACCTGCTCTTCATCTTCAAAAGTTAAGAATACGGCTAATTGATCTCTTAGGATCTTAGCTGCAAACGCAATAGAGTCAGCTGGATTAATTCCAGAATTCGTCCATACTTCTAAAGTTAATTTATCAAAGTCAGTTCTCTTACCAACACGTGTATTAGTAACAGAATAGTTAACTCTGTAAACTGGAGAGAAAAGTGTATCCAAATAAACCCATCCAACTGGAAGGTCGTATTCTTCTTTATTATCTACAGCTGTAACGTATCCCTTACCTCTAGCAACTTTAAGCTCTACTTTTAGAGATCCACCTGAAGAGATGTTTGCGATAACATGGTTTGGATTAAGAATTTCTACGTTTGCATTAGTTACGATATCCGATCCTCTTACTGGACCTTCTCCGCTTTTTTCTAAAACAAGAACAGTATCTTCTTTACCAGAAATTTTAAATCTAACTTCTTTCAAGTTAAGAATAATTTCTGAAACTTCTTCCTTAACGTTATTAATTGTACCGAACTCATGCTCAACACCTTCAATACGAATTGCTACAATTCCTGCTCCCTGAAGAGAAGAAAGTAGAACTCTACGAAGTGAGTTACCAAGAGTCTGTCCATATCCTCTTTCAAGAGGCTTTGCTACGAATTTACCGTAATCGTTTCTTAAACTTTCGCTCTCTGCTTCGAGGGCTACTGGTCTAATCATGCTGTTCCAGTTTTTAGCTGTAAAATTATCCATTTTAAAGATCTCCTTAAATAGAAATTGTAATTAGACTCTTCTTCTCTTAGGTGCTCTACAACCATTGTGTGGAATAGGGCTTCTGTCAGAAACTGAAACGATTCTGATTCCTGCTCCAAGAAGAGCTCTTATCGCGTTTTCTCTTCCTGCGCCCGGGCCTTTAACTCTAACTTCAACAGAATTAAGTCCATGCTCAGAAGCTCTCTTAGCCGCTTCCAATGAAGCAGTTTGAGCTGCGAAAGGAGTAGATTTTTTAGATCCTCTAAATCCTAATTGACCAGCACTTGCCCAAGCAAGAGCATTTCCCTGAGGATCAGTGAAAGTTACAATAGTATTGTTGAACGATGCCTGAATATGACAGATACCGTGCGATACGTTCTTTTTTACTTTTTTCTTAACAACTTTTTTTACCATACAACTTACCTATGATTATTTATTTAAGAGACTTAATTGATTTTTTACCAGCGATAGCAACTGCAGGACCTTTTCTTGTTCTAGCATTTGTATGCGTTCTTTGTCCTCTTACAGGAAGACTTCTTCTATGACGAACACCTCTATAGCATGCCATATCTTTAAGTCTCTTAATATTTAGTCCAATCTCTCTACGAAGATCACCCTCTACAACGTGTCCTTCTTCAAGATGTTTTCTTATCGTTTGTACTTCTTCCTCTGAAATGTCGTTAGAGCTTTTCTCTGGATCAATTCCAGATGCAGTTAAAACGTCCATTGCCACTTTTGGACCTACTCCATAAACTGACTGAAGAGCAATTCTCATTGCTTTATTTCTTGGTATATCTACCCCTAAAATTCTAGCCATATAATCCCCTACCTAAATCTTAACCTTGTCTCTGTTTATGTTTTGGACTGCTCTTACAAACAACTCTAAGAACGCCTTTACGCTTAATTACTTTACAATCTTTACAAATTACTTTTACCGAAGCTCTAACTTTCATATATCCTCGCTATAACTACTTACTTCTGTAAGTTATTCTACCTTTAGTTAAATCATACTTACTTATTTCAACCAGAACTTTATCCCCGGGCAAGATCTTAATAAAATGCATTCGCATTTTTCCACTAATATGAGCAATGATAATGTGCCCATTTGGCAATTTCACTCGAAACTTAGTATTGGGTAATAGTTCAGTGACTTCACCCTCAACTTCAATGATATCTTTATCGCTCATATTCCCCTAAAAAAGGATTGTATATCCTAAAATAATCCCATAAAGCAAGAGCTATTTAGGCCATTTTATATTGTTAACTAATAACTTTTTCTAGCGCGCTAAAGACATCTTTTTCTTGCACAGAAGCATCGATCTCAGCCAATGAGCCTTTCGCTTTATAAAAAGCAAGCATTGGGTTAACCGTGTCAGCAAAAATCTTCAAACGATTAGAGACGACCTCTTCAGTATCATCCTTTCGTTGCTTAAGTGTGCCAACCGCTCCGCATTTATCGCAAACGTCAGACTTTAGCGGAGGCTTAGTCGCAAGATTATAAATCTCACCACAATTTCCGCAAGTCCTTCTGTTTACCACCCGGTCAATTAAAATTCCGGGGTCAATTTTGAAATAAACTGCAAGTGTTTTTCTGCCTTGTAGTAGCTCTGCTTCAAGCATTTCTGCCTGAGCAATATTACGCGGGAACCCATCAAAAATATAGCTAACTTTGTCTACGTCACAATTAGCTTTTAAGAGGGCCATTACAGTACTATCGTCTACCAAATCACCCCTGGAAATAATTCCAGAAACTTTTTGGCCAAGTTCACTTCCTTTTGCAATCTCACTTCTTAACAGATCACCAGTAGAAATATGCTTATAGCCTTTATCTACCAACTTAGCAGCTTGAGTTCCTTTTCCGGAACCGGGAGCTCCCAAGATGATCAAATGAGGTTTCATTTTTTAAAACCTTCTATTCGGACCGTTGTATTTACCCTTACTCTTAAAGGCGGTCTCGTACTTATCTGAATACATAAAAGTTTGAACATTCAACATAACTCTCATGGCAACGCTTACCATAATCAAAAGCGATGTTCCTTCAAAACGGCTATGACTACCGGTAATCACAGAAGGAAGAATGCAAATCACAATCAAAAACAAGGCTCCGAAGAAAGTTACTCTATTTAAAACAAAGTCTAAGTACTCTCGCGTTTTATCACCTGGTCTAATTCCCGGGATAAAAGCATTATTCTTTTGAAGCATTTCTGCAACCTTTTTAGTCTTAAACTGAATAGGTGCATAGAAAAACGACATATAAATAATAAGAAAGGCGAATAATAAATTAAACAGCATTTGGCCCGGCATAAGCGATTGATGAATAACATCCACAAATGGCTTTAGAGGGCTTGTTGCCGGAACAAAATTCGCAAGTGTTGCAGGTGCAGCTAATAAAGAGCTAGCCAAAATCGGAGGCATTACCCCTCCAGTATCAAGACGTAGAGGCAAATTTTGAGCTCCGCCGTACACCTTGTTATTCACAATTTTTTTAGCATATTGAACGGGTATATTTCTAAAAGAACTCTCAATAAATGAAACAATATAAAGAGAAAGGCAGATGATCAGAACTCCAACCATAAGACTTAAACCAGCCAATTCACCATTTCTATAGAGGGTAATTTTCTGGAAAAGCTCTGAAGGCAACTCAACTGCAATACCAGTAAAGATAATTAATGAAACACCATTTTCAAGACCAAACTCAGTAATTCTCTCGCCAAGCCATAGCAAGAACATTGTTCCACCTGCAAGCGTGATCATAGTTGTAAGTCTGAACAACATTCCCGGCTCTGTAATAACTGGCACGCCCGTCGGGCTTTTAAACCCTTCAAAAACTGCAGCCATTCCATAACCTTGAACACAACACAGAAGAACTGTTGCGTATCTTGTCCATTTCTGAATCTTTTTATAACCTTCGCTATCTTCTTGAAGCTCCTGAATTTGAGGCACAACCTCTCCCAGTAAGCTAAAAATAATTGAAGTTGTGATGTAAGGCATGATACCTAAAGCAAGCACTGAAAAACGTTTAAACGCTCCACCGCTAAAAGTATTTACTAGATCAAAAATCCCACCACCAGACTCTGAAAAGTATGATGCTATTGCTGAAGCATTAACTCCAGGAACTGGTACTTGTGCCGCTAATCTATAAACTAAAAGGAGCAAAAATGTATAAAAAATCCGCTTTTTTAATTCCTCTATCTTTCCTTGAGTCGTTGACATCTAAAGTCCTTCCTAAATCTACTTTACAGTTCCTGAGGCATTTTTAATTGATTCAAGAGCTTTCTTTGAGAATTTTGTTACTTCTTCAAAGTTTAGCGATTTTGTAAGAGGAATGCATCCAATTACTTTTATTTTTAAACTCTTGTTAGCTCCAGATAGTAAGCCTTTTGTAATTAGAGAAGCTCTATTTACTGTTTCAGCTTTAGTATATTTAGCTTCGATGTTTTCAAGCGTAACGACAGCAAAAGCTTCTGCGAATCTCACGTTATTGAATCCACGCTTTGGTAATCTCATATATAGTGGAAGGTTGTTACCTTCAAACCCTGATCTTACATGCCCACTTTTTCTAGCCTTTTGTCCTTTATGACCTTTACCAGCTTGGGTACCTTGACCAGAAGCCTGCCCACGACCCAATCGCTTAGTTGCTCTATTTGCACCCTTTGGGCTTTGTAAATTATTTAAAGTTAACATAATTCAATTCCTTTTATAAATTCTAAATCTCTACTCTACTAGTTATTCTTGAACTTCTAGCATGTGGATTATTTTTTTTATCATTCCTCTTACACTTGGAGTATTTTCCAATTCAGAAGTTTGGCCAACTTTTCTTAAACCTAAGCCACGAACATTAGCCTGGACACCTTTAGTTGTCCCAGGTAGCCCTTTTATAAGTTTTACTTTAATTTTCGATGCTATTTTTGCCATAAAATTTCCCGCTATTACTTTTTAAGTCTTATACCTTTTACGTTTTTATCTCTGCTTTGTGCAATTTGATCAACTGATCTTAGCTCCCTTAGAGCTTTGAAAGTTGCCTTAACTACGTTATGCGGATTATTGCCACGTAAAGATTTTGTTAAAATATTGTGTACACCCGCAAGTTCTAAAATTGATCGACATGCACCAGCAGCCTTAACCCCGGTACCACTTGAAGCCGGCTTGAATAAAATTTTTCCAGCATCAAATTCACCTAGAATTTCATGTGGAATAGTTCCGCCATCTAGTGGAACAGTAATCATATTTTTATAGGCTTCTTGAGTCGCTTTTCTGATTGCTTCAGGTACTTCTTTAGCTTTCCCTAAACCGTAACCAACCTTACCTTTTTTATCACCAACGATCATAAGAGCTGAGAAAGAAAATCTTCTACCACCCTTAACAACTTTTGCTACTCTATTTACAGCAACAACACGCTCCTCTAGCTCTCCGCCTTGGGCAGGAGCTTTTTTTCGCGGCGGAGGTGGGCCCTTTTTTCTTGGACCTTTTTTACTATCGCCCGCTTCGGCTTCAAATTCTTCAATTACAGAAATTTCTTCAGACATATTATCTCCTAAACCTGTATTCCGCTTTCTCTAATACTCTGTACAAGCGCAGCTATTACGCCTGTATACTTATATCCTGCTCTATCGAATACAGCAGAGCTAAGATTTTTAGTCTTCATTATTGAAGCTACTTTAACTCCAACTTTTTTAGCGCCTTCAATGTTACAAGTATCTGCAGCAGCATTTTTTCCAAATGTACTTACAGTAAACAAACTAACTGATCTTGTATCGTCGATTAATTGAACAGAGATATGTTTATTAGACTTCATCGCAACAATGCGTGGTCTTTCAGTCGTCCCACTAATCCTTTTTCTGATCGTTAGTCTTTTTCTCTGTCTCTGCTTATCTTTCGTGTTTCTAACTTTCGCGTAACTCTTTCTCATATAATGATCCCACTATAAGTAATTAATTATTTACCTTTACCGCCAGCTTTACCAGCCTTTCTAATAATCGTTTCATCTGTATATCTAATTCCTTTCCCTTTGTATGGCTCTGGCTCCCTGAATGATCTAACTTTAGCAGCAACTTGGCCGACTAATTCCTTGTTCGATCCTTCAATATCAATTACGTTTTTGTTAACCTTTGCAGTAATCCCTGCAGGTAGAACATAATCAATTGTGTGCGAGTACCCTAAACTTAGATTTAGTGTGCTGCCAGAAACTGCCGCTTTATATCCAACTCCGTTAAACTCAAGAGACTTTACAAAACCAGTACTCACTCCAACAATCATGTTGTTCACCTGAGTTCTAGCTGTACCCCATTGAGAACGAGCCGTAGTTGAGTCATCTTTTGGTTTAATTGTGATAACCTTGCCAGCCATTTCAGCCACAACGTTATCATTTAATTTAGCAGTCAATGTGCCCTTTGCACCTTTAACAGAGACAACACCATTTTTAATATTAACTTCTACTTTATCAGGAATATTTACAGGTACTTTTCCAATACGTGACATGGCTTAATCTCCTACTACCAAATATTGCAGAGAACTTCTCCGCCAACTTTATTCTTCTTAGCTTCTCTAGAAGACATGACTCCCTTTGAAGTAGATACTATCGAAACACCAAGACCACTCATTACTCTCGCAAATGAATCATAACTATTGTATCTTCTCAAGCCTGGTCTAGAGACACGACTTAATCCAACAATTGCACCTTCTTTGAGAGCAACCTTAATTTTAATATCGTTTGGCGCTTTCGCTACAATTTTAAAAGATTTAATAAAGCCTTCGTCTTTTAGAACTTTGCAAATTGCAGCCTGAATTTTACTCGCTGGAAATTCAACTTTTTCGTGGCCAGCACTTACACCATTTCTAATTACTGTTAGCATGTTCGCGATTGGATCTGTTTGCATATATCGTCCTCTTATCCTTAAATTACCAGCTAGACTTAGTTACACCAGGAACCATTCCCTTGAGAGATAGGTTTCTAAAGCAAACTCTGCATAGTTTAAACATTCTAATGAAAGCTCTAGGTCTCCCACAGTGCTCACATCTATTTCTGTGTCTTACTAAAAATTTTGGTTTCTTATTATTTGCAATAATTTTAGCTAATCTAGCCATTTAACTTCTCCGTTATTTTCTAAAAGGCATTCCAATAAGTGTTAAAAGTTCTCTTCCTTCATCGTTAGTTTCTGCTGTTGTAACAATTGAAATACCAAGACCTCTAATTTTATCAATCTTGTCGTAGTTTATTTCTGGGAAGATAATTTGCTCTTTTAAACCAAGAGTATAATTACCCTTTCCATCAAATCCTTTTGAAGATACTCCACGAAAGTCTCTTACTCTTGGAAGTGAAATAGAAATTAATCTATCAAGAAATTCATACATCTTTTCACCTCTTAAAGTAACAGAGGCACCCAATGGCATTCCTTCTCTAACTTTAAAAGACGCGATAGAAGACTTTGCTCTAGCTACAACTGGACGTTGACCAGTTATTGCGCCCAGATCATTAACAATCGAATCAACGACTTTTGAGTTCGAAACTGCATCCTTAGTTACACAATTAACAACGACTTTTTCAATCTTTGGAATCATGTGAACATTAGAATAACCATATTTCTTAACTAACGCTGGGACGACTTCTTTCTGATATATTTCTTTCATTCTACTCATAAAAATTCCCTATTATATTACAGCACCACATTTCTTTGACGTTCTAACTTTTTTATTATCTTTACCTGTTACAAACTTAACCTTTGTTGGCTTTTTTGTTTTCGGGCTGATTAACGAAACATTGCTTGAATCGATTGGTAAATTCTTCGTAACAAATCCCCCCTCAGGGTTGCCCTGGCTTGGTTTCGTTGCTCTTTTTACTTCGTTCACGCCGTCAACGGTAACTTTGTTAGTCTTTCTATTTAAAGAAATGATCTTTCCAACTTTTCCAGCGTTCTTTCCAGTTGTAACAACTACTTCATCATTCAATTTTAATTTTTTCATAACTCTACCTTAAAAACTTATAATACTTCAGGAGCTAGAGAACAAATTTTTGTAAAATTCTTTGCTCTTAACTCTCTTGCAACTGGCCCAAAAATACGTGTTCCGACTGGCTCATTTGCGTTGTTGATAATTACGACACTGTTTGTGTCGAACTGAATGTATGAACCGTCCTCTCTTCTAACAGGATAAACAGTTCTAACGATTACAGCTTTCTTAACATCACCTTTTTTAATTTTACCGCCAGTAACAGCTTGTTGAACTGCAACTACAATAATATCTCCGAGTCCTGCTGAAACTCTTTTTGAGCCACCAAGAACTTTAAAACATGTAACAACTTTCGCTCCAGAGTTATCAGCAACATCTAGATTACTTTGCATTTGGATCATAACTTTATCCCTTAGTTAACTTTGAACAATTCCCATTTTTTTAATTTTGAATAAGGGCGCGACTCAATAATTGTAACCGCATCGCCTATTTTTGCTTTTGAAGCTTCATCGTGAACATGGTACTTCTTTGAAGTACTTACGAACTTGCTGTATACAGCATCTTTGAATCTTCTTGTTACCTTAACTACAATTGTTTTTTCGTTTTTGTCGCTTACAACAATTCCATCAAGTGTTTTTTTAAATGTTTTTTCTGTGCTCATATCCCAGTGTCCTATTTATTTAGCTGTTTGCTAAAAGTCAAAAGTCTAGCAATGTCTTTCTTAATTTGTTGTTTTCTATGAGGCTTCTCAGCTCCAGAAACAGAAGATTGAATCTTAAAAGAAAGTAGATCTTTCTTTAATTCCAAGATCTTCTTAGAAACATCCTTACCATTTAATTTTTTTACATCATCTAATGTGATCATAATTGTGCTATCCAAATTAATTTATCGGCTACGCGCCTTATTACATTTTTTTCTTATTTTTACAAGGCTTCTTTCGGAGCCATGTCTTCTTTTTTAACAAGTTTTGTTTTTATTGGTAACTTATACATAGCCAGCCTTAAAGCTGCTAAGCTAGTTTCAGCATCAAGCCCACCAACTTCGAAAAGAATTCTGCCTGGTCTAATAACTGCTACCCATGTTTCTGGTGAACCTTTACCGCCACCCATGCGCACTTCGGCAGGCTTTCTTGAAAGTGACTTGTCTGGGAAAACCTTAATCCACATATTTCCACCACGTTTCATCTTTCTTGAAATCGCAATTCTGGCTGCTTCAATTTGTCTATTTGTGATATATCCACAAGTTGTAGCTTGTAGGCCATACTCACCAAAATTAACAGTATTACCGCGAGTAGCGGCACCCATCATTCTGCCTTTTTGTTGTTTTCTAAATCTTACTCTTTTAGGACTTAACATGAGAAACCTCTATTTATTTTTAACAACTTATAAATTTTATTTATAAATTTCGCCCTTATAAACCCAAACCTTCACACCAATGATTCCGTATGTAGTCATTGCTTCAGCCGTATTGTAATCAATATCTGCTCTCAGGGTATGAAGAGGCACTTTTCTTTCAGCGTATCCTTCAGTTCTGGCCATCTCGGCTCCACCAAGGCGACCTGATGTTCTTACCTTGATACCTTTTACACCTGCTCTGAAAGCAGATTGCATAACTTTTTTCATAGCTCTTCTGAAAGCAACACGCTTTTCAAGCTGTTGAGCAATGTTTTCAGCTATAAGTTTTGCATCAGCATCTGGTCTTTTAACTTCGGCTATATTGAAAATCAAAGTACCAGAAGTCATTTTCTTAAGGTCATTTCTTATTTTTTCAATTCCAGTACCTTTCTTACCAATAGCAATTCCCGGCTTAGCAGTATTTACTGTAACTTTTACTTGATCAGACGTTCTTGAAATATCGATGCTTGCAACAGCAGCGCTTTTCATATTCTTTTCAATGTAAGTTCTCATTTTAAGATCTTCGTGAAGAAGAACAGCATATCTATCCTTTGCATACCAATTAGAATGCCAAGACTTGATATAACCTAATCTAAAACCGTAAGGATGTACTTTTTGTCCCATTTAAATCCCTTCCTATGCTTCTTTTAAAACAACTGTAACGTGACTTGTTCTTTTTCTAATCTTATACGCACGCCCTTGAGCTCTGGGCATGATTCTTTTTAACATTGGGCCTTCATCTGTAAAGATTGTTCCAATTACAATATTATCAAGATCGTATTTATTCGATTCATTGGCGATTGCTAATCCACTGTTAATCAATTTAGTAAGAACAATTGCGATTTCTTTTTTCTCGCAAAATCTCAAAATCTTGATAGCCTCAGACGCTTTTTTGTTTCTGATTAAATCACAAACCTGTCTGATTTTTCTTGGTGCAATTCCAACGTTATTGTTTTTTACTTTAATGGCCATAAGCCCCTCTCCAAAATTATTCTAATTATTTCTTAGCTACTTTCTTATCAGCACCATGGCCATGGAAAGTTCTTGTTAAAGCAAATTCCCCGAGCTTGTGGCCAATCATGTTGTCAGTTACATAAACTGGAATGAATTTCTTTCCATTGTGAACTGCAAACGTAATCCCGATAAATTCTGGAACCACAGTTGAGCGACGTGACCATGTTTTGATAACTTTACTTGCTTTGTTGGAATCATTTGAAATTCCAGCAACTTTTTTTAGTAAATGTCCATCAACGAAAGGTCCTTTCTTGAGCGATCGAGCCATATCTAAACTCCCAAATTATTTTCTTATCTTACTTTCTTCTTTTTACAATAAATTTATCTGTTCTCTTGTTCTTACGAGTCTTGAATCCTCGAGTTTGGATTCCCCATGGCGTACATGGGTGTCTACCACCAGAAGTTCTACCTTCACCACCGCCCATTGGGTGATCCACTGGGTTCATAACAACCCCGCGAACAGTTGGTCTGATGCCTAGCTTTCTAGTAATACCAGCCTTACCGCGGTTTACTTTTTCATGATCTAAATTACCAACTTGTCCAATAGTCGCGCGACAGTTGCTCTTTACTCTTCTTAATTCACCCGATGGCATTCTCAAAAGTGCAATCTCGCCTTCTTTTGCCATAACTTGAACATACGATCCTGCTGAACGAGCAATTTGCCCACCAGCACCTGGACTTAATTCAACATTGTGGACCAATGTACCTACAGGGATGTCAGATAAAAGTTTAGAATTTCCAACTTTAATATCGGCTGTAGCTGAAGATATAATTGAATCACCAACAACTAATCCCAACGGTGCCAGGATAAAATTTGTTGCTCCGTCGGCGTATACCACTAGAGCAATATTGCACGTACGATTTGGATCGTAACAAATAGCTTTAACCGTTGCCGGGATTTCAAGTTTATTTCTTTTGAAATCAATAATTCTGTATTTTTGCTTTACACCGCCACCCTGGTGACGAACTGTGATTCTTCCGTGACTGTTACGCCCGGCTTGAATTTTTTTAATTTCTAAAAGCTTACTTGGAATGCTCACACCTTTTGTAAGGTCTTTGCTATCCATAACTTGCTTTTTTCTTTGTGTCGGAGTAACCGGTTTAAATTTTTTAATTCCCATAAAATATCCTTAAAAATTCTTTTAAAATTATATTCCTTTAAAAAACTCAATTTTTTGCCCTTGAGCTAATTGCACAAGTGCTTTCTTGTAAGAAGATAATTTCTTAGTAGATTTTGAAGTTCTTTTTGTTTTCCCTGGAATAATTGCAGTTCTAATCGCCACAACCTTTACATCGTAAAAAGATTCAATTGCGTTTTTAATCTGATTCTTATTTGCTTTAAGGTTTACAACAAATCCATAACGGTTAAAAGCGTCTGAAGATGCCGAAATTTTTTCAGTAATAAGAGGTTTTACTAATACATCATTTATTGCAGCCATAATTACACCAATTTTTTTGTTAGCTTTTCAAAAGCTAACTTCTCAATAATTAAATTTTCATATTTAACAGCTTCATAAACACTCATGTTATCCACACCAAGTGCTTTAGCTGTTCTTAGGTTTTTCGCAGCTCGAATCACCAGACTTGCTGAATCTGCAGTTACGATTAAAGCATTTGATAAATTCTTAGACTCTAGAAGGTTAAAAATTTCTTTTGTTTTACCTGTCGAAGCAAGCGAATCGACGATAGTTAATTTACCGGCCAATTGCTTATCAACCAAGACAGACTTAAGAGCATTAAGAACTACCTTTTTGTTAACTTTTTGTTCGAATGATCTGTGTCTTGGTCCAAAAACAGTTCCTCCGCCTGGCATTAAAGGTGAACGTGATGATCCTTGACGAGCGTTACCTGTTCCTTTTTGCTTGAATGGCTTCTTTCCACCACCACGTACTTCAGCTTTACTTTTTGTATGTGCATTTCCCTGTCTTCTCGATGCGAGGGTTGCCTTAACTACTTGGTGTACAACTGGTACATTGATTGAATCAGGTGTAAAATCAAATTCAACCTTGATTTTTTCTTTATTTTCGAACTTACTGTTTAATACATTTAATTCTGTCATTTTAGACCTCTACCCTACTTCTTAAGAGCTTTAGATATTTTGATAAATCCCTCTTTTCCACCTGGAACCGACCCCTTTAGGAGTAAGTATCCCTTAGAAAGATTTACTTCAACAACTACGATGTTTTGTACTGTTTTCTTATCCGTCCCCATGTGACCAGGCATTTTTTTATTTTTGAAAACGCGGCCTGGAGTTGCTCTGTTACCAATTGATCCCACCCGTCTGTGAAAGTGAGAACCGTGAGATGCAGGTCCACCTTGGAAATTATAACGTTTCATAACTCCAGCAAAACCCTTACCTTTTGAGTAACCAGTTACATCAACGTATGCACCTGGATTGAAAGTATCAAATGCTACTTCTTTCCCAAGATTTGCGACATCTACTGTATCTGTTTTCACTTCTGAGAAGTGTGTAACGTTTTGAGAAACGCCCGCTTTTGCAAGAATTCCCTTGTTCGGTTTATTCAAGAGAGCCTCACGTTTTTCACCGTATCCAACTTGATAAGCGTTGTAGCCATCTTTATCTGTGGTTTTTACTTGAGTGATTAAATTGGGAACGATTTTGATAACGGTTACTGGAATGTGATTTCCGTTCTCGTCGAAAATTCTAGTCATACCTGCTTTTACGCCAAAAACGGCATCCAAAGCGATCTTTGATTCAGACATCTTACCTCCACAGCATCACCCTACTCTAAGGGATGCGTACATGGTTATTATTATTTTTCTATAGCTTCAAAAGTTTAACTGTTTTACTAGTACTTAATCTCTACGTCAACCCCAGAAGAAAGATCAAGCTTCATTAATTGATCAATTGTCTGTTGAGTTGGTTCAATAATATCAACCAAACGTTTATGAGTTCTCATTTCAAATTGCTCTCTTGATTTTTTATCAATGTGCGGAGAGCGAAGTACTGTAAATTTGTTTATTTCCGTAGGTAGAGGGATTGGCCCAGCTACTCTAGCCCCTGTTTCTTTAGCTGTTTGAACAATTTCGTTTACCGAAGTGTCTAAAAGCTTGTGATCGTATGCACGCAACTTAATTCTTAGTCTTGAAGCTTTCATAATATTCGTCGATCCTTATTTTTTGTTTTTGACTTTTTATTTTGTATACGGCCCTTTGTCAAGGACCGCATACCTTTTTGTTAAAATTAATCTAAGATTTCTGCAACAGTTCCGGCACCGATCGTACGTCCACCTTCGCGGATAGCGAAACGAAGCGATTTTTCCATAGCAATTTTAGAGATCAACTCAACTTTGAAAGTTGTATTGTCACCTGGCATTACCATTTCAACACCCGGGTTAAGTTCAATTGAACCCGTTACGTCCGTTGTTCTGAAGTAGAACTGAGGACGGTATCCCTTGAAAATCGGAGTGTGACGTCCACCTTCTTCTTTTGTAAGGATATATACTTCACCAGTAAACTTCGCATGCGGAGTCACTGATCCTGGCTTAATTAAACACTGACCACGCTCAATATCTTCTCTCTTAGTTCCACGAAGAAGTAGACCTGCGTTGTCCCCTGCCTGACCTTGGTCAAGAAGCTTACGGAACATTTCAATTCCTGTTACTGTTGTCTTTTGAACATCGCGAATACCTACAATTTCAATCTCTTCGTTAACTTTGATTGTTCCACGCTCAATACGTCCTGTTACTACCGTTCCACGTCCTGAGATCGAGAAAACGTCTTCTACTGGCATCAAGAAAGGCTTATCAACATCACGTACTGGGGTTGGGATATAAGTGTCTACCGCGTCCATTAGCGCCACGATTTTTGACTCTCCAATTTCCGGATTTCTTCCTTCTACTGCTGCAAGAGCTGATCCTGCAATAAATGGAATGTCGTTTCCTGGGAAATTGTATGAAGAAAGAAGTTCTCTCATTTCCATTTCTACTAGCTCAAGAAGTTCTGCGTCGTCTACCATGTCTACTTTATTCAAGAAAACCACTAGAGCTGGTACACCTACCTGACGAGCAAGAAGAATATGCTCTCTCGTTTGTGGCATCGGTCCGTCTGCTGCTGAACAAACAAGAATACCACCGTCCATTTGAGCGGCCCCGGTAATCATGTTCTTTACATAGTCTGCGTGACCTGGACAGTCTACGTGAGCGTAGTGACGTGTCTTTGTTTCATATTCTACGTGTGCTGTATTGATTGTAATACCACGGGCTTTTTCTTCTGGTGCTGAATCGATGTCCGCATAAGACTTCGCTGCTCCACCGTGAAGTTTTGCCATTGTCATTGTAATTGCTGCTGTTAATGTCGTCTTACCATGATCTACGTGACCGATAGTTCCGATGTTAACGTGCGGTTTATTACGGTCAAATTTTTCCTTAGCCATTGGGTCACTCCTTCTTAATTATTCTTTATTCAACAAGAATTAATTTTTTTCTTATGGGCTTATAACGTGCTCTAAATTAAGTCAACAGTATGCCTGCGAAGCACTTCGCTGACAAGGGGAAAAAATGGAGCTCCAGATGGGAATTGAACCCATGACCTCTCCCTTACCAAGGGAGTGCTCTACCACTGAGCCACTAGAGCGCGCAATTTTTACAAAAAGTAATAGATAGCAACTATTGTGTAAAGGATAAAAAATGGAGCGGGCGACAAGATTCGAACTTGCGACATCCACCTTGGAAGGGTGGCGCTCTACCAACTGAGCTACGCCCGCATAGAAAACTTTGGTCAGAAAAATGGTGGAGAGAGAAGGATTCGAACCTTCGAAGGATTACTCCGACAGATTTACAGTCTGTTGCCATTGGCCACTCGGCAATCTCTCCTAAATCCAGCTCTCACTTTCAAGATAATGGAGCTGACTATAGGAATCGAACCTACGACCGTCGGTTTACAAAACCGATGCTCTACCAACTGAGCTAAGTCAGCCTACAGTATCTAACCGCTATGCTAGGGGTAATTTATAATCTGAAGTCTTTTTAAAGGCAATATTTTTTTTGTCTTTTTTAAAATTAAACTGCGCCAAAAATTTTTTCCATCGCAATTGCTGCGGCAACTGATACGTTAAGCGATTTTATTTTACCTGCCGGTTTGAATGCAATTGTCGTTTCAACCACACGACTAACGGCATGTGACATACCTACGTCCTCGGCACCCAAAACTAAACAGATTGGTTTTGAATTATCTATTTTTTCCAAAGTTCCTGAAGCGTGTTCTGATAGGCCGATGCAAGTTGCGCCCAATTCTTTTATTTTCGTGATGGTTTTAGGCAAGGCTGAACAGCGAACAATTTTTACATGCTCAGTTGCACCCGAGGCGATCCTTGAGAAACCTGGGCCAAGGCCAAAATTACCTTTAGAAGATATGAGGATTACATCGACACCGTAGAAAGCCGCCGTTCTCATTATAGCAGCTCCGTTATGAGCGTCTGTCACTTGGTCTAGGGCAAGAATCTTTATGGGAATTCGACTCTCAAGCTGATTATAGATCCATGTCGGCTCATAAATATTTATTGGACTTACCAACATGAAAATCCCAGATGGGACACGTTGAAACTCTAAATCAAGGTCGCGATAGATTCTTTTTGCTTCTTCCTGGAGTGCATGACCTTCTAACCATCTCACTTTTGTAAGCGGGATTTCATTATCTCGAAGACCACTGCGCTTTTTAAATTCCTGGAAGCCTTCATCTGTTGTGACAATTTCAAAAATTTGTCGTTCAGGATTTCTGATGGCTTCAGCAATACTGTGAATGCCGACAATCATATCGTGGTCCATACCAAATTCCTATTTAAGTAGATTTTTTAAAGTTGCGATCAGATCATCTTTTGTAACTTTGGTAACCGTGCCTGATTTTCGCTCTATTAATTCCAATTCCCCAGTAGATCCAAAGTCTCTTTCTCCCAATACTACTCTGTATGGCAAGCCTAGAAGATCTGAATCTTTGAATTTATTCCCCGGACCAACATTTCTGTCATCATAAACAACTTCAATGCCAGCGTTCATCATTGTATTATAGAGTTCATCTGCGATGGCTACAAATTCCGGCGCTTTTACAATAGTTGCAAAATAGACCTGATATGGCGCGATCGATTTCGGCCAGATGATTCCATTTTCGTCATGATTTTGTTCAATTGCCGCAGCAACCACTCTTGTTATGCCAATTCCATAGCAGCCCATAAGTGGAGTAACCAGCTTTCCTGTTTGATCAAGAATTCCAACCTTCATCGCCTTAGTGTATAAATCGCCTAATTGAAATACATGTCCAACTTCAATTCCACGTTTTTCAACAACGGTATGCTTTCCATTTATTGTTAAATCTCCGGATCGTGCCAGGCGAAGGTCGGCTTGGATTAGATTTTTTACGTCCCTTTTAGGATTAAAATTTTGAGTGTGAGTATCTTTTTTATTAGCGCCGATAATATAACTTGCATCTGGATTGATACTCTTATCGAAAATAATTTTGATATCGCTTGAAATGTTGACCGGTCCAATAAATCCCTTCCAAAGCTTTGCAGCCTTCATCCGCTCTTCCGTAGCGGCAGCAAGATTATCACATTTCAAATGAGCCTTCAGTTTAATTTCATTAAGAGAGTCATCTCCTAAGAGCATTGCCAACACGAGAGCAGATTCTGTTCCTGTTGTAGCAACGTAAACCAGGGACTTAAGACTAAAGTGCTGTGGGGCATTTAAAAATGAACACACCTCTTCTATTGTCGTTTTGTTTGGTGTCGCCACCTCAGAGAGTTCTGAAATTTTAAAATCGAATTCTGTATGGGACCTAAGAGTTTGAGCATTTTCTGCGTTAGCAGCGTATTTAGCCTCCTGTGAATAAATGATCAGGTCTTCTCCTGCATCTGCGACGACCTGAAATTCATGAGTCTTTGAACCGGGGGCGGCCATGGCTCCAGGATCAGCTTCTACTGGAATAAATTCCAATCCGATGCGAGTGAAAATTGCAGAATAGGCATCATACATTTCCTGATAGCCAACATCTAAACTTGGTTTGTCCATGTGAAATGTATAGGCGTCTTTCATTGTAAATTCACGCCCTCTCATCAATCCAAAACGAGGTCTAATCTCATCACGAAACTTAGTATTTATCTGGTACAATCCCACTGGTAATTGCTTGTAGGACTTGATGGTTTTTCTAAAAATATCAGTGACGGCTTCTTCATTTGTCGGAGAAATGCATAGATCTGCATCTTTTTTATCTTTAAAGCGCAACATTTCACCGCCCATTTTTTCCCAACGGCCAGTTTCTTGCCATAGCTCTCCAGGAGTTACGACGGTCATTATAATTTCGTTGCATCCAATTTTATTCAGTTCTTCCCGGACAATATTCTCTACTTTTCTGATGGAGCGCAAACCCATCGGAAGATAATTATATAAACCTGCACCAGATTTATGTATCAATCCTGTTCTCAGCATTAGCTGATGCGAGGGAATGACTGCATCTGCCGGTACTTCTTTATATGTTTGCCAAAAACCTTTGGTGAGTCTCATGAGTTTCGCCCTTGAATAGATTTAATTGAATCGATGATACTATAAACTTCTGACTAATGAAATGACGGTGCCAAGGCTCTGGGGAGAGCAAAAGCTTCAACTGTCTCGCGCCCAAGAGAGGCGGCAGAAACAATTTCATAGGCTGAAGGGGTTGCAAGAAGCTTGCGACAGAGTAGATTATGCAGGTTGTGACCGGACTTGAAAGTCGTAATCTTGCCAGCGATTTCGTGGCCGAGTAGAGAAATATCTCCAATCGTGTCAAGGATTTTGTGGCGTACGAATTCGTCACCAAAACGAAGTCCTTCGGGATTAACAACTTTATAGTCATCGAGAACAATGGCGTTATCCAGGGAACCGCCCTTGATAAGACCTTTTCGCTTGAGTGCATCAACATCTTTTAGAAGTCCAAAAGTTCGCGCTCTACCAATATCGTTGATGTAATTTTCACAAGAGAATTCAAAAATTTTATTTTGTGTTTTGATTGTAGGGTGAGCAAACACAATTGTTGAATCAATTATAAGTTTAGATGAAGGTACAATTTCAGCCCATTTATCATCAACTTCAACGCGCACTTTTTCTAAAACAATCAGGAATTTTTTGGATTTATTAAGAGAAACAATTCCTGTTTCTTTTAAAAGAAAAACGAACGAGGCTCCGGATCCATCCATAATTGGAACTTCGGGACCATCAATCTCGCAGTAAACATTATCAATTCCAAAACCATAAAAAGCAGAAAGCAAATGCTCAACAGTATGAACTGCGTTTGCGCCTGAACCAATCGTTGTATTATTCTCAGTCGCTCCTACCGTTTCTGCGTTAGCCTTTAAAATAGCCGCATTAGGTACGTCGATTCTTTTGAATTGAACCCCGAAATCGGCTTCGGCCGGATGAAGAGTTAGCTTAACCTTCTTTCCAGAGTGGATACCAATTCCAGTAACAGAGATTTTTTTAGCAATCGTGCGTTGATTAAGCATGTACTTGATAATACCTTAAATTCAATTTAAGACCTACTTTACAGGTTGCATTATCTGTTGGCAACCAGATTAGATTATAAGGGTAATTAAGCTAGGACCCAAGTAAATAAAATTTGACCATACCAGACTCTTTTCGTCCGAGAATAATAGATTTACAGTAATTTTATGATTAACAAAAACAGGGAACTATAATGAGTATCTGGTCAAAGCCTATTGATTTAGAACATATAAATAAATTTAGCTCTAATACTCTAGTCGCCCACCTAGGGATAAAAATTACAGGGTATGGGGATAATTTTTTAGAGGGCACCATGCCTGTCGACCATAGAACAGTACAACCCTATCGGTTATTGCACGGAGGAGCGTCCTGTGTCCTGGCCGAAAGTCTAGGCAGCATCGCTGCAGGATTCTGTATTGATACCACAGAATATATGGCCGTTGGTCAACACATAGAGGCTACACATCTTCGTTCAGCTACTAAAGGTGAAGTCAAGGGCAAGGCATCTGCTATTCACATTGGAAAATCATCACAAGTCTGGAGGATTGAAATCTTCAATGACGAGGGAAAGATGATTTGTGATTCAAAAATAATAATGGCGATTATAAAAAAGAAATAGTCCTATTTAATTAAACTTTTATTTAATAAATGCTCTTTCGATTTTTGACTTATTTCACGACCTCTTGGTGTTCTTAAAAGAAAACCTTCCTTCAGAAGATATGGCTCGTACACGTCTTCGATAGTCGTGCGATCTTCTGCTAAAGTCGCGCAAAGAGTCTCTATGCCTACAGGACCGCCTTTATAATAATCCTCTATCACTTGCAAAATTTTTCTGTCCATGCGATCCAGTCCGTAACTATCGATTTCCATCATGGCTAAAGATTTTTGAACCGAACTTTCTGAAATTTGAGTTTCACCTTTGACTAAAGAAAAATCGCGAACTCTTCTTAATATTCGATTCGCAATTCTCGGGGTCCCTCGAGAACATTTGGCAATTAGGTCAACTGCCGCTTTTTCTAAAGTTATTTTCAATTTTTTTGCATTATTACCCACTATTTCTACCAATTCGCCTTGTTCGTAAAAATCAAAATGCAAATGCGCCATAAATCGATCGCGAAGTGGATTTGAAAGAAGTCCTGATCTGGTAGTTGCTCCAATTAATGTAAATGGTGCAATTTGAATTTGCATCGTGCGTGCAGAAGGTCCCTGGCCAATGACAATATCCAGGCGATAATCTTCCATTGCAGAATAAAGAATTTCTTCAACTGAAATATGCATACGATGGATTTCATCTATAAATAAAACATCTCGTGGACCTAAATTTGTTAAAATTGCGGCAAGATCGCCCTTTTTATCAATGGCGGGGCCAGATATGACGTGTAGCTCGCTGCCAATTGATTTTGCAATGATCATGGCCAGAGATGTTTTTCCCAGGCCGGGAGGGCCAGATAAAAGAGCATGGTCCATGGCAGAATTTCTAATTTTTGCGGATTCAACCATGACTTCTATGTTCTGGACAACCTTTTTTTGGCCGACATATTCACTGAAATCAAAAGGACGCAAAAGAACTTCATGCTTAATTTCTTCCGGACTGGCATCCATGTCAACAATTCGATCTATGTCTTCTCTGTTTTCATATTCCATAATTATATTTCTTTAAGAACCAGGTGTATTAATTGCTCTGGTTTAGTAATTAAATTTGCCCCAAGAATTTTTTGCGCAATCGGTATAATACGATCTTCTTTAAATCCAAGCTCCTTACATGCCATTAAGGCATCATTTAAGATTTCATGCTGATTTGAAGAACTGGAAATTGTATTTTCAACATAAACCACTTCTTCGAACATCTCAAGAACGTTTACTGTAGAACGCGATGGCGAAGACTTTAAAGTTTTGGAAGAGTCGCTATACATTTTTACACGGTCAATCTTTCCACTTAAATCAAGAATAATCTGAGCCGCACCTTTTGTTCCTAAACCTGGTACTTTTGTTAAAGTTGCCTTTGCCTCAAGATTTACGGCATTGATAATTTCATTGACACCAATATTTGAGATAAGACCATAGGCAGACTTTGGTCCAATTCCCTTCACCGTAAGCAACATTTCAAACAGTTTTTTTGCGCGAAGTGAATGGAATCCATACAGCGTCTCGGAATCTTCTTTTATAATATGTGCAATGAAAATTGCAGCCTGAGTCCCTTCGACAAGCACTCTATTATAAAAAACCTGATAACCTATTCCAGATGACGTTTGCAATACAGATTCATTTCCGTCACTAAATATAACTTCTCCACATAAAAATCCAATCATAAGGCATTCCCCGTTATTCGTTGAGGCTTTTTTTCCATTAGGCGTAGCTTCATCGTTCTATTTAGTGCATGACAGACCGCAATTGCAAGAGCATCAGATTCATCACTCGTTTTGAAACCGATTTTTCCAAACATCATACCAAGCGCTTTATCCACTGCTTCTTTAGAAGCATGCCCATGACCGGTAACTGAAGCTTTTACAAGATTAGGCGCATACTCAAAAACTCTGCCATGACGAGTTCTGGTAAAAGCAGCAATCATTGCACCACGCGCCTGAGCAAGTTTACTTAATGCATCTACGCTTTTGACATATATTAAAGACTCAACTGAAATCTCATCTGGTGCATGCTTGCTAATAAGTTCTTCGCATGACTGATAAATAAGGCCAAGCCTATCTATAAATTCATCCACATGATCATATTTCATGGTACCGGACAAAAGATAAGAAATCTTTTTTCCTTGAACTTCTATTAAGGCATATCCCGCTTTGCGTGAACCAGGATCTATTCCTAAAATAATCATTTAGATCCTTTGTTTTTAAAAAAAGTCCCGACATAAAACATGAAGGAACCGCCAATTAATTGAAGTAATTCCAGTCGGCCGTAATCCCCCTTGGTAAGACCTGCGAATAAACAAAGTCCGACAGAGGCAAAACCAACGAGTTGCATTCCTAGCCCGAGATAGAAAACCATAATATGACCTCATTAAAATCGTACTGGAGTTTTTTTTCTTTGTAAAAAGATCTGTATATAAGTTATTATTCTGCCCATGACCATAATACTTAGCTCGGCTCCGATTAAGAAAAAAATCACCAAAGAGCTGAAAAACGAATGTAAGTTCTTAATTGAGAATGGAATATATCCATATCTTAAAGTCATTTTGGTTGGTAACAATCCAGCTAGTTTAATTTACACTGCCAGCAAAAAAAAGTACTGCGAGAGAATAGGTGCAAAATGCGACATTATCTCACTTAATGAAGATATTGATGAAAAAACATTTCTAGCTTTAATTTCAGACATTAACAGCGATCAAAAAGTACATGGCTGCATTATCCAGCTACCTCTGCCAAAGCACCTTTCACACTTAGATGTAGGTAAGCTTGTTGATTATGCAAAAGATGTTGATGGATTTCATCCCGAGAATCTTTATGCCGTTTTGAGCAATCGCGTAACTCAAAATAATTTTGTTTCATGCACTCCCAAGGGGATCATTACTCTATTGAGGGAATATCAAATAGAAATTGAAAACAAGAGAGTGGCTATTATTGGAAGAAGTATGATTGTTGGAAAGCCTTTGGCTTGTCTTTTTACCAATTACAACGCGACGGTCACTCTATGCCACTCTAAAACTCAAAACATTGAAGAGATAACCAGAGAGTGCGACATTATAGTCAGCGCAGTTGGTATCTCTAAACTTGTTAACGAATCGTTTATTTCAAATGAAAAAAAACAAGTAATTATTGACGTGGGTATGAATACTGACATCGACGGTAACTTGTGCGGCGATGTAGATTTTGAAAAGGTAAAAGATCTCGTAGGTGCAATCACGCCAGTTCCGGGTGGTGTTGGGCCAATGACAATTATTTCCCTTGCGCAAAACCTTTTACAAGCCGGCAAAAACAAGCTATCTCTTTAGACTCTTTTCCAGGAGATTTCTATGACAATTCAAAAAACTTCGTTACACGAAGAACACATTATCTTAAACGCTAAGATGGCTCCTTTTGCTGGTTTTGATATGCCTCTTCAATACTCTTCTGTTAAGGAAGAGGTACTTGCTGTCCGAAATCATGCTGGAGTTTTTGATGTTAGTCACATGGGGGAATTTTTCGTAGAAGGTTCAGACGCAATTAAATTTGTAGATTTCCTTATTACAAACGATTTTAAAAACGCTGATATTTTAAAAGCAGTTTATTCACCACTTTGTAGAGATAATGGCACTGTCATTGATGATTTGATCGCTTATAAATTGGCAGAAGACAGGGTTCTCATTTGTGTTAATGCCTCAAACATTCAAAAAGACTGGGAGTGGATCAGCTCTAAGGTCTCTAATTTTAAATGTACCATCAGCAACCAATCTGCCGATTATTCACTTCTAGCACTTCAGGGACCCGAATCTGAAAAAATAATGAGAGAGCTGGGAATTATTAAGGCAGTCGATTTTCCTTATTATTCTATTCTCGAGACGACAATAAATAACGAGAAACTTATTGTCGCCCGCTCCGGCTATACTGGAGAAGATGGATTTGAAATTTTTTCAAGCCATGCCTATGCCAAATCACTGTGGAAAAAATTATTAAGCATCGGCGTTAAGCCCTGCGGACTTGCAGCCCGAGACGTTCTTCGCCTGGAAGTTTGCTACCCTCTTTATGGACATGAATTAAACGATGAAGTTACTCCCCTGGATGCTGGCCTTGGATGGACTGTAAAATTAGGAAAAGATGCCTTTGTCGGGAAATCCGCATTGTCTGAATATAAGCCGCGGCTTCAACTTGTAAAATTGTCACTGGAAAGAGGTATACCTCGTGAAGGATACGAGGTTCTTGATTCAAATAACAATGTCATTGGTAAAGTGACTTCAGGCACGATGTCAGTTGTTACCGGTAAGGGAATTGCCATGGCACTGATTCAACAAGATAAAATTTGCAAAGACAAGAAGTACGTTATCAATATTAGAAATACTAAATACGAAGCTAATTTTCATTCAAAAGCGTTTATTAAGGGAGGGCACAAGTAATGACACAAAAAATTCCAGTTGAATTGAAGTATACAAAAGATCATGAATGGGCAAAGGTTAGTGGAGACACTGCCGTTATTGGCATTACAGACTTCGCACAATCTGCTCTTGGTGACATTGTTTTTGTAGAGCTTCCCGAAATGGGTAAAGCACTTACTGCTCACCAGAGCTTTGGTGTTGTCGAATCAATTAAATCTGTAAGTGATCTCTACTCGCCTGTCTCTGGAGCCGTAATAGAAGTTAATTCTGGTCTTTTAGATACTCCTGAACTTTGCAATGCTGAGCCTTATGGAAATGCATGGATGATCAAAGTAAAACTTTCAAATACACAAGAGCTAAATTCGCTACTTTCTGCTTCTGAGTACGAAAAATTTCTTTCTTCTCTATAATCAATCATTTAAATATATTCAATGGCGAAATTGCTCCCAAGAGCATTTCGCCGTTTTTCCATTGCAAGAAAAAAATTTCAAAAAAATAGCTTATTTTAAGTTTTTTTCGCTGTTTTTTTTTATAGTACTCATTGATTTCCTGAAAAAAATTTTTGTTTAAAAAAATCTTTACGAAATTTATCAAACACTCCATACTCACTTCACCATAAACAATAACACTTTTTTTGAGATAGGATTCACACCCATATGATGTCTGATAAACAAGACGCTATTCAGCTTCTCAATACCGCTGTGATTAAGAGCAAAGAAAAAAGAATCAATGCCACTTATGAAGAGCGATTGGCTAAGATCTGCAACTCACCTGTTATGAGTGCACTCCTGGTTGCAGTTGACCATCTCTCTGAAGACCAAAAAATTTCTAAAGATCATGCTTCTGTTCAATTAATTGAAACAATCAGAGAGCTTGATTCCATCTGGAACGATTATGTTCTGATGGAAGGTATTGGGAAGTTAAAGGATTTACTTAAAAATAAAATTCACTAACTTTTTACAACGAATCCCCATTGAATGACGGCCCTACCACCAATTAGCAAACCTTTCGGGGGGTTTGGAAATGGGCCTGCCTTATTGAAGGACTCGATCGCAGCTTGATCGAGTTCTCTTACTCCGCTTGTTCCATCAATTTTTATATCCAGGATTTGTCCGCGGTCATCTAAAATGACGGTGATCGCCGTTATCAAATTTTCGCTTGCTGGAAGCCTTCTTCCCGATTTATACAAATTTTTTGCCTTACTTTGTATGGTACTGCCCCAATACTGTTCAAGCTTTTGACGAATGCGATGATAAAAACCGTAATATTTAAATTCTGTTGTATTTAGATTTGTCATATCCCCAAGGGGTACCTCTTCTACAAAGTCATTATTTCTTGAAAAACCAGTTTCGTCGCTGCTTCCTCGCGCTATGCCTTGTGCCGCTGCTTTTTTAGATTCAGATGCAAGATTGCGATTCATCTCTTCGAGCGCTGCTTCTTGAATTTTTTCCTCGTTTTCAATTTTAGAAATCTCGATCGTACCCAAATCGCTTAAGGAAAGTGCTTTGGGTGCTGTAGCTTTGGTTTTATTAATTTTAGCCATTTTCTTAAGCTTTGCTGGCAATTCTGCTGACTCTGTCTTTTGGATAGATGTACTTTCTTTTGCACCCAATCCAGCCTTCTTAAACGCCCCATTAGCTGCGGCCATTGTCTGGCGATCAAAAGTTTGGTCCCTTTCACCGGCAAAACGAGAATTCACAGGACGCTCTTTCTTTCCGTTTAACTCGTTTGCTACGATTTGATTATTGGCAGCTTTAATGGCCTTCAGTTGTTCTTGTGTAATAAATTTAACAGAGTCGAGCTTTACTGTATTAATAGATTTAGAAGACCGTTTCTCCGTCATAGGAGAATTTGTTGAATTGGTCGTTTTATACACATATCCAAAAGTAAGAGCGTGCAGAATAAGCGAAAATATTAACGCAAATGAGTATCGAGACTGTTCTGATTTTACTAGCTTCATTTTTCTTCCTTAAAAAACTTAAAAAAGTTTTCATTATGCCTATCGGCTGCCAGGGAAGAAAAGATAAGCCCAATTGCTCAATGGAAAAAAATGCAACAGAGTGTAGAAATCAGTTATTGATTGTCATAATATTCATCATCGCCGCCAGCTCTGGCCTTTGCCGTTGCTGCCGCACCGGCCCCGACAGCTTCTGTAGGTTGCTCGATATTTTCGGCAAAAGACTCTAAAATTGCCCCGGGAGCATTTGCGAGGGCTTTTCGTCCAGTTTCTTTATCAATCCATACTTGAGAAATTCCAGCAGGAATTTCAAAAGGCTGATCTCCATACTTTTTAATATTGGCACGCATGTATTCTTTCCAGATTGGTAAGGCAGAGCGCCCCCCTGTTTCACCATGGCCTAAAGTCTTGTTATCATCAAAACCGGTCCAGACGCCAGTCACAACATTCGACGTGAAGCCTACGAACCACGCATCTACATAGTCATTTGTCGTTCCGGTTTTCCCGCCAATATTTTGGCTGAGATCTCTGGCAGAAGTTGCCGTACCAGAGGTTACAACTCCCTTCATGAGATTTGTCATAATATAGGCAAGTCGTGGATCATAGACTTGATTATCAGCCAAATTTTTTAAAAAAGGCGATGTCTGTTCAACAGCGTCTTCGCTTTTTTCAGAAGTTGGTATTTGCATATCTTTTTCGACTTCATTGATTACATATTTTTTTCCATCTCGATCAATTACGGAGAGAATCGCCTTTGGGGTAACAAACTTTCCGCCATTGGGAAAAATTGCGTAGGATGTAACAAGATCCCGGGGACTGACTGCAAAGGTTCCCAGAGCAATACTCAAGTTGTTGTCTAGTTTGGCATTGAAACCTATTCTTTCTGCAAATTTTAAAATTGTTCCGACCCCTACTTTATCAGCCATCTTAATTGTAGGTATATTTCTTGATTCTTCCAGCGAAGTTCTTACTGTTACCGGCCCTTTAAAGCCTCCCTCATAATTTTTTGGTTTCCAGCTTGATGCTGAATCAAATCCTGGCAATGCTTCAGGTGTATCCATTATTATAGTGGCAGGATTATACCCATGCTCAAGCGCGGCAGAAAAAAGAATCGGCTTAAAAGATGAGCCAGGCTGGCGCTTAGCCTGGATAACACGGTTGAATTTTGAAGTATTATAGTCATTGCCGCCAACATAGCTAAGAATTTCTCCGGTGCGAACATCCATTGAAAATAGAGCTGATTGAACTTCTGCAACCTGATCCAATAAGCAAATTATATACTTTTGGTTACGTGAAAGATTTGCATTTTTAGATTTGTTTAATGCAATCGTCCCCTCTTTTCCAAGATACCCAGTCAGTCCAGCTGATTTTTTCGTAACCTGTACATGAATTAAATCGCCCACTCGCAATATTGTTGTAGGCTTTGTTACCTCTTGAAAATAAGATGTATTTTCATTAATGCTTCTTTTGTGTGCCCATTTAAAATTATCAAACGGAATTACTCCCGGTGAGCCAGCCAGTGAAACATATACTAAGTGGGCGTTGTCATCGACTTTGGTTACAACGGCTTCGTATTGAGTGTTTGCCTCTAAAACATTAGGTAGACTGTCCTCATCGTTCAATCCCGGAACAAAAAAATCATCACTGTTCGTTTCTCGAATTTTCTTTTCATTTACCTTGATCTCATCATATTTTGTCTCATTAAAAACAAACTCATACACTTTTTCGTTGTTTTCATTTATTGTAAAAAACTGAGATCGCTTCTTGTAAATATTTCGCCGGCTTTCTTTTTCAAACCTTGAAAATTCTTCGTCTGTTATATGAGCAAATGGGCCCTTGTATCCCTGACGTTTATCAATCTCTTTGATTCCGCGTTTCACTTGTTCTTCTGCTACTTTCTGAAGTTCCCAGTCGAGGCTCGTCCTGATCTTGAATCCATCAACCAGAAAAGGTTTTTCGCCCACCGTTTCAACAACTTTTTGTCGAACCCATTCAGTAAAATAACCTGCACGGAGTTCGTCCTCCCTGATATGATAAATCGTTTTTTCAGCCAGGGCCTGTTCATGTTGAGCCTTTGAAATTTTTCCCAACTTATACATGCGTTCAAGCACGTAGTGCTGACGCTTTCTTGCCGCTTGAGGATTAACGTAAGGTGAATATTTTCCTGGTGCTACAAGTAAACCCGCTAACATCGCAGCTTCGGCAACAGTCATATCTTTTAATTCTTTATTATAATACCCGTGTGCAGCGGCTTTTATTCCGTAGTATCCGCCCCCCAGATAAACCTGATTTAGATACAAATATAGTATTTCTTTTTTATTAAGTTTTTCTTCAATTCTTTGAGCAAGAATAAAGTCCTTAACTTTTCTGGCAATTGATCTCTCGGAGCTCAGAAGTAAAGATTTGGCAACCTGTTGGGTAATTGTGCTTCCACCTTGAACAACTTTCCCGGCCCTGAAGTTGGCGAACATTGCCCTCGCGAGCCCGAAATAATCGACCCCTTTGTGCTCAAAAAATTTATCATCTTCTGCAGAGAGAAAAGCATCTATGACTCTTGAGGGAACATCTTGCATCTCAACGATTTCTCTTTTTTCGAGCCCTAATTCGGCTAAGAGATAACCGTCTTTCGAATAGATTTGGGAAGCTAGATTGGGTTTATAGTCCTGCAATTTATCTAATTTAGGTAGATCTAAATTGAAATATGTAAATGCGACAGCCCCGGCGACACCTGCTATAAATCCCAGGCCTATTAGGGTTAAAAATATTTTAAAAATGAGTCCTTTCATTATTCATTTCCCGAATTGACTAAGCTTTCCTGCTTGGCATGTATTTTCTTTACTATTATTGGAGATTGTTTTTGCATAAATTCATATGAGCGCTGCAAATAAAGCGGTCCATCTTTTGTTGAGTCAAGATTCATTGTATTTAACGGAAGTGTCACACTGTAATCAAAATCTTTTTTCTCTTTCTGAATTCTTCCGGCCACACCACTATAAACGCCAATTAAAAATTCATTTGGGTTTTCAAAATCAAAGGTTGCTCCCAACGAGTCCACCGCGATTGTGAATTCCGCTCCCAACTGTCTCAACAGTCGTGCATTAAAGACCTCTTTTTCAAAAGCAGCAGAGTATTTTTGTCCTTGCTTTAATCCGGTATAATTATTTGATAGCCTTAAGTTTAGCAATAACAAATCGCGAATGTTGCCTTTATCGAAATAATAAGTTTTTTTTGTAATTCGGTCATATAAAGTAATGAAAAATCTCTTCTTCGTATCCTGGATATTGAGCGTTTTGAATTTTTTTAAAAATGCCCCATCTATTTCTGCAATCCATTCCGAGTCGTAGGGTTTGCTTTTTCTTCTCTCTTTAAAGTATTTATAAAAATTCCATTCAATTACTTCCGGAGTCATGCCAATGGCATACATTGCAGCGACTATCGCGCCAAGACCAGTTCCGGTAATAATGTCCGGTGAAAGATTTTGTCGCTCAAGAATTTTTAAAAATGAGACATAATTTATTGTTCTATAAATGCCCGGGCCAAAACTCAGCCCGATCCTTAATTTTTTTGTTTCAGGGCGCTCGTGCTCTCCACCAGTTGCCGTATTTGAGTAAACATCTCCGCCTCGATCGCCAACTCTCACCGTTTCCTCTACAGGGAGAACTTCCGCTTTGTCAGTTGAAGAGTCAATTGAAAGATCAACCTGATCAGGATTTACACCATTTGATTTTTGCGCCGGTTGGCTTCCAGTTTTAAAAGACGAACAGCTGCTTAAAAAGAATATAAGGAAAATTAGTATCGATAATTTTTTCATTAATTTCCTAGAGGTCTTCTTCTTTTAGGCTTTCAGTGAGAATGACTATTTTCTTTTCAGCAACTAAAAGCTGCTCCTTGCATTCTTTATAAAGTTTTGTACCAATTTCAAATTGTTCCAAACTTTGCTCAAGGCCAACATCGCCAGACTCTAATTTGCTAACAATTAATTCTAGTTCTTTTAAAGATTCTTCGAAATTTTTTTTCTTAGTCATTAAATGCCCCTATATAATTTCGTGACTTAACCGACTAATTTAAACCTGTATGTCGTGTCAAAAAATTCACGCTTTATGGTCTTTTTTACCATCACCGTATTATTAAATTTTCTCTTTAACGATACATTATCAACGACTTACTTGAAAGCTGTTTCAGAGGGACAATTTTTCCTATGTAGGGAATTTGGCACCTCGCACGTTATAGTTGAGAAAGAGTCTCATGATGTCTATCAATCCTTTGTTAGGAGAATTTAATTGAGAGAACTGTGGGTCCCATTATCAGGCGCAATTGCTCAGCAAAGAAATGTTGAAACCATTGCCAACAATGTCGCAAATGCGAACACTCCTGGTTTTAAAAAGGAGCAGGTTGTGTTTAAGGAATATTTAGCCTCACTGGAAAAGAGTGATGGCCAAATAGATTTGCCACAAAAAGAGTGGAAGCCTGAAGATTTTTACCGCAGCTATAATGCTGAGGATGCTTTTGTAAAAGTTGATGGATCATATACACTTCATGATCAAGGACAGCTAGCGCCAACAGGTAACGCGTTTGATAATGCGCTAAATGGTCCGGGCTTCTTCGAAGTATTGACACCTAACGGTGTTCGATTTACCCGAAAGGGAAATTTAAGCATTAATAATGATGGCAAGCTTGTAACGGATCAGGGATTTTTACTTCTTAGTAAAGCCTCGCCGCCAACTGCTGATGCTTCCGGTAACATTATATTGACTGCACCTCCTGAATCAAGAGCAATAACGGTTGGTAACAATAAGTTTTCAATTAGCTTGGATGGTGAAGTTTTTAGCGGTTCCAACAAGGCGGCTGATCTTTCATTGGTTGAATTTAATGATGTTCATGCTTTAAAAAAAGAGGGTAACTCACTCTTTATTAATCCAGATCAAAAAAATATAAAAATTGGTGAACTAAAAACAAGCGTTCATCAGGGATTTGTTGAACAATCGAATGTAAATGCCGTTGGTGAAATGTCTTCCTTAATTAATGCCAATAGAAATTTTGAGACAATACAAAGAGTAATAAAAACCTACGATACTATGAGTGGAAAAGCAGTTAACGAGATATCAAAGTTTTAATATAGAGTTTTGATGGAAAGGGAACATATGAAAAAAATCGTACTAATAATATTAACTTTTGCTTTTGTCAGTGAATCGCATTCCATGATGAAAGCCTTGAGCACAGCTGCTTCGGGTATGTCATCACAAGAAACTTATGTTAATACTATCTCGAACAATATTGCCAACGTTAACACGGTTGGATTCAAAAGAGGTCGTACTGAGATAGATGATTTAGGCTATGAGACAATACAAGAGCCGGGCGCACGCTCTTCTTCAACAACTAATTACAATGTTGGTACTCAGATTGGCTCAGGTTCGAGAGTCTCTGCCGTCAGAAAAGAGTTTACAATGGGAAGTCCTCAAATAACAAATAATCCGTTCGATTTAATGGTCAATGGCGAGGGTTTTTTCGGAATTATTATGCCTAATGGTGAACTAAAATTTACCCGCGATGGTTCATTTAACGTTGATGCTCAGGGTGTACTTGTCAACAAGCAGGGTTACAAGGTTTATCCTGGTTTTAATTTTCCACCGAATACTTCAAGTGTAATGATTGCAGAAAATGGTAAAGCCGATGCTTATGTTAAAGGACAGGTAGAACCAACAAGTGTTGGTCAGATTCCTGTTTTTACATTTGTAAATTCAGTTGGTCTAAAATCGACCGGCGCGAATCTCTATCAGGTATCTTTATCAAGCGGGCAGCCCGTTCAGGCAATTGCCGGCGAAAACAATGCCGGCGCCATTATGCAAGGAGCTCTTGAGACGTCAAACGTCAGCCCAATGACAGAAATGACAGATCTTATCAGAGCGCAGAGAGCTTATGAAATGAATTCTAAAGTTATGGGTGTTGCAGATCAGATGATGCAAACAATAAACAATATAAGATAAGAAAATGAAAATTATTTTTACTTTTTTAATTTTGCTCCTTTCGTTAAATGTTTCAGCGGAAACTCTTAATGAAAATACTAAAGCTGACACTTGCAGTGTAGAATTGTTTTCGAAAGTATATCGCCTTGAATCCAATCAATTATTAAGCTCTAAAGACATTATTAAAACAACAGACTGTGAAAGTTCAATTATAGAAAAAATTTCGCAAATAATTTCTGGTTCCTCCGGGACAATTGGCTCTGATTTCCTCAAAAAAGAGTTAATCAAAGATTTTCCCGCTAGCCACATAGACATTACTCCTCGCAAGATGTCTTTGCTTGAACTTAACAACATTCTACGGGATCAATTAACAAGCAATTCGAATCTATATTTTTTAGAATTAAAATCGCTGAATGGAATTAAAACGATTGGTACGTCAGATGGCGAGCAGATTAAAACTTATTGTGAAAGCTGCAATAGCTTTGGGGAAAAAAATATAAAAATAGATATCGTCAACCCTGTGGCGAACGCCACAAGAACTCTTTGGTTTTCTTCACGAATTATGGCTAAAATTAAAATATTTAAAGCAAGGCGAAATCTAAGTTTTCAGCAAAAGCATTTGGAAAACGACGATTTTTATGCAGATGAAATTTTTTCCGGAAACCCAGACAATTTACTTACATCAATTAATAACATTCATTTTTATAAAGCCAATAGAACCATTGTTCAAGGAGCTGCAGTTTCCAACCTTGATATTCAAGCGGTAAATCTGGTTAACTTTGGGACCCCTGTGAATGTCGTTCTAAAGAATCACAATATTAATCTTCAGAGAACTGCTATGCCCGTTAGGTCTGCACATTTTGGTGAAATTATAGAATTGCGAAATCCCAACAACAGCAAAATCATAGCTGGAAAGGTTGTTGATTATAACAAAGTGGTAATTGAATTATGAAATCAAAAACGTTAATTCTTCTTGTCTCTCTTTTCTTTATTACTTCTTGCTCTTCCTATGTAAACTCAATTTACAGAGATTTCGAACAACAGGAACGAGGCAACAGCGAGGTGGATGTTGCAGATGGTTTTGATCAATATCGTCACCCTAAACGCAGAACCTCAACTGAATACAACAGAGTCGACCGAACAGTTACAACCGGAAACGAGAAAAGAGTCGCTCCTTCGATTAAGCGCCAGTATAAAGCAGAAAAGGAAGCTGTAAAACGTTATACCGCAAGCGATCTCACAGATAATGGCAACGATGGAAGCTTGTGGGCCGGCAGTGATCCAAATGCGTTTTTATTTTCCAACAATAAAAGCAAGAACTCCGGCGATATTGTGCAAATCAGCGTGCTACCTCGCTTGAAAAATGAAATTACAATGGAGCTTAAAAAAGCTTTTCCGGATAATCCTTACGAGGCAAGGGCAAAGGCTGAAACTAAATCCGACGACAAGAAAGAACCTGGATCAGAGAAACAAGCCGAAAAAAGAGAAGTTGCATCTGAGCCCGTTTCAACAGATAGCTCTCAGGATAAAATATCTGGTGTTGTCGTTGAGGAAATAAATCGAGAACATTTGCTTATCAAAGGCCGGAAAAACGTTTTATTTAAAAACAGAAAACGTATGGTTGAAGTACAAGCTCTTGTATCTCGAAAGGATATTGGAGAAAACGATATTATCAGCTCTGATGCAATTTTAGAATCGAATGTTACTGTTGTTAGATAATCTCTTGGCCATAATCACTAGGATGATGAACATGAAAAGACTTTTACTTACATTCTCTCTCATGCTTTCCTGTGCAGCCTACTCTGCACCCAGCAGATTAAAAGATCTTGTCTCCGTTAAGGGAGTCAGAGAAAATCCAATAATCGGTTATGGATTGGTCATTGGGTTAAATGGCACTGGTGATGCAGGTGGAGAAATTACCAATACGTCTTTAAAGAAAATGTTTGAAAAATTAGGACTAAATCCTAAATCAGAAATTACTTCAAAAAACGTTGCAGCAGTTGTTGTTACTGCAAAACTTCCTGCCTTTGCACGAGTTGGTCAGAAAATTGATCTAGTTATTTCTTCAATTGGGGATGCTTCATCGCTCGCAGGCGGAACACTTCTGGTTACCCCTCTCAAGGGCGGCGATGGCAATATTTATGCCGTTGGTGCCGGACCTATGTCTATTGGTGGGTTAAAAAAAGGTGCTAAGTTTGCAACGACCGGGACAATTCCTGGAGGCGCAATCGTTGAAAAAGAAGTTGTCACTGAATTTGAAAAGAAAAACTCGTTGAGATTGAGTCTTAATACGCCGGATTTTACAACCGCTGCTCGTATTGAAAAAGTTATAAACGAGGAATTCGGTGGAAAATTTGCCTCGGCGAAAGATTCTACAACTATTGATCTTGTTGTCCCTGCTCAATACGAGAGAAACATTGTCCAGCTTATGGCCATAATCGAAAACTTTAAAGTGAACCCGGATAGTGCCGCAAAAATCGTAATCAATGAAAGAACTGGAACGATTGTTGCCGGTGGAGATGTTACGGTCGCTCCAGTGGCCATAAGCCATGCAGATCTTACGATTGAAGTTAAGGGTGACAGCGGGGATAAAAGTGGTAAGCCCAACACCATTTATTTTATGGAAAAAGGAACAACTCTTAACGAACTTGTAAAAAGTTTAAATGCTTTCGGGGTAGCCCCTGAAGATTTGATCTCAATTTTTCAGACACTTAAGCGTGACGGAGCTTTAATTGGGGAAATCGAGGTAATTTAGTCATGTATTTTTTATAGCTGGCTTTTGATAAAATTTTTGTGCTAAAATTTTTGTAATTATCCCAATGATTGGGATGAGCTCATAACTTAGGAAGAGTTTCCATGAGTGTCTCAAATATCGATATTAACCGCGGAATTTCTACTGTAAATTCAAAAAAGGCAAAGCCGCTTGACCATAAAAGCGTCGATGACCGCAAATTTATTCCAAAGCAATTTCAGGAAGTAGCTGAAAGTATGGAAAGTCAATTTGCTGAAACAATGGTTAAGCAAATGAATCAGACAATTGATGAAGCTCCAGGTGAAGACTCTGGAATGGAATATTATAAATCACTCCAGACCGCCGAGAGAGCCAAAATGATGGCCAGGCAAAACAATTTGGGACTACAGACCGTGATATTGGATCAAATTTATCCAAAGAGACTGCGCAATGAAATGGCGCTAAAACAATACGAGGCTCAGGCTGATTTAATCCACCACAATTTGCCTAGCTACAAACTTGAGAAGAAAACTGATACAATAGAGATGGGGAAGAATGATTCTACCCCGGTGTCTGGCGACAAGATAACTGCTGGACAGAACTCAGAAGGAGGCTTGCCATGAGCACAGTCGATAGTACCTCTTCAAGATCTATATTTTTGCCCAATAAAAAGGCTGCACGCGAGAGCGGAAAAGTTGGTCCTGCTGGATTGAAACGTAATTCTGAAACTAGAAAAAACGAATTGGAAGCTTTTTCGAAGTCAGATTCAAAAGTTGAAATTGCTGATGCAATTAAAGATTTTTCACGCATCAAAAAGGTAGCTGATGCTGCGCCTGAAATCGATAACGCTGACAAGATCGCACGCTTGAAAGCTCAGATAGCCGATGGGTCATACAAGATTGATTACGATGGACTTAGTGACAAGATCCTAGAACAAGAGTTCTAAGATCAGCATATTCTTGAGGTCTAGGATGGAGCTCAGATGAAAGATAAATTAGCTGTTCTATATTTTCAAGTGACCGATCTGTGGAAACGTTTGTGTGAAGAGCATAATCTGCTTTTTAACGTCACTTGTGATGAATATTCCCTGTTATTAAATAGCGATCTGGATCTTCTCGAAGAAAAACTTATTGAGAAGAACGATATTATTTTAAGAATCAGTGCCCTTGAAACAATTCGCAGAGAACTTATCAGTGAACTAAACACTACCCTTACCGACAAGGAAATCGACAGCGTCACTAAGCTCATTGAAGTAATGAGAGCATATGAGGTCGAGCAAAACCAAAAACACCTTTTTCGTTTTAATGCTCTATTAATCGATATAATCGAGAAAATTCAGGCTCAAAATAGACGTAACCAACTTTTTATCAACAAGGCTTTACTCTCACTTAAGCAGATCCGGATCGAAGCAACAGGAAAGAAAAACTATTCTACCTATACTTCAAAAGGGTCAGCTGTAAGCTCGAGCACATAGCGAGGAATGAGGCGTGGCTGACTTATTAGGCATTGGAAAATCTGGCCTCTTCACTGCAAAGAAATCTCTTGAGGTGACCGGTCATAACATGTCTAACGTCAATACCGAAGGATACTCTCGCCAGAAGGTCGACCAATCAACAAACATACCAATCTCTTCCGGCAACTGGGTTCAGGGAACGGGTGTTAAAATTGACGGAATTAACAGGGTCGGTGATGAATTTATCGAAAAAAGATTACAATCGGCTGTCTCCACCGGAAAATTTTACGACTCGAGAAGCGAGCAACTCAATCAGGTCGAAGCTATTTTTAACGAGGTAGATAACGATGGTCTCAATCAAATTTTGAACAAGTTTTTTAACTCATTCAGAGAGCTTGCCAATCAGCCCGAAAACGAAACCATACGTTCTGTTGTTCGCGATAATGCGGGATTAGTTGTAAAGGATTTTCGGCGAATTCGGGAAACGCTGGATCTTCAAGCCGCCAACATTGATCGTAAAATAACTACTTCTGTAAAAGATGTTAATCAAATCCTTACTCACGTCGCCGACTTAAATTCAAAAATAGCTGCGATTGAATGCCAACAGGGAGAATCTGGTGATTTGAGAGATCAGAGAGATGTGGCTTTAAAAAATTTGTCGGAGCATTTTAAGATACACACTTATTCTGATGAAAAAGGCAGGTTTGTTGTTACAGCTCAGGGAATAGGGACTCTTGTTACTGGTCTTCATATTCAGGAGCTCGCTGTTGTTTCTAAAAACAAAGAGAATTCTTCGAATAACATGAATGGCTCCGTAGAAGTTGTTTTAAAAGATCGTCCTTCACAGTCCATTACAGGTAAATTTCAAGGTGGAAGCTTATCTTCCATTATTAAAGTTAGAAATGAGGATATTAAAAAGCTTCAGGATGATATGGACAATATTGCATATCAGTTCACTTCTTCGGTTAATTCTATTCACCGCCAGGGTTTTGTTAATAGACCCATCAGCATTAGTCCAGATGGAACACCTGCGCCACTGGACACAAAAGGACTTACAACCGGACTCGATTTTTTTACGCAACCATTGACCAAAGATGGAGCCGCCAGTTTTATAGATTTATCCGATGCCGTTAAAGGTGACCTGAGCAATATTTCTGCAGCTCTTGCGCCGAATGCACCTGGTGACAACCGGGTTGCGATAGCAATTTCTAAACTACAGCATGAAAGAATAACAGGCGAAGATTCTGTCACGCTTGAAGAAAAATATTTGCAGACAATTGGTAGCATCGGCCTTGAAACTGGTAAAGCTCGTCTTGATGCTGAACAGTCAAATGGTCTTCTGGCTCAGGCAAACAGCATTCGAGAGCGTCTTACAGGTGTTTCAATTGATGAGGAGACAGCGAATATGGTTCGTTTCCAGCACGCATACGAAGCCTCGGCTAAAATGATGCAAGCTGCGGATGAAATGTTTAAAACAGTATTGGAACTCAAAAGGTAATTAGAACATGACAAGAGTTTCTGAAAATAGTTCAACTGCTTCTCTGAAATACGCTCTCAATAGAACGAAAGCGAAAATGGAAGATTTGCAGTTAAAAGGGTCGACTTTAAAATCGATTACCAGGCCTTCTGACAATCCGGTCAGTAACGTTGAAGCAATGGCCCTAACGTCTTCAACAAATGATAATATTCAATACTTAAAGAACGCCGATTTTGCATTGCTCAATTTGAATGTTACTGAAAAATCGCTTGAGGAGCTGACCGATCTTCTTTCAAAAGCAAAAGAAATTGCCATTGCTCAGTCATCTGATTTTTTCAATGCTGACGTCAGAAAGAACGTCGCAAATGAGGTTCAACAGCTCTATAACCAGTCTTTAGCCATTGCAAATAAAAAAGTAGGTTTAAAAAATATTTTTTCAGGAACAAATACTTTGACTGTTCCATTTGATTCTAATGGTAATTACAAAGGAGACTCTGGACATATCAGTCTTGAGGTTTCAAGAAACTTTTTTGTTCCCGTTAATTTAACTGGTGAAGAAGTTTTTTTCAGCTCTGAAGAAAGTAGCAGTATTGAAAGTCCTCTTGAAAAATTTAATCAATTTGACAAAAGTTCTAAAAATAATATTAGTCGTGAGCTGGCAACCAAAGAGGTTGATGAAGATGGTGAAGTTGTAATTACTCCATTCAAAACACGCGACAATATATTTGCACAGCTTCAGGCGCTAACATCAGCTCTTGAAAATAATGATGCCCAAATGATTCAGGGTTTACTGGATAAATTTGACAATAGTATTTCACGTCTTGTCACTCTTCGTACCAGGATTGGATCAATTACAAACTCTGTTGAATCTTCCAAATCTGGCATGGAAAGCGAAAATGTCGATCATACCTCCAGAAAAAGCTCACTTCTCGACGCGGACGTTGCTGATCTTTTTTCCGATATAAACAAGCAACAGTCCATCCTCAAAACGACCTATCAATCGACCCAGGGCGTAATGAATCAAACGCTTATGGATTTCCTTCACCGTTAATTCTGTCTTTTTTGCTCGCTTTTATTTATGCATAGTGCTTAAATTGAAAAATAATATATTTTTCCCTTGCAATTTAATTGCTCGGGTAATATATGAAGCATTGCAAGTCTGATCAGGAAAGTTCTGACTAATGCGATTTGAGGTTGAGTATGCTGGTTTTGACAAGGAAGCTGGGCGAAAGCATCGCGATTGACGACCATATTAAAATTGTCGTTGTTCAAATAAAAGGTAAGCAAGTACGTTTAGGTATTAAGGCGCCGCCAGAAACTAAAATCCACAGGGAAGAGGTTTACAAGGCGATCCAGGACCAAAACACTGAAGCTGCCCAGGCTGATCTAAGTTCTATTACAAATTTGGCTAACGAGTTAAACAAGAAGTAATTTCCTGCTTGCACTTTTGCCCCTACGACTGCTAGAATCGTTGACAGAGGTCGGTATTCGATCTTTTTGCTCAACGGAGGCCTAGAGTGAAGATCAAAACAACAAGATTCGGCGAACTTGAAGTCGATAAAAAAGACATAATTGAGTTTACAGAAGGTTTACTCGGTTTTGAAAATCTGAAAAAATTTTTCATTGTTGATCCAGGTGATCAGACATTAATTCTTTGGCTTCAATCAATTGATGATGCTGCTACAGCGTTTCCTATAATTGAACCAAAAATTTTCCAGCCCAATTACATGGTAAAGCTATTGCCGGTTGAGCTTAACAGTTTGAACCTTGAAAATTTACAAAATGCTAGCGTCTACACTGTGCTAACAATTCCACAGAATGTTACCGAGATGTCTGCTAACCTAAAAGCACCGATCATCATTAACAATAGAACAAAAAATGCAAGACAGATCGTTCTTCAGGATTCAAAACTAGAAGTTCGTTTTAAAATGTATATGGATCTTAAAAAATATATTGTAAATTTTGCTTCTGACGATTCGAAAAGAACCAATGTTGCTGCACCTGCAAAAGAGCAAGGCCCAACTGTTGTTCATGCAAACATGACTCAATCTCAAAGTTCTGATAAAAACTCTACACCTGAAGCTAATTAAAAATTTAAGATATTAAAAGAAATCATAAAAAAAGCCCTCTATTGAGGGCTTTTTTTATATTGATCTTAGATTTGTTTCGGTTGCGGTTCGGGATAGGTTTAAATACATGCTTGCTTCAGAGTGGAATGGATCTTTTAATAAAACTTTTTCCCACTCAGTTTGAGCCTCTAGCACATTACCATTACCATAATGTAATACCCCCAAAGCTATTCGAGCTGGAGCGTAATTTGGTTCTTCATTTTTTAAAGTTCTGAGTTCTTCTATGGCCTTTGCAATAAAACCCTTTTTGGCGTAAACCTTTGCAATTTTAATTTTTGCTTCAAGATTTTCCGGGTCCAAAGCAATAACCTTGTTGTATTCAAAAAGCGCTTCATCATATCTGTTATAAGACAAATAGAGATCAGCAATTTCATAATGCTTTGATGAGAATTTTTTATTAATATGCTTATCTTCAAGAATACCAGGGTTTTTACTCTTTCCTTTTACCCTTTCATTGGCTGTTTCAAACACTTTTCGAGCGTCATCATACTGGCCAATATCATTATAAAGAACTGATAAGCTAATAGCTGCATCAGTATGTTCTGAATTTAGCGCCAGCACTTTATTGAAAGCCTTGATCGCCTTCCCTATCTCACCATTAATGTGAAAAATATTGGCCAATAAGAAAAAAGCATCAACATTTTGATCATCAGATTCAATAATTTCGTTGAGAATAACCTGGGCTTTTTTGTACTCAAGTTTTTCAAAACATTCACGTGCTGACTTTAATAATTGCTCATTATTAGAAGTATACATTTAGACCTCAGTGTTTAATGTGTGTTGTAGCTTCATCAATACGAGAAAGAATGCGTAATTTTTCATCTTTATTTTTTAGTGTCTTTAAAATGTCTTCATATCGCGCCTTGGCAGCTTCAAAATCTTTTGTCTTGAAATAAAAGTCTGCGATATAAATTTCTTTTTTCTCAATCATTTCTTCAATCTGATCAATTCTGTTCTGAGCATCTTTAACATATTCTGTGTTGGGATAGTTCTGAATAAGTTCATTGAAATATTTTATTGACTCTACACCCGCTGATAAATCACGATCGAAAGTGGACGGAAGTTGACGATAAAACGATTCCGAAATCCTAAAAATTACGTATCCAAGCTCGTTATATTTTGGGTGAAAGTCTCGAAACAAAATATATGCGGAAGCTGCCTCTGCATAATTTTCCTGAGAAAATAAGATGTCAGCCTGGAGAAGCTCGGCGTGGGTGGCGTAGTAGCTATATGGAAATTGGGAACGAATGGCATTGAGTTTTTCAGTGGCTTGAATATAACGAGATTTGGAAATTAAATCTTTCGCTTCTTTAAATAAAACCTCAGCTTCTGTACTTCCCTGAGGTCTTTTAGTTGCACATGAAACAAAGACTAGTAATAGAGATAAAACTAAAAATTTTAAGATTTTCAAAGAAAACTCCAGATAACCATACCTTTAAGAGGATCGTATCATTTGGAGCGCTCAGTGTAAATTTCATTGTAAATTTCTGTAATAATTAGTTTGATTGCGGCAACTACTGGAATAGATATTACCATGCCCGTAATGCCCATATAGTGTGACCCCACAATAACACTTACAGCAACTATCATTGGGTGAAGGTTTACTATTTTCGAAACCAGAAAAGGAAATACAAAGAAAACATCAACGGCGTTAGCGACAGCATATAAAATAAGGACTGCGCCCATTGTTGGGGAAGTCATACCATATTCAAGCATACCCAAGACGATGGCGGGGGCAATCCCGATTATTGGTCCAACGTAGGGAACAATATTTGTTAATCCGGCTACAAAGCCGAGAATAACTGCATATCTGATGTCCATTAATAAGAGTCCGGTTGTTATAATTCCACCGACAATAATAGCCTCTACAAACTTAGCAAAAAAGTAATTCCCGAGCTGGCGGTTAAAGACATGCAATACGTAGTAGAAACGCTCAAAAATCATATTTGGAGTGAAACTTAAAAGTGTTTTTTTGAACGAATCGGCATCGCGAATGATAAAAAAAGTAAAAAATGGTACCAAAAAAATCCATTCCATCAAGTTGGCTAAAATATTTGGTATGCGAACAACAACACTAGTGGACCAGGCCTGAAGTTCTTGCAGGCCTTGATAGACATAGGCATCGCCTATTTCGTGCCCGGTTCTGAGTTTTACAAAGTCGCGCACATATTGAAACTGAAGTATAATATACTGTTCGATTTTAGGTATAAGATTCTGAATATTTTCTGATTCGTTTGCAAGAACAGGGATAATTTTTACAAGCGGCCAGCCGATTAAAACGCCCAACGCCAGAAATATAAAAACAGTTGCCATCGTTTTCGACATTCGCAATGCCATAAGTGAAGAAACAATTGGAGTTAATGCCAAGGATAAAATATAGGCAAGTGACAATGGGATAGAAATTCGAGGCAGCGCTAAAACCAATGAACAAAAAAGAGCTATAACCGCAATAAAAAATACAAGTTGAATATTATTAATATTCTTACGGTTGCTTAGAATCATTTGGCTTCCAGTTGTTTAATACGCTTATACATTTTACTTGCTTCAGCTGTTAAATAATAGAGCCTGTCTGCCAGGGCTATTGAGATTGACTGGATTAATTTAGCTGCAATAACCGGATGTCTGATAATAAGATTGTCCAGATCTGGCTTAAATATACCGACGAGTTCACATTTATTTCTAGCCAGTGCAGTAGCCGTCCTCTGATTGCCTTCCTGTAAAAGTGCCAATTCACCAAAATAGCCAAACTCCTCAAGTGTTAAAAATTTTTCACTGTTTATCTCTGTTTCCAAATCATCATGGCTCAACTCAATGATTCCTGAAAAAATAAAATAAAATCCAATTCCTTTTTCACCCGCACGAAATACAACCTCGCCTTCTGAAAATTTTCTGTTGTGCAAATATTTTGCAAGTATTCGAAGTTCGTTGTCAGAAAAATTTTTCAACAATTCAACGTTTCTAAGGAATTTCGGAATCGAATCTTTTTTAAATCCACTCAGTGGATTTGCCAGCCACAAATATTTCATCATTGAGAATTCAATTTTTTTCGTTAATTCCAGCTTGTTTTCACCAGCCTCTTTTATTTCTTTCTCATAAGATGTTGCCACTCTTATCTCCTACTCAATAGAGTCCAAGTTGTTCTTTACTAATCCAGCCCGCAAGAGAAATGGGAAATTTTACATAAAACCAGCCTTCTTTAAATTCGCCTAAAATAATTTTGGATCCAGCTTTTACGGTACCCTTTTCAGAAAATATCTTTGAGGGTCCTTCATAAAGTGGCACATCTTTAAAAGCAACTGCGTAATTAATTTGTTCAACATATAAATTAGAAAAAGCGACCGGTGCTGCAATCAATAAAATATAAGCTGCAATACTTGTTTTTCTTATTAACTTTTTGCTTTTAAAAAGTGAAATTCCGCACAATAGCAACAATAGCGATATTGATAAATAAGCCGATGCCGGTACCGTCAAAACAGTATTCATTAACTGGTCAGGAAAACTGCTGGAAGTCGAAATGTCATCAACCTGCAGCTGAGTTTTTACATAAGTGAGATTGTTGAGCGAAGAAGAATTAATATAGCCCTCTTTAATGGCCTTTTCTAAGTGAAACCGGGCAGCTGGCTGATCGCCTAATTTTGAATAAACTGTTCCAAGATTATAATGAAAAATACCCGAGTCGAACTGTTGTTTATTTTGTAATAGATAGTTCGCTGCGCCTTTGTAGTCTTTCTTTAAGTAAAAATCCTCCAAGGGAGAGCTGGTTTCAGATAATTTATGAGTAATTGCTTCAGGTGACTTTGTCACAGAGCTTGTGCTAGTATTTTTCATAAATTAATTATCGCCCATAGCAAGTAGTTTGCAAGCGAGAAAAAGCATCCTCGATAGAGCAAAAATTAAGCAATACATAAATTGAAAGGAAGAAAAATGGCAATCGGAGTACAATCAACTGAGATTCAGGAGCATTTTAATAAACTGTTCTCTGCAATTTTGCTTGAACAGCAGAAATTTGATCATTTAAAACCAGCCGATGAAAATAAAAAAGAATTACTGGCTTCAAAGTTAAAAGAATTTGAGCAATTAAAAGGGCGAGGATTCTTTTATCCTTTCATGGCGTCCGGAAAGGGTCATGGCCCTTTCGTTGAAATGATTGATGGCTCGGTAAAATATGATCTGATAAATAGTATCGGTGTAAACCTTTTGGGACATTCCCATCCTATTTATATTAAGGCCAATCTTGAAGCAGCGACATCAGATACATTAATGACCGGAAATTTGCTTTCCTACCAAGAACCTTACGAATTAAGCAAAGTGTTGATTGACGCTGTAAAAAAGTCACGCATGAAACATTTCTGGTTTTCATGTTCCGGTAGTTTTTCAAATGACACTGCTTTGAAAATTTTATGGCAGAAAAAGGCGCCGAATTATCGTCTTATAGCTTTTCAAAAATCTTTTGCAGGCAGATCGATTGCCATGCAAGACGTAACTTATAATGCTTCCTACAGAGAGGGCATGCCGAGTTCTATTCAGGTTGATCACGTCCCACACTATAACTATAAAGACCCCGAGAATGCTTTAAAGCAAACGATTGATGTTCTTGATAAGTTGATCGAAAAAAATGGTAATACTTATTGCGCACTGACTATTGAGCTCATACAGGGCGAAGCTGGATTTATTTTTGGAACGAAAGAATATTACGAAGGAATTTTTAAGTGGGCCAAACAAAAAGACATCTATATCTGGATTGATGAAGTCCAGTCATTTGCGAGAACACATCAGCTATTTGCCTATCAGATGTTTGGTCTGGATGAGTATGTGGACATAGTCACTGTCGGGAAAGTTCTTCAGGCATGTGGTACATTTTATACTGATGAGTTGAACCCTAAACCTGGACTTATTGCCGGTACTTTTAATGGCTCAGTCGCTTCGATGAACGCAGGCAAGGCAATCGTACGTTATTTAACTGAAGGCAATTTTTACGGAGAGAATGGTCGTATAAAAGAGCTTGAAGATAAATTTAAGGCACAATTTAAGAGACTTGCAGAAGGAAGTTGCAAAGGGAAAATTCCTTATTACGGCGGTGTTGGAACAATGCTCTCTTTCGAAGTGGGAGATGCGTCCACGGAAATTACCAATAAATTTATGAAGAAGCTTTTTGAAAATGGAATAATTACATTTTCAGCGGGTAAGGATCCGACACGTGTTCGTTTTCTATTGCCACTATCATTGCTAGATGAACATATTAATGAAATTTTTTCAATTTTGGAAAAAACTATTCTGGAAGTTATTTAGGAAAAAATTATGTATACACTAAGATCAGCCAGCCTAGATGATCTTGATGATCTCTTTGAACTGAGTCAGTTAATGTTGTTCATTAACTTACCGCCAGACAGAGATATAATTAAATCAAAAATTGAAAGCTCTATTAGGGCTTTTACCAAGCCGTCAAAGAATTTATGGGAAAATTATTACCTGTTTGTACTTGAAGATATTGAGGCAAAGAGAATTATCGGTGCTTCGATGATACACGCCCAACACGGTACCGAAGATGAACCTCATTATTACTTTAGTGTTTCGCAAGAAAATAAATTTTCAAAAACCCTTAACACCGGGTTCATTCATGGAACATTAAAGCTAGGCCTTGACACAAACGGACCTACCGAAATCGGTGGATTAATAGTTCATCCTGAATTTAGAAAAAGTGAACTAAAGCTTGGCAAACAACTTTCTTTTGTACGCTTTCTATATATGGGGATGAATAAAAAACGCTTCAAAGAAAAAATTCACTCTGAATTGATGCCCCCATTTGACAGCGAAGGTCACGCCCCTCTTTGGGAAGCGATTGGAAGAAGATTCCTGAATATGGAATATCACGAAGCTGATATTCTTTCACGAAGCAACAAAGAATTTATTCTCAATCTATTTCCAGCAGATACAATTTATTTGACCCTTTTACCCATAGAGGCTCGCAATGCTGTCGGTAAAGTAGGTGAGGCAACTGCTCCCGTAAAAAAAATGCTCGAAGGCATAGGATTTTCTTATACTAATGAAGTTGATCCGTTTGATGGCGGACCTCATTATCGCGCTAATATGAAAAACATTAAACCTATTAAAGAAATGTTCGAGTGTGAAATTCTTATCAGAGATTCTATTATTAAAAGCGACAAAACACATATACTTGCAAGCCTGCCCGTAACTGATGGCGGCTTTAAAGCTGCCTATATTTCGGGCAATTTAAATAAAGGCACTCTGACCCGTTTTATTATAGACCCTGGAGAGGCAAGCATTCTTGGATTAAAAGAGGATTTTAAAACATTTGCGACCTATTTATAGGATCCTAAAACATAGGTAAATTATGAAATACAAAATTTTGGGCAATTATTACAACAGATCATTCCACATGCCTCCAACAACAGGGCCGCATGCTGTAGAAAATATTATTACAAGACTTTGTCCTGCGGATTTGTCTTTAAAACTATGGGAAGCACCTGTTGACTATAGAGACATCGACAAAGTTGTTGAATCAGCCAGTGCCGGTTTTAAATTATGGAAGAAAATTTCTCAACAAGAGAGAAATAATTATTTAAAAAAATATCAGGAGGAAGCTGCAAAGAGAAAAGATGAAATTGCTCTGGCGATTTCTTACGAAACCGGCAAACCTCTTTGGGAAGCAAAAACTGAGGCTGCTTCGGTTGTTGCTAAAATTAACGTCACAATTGAAGATTCTCTGCCTAGAATTGCCAATAAGCATATTGATAATATTATGCCTAAAACTACCGGGCATATTTTTTTCAAGCCACTTGGTCCCGCTTTAATTATTGGACCATTTAATTTTCCATGTCATCTTGCGAATGGACAAATCCTCAGCGCTCTTGTTGCTGGAAATTCAATTATTTTTAAACCGTCTGAAAAAACATGCTATTCGGCTCAAATTCTTATTGAGTGTTTTCATGCTGCCGGTTTCCCGGAAGGCGTTGTTAATCTTATACAGGGTGATGGCGAAGTTGCGCGAAGACTATTAAAAGAAAAATCTATTAAAGGTGTTTTCTTTACCGGATCTAAAGAAGTTGGTAAGAAAATCCTTGAAGTCACTCATCACGATCTATCCAAACTGGTTTCACTTGAACTAGGCGGAAAAAACACAACCATTCTTCATAACGATGCAAATTTGGATCATGCGCTTCAGGAATTACTAAAGGCTTGTTTCCTAACTACAGGCCAGAGATGTACATCTACCTCGCTGGTTGCAATCCATAGAAGTATTCATGAGCAATTTATAACCCGGTTTCATGATCTTGCAAAAAAAATCATCATCGATCATCCTATCGAGCATGCTCGTGAACCATTCATGGGGCCCTTGGTTGATCAAGGCGCTGTCGATGCATATCTGTTATTTATGGGAATGGCTAAACGTGAAGGAATCCAGGAAATCATGCGCGGGAAGCATATCGAGAAAGCTAAAAAGGGACATTATGTTTCACCCTCAATTCATTTAGCGGATAGATGGAACAATGACAGCATGTTTTTACATAGTGAAATTTTCGGACCGAATGTCACTTTTATTCCTTACGATACAATTGAAGAGGCTATCAAGATTGCCAATGCTACAGAGTACGGTTTAGCAGCATCGGTCTTTTCTAAAGACGAAAATATTTTCAAAATGTGTGTTGAGGAAATCGATTCTGGACTTATTAATTTTAATCGGTCCACTGTTGGTGCATCAGCAAAACTTCCATTTGGAGGTGTTAAAAATTCCGGAAACTACCGCCCGGCGGCCCTAACAACAATCGATGCTTGTGTTTATCAGATGGCCAGTCTGGAAGTACAAAATGATGAGCCCGAAGATATAAAAAGTATTATTGGCCTGGATTTATAAACATTCTTCTGAAATAAAATGCGGATTGAACTGCTTTGGCAGATTGTAGCATTCGATGCTGATTTCAACTGAGGCAGGCGATCGTGTAATCGATTTAAAGTTTTGTTCTGCATTGATATTTTCAGATAGCCTTGTGTAGGTTACCGCCATCAGAAGTAAAAATGGAATGTACAACCAGTTTTTCATCAATATTGCTTCTTGTTAATTAATACGCCCGCTTCTCTTGCCTCTTCGAGATTATTATTGCTTCCCTTAATCGCTTCAACATCAACGTGAGAATTTTTCTGATATAAATCTATAATCTCTTTCTGCTTTAAGGTTTGCTGTGATCGCTTAAGCCGTGCTTTTTCAATCATGATGAATGAAGACATATTTTCATTTTCTTTATGAGCAATTTCGGCTGAAGTTTCTTCTGTTTCTATTTCTTGTAATGATGGCTTCTCATCAGACGCATTTACGGCTGGACGTGATTCAGATTCATTCTCCTGGTTAGACTTCAACTCATCTAATTCATCAGGCTTTTTAAATGGAAGAATTTTAGCCTGGCTGACCTGATTGTGAGCTTCGTGAATTTCGTCCATGGAATCGGCATCGGAGAAATCCCGGTAAATTTTATGCTCTACCCGCTCGTTAACTAAATCTGTTAGTGAAAGAAATTTACCCCCATTATGCTTAGTCGCAATATCTCCGATTTCCTCGGGAGTAATCACGCGTAATAGATTCATAATTAAGAAGTTTTGTGCAGCCATACTTAGAGCTTATCGGGCCAAGTCCGGCAAAACTTGAGTTAAACTGTCAACTTGCTTTAGCGCTTTGGGCTAGCCCTTAAAACATCCCTAATTTCAGGTACTAAAGTTGAATTCACCCTCTCCCCCGAGCGATACATGAGAATGGGTTCAAGCCCTTTATCGTCAAAAACTTTTGAGACGACATTGTCCGGACTGATGGTATAGCGGCCAAGCGCTTTTTTAGTAGGCCAGTCGATATTGTGAAAAACGACATAAACAATCTCAGAACAGACAATCTTAGAGTCCGTTTCTACATCAAAATTAAAATCGTAGTCCTTTCCGATTTGTTCAAAGGCCCTCACGACAAATTCTCTGCTTTGTTGGTAGTTCAGCTGAGAATCTCGTAGGACGAGAAGATCATCAATATCTAGAAAATGATCAAGGGTATTAATTTGAACCCCTGGTCTCAGCGCTTCAATAATTCTTTTTCCGGCCTGGATTTCGGCGTGAAATTTTTTTACGCTTGGGTGGTCCCAGACATTGAGCGCTCTTAGATCACTCTCATCACCAATCCAAATTGCGACGTGTCCATAGTAGCCTGGGATGAATGTGTCTGTAAGCCTAAAGGGAGTTTTCTCCAGCAAGATATCTAAGGGCTTTAACTGCGAAGAGATTTCTCTTTTTTCTTCTGGGGGAAGATACTTTAAAAGTCCTTTTCGAAAAGCTACCAATCCCATGGTATTTCCGAAAACCTTGCTTGCGATAAAGGCAAAAGACTCGTTCATGAATCTTACACGGTCAAAGAAGCGGTCAAAATAGGCGCGGAAGGCCCCTGGCGACTCCAGGCTTCGGTTCTTTTCGGCCATAAAGATGTAGAAAGGACTCTGCAATGAAAGGACTTCCAGATAGCGCTCATGGCGGTTGGTTTCCATTTCTTTTTTTTCTTTGAAATCCAGGTCCCCTTTAAAAAGAGAGATGGCCCGAACCATTTTATTTCTATTCACCAAATCAAAAAAACTGTCGGTAATTTCATCGAGCTTCAGTCTTGTTCCAGGAATGTCTTGATTGAGCATTTTTCGCGTTTTCTTATTCTTAACGTAAGGGTAAATCCCGATCATGTAATTATCATAGAGCACAAGAGCTGCAGATAATGATATCTTGATCCTGATGAGTAAATCGCGCCCTTTAGTGTCGGTTGGATCAATCCGAACCTGGTTTTCGGTAATTGACGTTCCTTCGCCAGGAGCATATTTCACCTCCGTATTGGCTTCAGCCACTTTCTCATAGCGATGAGCCAGATCCATTATTTTGTCTCTCAAAACAAGGTAGCTTTTGGCGCTCTCATAGAGCATGAGCATCTCTGCATGAGACAAACTTTCTTTTTTAAATTTATCTTTATTTCGATCGGAAAACTCTAGAGACTTTGATCTCCAGACAAGTGCCTCTTCGACCAATTCCTGGAAATGTTCGACTTCCATTCGAAGGTTTTCTTCGAGCACAAAGGAGGGAGTCACTTCCGACTGGGCCGGTGAACGATTCCCAAAATGACTACAAGAGACCAATAGAACTAAAATGACTAAATACATTTTTCTCATAGCTTTTAGTTTACTATGGGTTTCTCTTGATCCGAAGTCGGCATTTTATCCCTTGCAAATGAGTTTTCCATGACTTAAAGCCAGCTATTTTTATAAATTAAAAAAAGCACTAGACATTTATGCCAATAATTTTTATAACTTGAGGACTTATTTCTATCGTTCTATTGGGAAGTGGCGCAGTGGTAGCGCAGTAGACTGTTAATCTATTGGTCGTGGGTTCGATCCCCACCTTCCCAGCCATTTTAATTCATCATTATAATCCATTAGAATTTCATTTTTGCGACTTACAGGGGATATCCATGAAAGAGCAGCTATTTTCCAAAGATTTCCACAATAAACTCAAACGGGAAGTTGAAAAGAGCTACCGCGATTTTATAGAGGACTTACGCAATGATTTTAGGCACGGATTTTCAACGGACGTAGTGGATGCTGATTTTCTAGATCAACTTGCGGACATTTTGCAGGATGAATGTTTTGATAAATATTCGCCGTTAAAATTTTATTGGTTAAATCTTGTCGATAATATCGTCTATATAATCCAGCTCCATGAAGAACTACTTAACGAAGAAGATATCGACACAGACGAATTAACTGAAGTTGAAGATGAATTATTTAGCTTTTGGAATGATTCTGAACTGGCCGAAAGCTTTCTTAATTTTTTAAACAATGGCGCTCCCGTTGTAGAGGCATCCAATTCTCTCTTGCCTCTTTTAGAAAATCAGGTCATTTCATTTTATGTACTTCATTTGAATCTTTACCAACAGGAATTTGAAGATGCATTAATGTATCAGACGATTCCAGAGCTAGGCGATTCAGAAGCAAAGATTTTTTTAAGCGATGAACACAATGTCGTAAGCTTAAAAAAGACACCTGAAACATTTCCGTCGTTGCCGATTCTGTTCATATCCCCCGAAGATAAAATACTCAAAATTGAAATTGCCGATAAGGCCATAACTCTTCTGATAGAACCTTCACCGAATTATTTACCCTTAGATGAGTTAAAATTATTTATTCTTCCCAATTGCGAAGCTGGAGAAAAAAGGGCTGACGAATTTAAAAAGAATATTTCTAAAGCTCTGGGTAATATTAAAAAGGCTGCTCCACATTTGCTTACAACCTTTAAGAGCTTTACACACACGATTGTGCCGGTAAACGAAAAAGGAATTGTGAGTTATTCCATGCAGTCCCTTCCGGGCTACTCATCGATTAACATGTTTGATCGCGACCAGATTGATTTGATGGATGACCTCCTTCATGAAAATGGCCACCACTATTTGAATACCATTCTTAATCATCAAGATCTAATTAACGAGGATGATGATAAAATTTATTATTCGCCATGGAGAAAGGCCTTGAGGCCTATCCGGGGTATATATCATGCCGTGTTTACTTTTTATTGGGCCCTTGAACTTTTCAGCAATCTCGACATTGCTTCTGAGAAAAAGCTGATTACATTTACAAAAGAAGAGCGAATTAAAATTAAACAACGATTTCTGGAAGAATTTTACATGCTAGACTATTGCAAGGCTGACTTAGTTCATGCTTTCAAAAATAAACGAGTGAATAGAGAAGGCAACCAACTCATCAATTTGATTTATGAGCGCATTGCCACTTACAAAGATCAAACCCAAAGTGTATTGGAAAAACTCAAATCTCTCGACGCTGATAAATACAACGAAATGTTACTATTTAAAGGGGAATTAGATAAGACCAGAGTTCACTACAAGCTGGTTTAGGCGGGATTGCATCTCATTTGCAGGCATTAGATCTCCTCTTTTGGAGGCAACCATTATGCCGGATTGATATGTTTTAATTGCATTTTGTTTATCCAATAATGCTTCATAGGATTTTCCAAGAAGCAAATAGGCCGTTGAATAGCCCGGATCAACGGAAACCACTCTCACAAGATTATTGATGGCTTGATTAAATTCTTTTCTCTGAAATAAAATATCGGCCATACCAAACAAGGCAATCGTGTCAGATTCATCAATTTCCAGAACCTGCTGAAACATTTTCTCCCGACGAATTGTATCCTCTTCTTTTTTCTTCTGCTCCTCTGCCATAAGCCTTTTCACTTGAGCTTCCTGGCCAAAAACAGCAAATGATTTAACCGTTGCGAGGCTTTTTTCAGCCTCAGCTTCTTCAATCTTTCCCTGCTTCATCAAAAAGAGGGATTTATTTGTATGTGCCATGACTGAGCCTGGATTGATCTTTAAAAGTTTATCCATCCAATTTATTGCTTCATCATATCTTTCCACTCTTCCCAACATTACTCCCAACGTTTCATAGGCATCTGCCAAAGTTGGATCAAACTCAAGAGCTCTTTTCATATAGTTCATGGCCATATTGAGATTGCTGCTCTGAAAAACATCGACTCCCAAATGATACAACTCAAGCGCTATTTCAGATCTCAGCGTGTTCTTGTAATATGGTAAATCACTAACCACTGCCGTTATATTTTTATTTCCAAGTTTCAAAATAAGTTTTCTTCCAACTACTCTAAAATCCCTAAAGAGAAGTGCCTGCAGCAAACTTCCTGCTTGGTATAATAAAGTCCCCGCTTTTCTTTCTTCACCTGCGCTTGAAATTAAAAAATCTTTTTTTAGAAAAGAAGTTAATTCTTCTTTCTCGTCGATTTTTAAGATAACGGGATAATAGGCGGCGCCTCTATTGTTTTCAATTTTTGCGACAGTTTCCTGTCCAAGAAAACAACCTTTCTTATAAGAAATGGCTATTTCATTAAGATAACTGTCATTTATGAAATTAGAATTATCAATATCCTGATTCCATTTAGGCCAGCCATTCTGAATTCGAATTTTTTCAAGTTCGAATTCATCGGCAATTGCCATTGTCGGATGTTTTTCAAAGACGAGGCGTGCATTTAGTCCGTAAAAAATAAAATCGAAAAAAGTTTCGCACCTTACTTCAGGCAATAGAAAAGAATTGAATCTCAGCCATAGTTCTTCGCTTAAACTTTCTAAAACAACATCCTCCATTACAATAAATTTTTCTAAATCTGCCCTTATGCTTAGAGCAAGTTCTTCAGGGCATAACAGAAGTAAAAACCCTTCAAGTTTTGCTATAAATAAAAAGGATTGCACCTTTCCGGTTCGATTTAACCGGGCAGTTATTTGTCCTGAATTTATCTGAAGTAAGGACAAGTCATTTGTAACCTGGCCTTGAAAAAAGCTCTCGCGATCGTCCCCTGTCACCTTTATCAGGCTCCAGTCTTTTAATTTTATTTGACCTGGATTAAATCGAATAGATGCTAGCGACATCTTTTAAACAGAGAAAGATTCGCCGCAACCGCAAGTATTGCTCGCGTTTGGGTTATTGAATACAAATCCTTTTCCATTTAAACCGTCTTTAAAATCGAGCTCTACGCCTTTTAAATAAATTGAAGATTTAGGGTCTATAAGGATTTTGATATCTCCAAAATCAATAATATTGTCTTTTTCTTTTTTTTCAGAAAATTCAATCTTATATGACAAGCCTGAACAACCACCGCCAGTTACTCCTAAACGAAGTCCAGTATCTATACCTTTTTGTTCTTTAGAATAAATTTCTCTAATATGTTGTAGGGCCTTGTCTGTAACAGTCACAATATTTTGCATAAAATCCTCAATCCACAATTCGTATAATCCATTAGATTTATGCTACTTTACCATATTTTTCACTGCTTGTAAGTCCAGGCCATTCCTATATATAATAATGTAATAACGTTATGCTTGCTCATCTCTAAGATAAGGAATTTTATGGCAGTAGTTTTACTTATAACAACTGACGGAAGTGAAACATTTGATTATCCCCTCCTGCAAAAATGCACACTTGGGCGCTCCAGTAGCTGCGATTTAACCATTGAAGACAAGCAATTGAGTGGAAAGCATGGGTTGTTTGAAATCAATGGAAAAGGGGAAGTCTTTTATAGCGACCTGGATTCTACCAATGGTTCCTATTTGAATAACAGTAAAGTTCAGAAGGTTCCATTTAGATTAAATGACAGTCTGCGCGTCGGTAATACCAAAATCATCATCGACGAAAAAAGATTAAATCCGCGCGAAAAAATTGCTATCGGCCGTGCTCTGACAAATAGTGATGAAAAAACCATCGTTGTAACAGCAGGGACTCGATCTTTGCTCAAGCCTGAAGCGAAAATTGAAATACGGAATGAAAACAAATTAGTTTCACAAACGAAGAGCGATAAAAAAGTGTTGAAAAAAGAAGCCGTGATTGAGCAGGAAGCAAGCACTGGTAAAACAAAAATTCTTAAACTCGATATCAATAAACCAAAGAAGAAATAACTATTCCTTAACTGCGACCCAGTTTATTTCTTCAACTTTTCGCGATAGGTTTACAAATCTTGCCAATATAAAAAAGTAATCTGAAAGCCTGTTGATGAACACTAACGCCCGCTCAGGAACTTCACCTTTGTGATGCTCTTCAAAGTTTACCATCTCCCGCTCTAATCTCCTGCAAACAGTTCGGCAGACATGAAAAGCAGAAGCCTCAGATGAGCCGCCTGGCAGGATAAAAGTGTGCAGAGGTTTCAACTCTGAATCCATTCTATCAATTTCTTTTTCTATCTTTTCAATTAAATCATTTTTAATTTGAGGCAACTTAAACTCTGTGCGTTTTTCTTTTTCACAGGCAAGATTGCTCCCCAGATCAAAAAGGGAAGATTGAATTTCGAAAAGAAATTTTTTATCAAACGATTTTTCAAGAAAAGAGATACCAAGTCCGATGAATGAATTCAGTTCATCAACTTCTCCATATAGATGGATACGCGTATCGCTTTTTTTTATCCTTTTTCCACCGACAAGTCCCGTTGTTCCCTTATCTCCTGATCGAGTATAAACTGCAGCTTTTTTCATGTTACATATTCCTGCGGTATTTTCCGCCAACTTCATAAAGAAGATTTGTGATTTGTCCCAGACTGGCATAATTCACTGTAAACAATAGCTCTTCAAAAATATTCCCATTGTTCAAGGCAACTTCTTTTAATCTCTTAAGCGCTTCAGCAGATTTATTTTTATTTCTATCTTTAAAATGATTCAAGCGATTGATTTGATCCATTTTTTCTTTATCTGTACACCGCGAAATTTCAATTTCTTTTGCCATCTGTTCTTTTATGTTGGCTGCAACATATGTGTTAACGCCAATAATTGGAAATTCTCCCGAATCTTTCAGTGTTTCGTAATACAAAGATTCTTCCTGAATTTTAGAACGCTGATACATGCTTTCCATGGCACCAAGAACACCACCCTTGTCAGAAATATTTTCAAACTCTCTCAAAACCTGCTCTTCCACTATTGATGCTAATTCTTCAATGATATATGAACCTTGAACCGGATTATCTGTTTTGTTCATTCCAAACTCGCGGTTAATTATCATTTGAATCGCCATGGCTCTTCTGACTGACTCTTCTGTCGGGGTTGTAATTGCTTCGTCGTACGCATTTGTATGAAGTGAATTGCAATTATCAGACAACGCCAGAAAAGCCTGCAAGGTCGTTCTAATATCATTGAAATCTATTTCTTGTGCGTGCAATGATCTTCCAGAGGTCTGAACATGGTATTTAAACTGCTGTGCCTTTTCGTTCGCACCGTATTTATCTCTCAAAGTAACTGCCCAAATTTTTCTAGCCACTCTTCCCATAACTGTATATTCAGGATCCAGACCGTTAGAAAAAAAGTAAGAAAGATTCTGACAAAAATCATCAATATGCATTCCGCGGCTCAAATAATATTCAACAAAAGTAAATCCATTTGAAAGCGTGAAAGCCATTTGTGAAATTGGATTAGCTCCAGCTTCCGCAATATGGTAACCGGATATTGATACTGAATAATAATTCTTAATCTTGTGACGGCAGAACAATTCCTGAATGTCGCCCATCATTTTCAAGGCGAATTCAAGAGAAAAAATGCATGTGTTTTGCGCCTGATCTTCTTTTAAAATATCTGCCTGCACAGTTCCGCGAACCTGTTTCATAACTTCGATTCTTTTTTCCTGATTCCAGAAATCATCCGCTTTTAAAACCTGCTTCATCGCTGTATTCATAAAAAGTGCAAGAATAATTGGAGCTGGGCCATTGATTGTCATGGAAACAGAGGTATAAGGGTCCGTCAGGCTAAATCCTTTATATAAATCTTCCATGTCATCAAGAGTTGCTATCGATACACCGGCTTCACCAATTTTTCCAAAAATGTCCGGTCGGGTATCCGGGTCTTCTCCGTAAAGAGTTACCGAATCAAATGCCGTTGAAAGACGTTTCGCCCGATCATCTTTAGAAAGATAATGAAAGCGATTATTTGTTCTAAGCGGGCCACCTTCTCCTGCAAACATTCTTTTTGGATCTTCATCCACTCTTTTAAAGGGAAATATTCCGGCAGCATAGGGGAAATGCCCGGGAAGATTCGAGTTTTTTAAAAACCTATACTTGTCTGTGAGTGAATTAAACTTAGGATATGATACTTTTGAAATTTCATTGTTTGAAAGAGATCTGTATTTGGTTACGACCTTAATTTCTTTTCCTCTAACAAAGTAAGAGTAGGAACCAGACTCATACTGCGCAATTGTATCTTCAAATGCCTTAAGCTCATTAAAGACGCTATCCGGGATAGTTTTTTTTACTTCTGCCAGTTTTGCTTCAATATCTTTATTGCCCCTTAAGATGCCGGAGGAAATCATCAATGCTTCGTAGTCTCTAAGTTTTTCTGCATTCAAAAGAGCATCACGATTATAATGTCTCAACGTCGAGGCAATGTCTCTCAGGTAAAGTGAGCGCTCAGGAGCAATGATTCTATTTTTAATTATGGGAGCTTTGTCATGCTTTAATGAATTAATGTTTTCCGTCTTAACATTCAGAATCTTTGCGATGTCTATGAAAAGCGCATTCACACCAACATCATTAAACTGTGAGGCCATTGTGCCGTAAACCGGCAGTTCTTTATCTTCAGGAGAGCCTGGATGGCCGGCAAATAGGTTGTGGTTTCTTCTGTATTGTTTTCTTATGTCCCTTAATGCATCTTCCGATCGTGGCTTTTCAAATTTATTGACTACGATAAAGTCTGCAGCCTCCAGCATTTCTATCTTCTCTAACTGGGTAGCAGCTCCATATTCAGGAGTCATGACGTATATGCATTTGTCTGCAATTTTTGTGATCTCGTCACTGGCCTGGCCAATCCCGGAAGTTTCAACGAGTATCAAATCAAATGGCTGAGATTTTAAAAAACTTACGACATCTTTTATATGAGGTGAAAGCTCTGTATTCGAATCCCGTGTTGCTAAAGAGCGAATATAAAAATTAGAAAAACTGGCACTTCCAAGGCGAATTCGATCGCCTAACAAAGCACCTGATGTTTTTTTCTTTGTGGGGTCCACTGAAATCAGAGCTATTCTAGACTTTGGAGAATGGCGATAAAATCTTAAAAGCAATTCATCAATTAAAGACGATTTTCCGGCACCACCTGTTCCTGTAATACCTAAAACTGGAATATTCCCTGGAGTAAATTTCAAAGGAACTTCCCCGTTATTTTCAATTGCTGTTATCACTTTAGAAAGTTCACGGTCGGTCAATTTTTTAACATCAAATTTACTAAAATCAACTCCGTCGAGTGTTGATTCACTCGCTTTTTCAATCATGTCCTCAATGATTCCATTAAGACCTATTTCCATTCCGTCTTGAGGAGAATATATCTTTGTAATTCCTCTCGATTGAAGAAGTTTGATTTCTGAAGGCGTGATGACTCCTCCTCCACCGCCAAAAATTTTAATTTTCTTTGCGCCTGCCTCATCAAGCAGTTCGCGAATATAGGTGAAATATTCAACATGCCCCCCCTGATAAGAACTGAGAGCAACTCCATTTACATCTTCCTGGAGTGCAGCATCAACAACTTCCTGAGCGGATCTGTTGTGGCCCAGATGAATGACCTCTACGCCTTTAGCTTGAAGCATTCTTCGCATGATGTTGACTGAAACATCATGCCCATCAAAAAGGCTGGCCGCTGTAACAAATCTGAGTTTTTTCATATTGACCTATAATTTTAAATGGGCATTAAACCCAATAACTTTAATTCCTAGTAAATCTATTAGCAAGAAAAGCCGATCTGGGTTATAATTGTCCCTAATTACTAACACATTTTTAATGATTTTGGTTTGCTACAAGCACTAAAAAAATGCCAAAAAGATTAGAGTTATGACTACTGAAAATACAACAAAAAATAATGAGTCCCAGCCTGCAATCATTGTTGAAAACCCTTTCCATTCTGCGCGGTTAAAACCTAAGCGTAAAGGTAAGAAACCACCCAAGTTACTGGCGATTGTGCTCCAATCGGGATGCACTGGGTGCGAAATTTGTATTCAAGGCTGTCCGGTAGACTCAATTGAATTAGTTCCTGGGCCAAATCCTGAAAATCCTCAATTTCAACAGATGGTGGAAATCGACCTGGCTCGCTGTATTGGATGCCAAAACTGTTCTCAGGATTGTCCTTGGGAAACCATTATGATGTATGAACATGATGATGCTTTTACCGCATGGTCAGCCGAAACGTTAGCATCAGAGCTCTATGTTGATGAAGAACAAGTCGAGAAATTAAAAAAATCATTTTCGGGTGAGTAAGAGGCTTCTTTTATACTTAAAAATCAAAGCCAATAAAAACAAAGCCAAAGATATGAGCTGCGAAGTTGAAAGCGATTGCCAGAAAACCCCGCGAATCTCATCTCCCCGGAAAAACTCCAATATAAATCTCAAAGCAGAATAGATCATTAAATAATCCGTTATTATGTGCAGACTGGATTTTTTCCTTTCAATCCATTTCAAGGAAAAAGTACCAAGAATGAATAAAGCAAAGGCTTCATATAATTGAACTGGGTGCCGAAATTCTCCGGCCATTTGTACTGCCCAAGGCAAATCACATTGAGATCCATAACAGCAGCCCGTTAAAAAACAGCCAACTCTGCCAATGGCGTGTCCGAATATTAGTCCAGGAAGTAATAGATAACTCTGTTGAAAATCAAATTTTTTCAGCCAAAACGAATAGACCAGATAAAAAATCAGCCCAAATATCAGGCCACCATAAAAGACAAAGCCACCCCCGAGCCAGAAGTAATCTGCATAAAGGTACTGGTAAATTTTATGTTGTGAAGAAAAAATAAGATAAAATATTTTTGCCCCCAACCAGGAAAATGCAAAAACCCCAGTATAGAGTCTGATAAGCCCTGCTGAATTTACTTTGTATTTCTCGAGTAAAAATTTTGTCAGATAATAAGCAACTCCCCACGCCAGGCCCATGAATAATGGGTAAGCATAGAGTGTGAAAAATGACGATTTAAATAGAACTGGTAGCACGATCTTCTTTCTTCCTGTTTAAAAACAAGAGATCAACAATAAGTATTCCTGCGGCAATACTTATGGCACTATCAGCGATATTAAAGGCTGCAAAGTGATGGGTTCCCCAGAAAAAATCGAAAAAATCTACAACATAGTTCATTGTAAAGCGATCAATTAAATTTCCAACCGCACCTGCGAAAATTAAACTGTAAGCCAGACAGTGCAGAAAATTTGTATTCCTTGTGTTCCATATTAAATATAAAAGCCAAAAACACGCAACAACTGGCAAGATAAAAAACAACGGTGTTCTGATATAATCCGGCGCAAAAGCAAGCATGCCAAATGCAGCACCTGGATTTCTCACGTACGTCAGATGGAAAAACCCAGAAATAACCGGCAACGACTCACCCAGAAAAAATTTCTGCTGAACCAGAGCCTTTGTTACCTGATCACTAATTATGATTGTTGCAATCATTATGCTCATTTTAAAAATTCGATTCATAAATAAATTATTCTCTGATTAGCCGTTAACATAATCTTTTGCATTGATCTCATATTTTTCAATCTTACGAAGCAATGTCTTCTTGGGAATATTTGCCTTTAGGGCTGTCTGATTAATTTTTCCACGATTTTGTCTAAGGGCCCAGACAATAAATTCTTTTTCAAACAAATCCTTTGCGATCTGAAAGTCCATTACCATTTCTTTCGAATTTAAAACATTGTTAAAAGAAAAGCCTTCTAAAGCCCTGCTGTCCTCATCGCTCTTCATGTCGAAGATCGAATCCTGGATTCCCTCTACGTCTATCATTAGTTCTGAGTTTTCTTCAGGTTCCGGAACTTTTGTGGCAGAAGTGAGTTTTAGATTTGATGGCAATGATGGTGCCTGGATCATATCTGAGGATTCAATAATAAATGCATGCTCAATAACATTTCTTAATTCGCGTATATTTCCCGGCCATGAGAAATTGACCAGAAGGTTTTTTGCTTCTTCACTTACACCTTTTATATTGAGTCCATGAACGTTGTTAAAATATTTTATGTAATATTCAACAAGGTGTGGGATATCGCTCTTGCGCTCTCTAAGCGGTGGAAGATAAACCGGCAGAACATTTAATCGATAAAACAAATCTTCGCGAAAAGATCCGTCCTTGATCATTTGCTCAAAAGGCTTATGAGAAGCTGCGATTACTCGCACATCAACCTTGATCTCACGGTTAGAACCGATTGGAGTAAATGTACGCTCCTGCAGAACGCGCAGAAGTTTCACCTGCATTGTTGGGCTTACATCCCCAATTTCATCAAGAAAAAGTGTTCCACCGTCAGCATATTGAAACTTACCGAGTTTTCTTTCATTCGCTCCGGTAAACGCGCCTTTTTCATGACCGAAAAGTTCTGATTCTATTAGATTTTCTGGCACAGCTGCCAGATTTATAGTAACAAACTTGGCATCTTTTCTAGGACCGTTGTAATGGATCGCTCTTGCCACAAGCTCTTTACCTGTTCCTGATTCACCTCGGATTAGGACTGGTGTGTTGACCTTTGCAAGTTTATCAATAACATTGAAAACCTTTTGCATTACATGGGATTCACCGACAAATTGATCGTCACCGCCCAGTGAAAGTCGAGGGGAAGAAAAAGCAGATGTTTCGACAAGCGATCTAGCCTTTAATGCCCGCTTTATCAGGGCGACTAAATTTTCAGATGAGATCGGTTTTTCAAGATAGTTGTACGCGCCCTCTTTAACAACTTTAACTGCATCTGAAACATTAGAATATGCTGTTAGAATAATTACAATTACGGATGGATCAACTTTCTTAATTTCAGTCAAGGCCGATATACCATCCATTTCAGGCATGTTTACGTCCATGACTACGAGATCGTATTTTTCTTTGTAAACTGCGAGAAGAGCTTCTTTGCCGTTATTGGCTACGTCTACCTGAAAACTGTGATAAAGAAGAGCTTCTTTAACAGAATTTTGTAAAACCTTATCATCATCTACAACAAGCACTCGATGCATATAATTCTCCTCGCGCAAAATTTGCTTACTTTATTTTACTACTACTGATTGACTAATTTCACTAAGAATTTTGTTTCTTTGCCTAAAGTAGACTCAACCGAGATCGTTCCACCGTGCAGCTCAACAAAATATTTAACCAGGTATAACCCCAGCCCTGTCCCTTTTATAGAATGATTTGCATCATTTTTTATCCGATAGAATTTCTCAAAAATATTTGAAATCTCTTCCGGGGGAATCCCTGCTCCGTTATCCTTGATCTCAATATAGACCCATTTGTCATCATCCCAGGTCTTTATGTGGACAATTGATCCCTTGCCTGAATATTTTATGGCGTTTTCAACCAAATTGGCGATCACTCGTGTGATTAATGTTGAATCAATTTGAATGGGATACAGAGGAGCAAGGTCTTTTTTGATCTGTACATCCTTCTGTCCTGCACTGAAAGATAAATCCTTCACCACTGTCTCTATTAGGCTGCTGACATCCTTTGAAACTTTGTTAAGTCCAAAATTACTTGACTCAATTTTGGTCAAATCAAGAATACTTGAAATGAATTTATTCAGCTCTTTCGTGGAGTCAATGATGAGTTGCGATTTTTCCCGAATCTCAGGATTGCCCTGGTTTTGATGATAGAGGTTGTCGGCGACCCCTGCAATTTTAGCAACAGGTGTTTTTAAATCGTGACTCATGAGAGATAGGAAATTTTGTTTTAGCTTTTCTACTTTTTTAAGGATTTTGGCTTCCTCTTGTATTGCAAATCGCCGCTGGTATTCTCCAATTGCTCTAAAGGGAATCCAAATATAGTAAACTACAAATACTGTAACCACGAGATGGGCAGTGTATAGCCAGAAGCCCAGCAGAACAAAAAGGAGATATGAAATTATCAGAATGGAGATCAGCATTAAAATTGTGATGATCAATCCATCCTTGGGCTTCAAGCGCGAAATTAATACAGATAAAATTATTCCAAGAACAAAGGCAATCACATTTGAAACCACTCGGGGGATCATTTTAATTGTTTTGTTTTGAATTAGAGCATCAATTATTGTTGAGTGGATAATTAACTTTGGGGCCTTGTATTCCTCCTGATTAAACGGAGTCAAAAAGAAATTGTCTCTCTGAGAAATGTAATTCGGTCCGATTAGCACAATTTTATCTTTAAATATTTCAGGAGAAAAATTACCGACAAGTACCCGGTGATACGGAATTGTTTTATATTTGAAGTCGCTGTAAATTGGGGAGCTGGCATAGCGAAACAAAACAAAATTGGCATCTGCTTCATCGTTGTAATAGGCACCAAGAACATCGGGTACGTTAATGCCTTGTTTGCCTTTCATTACACGAAACTGATTTGCCGTTAGCAAGTGAAGTGATTCTTCCCCTGAAACGTTGAAAATAGCCCTGCGGACAACATCATCTTTAGAAAAAGTGTTGTTATCAATATTTAACTGCGCGAGAGCATAGTTGAAGTCGCGAAGACCTTCGGGAGGAAGAATTTCACCAATTGTTTCATCAATTTCGGTACCAAAATTAACCCTTCCGCCTTTTGAATCAAAAATCAGTAAATTTTTCCGAAATTCATCAAAATAGACCTTATCTTCTGCCGAAACTTCCGGCATTTTTGCTATAAAGTCTATGATTTTTGGCCGTGAAGATAATAATTTTTCTAAAAATCTGGTGTGTGTTGCATAGGTATAGGGATATGTATCGCCGAGATAGTCATCACTCTCTTCATCCATCGTTACGATAACTATTTCCTGTGTGGGTTTTAAGGCGAAATCCATGCGAACACGAAGATCATAAAAAATCGACTCCAGAGAAGCCAATGGATATTGAAAAAGAATCGTCACAAATATAAGAGTGAAAAATAATGGATAGTAGTCAGAAAGATCAAATTTTAATTTTTTAAATTTCATTGGAGCGCTTTAACTCTCGATTCTACACTGACACGATCAATCAGAAGAAAACTTAGAACGTCTCCCGTTTGATTTTTTGCATGATTCAGTTCGTTCATAACAAGCCCGCCAATACTTCGCTCGCTACAAACAGGAAGTTTGCTTACCTTAAATAATGCTGAGATATAGTCCTTTCTAAGACCATCAAGTTTTGCGACTTTTTGATCAAAAGATAATACAGCGGCGTGTTTTTCATAAAGTTTTGATTTTAAAAAAAATGCCGGATACAAAAAAATGTTCAAAATGTTTATTGTCAGCTTATGGTTTATCCAGGCCCGCAATAAATAGACAGGAGAATAGAGAATCAAAAAGAGAAGGCTGGCGATTGTTCTGTGTTTTGCTTCATCTGTTTTGAATTTTAGCAAAGATGCGTAGATGAGACTATTAAGTTCATTTCTTGTGAATGTTTTATAAATGTTTTTTCCTATTATAAGCGCCGGCTTTCCAAAATATGAATTTGTATAATACAGATTATTTACAAACACATTGGACCAGTAGACTTTTACTTCTGGTATTTCACTGTGGCAGCAGAAGTTCTTAACCTGATTAATAAGTATTTCGTCATCTGTAACGTATCTGGCCTTGGCAAAAATCAAAATAAATTTTTCACCCCAGAAAGATAAAATAATGAATGTAATAGCGGCAATGCCCAGGCCGGCGAAAAATCCAAAATGCAGATCAAACAGCAATCCAATCAATCCAAATGCTGTAAAAAAAATAAAAAATATTAAAAATAAATATCTTAAACGATAAATAAAAGTCCTCCATGAACAGACTTTGGCAGTGTCATTATTACACTAGTCTCTTAAATTATAGACAATAATCCAGTCCAGAGCTATAAGGCATAGAACGCATTTTAGAGGTCTGGTTGTTTTTTGGGGCGCCACGCAACTGGTTAAAATTACTGGTCTTTTCACAGCGCGTATCTCATGTTTTGGGGATATGTGGTAACAATGAGTTGTTTTAAGTAATTTAGGGGGAACATATATGAAGTTTGAACGTCTTTTGTTTGGTACTGCGGGTGTGCCTAATTCAACGCCGAAAAAAAATAATCCAATTGAAGGTGTTAAGCAAGTTCATGCTTTGGGCTTAGACTGCATGCAATTGGAATTTGCTCACGGTGTACGGATGAAAGAAGAAGTTTCTTCCGGACTTCGTAAGGTTTCCTATGAATTGGGAGTTCCGCTGACTTCTCATGGCCCATATTATATCAATTTAAATGCACGCGAGCAGGATAAAATTGACTCATCTGTAGAGCGGATTATTCAAACTGCCAAGATCTCAGATCTATGTGGTGCTGAGTCTATGACTTTCCATGCTGCCTTCTATATGAAGGATTCTCCATATGATGTTTTTGACTTGGTTCAAAAATCTCTCAACGTTATTGAAGAAAGATTGAATCGTCTGGATATTCAAATTGAACTAAGACCTGAGCTTACAGGTAAAACGTCACAATTTGGCTCTCTTGAAGAATTGATTGATTTAACAAAATCTGTTTCTTCGTGCAGTCCATGTATGGACTTCTCACATTTGTTTGCTCGTACTAACGAATACAATACTTATGAAGAATTCTGCACCGTTCTTGGTAAATTAAAAGAGGAACTGGATCCTAACGCTCTTCAAAATATGCATATTCATATTTCTGGAATTAGCTCCAATTCTAAGGGTGATTTAAAACATTTAAATCTTGAAGATTCTGATTTTAACTGGAGAGAGTTACTACGTGCCCTTAAGACTTTTGATTGTCGCGGGTATGTAATCTGCAACAGTCCAAATCTTGAAAAAGATGCTAAAATGATGAAAGATTTTTACGCTACTTTGTAATTAATAGATACATCGGCCTGAAAACGAAGAAATTTGAATTCAGGCTGCTTCCTTCTTGTCGCTTTCCGAGTTCTTTTTTTCAAAATAATTTTTCATCCAGGTTAAATGATCATGCGGTGTCTCGTCTGGTAGAAAAACGAGTTCTATTGTCTGATGTTCTCTAACCAGAACTATGTTTTGAAAACTTCCGCAAATTTCTGAAAATATATCCAGAAGAAAATCCTGATCTGCTGATTGATCAACATAGATTAAATCTGAACTTGAAATATCTTTAAAAATAGACCAGTTTGATGGAAAGTCTAAAACAGATTGTTTAAATGTCAGCCTGTAACACCCGGATCTTGTTTCAAGGGATAGTTGTTGATGGGTCAAGTGATGCTGGTCGAGGTATTCCGAAATAGAATTGAAATCCACTTCATTGAGCCTCTTTTCAAAATATTTTCGAAGATCAACAAAGTCGCTTGATTGTTCTTTATCAACCGATTCAGTGCATGTTTCTTCAATAAGTTTTGAGATTAATGTGTCTTCATTACTCATGTGAGTATTATCGGACTAGGGCGTTTTATACTATAATTTTAAGATACAATTCCCCGCTCTAGGCAAACTTTGTACAATTCCGACCATGATACTCTGGCATCGCTGGAAATATCAAAAATCAGGCCAATTCCACGATCATAGGATGATACCAGGCGTGCACTATGCCGAAATCTTACTCCTTCATAATTTGATTCCAAAAAATAAAGCCTGGTGGGGTCAAGCTCAAGGGGTGAATTTTTGGGCATTAGCAAAAAACAACTTTCCTGATCGATATTTGTGATAAGCGCCTGAACAGAATCCTCTCCTTCTGCATCAGAACTTATGATGGCAGGCAAATGGAATCGAGACTCCTTTTCCAGGTCGTAGCTGGAAAATTGCGGATTAAAAGAAGCCAAACCGACCTCAAGCTCCCATGTGATGAAGAAATAAAAAGCAAAAACCAAATAGATAAAATTCAAAACCAATGTTAGTTTATTAAAACTATCGGATAATAAAATAAAATTTTTCCCAACAATCAATATCAGGCAGGCAAGCAGAATAATTGCTGAATGCTTCTTTAATTTGAATACCATATATCCAGTCAGCAAAGTAAATCCTATTATAATGTAATGATCCAGGAAAAATGAGCGGAGACTGATCATGGAAAACAGGGACCGGCCGAGTGATAGCGAGTAAATTGCTTGGAGATAAACCAAGGACAGGATTAAAAAAATAATTAAATTCCGGTGACTATAATTTCGTTTCAGGATTTTCATGCCTATATACTCAAAAAGTCTAAAGCTTTGCTACTATAGATAGAATGATACCATATTTAGATATAAACACACTCTGTATTTCATGCGACAACTGCAAACTGATTTGTCCGGAAAATGCTATCCTGAAAAACGGTTTAGAGTACATCGTCGAAACCTGGGCTTGCACGCTTTGCAATGCCTGCATTGAAGTGTGTCCTGTCGATTGTATTAAATTAATTACTGTAGATTCAAAGAAAAAAATATTTTAAATCTTTTGAAAAATTCCTTTTCCGTGAATTGTGTTTTCTCTAAAGCTTCCAGAGCATTCGATGTCTATTGCACTGGCGCTACCATCAAGGAACAGCTTCTCATCACCCTTAAAAGCACCATTTCTTTCCATGAAACGTCCCATCTCGCTCTCTCGTTCGTTTTTATTTCGTAATTTAAAAATATTCCGTGAATAAATTTCGGAGGTACCAAAATCCCAGTACTCAAAATTATCAGGTGCAATCATTGAAATACTTTCTGCCTTATAGTTTGCAACTGTATCGAAAAACCTTGAAATACCCGGCACCGGTGGCAAGTCGTTCAGCCGCAGCAGGCCCAGCCCGGAATAGGTTATATAGTCATGATCTTTTTTTGTATTCTTTTGAATATCTATCAACCTGTTTTTTGCAATTACAGTTTCGTTGTAGTCGGCATATTTTTGAACTTTTATTCCAAATAAAACTGCTCTTGAGTTCTTCAATTTATCAACAGCTTCTTCCCAGAATTTTTTCTCAAAAAAAAGGAACTGATCGCCATTAACCATCAAAAGATTTCCCTTGTAGTTTACCTCTGGCTGAACTGCAAGATTGTGAATTGCTCCGCCGGAATCAAGTAACGGGTATTCGTGCAACACGGTAACAGCACTTCCAAGACCTGCGTCGCCTAAAAACGACATGATTTCGGAGTGAAGATAGTGGGTGTTGATATAAATTTGTCGTATGCCCATTTCCTGGCAATAGCGAATTTGCAGTTCAAGCAAGCTTTTAAAATAAATTGGCCATAAAACTTTTGGAATCTTTTTGCCAATTTCCCCCATTCTTGTTCCCATGCCCGCGCTAAGAATTAATGCATAGTCAATTGGCATAATATAAACTCGAAAGTATTTTTCTCTCCTTGGAGAAATCGTCATGAGCCAGCATCAATGCCCTGACTTTTTCAAACGCGAAACCTATATATTTAACATATCGCAGATCTTTTCTGTCAGCATAAATATAAGCAAAGCTACCAATGGCTTTATAAACTCTCTGTATTGCCATCATGTCGTAGAGATACTTGAATTCGTCGAATGATTTCGAGGGATCAAATTTTTGAAAATATGTTGTAAAATAGTAATAAATTAATTTGTCCTTGTTGGCATGTTCAAGCTGGTAGTAACAATCTTCAAGCAAGGAAACAAGATCATAGAGAGGGGTTCCCATCCGGGCATCTTGAAAATCAATTACAATCTGCTCTCCATTTTTGATCATCAAATTTCTGGAATGATAGTCACGATGTACCAATGTTCTGGGTTCACCTGAGAGCATGTAGCACACATCATATAGTTTTTTGTATAGTGCCTCAATCCCCGGCGTTGCAACATCCAGACCTAGATACATTTTTAAAAAATACTTTTTGGTGAATTCCATTTCTGCAAACAGTTTTTCTGTGTCAAACGCGAGCTTGGTGAAAGGTTCGTCCTGATACTTTGCTACATCCACCTTGTGAATTGCCGCCATTAAATCTATAGCCTTTTTATAAAAATCAAACTCTTCTTCTTTGCTGGCGATCTGGGCAATTTCCTTTAAAAAAGTAACATCTCCCAGGTCTTCTTCGAGGATATAACCTGTGATGAGCTCCTTGTCTAAAATCAATGGGACTCTTACTTTTTCTTTATGAAGCACTTTTTGGAGCTTTATAAACGTTGGCTCATTGCTTGGATCATTTATTGGATTATCCAGGCAAGCTACATAAGAGGTGGTCGAAGTCCAGATTCGATAATATTTTCTGGTTGAAGCATCCCCTGTTAGTTTTTCGATATTTTCAACCACGTCGTCACTGAGAAGGTTTTTCCCGATGGTTTTTTTAAAAAGCTCTTCGACGAGAATTCTTTCTGACTGTTCTGGTTTCATTTGTTGCTCGTAATGTTATTTAAAAGTTTATAAAATGCTTTTGAGGAATTTGCCTCGGTGACTTTCTTTTCAAGGCTGGCGACTCCCTGCTTGGCTATAAAATTTTTAAAAAAATGTTCTTCTTTAGAAATCCCAATTGCGTCGCCCAGATAGAGTGAAAAATCAAGTGTGTTTCTGTTTTGAACCTGTATCCAATTTAAATATGCAGAAGCATCATAGCCAGATCTTTTTAAAACAAAATAGGTCCATTCGTTTATCCGATACTTTGTATCTGGTCTTAGCCTTGTAAGCTGTATCATTTTTTCGGTGTTATAAAATCCCAGCGGAACCATCAGTCTTTTTTCATAAATATTTCTATCACTTTTTAAAACCTCAGCCGAGAGAGCCGCTACAAACAACTCTTCACTCTTTAGATATTTCTCAATTAATCCATTTGAAATAAAGAACTGTGCCCTTGGCAACGAGAATATAAACGGTGTTTTGTTTTGGATTACATGAAAAGTTGGCTCACTGTTTTGATGTAACAACATTTCGTTGTTAGATACCAATCGTTCATATAGATTCTCCAAAAACTGAACTGAATCTTTACTGAGTTTAATTTCTTTTGTTTCTTCGTAATTCAAGTAGTCTGGACCAGCTGAAGCCAGGTGATCAATATAATCTTGATCCACGGCCTCACTCAAATGCGAGTAATCTTTGCCCTTTTTGCCCGATGAGCCGCAGGAAGAAATTGTTAAAATTATGATTAGTATATATTTATGCATAAAAAAAGCCCTTGGTTTCAAGGGCTGTATAATCCTTATGAATTTGATTATAGACTATCTTACTTCAGAAGCAACATCGCGCACTGGTACATAATAAATTGTAAAACCTGCGAAAATGTAATTCGGGTTTCGAATAAGTGGACGATTATTATCGTAAATGTTTTTCCATTTTTTAGAGGTCCCATATTTTTCCATGGAAATTGTTCCGAGCGTGTCGCCTGTTTTAACCATGTACGGCAGTCCACTTGGCTGCCAGCCGAAACTACTTTCCGGAACGTAGTATTTTAAAACAACACCTGGTCCTATTTTGGAGGGTTCTATTTCCTTATTCCATTCTTTTAACTCTTTCCATTTTCGGTAGTCGCCATAAATTTTAAACGCGATCATCATCAAAGTATCGCCCTTTTGAACATAATATTTTTCTTCTGCCCCCAGGGATTGACTTTGAGTTATATACTCGGCCGTCTGGGGTTCCGCTGGAAGGACCAAGTCTGGTGCCTTGCCTTCATCCTTGACGACTATTTTCATCTCTTCAGGTTTTACTTCTGCCGCCTGTTCTGGAATATCCTGAGCAATTTTCTGCTCTTCAACCACGATATCTGATTCCGAAGATGTTTCCTTTAATGTATCAACTGCAAATTCCAATTCATCGCTTGGCTTTGAAGATACCTGCTCTTTGCCGGAATTTGAAAGGCTACATCCAGCTAACAACAAAGTGATGGTTAAAAATGAAATAAGGTTCTGCATATAATGCTCCTGAAGGTTTCTTTCTCGTTTTTCGGTAGTTACGAAAATAAAGTTTAATTTTTTGGAAACTTTTTCTATCAACGATTATTCTGTTTACACCAATATGCCGTGGGTTATAAAATAAAACATGCGTTTAAAAGGATTTAAAATACCTGTCTTTTTCTGTCTGTTATTTTTTATATCAGCAGCTCCTCTTCGCGCTCAAAATGCGCTCGACGATATTGAAGAGGAAGATCGAATTGATTCTGTTATTTCTGGCGATCAGGCTCCCAACCTTGCTTCTGAGACCATTAAAGTTATTTCCCCTTCAAAAAAAATATTTATTCTGACTAATGACAATCAAACCTATTCTAAAGGCGACTTCATCTCTTTATTAATTGCCAACAAACTTGTTTGCAGGGCCCTTGTTGCAAAAACAACTGACGGCAAATTATCAGGGATAAAAATAGTAAAAATTTACAACCTCAACCTATGGAAGCAGCTTGCTACCGGAAAAGAAGTGCTTGTTTTGAAGGGTGATGATAGTTACTTCACCAATAAAGAAAAGGCTCCGGAAAAATCTCAGGAAAAAAACAGCAAAGAAGAGTCTAAACTTCAGACCGATGAAGATCTCTATAATTCAACATCACTGGGAAATGATGATGACTTGTCACTTGAGGAAAGCAGCAATCGACTGATTAAGCCAGACAACCTTCTCTCTTTAAACGTGGGATTAATCGAGGGCAAGGATGTAGACGGAGCTTCGAAGAGATATACGCAAATCAATGGGGCCTGGAGCTATCAGCTTACAGATAATATTTGGGGAGAAGCGGGTGTTGGAACAAACACGATTCGCGACTATCCTGCGTCCGGACTGGATACACGTTTAATAAATATAACAGTAAAGGCCAAGTATACCTTTAGTGCACCCTTCTATAGCTACATCCAGCCTTATGTCGGCTATCAAACCATACTTGCAAATTCCCCTGGAGCTGGTGTTGATCCCGAAGATGGTACAACTCAAGAGCAACTTGATGCTGAAGTGGCATTAGTAGATGATTTAAAAAAGAGTACTGTTGTATTTGGGGCGACCATTTTAAAGCGTATTGTGCCCGGATGGTTTGTAAGAGCTGACATTGGTACTGATATCATCAACGGAGGCTTAACTGTTGAATTTTAAAATTATATATATTTTAGTCAGTCTTTTTCTTTTCGGATGCGGTGTCAAAGCGAGACCCCTGAGACCCCCTGAAACAGCAATTCAATCTTATATAGAAACCTATACCGACCCCGCTGCGGAAAAAACCAAAAGCACCACAGACACAGAAACGAAAAAGTAATGCAGTTTTTAAATTCTTTTTTTATTGCAACGGGCTCCAATATAGGGAATCGGGAAAATAATTTAATCCTGGCCAAAGAACGACTCTGTGGACATTTTGAGATAATTGCTGAAAGTAAAATTTACGAGAGCCCTGCTGTTGACTATTTAAATCAGCCCGACTTTTACAATCAGGTATTAGAGTTTAAACTACCCGCCATAACTCCTGAAAAAACGATGTCATTATTGTTAAATATTGAGAGCGAAATGGGACGCAACCGTCTTATTCCCAAAGGACCGCGTTTGATAGACCTGGACATTCTTTTTTGGGGGACAGACAGATACGATAGTGAAATATTGCACATTCCTCATCCGCGACTTTTCGAGAGAAGTTTTGTTGTTCTGCCATTATCCGAGCTTCCCGGTTTTAAAATTCTCAGCGAAAACTTTAAATTCAGTTTTCAGTTCGACAACCGTGCCACTCCACTTTCTTGATTGACCAGAGTTCCCCTCATTACCTATAATTCTATTACTCAATACTTTTCACCGGAATAAAAGAATGGATTTTAGCTACACCCCCGATCAGGTAGAGATCAAAGATCTTGCCATGAAATTTGCCCGCAATGAGATGATGCCGAAGGCACATGAATACGATCAAAAGGCTGAACTCCCTCGTGATATTTTAGAAAAAGCATGGTCTCTTGGTCTGGTAAATACATGCATTCCCGCTGAATACGGTGGAAGCGGATTTAGTGCAATAGATTCAATGATTATAACAGAGGCCCTGGCTTACGGTTGTATGGGAATGAATACCTCCATAATGGCAAACGATCTTGCCCTACTACCAATTGTCATCGGTGGAAGTGATGAACAGAAAAAAAGATTTCTGACACCCATGACTGAAAAATATAAAATTGCAGCATTCTGCCTTACAGAACCTTCCAATGGTTCAGATGCAGCTGGAATTAAGACGACGATTAAAGAAGATGGAAATGATGTCGTCATTAACGGCAACAAGATGTGGATTACCAATGCCGGTTACGCCGATATTTTTGTATTATACGGCACCACTGATTCTACCCTAAAGCACAAAGGCATTACAGCTGTAGTGATCGAAAAAGGGACTCCTGGAATTGAAGTTGGAAAGAAAGAAGATAAAATGGGTCATCGCTGCTCAGACACACGAGCAGTTACTTTTAACAATGTGCGGGTTCCTAAAACTAACGTGTTGGGTGGCATGAATAAAGGCTGGTCAATCGCCATGAAAACGCTTGATCACTCTCGTCCAATGGTAGCAGCGTCAGCTGTTGGTGGAGCACAGTGCGCTTACGACCATTCAGTGAAATATGCGAAAGAGCGCGTACAATTTAATGTCCCTATCTCTCAGCACCAGGCGGTCCAGTTCATGATTTCCGAAATGGCAATGAAGATTGAGGCATCCCGACTTCTTGTTCATAAGGCTGCGTGGCTTTTAGATAATGGAATGCCTAATACGCAACTAGCCTCTTACGCTAAGGCTTTCGCCGCTGATTCTTGTATGCAAATTACTACGGATGCAGTACAAATTTATGGTGGATATGGTTATAGTAAAGAGTATCCGGTAGAAAAAATTATGAGAGATGCTAAACTTATTCAACTTTACGAAGGCACCTCTCAAATTCAAAGATTAGTTATAGCTAAAGAAATATTTTCAAGGAGCTAATATGAATATTTTTGTTTGCGTGAAACAAGTTCCCGACACTGAAACCAAAATTGTTCCAAGTGCAGATGGCACATTTATTGAAACCGGTTCAATAAAATGGATCATGAATCCATATGATGAATTTGCTGTAGAGCAGGCGCTGCTTGTTCAGGCGGCGAACGCTGGTTCAACTGTCACTGTTGTGAGAGTTGGTTCAACAAAAGATACAGAGGCCCTAAGAACTGCAATGGCAATGGGGGCTGACGATGCATTTTTGGTTGAGTCTGCAGACAACATGGATTCATATTCAATAGCAAAAGCGCTCAAAGGAGCCATTGCAAAATCTGGCAAGACGCCTGATCTGATTCTTACAGGTAAGCAGGCCATAGACGATGACTGTCTTCAGGTTCCTCAAATTCTTGCCACAATGATGAACTTGCCATCGGTATCAGTTGTTGTTGGTTACGAAGGCAGCGCAACCGATATCACTGTAAAGCGTGAAGTTGAGGGTGGAACACTTGAAGTTTATGGCGTTAAACTTCCTGCGATTATTGCCTGCAATAAAGGTATCAACACTCCAAGATATGCATCTCTTCCCGGAATCATGAAAGCTAAGAAAAAGCCGTTGACTATTCTTTCACTGGCTGACGCCGGTGTTTCTGAAGCCGATAGAAAAGTTAAATATTCAAGCTTCCAGTTGCCTCCTGAAAAACCGCCTGGAAAAAAATTCGATGCTACTGATGCTGCAAAAATGGGCTCAGTGGTTAAAGATGTTGTCGGGCTATTAAGAACAGAAGCAAAAGTAATTTAATAAACAGTAGAGGAATTTATGGCTAAAATATTAGTATTCACAGAACTTCATGGATCACATGTAAAAGCAGTGACGCTGGAAATCCTTGGTAAACTAACTGGTCACAATGTTGAAGTTGCAGCTATTGGCAAAATCCCTGCCGACGCAACTGCAGATCTGGCAAAATTTGGAGCGGCAAAAGTACACTCACTTAATGGTGCAGGCCTGGATAAATATTCACCGGAAGGTTATGCAAATGCTCTTCATGCATTTATTGCATCTGGAAATTTTGATTATGTATTCGCAGGTGCAACTTCTATCGGAAAAGATTTGTTTCCAAGACTCGCAACAAAATTTGATGCCGGAATGGCCTCTGAAGTAACAAACTTCCTGATGGAAGGTGATAAATTTGCAGGAACACGTCCACTATTTGCAGGTAAATGCTTTGCAAAAGTTGAATTACTTGGCCCTAAACCTCATTTTGTAACAGTAAGACCGAATGCACTTGGATTGAATGCCAATCCGACTGCAGGCGCAGCTGCTTCATCGGAAGCAGCCGTTGATGCCGGTACAATTAGAGCGATGATAAAAGAAATTGTAAAAGGTACATCTGAAAAATTAGACTTAACTGAAGCCAATATAATTGTCTCTGGTGGGCGAGCAATGAAAGATGCAGCCAATTTTAAAATTTTAGACGAATTGGCAAATGTAATTGGCGCAACAGTAGGTGCCTCAAGAGCTGCCGTTGATTCCGGGTTTGCTCCACACGCAATGCAGGTTGGACAAACTGGAAAAACAGTTGCTCCAACTCTTTACATCGCTTGTGGTATTTCAGGAGCTATTCAGCACCTGGCCGGCATGAGAACTTCAAAAGTTATTGTAGCCATCAATTCTGATTCGGATGCTCCGATTTTCACAAAGGCTGATTACGGTATTGTTGGAGACTTGTTTCAAGTTGTTCCGCTACTTACTCAGGAATTTAAAAATTTACTTGGTAAATAAGACAAGGCAGGCACTGAGAACTAGGTATTTAATCTGGTTCTCAGTGCCTTTATAAATTTGTGTTTAAAAAAATATTGTATTCAAATTTTACCCGCAATGTTTACGAAAAAATTAAGGGTTATCCTTTTGTAAAACAATTAATCGTTCCACTGGCCAACAGGCACTCTTTAAATTATCTCGAAAATACAAAAAATAAATTGGATCGCATTGGACCGGGATTTTGTTCCGCTAAATGGCTACAGAGTACGCTGCACCTGGAAATTGGCGAGACTCATTCATGTCATCATCCCAAACGTCATGCCGTTGATTTTGAACTTCTCGATGCGAACCCCGGGCGTCTTCACAACACACTATTAAAAAGCAAATTGCGAAATGAAATGCTAAACGGCGAAAAGCCCTCTGAGTGCGAATATTGCTGGCGTGTTGAAAAAACCGGTGATTATTCTGATCGCTTTTATAAATCCAGTGCATCCTGGGCCAGTGTTGATCTGGAAAAATTAAAGAGCGCTGAAGCGGTAAATAATATCAATCCCACCTATTTAGAAGTTAGTTTTTCTTCTGAATGCAATTTGAAATGTGCCTATTGCTACCCGGAAGTAAGTTCTTCTATAAGGCGCGAAATTGAAAAATTTGGACCGTACCCAACGACCGACCAATTTCAAAATTCTGAAGATTATAAAAAAGCTATTTCCACAAGAGATCAGTTCACACAAGGAAAAGATCTCTCCAATCATTTTTGGAAGTGGTGGGACGGTGGCCTTTGCAGCGATCTGCGAGTTCTGCGCGTTACCGGAGGCGAACCACTTCTCTCCAAAGATTTATTTATTTTAATGGATAGAATTGCTGAGAGTAAAACGCGTTTGGATTTAGATTTTTCAGTCAATTCCAATCTCATGGTCGGGAATGACACCATTGTTAAATTTATCAGCAGGGCAAAGGATCTGGTTGATCAAAATAAAATTAAAAAATTCAGCTTGTACACCAGCATTGATACCTGGGGAAAACATGCTGAGTATTTACGTTTCGGACTTAACACTGAAAAATTTGTCAATAATATCGAAACCTGCCTCAAAATTTTGCCCGATCTTGAATTAACTTTCATGGTTACCTATCAGGCGCTTTCTCCTTTTAACTTTAATCAGCTTCTCGAATTTATTTTAGATCTAAGAAAACGTTTTCCTAAAGGCTCGATCAAGATTGGGATTTCAAATTTATTAAATCCCAGTTTTTTATCAATTCAAGTTCTGGGGCCAGAATTCGAAAAATATATTGTTTCCAATTTGGAATTCATGAAAGAAAGAAAGTTATCCGCAAGAACTCCTCATGGATTTTCTCAGTTTGAAATTCAACATCTGGAAAGAATACTTCACGGATTTAAAAGCTTCCCATCATCCTGGACAGCCCAGGGGAAAAACTTTCAGGATTATTTCAGGGAATATGATCGAAGAAAAAACACCAGTTTTCAAAGTGTGTTTGGTGAAATTCCGGAGCTCATAAAGCTTGTCTAGATGGCTTCCACTTTAAACATTAAATTTTTTAAAGATACTTGTTGGGAATCACTCTAGAGAGATTTTAACTATAGCAAATCCACTGGCTTTTTTACGCAATCTAAAATTTCCACAGCTTGAGTTTCATTGTCATTGAACATTTCAACTCTTTTGCTGTCTTTAGCATCACTTTCATATCTAATAAACAGTGCTCCAACGTTAGGAGATACTGGCCAAGGTCCCGCTTTGATTTCTCCATAACGTATCCATCCTGCTTCGCCTGTCAGTGAGCCGCAATTGCTGCTACATCCGAGCATTTGCCAGTAGGAAAAAACAGTTTCTATGCCATCTCTGGTATATTTTGCATCGCCTGTTCCCAATGGAAGCAAAATCTTGCTGTCTTTAGAAACACACTCCAACATATTTACTATCCGAGCCTCTGCTGCTGACACTGATAAAACAAGTAACATACTCAATGCTAATTTTTTGATCATAGAGCCTCCTTAAAAGGGAGTTTTTAGCTCACAAAAAGAAGTAATGCAATCATTAATGTAATGATTTCGGGTCAGGATTTGCTTGGCTGTTCTTTGCTTTAACAATCATGCCGCCAGCTTTAAGTCCTCGATTTCCTATTTGCCTTTTTATAAATTTCTCTAAGTTCTACGGGGTTCAAGGCATTGAAACGAGTACTTTGATAAAGCGACGATATTCTGAGGCGCTTCTATCAAGAAAAATTGATATTTATTTGAAGAATATATTTCTTATACTTAAAACGAGAACCCATTTTGTTCTGCAGTTTCTTTAATTTCATCAGCACTTAAAGTTCTTACTGGCTGATAGTTATCTGCATCGCTTGCAACTTCTTTTCTTTCTTCCATAATTTTTTCAGATGCCTGTTGAACATCATCTGAAGCAATTTCTTTATTTTCTGCATTGTTGTCATATTGAGCTTGTTCAAGTTTTTCCATCTGCTCTTGAGTTACAAAGTTAAGCATAGCTCCGGCAATTGGACCCGTTACGAAACTAATTCTATATCCATCTTTACCGTTGTTAAGTACAACCCCAGAAACTTCTTCACCGTTTACTTCGGCCTTAAATGTTCCGCCATCCATAAGATCAGCTGTATCAATTTCAATATTCTGAGTTTCACCATTTGAATTTCTAAGCTCAACAGAAAGATTATTTAATGTTTTAGCACTCAATGAAACCTGTCCGGATACATCATTGCCTTCAAGAACTTTGCTTGATTTTGATTGGTTTAGAGCTCTTTCAAGTACAAGCTCTACTTCTTCAGCAACAATTAGAGATGTATTTGATTTTTGCGCCTGAACTCTTTTAGCTTCAAGGATTTCAAATCCATTACCCAATTTTTTATAAAGAGCAATTGTTCCGAATTCAGTTAAGATAGATACATTGTAAATCTGGCCATTATCATTATTAACTCTAACGATACCGTTGTTAATTAGTTCCATTTTTACTTTTATAGATTTTTTTGAATCTTCAGGACGTGCCAGCTTATCAAAAGCAACCTGCTCATCACTTCCAACAATTCTTGTAATTTCCCAAACAGTATTCACTTTATTTTTATTGATATCATTAAGTGGCAACCAAAGTTGCGCAACTTTTGATACAGCTTCTGAAGCTACACTTCTTTCAGCTGGAACAAGTTCCTTTTCAATAACTTCATTATCTGAAGATTTAACGGTACGTGAATTGAAATCCTTAATCGTTCCCGCCAATACAATTGAGCCTGCGCTCAGAAAAGTAATCATGGCCTTGTTCGATAATAATGCTTTCATACTCAAATCCTCTTTGGAGTTACTTGAGTAATATGAAGCAAGGGTCGTGCCACGTTGCAACATTGGCTTAAATGAGGCCTTTTGTATCTAAGTCATTAAAATTAGTGGATGCTAAGGACTGGATTTGAGGGGGAATAATGGGGATTGAGTAGCTTTTAGTCAGCCTGTCTATAAAATTTACATTATTATAGACAGGAATAAACAAATCTAATTAATCTTTTTTCAAGGACTTAACATCCCAATCTGAGTGGCCGGCACGGTATCTTTTAAGGGCCGTAACAACTAAATCTGCCATAGAAAGACCAGAAGCTTTAGTCATTCTTTCAAAAGAATCAACAACATCCTTCTCAATCATTACTTTTAATTCTTTAAGTTCGCCTTGGTTTTGAACCTGAGTTTTCATAATTTCTCCGTACATTATCTTTGAGTATAAAGTGGTCTAATTTTAGTAACTTATTTTTAGTTTTGAAACACCTTTATTGCTCTTTTTTTTCTGAGACTGACAAGGGCGTTGGTGACTTCATAATCCATTAACTTGCTGTATTTATAGACATCTTCAACTGTGCAATATTCGGCCAAAACCGATAGTATATCGAATTCATCAGGTGAAATTTCCTCAGCAGTAACGATAATTTCCGGGTCAACAAGAAGGCGCAGGTGTGATGCTGGCTTTAATTTTTTAGCAGTTACATATTTTTGGTAAATAGACTGTGCTTCTGCTTTCACTTCATCAAACGTCATTCTCAAAGACAAGTGCTCACTGGAAACGAGCTCAGGCTCAACAATAAATTTGAACAGACTTGCTGATTCAACGTCTTCAAAAATCATTTTGTAGAGGGCCTTCTTGCCTTTTAGCGAGCCAATATTTGCTCCAACAATGATTCCTTCATGTTGGTAGACGACTCCCTGAAATTGCCCGTTGGAACTCAAAAGTAAATTGATCTTACCCGTGAACCCGAACGACGACTGATCTTTTAAAATTTCCATTAAGTTTGTCATATAGAATACCTAAAACCACTTTATGAAAAAAGTCGTTTAAAAAAACCTTTTTGTTCTCCAACGTTTTCCTGTTCATTAAAACATTGATTTATATTTTTGGCTAAATTCATATAGGCATCCCAAACCGGCCGCCCTTCATATTTCTTTTCATTCATGTATGGTTGCCCCTTATCTGAGCCCTCGCGGAGCGCCAGCTCAAGTGGAATTTCTGCAAGAAGATTTACATTCAGTTCCTTTGCCGCTTTTTTCACTCCCCCTTCTCCGAAAATAAAATATTTCTTCGATGGAGCATCATCTGGTACGAAATAGCTCATGTTCTCCACCATCCCCAAAACAGGGATCTTTACCTGGGTAAACATATTTAAACCTTTTTTAGTATCAAGTATTGCTACATCCTGAGGAGTTGAAACAACAACGACGCCATCTATTTCAGTTGATTGGACCATCGAGAGTTGCATGTCACCTGTTCCCGGAGGCAGATCTATAATCAAATAATCAAGTCCTTCCCAGGCGACATCGAAAAGAAATTGATTGAGAACGCCACCCAACATCGGGCCACGCCAAATAACCGGGTCTTGTTCTTTTATAAATAGCCCGAAGCTGATAAACGGTATCCCGTAAGCATCAATCGGAAGAATCTTCTTTTCGGGTGTAGCACCTGGCTTTGCATCTCTTTTGTTTAAAAGCATTGGAATTGATGGCCCATATATATCAGCGTCTAGTATACCAACTTTTTTACCTGAATTTTTTAGAGCAAACGCTAGGTTTACCGCCACCGTAGATTTTCCAACCCCACCCTTGTTAGAAGAAACTGCAATTACCTTCCTGGCACCTTCTACTCTCTTTTTCTTTACACCGGCAGGACCATGCCCGGTCTTAATTTGAGCTGACTGAGATGGCGTTGATTCTCTTTGTTCCGTCGATGTAAAAGTTTTGCCGGCAAACACGTCTGATGAATTTTGTGAAACCGTTAAAATCGTAATTTTCTCAGGCGGGTAATATTCGGCGACTGCATTGGCGACAGAGGCCTCGATTATTTTTTTTTGATCAGGAGATATTCCATCGCGCTTGTATTTGAATAACAACTCATTTTGGTCGGCTTTTATATTTAATATTCGCCCTTCTTCTTTTAGGGTTTTACCGTTGCCCGGGTTGATTATCACACCAAGAATCTCTGCGATCTTTTCCGTATTATTATTTTCCAGCATTATGAGTACTCCGATTAATCTGACTGTTTTACTGTCTTGTTATACCTCAACCCAGATGAATATTAAAGCATAACAAAAACGGGAAACGAGATCGTCAAGAAATGTCTAACTCTTTCATAATTTTATAGAATACGGCGCCTATTTAATCTAAAATAAAATGACGCTTTATCTATTAAGGGGCTTGTAGTGTCTTATAGTCGAAAAATATATCTTATAAATCCGAAATTTCAAATTCGGTTCAGCCTTTACGTCTGCCTGTTGGTTTTTTTAACCAGTATAATTTATCCATTCTCAATTTATGAGCTAATGAACACAATTATTACCCATTTTTCTTTAAAAAATCCGGATATTGCTTCACACTACAGCAGCAAACGAGATGCCTTAATCCTGTTTTTGATTCTTCTGCACCTTGGTTTTACCTGCCTCACTTTTTTTATCTGTGTCTTCTTTTCTCATAAAATAGCCGGGCCGCTTTATAAGCTTCAAAAGCACTTAAGATCAATTCGGGAAGAAAACAATACCGAGAAATTATTTTTCAGAAAGGGTGATTATTTTCAGGAATTAGCCGATGATGTGAATGAAACATTTGAGCATCTTGAAGATAATTATAAAAATGATTTGGTTTATCTGAGTGAAGTCACGTCCTATATTAACAATCTTAGCCTTGTTGTCCCAGATGACAAACGGGTAGTGTTAAATGAAATTTCTTCTCGTCTCTCAAGTATGCAAGAGAGATTTACAAAAAATTAGGACAAAGGCTGCGGTCGCCCTGGAGGTTATTTTTGTTGAGGCTTGTTACGTTAGCCATTTTCATATCATATTTTTCGGCGGCGCTGGCTACGCCGAATTTTAACTTTGCAACAACCGCTTTTGCAGAAGAAGCACCTTTTCATTTAAACTATAGCCCAATGGATTATGATTACGGCAGAGATATCGACTTGCTTTTCAGTGAACTTGCAAAAAATCAGTTAAAAAGCAAAACCGTTACAACCCTTGCAAAATATCAGCACAAAAATCATTCCTTTTCCATTTTAGATTCAACCTTTGATCGTCTTAAACTGGTTTTGGCAATCTCTGACCAGGATTCACTCTACAAGAACTGTGCAATTGCGTCGAAAAATATCAATGCCTATACAGACAGCATCGCCGACAGGATGAATATCTCTATTGATAAGTATTGCCGGTTTTTATTTTTAAAGAGGCTCACTACTCTCTCGCCCAATGTAAATTTTTCTTCGCGCGATCTTGCTTATTTTAAAGATGCCGCTCCTTTTTTATGTACGGGTGAAAACCAGCCAGACCTCGTGACCTTCTTGAGACATTTCAAAATTAATTCAGTTGAGCATGAGAAAATTTCAAACATATTAATTGAAAAATATATTGAATTTAAAATAAAACCAGCGACCAATGTTTTAACAAGTTTAAAGGTAAGTACTCAGTTCAATAAATTTCTTCAGAATAATTTAAACCTGGACGACACCTCAAACTCCTATTTTCAGGAAGAATTCCAGCGCCTTTCAAGAGATGCGCAGGATGCTGCGGATAAAGGCGACAATGCACAGGCAAAGCTTCTGATAACAAGCGCTATTAATTTTTACAATAAAAACAAAAATTTCATCAGCAATAAAAAAGCCTGGACAGGTGTCATACTTACAGGAAAAGCTCTCTTTTATAAAGGCAGAGATGCCGACGCTATCGACATTTTCAATATGGCGAAAAACATTTCAGCAAAAGAAGATATTTCTGAAACTTATTTCTATCTGCTATGGCCTTATATTATCAACAAAGATTATAAAACAATGAAATCAGTCGTAGATAAAAATAATCTTGAAAAAAATTTCGACAAGTACGACTCCAAACTTCAATATTGGATCGGACTTTCTCTGCTGAAAACCGGTGACGTGAAAAAAGCAACTGCAATTTTTAACAAGATAATTGATACTTCACCATATTCATTCTATTCCATCATTGCATTGAAGGAGCTGGCAGTTCTTAACAAGGGCACGAACTCTGAAACCGATACACTTTCTAAATTAATAACTCGCACAGAGCCGATTGATTATCCATTAAATAAAACAAGCTACAACTTAACGGACTCGTTAAAACGTCTGGCGGTCTGGAACAAGCTTGGCAACGAACGATTCGCAACACTGGAGTTGAGATATATTCAGTCTCTTTCAAAAGAGGATACTTTTCGAGATGGTGAGTTTGCAAAAAATGTGACGGCTCAGGCCCACAAAGAATACTTAATCATAAACCTTATTAGATTATTGAATTCTCAAAAGCGATTTATTACTTCATTCAAAGTTTTTCAGGATTCTTTGGATCAAAATTCTTTGACCTTAAACTACAAACTTATTAAATTTATTTTTCCCCTGAACTATATCGACCTGATAAAGAAAAAAGCGGAAAATCTGGACCCATTGATAATTATTTCGCTAATCAGACAGGAGTCTGCATTTAATCCAGAGGCCCGTTCCGGCGTTGGCGCAAAAGGCCTTATGCAATTAATGCCCGCGACTGCAAAGCGATTCAATCGCCGGGTCAGAGTTAATCATCTTGCCAATCCAGAGATTAATGTATCCATTGGAATAAAGTATTTAAAACTTCTCATAAATCGCTTTGATGGCAATCTTATCTATGCGCTGGCTTCTTATAACGCCGGTGAAAACAGAATCGATCGCTGGCGAAAAGAAATTTTTAGAAGCGACGATCCGCTTTCAACAATAGAATCGATTCCCTATGAAGAGACACGAAATTACGTGAAACTCATTTATAGAAATAATTTTTTCTATTCTTTGCTTTCAAACAGATCTGTCTTGATGGTTCCGCTTGAGGAAACGTTCAAGGTTGCTCAAACTCACAAAGCCTTTTAGATGATTTAAACGTTAAAACGAAAGTGCATGATGTCGCCATCTTTAACGACGTAATCCTTTCCTTCAACCCTGAATTTTCCAGCCTCTTTAACTTTCGCTTCTGAGCCGAATTTAATCAGGTCTTCGTAGCTAAAAACTTCTGCACGAATAAATCCACGTTCAAAATCAGAATGGATAACGCCGGCACATTGAGGTGCCTTGAAACCGTCCTGGAATGTCCAGGCACGGACTTCCTTAACACCAGCGGTGAAATAAGTTTTAAGTCCAAGCATGTGATAAGCAGCTCGAGTGAGTTTATCTAATCCGGATTCTTCGATACCGGCCGCTTCAAGAAATTCTTTTTTCTCTTCAAGTGTTTCAAGTGCTGCTATTTCTGACTCTAATTTTCCGCAGATAATCTGAACTTCTGAATTTTCGTTTTTTGCATATTCTTTAACAGCTTTTACATAGTCATTATCTTTAGTCAGACCTTCTTCATCAACATTGCAAAGGTAGATAACTTTTTTCATCGTAATTAAATTCAGGTCTGCGACTGCCGCTTTGTCTTCTTCAGACAATGAGGAATTTCGCGCGCCAATACCAGACTCAAGTTCTATTTTTAATTTTTCGAGTAATGGAAGTTGGATTTTTGCGGACGTTAACACGTCCTTATTTTGCGATTTCAAAAGCTTCGGAATGTTTTGTAATTTTTTTTCAACAACTTCCAAATCAGCAAGCGCCAGTTCCAGATTTATTGTTTCAATATCGTCTTTTGGATTAACTTTTCCATGCACGTGAATAATGTCGCTGTCATCGAAACATCTTACTACGTGAACGATTCCATTGACCGCGCGGATGTGACCTAAGAATTGATTCCCAAGACCTTCACCTTTAGAAGCACCTTTAACCAGGCCGGCAATATCAACAAACTCAACTGTTGTATAAATCATTTTTTCAGGGCCGATGATGTCACCGATTTGCTTCATGCGCGGGTCATGCATGGCCACGATTCCAACGTTTGGTTCGATCGTACAAAACGGGTAGTTTGCTGCTTCTGCCGGAGCGGAAGTTATTGCTGAAAATATTGTCGACTTGCCAACATTTGGTAGACCTACGATCCCACAGTTCAATGCCATATCTCTTTCCTTATATTTTTTCTAAACGATTTTCTTTTTACTATAATTAGTCGCGGCTTTATCAAAGCCCATATTTATATATTGCTCAAGGGCCGTTGCTGCACCTTCTAAATAGGCCCTAAAAAATAACTTGTCTTCACCTTCATACCCCGAGAGAACCCAATTGGAAACATCTCCATGTACCGGGCGCCCAATACCCACTCTTAATCTTTTAAAATCCTGAGTGCCTAGTTTTTCTGTTATTGATTTCAGACCGTTGTGACCGGCAAGCCCACCGCCCTTTTTAAACGCAATGGTTCCAAAGGGTAAATCAAGCTCGTCATGGACGACCAAAATGTTTTCTACGTCTATTTTGAAGAAATTTATTAATGGCTGAACGCTTTCCCCTGAAAGATTCATGTAAGTCTGAGGCTTTAAAAAATAAATTTTTCCACTATCGCAATTATGGACAGCGTACTGGCCTTTGAATTTGTCATTCCACTTGAGGTCTTTAAAGAACGAGAGTCCTTCAAATAGGTCCCAACCAATATTATGACGACTGTTGTGATATTTACTGCCTGGATTACCAAGGCCTACTATTAAACGATCCACTAGATAAACAATGAACTGACAGAATCGTTGTTAAAGGTTCTGTGAATAGCTTTTGCCAGCAGCTCTGCTGTTGACAGGAACTTTATCTTGTCGCATTTCTTAGCCGCCTCAGAAGCCGGGATTGTATCTGTAACAATTACGCGATCAAGTTCTGCACACTCCTGGATTCGCTTTATTGCCGGGTCAGAAAAAACCGGGTGAGTGGCACAAGCATAAATCTTAGTTGCACCATGCTTTCTGAGTGCCTTACAGGCCTCAACCAAAGTCCCGGCAGTATCAATCATATCGTCTACGATAATACATTCTTTTCCGGAAACATTACCGATGACATTCATAGCTTCAGCTATATTTTTTCCAGTTCGGCGTTTATCAATCATGGCGATATCTGCATTCAGTTTCTTTGCATAGAAACGAACTCGCTCAACACCGCCGGCGTCCGGAGAAACGAAAATTGTGTTTTCGGAGAAAATTTCTTTTTTAATATAATTAAGAATGACCGGCGAAGCATAGATATTATCAAATGGAATATTGAAAAAACCTTGAATTTGCCCCGCGTGAAGATCCATTGTTACAACTCGACTTGCGCCTGCAACAGTTATTAAATCAGCAACCAGTTTTGCGGATATTGGAGTTCTTGGGGAGGCTTTTCTATCCTGACGGGCATATCCATAAAATGGAATGACTGCGGTTATTGACGTGGCCGAAGCTCTTTTTAGAGCGTCGATCATAATTAACAGCTCCATCAGATTGTCATTTACTGGAGTTGACGTAGATTGAATAACAAAAACATCTGCGCCTCTAACATGCTTTTCAATTTCACAAAATATTTCGCCATTTGCGAAGCGAACTAATTGTGGATTAACTAAAGGCACGTCTAGATAATCAGAAATTTGGTTTGAGAGCGATTGATTTGAAGATCCGGAAACTAGGACGATTCGTTTCAATTGATCCTCCTTAAAAAAAATTTGAAAAAATGGTTGGGGTGCAAGGATTCGAACCTTGGCATGGCAGAATCAAAATCTGCAGACTTACCACTTGTCGACACCCCAATAACATCTAAAATGCGTTGTCCTAATATAAACTTAGAGAGCCTTATTTGCAAGAGCTACTTAGTGAGTTCGCAGCCGAATTGTTGAAAACGTTTTCCACGATCACGATAATAATTTTGAAAAACATTGAAAGCTGTGGTTGCGCCGTATAAACCAAGAGATTTTGTTTTGCGCTCTCCCTCGTAACCAACCCAGATTACGGACAGATTTTTGCCATCAAACGCAACGTACCAATTATCATATCCATTATTTGTCGTCCCGGTTTTACCAAAAAAACGAAGCTTCTGCATAACTGCATCTACAGCATGTTCTACCGTAGTCAAATTAGGATCAGATAGTGCAAAGAGAACACTGTCTTCCTGAACTCTTTCCCCCGCCTTGATTTTTCTGCATTCTTCTTTAAAAAATACTGCATAGACGTCCCTTAATTCGCTGACACTTAATTCCATACTGCCTAATAACTCAGACGGGAACTCTTTCAATGGGCTTTTCAAAGACTTAAAATAGGGCTTCAGTTTTTCTTCAACCTTTTCAAAGCCAATTTCATCCGCAATTCGAATGATTGGCCGGTTGTAGGATTTTAACAGGGCCTCTAAAAGCGTGATCTCGGGCTCCTTTATGACATGGGCTTCCTTTGGAGACCATGGTCCAGAAAGCAGTTGAAGTTTTATTTCTTTTGTAGAGACCATATCTGTTAATTTTTTTCCAAATTCCTGGTAAACGCTATAAACGATTGGCTTAATTGTACTTCCAACCTGATGTCTTTCTGTAACAATTGCCTTTTCTTTATTTCGCTCAATTCGTGAATAATAGCTGTACCAGTTATTGCTATTAACCGATCCAAGCATAACCTTCACTGAAATATCGGCGACAGAATTTGTTCCATTGGCCGTACTTGAAAATTTATCATTTATTTTAGAGCGAACATCTGCAACTTTTTGGATCAAAATAAATTTTTCGTAGGCGGGCAGGGCCGGATCAGCGTCATGCAATGTGCGCCAAATAGATTGATAACGCTGTTCTTTCTCATTGCGATTTAAATTCGCCAGCCATTTTTCCCAATCTTTTTTTGTCCAGATTTGTTTGGGATCATTGGGAATTAGGTTTTCCTTGACCAGCTTATTGTATACCACGAGAGAGCGCTCTTTCAGACGGTCAATCTTCTTGAGAGGGGAAAAATAACTTGGTCCCTTCAGAAGGCTTACAAGAATCGCTCCTTCAAAAGCGCTGACGTCAGCAGGTTTTTTTCCAAAGTAAAAAAGTGATGCACCGACGATTCCTTTAATTTTTATTCCCTGAAGAGCGCCCCAGTAGACTTCATTGAGATAGGCTTCAAGAATTTTTTCCTTAGGAAATCTTGATTCAATGTAAATGGACATGATCATTTCTTTAAATTTTCTGGACAGCGTTTTTTCATTGGTAAAAAACATATTTTTTACCAGCTGCTGTGAAATAGTCGATCCGCCCTGCTCAAAGCGCATTTTTTTTATATTCGTTACAAATGCCCTGAAAATTGATTTGAAGTCCACCCCAAAATGTTCCAAATAGCGCTGATCTTCAACCCCGATAAGGCCCTTCCAAAAAATAGATGGGATATAGTCAAATGAGATGTAGTGCTGATAGCAATAGATTTCAACGCAGTCGTTTGACAGTAAATTCTTAACTTCGATATTTTGATTTACCTGTAAAAGACCCGGAACTTCTTTTAATTCATACAATGAGTTTGACAGTTTCTTTTGTTCGAAAAAATCTTCCGGTGACATTTTTTCTGCAGAGAAAAGATAAAAAGCCCGAAGTTCATCCATTTTAACGACTGAGCCTTCTTCGAAAATAACAGGTGGTGCAATGGTCGTGTAAGGATCGATTTCCTTTTGGGTTTTTTCCTCAAGCACCGAAAGCGAGGTTTCAGCGATTGTCCATTTTACGAATCCAAAGCCCGCCGCAACCAGGATGATAAAGCTGATCAGAGTAACTTTTAATATGCGAATTGCCCATTGCTTCATGCGATTTACTTTGTTTCTAGTTTTTGACTTAATTGCCTTCATTTCATATAGTATTTTTAGAAACTTTTCCAATGTTTATTGTTCTATTTTGTGGAGTATTTATGCCCAAGCAGTTGCTAAGATTAATAGCCGCGACCGTTCTCGTCCTTTTACCTGTTGCTTCGGAGGCTTTACCGATAGATTGGCATGGGTCATTCGGTGTTGATTCTACCATAATCAGTGATTTTAGAAGGATTAAATCAAAAGAAATTAACTCTGTTAGTGATGGGTCGCAAGAAGCGCCATTAGACACCGGGAAAAAAGGAAGCGCATCTTGGCAAAGTTATATTTTCAGACTTAGCCCGACTATGGTTATCAATGATGCTGCCACATTTTTTGGTGAATTGAGTACAGGGTATGCAAATGGCGGGTATTTGGGTGATAGTCCACAAACGGATCTCGCCGGTTCCAACAATGCCCCACTTCATTATCATAATCAGGCACAAGGCCAGAACGTAAATATTAAAAAAGCGTATCTTGAGCTTTATTCAGACACTGCAACTTACATGGTTGGTCGCCATTCTTACGAATGGGGATCGGGTGCAATTTTTAATTCTGGTAATAATGCCTGGGATCGACATTTTTCTTCTCGTGACGGGATCACGATGAAATTAAAAATTGGAAATTTTCACGTTAGTCCTTATTGGTCAAAGACTTCGAATCCTGGATATACCGACGCCACCAATACCAAAGAGTACGGAGCGGGTCTTCTGTATGACAACCAAGAAAAAGATATTGCCTTTGGTATTTTGTATGGGAAAAAATCCAGCAATTCATTCAACCCTTATACAACTACGATCAACAGTGCCGCAGCCGTTAGCCTGGGTGAAAACAACATCACAATCACTGACCTTTATTTAAAGAAAGTTTTTGATAAATTTGATATGGCCCTTGAAGTTCCTCTAATGTCTGGCGACCTGGGCAAAACTTCTAATGCCGGAACGCTAACAACTTATTCCGCAAAAGCCTTTTTGCTTCAAACTAATTATAGACATAACGACGCCTGGACCTTTGGCTTTGATGGTGGACAGGTAAGTGGACATGATGGCAGCACTACAAAATTCGGTGCACTTTATTTGAATCCTAATTATCAGATCGCCAATCTCCTGTTCAGATACAATATCATTGCTCTCGGTACTGCCAACAAAACTATAAGCGTTTATGATTCATATATAACGAATGCCCGTTATTATAAATTAAGAATGGCATATACCGCTGAAAAATGGACATTCGATTCTGCCGTCATAATGGCAAAGGCCATGGAAGTCGCCACTGCGGGCGCCTCTGCCTACAACCATACAAAAAATAAAGTATTTGTGGCGACGACTTCGCAGTCAGATGATATCGGGAAGGAAATAGATTTCAATGCAAAATATAATTGGAATAAGGAAATTTCAATTGGTACGGGACTTGGCTATTTGATTACCGGTGATTATTTTAGTTATACAAATACGGCTACACCAAATGCTAAAAAGAGCTCACTTCTTTTACAAATTAATACCGCAGTTACTTTCTAATAAAAAAAGCCCTCTTTTTAGAGGGCTTTTTTGTTTTCATTAAAATTGTTTTTTTAATTACATTGAAGGCCAGCCCATTTGGTATTGCCCCTGTTGAATTGGCATCTGGGGATTGACCATTTGCGGGCTTCCCATTCCGTAGTTTCCACTTACTTGTCCGCCCATGCTGTATAGAGCTGGATTGTACGGTGTATAAGCCTGAGCTCCATAATAGCCAGGAAATCTTTCGCTGAAATTATCTTCATAACTTGTATATGAAGAACCGTATGGTTCATGGTCAGATTCTTTTGTTTCATTGGCAACCTGGCGAGCCTGGTACTGATTATAGCTTGTGCTCATTTTTGCAAGCTTGTCGTTTCTGCCTCTGATAAATTCAAGATCTTTTGTCCGTCTTTTTAACTCTAAATCCATTCTTTGTTTCGCGCCAGCTTGAAATGCCTGACACTGAACTGGATTTTTAGCTGAACCAAGCATTCCGGCAGCACAATATTTTTGAAGATTTTTTTGCTCATTTACCTGATAGTCATACCATCTTTTGTTCATTTTCTCGTAAGCCATTGAGCGCTCTTTTTCTGTTTTTTGAATAGGATACAAATTTCCTTTTCCAACCAGATATTGATCAGTCCAATCAGTAAGTACTCTGTCGAATTTTTGTAATCCCGCATATTGCTTTTGATTGGCCTCATCAAAGGTAATCGGCTTTCCTCTTTTGTCTTCTTGAGGACCGGGATATACAGTTCCATACCAATAAGATTTCAATCGAATGTCTTCAATTGTCTTGGCTGCATCATTGATAGCGTATTTTTCCATTACAGAGTAAATGGGAGAGAATGCATTTTTTCTTGCAGCAAATGCCCCGACATCTTCATTTATTTTCTTAATTTCATCGTCAATGGGCTTTCTTTTTGGATCTTCTGAATCCATATCTCCCGCTTGTTTCATTAAAGTATCTAAGCGAAAAATTGCTGGGTTTAAAAATTTACTATCCAGTTCTTTTGCAAGGTCAGCATATTCTCTGGTTAGCTTCTTAGCGTTTGCCTCACTTATCGTATCTCTTCCTTTCGTTAATTTGTCTTCAATGATAGTCATGTCTTTGGAAATTCTTTCTACATCCCGTTTCACAGCTACCAGATAACCAGCATCAAGCTCAGACTTTATTTTATCTGCAATATCTTTCAAGGCATCGGCATTTCCATAAGCTTTTCTAGCTTCCGCGATCTCTTGTGCTTTTCCGCCTCTGCAAATTTCCTTGAGCTCCGATATCAATACGTCCTGACCTTTATTAAGATAAGTAATTTGTGGTTGAACTTTTTCCGCGATCATACAAAGGGAACCAGGTAGATCAACAGTGTTATCAACTCCGTACGACGATGGATATCCGTCTTTGCCTTTAAATGCTTTCGGGTAACCATAAGAAAGTTTGAGCGTTTGCTTTATGTCTTTTTCTTTATCAAAAGTATAATCCATTACATAAGAATATTCTGAATATTGTTTCCCTTCGATTTTATCGTGGTCAATTTTCCCGTCCTGCAAAATCTTTTTTTCTGTCAAGCAGGCAAGGAACTGTGAATACGTTTTACCGTCTTCCATTTGCATCAGGACAGTCACACTTTTTGTTGAAGGATCTTGATAAAGTTGCGGCTTGAATTTTCCGCATGTATCAATTGATGCCGGTATTTTTACTAAAATTTTATTATCCGGTCTTTGTTCAAAAATTAATGTTGAACCATCTCTGGAAATATTTTGGAAGAAATCTAAAGGAAAATATGTCGCTGCATCCGGGTCTTCTTTACAGGCAACAGAAGCCGTACCCTCTTTGATATCAACATTTTCATTTTTCGCTTTTCCCGGTGTGACCACCACTGATGATGATGTTTTCCCCGGCGGAGTAACACCAGCTGTGCGAACACCGGTAATTCCGGCGTAACTTGCTTGTGACAACATTAGGCCAGTGGCCAGATAAGTGGTAATTTTCTTATTCATACGAATTTTCCTCATAGACCTGAGTCTTAGTAGTTCTCTTCGTCTTAACGGAATTTTATGTATTCTACTTTAATACTTAATCAAAATAATAAGGATCTACGTCTATTTTCAAAGAGATAGTATGAGGGGGGCGGTAATTTTTGCTAAAAGTACTTATAAGGTTATGCAGCTGGTTCACATCGGAACTTCTTATCATTATAGACCATGTAAATTTATTTATTTTCTTTTCAACCATTGAAGGGCGCGGGCCGAGGATTTCTACCTCTCTAAAATGTTTCAGCGCCAGTGAACGCAGAGAATTGGACTGATAAGTACTTTCCTTAATTACTGTTTCCTGCGATTTCGAATTGAAATAAATGAGAACTAATTTTTTCAACGGAGGCGAGGAACACAAGACCCGCATTGGAATTTCATCTGCATAAAACTCATCAAAGGAATGATTTTTTAAATAGGTAAAAATTTTATTTTCGGGCGCCAGTGTATGGACAAGTACTTCTGCATCTTTTCCAAATCGACCAGCCCTGCCGCTTACCTGAGTAAGTGTTTGATATACTCTTTCGTTTGATCTGAAATCCGGAAAGTTCAGTTGAGAATCAATTCCTAAAATGAGAACCAGATTTACATTTTCAAAGTTGTGTCCCTTGGAAAGCATTTGGGTACCAACCAGAATATCGATTTCCTTTTTATGAAATTGATCCAGAACATTTTCCATCTGGGTGAACGTCTTTATTTCATCGCGATCAAAGCGTCCAATTCTTTTTGCGGGTAAAATTTCTTTAAGCACTTCAAAGGCTTTTTCCGTTCCAAAACCCTTAGGGGCAAGATTTATATTCATGCATTCAGGGCACATTTCCGGTGCCGGCTGTTTATACTCGCACGTCTGGCAGGAGAGCTCGCTGCGTTTTTTAAAAAATTTTAAATTAGTGCTACAGTTTGGGCAGGCAAATTGATGTCCGCAGGCATTGCACTGAAGATAATTTGCATAGCCGAGTCGGTTTATAAAAACCAGAACCTGCTCCCCTATTTCAAGGGCCTTTTTCATTTTATAGACACTCTCACTACTAAAGGGCCAGATTGCTCTTTCGGACTCTATCCTTGCTCGCCCGCGCATATCGATTAACTCTACGTCAGGCAACCTTGCGTCCTGCACTCTGTCCTTCAAGGCAAAATAATGTTTTGTCCCAACAAATGATTTATAAGTCTCAACCATTGGTGTCGCCGAGCCTAATATAACAGGTATCTTTTCAAGTGCTGCCCTTTTAATGGCAATATCTCGCGCATTGTAAGTGCAGCGATCATCCTGTTTAAAGGACTGATCATGCTCTTCATCTACAATGACTAATCCTAAATTTTTAACCGGAAGAAAAATACTGCTCCTTACTCCTAGAATTAACTTTGGAGAGCTGTCTTCCTGCAATAGTTTCCATAGACCGAATTTATCTGAATTGCTGATAGAGCTGTTATAGGAATAAATCGGGACATCAAGATATGTTTGAAATGTTTTTAAAAACTGCGGTGTTAGATTTATTTCTGGTAAAAGGAATAGAACTGATTTTTTTTCAACAATAATTTTCTTTATGACTTCAAGATAGATCAGAGTCTTTCCGGCACCCGTAACTCCATGAATCAGCCATTTTGAAAATTTATCAAAACCAAATGCAGTAATTTGTTCAACAACTTCCTTTTGGGCATTATTTAAGATAAATGGTGAATGTACCCCTGCTCCTGATTCATAGTTTAACTTTCTTGGCCTTTTGAGAAACGTCGGAAGCACATCGTGCAATAGCTGGCCCAGGGGATAATGATAATAACCGGACATCCACTGATACAATTCACATTCCGCTTCAGATAAACAAATTTCACTATCGACACCTGTAATTTCTTTTATTTTTTCCAGATCTTTTATACTGGAAACATCACCTGGCCCCCAGATGCATCCATCGATAATTCGTTTACCAAGAGGTACTTTTACCAGTTGCCCCTTCTTTAGACTGTTGCCAATTTCCTGATTCACCTTATAAGTTAAAAGGGATCCATTAAAAGGAGAATTAACTGCAACAAGAAAAAATATATCTGAACTGCCAGTATTCATTTATTAAAATAAAAACGAATAATTCGCCTCTATAATCCCGGCCGGAATACTTTTCTTTGCTTCTTCGAATCTTTCAGAAAGTTTCTTTTCACGATTACCTTTTGTATCAAGGCTGATAATTTGGATTGTATTTGATAGACCCTTTGTATCTTTCACGGTCATATTTTTTGGAAGTTCATTTGTTCCATTAAACAGAAGATAATCATTCGCTTCTATTTTAACGGATATATCTCCATTAACATAATCTATTAATCGAAATCGCCGCTCTTCATTGGTAAAGTAAGCTTTAATGTTTTTCCAGTCAACCTTCCACAGGAATTCATTCTCAAGCTTAATAAGCTCAATATTTCTGGCTCTCTGAAAAGTATTGGCCCTGAAGAGTTCAAGCACTTTTGCTTTATTTTGTGCATCTGTTGGATTGAGCGGAGAAGCTGCATCTCCCTTGCCTTTGCTGGTTGCAAGATACGATCTATAGGCTTTTAGCAATTTCATTTTTTCTTCATTTAAAATATTTTTATTTCTTACTATTTGTACTCCTGATTTTTCCAGAAATGCTTCTACACCTTGAGATTTATTTGTCGTTAACATCATGAGAATGCCATAAAAAAGACTTCGGTCTGGATTCACTTCTCTTTTTATCGCTGTTACCAAATCTGGAATATATTTTACGTCCTTAATCTGTGAACTAAGCATTTGACCATTGGAATAAGCAACCTGGAGCAGGGAAATTACGTTCGGATTTTCCAGCGATATGACAAACTTATAAAAATCCATTTTTGTCATTTCGGTTTCTGTGCCTGTTTCAGCCGGAACAGTTACTGAATTTATCATTGCCTTTATTGTGATTAAATTCCCCGGAATTCCGGCATTATTTAAATTTTTTAACAATCCTTCTTCTGTTGGAACTGCTGCGATTGCATTTATTGTTAAAAACAAAGAGAAAAGGATTGCCCATACTTTCATTTAATCACCTATATAATTTTATACTTTTCTACTTTTTCTTTAATTAATTTTCGCATCATTTGTTCTGACTCTTTATTCATGAGCGCGAATTCAATTGTGGCATTGAGGTAACCTTCAATGTTTCCCGTGTCGAACCTCTGGCCTTCGAAAACATGCGCATAAACTTCGCTTTCGCGCGCCAGAAGATTTATTGCATCAGTTAATTGATATTCACCACCGACTCCCTTTGGAATAACTTTCAGAGCATCAAATATTTCTGGCCGAAATATATAACGACCGGGCGTCGCAAGGTTAGAAGGCGCATCGGCTGGCTTTGGCTTCTCAACCATGTCAGTCATCCTCATGGTTCTTTTTTCTTGATCAATATAATTTCCTTTTACGATTCCGTACTTGCTGGTTTCCTTTGGATCAATCTCCATTACTCCAATGACGTTTGCACCTTTATTTTTTTCTGAGATACTGATCAATTGTTTAGTCACTGGATTTGGACCACGTACAATTTCATCGCCTAAAATGACTGCAAATGGTTCATTGCCAACGATGTCCTTTGCACACAACACAGCATGCCCCAGACCGAGCTGCTCTTTTTGGCGAATCGAGGTTACTTCAACCATTTTGCCAATGTCCTGAATGAGTTCCAGTTCTTTGATCTTGCCGTTTTTAATTAAGAAATCTTCAAGATCAAAATTGCGATCGAAATAATCTTCAATGGCGCTTTTACCGGTAGAAGTTATAAAAATAACTTGCTCAATACCCGACAGAATTGCTTCTTCAACCACGTAGTGAATCATTGGTAAGTTGATGATTGGAATCATTTCTTTGGGCACTTGCTTGGTAGCAGGCAAAAATCTTGTCCCTTTTCCTGCAACAGGGATGACGGCGCGACGAATCTTCATTATAATTTCCTCTTAGACCTAAAACATTTTAAAGGGAATTAAGAACATTCGCAATCATATCAAAAAAACTTTGCTTCTGTCAGTTTTCTTGTTTTCCTCTCTCGCTCATTCAAAAATACATGAGTACGAGACAACGCATCTTAAATCAATGGCCGGCACCGGGGTTGGTGGTGTTCTCGCTGAAGAAGCTGCATTTTTAAATCCTGCCTCTCTGGCATTTTTTAATACTGCGACTGTCTATGCACAGAGAGATTCAGGCAAATTAACGGAGAACAGCGTTACGCAGCCAAAACCAAAATCTATGGGATTTGTTATGGCCGATGGCAACCCTTCCCTAAGCGGATCATTAAGTTATGTCACTCAAGAGGAAGATATTTATAAAAGAAAACGATGGGGATTGTCTTTTTCAAGTCCGGTATCTGATAAATCCGCTTTTGGAGTAAGCTATCGCCACTCGACTGACGAAGACACTCTGGCCAGGACAACAAAAAAATATTATCAGTCTGTTTTTGGCGTTACCCATTCTCTTGACGAAAAAACAACCATGGGAATTGTCGCTTACGATCCTTTTAAATCACAAGGACATGAGACTAAGGCATTGCTTGGTCTTCAATACGTTCTTATGGCCTACATCTCTGTCGCATTTGATTTTGGTGCAGATTATAACTCGGATGAAATTTCTAAAACGCTGCTTTACCGGGGAGGTCTTCAGGTTAAAATACTTAACGATTTTTTCCTGCGCTTTGGTGGATTTAGTGACAAACTTAGAGCGGAGAGAGGAAATGGCTACGGACTGGCATGGATTCAACCTCGATTATCATTTGAGGTTTCTCAAAAGAACACGAAAAGATCCAGCGATATTACCCTTGGGCGCCCGGATAGCAACTTAAAGGAAACTTCCTTTGCCGTATCAATGAGATTTTAAATTTGAGACTTTCATGGCAATAAAAAAGAAAAAAGACGCAAAAGATTTAAAGGACGAAAAAAAGCGCGAACAAGTTGTGGAACTCTATCGAACGCGTTTGACACATTTGAAGCGTGCCCAACTCCTGGTAAGAGATGATCGAATGGCACAAGCCGTAGAGTCTTATACTAAATATCTTGGTGTTCTTGCTCTGTATTTTGATATTACTGAAGATCGTTTAACGCCAACTCTTTTCGATCCGGAAAAAGATGTCACTGAGCTTTTATTAATAAGTCATGCCTATTGGGATCTTGCCAAGGCCTTCGACAGAAGTCCAAACCTGCAACGCGACTGCCTGAGATGTCTTGATCAGTTCGTAAAATTTTCGATTGGTTTTAAGTACCAGCACGTCAATGCACAAATCATTCGCAAGTTTAATAATAAAAAGCAAGCTCATAATCCCAAGGCTTTTGAGGCTGCTTATCACAAAATACAGATCAGCTCTAAAAGGTGCTATGTTGCTACTTCATGTTTTGGCCATGACGACATCCGAACTGAGACTCTTCGTCATTTTAAACTCGCAATTGCGCCTTATGAATTAGGTAAAGATTTTATCGATCTCTATTATAAAGTTTCACCTGAATTAATTGCATACCTCGAAGTTCGCCCGCATGTTAAGTGGCTATGTGAATCACTAATTCTTAAACCAATTCTTAATGTTTTTACTTTTTTAATCAGGCCATATGTCCATAATAAAAAAACTCGTTCTTAAAGAATGGACTCGATTTTTTTTCGGTTCCGTCCTGGTACTTCTCATGGTTCTGACGTTGGGTCATGTTTTAAATGCTCTACTTAAAGACGCCGTCGACTTCAGGACCATTTTCATCAGTCTCTATCTGGAAATGCCTTCTTTTTTAGTAAAAATTTTTCCCGTTTCGTGTTTAATAGCTTCACTCTTTTCGATCAACAAGCTCAAAAACAGAAACGAATTAACTGCTATTTTCGCCAGCGGTTTTTCCAGAAGAAAATTTATTCTGGGAATTGGATCAATTGGTGCCGTTGTCGGAATAATATTATTTTTTATCAATGCATACCTGGTTCCGATGGCAAAACATGAACAGGATGTGATTAAAAATGGAAAAAAAAGAGAAACAGAAGGAAAGGCTTTCATAAAATCTACCATCTCAATCAATGCTTTAAATTCAGGGAAAATCTGGTTCAAGGGGCAGGATTATTTTTTCTCCTACAGCTCTTTTGATATCAAGAGCAGCACTCTTTATAATTTGACGATGTATTTTTATGATAAAAATTTTAATTTCACTGAGCAGATTAGTGCCGCTTATGCTGAATATCAAAACGATAAGACCTGGATTATCCACCGTGCCTTACACTATACAAACCTGGATAACAAAACTTTTCCTTCTATAAAATACTATAATCAACGCCCGCTGGTTATTCGAGAAGCCGTATCAGACTTCGCTCAAATTAACGCCGATATAAAAACTTTAAATATATGGAAGCTTTACGATTACATAGGCGTGTTAAGAACAAATGGGATTAATTACAGTGAATATTACGTCACTTTTTTGGATAAATTTGCGTCAGGATTTACGTGTCTAGTCTTATCAATACTAGCCTCAGTCGCATTGTTTAATCCCAATCGACGCAATAGTTCTTTTGGAAAAAACGTTGCATTTGTCCTAAGTTTTACGTTTGTTTATTGGTTTATTTACTCCTATTTTCTTAGCCTTGGTCAATCCAGCAGCGTTCCTGCAATTGCTGCGACGTTTGGAGTACCGTCCGTATTTGTCGTATATCTTACCGTCTATTTTATTTATCATCGCAAATTACGCTGATTTATGATATGTTTTCCCAATGAAAAATAATTTTTTGGACAACTATAAACTCGAAGGGGAAAAGCTTCCAATTTTCACCTATCCAGACCCCATACTAAAAAAAATTGCAAGTCCAGTTTCAGAATTCAATGATGATCTTCATAAGTTAATTAAAAATATGTTATTTACTATGTATCACGCGCCAGGAATTGGCCTTGCCGCGCCCCAGGTCGGTTCAAGCATTCGAATGTTTGTTTTAGATATCTGGTTTGAGCGGGAAAAGGTGACACTTGCAGATGGAACAGAAGAATACAGACTTTCTGAATTTAGTCCAATGGTTTTCATAAACCCGGTGTTCAAGAATAAGAGCGGTGAAGTTGTTCATGAGGAAGGGTGCTTAAGCGTTCCCGGAATATTTGAAGATGTTAAACGTGCCGAGCTGGTGACGATTGAATATCAAAACATGTTTGGCGAAAAGCATGAACTCGATGCAGATGAGCTTTTATCCGTTTGTCTTCAGCACGAAAATGATCATCTTGACGGCATCGTTTTTATCGAGCGGTTGAGTTTTTTAAAGAAACAATTGTTGGAAAAAAAATTTTTAAAGCAACAGAAGAAAAAGTAAATGAAGAAACTGAATGTCATCTTTTGTGGTACTCCTGATTTCTCAGTACCTAGTTTAGAACTTCTGCACCAGCATCCTCATATAAATATTGCCGGTGTTGTAACAATGCCAGACAGACCCGCAGGACGTGGACAGGCACTAAAATCTCCACCCGTTGCAGAATATGCCCAAACCCACAAACTGCCGTTGTATCAAGTTGAGAATATCAACCAGGAAGAAAAAATTCTTGCTGAATTGGAATCAAAGAACATAGACTTTATTCTCGTTATCGCCTTTGCGCAGTTTCTTGGTAGCAGGGTTTTAAATATTCCCAAAATGGGTTGTTTCAATATACACACATCCCTGCTGCCTAAATATCGTGGAGCAGCCCCTATTCAATATGCTCTTTTAAATGGTGATACCAGTACAGGTGTTTCAATTCAGAAAATGGTTAAGGAAATGGATGCCGGCGACATCGTCTTGCTTCACGAGATGCCCATTTCTACTTCGGAAACCGGCGGGCAGCTCTATACCCGTTTAAAATTTCAAGCTGCCCTGAGTACCAATACGCTGGTTGATTGTATTCTTGGCAACAAGTTGACTTTTACAAAGCAAGACCCTCGCGGCGTAAGCCTTGCTCCCACTTTAAAAAAAGAAGATGGTTTTCTCAATTTTAGAGAATCAAGTATTGATAAAATTCGAAACCAAATCAGGGCCCTTGATCCATGGCCGGGGACGTATTGTTTTTTAAACAAGCAAAGATTGAAAGTTTTTGAAATTGAAAAACTTGCGCGTTCTTTGAAGCCCGGTGAAACTTCCATCGAGCATGGGCATCTTGCCATTGGTGCACTGGATGGCGTGATTCGACTTTCAAGCGTGCAGCTTGAAGGAAAAAAAATTTGCTCTGACACTGAACTTTTAAATGGCTTAAAGAATAAGGGCGGTGAGATTTTTCTCAATCCGTGATGAAAACACTATGACTATAATATCTCCAAGCTTGCTTGCCTGTGATTTTCTCAATATCGAATCTGAATTAAGTGCTTTTAATGGGCATAAAGATCTCTGGTTTCATCTGGATATTATGGATGGTCATTTTGTTCCCAACTTAACCTTCGGCCACCCAATCGTTGAACAGATTGTTAAAAGATCAAGTCACAAATGTGATGCTCATTTTATGGTAACGAACCCCGAGTTTTATGCTGAGACTCTGAGCAAAAGCGGAATTCATAATTTTACTTTCCATTTAGAAGCCACTTTAAACGCCCTGACTTTTATTCATAAATTGAAACTGCTTTATCCGAGTGTTGGTATTTCAATTAAGCCAGGCACTCCCGTTCATAAGCTATCTGATGACATTTTAAAAAATGTGGACCTGGTGCTTGTTATGTCAGTCGAGCCCGGATTTGGCGGGCAATCTTTTATGCCGTCTGCTTATGATAAAATTCGGGAGCTAAAGTCAAAGAGAGACAATTTAAAAGCACATTTTCAAATTCAAGTAGACGGCGGAATCAGTGATAAAAACGCAAAAGAGTTGATAGAAGCCGGTGCAGACAATCTGGTTGCCGGATCGTACATATTCAAGAACTCAAAAGAAAATTATAAGAAGGCGATTGATCTACTGAGATAAAATCATAATTTATAGTGCCAACGGAGCGTGGCACTTTTTTGGACCTGTCGCAATCAATTATTCACGAGTTACCTGGTGGGGTGATCGCAAAATTAGGTATGAGCTAAGATATCAATATATGAATATTAAATATCTAGTTCGCTCGAATCGCTTGTTAGGTAATAAAAGAAATATCAAGCTATATATCTTTCTTGTGACTATACCTGTTTACTTATACCATTCGCTTGCAACTAAAGACTATTGGACCATTTTGTTCATCGCTTGCCTTGCTTTATATGCTCCGATTTTGTGGACTGCATGTGCATTGTTTCTCTGTTACAAAACTCATACTCAGTTCAGACAAAGCCATCTTACAGCAATAGAAAATATCCAAGGCGCCATTGTCCAATTTATGCAATCAAATCAATTACAAAAACTTTCGGAAATAATAGATGCTAATCCAGAAGTACTTTATTGTGATTATCAACGACGATCGCTAATTGCCTGGTGCAGATATTATAAAAATACCCACGCGCAGGAGTTGATTATACAGCTGATGAAAAAATACCCTAAAGATGCAATTGCTGCCTAAAATCTATACCTGACACCCACTGCGCCATCCAGATCAACATCAGTATCCGGTATTAGATTTAAAACCAGTGCCAGTTCCCCAAAAAAGTATAAATTCGGATTATTAATCGTGTAAGAAATCCCAATTGGCGCCCGCGGACCAACGGCTACGTCATCTTTATGCTCACCCTTATCTACTGCGGCTACCCGAGCACCAATTCCAAAATAAAGCTCCAGAGGCTGTGGTGCATTTATAGAAAAGGAACGCGCATTTTCAATCAGGTAGTCTGCATGAAAGACAAGTCCAAGATTATGAGACAACGAATAGGCTAATGCCGCATCTACTGATCGATTATTACCCAGACTCATTTTGCCAGAAATACCCGTTGGGGCCCCGAGTATGACTCCTAGCTGGTACTCCTCTCTGGCGAAGCTTGAGTGGGTAAATAGTAAGATCGACAGCGCTAACAAAATCCTCATTCTTATCTCCTTTCTTTTTACAATGATGTGTCATCAATACTCCAATGATAGTAATGGACTTTTTTATTTTTCATAGGGCGAACGCGCAATAGTCCATTACAATTCTGGTCATTTTCCGCTATGATTCATTAGCTTTATCGATAGGAGAATTTTTAATATGGAACTTATACTTAATGGGCAGAGCTTAACTATAGATGATGTTTACCATGTCGCTCATGCAGACAGAAACTCATACAAAATATCAATTGATCCTAAGGCTTTGTTAAAAATGAAGGCTTCCAGAAATTTTGTTTTTGATGTTGTAAGAAAAGGTTTACCTGTATACGGAATTAATACTGGTTTCGGCGCGCTTTCAAGTAAACATATTGCTGAGAAGGATCTTGCTCAACTGCAGGTCAATTTAATCAGATCACACTGTACGGGGGTAGGCCGTCCTTTTTCAAAAGAAATCACTCGCGCTATTATGTTGTTGCGTGCGAATTGCCTTATCTCTGGTTTCTCCGGTGTAGAACCAGGTACTGTTCAACTGCTCCTTGATTTTCTTAATGAGCACATAACACCAGTGGTTCCTGAGAAAGGTTCTGTTGGCGCTTCCGGGGATCTGGCGCCATTGTCACATATTGCGCTTGCTCTCATTGGAGAAGGTGATGTCGAAGTTGACGGAAAAATTATAGCCTCTGATCTGGCGATAAAAAATATTGGAAGGGTGCCCGCCGTACTTGGGCCAAAGGACGGATTAGCTCTTATTAACGGAACAGCGTGCATGGCCGCTCTCGGGGCAGTCGCCGCATTTGAAGCAAAACAAATTATGAAGCTGGCCGATATCGCAACAACACTCACGCTTGATGGCGTTAAGGGAACTTCCGCTGCCTACAATCCAAAAATCACTGCGCTAAAACCTCACAAGGGGCAGCTTGCCTCAGTTGAAAATTTAAATAAACTTACCGCCAATTCCCCTCTAAAGGATTCACATCCAGGGTGTGGAAAGGTTCAGGATCCTTATTCTCTTCGTTGCGTTCCCCAGGTTCACGGGGCCTGCAGACAAACGTTAATTCATGCTGAAGATGTAATCGCAACGGAATTAAATTCCGTGACTGATAATCCGCTTATCTTTGTTGAAACAGGTGAAGTCATTTCCGGTGGTAATTTTCACGGTGAGGCGCTGGCGCTTGCTATGGATTATCTGGCAATGGGTGTTGCCGAGATCTGCAATATCAGTGAGCGCAGGATAGAGAAAATGATGAATCCCGTTTTTTCAGAACTACCTGCTTTTTTAACGAAAAATTCCGGACTGAACTCTGGATTAATGATTGCACATGTAACAGCTGCGGCGCTGGTTTCAGAAAATAAATATCTCTGCCACCCGGCTTCGGTTGACTCTGTTCCAACATCAACAGATAAAGAAGATCATGTTTCCATGGGGGTCACTGCTGGACGAAAACTTCAAGAGGTTATTTCCAACGCAAAAAATGTTCTGGCTATTGAATTTTTATGTAATACACAGGCTTTGGATTTTCAACGCCCACTCAAAACATCGCCAGCACTTGAAGCTGTCTATTCTTTAATTCGAACTCACGTTGAAACAATTGAGCACGACCGGGTATTTTTTAAAGATATTAACAATATTATCAAACTTATTAACAGCGGTGAAATTGTAGCTGCCGTTGAAGCTGAAATCGGAGAACTGAACTAATGAACACACATAAACCGATTCCCCTCCCCCCCACTGGAAATAAATTAACATGTAAAGGATGGCACCAAGAGGCCGCTCTTAGATGTTTATTAAATAATCTTCATCCCGATGTTGCTGAAGACAGAGAAAACTTAATTGTTTATGGCGGAAACGGGCAAGCGGCCAGAAACCACCGGGCGCTTGAAGACATTATCAATGCCCTAAAAAACTTGGAGAATAACGAAACGCTTATGATTCAATCAGGAAAACCTGTAGCCATTCTTCCCAGTCATGAACATGGTCCTCGCGTTTTAATAGCCAATTCGAATCTTGTTCCTCATTGGGCAACCTGGGAGCATTTCAATAAATTAAAGGATGAAGGTCTGATGATGTACGGCCAGATGACTGCTGGATCATGGATTTATATTGGTACCCAGGGAATACTTCAAGGCACATATGAAACATTTATAGCCGCCGCCGAAAAACATTATGGCGAGGGCTCTGATCTAACGGGTAAATTAGTTTTAACTGCTGGTATTGGTGGAATGGGGGGAGCTCAACCTCTCGCTGTAAAAATGGCCAATGGTGTTTGTCTTGCTTGCGATGTTGAGAAATGGCGTATTGAAAAAAGGTTAAAAACTAAATATCTTGATGTTCTTTGCAATTCATTTGATGAAGCGATTGATCTTGCACTTAAATCGAAAGAAGAAAAGAAAGCTATTTCAATTGGTGTTATTGGCAATGCTGCTGATTTTTTCAGATATGTTTTCGACAAGGGAATTGTGCCAGACCTTGTCACTGATCAAACGTCAGCTCATGATCCGCTTAATGGATATGTTCCGAATAAAATGACAGTAGAAGAAGCTCTTGTACTAAGAGCTAAGGACCCCCAACAATATATTGATCTGTCTCAAAAAACTATGGGTGATCATGTAAACGCCATGCTTGCTTTCTTAAAAGCAGGCTCGCATGTTTTTGATTATGGAAATAATTTAAGAGAAGGCGCAAAAATTTCCGGCGTAGCTAACGCTTACGATTTCCCGGGTTTTGTTCCTGCCTATATCAGACCTCTCTTCTGCAAGGGATCGGGTCCCTTTAGATGGGTCGCACTCTCTGGTGATCCTGATGATATCAGGGTTACTGATGAGGCTATAAAAAAACTATTCCCTGAAAATAAAAAGCTTCACAACTGGCTCAACAAAGCATCTGAAATGATTTCTTTTCAAGGTCTGCCTGCGAGAATTTGCTGGCTAAACTATGGCGAGCGCGAGAAGGCAGGATTGATGTTCAATCAACTGGTTCGCGATGGATTGGTAAAAGCTCCTATTGTTATTGGCCGCGATCATCTTGACTGTGGATCTGTTACATCGCCCAATAGAGAAACAGAGGGCATGATGGATGGAACAGACGCTGTTTCTGACTGGTCACTGTTAAATCTTATGATCAATACGATGAATGGTGCTTCCTGGACATCATTCCATCACGGCGGTGGCGTTGGGATTGGTTATTCTCAACACTCGGGAATGGTCATCTGCTGTGACGGCACCAAAGATATGGATGAGCGATTGAAGAGGGTTTTAAATTCTGATCCCGGAATGGGCGTTGCTCGTCATGCCGATGCCGGCTATGAAATCGCACGCGACACCGCCAGAGGCAGTAAGTTAAAACTTCCCTCGCTTAAAATAAACTGTTAAACGTACGGAATAAAAATGACTGTAAAAATTTATAAAAATTTTTCTGAAATTGTCACAATGGCCGGTGCCCATCATAAAAATGGAAGACGTGTACATTTTGACGACCTAGGCATTATAAAAAACGGAACAATTGTTGTTGATCACGAAACCATATTGTGGGTCGGTGAAGACAGAAATTTTCCGGATGATTTAAAAGAAAAAGGTTACAAGGAAATAGATGTCTCCGGTAGAGTCTGCGTGCCTGAAATTGTCGATTCTCATACTCACCTTGTGTTCGGCGGTGACCGCGCTCATGAATATTCAATGCGTTTAAACGGTGCCAGCTACGAGGAAATCGCAGCCGCAGGCGGTGGAATTTTAAACTCAATGCGAGGTACTCAAGCTTTAACAAGAACAGAGCTCTTAAAGTCCGCCCAGCAGAGAATAAAAAACATCCGCTCGTATGGTGTTGGTACAATTGAGGTAAAATCTGGCTATGGCCTGACGTTTGAAAAAGAATACGAAATATCAAGAGTCATTCACGATTTGAAAAATATAGTACGCCCCGGAATTCAAATTATAAATACATTTATGGCCGCTCATGCTGTTCCAAAAGATTTCAGCAACTCATATGAATATATGAAAGAAGTTGTATTGCCCTTGCTGGATAAATTGGGTGAGGAAAAGATTCTTGATTGTGTAGATATATTTCATGAACAAAATTATTTTTCACATGACGATGTTGTTTCACTCTTTGAAAGAGCAGGGCGATGGGATATCAAAGTTAAAATTCATGCTGATGAATTTAATGATAACAAGGGCGCTGTACTTGCTGCTAAGTATGAGGCTCTTTCAGCAGACCATCTTTTAAGGACTACTGAGGATGGAATTGAGGCACTTGCTAATTCCAATACGGTCGCAACATTATTGCCCGGAACCGGCCTGTTTCTTGGAAAGGCACAGGCAAATGCGAGAGCATTGCTAGATGCCGGGGCAAAGGTTGCAATTGCCTCGGATTACAATCCCGGATCTTGTCATTGCGACAATCTCATCATGATCGCTTCATTGGCAGCCCCATTATATAAAATGACCCAGGCTGAATTGTGGTGCGCGATTACACTAAATGCAGCCCATGCCCTGGGATTAACAGATCAGGGAGCGCTTGTTGAGGGCCTTAAACCTCGATTTTCAGTCTTCAATACTGATTCAATCGATCGAATTACTTATAATTGGGGAAAAAATCTCGCGATATGATTTATCTGGCAACAGCTCGTTGCCGGAAAAGGATTTAAGTCGGGTATTTTTTCCTAAGTTTCATAAGAAAATAGTCGATTAGTTCTCTATGAAAAGGTTCGCCATTGCTATTTCATTCACCGTTTTATTTCTTCACCTCAGCTCGTGCGGGGCAGACAAATTAAAAACAAAGCAAGCTTCATCCGGCTTGAGCAATTTGAGCTCTGGTTGCGCGTGTACGTCCTCATATTCTCCGGTCTGCGGTGATGGAAGGGATTATGACAACACCTGCATCGCTCAATGTTTTGGCGCTCAGGTCATCAATGCCGGGCACTGCAATTGCTCTTCTGCTTCAACTTTAGTTTGTGGAATTGATGGAAATGATCATACCGAATGCGAAGCTAGAAATTCCAATATTCAGATTGTTAAATATATCCCGTGTACGGCAACGGAACTCTAATTTCCTTTGATCCATACTTTCATTTTCTCAACCATTTCCGCTGAATTGAAATCCATTGGCCCGTTGCTAAAATGAACGACTTTTCCACGGTTAAAAATAATTGTTACCGGAATGGCTGTGAATTTAAAACTATCCGCTATTGCCGTGTTCTTATCTGCAATAATGTTAAATTCATTTTTGAGATTTAATTTTTTAAGCGTTTTGCGAATATTTATCAGCTGATCATCTTCATCAGTATTAAATGCCAGGACCTGCATCTCGCTATCGTTAAATTTGTTTTTCAGAGCTACCAACGACGGTATCTCTTCCAGGCAGGGATTGCACCACGACGCCCAAAAATTATAGATTACGACCGGTGATTTTAGCTTAGAGTTTTCAATTTTTTTTCCGTCTATCGTTTCAAACTTACCTCTAAGAAAAAGTTCTTCATATAACAAATATTTCGACTGATTTTTTGGGGTTGTTTCTGCGGTTAAAGTTTGCCACCCCACCTGGCCGGCCATAAAAGCCGTAAATACCAAAACAAAGACAATTAATGGTAAAAATTTCTTCATTGTTAACACTCCTAATACCACTAGAATTATAGCTATGACTTCCCCAAAAGAAAACCTCGCAAACGACCAAAAAGGTCAAACATTTTTGGAATTTATTTTAATTCTTGTTTTGTTAATCACAATCTCCTTCACATTTATGCGAGGGTTTACACACTTTATAAGCGCAAGATGGGGAGTAATGCTCAAGATAATTGCAAAACCTAACGCAAGCTCAATCAACTTTCCTTAAATTCAAAGAGGATCTATGAAATACATTTTGGCCATTGATCAAGGCACCACCGGAACAAGATCTTGTTTAATAAATGCTTCTACGTTCGATCTCATCGGCCAGGTCAGCCGTGAATACCCTCAAATTTATCCGAGACCATCCTGGGTAGAGCATAACCTGAATGACATTTGGACAACAGTTGAATCTACTGCGGCAGACGTTTTAAAAAAATATAATGTCCAGGGCAATATGATTGTCGCTATCGGAATTACCAATCAAAGGGAAACAACTTGTGCCTTCAACAGGAACGGAACACCGCTTGCCAATGCTATCGTCTGGCAAGACAGAAGAACGAGTGAATTTTGTCAGGAGCTTCGACAAAAAAACTACGCTGAAACAATCAAGCAAAAAACGGGCCTTCCGATCGATCCCTATTTTTCCGCTACCAAAATGAATTGGTTGTTAAAAAATAATTCTGCCGTTTCAAATGCTGAATCAAGGGATGACCTTTTGTTTGGAACAATCGATACCTTTTTACTTTATAAGTTATCCGGATCCGTTTCTTTTAAGACCGATGCTTCAAATGCCTCACGAACAATGCTTATGAACCTAAAAACATGCGCCTGGGATGAGGAATTGCTCGAAATTTTTTCAATAAAAAAGAAGTTGCTCCCATCAATTGAAGATTCGTTCGGCACATTCGGTGTTACCAAAGGTCTTTCATTTTTACCGGACGGTATTCCCGTTACCGGCATTTTGGGCGATCAACAAGCAGCACTTTTCGGGCAAGCTGGATTTTATAAGGGTGAGATGAAGTGTACGTATGGAACCGGCGCATTTGTATTATTAAACACAGGTACTGATCTCGTTTATTCAAAGTCCGGCCTGCTTACAACTGTTGAATACAGATACAAAGGAAAGACCACCTACGCCCTGGAAGGATCAAGTTATATTGCGGGTGCCGCCGTCCAATGGCTTAGAGATAATTTAAAAATCATTTCTAACAGCTCTGAAATTGAACCTCTTGCACGAGAAGTTAAGAGCTTCGAGGAATTGAGGCACATTCAATTCTTTCCATTTTTTGCAGGCATTGGTTCTCCACATTGGAATGCAGAAGCTAAAGGTGCAATCATTGGCCTGACTCGAGATTCAGATCGTTCTCACATAGCCTTTGCCTGCCTTGAAGGTGTTGCTATGACAATTAATGATCTTCTTCTCGCGATGAAAAGTGACACTGGTCTTGCCATCATAACACTAAAAGTCGACGGTGGAGCCTCTGCCAATGCTCTCTTGATGGAGCTTCAAGCAACCATCTCCGAGACAACCATTATTCGTCCAAAGGTCATCGAAACAACGGCGTTTGGCGCCGCTCTGGCTGCCGCTATTGGTGCCGGGCTTACAGACTTCGACAATCTTGCCGGAACGTGGAAAAAGGACCGGGAATTCACAATAAACCAGAATATGCTTTCATATATAGGGGATAAAAAAGCCCTATGGGACAACACCATTAAGGCCATATTTAAATAAATTTGTGGCAGCCCATTTGCAACCTTAATTCAGGGAATCTGACGATTTTATAAAATCAACAGTTTTCAATTTTATTGCTGTCTAAACTTTTGACACCTGGATGGATTATGAAGACTATTTTATTTGTTATAATTGGCTCCTTATTTATAACCGGTCAATCGTGGGCCAGTGGCACTGGCTTTACACCTGATCACCTTGAAGGATCTTTCAGGGGCAGTAGCCGATCTGACATTGAGCCAGAATACTGCATGCTTGATGCTCAAAGAGAAACCATGGGACAACAGATTACTTTTAATATTGAGATTAGTCACAAAGGGGCATTGCTTTCAAGCTTCCCCATGACAAGTGAGTATATTAGGGCAAATCTTCGAGATCATAGTACGTACCTGGAATTTAAAAATGAACGCGAAACCTTGCAAGTTAATATTGCCGGAAAAGAAATTTTGAATTTCACTTATTTAAAATTCGACGGTGAAAAGCGAGTTCAGAAAATTCTCACTTGTTCGAACCGCTAGTGCTTTGAGTGTTTAATCTGCTGGCACTTAGTTGTAGCCTTAATCGTGTCGGAAACATTTTCTTTAGTATAGTCTAGTTTTTTGACGACACTGATAAAGTCGCCGAATTCTTTTTTCTTGAATTTCGTCTTAAATGGCGCTGTCAATTCCTCTTCAGTGATTATCGTTGGGTTTGTCTTAAATAATCTTGCCACACAATCCATATCACCTTTATAAAACTTATGAGCTGTAACCACAAAAAACTCAGGCTGTTCTTTATAAACACTGAAAAGATCAAAAACATACTGGGCATTTTCAGTTGGTGTAGCACTCGGCTCAACGCCTAACATTTTAGACAGTATTTCCATATCTTGATACTTTGGCGCCAATTTAACAAAATTGTCCCAGTCCTTATTTCCCTGGTATCCCTTTCTAGGACCAAGTTGTTCCAGGTGTTCTTTTTTATACTGAGCATCTCTGAGGCTCATATCTTCTGCTGCAGTTGCGCTTGAAATTATGAGCATTAAAGCTATCACCATGGTCGAAAAAGCTGTCTTCATCCTAGCGTCCTTTTGAATATTTTTGACAATTATCGGTATTTTTTAAAGTTTTATTAGAATAAAACCGATTTAGTCCTAAATTACTTAGACGAGGCATCTTATCTATGAATAAAAAATTTTTTCTGTTTTTAACGTTTGGGTTTTCTTTTTCTTTAGTGGCTGAGATAGATCGTTGTAAAGAAAATGATTCAAGTCAAAAAAACTACGTGTGCGGCCAGTGCGAAAAAAAGGATGTTGAATTTTTTTTTGGTAGCGACATGGGGCCGGAAGGAAAGGATCCCGCAAACGAAAAAAACCGACAAGATTTCAAAAATGGTTTTTTATTCGATCTTGGCAAGACAAGCGGCAAGGTAAAGAACGCTGAAGGAAAATCAATCGATATAAAGAATTTAAAAACGGTAGAAGATTTTGTAGAGTTTTTGCCGGAAAAATTCAAAAAGGATGTCGTTTTTATTTCACCTTCCAGAAGCTTACAGGAAGGTGATAGATACTTAATGAAATCACCAAATGGTGAAATGATTATGTCATTCAACACTCACCCCAAAGAAGGCAAAGTAACCGACCTGCGCGGCGGAAATGCAGTTGAAATGCAGGTGTGGAATGGTGCTAAGGCCGTTTGGGAGTACGTTGAAATTGATTTTACGGAAGGAAAACCAAAGATTAGCAGAAACCCGGATAAATGTCTTCGCTGCCATGGTTTCGGATCTAACACGCGTCCCAACTTTGACCCATATAATTTTTGGGCCGAAACTAAGCCCTTTTTTAAAGATCGCTTAATTCCAGGAACTAAAGAAGCGGAAGACTACTTAAAATTTTTAGAAAGAATCGACAAGGAATCTAAGGCCTACAAGTCCGGAAAAGGCCCCAAAACAAGATATGCACTATTAGATGCCATGTTAAAAGTAAACCCGGTTGAAAAAGTGAGAGACGCTCTTTCAAAAGGACAAACATATCAGTTAAGAGTTGACGAAAGTTCCGGGTTTAACACCAATAAAGATGGTGGGCAATCAGTCAATATTTTTGATCAGATGTATTTCACTAACCACTGTAGAATTGCAAATCTGACCACAAATCCAAAGCATAATCCGCTCGCGAATCAGATGAAATATGCTCTTCAGGGGATTTTAAAGGGTTGTTATAGAAGTGAAGATGATCTGAAAAAAGCGGTCCCGCAGAGCTTTATTGATAATGCCAATGCTTATTTTAAGGGAAAAGGACTTGGTGGAGGTAAATTCAACGACGTCTTTAAGGATACCTCTGATCGCCAAAAGGATTACTACGAGGATCGAATTGGAAGAAAGCTCTGGACAATGGAATCAGAGCAACTTGATCTGATTAAAAATTCAAAAAAGTATATTGAAGACCTAAGGGAGGCCGGCAACAGTCCTGAAAAGAAATATCAAATTGAAATGGCGGCTGAAAAAGAAGCTTATATTAAAGCAAAAAAACAAATGCAAACACTTGCTCAAAACTCTTCTAGCGCTGCCGACAAAGAAGACAGTGTGAGAAGCGTCGCTCCGTTAAGATTCCTACTCGAACCAACTGGCGTTGATACTTCAATGTTCTCAATATCGGTTGATCCTCTTAGTTATACGTTTGGGGATTTCTTTTTCAACCTGGGAAGATTTGGTGCCTATAAAGACTTAGCGGGTAAGAGCTGTGAAGAATTAAATAGCTTATCGATGAAAGCCTTTAAATCTCCCGAAGGTCAAAAGGCCATTGCACAGATAAAGCCGACTTGTAAGCAGGATTTTCCAGGTGTTCTTGATCCCGTCTGGGCCAAAAGCGTAAGCAAAATCAGCGGAAAAGTCTTAGCCGATCGACATGAAGATCTTAAGAAAAAAGTTACGAGTACATTTCTTGTATGTAGTGCCTGCCATGCAAATGGAGCTATGGGTGCGCCAGATATCCCATTTGGAGATATGAATAAAATGGATAAACTCCTTTCTAAACAGGCCGGTGAAATTGGCGATATGCAAACCCGCATCTGGAAGAGAGTAAGAAGACATGGTGATCTTCGAGGGGCAATGCCAATGGGCATGGGGCAAATAGCTCCGCAAGCATTGAAAGATGTTAAAGAATATCTTGAATCTTTTGATAAGCGCGATTACATAGAAAAAATTGATACCGGTTCAGCGCGACGTTCAATTATTAATGTTAACGTTCCTAAAAATTAATCATTTCCCAATAAACTGATCTAAATCGCGGGCCTGTCGTAGGCCCACGATTTCGATTTCGTATTTTCCTTTTAGTTCTTTTGCTGTTTTTTCTGAAGTCACAACTCTTTTATAATTTAGTTGCGCCATCTCTTTTACTCTCATTTCCATTTGTGGAATTGATCGGACTTCACCTGTTAATCCGACTTCTCCGACAAATATTGTACTGGAGTCTATTGGCTTAGATCTATATGAGCTTAGTAGTGAAGCAATAATAGATAAATCGGATTCGCGCGCTGAAAGCTTCATCCCGCCGACAACATTAAGATAGATATCGTTAAATCCAAGTGGCAACCCAAAATATTTTTCTATTACCGCCACCATCATCGACAGACGGTTGTTATCCACCCCATGAGTCGTTCTTCTTCCGTTTCCAAACTTGTTGTCGACTACCAAAGCCTGAACTTCAACGAATAATGATCTAGAGCCTTCAATGATACACGTGAGTGAGCGGCCAAAGGAGTCTTTGAGTTGATCATCGAGAAAATATTGCGATGGGTTTTTGACTTCATCAAGGCCACTTTCTTTCATTTCGAAAATGCCCACCTCGTTTGTGTTTCCAAATCTATTTTTCATGGCACGCAAAATTCGATAATGACCGAATTGATCTCCTTCAAAATAAATAACCGTATCTACCATATGTTCTAATATTTTGGGGCCGGCGATTGAGCCCTCTTTCGTAATATGGCCAATAACAAAACATGTAATACCATTGGCCTTTACATGATTCATCAATTCATAGGTAACTTCTCTTATCTGCGTGACCGTTCCTGGTGCAGAATCAATTTCAGATGAAGATGTTGTTTGAATAGAGTCAATGACCAAAAAGCGTGGCTGCAATTTATTGATTTGCTCTAATATTTTTTGCCAGTTGGTTTCATTATAAATATAGAAATTTTTTGTGTTTACTCCTACCCGTTTTGATCTTTCTGCAACTTGGTTAACTGACTCTTCACCGCTAACATATAAGACAACTTGCTCAGGATGAGTTTGTGAAAGTCTTCCCATCACGCTTGTGAGCAGTGTAGATTTACCGATACCCGGTTCGCCTCCGATTAAAATCAGTGATCCAGGAACAACCCCTCCGCCAACGACGCGATCAAATTCGCCCATTCCCGTGACAACTCTGAATTGTTTTTCCAGAACAATGTCATGAATGAGTTTTGGAACTTCACTGCCCTGAGCTGTTCGTTTATGTGCACGATTCATGTCTTTTGTGGCAAGAGTTGTCTCTTCGGTGAAAGAATTCCACGAGCCACACTCTGGACACTTCCCCATCCATTTAGAGGTCTGGTATGAACAGCTTTGACAAATAAAGGTCGAAGTTTTTTTAGCCATTAGTTTTCCTTTATCTCATCAGCTTTGCGAGTTCTACTTCTGTAATTATTCTAATATTTAGCTCTAGCGCTTTTTTATATTTACTAGAGGTTGGATCTGTTTCATTGGTAACAAGTATGTCAGTATTCTTTGATACTGATGAAACAACGATCCCACCCGCTTCGCGAATTCGGTCTTCTATCACGGGTCTTTTTTCGGAAAGGGCGCCGGTAATACATATTTTTAATCCGGTAATTGATGTTTCCCTTGTTTCCTCTACCGTGAACTTAAAACCACAATCTATTAACTCGTCTATCAAAGCATGCTTGTCCTTTAGCGATGACAAAAATTCCTTGGAGGATTTTTCGGCGAAGGACTCAATGGACATCAGTTGCTCTAGTGTTAAATCCTTAATTTTTTTTATTGAATCAAACCCTGCTCGCACAACTTTTTCACATTTACTATATGCTCCTCCTGAAATTCCCAGTGCGGAGAGAAAGGTTATTAAATCAATTGTTTTTGTCTTTTGTATTGATTCTATAAGCTTTGTACTTAGTTTATCTTTCACCTTGTCGATTTTCATCAGGTCTTCGGCGGTAAGCCGATAAATATCACCGATGGATTTTACCAGCCTGGCATTGATTAGCTCTTCCAGTCTCTTTCCGCTTAAATCTTCTATGCCAATCTTTTGAATAAAATTAAGAATGACCTCTTTGTTTTTTCCGGGACAGTTTTCATTGCGACAGAAAATCCTGATGTCTTCGATAACAACTTTTTGATTACAGCTCGGACAATGTTCTGGAATTACGAATTTATTATGTGATGATTTCACCACAGACAGAAACTTGGGAATGACTTCCCCTGATCTGATAATTTCTATTACGTCTCCGGACTTCAAGTTATTCTGCAAAACCATGCCGTAATTATGAAGTGTCACACGCGAAATCATTGCGCCCGAAAGCTCAACGGGCTCGACATCTCCAACCGGAGTCAAAATACCGTTTCTTGAAACATTCCACATGATGTCCTTGAGAACTGTGGTTTTCGATTCACCTGCAAACTTAAAGGCTATTTTATAACGGGGATGATGAGATGTTTCCCCCATCTCTTCGTGTAAAGACATTTTGTTCAAAGTAAAAACTAGACCGTCTATTTGATAGTCTCCCTCAGACATAAATTCGCGGGCACGTTCAATTGTATCTTCAATCGACTTTGGATCTTTGTGAACTTCAATATCTGGAATAATAAAACCATTCATTTCCAGCTTTTTAAATTTTTCTTCTTCCTTTTTAACGGGTTCATCACTGATGTAATCAAACGACATGAATTTTATATAACGACAAAATTCAAGATTATCTTTTCTACCCATCAGACCGGCCACGATATTGCGCTGGCTGGTTGGTTTATCAAGCCCCATAGAAACCATTTCACTTGATAGATGAAAAAAACTCTCTTCATCACAATAAAGCTCGCCCCTGACTTCTGTTTTATTTTTGGTAGTTATCAACTTTGGAATAGACTTTATCCACATCACCTTGGGCATGATGTTTTCACCATAAGTTCCGTCTCCCCTCGTTTTTGCAAGGATCAGCTTTCCTTTTTCATAAACGAGCGAACAGCTTATGCCATCTAGCTTCATGGTGCTTAAAACTTCTTCCGCTCCTTTCCAGGCGAGCAAGTCTGAAAACACATAGGTCTTATCAAGCGAGAGCATTTTTCTATCGTGTTTTAGTTTGTCGCTGGCGCTTGTTGTTGTACCAACTAGGCCTAGGGCCGGATTTTCCGGATCTAATTTTTTTAGCTCATCTTCGTATTTATCATACTGCGCGTCTGAGATTTCCGGACGCCCCAAATAGTATAGTGCTTTATGCTTAAGAATTAGGTCCTCAAGTACCTTGATGCGACTCATTTGTGTCTCCAAAAATTTTTGGATTAAAAAGTAAAGATTGTGCCTATTTTAGCAGAAACATCTTTGAATTGCTCTTCTTTTGTAGCACCGGTGAAGTTCGCTTTGTTTGAAAGTACGGCTAATCCACCGCTAAAAGTTATATTTGGTGCATAAAGATATTGGCCGCCAAGTTCGAGATGATAATTCGAGCTCGACTCATCAGCGCCAAAAACAGCCACCTTTTCTTTGTAGCTAGATGTTATAAGAAAATCAAACAAAAGATATATTCTAGTTGATTCAAGTACTGGAATGCTTCCACGTGTTCCCAGCAATACACCGCTGAATGTAAATTCAGTAAAACCATCTGCTGTGTTTGTATTTAATCCATAAATATAATTGCCATATCCTACAAATGCATCAACCTGAGGGCCGTAAAAGAAACCCATTGGCAAATATTTGTATCCCAGCTTTATTCTAGTCGTTGTATTAGTGGTTGAGTTTGAATCAGAAACAAAAGTTCCCTGATCTTTAGTATATTTTCCAAATGACTTTCCAAAATCCAGACCAACCCAATAGTTTCTTGTTGCCCACATTTCACCTTCTAAAGTGACCCCATAGAGCAGACCACTCAAAGACTTTTCAGATGCTCCCGTTTGCGAGACCGTTCCATTTCCCATGCTCACAAATAGGCCAACCGCTCCCAATTTTCCAAAATCTTCTTTTTCCTTTTCTGCATAGCTCAATTGCTCAACCGCTTTTTTCTGATCGAGTGCTCGGACCTTTACCCAATCTTCCAGGCGAAGCTTTTTTTGTCCTTCATAGTTAACAACCTTTGCCTGTGCCTGGGTATCACTCACATCAAAAACTTTTGCCTCTGCGATTTTCTCTGTTTGATAATCTACAATTTCTTTTAGTAGCGGATGCTGTCGCTTAGTTGTTGGGCGCTCAATGACAATTTCGCTTCCATTATAGATATGAGACGCTTTTCCGATATCTATTGTAAACTGATCTCCCAACACGCCACTTACCCGGCCGTTGTAGGGAATAGTCTTCTCGTAGATATCAAGCCAGTTTTTTATGATCTGAGCGACCATAGAGCTGTCATTGCTTTTTACTTGTGTCTGTTCTTTAAAATATCTGTCCTCTCCATTTTCTCCAATTATTTCGACTTTAATATCTGTTATGCCTGCCTGTAATTGCAAAGACACCTTGATCATCGTCCCTGCTTTGGTCTTATCAGAAATAACTTTCAGGACATCCTTATTTCCTAAATGCTCTTCCAGGTTTTTTGAATATTGGCTTAAAATATTAATTAATTCAGAGTTTGACCTATAAGTGCACCAGCTACCTTCTTTAATATAGCTTTCGATTTCCTCGAAAACTTTAAAGCCAAGTTTGTTATCAACGCCATCAACGACAGGCAGTAGCATACAGTGTCTCATTGATTCACTGGCAAATGCATTCAATGAGATTAATACTAAAAATGTAATTAGAATATTTTTCATAGCGCGCTTTGGGGAAGTGGGGGCAATTGTTCCTGTCGCCCCTGGCCCTCATAGACATTCAGGAGCATTTTAATGTCGTTAAGTTCTTCCAGAAGTTCTCGGTTTTGTCGTTTTAGAAATTCTATTTCAAGCTTTAAACCATACAATTTTTTTTCTTCTGAGTATTCATGCTGCACGTCTTTCGTCCAAATAAAATATTTCCCACTTTCTTCTCTAAAGAGCACGTGGCCCGCTTTAATGGATCTTCGGATTGTGGAAATAGAAATTTTTTTCACGCTTGCGTAGTCGAGTATCGATAACCAAATTCCATCTTGATTCATAGTAACTCCAGTTTATAGATTTTATTTTAGCTCAGTTATTGATTACTTAGAAATATTTTATTAGTTGTCTAATATTCTCTGGTATTTTTTATTTTTTCAAAACAGGCTTGAGAAATGTTATGCTTGTAGGATGTACCACAATATAGATATCAGCCGATTCAAAAATAAAAAAACTGCACTTGTTTTGTCAGGTGGTGTGGTTAAAGCAGCATCCTGGCACCTGGGTGTCGCCCTTGCCCTGGAAGAATTCGGATTTGTACTTAAACATAATAAATCTCCCACCGACCCGGATTATGAAATTTCAACATACGTTGGCTCTAGTGCTGGCTCCTTGATTAACTTATATTTTGCTTCTGGCTTTAGACCAGTCGACGTTATTGATGCCACAATCAATGGAAAGAACTCTCAAACATCTCTGAAGGCCGTCGCCTATTCAGACATGCTTTCACGAAAAATGCCGTCAAGAAATGCCTTTAATTTTGATTTTTATAATCCATTCGAAGGATTCCCTGCATTTTTAAAACAGATGGCCAAGCCCCTATTATCTGTATCTGGTTTGTTTTCAACAGAAGGCCTGAACCAGTATATGCAAAAGAACGTAATCATCTCTCAGGATTTCAACGAATACGCTGCCGACATGTTTGTTGTGGCGACTCAACTGGATCATTCCCGAAAGGTTATTTTTAGTAAATACAATTATCCAAGTCCCATTCATGATTCCACATCTGAATATTATACTGGCGTTGATGTTACACAGGCTATTTCAGCCAGTATGAGCGTACCCCCATTTTATTCTCCATTTCCGGTTAAAAACCCGCGCACGTCAACGGTGGATTATTATATTGACGGAGAAATCCGGGAAACGCTTTCCAATCACGTTGCAGTTGATAATAAGTGTGACTTTGTTATCAGCTCATGGACTCATACACCATATCATTTTCATGATGAAATTGGGTCGCTCATTAATTATGGACTACCGGCAATCTGCATGCAGGCAATATATTTAATGATACAGAAAAAAATTGTCGCCTCCAGAAGTCACACAATCCTTGCCAAAGACATTATCGGAACGATCAATGACTATATGACTTCCAACAATTTCTCTCAGAACGACAAGACAAAAATCACATCAATTCTTGAGCGTAAAATGAACTATAATCCAAACATCAAGTTTATTGATATCTATCCGGATCACTCTCACTACAAGCTTTTTTTCACGAACTCATTTTCGCTTGATCCACAGAAAGCAAAATACATAATGACTGCCGGCTATAAAAAGACCTTTGAAGTTTTCAAGAAATTAGAATGGGATTAGAATATTAAAGTTGCTCTACCAGGTAAGTGCCTTCTGAGCAAAATGTTTTAAGAAATTCGGTTGAACCATCTGTATAATCCATCCGTACATTAAACAGACCCTCAAGATCGCCTACAACAAATGCCTTTTCTGCCAGCTCGCTATCACGTGAAAAGTTTCCATCCTTATCTATGAAGCTGGTTTCAACAAACATTTCTCCGCTGCGATTCTTGCCGTTTGCCTTGATTTCCCGAAGGTCCTTAGAGAGATTTATTTGCACAACACACCGTTCTTTTAACGAGCTCACATCGTTTGACTCCAGAACTTTGGCGATAAAGCCATTGCTTGGAATCTCGATGTCATGCTCGCCTGATGTGCCAACAAAAATATTATCGCCAAGATGCTTGAATTCAAGGTATTTTCTCATTCCGGAAGCAAGGCTCGGAACTTTTATTTCGTAAGCATTCAGCGCTTTCTTTTTTGCCACTATGTTGGTGTTAAAAAATCCGATCGCCGAGCCATCTATAATTAATTCCTTTTTCTTTTGTCCAAGAAGATTTCTCGTTGTGAAAGTATACAGCTCTCGCTTGCTTTCAGTGAAACCAGCATCTTCAAAGTACATCTCCCCGTCGCCAACATATATAATTTTTTGCGCGCTCTCTTTATTGTTTAGAAGGTAACGAATCAAAATATTTCCACTTTTTACTCCGGCATACATAACATAAGCGGCAGATAGCCCCGAAGTCTGTATATTGAATTTTTTATCAAAGTAAAATCGCTGAGAAAATACAGAGTCAATTTCCGTATCCGTGATGCTGGAATCCAGGGCCAGGAGAATTAAATTTCCCTGTATGGCCAAGCCTTCTTTTTGAAGAAATTGCTGAATCCCTTCTTCATTTATCAGCGGTATTTCAATTCCCTCTTGTGAACCAAGATTTAACTCAACTCGAGTAGTAATCATGCCTTGTGCTTGAATAATGCCGGTTTGAATATTCGTTTCTCCGCTAAGTGAATAGCCAAGACTAATTTCACCGCTGGTTTGATCATCTGTTCTTTCTGTTCGTTCATAATCTGGGACAAATTCAAATGCATGCGCCTGTCTTATTTTATGAGTACTCACATTTATCTCTTTCGCTCTTATTCGAAATTGACTATCCACCGTTTCGGCACTTCGCGGAGAAGTAAATGCATTGACAGCCTCAGCCGCAACACGAGCCGCTGATTCTGTTCTTTTAACTGTATCATTTGAGTAGTCATAAATTATATTATCTTCAGACTCAAGATCGATGTCCTTAATATCTTCCCGTACCGCCGCTGGTTTTCTTTGGTTATTCGTTTTGACAACGCTGGCAGGAGGAGTATCACCAATCTCTCTTTCAATTGCCGCTTTAACCGTATTTGAAATTGGTCTCTCGTATAGTTTTTGATCAATCGTTTTTTCCGTGTCCATCGTTTCTTTTTTGTCTGAGTAGTCAAACATGACCATCTCTTGATCTTCCTTTGAAACGCTCGGTTCGTTAATCGGAGTCTTAACCTCATCAGCGATAATAGTTTCTTCGACTATTGGTTTAATTTGCTCGTTTCTCTCCGCTGAAGGCTGGACTATCTTTACTTCGTCCGCTTCCATATCAACCTGGCCGGTGCTGGCTTGAGAAACATCAACCTCATCCTTAATATCAACGTTCGATGAGTAGGCTAAATTTTTCGAATCAAATTTTGTGTATGCCATTTGTTCAACAGACAAGGCATAAAGTTCGATTAAGCCTTTGCTGTTTATTTCGAAGCCCGACAGATCTTCTGATGTATAGATCTTCGAAGCAGCCGTTTTCTCAATTGGTTTTTCAGCGACTTTTTCAATTTTTGTTTCTGAATTCGAGATAGCGATCAAATTGTCATTGGCACCTGCTCTCAACTTATATGTATTGATCGCATGTCTTGTCCTGTTAATTTTCTTTTTTATTTCTTTATCAATAACTGTAATTATTTCGTTTGTGACCGTCGTATCTTCTCTCACAACCGAGGAAGATGAGTTTACTGCTGAAATTGAATTGAAATTTTCTACTAAATTATTAAAGGCAGAATAATTAATTGTTTTCGATTGAAATTTTTGATGGGTAAATGAATAGACCTGTGACAGCAAAAATGCTGAAATTAATAACTTGGTTGTTGTGGCGAATGTCTTTGTTGTGATCATAGCTATTGAATAATTCTAACAAAGCTTGAATTAGTCACAAGAAAAGAGTTGTTTTTGCCTAGCAGATTTTGAGTACTCATGGCCTTAGACCGTGAGTACTCAAAATTTATAATTGGATTTTTATCGTGGGCGAAGGAACTCGCCGACCTGTATACGAATTTTAGCTCTTTCAGCCTTATCTTTGTAAAGCTCGATCTCTTCTGCGGACAGACCTTCAGTGCTCTTTAAGTGATCTTCAGCATTTTTAAGCGCCAACCTAGCTCTTTCAACATCAACTTCGCCGCTTTCTTCAGCCGTATTTGAAAGAATAACCACTTTATTTTCTAAGATCTTGCAAACTCCTGTTGAGAGTGCAAAGTTTCTATCTGGATAGTCAGGTCCACCAAAAACCGTTAGTACTCCAGGCGACAGTTTTGTCACAATATGAGTATGGTCTTCAAGAACGTTGATCTGCCCGCGAACTGTCGGGATTAACAGAGAGTCCGCGAGGATTCCTTTAGTAATAATCTTAGAGGGCGTAAGGATATCAACTGTAAAATATTTCATCTGCAAGATTTCCTAAAAATTATTTCCCAGCTTTAATTTGAGCTGCTTTTTCGAAAACCATATCAAGTCCACCAACAAGGTAGAATGCTTGCTCTGGTAATTCATCACACTCACCATTAAGAATGGCCTTGAATGCTTTAATTGTATCTTCCATCTTAACAAATTTACCTTTTAGACCGGTAAACTGCTCTGCTACGAAGAACGGTTGAGAAAGGAATTTTTGAACCTTTCTAGCACGCCCAACAATCAACTTATCTTCTTCAGACAATTCATCCATACCAAGAATGGCGATGATATCTTGAAGTTCTTTATACTTTTGAAGAATTTTCTGAACTCCACGAGCTACATCATAATGGTCCTGTCCAACAATCGCCGGAGTTAGAATTGTAGATGATGAAGAAAGTGGATCAACCGCAGGGTAAATTCCAAGCTCAGCAATCTGGCGAGAAAGCTCTGTCGTTGCATCCAAATGGGCAAAGGTAGTTGCCGGAGCTGGATCGGTATAGTCATCCGCTGGAACGTATACAGCTTGAATCGATGTAATCGAACCGTTAGTTGTTGAAGTAATACGCTCTTGCATAGCTCCCATTTCTGTACCAAGAGTTGGCTGGTAACCAACCGCTGATGGAATACGACCTAGAAGGGCAGAAACTTCAGAACCTGCTTGAGTAAAGCGGAAGATATTGTCTACGAAGAAAAGTACGTCCTGGTTTTCCTCGTCGCGGAAGTATTCTGCGATTGAAAGACCTGTAAGTGCAACTCTTGCGCGAGCTCCGGGTGGCTCATTCATTTGTCCGAAGACCAGCGCTGTCTTTGCAATAACACCAGACTCCGTCATTTCATGGAATAAATCGTTACCTTCACGAGTACGCTCACCAACACCGGCAAATACAGAGTATCCACCATGCTCGGTAGCAATGTTGTTAATTAACTCCTGGATTAGAACTGTTTTACCAACTCCAGCTCCACCGAATAAACCAATCTTTCCGCCGCGAACATATGGTGCAAGAAGATCGATGACTTTAATACCAGTATAGAACTGCTCTAGCTTTGTTGATTGCTTATCAAATCCAGGTGCTGCTCTGTGAATATCATACGTTTTTTTAGCATTAACCGGACCCGCTTCATCAACAGGCTCTCCGATTACGTTAATAATTCTCCCAAGACACTCTTTTCCAACTGGAGCCTGAATCATCTTTCCTGTATCGAGAACTTTTAGTCCGCGCGAAAGACCCTCAGTCGAGTCCATTGCAATACATCTGACCATGTTGTTCCCTAAGTGTTGAGAAACCTCAACCGTCAGGTTGTTCTCAAGGTTCGAGATTGTTTTGTTTGTTAACTTAAGAGCATTGAAAATCGCTGGAATTTTTCCATTTGAAAATTCCACGTCGATTACCGGCCCCATTACTTGTTTTACTACACCGAAATTTTCAGACATTGGTGGACTCCTAATTCTTTCTTTTTATCCATTCAGAGACTCGGCACCCGATACTACTTCTGACAATTCAGTTGTAATCGCAGCCTGTCTCTTTTTGTTCATTTTTATTGATAATGTTCTAATCGCTTTTTTACAGTTTGTGGATGCTGAATCCATCGCACTCATTCTTGATCCATGCTCAGCAGCGACTGCATCTAAAAGTGCAGTATAAAGAGTGCTGACATAGGTTTGCGGGATGAGTGTATTCAAAATTTCAGTAGCACCTGGTTCATACTTGAAATCGAATGGAAATTTTTCAGCCATTTCTTCTTTCTCTGCCTGGTTTAACGTCATCGGAAGCAGCTGTTTTACTTCTGGATCAAAAGAGATCGCTGAGTGGAAAATATTATAAGCGACAAATACTTTTCCAACTTCACCCTTTGTAAACAGTTCGCCCAATTCAACGGCTAAATGTTCCATCTCGATGAATGTTGGTTCATTTTTAACAAAGGTGTATAGCTTTCCCTTATTATAAGAAGAATCAAGCAAGTCTCTTACTTTTTTTCCAATGAAGTAAATTTTTACATCTAACTTGGTTTCAGCAAGAAATTTTTTTACTTTCTTGGCAAGCTGAGAGTTGTACGAACCGCAAAGACCTTTATCGGAAGAGATAACCAGCAACACTGCTTTGTTATTATCTTTTTTGTCGTGCAAGTACTCATGGTCATAATCCTGAACCAGGGCTGAAACAACCTTTATGGTTGATTCGAGCTCATGCGCATACGGGCGCGAGTTCACGATGTTGTGTTGAGCTCTTGCTAACTTTGCGGCCGAAACGAGCTTCATCGCTTGTGTAATTTTAGAAGTACTTTTCGTACTTTTAATTTTTTTCTTAAGCTCTTTAATATTCGCCATTATTTAATTCCTAATGTCCTATCTCTTAGTATTTTTTTGTTTCTAAGAAACTCTTAACTGCTTCTAGGATTTTAGCTTCGTTTCCACCAGAGATTTCTCTAGCCGCTGCAATTTCCTTTAGCAAATCAGCATGTCTTGAATGGAAGAACTCAAGAACGTCTCTTTCTGCATTTCTGATTTTTGCTGTAGGAACGACGTCAAAATATCCCTTTGTTGCAATTAAAATTGAAATTGCCTGATCGATAACATCAAAAGGTGCGTACTGATCTTGCTTTAGAAGTTCAACAAGTCTCTCCCCTCTGTTTAGCTGTCTCTTAGTCGCCTCATCAAGGTCTGATCCGAAAGCAGCGAAGGCGGCAAGCTCTCTGTACTGAGCAAGATCAAGTCTTAACGTCCCGGCAACTTTTTTCATCGCTTTAATTTGAGCAGAACCACCAACGCGAGAAACTGAAAGACCAACGTTTACGGCTGGACGAACACCCGAGTTAAATAAATCTGATTCAAGGAAGATCTGGCCATCTGTAATTGAAATAACGTTCGTTGGAATGTACGCCGAAACGTCACCCTCTTGAGTTTCAATAACAGGAAGAGCTGTCAGAGATCCTGCGCCCAAGGCGTCTGAAACTTTACAAGCACGTTCAAGAAGTCTTGAGTGTAGGAAGAAAACGTCCCCTGGGAATGCTTCACGCCCCGGTGGACGACGAAGAAGAAGCGACATTTGTCTATAAGCTTGAGCTTGTTTTGTTAAATCGTCATACACGATAAGTGCGTGACGTTTACTATCGCGATAGTATTCTGCCATTGTACATCCAGTGTATGGTGCAATGAACTGCATAGGCGCAGAAGCAGAAGCTGTCGCTGAAACGATGATTGTATAATCAAGAGCGCCAGCGTCTTTTAGTTTTTGTTGAACTTGTCTTACTGTAGATTGTTTTTGTCCAATAGCTACGTAAACACACACAACATCTTTCCCTTTTTGGTTGATGATTGTGTCGATAGCAATTGCTGTTTTACCAGTTTTTCTATCACCAATGATAAGCTCGCGCTGGCCTCGTCCGATTGGAATCATAGAGTCAATTGCTTTAAGACCTGTTTGAAGAGGCTCGTGAACAGATTTTCTTGCGATAATCCCCGGTGCTTTAACTTCTACAACTCTTGTTTCTTTTGATTTAATTTCACCCATACCATCAATTGGCTCACCAATTGCGTTTACTACGCGACCAAGAAGAGCGTCACCAACTGGTACACTTACGATTCTCTCTGTTCTTTTTACAGAAGTTCCTTCTTTAATTGAAGGATCTTCTCCAAGAATTGCGATACCGACGTTATTTGTTTCTAAGTTTAGAACCATTCCTGTTGTACCAGATGGGAACTCGACAAGTTCTCCAGCCATAACATTTTTTAACCCGAAAACGCGAGCAATCCCGTCCCCTACAGTTAAAACAGTTCCAACTTCATCAACCTGAAGTCTTGTTTGAAAGTTAGAGATTCTTTCTTTGATAATACTTGTAATCTCTTCTGGATTCATTGCCATTTTTTACCTCTACGAATTTAAAACACTTTCTTTAAATTTTTCTAATTGATTTTCTAAGGATGCATCTAGCTGCAAATCTTCAACGGTTACTTTGTACCCTGCTGAAACATTGTTATTTTTTTTGTATTCCAAAACTGTATCTTTACCAAGTTTTTGCTGTAGATATGATTTTAGTTTTTCTTTAACATCGGTAGGGATTGAATCTTCACTGCCTTCAATTGTTCCTCTCAAGAAGCCTTTCTTGTGGTCATCTATAATGATAACGTTTTTAAAAATCATAGGCATCAAGCCGATTCTTTTTTCTTGAATTAAAAAATGAAGAAAGTTTTTTGTGATTTGGGACAAGTCTAGCTTGTTCATTACAACGTCAAGAACCGAAAGCTTTTCTTCTATCGTAAATACCTCAAGGAAAAGAAGCGTCTCAAGATCGTTACTTTTGTTTATGGTCTCGCTCAATACGGTCAATTCGCGGGCCAGATCAAGCTTTAACTCTTCTGAGAGTTCTACGATTGATTGGGCATATGCTTTTGCGATAATTTGTTCTTTCATTTTATTCCTGCCTACAAACCATTATCTAAGTTCAGATACAATTTTCTGAGTTGCCCTAACCTGGTAATCTTTGTTGCCTTTAATGGTTGATTGAGTGCTTGCTACAACTTTATTTATCAGATCATGATTGAGCTCATCTATAAGCTCGGTTTTCTCGCCTTCTAGTTTTGTTTCCAGGTCGCGCTTCATGCGAGAAATTGTTGTTTGTGTTTCATCTTTCTGGTTTTTTGCATACTGATCCGCTTCTGATTCGTAATCAGTCGCAATTTTTACAAGCTCTGAGTCTAAGTTTTTAATTTTCGCTTCAAATTGATTTAATTTCTCTTCTGCATCTTTATTATTTCTTGCGGCTGATTCCATCTGAGACTTAATGTCATCGGCTTGCTTATTAAACTTTTCGCGCAATGGTTTAATAACTTTTGAAAGTATGGCCAAAAGTATGACAAAATTCACAAACGGGAATTTAAGATCCCAGATCGACGGTTCATGGTGAACTGCCGCAGCTTCTTCGGCTATTGCAACGGACACAAGCGATGTGTATAAAAATGAATAATAGATTATCGATTTCACTATAATTCCTTATTTAGTAAGTTTATCAACGAGGTTTCCGGCAAGCTTATCTGCTTCACCCATAATAATCGCTCTTTTTTCCGACATTTCTTTTAAGATTTTATTTTTTCTTTCTTCATATTCAGAGCTAAGTTTGTCCTCTTCCGCTCTAATAAGTTCTCTTTCTTTGTTGGCAATATCTGATTTTTTTTTATGAGAAATGTCTTGAGATTCCTGGTGCGTTTTTTCTACTTTTGCCTTGTACTGTTCTGCCAGGTCTTCAGCCTTCTTATAAACGTGATGTGCATGAGATTCTAATTTGGTAGTTTTATTTTCTCTTAGCTCTAGAACAGTGCGAAGTTTTTTAAAAAGGACAGGGGCAATGAGGTTGAATAAAACAACAAGGAGTCCAAATTGGATGAGAACTGTCTTATCAATTTTTAAAGCATTTATGATAACTAGAATCGTATCCATTGTCTTATATAACTCCGACGAAGATTTTCCAAAGCGAAAGCCTGCTAAAATAATATTGAAGGATGAATATTTTTTTCACTAATTAATTAATGTTTTAATTAGTTATCGTCAAGAAGATTTAAGGTTATTTGAAATATGACGCAATCAAGATTGGGATGTTTTTTTATCGCGCATTTTTGTTGTTCCGTGGAAAATAACACCCTCTTCAACGATGAGACTTGGCGTTGTAATTATTCCTTCGAATCTGGCTGGCTTTAAAATTTCAACGCGCGAACTTGCCTTGATGTTGCCCTTCACTGAGCCCGCAATAATAATTATGTTGGCATTGATGTCAGCGTTAATAATGGCACCTTCCGAGATAACAACAGTATCGTTTGAAAAGACACTTCCGTTTACAATACCGGCTATTCGAGCTGTCCCATTGAAAGATAAATTTCCTTCAAACTTACACCCTTCTTCGATGATGGCCGAAACTTCTCCGCGGCGTCTTTCCATTCTTCTTATCCCTGAAACGAGAAGTGGTCCCATAGGACCACTCATCAAAATTTATTTTTGTTCTGGATAAAGTTTACTTTGATAACAGAAATTCGTAAATGTCGTTAAATTCTGCTTCATTGCTAAATTTAAGAACTACGTGTCCAGAACCATTCTTGCCTGAATGAATCCCGAAATGATAGCCGGTCTTCTGTTCGAGTGTCTTTCTAAATTGATCAAGTTTTTCATCAAAAAATGGATTTTTTGCGGTCGAACGCTCTTTCGATGGTTTTTTAGCCTTAATTCCGTTTTCTAAATCTCTGACAGACCAACCTTCTGCAACCGCTTGGTTTGCCAGCCTTATGGCCTCCTCACGCTCTTTAACTGCCGCTAGAATTTTTGCATGACCAAAAGACAAAAATTCTTTTTGAAGTAAATCAATAATTGGTCGAGGGAGATTAAGAATTCTAAGATAATTTGCTACCGTTGAACGTTCCTTACCCAGTTTTTTAGCAACTTCTTCCTGGGTCATTTTGTATTCATTCATTAATTGATAATAAGCCAGGGCCTCCTCAACACAATTAAGATCTGCACGCTGTACGTTCTCAATAATTGACATGATCATTTTTTCTCGATCAGTCGCTCTCTTTACCACAACCGGAACTTGTTCAAGTCCAATCTTTTTAGCTGCCCTTAAACGTCTCTCGCCTGCAACAAGTTCATAGTGGCCATGTTCCAGCTCTGCGACAATCAGTGGCTGTATAATTCCATTTTCTCTAATTGACTCTGATAGCTCTTCAAGATCTTTTTCTTTAAAAATTTTTCTTGGTTGATTTGGATTGGTCTTAATAGATCCAACGTCAACCAATAGAGGTATATTTTCGTATCGAACTTCAACTTCGCGTTCTGGATGATTTAGTTCATCGTCGCTCTGTTTTCCAAATTGATTGTTGTAAGTCTGATTAACTACCGACTGTGGTGTCGACTCTTGAAGGAGAGAAGCAATACCTTTACCGAGTGCAAGTTTTTTAGCCATAATTTCCTCTTAAACTTAGTGTTGTACACCATCAAAATTAATATTTTCCAGCTCAGGGATAAGATCCATCAATTGCTCTTCAGCAATTTTTGGAGCCTTCACTTCTGGACTCGTTGGTGCCACTTTCTTAGAGAATCGCTCTTTAAGAATCATTTCCTTGGCTAATGCGAGGTAGGCTTCACTGCCTTTAGATTCAATATCGTAAAGTATTATTGGTTTTCCAAAACTAGGACACTCCGCTAGCTTTACGTTTCTAGGAATAATTGTGTTGAATACAACATCACCAAAATGAGTTTTTATTTCATTGGCAACTTGCTTATGCAGACCCGAGCGCGAATCAAACATGGTCAATAGAATTCCATCTAACTCCAACTCCGGGTTGAGTGATGAGCGAATTAATTTAACCGTATTCAATAACTGCGCAAGACCTTCCATTGCTAAATATTCTGTTTGCATTGGAACGATATAAGAGTGAGCTGCGTTCAGCGCATTTACCGTTAACAGTCCAAGCGAAGGAGGACAATCGATAATAATATAGTCGTAATCTTTTTCTACTGCTTTGAAGGCGTTTTTTAGCTTTGATTCACGGGCAAACAAACTCACCAATTCGATCTCTGCACCTGATAAATTATTATCAGAAGGGCAAATATGAAAGTATGGAAGCTCTGATTCGTAAATTGCTTCCTTAAGACCAATTTGTCCAATAAGTGCGTGATAAATATTCTTTTGAGCGAATGTATCTTTTGCTAGACCGATACTAATACTTCCATTGCCCTGCGGGTCAAGATCTATTAATAGAGTCTTTTTCTCGGCTACTGCTAGACACGCCGCTAGGTTAACAGAAGATGTTGTTTTGCCAACACCACCTTTTTGGTTCATCATTGCTATGATTTTAGCCATTTATGATTCCTTTTTTTGTATTTCTTGCCATATTTATACAAGCTTTATCTATCAAAGTAACTCAGAAAATTTAATAATTTTTTCAGTTTGAATTGTTCCACGTAGAACTTTTCTATTTTTAAAGCCTAGCAAAAGCCTGCCTTCTGTACCGGGAACATCATAGGATTTTTCTTCAATTAACTCCCAATCCTTTTCCAACAACTCTTCGATGTCTTCAAGTTCATAAAAATTTGGTCCTTTATAAAAGAAGACATATAGTGTCTTGTTGGTGCGCAGTAATGGTAAATAATCTGATACTTTTCCGACAGCCTTAAAGGTAATGACTGCATCTTTATCGAAATCTACTAACTCCACTCTCTGGTGAATGAGTTTGGCGTTTTTTAGCCCAAGCGTATTAGCAATCTTTTGAACAACTGTAACTTTTTTTGCTCTAGCATCAAAGCCAATGAATTGCTTGTCTGGGTTAGTAAAGGCCAGAGGTAAAATCGGAAAGCCTCCGCCAAAGCCAACATCCACTAATAATTTTGTTGCTTCAAGAGCATTTTTAAAAACCTTGCTCTCGGTCTGAGGTAAAACAGAATCTATGATTTGCTTTTGATAGAACTCTTCCGGACTCTCAATTCTAGTTAAATTTATCCCTTTAAACTCACCGGTAAGCAGATTGAGGTATTTTTCGCTAAACTCTTTCATTGGGTTATGTTCCCGGCCACGTATGCTAAGGTAGCGGGTCTAATTCCTTCTATCCTTTGTAATTGGGCGAATGTTTCTGGTTTTATTGTCTTAATTCTAAGCTTGCATTCAAACGATATGTTCTTTGAATCTGCAAGGGACTCCCAGTTAACTCTTTTCTTGCCCAATCTATTAATCTTTTCAGACTCAATCACTGCTCTGTCAATATAGCCCTCATATTTTACAGAAATCGCAACTGTTCTCAGGACGTCAAAGCTAAAATCCATTCCAAATCTTCTCGTTTCTCTCGCCAGGACAGAAATTGGACAATTATCTGGTCTCTTTAAAAGCTCTTTGAAACTAATATTTATCTCAAGTGGTCCATAATTGTGCGCTTTAAAATAGTTCTTCATGTCTGGTGTTGAGTAAAACATGGTTACATCGACTAACTTCTTCAGCAACTCTACTTCTTCTAGGTGTTCTTCCTGAAAAATATCCAGCTTGCTATATAGCCCTAGTTCTCTTCTGTACTTTCTCATTCGTGAAACGGTGTTGTCCTCACGTACATAGAGTCGATTTTCGGATCTTGCAGTAAATAACCTATAGGGCTCATCTCGTTTATTTGAAACCAAATCCTCGATCATTACGCCCATGTAAGAATCATTTCTATCCAAAATAAGCGGGTCACGACCCAAAAATGATAGACAAGCATTGATTCCAGCCATAATTCCTTGTCCCGCAGCTTCCTCGTAGCCGGAAGTACCACAAACTTGTCCCGCAAAATATAATCCAGGGATTGTCTGGTGCTCTAGTGCTCTTGATAATTGAGAAGTATCGACGACGTCATATTCAACTGCATATCCATGCACGAGAATTTTAGCATTCTCAAGACCACAAATTGTCTGGACGAAGCTCTCTTGAACGTCTTTCGGAAGTGAAGTTGAGACTCCATTTGGATAAATCGTGTCGATACCAAGCCCTTCCGGCTCTATAAAGACGTGATGAACATCTTTTTCTGTATATCTAAAGGCTTTATCCTCAATACTTGGGCAATATCTTGGTCCAACGCCTTTAATCTGCCCATTAAATATTGGAGAGCGATCTTTATTTGCTCTAATTATTGAAAGTGTCTGTGAATTAGTCTTGGTTAAATAACACGGTACTTGAATAGATTCCCTCTCAAAAGCTGAATTTAGAGAATGAAAGTTTCTGGTGGATGGGTCACTCTCTTGGGGTTGCATTTTAGAGTAATCGATAGTGTTCTTATCTAATCTTGGCGGTGTGCCGGTCTTAAATCTATTGGGAAGAGTCCTAATCTCCTTAAGTAGATCGTTTAAACCGACAGACTGCTCGCAATCAACCCTACCGCCTAAAGTTTGAATTTCACCAGTGTGAAGTTTTCCATTGAGGAACGTGCCAGTAGTTATAATTATTTTGGTCGCACTAAAGTCATTTTTCCCTGTTCGAACTTTGAAAATACCGTCTTCTGTACGAGATATTTCTTTTACCATTTCTCTAAAAATAGAAAGATTTTTGACCTGCCCCAGTAATATCTCTGCATTTTTTGTATAGAGTTCCTTGTCGACTTGAACCCTGGTAGACTGGACAGCAAAGCCCTTTGATTCATTTAATGTTCTAAATTGAATTCCTGCCTTGTCGGCCAAAACTCCCATTAAACCACCCAGTGCATCGATCTCACGAACCACCTGCCCTTTTCCCACTCCGCCTATGGCGGGGTTACATGGAGCAGACGCTAGTGAGGCTCCCGGTGAAGAAATCAACCCAATTGATAGATCAAACTGAGCAGCAATCCAAGCAGCCTCGGCGCCGGCATGACCACCGCCAATAATTAATATATCAAAGTGCTGTTTCATATTGTTCCACGTAGAACATAAAAATTATGTTTTAGGATAAGTATTATAAATTTTTATAAAAGACTATTTACCAATGCAAAAATTTGAAAAAATTGAATTTAATACATCGTCTGGGGACACTATTCCGATCAACTCGCTCAGGTAATGACCAAAAATATTGACTTCCGAAGACAAGATTGCCACATCATCTATCTCTTTGATAATACAAGCAAAATCTGCACATCTAGCATGTAGCTCATTTATTGACGCTCGATGCCTCTCTAGTAAAATCGGGTGCTTGGCCGTCTCCAAAAGGAACTTATTGGCAATTAAGTTCTTTACAAGTGGTTCTATAGGACCAGAGCTATTTAAGCTCTTTGGTTCTATAGGGGCACTGTTTTGCGAGTTTGGTCCTATAGAACCAGCTTCACTATTCTTCACTGGTCCCATAGGACCAGACTTCAACAGAGCCGTATCAATTGGTCCTATAGAACCAGATTCAAATGAAGCCTGAGCAATAGAAAAAGTGCGAATTTTAGAAAGATCTAAGCATCCTAATTTTTCATCAAAATGAAGTTTGTCAGAGTGAGAAATGATCAAAAAATCAAAATCTACCTCCACTAGTTTATTGAGGTATTCAGCCTTGGTTTCGAATGGATTAATGATCAGAATTTTGAAAAAAGCTCGGTTTAAAATTTCAAAGGCACGGCCAATACCGATGTTTTCGATCTCGTCCCCCGACTCGCGAATTCCTGCAGTATCAACTAATTTATAATTGGTTCCATCTATATGTATGACTTCTGAAATATAATCTCGAGTTGTTCCGGCCATCGCTGAGACAATTGAGCGGTTATGCTTGACCAAAAGATTAAACAACGAACTCTTGCCCGCATTAGTCTGTCCGACCAAAACCGCCTCTGGCGACAAAAGCGAAGAAACGTTCCCCTGAGTCCTGGAATAAAGTGAATCAAGCTGAGTTTTGAATGAAGTAAAGCTCGCATGAAAGAGTTTTTGGGATTCTGCCTCTCCCATGTCATCAGAAAAATCAATCGAGAGCTCAACGGCGGACTTAAGCCTTAAAAAACTGTCGTATAAACGCAAATATTGGGCGTGAAGCTCACCCTGTAGAATATCGAGACCCTGAGTAAGCATTAAATTCGAATTCGCGTTTAAAAGCATATCCAGGCCTTCAACCTGAGATAAAGATAATTTTTTATTTTTCAAAGCTCTATAAGTGAACTCACCCGGGTTGGCAGACTTAAAACCAGCCTCTTTAATAAACAAATCGAGAATTCTCTGAATGTTCAGAAGATTTCCGTGAACAGAGAGTTCAAGAACATTCTCTCCAGTGTAGCTCTCTCCCTCCGGGAAAAATACAACCAGTCCGTTATCAAAAATTTGATCTCCCCACACAATATTACTTAAGTGCGAAGTACGAGGCCTGATTTTAGATAAATTAAATGAAAAGAACGGCTGAAGGGAAAGAAGTGTTTTAAAGCCCGAGAGTCTGATTACTGCAATGGCAGTATTGGCTTGAGTGCCGGTACTGCATGCAATAATTGGATAATCTTCAGTATAAAAATTCATAAATTCTAAACATTTTCTTTAATCTGCCATTTTATAGACAAGCGACTGCTGAGCAATACCAACAACGGTAGATACAAAAATATAAAGTACCAGACCGGCCGGCAAACTCTTCATAATGAATGCAAAAATAACCGGCATAAACAACATGATCTTCTGTTGAGTTGGATCTATCGAAGTTTGCGGTGTCAATTTTTGCTGAGCTAGCATTGCTATACCCATAAGTACCGGTAGAACATAAAATGGATCCTGGATGCTTAGGTCGTGAATCCATCCATAGAATGGTGCTCCAACCAATTCGACTGAACTATAAAGTACTTTATAAATAGCAAAGAAAAAGGGCATTTGAAGAAGCAAAGGTAAACATCCACTTAGCGGGTTCGCACCAGCCTTCTTAAAAAGATCCATAGTTTCTTTTTGCATCTTTTGAGGTTCATCTTTGAACTTTTCTTTTATCTTTTGCAACTCTGGCTGAATCAACTGCATTTTCTTCATACTTTTAAAAGATTTGTACTGAAGAGGAAATGTAATAAGACGGATTAAAATAGTGAGAAGAATAATCGCAATCCCATAGTTTGGAATATACTTATAAATAAACTGAAGACCGCGAAGAATTGGCACCGCAAGTACGGCAAAGAACCCAAAATCAACCGACATATGTAGGTTGTCCCCAAGAGCAATCAAAGTATCATAATTCTTTTTGCTGAAAACCAGGTCTCCACTGAACGAATTAACAGGTGTAGAAAAATCTACAATAAGCTGACCATGGCCCGTGGATTTATACTTTGCCGGAAGCTTATCTATTAAAACAAGTGCAAATAAGTGATAGTTGAAATCCACTCCAACCCACTTTAGATTGGCTTCGTCTTCTTTATCACTAGTCATTTCGACATGGGTTACATCATTGGAGTAAATCGCAAATTGTCGAACCTGGCCATTATCAAGCTTCTTCTCCTTACCATCAAAAAGAAAACGAAACTTATAGGCTTTATCAGAAGAAAGATTAAAATTTACTCGACCATTCTCCTGAATATATGCTGTAAAAGTAACGCCGTAATTGAGATTTTTTCCGACCAATTTATTAGGACCGACTTGCTCCATCTGAAAAAATAAATCCATTGGCCCATAATCAGTAACAACCTGTATATGTAGTGGCATCGGTGCATCAGTAAGAGAATTAAAGCTAAAAACCGAGTTTGGATTTTTCATCTCAACTACAGAGAGATCATTATTGATTTTAAATTCATAACCGTTGTTCGCCAGCGTGTTTGCTACAATGGTTGTTGGAAGAGCTTCGGCAGGAGCCGCCTTTCCGGGCCCTAATGTCGCTGGAGCTGCTGCGCTCCCCTCCTTTCTCGCATCCTTTTTTGCACCAGCAGTTTCCTCCTTCACTGTTTTTACCAGCGAATTCTCGACCTGCCTAGGAGCAAAAAAATGTTGCCATCCAAAAAGAACAACACCAGAAAGAAGTACTGCAACGAAGGCGCGTTTTTGATCAGAATTAAACATGAAAAAAACTCCAAAAAATTTTACTGCTTAGGAACGGGATCGTGCCCGCCCTCACAGAATGGATGACATCTTAATATACGTCGTGATGAATACCATAGAGCACGATGAATTGGAAACCGATCAAAGCATTCTTTTGAATATTCTGAGCATGTTGGATAGAAGCGGCATTTGGGTCCGATTAAGGGTGAAATAAAATATTGATAGAAGCGAATGAGCAAAAGGGGGATAATTTTCATTTAAATTTTTCAACCTGACGGCTTAAATATATAAAAAACTCCTCAATGCTTTTAAAAAGAGCCTCCTCTTTAATTGCTTGAGATTCTCCAACAATGGAGCGGTTCCAGGACACGACAAACAAAATATCCACTCCCAAAAATTTATATGAAGATTGACGAAAATATTCGCGGATAAGTCTTTTTAAGCGATTGCGATCATGAGATTTACCAATTTTTTTTGGAACACTGAGACCAATACGGGTTTGATTAAAAGAATTTCTCTTATAATAGATAATCAATGCGGGCTTTTTGAATGAAAGCGAATCGACTTTAAGCTCAGAGAAATCGCTGGCCGAAAGGAGGCGAAACTTTTTTTCAAACCTACAATCGGCCACAGCCTATTACTTAGTACTAGAAGATACTGTTAAACGTGCTCTACCTTTTGATCTTCTTGCCTTAATGACACTTTTTCCGCCTGGACTAGCCATTCTCTTCAAGAATCCATGGATTCTAAGTCTTTTTAATTTTTTTGGTTGCCATGTACGTTTGCTCATTCAGCTATCCTCTAAAAACAGTCATTAAATAATTGAAGGGATACGATTATATTTTCTTTTGTGAAAGGTCAATGCCAAACATCATGCGTCACATGTAAGAAAATGTGAAATTGTGTTTTGTTGCTATTAAGTTTTGGGCCATGTTACACCTTTCGTTCTTCATTTTTTTGGCAGACTTTCGGAGCACACACAATGGCGCATGACTTTCCATTTGATCATTTTCTTAAAATCGGGAATAAAAGTTCACAAAACGAGCCTTTTAATACCCATTTTCAACAAACTAGTACAAAAAACTTAACTGACCTTGATACACCTGCTTTTCAAAACGAGGAGCTAAGTATCATAAATCATGAAGTTTTAAACCATTTAAAAACGGTAGTGCCGGAATTAAAGTTTAAAACCTATTTCGAAAACAACCTAGAACTCAAAAATATCGATGAAAATTTTATCAATTTTGAAGTGAAAACAGCCTTTATCAAAAAATCAGTCGATCTATATAAAGAAGAGATCACCAAGGCCCTTTTTAATGTCCTTGGAACTCAATATGAGATCAATATCGTCAGTAAGGACCAGACTGATTATCAACTGGGAACAACTCCTTCGGCCAATAATAAGTCCTTTAATGAAGTCAAGTTCACTCTTGACCTGACCCCTACTCGCGATGACCTGGCTTCAAGAGCCCATGCTCAATATATAGAGCACATGAATCCCAACCAGTCAGGCATCATAATTGATCGTTCAAAGACCTTTGATAACTTTATTGTTGGCCCTACAAACAACATGGCCCAGGCTGCTTCGAAGGCTGTCTCTCAAAACCCAGGAAAAAATGGGAAGTACCCTTCTTTATATATGCATAGTAATTCCGGCCTTGGAAAAACGCACCTACTACATGCCGTCGCCAATGAGATTAATGAAAAGCATCCTGGCCTAACTGTTTGCCTGATCACTGCCCGTGATTTCATGGAAGAAATGATCACATTAATGAAAAATAACCGCATTAATGATTTTGTTAAGAAATATACTGAAAAAGTAGACGTCCTGATGATTGACGACATCCACGAATTGAAAAACAAAGAAGGGACTCAAGACCAGTTCTTCCATGTATTCAACGAAATGCACAGCAAAGGAAAGCAATTAATCTTTACTTCTGATAAGCGTCCAAAAGAAATTGATGGTATCTCTGAGCGAATAAGAACGCGCCTTCAATGGGGACTTGTTGTAGATATTCAACCACCTGATCTGGAAACCAGAATCGCCATATTAAGACGAAAAATGGAAGCTTTAGATCTCTATGTTACAGAAGATGTACTTACACTAATTGCTTCTAGAATTAAAACTAACATCAGAGAGCTTGAGGGCTCGTTGGTCCGCTTAAAAGCAGTCAGTGAATTGATGAATGTGGAAATTGAAATTGACCTCGTAAAAGAGCAATTGATGCTGCCAAACAACGAATCAGAAAAAGAAATTACAATTGAACATGTGGCAAAAGCAACAGCTCAATATTTTAGAATCCCTCTCGCCGACCTTAAATCAAAAGGTCGAAGCCAGGATATTACAAAGGCCCGTCACATAGCCATGTATCTCGCACGTAAAGTAGCCAATGCAAAACAACAAGAGATCGGTGCATTCTTCGGTGGCCGCGATCATTCTTCGGTGATTCACGCCGTAAATACAATTGCTGAAAAAGTAAAAACTGACTCGACCCTTTCTAAAGACATCAACTCAATTGAATCGAATCTATAATTGAACAACTTCGGAATAATTTCCGGAGTTGTTCACATTCTATCAACATCAAATTAACAGAGTTATCCACAAAAATTGACAAAATTATGGGCAAATCATGTCTGAATTATTAAATACTAAAAAGATAACTTCGAAGAATATGTTTTCCACAAAGAATTATCCACATTGTTAATAAACTTGTGGATAATTATGAAAAAAAGCCCCGTTGGAATCCCATAAATACCAATCTAAGAAGTTATGTGGAAAGGCCGTGGGAAAGCTGTGAACTAAAAATATATTTGAGGCATTTAAAAAGAATATCCGTCCAAAGATGCGACAAATTAAAAAGTTATCAGAAATAATTAAGATAAATAAAAACAATAAGTCCCTGAAACTGTGCCTGTTTTATACTTTTTCCACTTATCCACACTGTAATAAGAAAAGTATTAATAATATTAAATAATATATAAGAAATAGCGGACCCTCTAAACTTCAGGATACGAGACTCAATGAAGCTTGATTTCACTTTTAGAAAACTGTAAAAAGTACAAATATATTTATTGGAAAAAATTATGATTATTAAAATTTCTGTAGCAGATTTAAAAGAAACCCTTAATAAAATACTAAGTGTTGTTGATAAAAAAAATACTCGTTTAATACTAAATTTTATTCAAATACAAGCCTTCGATAATTACATCGAAATGTCTGCTACTGATCTGGAAGTATCAGCAAAGGTAACAGTGCCATGTCTTGTGGAAAAGTCTGGTACATTTTGTGTAAATGCTAAAAATATATTTGATATTGTAAAAGAACTTCCTGATAAAGAATTAAGAATTGAACTACCGGAAGGATCCAACAGCTTAAAACTTGCTTGCGATAATATAAATTTCACACTTTTGATTTATACAAGTGAAGAATTTCCTCATCTTCAATTTGGAACCAAGGGCAATGAGTTTAAATTAAGCTCTAATCAAATAATTGAGATTATCAATAAGACGTCGCATGCAATCTCAAATGATGAAACTAGATTGTTTCTTAATGGAATTTATCTTCAGGAAGTTGACGGTAAATTGCGATCAGTTGCAACTGATGGATATAGGCTGGCACTAATTGAGACCGAATTAAGTAATAACAAAATTGAAGCACTCATTAATGGAATTATAATACCAAAGAAAGGCGTGACTGAATTAAAAAAAATAGCTGAGGCTTATCCTGAAAAAGAAATCAGTATCTCAGTTGATGAATCGTTTATTTATTTAAATGCCAACAATAGTTATCTTCTCGCTATCAGATTAATCGCTAAGGAATATTTAAAATATCAGGCAGTAATACCTAAAAAAACGACATTTTTTGCAGATATTGAAAGAAGTGCATTTATGAATGCAGTTAGAAGAATCAAAATCATGGCAAATGAAAGATCCAATGGGGTAAAACTCATTCTCAGAGATAATGAAATGATAGTCGCAGCTAATCACCCCTCTCTAGGTGAAGCTCAGGAAAAAATTAATATTAATTATTCAGGAAAGGAATTTGAAATTGGCTTCAATGCTAAATTCTTAATCGATACACTTTCAATTTTTGGCGATGAAGAAATTCGCATGGAATTTAATAATGAATTAAGTCCGGTTGCCATTAAATCATCTAAAAACCAGAATTACCTCTGTATTGTAATGCCTTTAAAATTATAGTGAGTAATTACAAAATTTCTAAATTACAAGTTACGAACTTCAGAAATTTAAATCCTGATATTATTTCTTTCAATAATGGTATCAATTGCATACTAGGTGAAAATGGTAATGGTAAAACAAATATCCTGGAAGCCATCAATGTTCTTGCAACTAAAAAGTCATTTCGAAAAAATACAAGTTTTCCACAATTTTTAAGTATAGACGGTGGAAAACCTGAAATAATATTTTCATCTGTCTTTGAAAACACAAATCAGGACAAGGTCAGCTATACATCAAAAATGACTAATGATTCAGTACTTTGGTTTATTGATGGCAGTCCCGCTAAAAAAAAGCTAGATATTAAATTAGTTTTTATAAACCCATTTGATTCTTACGGATTTCACAATAATGCCAGCGACAGGCGTGAATGGATTGATTATTTTCTCAGCCAGCTAGATAACAATTATAAAAAATCACTGGCTAAATACACGCTCTCATTACGCTTTAGAAATACCCTGCTGGCTAAGAAGCCATCCAAATACAGAGAGCAAATAATTGCCTCAGACGGAGAGCTGAGCGTTCTCTCAACTTATTTAACAGCAAGGCGAATAGAATTTTTAAAAGAAATAGAACCCTTCATCGGAAATACCTTTCAACAGATATTTTCAGAAAAGCATAATTTACAAATTAACCTGGATTCCCGAATAATCAATTTATCCGCGGAAAATATTCAAAAGATTTTTCTTAACAACCTAGAAACAGATTGCGAAAGAGGGCGCACAAGCTACGGCCCACATAAAGATGACTACGTGCTTCTTTTTGACGGTTTAAATTCCTACGATTTCTGTTCATTAGGTCAGCAAAAAATGAGTTATTTAAGCCTCTTATTTGCCTATATAGAGCTTTTTCGGTATAAATACATGTCCTATCCCATAGTGCTAATTGATGACGTCTCAGGCGAGCTTGATCAGCATCGATGGCGAAGACTTGTTGAGTATTTAGAGAAACGTGAATTTCAAGTTTTGATAACTACGGCCAACGAAAAATTTAAGGAAGAATTAGATAGAATTAATGGGGCCAATAAAATTTTCATCAAGAACGGCTCGGTTATTCACTAAATCTTTTCGCTCTCAAAAAAATGGAATTTTGCAATTTAGAGGAGTACCGCCTTGGAAGAAAGTAACGCAGTTAAAGAAGTAGTAAAAGAACACGAATCAATTTCAAAAGTCACCACCGAGTATGGTTCAAACCAAATTAAAGTTTTAGAAGGACTTGATGCCGTCAGAAAAAGACCGGGTATGTACATTGGTGATACGGGAATGCGTGGACTTCATCATTGTGTATACGAAATTGTAGATAATGCTGTTGATGAAGCGCTTGCCGGGTACTGTACAGATATCAACGTTGTCATACATATTGATAATTCAGTTTCGGTAACTGATAACGGTCGAGGAATTCCAACTGACATCCATCCAACAGAAGGAATTTCCGGCGCAGAGCTTGCGTACACAAAGCTTCATGCCGGTGGAAAATTCAACGAAGAAGGTGGGGCTTATAAAGTTTCAGGAGGTCTTCACGGTGTAGGTGCAGCAGTTGTAAACGCCCTTTCAAAATGGGTAAAACTCGAAATCAAGAAATATGGAAAACTACACGAGTTAAATTTTGACCACGGTAAGGCGACTGATAAAATAAAAGAAATTGGTATTCTTGAGAATCCAAAAGAGACTGGAACCAAGGTCACCTTTAAGCCAGATAACGAAATATTTGAATTCCATGAATTTAATTACGATACACTTGCAAACAGATTCCGCGAGATGGCATTTTTAAATCGTGGTTTAAAAATCACAATCAAAGATGAAAGAAATGAAAAAGAAGAACTTTTTTATTTTGAAGGCGGGATTTCTGAATTTGTTAATTACTTAAACAGAGCTAAGGCTGCGATCCATAAAAAAGTTATTTATTTTATTCAAACGAAAGATGATTACGAGGCGGAAGTCGCACTTCAGTGGACTGATTCCTACAACGAAGTTATTACTTCGTACGCTAACAATATTTCAACTCCTGAAGGCGGAACTCACGTGTCAGGATTTAAGACGGCCCTGACACGGGTATTAAACAACTACGCCAAAGATAACAACCTCCTTAAAAATATCAAGATCGCTTTAACGGGTGATGATATGAGAGAAGGGTTAACAGCAGTTGTTTCAGTAAAATTGAAAGAACCACAATTCGAAGGTCAGACGAAATCGAAACTTGGTAACTCTGAAGTTGAAGGTATTGTTAACTCATTGGTTGGAGAGAGCTTTAAACAATATCTGGAAGAAAATCCGGAAATTGGAAAAGCTGTTATCAAAAAATCAGTTGATGCTGCAGCCGCGAGAGAAGCTGCTCGCCGTGCAAGAGAACTCACTCGTCGTAAAAACGTTTTAGAATTTTCAGGACTTCCCGGAAAAATGGCAGACTGTCAGGAATCAGATCCGGCACAGTGTGAGTTGTATATTGTAGAAGGGGACTCTGCGGGCGGATCGGCAAAACAAGGTCGGGACCGTAGAGTACAAGCAGTTCTTCCACTAAAAGGTAAAATTTTAAACGTTGAGAAGGCCCGCTATGAAAAAATGCTGGCTTCAGAAGAGATAAAAAACTTGATTCAAGCTTTTGGAACAGGGGTTGGTAAAGATACATTCAATATTGCGAAACTTCGTTATCATAAAATAGTCATCATGACCGATGCCGACGTAGATGGTTCGCACATTAGAACCCTGATTCTGACTCTGCTTTATAGACAATTCCCGCAATTGATCGAGCAAGGTTACATCTACATAGCGCAACCACCTCTTTATAAATATAAAAAAGGAAAAATGGAGACCTACCTGAAAGACGATAAGCGTCTTGAAGAATACTTGGTCAACAATGCGACTCAAGATTCAAAGATCACCATTGATGGTGAAGTGATTACTGGTGAAGCTGCAAAACTTCTTATCAACAAAGAAAGTCTATATAGAAAAACTCTTTCATACTACGACACCCATTACGATACAGATCTTCTGAGAAAAATAGTGGAAGACGGTGAACTTCGAGCAGATGATTTTTCAACTTTTTCAAAAGTCGAAGCAGCTTCAAAAAAGCTTAACGATTATTTTAAACCACTCGAAAACCAAACTCTGAAATTCTACAGTCTTAAGGTTGATGAAGATGTGGATACAAAAGTTTGTTCGATCCGTTTGGTGATTAAAACCGCCTCCAGAACTAAAAAATTCAAAATCACGGCAGGCTTCTTACGTTCGCCAGAGTTCGCTGATTTAGTTAACAGTTTTGACGGAATTAAAAAATACGCTAAGGCAGCTTTCAAAATTGAACGCGAAAAAGACACGAGAGAATTTAATTCTCTTACAGAATTTTCGGAATTCGTTATTCAGGACGGCAAACAAGGCGCTTATATTCAACGTTATAAGGGACTAGGAGAAATGAACCCAGAACAACTTTGGGAAACAACCATGAACCCTATTAACAGAACACTCCTTCAAGTTAAAATAGAAGACACGTTAGAGGCGGATCAAATCTTTACTGTGTTGATGGGCGACCAGGTTGAACCGCGTAGAAAATTCGTTGAAGAAAATGCATTAAATGCAAGAAACTTAGACGTTTAGTAAATAGAAAAGTATTGAGGAAATTAAAATATGGCTGATGAAAACAACAACACACCAATTAATCACGGGAATATTACTCCGGTAATAATCCAGGATGAGATGAAAAGCTGTTACCTGGACTATGCAATGTCGGTAATCGTTGGACGGGCCCTTCCAGATGTTCGCGATGGAATGAAACCTGTTCATCGCCGTGTTCTTTATGCAATGGACTCTCTCAATAACTACCACAACAAACCATTCCTGAAATCAGCAAGAGTTGTTGGGGACATTATTGGTAAGTATCACCCACATGGTGACTCTGCTGTTTATGGTGCGATCGTACGTCTTGCTCAGGATTTTTCAATGAGATATCCGCTTGTAGACGGTCAAGGGAATTTTGGATCGATCGACGGCGATAATGCTGCGGCGATGAGGTATACCGAAATCAGAATGAAGAAACTTTCTGAACAAATGATGGCCGATCTCGATAAAGAAACAGTTGATTGGCAGCCAAACTATGACGACTCGTTGGTTGAACCAAAAGTTCTTCCTACAAAAGTTCCAAACCTTTTGATTAACGGCTCATCTGGTATTGCAGTAGGAATGGCAACAAACATTCCCCCGCACAATTTGTCCGAAGTGATGAACGGTTTACTTCTTTTAATTGAAAATCCAGCGGCATCGATTGATGAGCTGATGAGAATTATTCCTGGTCCTGATTTCCCTACAGCGGGAGCGATCCACGGAACAGAAGGAATTCGTTCTGCTTACCATACAGGTAAAGGTGTTCTCCAAATCCGCGCTAAAATGGATGTTGAACACAATGCTAAAAAAGATCGCGACTCAATCGTTATCACAGAGCTTCCTTACCAGGTAAACAAAGCTAAACTAATTGAAAGAATTGCTGAACTGGTAAATGAAAAAGAAATTACTGGAATTTCAGATCTTCGCGATGAATCTTCAAGAGAAGGCATACGGGTTGTAATCGATCTTAAAAAAGGTGAAATTGCGACAGTTATCATTAATAAACTTTATAAATCGACACCGCTTCAGACTTCATTTGGTATTATATTTTTATCAATTGTTAATGGTCAGCCAAAAGTTTTAAATATTAAAGAGCAGCTACTGTATTTCTTAGATCACAGAAGAGAAATTGTTATCAGAAGAACAGTTTACGAGTTAAAGAAAGCAAAAGAGCGAGCGCATGTTCTAGAAGGTTTAAAGGTTGCCGTTGATAATATTGATGCAATTGTTGAACTCGTTAAGAAATCAGAGGGACCACTTCAAGCTAAAACTAAATTGATGAGTGATTACACTCTTTCCGAAATACAAGCACAAGCTATTTTGGATATGAGACTACAGCGCTTAACGGGGCTAGAGCGTGATAAAATCATTAAAGATTACAATGACATTATGAAAGAAATAGCCCGTTTAGAATTAATTCTAGGAAGTGATGCAGAAATCACGGCAATTATCCGTACCGAGTGTCAGGAAATTCTTGAAAATTTCGGTGACAAGAGAAGAACTGAAATCGTCGCTAAGGCTGACGAAATTCACATGGAAGATCTTGTTAAACAAGAAGACGTTATAGTTACCATTACTCACAAGGGTTATGTAAAACGTATGGCCATGGATACTTACCGCACTCAAAAGCGCGGAGGAACTGGAGTTAAAGGTGCGGATGGTGCGGATGATGATTTCTACACATCCATCTTTACCGCCAATACCCATTCTACTCTTTTTGTATTCACCAACAAGGGCCAGGTCTTCTCAATTAAAGTTTATAATATTCCGGAAGGAAATCGTACGACCAAGGGACGAAATATTGTTAATTTAATTCAGCTTCCAGCTGGTGAAGCAGTTAAGAAAATTATGTGTATGCCAGACTCAATCGAAGGCAAATTCTTAATGATTGCAACAGAAAAAGGGATTGTTAAAAAATCAGAACTTTCTGAATATAAAAACATTCGTCAATCCGGATTAACAGCGATCAAGATTATTGATGGTGATAATCTTCTTTCAGTAAGAATTACAGACGGATCAAAAGATGTTCTGCTGTGTTCTTCATCTGGAAAAATTATTCGTTTTGCTGAAACTGACTGCCGTCCGCTGGGCCGTGTCTCTCAGGGGGTAAAAGGAATTGAATTATCTGATGATGAAAAAATTATTGGCATGGAAATTATCGACGATACCGTTGAAATTTTATCAGTAACTGAACATGGTTATGGAAAGCGCACAAGTGCTTCTGAATACCGCAAGCAATCTCGTGGTGGTAAAGGAATCCTGGCGATGAGACTTACTGAGAAAAATGGTGACATTATTGACATAAAACCAGTTACCGACAAAGACGACTTAATGCTAATTACTGATAAAGGACAGGTTATCAGAACTAAAATTTCTGGAATTTCCCTGATGGGTAGAACAACCCAGGGAGTGCGTCTGATTAAGCTTAAAGAGGGTGAGTCGGTTGTAGCCGTTGAAAAAATTCTTGACCCTGATGAGGATCTTGAAAATATTGAAGGTGCAGAAGTAAATGATGCGCCAAAATCGGAATAAATTGTTTAAAAATTTAAAATGGGTAGTAGCTTTAACTACTACCCTTCTTCTTGCGTCCTGTGACTTCACACCGCCAATTAATCGAAAAATTATTGATGCCCAAAACTACATTACAGATCAAAAATACAACAAAGCAGCGTTTCTATATGAAGATATTTTAAAAAGTAATCCTGGCGCGGATTTGCGCTTAAAAATTTGTTATCAGTTGGGAGAGCTCTATTCGATATATCTGGGTGAATATAAAAAGGCTGTTTATTATTTTACGGAAGTAAAAGATCTGACAGAAGACCCACTGTGGCTAATAAAGACCGAAGAGAAACTTGCAGAAATCAATTTTAACTATAGAAAGCATTATAAAGATGCTATTAAAAATTATACAAAATTATCTGAATTTACCCCAAAGTTAAAAAAATATGATTATTTTCAACTGCAGATAGCGCTCTCATATTTTTTTATCCACGACAGTGAAAACGCGATTAAACAGCTTACTAAAATACAGGCTGATCCAAACCACGAATATTTCATTCGTTCTTTTTATTATTTAGGATTAGTTTATTACGAGATAAAAGATTTCAACAAAGCACTTTTTGTATGGTCGGAGTATCTGAAGAGAGAAACGAAAAAAGAATATATTGTTCAAGCAAAATTTCTTGTGGCGAATATTTATGAATCTACTGAAAACTTGAAAATGGCCTATGACATTTATTATTCAATAGCCAATGATTATCCTAATCCGGACGTTATCCAAAACAGATTGACCTCTCTCTATGAGCGTCGGGTTTCAAGAAGGCGCTGATGAAAAACAAGAAATGGATGCAGATCATGGCCTTGGCCATAAGTCTGCCATCTCTAATTTTTGTAGCAGTATGGGGGTCTATGCAATTGGCAAAAATGCATATATTAACGGAGACCCAAGCAGTTTTTCTTTTTTTGGCAATTATCGGCAATACGCTGTTCATGATGGTTTACTATGCTTACAAACGCAAAAATTGATCTTAAAAAATATGCCCTTTATTCCCTTGTCTTGCTTTTACTAGCCTATCTCTCTGCCAAAACCGCCGAGGAGTTTCTTGTTATTGTGATTGTCTTTGTCGCGGCGTGCATTAATCACTGGATGCTGGTTTATGCTACACGCCGAATGTCAGAATCGGCAGCCGGTGTTTCCCAAAAAGGGAGGCTTTTGGTGCCAATAATGATTATTGGAAAGCTGGTTTTGGTCGTTGCCGCGCTAAGTTTTGGTGTACAAATAATGGGGAAAAGGATATTAATTCCAGTATTAATTTATGTATTACAAATAGTTGTTCTCTACTTAAGTTTTGAAAGACAAACTAGTGCGGAAAAAGGTTCTTGATAAATGAAAAAATTCTTCAAAATTGCTTTTTTGGGTTCAATGTATACTGCTCTAACTTCTACGGCTTCAGCTAGTGAAGGTTTTTCGTGGCTCACTCAGGTCGCAAAAGTTACAGGAGTTGAAAAGACTTTTCACCATAGTGAAATTCATCATTACGAGCATATTCTAACTTTTGCTTTGGTTGGTCTACTTGTGTTAGTGGCGGGCTTTATTTATAGAAGCAAAACCGCGGACCTGGATGCAGCCTCTGTGCCTGAAAGAGGGATATCTTTCAGAAATATAACGGAAATGTACGGCTCATTTATACTTACTCAATGTCGCGCCGTGCTTGGTGAAAAAGAAGGCCCAAAATATTTTTCATTCGTAGCTACAATTTTTATTCTCATCTTTTTATCAAATGCGATTGGCCTAATCCCTGGTTTTTTACCACCGACGGAATCAATCAATACGACTTTAGCTCTAGGTGTTTTCTCTTTCCTTTATTTCAACATTAAAGGATGTAAAGAAGTTGGGACATTAAATTATCTAAAGCATTTTGCCGGACCACTTTGGTATATGGCAGTTTTAATTTTTCCAATTGAAATTATTTCAATCTGTATCCGTCCAGTTTCTCTTGCGCTTCGTTTATATGGAAATATGTACGGTGATCATATGGTTCTGGGAACTTTTTCACACCTTGTGCCGGTTGGTGTACCCGTTGTGTTCATGCTTCTTGGACTTTTAGTTTCATTTATACAGGCTTACGTCTTTATTATGCTTTCAATGGTCTATGTTAGTTTGGCTACTGCTCATCAAGATCATGGTGAACACGCAGCTCATCACTAAGGGAAACCATTTTACTATTAACCTTTTTTAGGAGTCTCGAATGTCAAAAAAATTATCAGTTCTTTTATCATCAGTAATGTTTTTCGCACTAACAACTGGCGCAGCTTTCGCTCAAGATGCAGCTACTACAGGTGGCGGATGGGCCGGCGGTCTTTTTGGTGGCGAAAAAGCTACAAAAAGCTTTGCATACTTCCTAGCTCTTGGACTTGCAGTTTACGGTGGTACTTCTGGACAATCTAGAGCGGCAGCTGTTGCACTAGAAGGTATCGCAAGAAACCCATCTGCTGCTGATAAGATTCAAACTCCAATGATTCTTGCTCTTGCTCTTATGGAATCGCTTGTAATTTTCGCACTTATCTCTACATTCCTTGTGTAATTTTTCAGATAGAAAAATTTAGAATAAAAAAGGGAGCCTAAGGGCTCCTTTTTTATTGGTGCAAATTAGATTTTGCTGGTTGGATTTGCGAGAAAAACATAAATCACATGATCAATCCACTTATCATTTTCAAAAATATAACCTTTCTTGATACCTTCTTTTCTCATACCCAGCGATTTAGCGAGATTAATTGATGGTTTATTATCAAGATTAATAGCAGCCTCTAGCCGATGAATTTTCAAATCATTCTTACTAAATCCAAATGATTCCTCTACCATTTCCTTTCCATATCCCTTGCCCCAATAGCAATTTCCTATCTGATAACCCAGATTGGCCATCTCGTACCAGCCACGAGAAATAATAGAAATATCTAAAATGCCGATAAGTATCCCGGAATCCTTCAAAAAAGCACCGTAAATATAGCACTTGTCCTCGCTGGCAACCTTGCGATGCCTTCTAATAACCGTCATATAGTCCGAACGTGAGCAACTGGCTTTTGGCATTGGGGCTCGATCATATTTTGATTTTTTAGGATCGAGCCCGGTAAAATATTTTTTCCATTCTTTATAATCGGAACAAATCAAAGGCCTTAGAATTAGTCTTTTTGTTTCATATTTTCTTCTATTCAATATTAATACCTCCCTTGTCGTTGTTTTAAGTTTCCGTCATTAAATCTGGTTTCAACAACTTCTCTTTGGGAATTTGGCGAGATTGATTTATAAAGTCTTGGTGATGCAAAAAATACATCTAACAAAAAATTTAAAAGCAGAAAATTTAATTTCAAAAAACTCTTAAATAATTTATAAAAATAATAGTTAAACTGTTTGAATTCGAACGCGAGTGCACTAGAATTCCATAATGAAATCTGATTCATTTGATACCTCTAAAATAAAATTAATAAATGATAGAAATTAAATACCAAATGCCTCGTGCACAAAGCATTCGCAAATAACTTCCTAAATAAATGTCGTGATTTTTATTATGCTATATATGTAGATCGAGAGAAATCATACAAGCGACAATGCTTTTCACGAATGTTGTATTAATCATGATGACCTCCCGGTTTCGAGTAATAACTTTTTTTAGAATAAACGAAAATTTTTTTATGTCAATAAAAAAATCATAGCGGCGTCATGTGAGACAAAAATATAGAAGCCGCATTTGAAGCATTCAGATGTGCAACCTGTGAATTAATTGTGATTTTTAACTTGAAATCAGATTGATTAATAATATCCTGATCAATCCCATGGCCTTCGCTGCCAATGATAAGTACACACTTTTTGGGAAATTCGAAAGTGTTGAGATCAAGTGCTCCCTCAATATTAGCCGTTGATATAATGGAGTAGTTCTGGCCCTTAAGGCGTAGCAAATCATCTCGAATATTTTTGGAGTGATAAGTTTTCATAAAAAAAACATTTCCCATAGAAACGCGAATACATCTTCGCAAAAAAGGGGAACAAGACTTCTCGTCAGTTATGATTGAATTAATATTAAATGCGGCGGCAGAGCGAACAATGCTGCCGACATTTTCCGGTGAACTCAGTCCGTTTAAAAGAATGATTCGCTCATCAAGCTGATTAAGCTCAGAATCGAGCGGCATTTCAGCTAAAAAAATAACTTGAAAATGAATTTTAAAACCAGCAATTTGTTCCAAAATGTTTTTTGGTGCAATGAAAATATTATCGCCAAAAAGATTATATTTTCTGGCAAACTCTTCTGTCGCAAGGATCTTTAGAAACTTTTTATGGGTTGCCTTAAACTGCAGAAATATTTTTTCGGATTCAACCAGTATATAACCCTGGTCATTGAGGGTGTGATCTCGCAATTTTGTAAATTCAACCAAGCGTGGATCATCAAAATGATTAATTTCAATCATGCTTTAGAACTTTTTTGAGGTATTTACCAGTATGGGACTTAGGATTTTTAGCGACAAGCTCAGGGGGCCCCTCTGCAACAATTTGCCCCCCGCCGTTTCCGCCTTCAGGACCAAGGTCAATTACCCAGTCTGCTGTTTTAATAACATCAAGATTATGCTCAATGATGAGCAAGGTGTGGCCCTGTTCTACCAACTGTTGAAGAGCAGAAAGAAGAATTTTTATGTCTTGAAAATGAAGACCCGTCGTCGGTTCATCCAAAACATATAAACAATGACCCTTAGTTCGCTTGGACAGTTCTCTGGAAAGCTTGAGGCGTTGAGCTTCACCTCCAGATAATGTAGTCGCGGGCTGACCAAGTTTCATATAGCCAAGGCCAACAGATGTTAGCGTGCTAAGCACTCTGCCGAGTTTTGTATGGTTTTTGAAAAACTCAGCACCTTCTTCAATAGTCATATTTAAAACTTCAGAAATATTTTTTCCTTTATAGAGAACGGACAAGGTTTCGGCATTGTATCGGCTGCCCTTGCATTCTGTGCAGGTGATATAAACATCCGGCAAAAAATGCATTTCGATTTTTTTAACACCATTGCCCTCACATTCTTCACAGCGACCACCTTTAACATTAAAACTAAATCGGCCCGTCTTATAACCACGAATTTGTGATTCGTTAGTCGAGGCAAAAATATCTCTTATGTCATCAAACAGGCCGGTATATGTAGCCGGGTTCGAATGTGGTGTGCGGCCAATCGGTGACTGATCGAGCTCTATAACTGTTTTAATTTCATCAACACCGGTCAGAGAATTGAAATTGGTTTTTTGATAAAGCGTTTTGTGCGTTCTGGTCAAGTGTGTTTTTACCGCAGGCACCAGAATTTTGTGAATCAGCGTTGATTTACCGGAACCACTGACACCCGAAATGCAAACAAGTCCACCGAGAGGAAATGAGATTGTAAGGTTTTGGATATTATGCTCACTGGCACCGCTAAGCTTTAAAAACTTAGTTGCTTTTTTCCTTACTTTCGGAATTTCAATCCGGTTCTCGCCTGTCAGGAATTTAGCAGTTAAAGATTTTTTATCCTTCAGCATTTGCGGAAGAGTGCCATGAGAAACTATTTTTCCGCCATGAATTCCTGCGCCAGGCCCCATATCGATAAGATAATCTGAAGCCATCATGGTATCCTCGTCATGTTCAACAACCAGAACCGTATTGCCAATGTCACGCAAGGCTTTCAGTGTTTTAATCAAGCGATCGTTATCTCGCTGATGCAATCCGATGCTGGGCTCATCAAGAACATAAAGGACTCCCGATAAGGCGGAACCTATCTGAGTCGCTAGTCGAATTCGCTGTGATTCACCACCGGAAAGAGTTATGGCGCTTCGATTTAGAGTCAAATAATTAAGTCCAACATCAAGAAGAAAGCGCAACCGTGAAACAATTTCCTTTAGAAGTTTATCGGCGATGATTTTTTTTTCGCCCTCGAGTTTTATATTGTTCAAGTACTCAAAGCATTCATCAATGGATAACGTACATAGATCCATTATGTTCTTCTTCCCTATTTTTGTGGAAAGGGCAATGCGATTTAACCGAAGACCATGACAACTTAGACATGTTTTTATATTCATTAATTTTTCAAGTTCAATCCTGACTTTGTCAGACCCGGACTCCAGAAATTTTTTCTCCAGCCATGCAGATAAGCCGGGAAAAGCCTTCGAGAATTCAAAATGAGAATTTTCTGAGGTAAAGGAATAGCGATAAACTTTATCGGATCCATTAAATAGGATGTTTGTAAATTTCTTGGGCAATTTTTTGAACGGGATAGAAATATCGATCCCCTCTTCATCGGCAATCGTCTCAACCATTTTATAAAGAAAAGAATTTCTTTTTGAAAGCGGCGTTATTGCCCCCTCGAGGAGGGGAAGATTTTCATCAAATATCATTAAATCGAGGTCGAATGTCTTTGTTTCGCCCAGACCATTACATATTTCGCATGCACCAATGGGCGAATTGAATGAAAACAGTCTTGGCTCAAGCTCCGGAAAAGTTTTGTCACCGTCTGTAGACTTATTGTGTTCTGAAAATGTGAGCTCTTTATTATCATTTACAAGAATGACAATATTCCCCTCTCCAAGCTTAAGAGCGTATTCAACAGAATCAGCAAGGCGCTTTTCAATATCATCTTTTATGACAATTCTATCGACAACAATATCCAGCTGGAATTTACCCTTCGGTGACTTGGTTGTGTCATCAATCTGAACAAGCTCACCATTAAGTCGGGCACGTGTAAAACCCATGGTGAGAAATTTGGAAAGAAGATCTTTGAATTTAATATTGGTGTTTGCATTTATTGGTGCCAGAATCTGAAGTTTGGTTTTATCACCAAGTTTTGTTAGTTCTCGCGTGATCTGAGAGGGAGTAAAGCGCCTTACCTCCAGGCCCGAGTCCGGATCATACAGTGTCCCGATTCGAGCAAACAAAACTCGAAGATAATCATAGATTTCAGTCGTTGTTCCTACCGTTGATCTTGGGTTTTTACTTGAAGATTTCTGATCTATTGCAATTGCCGGGGAAAGGCCGGTTATTGATTCAACTTCCGGAGGCTGATACTGGCCAAGAAACTGTCTGGCATAACTGGAAAGTGATTCTATATATCGTCTCTGCCCCTCTACGTATATTGTATCGAAGGCAAGAGAAGATTTTCCGGAACCAGATGGACCAGTGATAACGGTTAACGTATTCTTTGGAATGCTAATGGTTACGTTTTGGAGATTATGTACTGCTGCTTTAACAACAGTGATTTCATTTATTGACGACACTTAATACCTCGAAGGCCTGTTTGAAAAGAAAAAGCATGCCCGATACATTCGCATGATTTTTACCATATAAATCAAAGGCTGTTCCATGATCAACGCTAAGACGTAGAAATGGTAAACCAAGTGTAATATTTAATCCAATAAGTCCGTAATGAGATTTGAATTGTGCAAGCCCTTGATCATGATACATATAGACAAATAACTGTTTCTTGCTCTTGTCATGCTGATGGTGAAGAGTGTCACCAGAAAAAGGCCCCCTAAAAATTAATTTATAGCTTTTTTGAAGCTCGCTGATGGCCATTTTAATGTGCTTTTCTTCATCACCGAGAATTCCATTTTCACCGGCGTGTGGGTTAATTCCAGAAAGGACAACATCCTCAAATTCGTAAAAATATTTTTTAAAGTTATCCAGAGTGATTCTCAATTTATCAACAATCAACTCGGGTGAAATTTTATTGGTAACTTCTTTAAGGGCGATATGGTCTGTTATTAGCAGGACATTTTGATCTGGACCCTTAAATGTCATAGCAATATTTTTGTTGCCGTAATAAGATCTGAAAAATTCTGTATAACCAGCCTGATTTTGACTGTTGAAAACTAATTGATCCTTTGAGGTAGGAAGTGTGATCAGAATATCTTTGCCTCCAATTAGTTCCAGCGCAGTTAAAAGCGAGTTCGTAGAAGAATATTTGGTGCTATTTTTGTTTTCAATTATATTGAGATCTTTAAAATGAATAACATCTAACTTCAAATCATTGAGATTTTTATTGAAATCGTCTCTGGAAACAACTAGTGTCACAAGTTTTCGCTCTTCCCTGGAGAGAAGAAGAAATGATTTAAGGAAAATTTCGAGGCCGATTCCAGATTCATGGCCCTGGGTAACATAAATCATTTTATGGAGCCAAACCTTAAAGTGACGTCTTTATATAGTGCTTATTGCGTTCACGCTCAAACCAGATTTGAGACTCAGACTTTACTGCAGCTTCAAATAAAGTTTCACGAATTGATTCCTTTTGCTTGGTGAATGCTTCCGATTCAACCAGATCCTTTTTGGCGACATAGAAAACATGATGTTGACCATTTAACAGAATGGATGTGCTAAGCGACCCTTCATCTGTTTGTTTAAGAAGGCTTTTTAATTCAGGCGCAATTCCCTCTTCTGTAATATCATCCAGGTTGGTGGAAACCATTGTTGAGAATGTGTCCGTCAAAATACTATTTATACGGAACTGTCTCACAACATCTTCCATTTGCCCCTTACCCAGCCTGGATACAACATCCTTTGAGATTGAATAATCAATCAAGCTATACTTAAAATTCAAACGCGAATCTTTAATGTTATTTTTAAAATAAGCATTCTTCACGTCTTGCTCAGAAATAGCAATGGTTGGAGAAATTACACGATTAATAAAATAACTATATTCAATAGCCTCGCGCAAGGTCTCGAAATATTCATCAAACGTAGTTCCCTGCTGTTTTAGAAAATTCATTAAAGATTTTCGATCTACATTCAACCGCTTCTCGTTGGATTTAATTTGCGCTTCAACCTGGTCATCAGTAATGGAGTAACCTAGCTCAGTCAGCTTGGCACGAATTAAATATTTATTTACAGAAATGTTAAGAATCTCTTCGCTCGTAAAACTTGGTCTGTCGTAAATCATTGGGGCAACATTTCGTTTAATCGGAAGTATCTTTGAAATGCGGCTGATCTGGGAAAGGGTGATTATATTATCATCTACGATCGCTGAAATTTTATCTAATAGTCTCGCGTGTACTGAGGTAGTAAAAAGAAGTATAAACAGGATAGATAAATTGGCAATTTTCATATAACTCACTCTTAAAATCGTATGATATCTAAGAGTAAGTTATATGATTCTTATAAACAAGTCGCAAGAAATAAGCGTGTTGGGTCCGATTTTCCGCGGTGCAATTACTTTAAAAATTCCTTGTTGATCTTGATTTGAGCTCCCTTGCGACTATCAGCAAAGTACTCTTCAAGAATCTTGTCACGCTTTTGATCGTAAACGATCTTTTTATAGATAGAAGGGTCAACTTCCTTCCACTCGTGAACTCCAAGAATTTTAATTATGTGCAATCCAAACTGTGTTCTCACCGGAGGAGAGATGTACCCGTTTGGCTTTCCATTAATTGCCTTGAAAAATTCCGGAGCATACTTAATGGCCGGCAAGTAACCGAGGTCGCCACCGGCAGGAGCTGTGGAGCTTTGGGAGTATTTGTTGGCAAGTTCTGGCCATAGTTGAGGTTTTGCCTGAACTTGTTTGTACACTTCAAGGGCCTTTTTCGTAGCCTCCTGGACTTCTTCTTTCTCTGGAGTAACTCTTATTCTAAAAAGTATATGAGCTGTTCTGTATTCTCTATTTCTTGCGTAGTAGTCCTGCGCCTCTTTGTCGGAAACTGTAATCCCCTGAAGTTTTTTTTCCAGGTCTTTTGAAATCTGTGCATGGTAAAGCACATCTTCCATTTTTGCTTTCACAACAGGATCATCAAAAAGCTTTTCTTCTTTTGCCTTCTTCAATCCAATTTCTCTGTTGATAATATCGTTAAGCACCTTCTCTTTTGTGACAATCTTATCAGAAACAAACATTAGATTTTGTTCGAACGCCTGGTCCAATTGTGCCTTTTTAATCTCGACTCCATTAACGGTAGCAACAACAGGATCAGCAGCAGTCTGCGCCATCGCTGAAAAAGAGAGTAGTAATGAAGCGGTCATTAAAAGTTTAAATTTTTTCATCATTTGAATCCTGATTCCTGAAAAGTTAATTCCTAAATATTTTGTACCTTTTAATAATAACAGAAAATTGCATTTTGGAAGAACAATTTCACAGAGATGGAATTATTTGCTGTGAAATTTCTATGGAAAACTTGAGTAAATCATTCTGGGATATGATCGATTTGCTATTATAGATAACCCGATAGTCCGGGGTGAATTGGTAAATTTTTGGTCGCGATATAAAGAAATTCACCACGCGATCTCTCAACTCGGGACTGGATTCCAGAAAACCCTTATCGAATTTTAATGTAATGGCTGAACCGCCTACATTAACAGATTTTAATCCCAGAGTCTGAAGATGAATTCGCGTTTCCAGTACAACAAATAAATTAGAAAGCTCCTCGCTGAATAAACCATATACATCCTGAAATTCTTCACGAATGCTTTCAAGTAAACCGATAGACTCACAGTTTGATAGACGCTTGTATTGCTTAAGTCGCTCTCCGGGATCGCTTATATAATGATTTGGAATAAATGCGGGGAAAGGAGTCAAAAGCTCAATGTCCTTTTTAAGAATTTTTCTCTCTCCGCGTATTTCATTGATGGCGTCTTTTAATAGCTCCATATAAAGTTCAAGTCCAACAGCTTCAACATGGCCCGCCTGCGTGGCACCTAAAATATCGCCGGCGCCGCGAATTTCCAGATCAACTGAGGCAATGTTGAATCCAGAACCCATTTCTGCGTATGTTTGAAGTGCGTGCAGACGTTTTTGCGCTACGGTTGAAATTTCACGCATGCGGGGAACAACAAAATAAGCGTAGGCCTTTTTATCTGATCTTCCAATCCGTCCGCGAAGCTGGTGCAACTGTGAAAGGCCATAGGTATCGGCACGATCAATGATCATTGTATTTGCATTTGGAATATCGATCCCCGATTCTATAATGGTCGTGGCAACCAGAACCTGATATGCTCCATTATAAAAAGAATTAATCCTGTCCTCCAGATCCCTTTCGGACATTTGCCCGTGAGCAAAGGTAATTTTAGCATCGGGAACAAGCTCGCGAATAGAAGCAGTATATTCCTCAATGTCGTGAACCTTATTGTGAACAACAAAAACCTGACCACCTCGTAGCAATTCTTTCTGTATTGCAGTCTGAATCGTTAATTCGTCCTCTTTAATTACGTAGGTCTTAATGGACTGCCTGCGAGGCGGTGCTGTCTTAATAAGAGAGAGATCCCTCAGACCTAAAAATGCCATCTGCAGGGTTCTTGGAATTGGTGTCGCTGTTAGTGTAAGAAAATCAACAGACGCCTTCATTAATTTTAATTTCTCTTTATGACCGACGCCAAATCGCTGTTCTTCATCAACGACAACCAATCCCAGGTCGTGAAATTTTAGTTTGTCCGATAAAAGTTTATGGGTGCCGATTAAAATATCTATATCGCCCTTTTCTGCCCTGGCTAAAATGTCCTTTGATTCCTTGGGAGATTTGAATCTTGAAATAAATTCAATTCTCACTGGAAAATCCTTAAAGCGCTTGGTGAATGAATTATAATGTTGCAATGCCAGGATTGTCGTAGGGACAAGCACCGCAACTTGCTTTTTGTCTTCAACGGCCTTGAAGGCTGCACGCATCGCAACTTCCGTTTTACCAAAACCGACATCGCCACAAACAAGAAAGTCCATTGGAACAGGTTTTTGCATAGCTTCGAGCACATCTTGAATAGCCCTGGCTTGATCAGGGGTTTCATCAAAGGGGAAGGCAAGCTCAAATTCCTTGTAGAGATGGTCTGGTTCTGAAAAAGCATAGGCGACTGACGACTGTCGTTCAGCCTGAAGTTTTAAAAGATCAAATGCCAATGTTTTAGCAGAGGTCCTGGCCCGGACTTTTAACAATTGAAATTTATTCGTGCGTAGACTGTCTTTTTTTAATCCGGCATTAGAGTCAGCATGTTTTTGAATCTGATTTAGTTTATAGACCGGAACATATACCTTGTCGTTATCGGCATATTTTAAAACAAGAAAATCTGTTTTATCGCCGCCGATATTAAGCGGCTCAAGGCCAAGATATTCCCCTACACCATATTCACTATGAATGACAAAATCACCCGGCTTTAGAGTCGCGAGCTGTTCTGCAAATAAATCAAGATCAACCTTGGAGGTTTTTTGAACCTTGGTCTTTTTTGCAGCAAACAAATCACCATCGGTAATAATAAGAAATTTTTCACCCTCGTAATAAAAGCCTTCGCCTACTTTGTATGGCAGAAATTCAATTCGAGACCTTAGGTCTCGTGGATAATCCTGCAAATCGATCAGGTGCTGAATTTCCGCCTTAGAAGTGTCGCTATAAGAGGAAAAATAAATTTTTCCAGAGAACTCAAAATGCTTTTTTAAAAAATTAAGCGCAGCTTTGATATATTCTGGCTTGGACAATGCTGGATTTATATTTTGATTGAGAAACGTTTTAGTTTTAATAAGTCTCAAATCAATCGCATCAGAAATTTCCCCAAAATTCATGCTTATGTTCAACTGATCGATCATAATAACTTTTCTATCCTCCAGTTCTTTTAGAAATGAAAAATCGTAAAGATGATCGAAGTGTGGCAATATACTTTCACTATTTATATTCTCTTCTTCTTGCTCAAACTCAACTCTCAATGTTTCAATTAATTCGAGATATGAACGATAGACTTCATTGGCATTCATAACTGAAATGATGCAGTCTTCCTGATTAAAAAAATCAAAAAGAGAAGACGCTTGCTTGAAAAAGAGAGGAATATAGACAGGATAATTTTCGAACAGAAGCCCGTCGGCCAGTCGGGAAAAGACAGCTTTTCTAAATTCGAACTTATTTTTAAAACCAGGGCTCCTTTGAGGAATATTCTCTCGTAACGTAACGGAAAAATCACCAGTCGAAAAAATCCCGGCGGCAGGAGCAATTGTAACAAGCGAAAGAGCTTTGTCCTTTATGGATTTTTGAGTATCAAGGTCTATTTCATGGATTGATTCAATAAGATCATCAAAATAAGATAATCGAACCGGCGCAGACCCGACTGGATATACGTCAAAGATCTGTCCCTTTTGAATGAAGGTTCCCGGCTCCTCAACCGAAGTAACAGAAGAATATCCGAGGGCCACCAGTTTTTTTGCCAAATCCAGCGGTGCGGTGATGTCATCAACTTTCAAATCAAAATTAAAATCCCTAAAAAATTGAGGAGGGGGCGTTTTAAGAGAAAGTCCCTCAAAAGAAGTTACCAAAATAAATTTAATTTTCTCGCTTTTAAGCTTACTAAGTCTGGTTAACACCTCAAGTCTATCGTAAAAACTCTTTTCCGACGAAATCACTCCACTATAAGGCGAGGCTTCAAGTCCCGGATAAAAAAGAATATCTGTGCCCTCATAAAGATTTTGCAACGCTTGGGATAAATCTTCTGCCTCGTCATTGGAGGAAGTCACAATTAAATGAGATTTTTTTAAAAATTCACTCGGGCTCTCTCTCAAAAAATTATTCAGAATGTAAGACCACTGTTCGAGATTTGTGCCGTAGATATGCAGCTGAGATGAACTATTTTCATCCCAATTTAGAATTCTTTGAAGCAGTGAATTGAAGTGACTCATAAGACAATCGTTTTCGAAACAAACTATTTCCAAGATATTATATTTTCGTGTAATCTAAGAAAACTAAAAAATTGGATTTTTTATCTCGGAGATCAAGATGTCGACATTCAATCTAGACGTCTACATGCCCGTCGTAATTTTAATTGCGCTCGCTTTGCTTGTGGCCGGTGGTTCTATGCTGTTGGGAAGTTTTATTCGCCCCCATCATCCCAGCAAGCTTAAGGAAACAGCATATGAATGTGGTGAAGAGCCTATTGGTACCGCATGGGCGAATTTTAACGTTCGCTTCTACGTTATTGCACTAATCTTCATTATTTTTGATGTTGAAAGCGCCTTAATGTTTCCAGTTGCGGCAGTGTTTAAGAAGTTTAATCAAATTGGTCTTGGCGGAACCCTTTTGCTTTCAGTTTTAACTTTCGTTTTGGTCTTGGTGGCAGGAATAATATACTGCTGGAAAAAAGGCGATCTTGACTGGGTAAAAAGCTTCAATACTCCACAGGCAAATTACGGGAAAAAGGATAAGTAATGAACTCAACTGTAGTCACCTATCTTTCACAGTCAAAAGAATTAACAAATATAATCTCCTGGCTTACAGAGACCTTGGGTTTTGATGCAACTTCACTTGTTGCCTTTATTGTTTTTTTAATCGTAAGTTTAATAATTGTAGGCGCAATGGCTACAATTGGCGGTCTGGGAACATATGCAGAAAGAAAAATTTCTGCAGATCTCCAGATGAGAGTTGGTCCAAACCGCGTCGGGCCTTATGGGCTTTTGCAATTTCTCGCAGACGGCGTAAAAATGATCTTGAAAGAAGACATCATTCCGTCTTCAGCCGATAAGTTTACATTCATTCTCGCACCAATCTTGTGCATGGTGGGCGTGTTTGCAACACTCGCTGTTCTTCCATTTTCAAGTGGCTTTATGCTGGCTGATTTAAATGTTGGGATTTTTTACCTCGTCGGTATGGCCTCTTTGGTTGGTGTTGGCGTTTTCCTTGGTGGATACGCATCGAACTCAAAATGGTCAATGCTTGGTGGGATGAGAGGTGCATCTCAAATAATTTCATATGAAATCCCTTCGACAATTACAATTATATCGATCGTTATATTGGCGGGTGGTCTTTCAATGGGAGCATTGATTGGCGGCCAGGGCGGATTACCGCATGAATGGTATATTCTACATAATCCATTCGCCTTCATTGGTTTTTTTATCTTTTTTATTGCCTCATTGGCGGAAACAAACCGTGCACCGTTCGATCTTCCAGAGGCGGAATCAGAACTGGTATCAGGTTACCACACAGAGTATTCTGGAATGAGATTTGGTCTGTTTGCGCTAGCGGAATATATAGAAGTATTCGTCGTTTGTGGTGTTGCAACAGCTCTGTTTTTGGGGGGCTACAAAGTACCGTTCGACCTTGGATCGGGTGCATTGATCGTTGAAAAACTTGGACTGGATGTAATGCTTGCAAAAAATATTGGCCAATTGCTTGAGCTTGGATCTTTTTTTACAAAAACATTAGCGCTTTATTACGTGGTTATCTGGGTTCGATGGACACTTCCTCGACTTAGGGTCGATCAACTGATGACATTATGCTGGAAATATTTAACACCAATTGCACTATTCAATTTACTTGGCTGTGCAGTCTGGATGTATGCGTTTGACGGTAAATCAATTTATTCACTTATTTTTGAAACTGCAGCAACTCTCAGCAGCGGACACTAGTAAGAGAAAAATATAAAGGGAGCTGGTTGTGTTTACGAATACACTTTTTTTATTATCTGCAGCGATAACTCTAGGCGGAGCATTTGCCGTGGTTTACAGCCACAACTTAATGCACGCATGTATTTATCTGCTTTCTTCATTGTTTGGAGTGGCTGGACTTTATGCCTGTATCGGGGCTGATTTTTTAGCGGCATCGCAACTGGTGATATATGCCGGTGGCGTTATTATTTTAATGTTGTTTGCCATCATGCTAACTGGCGGAGCATCTAACAGCATTAACCGTTATGGCCTTATAAAGGTAGCAGCAATGGGTAACCAAAAAACTTTCATGTTTGCAGGATTTACTGCTCTTATCGCTTCATTTGTAGTGATCAGAATTCTTGCCAATGTTCTTAGACTTCAGCAAGGTAAAATTTTAACAGCGAATGAGCCTACGGTTGAAAGACTAGGTACAATTCTCGCAACAGATCACATTTTAGCTTTTGAAATTTCATCGGTCCTGTTGCTTGGTGCACTTATTGGGGCAGCTGTAATTTCTCGACCGCGGAGAGAAAAACATGATTAATTTAGGATCTTACCTTGCAATTTCTTCGGTACTTTTTCTTTGTGGCATCCTTGTAATGATCGCTAGAAAAAATATAATTGCCATTCTTTTAGGAATCGAACTTATTTTGAACGCTTCGGCATTAAACTTTGCAGCTTACTCAAAATTTGTGAATGGGAATCTCGACGGACACATCATGAGTTTGTTTATCATTGTTATAGCTGCGGCGGAAGCTGCTGTTGGGCTTGGAATTGTCATAAGATTTTTCCAGTTGCGAGAAAGCATCCATATAGATGATGCGGCTACATTACAAAACTAAGTATTTGGTAAGGATATAGAGACTATGGATTATACATTCTGGACTATCGCACCTATTGTTTTACTGCCATTTTTTGCATTCGTGATTAATGCATTCATTGTAAAGAAATTTACAAAGCTTGCCGTTGCAATAAGCACGTGCGCAATATTTGCTTCGTTTTTATACGCACTTCGTATTTTTCTAGATTTCATGAATGTCTATTCAGCAGGGTATTACATCCATAAAGTTTTTCCTTGGTTTGATCTAAGTTCAGGGGCCCATATATTTAAAGTAAACATGGGTATCTATATAGATAACATGACAGCAGTAATGCTTTTAATGGTTACCGCTGTTGCGACTTTGATTCATGTTTTTTCTACATGGTATATGCATGACGATCCACGTTTTGGAAGATTCTTTGTCTACATGTCACTGTTCACTTCCGCCATGTTGGGACTTGTTCTTTCAGATAACCTACTTTCAGTTTTCATTTTCTGGGAATTAATGGGCTTTTGCTCATACTCTCTCATTGGTTTCTATTATGAAAAAGAAGGTGCTGGAAATGCATCAATGAAGGCGTTCATGACTACCCGAGTGGGAGATGTATTCTTCCTCGTAGGCATTCTGGCCATCTGGTCTGTTGTTGGCAATGTTGATTTTATAGATATCTACAATGCAATAGCGGTAGGGAAATTCAATAATCTTTCAATAGGAATATTCTCGTTAGGCGTCCCACTGGCTTCTTTTGCAGCCTTTTCTATATTTATGGGTACAATGGGAAAATCAGCCCAGGTGCCTCTTCAGGTTTGGTTGCCAGATGCCATGTGGGGGCCGACACCATGTTCAGCTCTTATTCATGCAGCGACAATGGTTGCGGCGGGAGTTTATCTATCATTAAGAATGTATCCCTTAATGGAAGCTGGTCATCTGACAACATTCATAGCTTATGTTGGAGCAATCACAGCCTTCGGAGCCGCTACTATCGCTCTGATTCAAACAGATATTAAGGCAGTTCTCGCCTACTCCACTATTTCTCAACTTGGCTATATGGTTTTGGGGATTGGGGTTGGCTCATACAACGCTTCTTTCATGCATTTAATTACTCACGCTGTATTCAAAGCATGCCTTTTCTTGTCAGCGGGATCTGTAATTCACTCAATCCATTGCCAGGAAATGCCTCAAATGGGTGGTCTCCGCAAAAAATTGCCTTATACTTTTTTTGCAATGTTGCTTTGTTGTTTCGCCATTGCGGGCGTTCCATTTTTCTCGGGATTTGTATCTAAGGATAGAATTTTGGGCGATGCGCTTGTATTGGCTTTTTCTGATCCAAAATTTATACCAGTCGCAATACTTGGCTTCGGCGGGGCCTTATTAACAGCGTTTTATATGTTCAGAATGCTATTTTTAACTTTTTTGGGTCAGCCGCGCGATCATCATATATACGACCATGCTCACGATGAGCACATCAGTTGGAATTCAAATATCCCGCTCTTGATTTTATCAGTGTTCACATTGGGATTATTTTATTCTGGTTCATTTACAGGTCAAGGCGAAGTAAATCTTTTTGGTTCGAAATATGAATGGTTTTCCACTTTAATTCATAGGCCAGATGCCCACAGTCTTCACCATTTTGCCGAATACAAAAAAGAAGATCTAGAAGCAGTTGATACAAGAGACAAGTTGGAAATGCCAAAATCGTCATACGACGCAAATCATGGCATGAGTGAAGAAGAGGCTCATCACGTTCACAATATTCATCATATTGGCGCTCTTGCTTCAATTATTATTGCATTGTCCGGAATTTTCCTGGCATTCTCGATGTACGTTAAAAAATCAGTTAATCCAGATTGGTGGGCAAATGCATTTCCAGGCTGGAGACGCGCTCTTCAAAACAAATACTATTTTGATGAATTATACATAAACAAGATTATTCAAAAAGGGATGATCCCGTTTAACGATGCACTTTCATGGTTCGATATGGGTGTATTTGATAGATATGCAGTTGATGGCTGGGCAGCGGTAAATCGCTTCCTTTATAATATTGCCCGATGGTTCGATAACACTGTTATTGACGCCGGAATGGTGGATGGAACAGGTGCGAGTGTTAGATTGATGAACGTAGTTTTAAGAACCGTTCAATCTGGAAAGATACAACTTTATTTCGTTGTGTTGATTGTTGTGCTCGCGAGTTATATTTGGAAAATAAGTTTTTAATTAAAAGATTTTTATACTTTTAAAATATGAAGAATAACTTTTTAGAAGGAGTCAGCCGGTGATCGGTTTAGATTTATTAACCTGTATTTTGTGGATGCCTATTGTTGGAATGCTTGGAGTATTATTAATACCTAAAGATAGTTCGAGCGCAATTAAATGGTGGTCCCTGGTCAACACAATTATTACCTTTGCTCTTACAATAGTCCTCTATTGCAAGTTCAATCAATCAACGCCAGGAATGCAGGAAGCGTTTAACGTGAGAGTCCCATGGATTTCTCAGTTTCACATTTTTTATGCTTTGGGGGTTGATGGTATTTCTCTTCCAATGATCCTTCTAACATCGCTATTGTTTATGCTTTGTATTCTGAGTTCATGGACTCAAATCAAGAAATCGCTTAAAGGTTATTTTGCACTTCTCCTTCTTTTGCAAAGTACCGTATTCGGAGTTTTTCTTGCGACAGACTTCTTCCTTTTCTATGTTTACTGGGAAGTAATGCTGATTCCAATGTTCTTCCTGATCGGTGTTTGGGGTGGTGAAAACCGCGAATACGCTGCAGTTAAATTCTTCCTTTATACTTTTTTAGGCTCTCTCTTAATGCTGGTGGGGATTGTTGCTCTTTATTTTGCTACAGGACAGACAGACAACTCGTTTAATATTTTAGCTCTTCAAGGCGGCCATTTTACAAATCTTCAGGTTCACCTTTTTGGCGTGGATGTATCTTTCAGTAAACTGTTTTTTATTTTCATGTTTGTTGGATTTGCCGTTAAGGTTCCGGTTTTTCCGTTTCACACATGGTTGCCTCACGCTCACGTTCAGGCACCAACTGCTATTTCTGTCATTCTGGCTGGCGTTCTGCTGAAGATGGGAACATATGGTTTTCTAAGAATTGCATTCCCGATATTTCCAGATTCAGCAAAATATTTTGCGCACGCAATTGCATGGCTTGGCTTGATCAACGTTATTTATGGTGCCCTATGTGCCATGGCCCAATCGGATGTTAAAAAGCTTATCGCTTACTCTTCAGTATCTCATATGGGATTTGTAATGTTGGGCCTTGCAGCAATGACGGTACAAGGTATGAACGGAGCAGTTCTTCAGATGTTCAACCATGGTACATCAACAGCAATGATGTTCTTTTTGATTGGTATCATCTATGAGCGATCTCATCACAGATATATCGTTCGTCCAGATGGATCAAGAGGTTTTGGTGGTCTTTATACTCAGTTGCCGGTTTATTCGATTGTTTTCATCATTGGTATGTTCGCTTCTATGGGACTACCTGGCCTTTCGGGTTTCATTTCTGAGGCACTTATCTTTCTTGGCATTTATGAAAAATTCACAACCATTACCGTGCTTGCTTTGTTCGGGTTATTAATTGGTGCCGCTTATCTGCTTTGGATGTTTAAGAGAATGTTCTTTGGAGATGTGAATCCAGAAGTAAAAGACTATGAAGACATGACAAAGCTAGAAGTCGGATACATGCTTCCACTATGTATAGCAGTGATCGTGTTCGGGGTTTACCCGGCACCAATTCTGAACATGATGAAGGCTTCAGTAGGACAACTGGTTTCTTTATTGGCAACTTTCTAGGAAAACAGAGATGTATTTAAATTATTTAGCAAACATTAGCCGATACATTCCAGAGTTGCTTCTGGTGGTCCTGATGGTGGGACTTATTCTGATAGAAACAACCTACGAGGAGAATGATAAAAATAAAAAATATATTTTTATTGCTTCCATCGTCGGTTTAGTTGCGACATTTGTTAGTCTTGTCGTAAATTTATCAGGGAAATCAGAGGCTATTTTCAACAATTCAATGATCATAGATCCTTTCAGCACAATTATGAAGATGATTATGGTGGTGGGAACACTCGGGGCTTATTACTTAAGCACGATATCCAAGGATATTTATGAGACACTAAAAACAGAATTTATAGTAATGGCGGTTGGTATATTGATTGGAGGCTTCATTCTTGCTTCCGCCAACAACATGCTTATGTTCTTTATTGGAATCGAAACACTTTCAATAATTTCTTACGTTATGGCATCTCTAAAAAAGAATGATGAGAGATCTTCTGAAGCCGGTTTGAAATATTCTTTATACGGCGGGATTTCATCCGGCCTCATGCTTTTTGGAATGAGCCATATGTTCGGTGTACTTGGTACAATTCAATTCGGCGGAATGGCCGCCAATATAGCCAAGCTGGATCAGACTCAAATAATAATTTTAATGCCATCGTTTATTTTATTTTTTGCAGGAATTGGTTACAAGATAGCGGCGGTTCCTTTTCACATGTGGTCACCGGATGTATATGAGGGTTCACCAACGCCCGTTACAACCTTTTTTGCAATTGTTCCCAAGCTTGCGGGTATTGCGGGTCTAATTCGTATTACAATGATATTTTTCTCAACGCCAGGTCCACTCCGTGTTGGCTGGATTGGATTGATGATGGTTATCGCTGCTCTGACAATGACAGTTGGAAATATTTCAGCGATCGGACAAAAATCGGTTAAAAGAATGCTGGCTTACTCATCTATCTCACATGCTGGAGTTATGCTTGCCGGTCTTGTAATGGTCAACGAAATTGGAATACGGGCAGTCGTATTCTACGGAATCACTTATTTGTTTATGACCCTCGTTGCGTTCTACATTACCAACATTGTTCAAGACAAATATGGCAACGATCACTTCGACCGATTCCAGGGGTTGATTTATCGCTACCCGTTCATGGCCGTAATGATGACTGTCACAATGCTGTCTCTTACCGGACTGCCGCCACTTGCGGGATTCATTGGTAAATACAATATTATTGTAGCACTTCTAAATTCAAATAATTTTACGCTGGCAATTATACTGGTGCTAAATTCAATCGTGTCCGCATATTACTATTTAAAAATTGTTAGATTAATGACTCTGAAAACTCAGGAATCTAATGAAGAGATTGAAGGATTTGGATTTTTAAATCAATTAATTATTGTTGCAATGACGGCTCCAATTTTTATTCTTGGAATTTTTTGGGAAAATATCATGGCCTTCGCTGGAAGCGCCAAAATTTTTATCCAGTAATGACCAGAAAGCGCGTGAGGATTTCATGGAATTTGCTTCGTTTGTTATTTTCTTTTTAATTGCATGCACGCTCAGTGCTGTTTTAGTAGGGATATCCTCTCTACTTGGGCAAAAAAGAAAAATTATAAGAGAAATGGATATATATGAATCAGGGGTAAATCCAGTTGGTAGCGCTACCAGACAATACGACATCAAGTTTTATCTAACGGCGATTCTTTTTTTATTATTCGACGTGGAGATTGTTTTTCTTTTACCGTGGGCACTTGCCTATAAAGACTCTCTGGACCAGCCCTTTATGATTTATGGTTTTGTATTCTTTATGGTGATCCTGCTTGTGGGTTATGTTTTTGTCATCAATTCCAAAGCATTAAAGTGGGAAGAGTAAATGTTTGAAGAAATACTTGAGATTTTAATTAAAACAGCTGTAATTCTTGCGCTTCCACTTGGAACGCTACCTATAATTATTCATGTCGAAAGAAGAGGTGCTGCGTTCATGCAAAAGCGCCTTGGGCCCAATCGAGTAGGACCCTTTGGTCTTTTGCAGCCTTTGGCAGATGTCGCGAAGTTTATGTTTAAAGAAGAAGTACATCCGGCACACGCTCGCCCGTTTTTTTATACAGCAGCACCCATGATTGCCCTGGTCGTTGCCCTGTTGCCACTGGCCTGTATTCCCATTTCTGCACCAATCGAAGTGTTTGGCAGAATTATTTATCCAGAAGTTTTTAGAAGTGACATGGGAATATTTTTTGCCTTTGCCGTTTCTGCACTGGGATCATACGGAATTTTGCTTGCGGGATGGGCTTCTAATAATAAATATTCCATGCTGGGCGCTCTTCGAGCTTGCGCACAAATGGTTTCCTACGAATTGTCGCTTTCAACTTCGCTGGTTGCGATGATTTTTTTATATGGCTCAAATGATATTCACGTCATGGTGAGTGAGCAATCGGGATATTGGTTCGGCTTTCTTCCAAGGTGGGGGGTTTTTATCCAGCCCGTGGCGGCGTTATTGTTTCTTGTTGGTATATTTGCAGAATCCAACCGTCTTCCATTTGATCTGGCAGAAGGTGAATCTGAAATCGTAGCAGGATACCATCTCGAGTATTCTTCAATGAAATTTGCATTGTTCTTTATGGCCGAATATATACACATGATCGCCTTATCTGCCCTGTTTATTATTTTATTTTTTGGTGGCTACAATCTTTTACCTGGAATGGAGTTAATAGTAGATCGAGCACCAGTTCTACTTTACGTTCTTCAAATCACCTCTCTGATTATAAAGATTGCCTGCATGGTCTGGTTCTTTGTCTGGGTTCGCTGGACGCTGCCTCGATTCCGCTATGATCAATTAATGAATCTTGGCTGGCAAAGATTGCTCCCTTTGGGAATTGTAAATTTAATTGTAACAGTTCTATTTGTTTATTTCAGGAATCATTAATATGGCAACAGATATATTGCTAACAATTTTGACCGTCGTTTTCGCACTCATGGTAGTGTTTTCCAAAAGAACAGTCGTTGCAGCCTTTGCTCTGCTGATGACACTTCTTTCCATTGCAATGATTTATTTTCAACTTGGAACTATTTTTATTTCAGCGGTTCAGGTTTTAATTAACGCCGGTGCGGTAGCAATCCTGTTTGTATTTGTGATGATGTTGATTAACCTTGAGCAATTCACAAACAACCGTGAAAAAAACAAAGTGAAACTAATCGTATCGACCTTTACAATGCTGATAGTTTTAGGTGTTTTGGCATTGGTAATAAACAACAACATTGAAACACTTTCTATCGTCAATCTTTCTGACAACACAATGAAGTCACTTTTTGATAAATTGTTTAATACCTATTATCTACCATTTGAAATGGCTACGGTGCTACTTCTTGCCGCTATTGTTGCTTGTATTGTGATTACATCCCACGAAAGGAACGAACGTGAAGAATTTCTCGAGTTGCAAAAGGCGGAGGAAAAGCAATGAGTATTTATTATTATCTTTCAGCTTTTCTTTTTTGCCTTGGACTATTGGGGACAATTTTTAAAAAAGATTTAATATCAATGCTGCTTTGCCTTGAGCTTATGATGGGCGGTGTTTCTTTGCTTTTTATTTTATTTTCTAAGTCGACAGGGCTTCTTGATGCTCAGTTGATGGTTGTCTTCACCTTGATAGTATCGGCGTGCGAGGTTGCCATTGGACTTAGTTTAATCATTTCTCTCTATCGTAAAAAACAAACAATATACACTGACGAAATTAATATTTTAACGGAATAAGAGTAATTATGTACGAGAACTATTTGGCGCTCATTCCCTTTTTTCCCCTGCTCGCCTTTTTACTTAACTCTATTCTGATAAAGAATAAGTTAAACAATATTCAAACAGGGCTCATTACATTTCTTGGACTCTTCACTTCATTTATTTTAGTGATTTTGGTTTCATTGCATGTTCATGAGTTTGGTCCCGTTCATGTCAGACTCTGGGAATGGATGACATATAATAAAATTGTTTTCGATATCCACTTTGTTATGGATGAGCTTGCCGTCATATTGTGTTTAATGGTGACAGGTATAGGAAGTGCAATTGCATTCTTTTCAATCGGATACATGGATCATGAAGAAAAGGTTGGGAAGTTTTTTGGTTTCTTTGCCCTTTTTGCCTTCTCAATGCTCTTATTGGTTATTGGCGAAAACTTCATGGTTCTTTTCATGGGCTGGGAAGGGGTCGGTTTAAGTTCTTACTTGTTAATCGGATTCTGGTACGAGCACACCCAAAATGGCAATGCTGCCAAGAAGGCTTTTATTGCAAACCGTGTTGGTGATTTTGGTGTTGTATTGGGAATGATTGGCTATGCTCTAGTCTTTAACACTGTTTCATTTAGAGAGTTGCAGCACCCGGATCTTGCAGTCATTGCAGCCAACAAAACACTTTTAATTGCTTCTAGCCTATTGCTCGTTCTGGGGGTGACAGGCAAGTCGGCACAGATACCACTGTTTATTTGGTTGCCGGATGCGATGATGGGGCCAACGCCAGTTTCAGCGTTAATGCACGCTGCAACAATGGTTACGGCAGGTATTTTCTTACTTTGCAGAATATCGAACATCATTGTTCATTTTTCAGTTGTGATGGATGTGATCGCATGGATCGGCGCCCTGACAACATTGCTTGCTGCCCTTATTGCACTTACTCAGACAGATATTAAAAAGATATTGGCTTATTCAACTGTGTCACAGTTGGGCTACATGGTTATGGCCTGCGGTCTTGGTGCTTTTTCAACAGGAATGTTTCACGTTTTCACACATGCATTTTTCAAGGCGCTTTTGTTCTTGTGTGCTGCCTCTGTAATATATGGATGTCATCACGAGCAGAATATTTTTAAGATGGGTGGACTGAAAAAGAAAATGCCGGTTACATTCTGGACCTTCGTTGTTGGATTTTTGGCCATTGCCGGAATCCCGGGATTTTCAGGATTCTTCTCTAAGGATGAAATCCTTTCAATGGCATTTACCAATCCTGGAAATGGAATTTATCTTTATTCCATCGGATTGATTTCTGCACTTTTGACTGCATTCTATATGACGAGAATGTTGGTGCTGGTATTCATCGTACCACCTTCTCACGATGTTCATGATTCTCACCATCATCACTCAAAAAAAGCTAAAAACGGGGATCACCATGAGATACATGAATCACCTTCGGTTATGACGATTCCACTTATAATCCTTGCCCTTTGTAGTTTTGGTGCCGGTTATATTGGAATGCCTCACCTCTTTGGCGGTCACAATAATTCAAGATTGATTCAGTCGTTCCTTGAGAAATTCGTAGCACCAGCTAGCGGACATACTCATATTTCCGAAGAAACAGAAATCATAATGATGCTTGTTACAACCATTCTCATCTTGTGCTCGATGGGGGCAGCTTACTATATTTATGTTAAAAATGATGACGTGAAAATGCGAGATAAACTAAAGGCTAAGTTCCTTGGACTTTGGATAATGAGTTCAAACAAATTTAAAGTCGATGAAATTTATGAGGCTATTGTTATCAAGCCACTTTATCAAGTCGGCCATTTTCTGGTTGAAATTATTGAAACCCATGTTGTGAATGGCTTCGTGAAACTTGTCACGAAATCTGTTGGCAGTAGCGGTAATTTCTTAGAAGAAACAAAGCCAGATCATCTTGAAATGGGAATACTTTATTTCATTATTGGGCTTACGTTAATTGTTACTGCCGTATTTAACGCCTTCATTTTTTAGATTAGCAAAGAGACAAATATCATGGACCAATTATTTATCATTAAGTTTCTAATACCACTTTTATGGGCTATTGGGTTTTTATTTGCGCCTAAGCAAAATGAGCGCGCCATAAAGCTTTATGCCCTAATCGGATCTCTGGTGGTTTTGGCTTACTCCATAAAAATGTTTATTGATTTGCCGAATCCCGGCGTGCTAAGCGAGCTCTTCAAATTTCAAATGCCGCTATTTTTTAACATTTCCTATACGTTTGCGATGGACGGGCTCAGTGGACTTCTGCTTTTGCTTAACGCCTTTTTGTTACTCGTGGTGGTTGCGGCAACCTGGGAAATCAAAACAGATAAACTGCGTTTATATTACTTCCTGATTTTTATGCTTACCTGGACAGTTAATGGTTCGTTGTTAACAACATCGCTGTATGGCTTCTATATGTTTTGGGAAGCAATGCTTATTCCGCTTTTTGTTTTGGTTGGTGTCTTTGGGGGTGAAAATAGAAGATATGCCAGTTTCAAATTCTTTATGATGACTGCCGCGGGGTCGATTCTTATGCTGGCCTCTATGTGCTATATGAGTGCACTCGCCTATAAGTTAAATGGTTCATATGACCTAAATTATGAAGTTATTAAATCTTTGAATCTTAGATATTATGGATTTTGGTCTCCTCAATCTCTGGTGTTCTGGGCATTCACAATTGCATTCTTTTTAAAGGTTCCGGTATTTCCATTTCACTCATGGTTGCCTGATGCTCACGTAGAGGCACCAACTGCGGGATCTATTTTGCTCGCCGGTATTTTATTAAAACTTGGGATCTATGGTTTTTTAAGATTTGTAATTCCTTTTTATCCACAATCAGTTGATGCCTACAGAGACATCATTCTCTATCTGGGTGCTATCGGTGTTATTTATGGTGCACTGACGGCTTGGGTACAAAAAGATATTAAAAAACTTGTCGCATTCTCATCTATTTCGCATATGGGATATATCATAATGGGAGTTTTTTCTCAGAATCCATTTGCGGTCAAGGGCGCCATTTTTCAAATGGTGGCACACGGAATATCTACGCCAGGACTCTTTATTGGGGTTCATTATCTCTATACCAGAAGACACACAAAAAAATTAGATCAGTTTGGTGGTTTGGCGAAAGTAATGCCACGATTTGCTGTTCTGTTTTTTATCATTACCGCCGGTTCTATGGCAGTACCAATGACATGTGGTTTTGTTGGTGAATTCATGATTATTGCCGGAACATATGAGATTAATAAAGTGGTCGCGGCCCTGGCGGCAACAGGGATAATTCTCTCACCAATTTATTTGCTGAAAATGTATCACATGACGGCGCTCGGAGAAATAACACACGAAGAGAATAAGTCACTCAAGGACATTTCAATGTTAGAAGCGACACCGATGATTGTTTTATCAATTCTCACAATTCTGTTTGGCCTATATCCCAAACTGGTAACGACGCTTTATGATGGCACTATAAAAAATTTCCTTGTGAATGCAGGTTTATAGAATGGAAAATTTAACATTTGTTCAAAACGTAATTATTTTTATAGCTCTAAACGCAGCAGCTTTGCTTGCATTGAATATTAAAAATAGTGGCAAGTACATCGCCTTCGGATTAAGCCTTGTTGCTGCTATAATATTTTTCTGCATGCTCTACTCCCGAGATGTTTTTCACCTGGGAGAGCTGTTTACAATAGACGGAAATAAAATTTTTCTTTTAAAAATCGTATCTATTTTAAATATTCTAATGATTTTAATAAATGGATATAGTTCGTTAGAAAAAGTAAAAAGCACCTTGCTTGTAAGCTATATGTTTCTCGGCGGTGTCTTTTTGTTGGGCGCAAACGAATTGATAACTTTCTATGTCGCGATGGAAACAATTGCACTTGTTGGATATGCACTTGTAGCCACTTCAGATCTTGAGTTTTCAAGAGAAGCTGCTGTAAAATATCTGATTCAGGGAGCGATCATTTCATCTATCTTTTTACTCGGAGCTGCTTTTTATCTTGGCGCAACCGGTGGATTGACTCTAGTTGGAGCTGCTGTAAATAATCAGGAACTCTATGCTATTGCGATTGGTATATTCATCCTTACTGCTTGTTTTAAGCTTGGTGCATTTCCGTTTCATGCATGGATAGCCGATGTCTATTCGAATGTGACTCATGCAAATCTGGCTACAAACTTTTTTATATCAAAAATCATTATTGGTTATAAGTTTGTAACCTTGCTGCAGGTACTTCTATTGGAATGTGATCCCCATTTTCAAAATGTATTAATCAGAATTATTCAGGTCATTGCCGTAATGTCAGCTTTTTATGGAAACATCATGGGTATTGTCCAAGGACAATTTAAAAGAATTATTGCTTATTCTTCAGTAGCCCATACCGGCTATATGCTCATGATGATTTGTCTAAATCCGGATGAGTCATATGAAAAGCAATTGATCAGTTATCTCGTGATCTATTCGTTGACGGCGACTGGTGTAATTTTAATACTCAACCAATTTGCACAGCTAAATCATAATAAAGACGGCAAGGATATCCTGGTATCCGGCTTTTATCGCAACAAGTGGCTTTCAGTGCTTCTGGCGGTCTGTGTCCTGAGCTTGGGGGGTATCCCTCTCACTGCCGGATTTTCCATGAAATATATGTTATTTACTAATTATTTTAAGGAAGGATTTACGATTGAGGCTACTTCCATTTTTATAAGCACAATTATCGGTCTCGCATACTATATTCGTTTCGTAAGTGATTTATTCACGGAAAACGACGAGAAGATGAAACTTCCTATTATTAAAACTCGTTTTAGCGAATCGCTAGTTCATGTTATCATTTTATTGTCTATATTCACTTTTGGTATTGCACCATCGCTCTTTTTAGGGCTGAAGTAGACAGGAATGAATGAGCGTAAAGTACAGGATTCGGCTTCAGAATGACCGAGTCATCGGACCATTTACCACAGAAGAGATAGGCGAGCTCTATCTAAAAAACCACATAACCGGAGATGAGGTTTGTCAGCAGTTTCCAATTGGAGACTGGAGAAACATCAATTCTTATCCCGGCCTCAATTCACTCATTCAAAAAATTCAGAGTAAAAATTTAATTGTATCAACATCGGAAACCGGCGATGAATCCGGCAAAGATGCGACGAAGGCTGACTTAACTCATTCGGGGCTTAGAACGTTCAAAGAATTTAAATTTGGAAAAGAGAATGTAAATATTGGTGTCGATTATCAGGAGCTGGAAAAAAAGTACAAAAAATTACAGCCCGCAGTTGAAGAAGTTGATGATGGCAAAACCAGGGTGGTTAAAAAAGGTCAGGCTCGCCCATCACCGGAAATGGAAAAGACGGTAGTTATTCCATCAAAGGCCTCTGTTCCTAAAAAGGACTCAACCGAAACGCGCAACAAAAAAGAACTTGAAGGGCAATCGCAAAAAAAGGATATAGAATCTAAAGAGGTTGAAAAAATTCTGACTCAAGAAGAATTGATGAATGAAAAAACTGAATTTTTAAACCTGGCGACCATTCTTCCGACAATCAATGCTCAGTTGAGTGTTTCTGAAGTAGAACTGGATCAGAAAAAAAGAATTGAAGAAAACAATGAAAAAATTCGTCTAAAAGAGCTGCAGGAGCAAATTGAAAGAGAGGAAAGCGAAGAAGAGTTAGATGAGGAAGAAGATGAGGATTATAATCCCAATGATCTTCAGCCCGAGTACAAGGCTACTGACAGCGAAGAACCCTTGGTGAAAAAAAAGCCCAAGAAAAAAAGAAATAAAGGAATGTCCCTGATCGTTGCACTGGCCTTTCTGGGAATTTTCTATGTTCTCATGACTCCAGACGAGAAGCCCGCTGTAACCGGCCCCCTCTTTTTAGAGGTAAAATTTCCGATCACTCAAGAATATGAAGATAAACCGGGCGCTTCTGCTGCCTTAATCAAGGGGCGATCTCTTTATTCACAGAATAATTATTTGTCGCGTTCGGTAGCATCCAGATTATATGTTGAATCACTTCAAAAACAATTCAGCAGCAATGAGGCGCTTGGTGATCTCGTTCTGACATATGCCGAGTTGATCGACAATACCACTTCCCCGAAGTTGGCCAGTAATACTGTTTATAAATTGATACAGTTATCTGAAAATAAAATATTGAGTGACTTGAATGTTGTGACCGGTACATCTCTTTTTTATGGGAAAATTGGAAAGTACCAGACAGGAATTAATGTTGTTAAAAACTATTTTAGGGCCAAGAACCCACCATCCAGCAAGCTGCTTGCCTATTATCTCGAGTTGCTGATTAATGCAGGAGATTTGGTTGAGGCACGCAAAATATTTACAATGTTAAAAGGTACGGCAAAAAAACCAATTGAAGCCTATTATCATCTGGCAAAATTTTGTGAGATAGATAATCAGCCGGCTGAAGCGCGCAGTGTGATTGATGAGGGATTGAAATATTTTCCAAATAGCGTTCAGTTACTTTTAGTGAAAGCAGATTATTTATTTAAAGATCAGTCTGAAAAAAAATATGAAGAAACATTAAAGAAAATCAATCAACTCAACTCAGAAGGTTCACCCGTCTTTACGGCAAGATTTTATTATCACATGGGCCTTCTCAGTGCGCTAAAGAAAAAGAATCCTGAGGCAACTGCATTTTTTAAAAAGTCTCTAGCGATAAAAGAATCCGATGAACTTCGCAGCATGCTTTCAACTTTAGAAGTAGGGGGTGATAAATTTGCACAGTCCCTAATTTTAGAAAGCAAGGTTTTGGATTTGATTAAAAAAGCAAATGCGGAAATAAAAAATAAAAATCTAGAGGCAGCATTTTCATACTCAATAGAAGCAATTGATGCTTCACCTGATTATGTGCCGGCTATTTTACTTCAAACTCAACTACAGCTAAAACGTGGTTTGTTTGATTCTGCAATTGATACACTTCAAAAGGCAATTGCTCTCAATCCAGGCAACAACCTTCTTAAAAAGAGTCTGGTGACAGCATATATAAGATCGTATAAGTTTCAAGAAGCGCAAACAACGCTTATGGAGATTTCACAAACTAAATATTCACTTGGGCCAGAGTATGCATCGTTAATGGGGGATTTTTATTACGCCAAAAACAATATTCCTCTCGCCGTTCCACGCTATAGTGAAGCGCTAAACCGGGATCCTCTTAGCGATTATGACATGTTTCAGCTTGCCAAGATTTATATTAGAATGAAAAATTTTAAAGAGGCCAGGTCGCGTCTCGCGAAAGCCCTTCTTCTGGATCCAAAAAATCCAGAGTACCTAGCGGCAAATGCAGAAATACTTTTTGAACAGGATAATACAGATATCGGTATCGGATATTTGCGTGATGCTATTTCTGAAATTGGCGAAGACCCCAAACTTGTATCTACAATTGCTACGCTTTACTACAAGAGCGGGCAGTTAAAAGATTTTAATAATTATTACAGACGTATTCAGGCCCTTCCCAAGAAAGATGAAAGCTTTTACGAGTTCTTGATTTATGCGGCTAAAGTTGAAGAAAAAACAGAAGATTATATAAGTTATAGCCGGGAGCTTTTAAAATTAAATCCGGGTAATTTAAAAGTACGCCTGGATCTTGGTGAATTTCTCATGGACAAAAAAAGATATCCTGATGCACTCGCTGAGTTTGAAGAAATCAGGTCAAAGCTATCTTCATATCCAAAAGTTCACTACATGCTCGCTAGAGTTTTCCTGGCCCTCAATGACATCGCCAAGGCAAAGGAGATGGCTAAAAAAGAGCTGGAACTTAACCCGAGTTTGGATACGGCCCATTTTATTGTGGGTGAAGTAGCCCGCATTGAAAAAGACTACAGAGAGGCTATTTTAAAGTACGAGAAAGCCATAAGCTTAAACCCAAAATCAGTTGATGCACTAATGGCCATGGCTTGGATACGGCTGGCTCAAAACTATGCCAATGAAGCTGTTGAGCTCTATAATCGGGCGTTGAGAGAGGATAGGGCCAATCCAGAGATTCATAAGCAAATGGGGCTGGCCTACAAAGCGGCTGGCCAGAGAGCACTTGCGAAAGAAAAGTTTGAAGATTATTTAAAATTAAGCCCCGGGGCAACTGACCGAGAGCAGATTGAGACCCAAATTAGAAATTTACAGTAGAATTGTCGCTTGTCATTTTTAGGGATTAAATTTAATATGTCCCTCTATTGATTCGGAGGATTGGCGGAGTGGTCGATCGCGGCGGTTTTGAAAACCGTTGAACCGAAAGGTTCCGCAGGTTCGAATCCTGTGTCCTCCGCCATTAATAGTTGCTCTCAAAAATTTAGTTCGGACTTATATTGGAGACGTGGGAGAGTGGTCTAATCCAGCGCCTTGCTAAGGCGTCGTACCCCGCAAGGGGTACCGTGAGTTCGAATCTCACCGTCTCCGCCATTCTATTGACTTAATCCCGACCCAGATTTATATTGGGAAAAATCATACACGCAGACGTAGCTCAGTTGGATAGAGTACTTGACTACGAATCAAGTGGTCGCAGGTTCGACTCCTGCCGTTTGCGCCATTTACGAACACGTATAGACCATGGACATTGCGGGCTTTTTACTAAGTTTTTGGCTAGAAATGGTGCATTTCATGTTCGGTTTGTTCTACCGGAAATTACGGACATTTATTTTTTAATCATTATATTTTACAGGATTAAAGATTTTGTGATTTTGAAGTGTTATTAAAAAAATAATATTACACAGATGATGGCAAAGGCCATTGTTTATAACCTTGGAAAATTTATGAAATTATTTGTACTTTTATGCGGTATTTTGCTCGGATCTTCTGCTTTTGCCTCTCAAAATTGCTCAGATGAAGTTGGAGCATTTATTAAACAAGTCGCTAGCGAATATGGTGAGACAGAAGGAGGAACATATCTAGGTGGTGGGATATTTAATGTTATAAGCGAGTATGATCAATCTTTTACTATTATATTTTCAAATAATCTTAGTAACCCTAAAGCTTCTGGCAGACTTACAATCAAGTTTCGCGTGGATCAAAATTGCCAAATTGATTCTAAAGAAATCACTTTAAAATAATTTCTTTTAATTTGGCTTCATTGCTCAATTAATAGATCGTAAAATAAAGGCATGAATAAGCAGCTATCGACTAAAACTTGATAGCTGCTTTTTTTGTTAACCATATTAACTAATCCCACATTCTACTTAGTTTAGGTCGTAATAAAAGGTTTTAAGAAATCGTATGCTCATGCCTGCTCAACAACATTTTAATAGATTTGTAGAATGGCGCTTGATCGTAAACTTGTTTGATCTATGCTAAACGGGTCCTAGGTTAGCCGTTTGCGCCATTTTTCAGCAATTCAATCTAAATATTCACCTCTATTTGTCGATAAACCCTTATGAGAAACGTACTCATATTCATTATTTTGTTATTCGTCATTACGGGATGTTCAACATCTCCAATTGGCCGCAGGGACATTGCCTCTACTGGCCAGTCATGCGTAGATATAGCCAGCACCTTTTTTAGCAAGGAAGTGGACGCAACACCTGCTTCGTTTGCAGCCTCCGGTTTTGAGCCAGCGACAGGTCAACAAACCTTAACTCTTTCGTCGGGTATACAAGTAGAAGGAAAGTTCACAAGTTTAAAAAAAGTGAATGATAAAGGCGAGATCTTTTATTATGGCACTCAAGGACCGACTCAGCTTCGTCATGAAGGAAAAGTAATTCCCGGGCAAGATGCAAAACAACACCCTCAGGGTTTTAGTTCACCGTTGGGAAATTTAAAAGTAACAGACAAACCATTAGAAGATTTAAGCACGAGTGAATTGAAAGGTTTGGGAATAGAAGTTGGCCAGGAAGTTACAATTGAATTTCGTTCAGGCGTTATCGTTCAAGGAAAGTTAAAAAATATTGTTAATAAAAACGGTAAAAATATAATCTTCACATTTGAAAATGAAACAACTGAAGTCATGGCACCAGACGGATCGTTGCTTTTTGAACGTTCGTGGGGAATCTATGACATGGCCATTGGAAAAATGTTCATTTCGAATGGTGGTGAAAAAATACCAGGCCATGTAATATCGACTTACAAACGAAAGCTTTTTAATAAAACACGACAACTTGATACAATTAAAGATTTTAAAGAACGTGGAATTGAATATATATATGATCAATTAAAATCGAAAGGCTTTAGACCGGTTGTACTTAATGAAATGGTAAGCACAGAAGAGCTTTGGAAGAAAGTTATTGTTACGAATAGTAAAAAAGGATACTACGGCATTCCTATCGACATCGGTGAATTTGCCAAAGATCATGGTGAATATTCACATGCACTTCAATATTACACGCTCACGAAAGATATGAGTGAATCAGAACTAAATGAGTTTAAGTCAATCTTTCGCCGAATGGAAATGAGTTCAACATCATTCGATGAAATGTGGACAAAATTTTTTGAAGCCCCCGGGGCATCAACTCCAGACACACCTGGCTTTTGGCGAAAGTTAATGAATTCAAATTAGTCAATTTCGGTTTCTATTTTTCAGACTTATCAGGTTTAAATGATTTCAAATAGCGGTTTGAAATAACGGTAAAGATAGAGTCTTCTGTGTTTGTGTTTATATCAACCTTGCCAATGTTATAATTCACAACTTCTGATTTTTTAAGTTCATCTTTACCCAGATTATTCTTATCTTCGCTTTTAAAATCGGTATGCTCTTTCTCTGCGACAGTCGGGAGCTTGTTCTTTATTTTTTCTGGCGGAGCTGATGCCGTTGCATCCGTCTTGGAAAAAACTTTCCCTCTATAGCTTGCGAGATAGCCAGAAGGACTCAGTTTTTTATTTTTTAAAACTTTAGAAGTTATGGAGTTAAATGTTCCAATTAAATGAGATTCAGCGATGGCATAATTCGTCGATCTTTGTCCCATAGAGCTGGCAAGTTGAAGTTCTGCAGATTGTCTTTTCTTGAGATAATTTGCAATACTCGCTTGTTTCGCAACGATGCCTTTGGCCTTTTTAATTGTAGCAGGACTTAATTTTCCAGAAGTTCTGTTAACACTGTCGCTGAAATCTGCAATTTGCATGGATAGGCTCTTTACTAACGGAGACATGTTGCTGAAGCCTTGTGATTTTGGCAACACTTCAGTCACGGCTTTGCAATTGGTTGTTCCGGAGGATGCTATACATGGCAGTTTTAAATTATTGCTACCAGTTTTTGAGTCTATAGCGGGTCTCTTTTTATTATCCGATGTCGCAGCCGAGGCAGTCGGAATAATAAATTGGAAAAAATTGAGAGAATTATTTTTTTTGACAGATGTAGTACCATTCATTTGTCTTAAGATATCTTGAGTTTTTTGTTTGCTTAAAACAACCTGATCAATCTCTGCCTGAGTTGCTGCGGCGGCGTCTCCCGCAATAATGGCAAGACTTTCAAATGAGATAATTCTTTTAGTTGGAGAGAGGATTCCAGTATCTAATTCAGAGCCAATCTCTTTTGCAATCGGGCCGAAGGCTGCACTCGTTTCGGCACCCATGCCCAAAATGGCGCTAATATCAATGGCCCTTGCCTCAGCAATAATAAAATTTAATAGTCTGGAAAATGTTGGGTTATCAGAAGCAATTGGATTATTTATGGGCCCATTGTAACTAATGACAGGCATAAAACCAAACGACTCATTATTTTCAAGAACGATCGTCAACTCTTCACATGCTTTTAAAGGATCACTTGCTGATTTGCACTTTTCACTTTTTGCTCGCGACTCTTGAGCCTCAGAAAATTTTTCTTCAGATTCATAATCTGAGGCTTCATTAGAATAATCTGAAGCTGCTTTTTGTAATGCAGACTTAAGAGCCTTGATTTTTGAATTAGAAGTGGCTCGCCTTGCTTTAGAATGAGAAGCACCTTGAGAAGACTGAGCACTATCTTCTCTGGCCTCTAGAATATCATCCAGCGCTTTATTTGCTTCTTGAGCTGCTTTTTGAGCGGGTTCACAGGTAGAATAAGCATTTTCAATGGGCCTAACACATTCTTCAAACGCTTTCTTTTCTAGCCTTCTCATGTCCATTGCAGCTGCAGCAGCTGTTGTATAAGCTGTTTGCGAGGTTTCTTGCAACAGTTTTTTTGTCTCAAGCATTTGTAGAGCATTGTCTTGAGATTTTACCAAAAAATAAATATGTTCAAATTGTGCGCTATCAGCATTTTCGCCAACGGATGTCTTCTCGGCAGCGATAGACATTCCGGCCATTGATTCGTCAAATTCATTTGTTGTATATGTTTCTGAGCTAAGGAATCCAGATCCGCCAGAGGCGGCAATCAGTACATCTGCAGTTTTCTTTTCATAATGTCCAAGATTGCCGGAAGCTGCTCCGGCGGCATCGGCACTTATGGATCCGATTTGCGCCTCTTCACTTGCACCGGTCATTGCCTTGATAACTGCAGACACATCCAAGCCATGGGCCTGAGTGTGAAGCATTAAAAATGTGCCAGAAGTTATTAATATTTTAAATAAACGGAAATTAGCTTTGGCCATTTGGTATCCACGAATTATGTTTTAAGTTAATATTACAGTAAGAGTATATTTATTGAAATCACTAGTATCAAGTCGATGGATTTAGGCACAACAAATGCCTTTCCCTCTTTTAAAACAAATGGTTATTGATGCTTAATTGAGAGGTTCGTTGATAAGGTATAGCCACATATTAAAGGCATGAATTAAATTCTTGCAACTCAACAGGTACAATATGAAAAAAGTAATTTTTCTCACGATGATCAGCATTATCTTTAGCAACGATGTGTTGGCACTCAATTTAGGAAAAAAAAACGAGAAGGAATCAGTAAAAGTTGCAATATGTGACTTTAATAATAAGGATGCGGCTCAAAAACTTAAAGCTGGATGCACTCAAACCAAAGAACAAGAGTGTGAAAATTTGTGCCAAAACATTGCAGCCCCAGGCAATTCATCTGTGAGGCACATATTAGAAAACGGTGCGAGGGAGAGGGGCTGTCCAAAATGCACAACGACTTTATCCTCTCAGCAGGCAGCAGAAAAAGCATCTCGGTGCGAGAGCGTATGTACCTCACTTGCAGGGTTTGAAAAAGCAGGCAAGCAAGCCCCTTCAGCATTTAAAAGTGAATTTTTTAATTTAAAATGTGACAAATGTCCGGAGGTACAAATCCCACCTGAAATTGTTGCTGAAAAAGAGGCTAAATGTGCAGATCTTTGCACTTCTTTGGCCGGCTTTGAAAAAGCAGGTGCATCTGTCCCCGGTGCTTTTAAGCGGGAATTTTCCAACATGAGATGTGGTAAATGTCCCGAGGTAAAAATACCACAGGAAGTAATCGCGGAAAAAGCCAGAAAGTGTGCGGGCCTATGTACATCCATTTCGGGATTTGAAAAACAAGGTAGAACAGTTCCCAGTGCTTTTAAAAGTGATTTCCTAAATTCAGGATGTGGCACTTGTCCTAAGTAGGTTCTAGTCCCCTACAACCTTCAGACCAATGACCCCAATAAGAATTAATGAAACAAAGAGAAGCTTTGGAACGCTTGCGCTCTCTCCAAATAGCATAACACCAACAAGGACAGAGCCAACAGCACCTATTCCAGTCCATACCGGGTAAGCAACACTAAGTGGAATTGTTCTCAGCGAAGTTGAAAGGAGCCACATGCTGATAAAAAGTGTCAGTCCAAAAAGAGCCGTGGGAATAATTTGAGTAAAGCCTTTGGAGTTTTTAAGAAAGATTGCCCAGACGACTTCGAAAATGCCGGCAACGATTAATAAGATCCAGTTAAGTGTAGATGAATTCATGAATTGATTTTAGCTGGTAGAAATAAAAAGGGCCATCATTCGACGGCCCTCTTTTATAAACTAAATGATTTATTTGGTTTAGACTTAGTAACGGTTTCTTCCGCCACCGTTTCCGCCGCCACCGAATCCACCACGAGATCCGCCACCGCGAGAATCGTTTGGAGTCATTGGCTTAGCTTCAGATACAGTCATTGCGCGACCATCGTAATCTGTACCATTGAATTTGCTGATTGCTTCTTCAGCTTCTTCTTCTGATGACATTTCGATAAATCCGAAACCTTTTGATCTACCAGTATCACGGTCAGTGATTACCTTTGCAGAATCAACAGTTCCCACTTCAGAGAATTTGTCTCTTAATAATTGATCGTTAGCTGAGTACGGAAGATTTCCGACATAAAGTTTTCTACCCATAATTACCTCCTTAAGGCTAGGGAGCCGCTAAAGAGGAGAGCCGAACTGACCACAAATCTTAAAGGCGACGTACATTTCTAGTGCACCATAACAGAGTGCAAATCATAATACCACTGTTTTTACTTCTTTTTAGAATTATTACGTGAACCCCGTCTAAACGAATGGTTGGGCCTGTTGCTGCGACCGTCAATCAAAGTTTTTGCCTTTCCCGATGACATTAAGCGTGCCTCAACGACTGCTTTAGAATGAAACGGCTGATCTTCGATTAGAGGAATAGATTTTCCGATTAATTTTTCAATGTCTTTTAGAAAAGCCTTTTCTTCAGAGTCACAAAAAGAAATAGCGATTCCGCTGGCTCCGGCCCGAGCAGTTCTGCCGATCCGATGCACGTAGCTCTCACTTTCGTTGGGCAAATCAAAGTTGATGACGTGTGTGATGTCATCAATATCAATACCTCTGGCCGCAATGTCGGTTGCAATCAAAACTCGGGTCTGACCAGATCTAAAATTTTCAAGCGCGCGCTGACGAGCCGTTTGAGACTTGTTTCCATGTATGGCCTCAGCAATAATGCCGCCCTTCTCCAGGTAATCAACAATTTTATTAGCACCATGTTTGGTTCGCGAAAAAACGATCACTCGTTTGAACATAGAATCCTGAAGAATATGTTTAAGCAATGCCCTTTTATTCTCTCGATCAACAAACATAACCGTCTGTGAAATCAATTCAGCAGTGGAAGAAGCCGGCGTGACCTCTACCTTTACCGGATTGACCAAAATAGAGTTAGCTAATTTTTCAATTTCCGGAGGCATTGTTGCCGAGAAAAAAAGATTGTGTCTTTTGGGAGGAAGAATTTTCAAAATCTTTTTAATGTCGTGGATAAATCCCATGTCCAACATTCGGTCTGCTTCGTCTAGGACAAAAACTTCAAGTCCGGCAAGTTTAATAAAACCTTGCTCAATAAGATCCATAAGCCGGCCAGGTGTAGCAACTAAAACATCTACACCTTGAGAGATGGCCCTTACTTGAGGAGTCTGACCGACGCCACCGTATACGACAGCGTATTTGAGTTTCAAATTTTTACCATAAGTTAAAAAGCTTTCATTTACCTGAATGGCAAGTTCTCTCGTCGGTGTCAAAACAAGCACGCGAGTGTGTCTTGGAAGAGCTTTTTTATTTGATTCAACCAATCTATGAAGAATAGGCAACGCAAATGCAGCCGTTTTCCCGGTTCCGGTTTGAGCACATCCAAGTAGGTCTCGCCCTTCTAGCAAAGCGGGAATGGCTTCAGCCTGGATAGGCGTTGGATGAATATAACCAGCTTCAGTAAGAGCAAGCTTTAGTGGCTCAATTAATTTTAGTTCGGCAAATGTCGGAGACGCTTTTTTGGTTTGCATTGTTTAATAACCTAATGGGATGATTTTTGGACAAGCTACATTTTTTGAAGGCCTCATGCAACCATCATTTAAGTAGATCATGTGCTTTATAGCAAAATTTAATATAATGATCCGTCTCCTTGTTAATATAATCTACAAGCCCCGCCCTGGTTTGCAGCAGTCTATTGCGAAAGGCACTTGCTGATTCATGGGGTAATTTTTCAATTCCCTCCTTTTTCATACGAACAATAAATTTTCTATAACGCCTTTCAACTGGATTGGACTTAGTATTACTTAGCGAAGAGTAGAAAAACCAAAACAGTGGCAACGAACCAGAAAGAGCAATCGCAAAAATCCAGCCTTGAGATAAAGATTTTGGTAAGAAAGCATTTAAAATTTGTTGTTGCTTTTCTTTGTCGAAATTTAAAATGTTAGTGGAAAATTGCGAGTTAAGAGAGTCGAGCCATAGTGAAAGTCGATCAAGGGTAGCAAACTTTAATAAGCTCTTGGGTAATTTGTAGTAATAAAGACTTATGTATGGCTCAACCTTGTCGTGATATCTGCTCGCCCCTAACTCAATTCTTCCGGGTGCCACCAGTGCCGTCGGATCAAACCTATACCAACCGGAATCTTTTAAATAAACTTCTACCCACGCATGTGCATCCATTTCACGAACAATCAGCGACTGGTCAAAGGGATTAAATTCGCCTCCCTGATATCCAGAAATAATTCGGCTGGGTAATCCGGCCGATCTGGCAATATAGGCAAAAGCTGAGGCAAAATGACTGCAGTAACCAGATCTTCCGCTCAGGATAAACTCTTCGAGTGAATTATAGGCTGGAGGTGAAAGAGAATATTCATAATTTTGATTCTTAAAAAATTCAATAGCCATGTCGAGTTTCTCCTTGTCGCTCAAGTCAACCTTGCCGGAGCGGGATCCAAGAACAAGTGTTCTTATTTTTTCTCTCTGATCACTTTTTAACTTCAAGCCCTTCCTTTGCATCAAGGCGCTAAACATTTTGGGCGCGACTTTAAAACTCGTTTCGGCTTCGTAACTAACGGGTGTACGGGAAATACTTTTCAACCGAAAGCTGGACTCGCTATAGTAGTTGTAATCATGATTGCTTTTTTTAAGCTGTGTTATTCCATCAAGAACCGGAAGAAATTCATTGTAATCCTGCACAAGGTGAACTGTGTAGTTTACGCTTGGCGGGGGCGTGTGTGTCTGTTCTGCTTTTAGGCTAAGAAAGCCTGTCCTCCATTCATCTTTTTGATAATCCCACAATACACTTTCTCTCCAGTAAAGCAGTGGGAATGGAAAACGTTGTGAGTCCAACCCATAGATCCTGAACACAACCCTGGATGATAGATTAAGATTGCCAAGTTTCTTAAATATGAGTTGAGAATCTGACCCAGAGAATAGCAAGCGATTATTATTTGCCGTCAAAAATCCCTGGGTAAAACGCGGAAAAGTGTAGAAAAGAATAAGAGACAATACCAAAGATGGAGCAATTAAAAAGAGAAGCCTTTTTCCACTTAAAAGTTTGAAATCATAGTTTCTGATTTTTAAAAGAAAATAGAAGAAAACAAAAACCTTAACAACGCCAAGAAAAAAGGCAATAAAGGTTGGATTAACTAAGAAGAGACAACACTCAAGAAGTGCCAAAATAAGAAACATATTAAAGTGGTCGCTCTCTGAATCAAGTTCCCAGAGTTTTAGTGCTGCTAAAATCAAAACCAGAGAAACACCGGCTTCAGTAACAAGATATGTCTTAAATAAAATCTTCAATAGAACAATGCTTGCAATAAGCAATGCGATCTTGAAAAAAGTGCGGGCAATTTTGTTAGTAACGACAAAAGATAAAATAATAATTCCAATAACCGCAGCCGAGACAGGCAGCGGCAAGTCCTTTATAACCACCAGCGTGTTGAAAAGCACCAAAAATATTGAAAGCTTTCGGATATCAATTACCATATTCCGCCAAGGTGTGCAGACAATGCCTCAAATGCATGTTGGAATGCCCGGGAGGGATGACGATATTTCCGATTGTCAGACCGTATCTGGCATTCTGAAAATGGAGCTGGTAGAGAGCAAAACATATAGAACTTAACTGCTCCTCGGTGCCTTTCTGCGTAGAAGTATTATCAATAGAAAGCATCACGGGTAAAACAGTTGGTGTTAAAAGATTCTTTGAGTACCAGCGATTTGTTTGCGCCAGTTTCTTCCAGTGAACCCGTTTTAACGAATCTCCAATTTTAAAATCATTTAATATAAAATCATCTCCATCATGGGATTTATCTTCAAGTGCAACACTTGCGCCGTGTATCTTTAAATCTTTTCTCTCCGGGTAAACAATAATTGGCAGTGCGGACTTGAAATAAACAAATGATCTAAAAAGATGAAAAGGAAAAAGCGTTTCGATGCAGATTTTATTCAGTACCTGCTCACCTCTTTTGATTCCAGCGACGGGTATGTCAATCTTAAAAGTTTTTTGATCCCTCATGTTTATTGAGAAGGTAAATTTACTATTCTGAATTTTAAACAGACTGTTTTTAATTCTCAGACCGAGAAAATAATGTCCAAGTGCAGATGTTGACCGGAACTGCAGCGTGAAAATGCCGCTTTCGCGGACATGCATGGGGGAAAATCTGGCAGATACCAATTTTAGTCCATGTAGATTAAAGTGTGTGTAATACATGGAGCCCAAAAACAAGCAAAACAATATAAAGTTAAATAATAAAACATAGTTGTTGGCATATACCAGACCTATGATGAGCAAAATTAAATTTAAAACAAGAAGTTTCAAGCCGTCAGCGGTCGGGATAATATAGAGCTGTTCGGATCTGCCAAACGATTCCATTTTATTAAAAAAATTCTTTTTTAAATTAATCAACATGGCAAAGTTTAACGAGTGAACGGGTCAGCTCCTGCTCTTCTTCATATGACTGACCCTGAAAAGGTGCAAGACGATGAGAAACGACTGGAGAAAGAATCACTTGAACATCATCCGGCAACACATAATCCCGGTTTTCAATAAAGGCCCAGGTCTTTGCAGACTTTATAATATCTCTCCCGGCCCTTGGACTCAAGCCCTGAAACGCATTGTTCTGACGAGAGATTTCCAGAATTTCTAAAACGTAATTTAAAAGTTTATCGCTTACGTTAACTTTTTCAATTTGCTCAACAAGTTCTTCCAGTTGCTCCGGTGTAATGACGGGCTTAAGGTGTTTTAATTTTTCAGTATGAGAATTTTCAGAGATCAATTTCTTTTCAATAGAACCTTCTGGGTATCCAATCTTGATCTTCATCATAAAACGATCCAGTTGTGACTCCGGCAAGTGATGGGTTCCGACTTGAGAGCGCGGGTTTTGTGTTGCCAGTACGAAAAAGGGCTGAGGTAAAGTAATGGTATGACCGTCAAGAGTCACCTGTTGCTCTTCCATCGCTTCAAGCAAAGCACTTTGCGTTTTAGGAGTCCCCCGGTTGAGTTCATCGGCAAGAATGAATTGGTGAAAAATAGGACCAGGTATTAAATTAAACTTGGATTCCTTTGAATCATAAACCTGTATTCCCAACAGATCAGAGGGCATCAGGTCGTTTGTAAATTGTATACGTGAAAAACTCAAATCTAATAATTTAGCCATGGTTTTTGCAAATGTTGTCTTTCCTACTCCCGGAACATCTTCAATCAATAAATGCCCCTCAGAAAGAAAACAACATAGTGCTAATTTAAGTTCGTGTTTTTTTCCAAGAACTGCGGACTCTGCTGACTCGATGAAATGGCCGATGAGTTGATTCATGTCTTTCTCAAAATTAGAGGTGTTTATACAATGCTAATTGAAAAATAGAATTAATCAATGTAGCGTCACTGTCATGAATCATTTTCTTCTGAGCTTTATGGGGCTTCTTACCGGACTGGTCGACTCCATTGTTGGCGGTGGCGGCCTCATTTCGCTTCCAACCCTTTCTATTGCCATTGAGCCCGGAGCTCGGGCGATAGGTACAAATAAAATTGTTGGCTCTACCGGAGCTTTGATCGCATTAATCGTTTACGCCCGCAAAGGGCATCTTCGATGGAAAGAAGGTGTTTCATTTTGTCTGGTATGTGCCGCGGGCTCATTTAGCGGAAGCATGATGGCGCCATTTGTTTCGAAGGATTTTTTTCGTTACCTGCTTTTAGTCATGTGCCCGGTTATTTTATATATAGTCTGGAACAGGGATCGATTTTTTAAAGAGCGCGATAATTTTGTAAAACCGCACTATTTTTATTTTTTTCTATCTGCCTATGCCAGTGGATTTTACGACGGTTTTTTTGGTCCAGGTGGAGGAACTTTTATGTTCCTTGGTCTTTTTCTGGGGACTGGTTACCCTCTTCTCCCCTCTATCGCTATTTCTAAAATGGCCAATACCTTTTCAGCAACAACAGCACTACTAACTTATTCGCACAATGGGCTTGTGAATTGGAAAGAAGGAATAATTATGGCGTCGGGAATGGTTGTAGGTTCTTATTTCGGTGCGAATTATGCGGCTAAAAATATTACAAACATTATTCGTCCCATGCTCACATTAATAGTGGTACTTTTAATGATCAAACTGATCTGGTTTTAGCAGGCAAGCCGGCATAAAAAAAGCCCCGGTGAAGGGGCCCTTTTGTTAGGAACTTAATTTTAAGAAATAAATTAAATATCAGCCTTGAACCCAAAATACATTTTTTTGTCATCCACTTTTGAAACAGTCGAAGTGGTCCCATCAGCCTTCTTTTGAGCCGATGTGAACATTGCATGATAGCGAAAGTTAACGTCAGCGAAAGGTTTCCAGTAAGTACCCACTGCAAATGAATTTCTCTTGAAATTGGCAGTGGCAGTTTCAGAATCAAATTTGTCATTGATAAAAATAAACATTGGTGTGAATTCGGCAATAGTATACGCAAGATTGGCATAGATAGATTTTGTTTTTTCTTCAACGATGTTGGTTGTGCCCACATCATTTCGGTTAGCTTTTTTAGCCATCTTATAATCAAGATCCATTACAAAAGCAGACACCTCAGATCTAAAGCCGGCATTCCACATAGAATTATTTCCGTCTTTGGTTTTGACAGCAGCATCGGTGTCGCCATTTTGTTGGGCAACAGAGTATGCAAATAATGGTTGAAACGCTTTGCCCAGAAAACTACCGGTGTAATAGGCACCCAGGGCCAGGCCGGTATTTTTTCTTTCCGGATTAGCGGCTGCTCCAGAAGAATCAGTAAAGGTTGAATTTGGATTAGAAACGGCAAGACTGAGTCTATTTTCTAAGTGCTTAAACATAGCGGTGATACCGTAACGGAAATCACTTCCAAACAAAGTTTTATATTGCGCGCCGGCTTCTGAAAGAAGGAAAACATCTGTTCCGCTGACAATAGATTCACGGCCGTAAGCTTCTACCCAGTTTTGTTTACCAAAACGTGTGGTGAACATTGAATTTCTATGTTCAACAAAAAGATAGTCAGTGCCGGTATCAGCGTTTTCTCTTGTACCTGCAGAGCCAGAGGATGATTGCGGGTTGGAAGGCGTTTTTATGAAACGGTAACGGAAACGGAATAAAAGGTTTTCGTTAACGGTCGCCACCATATTTAATCGAATCAAGCTATTTGCAAAATTGTTAAATTTTTCAGTTGTAACAACCGGTGTTGCTGCAACCGTAGTGGTTTTAATACTCGCATTGATAAAATCAGCGCGCCCCTCTAGGTTGAATTTATAATCAAAAGCAGAAGCAATGTTCGTAATCACAGCAAGCAAAGCGAAGAGTGCAATTTTCTTCATTCTTAATCCTTTTTTATTGAGTAAAAACAATATCATTAAATACTATACGGAAAAAAACAACTAATTTGAGCTTGATATAAATCATGTTGAACTAAAGTTTTAACAGGGTCCGTTAACCGGAGCCCTTCATCTGGAATTTGTTAGCCACATTGAATATTTTAAAAATTGAATGATAATAAAAAGATGGAAAGAATTGAACACGCCTTCAAATCAGAAACTAAAACAATCAAGTTTTTATTAAAAGCTTTTTTCTTTTTTATACATTTGGCCATAATGACAGAAATTGTAGCCGGGCCGAAGTTCAGGTTGGGCGTTCGACTTCTATTCTTTTTGTACTTGTCTACACCCTATTATAAGACGATCAAGCATCGTTATTATACTTATTGGACTTTTTCAACGCTGCTCTTTTTCTATATTCTTTTCAAAATCAATGAACAGTTTTTTATACTTCATCACTCCCACATCGGTGTCCTGTACGTGATTTCATGCCTGATTCTCATCCTGAAAATGTATATTTTATCATCGCCTATTTATTACCCGCGCGTCAGCTGGTGGGAATATGATTTTCGATATAGAGATGATTTGCGGATCAAGGTTAAGTTGGATGAAAATGAATTTGATGCCCGACTGACAGATCTTAGAAGGTATGCAGGATGTGTAGCATTGTTTGAAGAACTGAAAATGGGTGATGAAATAATTGTTAATGTTAAGGTTGATGACGTCACCATAAACTTGCGGGGACAGGTCATGAGTAAAAGGCGCGACCTGATTGGTAGACCGCTCATTTATGGCGTGCGCTTTAAGTTTGATAGTCGAACCAATAAAAAAAGATATGTCCAACTTGAGCGATTGTGGAAAAAAGAAAAAAGTAATAAACGTCGATTGAAATTTGCTCATGTATAAAAATCCAGTTTTTAAAGATCAATTGTGGTTAATGGACGAAGCTTTGATAGAAGCTGAAAATGCTTATCGTAAAGACGAAGTGCCTATTGGCGCAGTTGTCGTAGATTCGAGCGGGGTTATTTTATCCAGGGCCCATAATATTAAAGAGAAATCGCACAATCCATGTGGCCATGCGGAAATTCTGGCTATAACCGAGGCTGCAAAACAGATTGGTAATTGGCGCCTTTTGAATTGTTCGCTCTATGTTACGCTCGAGCCTTGCCCGATGTGCCTAAACGCAATGATTCAGGCCCGCATGGGAACGCTTTATTTCGGTGCATACGATCCAAAAGGCGGCTCATTGAGCTTAAATTACAATTTCTACAAAGACAAAAAGCTAAATCATTCTTTTTCAGTTGTCGGTGGATTAAGGCATTTTGAGTGCTCAAGGCTACTTTCGATTTTTTTTAGAGAGAAAAGGCTCAGTTACAATAAGAACTAGCGAAAGTATCTTTTTTTTGATAATTTTTTCGAAAATATTACGGAGAATTGGCTGAGTGGTCGATGGCGCTCCCTTGGAAAGGGAGTATACGTGAAAGCGTATCGTGGGTTCGAATCCCATGTTCTCCGCCATTTTTTAATTCTGATCTTCTGGATTTTTCATCCATCCTTTTTTCTGAACCCAAATAAATATTGAAAAAGAAATAATGCCCATAAAAACAAGGACAGCGAGATAACCATAAGGATGTTGCAGCTCAGGCATGTGTGCAAAATTCATCCCGTAAATCCCGGCCAGAAAGTTAAGAGGTAAAAAGAAAATCGAGAATACCGTCAGAACGCGCATGACTTCATTTGTCTTAAAAGATGCTTCATTGATTTTTTGTGACGAAATAGAAATATGGAGATTTAAAAGCCCGGTGACATTTTCCAAAACATCTTCTGTATAAAACAAGAAACGTTCAGTGTTTTCGCGCAGCCCTTGAAAGTCTCTCCAGACAAACTCGGGATTATTGTTGAGAGAGTTTAAAATATCCATGGAAAATTTCAGGACTTTTCTAAAAGCAGAAGCTTTTCGCTTTATATAATATCCCTCTCGGATTATTTCCCTGCTTTTGCTTGATCTGAAAATTTTTTCTTCAAAGTCTTCAGATCTTTTTTCGAGAACATTTAAGGCTTCGTCATAAGTCATGATGGATGCTGTAATAATTTTTTTAATGACATCTTTCTGAGTCAAGAGCTTTCCATCTTCAGTCGCACAAAGCTCTCTCAGTTTAACCAGGAAATCCGGATCCATTCTATGAATGGTAAGAATCAGTCCTTCTTGCAGGATGATCGTTACCTTAGTAGTTAACTCCTGAATGTTGACCGCATTGGCTTTCTTGTTCGGGTCGATAATTCTTAAAAAAATAACTGTTGTTGTGTTAATAGATTCATATTTGGGCAAATGTTCTGAACTCAGAGCATTCACCAGGATTCGTGGCGGAACCTTTAATTCTACAGCTAGATTCTCAAGCTCTTCCCTGCTCGGATGAGTTAGGTCGACCCACTTTGTTTGATTTAGAAGAAATTCTTTTCTTTCCATGATTTATTATGATTCAACGATTCGTTCAATGTCTCCAGAAAATATTGAAGTAAGTGTTTTAGAATTATTTACATGCGTCATTAAGTTCAGATACTTGTCTTGACACATAATTGCCTCATTACTAGTATGCAGATGGTAGTTAGGGAGGTGGCAAAGGTACGTACGGCCAACCCCGCCAGGTCCGGAAGGAAGCAACGGTAACTGTTACTGCTTTGTGCATACTTTCCTAACTGCCGCTTCAATTGTAATTTACTAATTCCACCAAATTCATTACCTTTTATACTACGGAAAATTTCCAAGGATTATGATGTCTTATCAAGTATTGGCCAGAAAATGGAGGCCCAAGAAATTTCAAGAAGTAATTGGGCAGTCACACGTGACTCGGGCGCTTCAGAACGCAATTTTGGCAAAAAAAATAGGTCATGCCTATATGCTGGTTGGAACTCGAGGCGTTGGTAAAACATCTGTGGCCCGCATTTTTGCAAAAGCGATACGCTGTGAAAAATTAACAGCTGATGCCAATCCATGTGGTGAGTGCCGGGCATGTCTTGATTTTGATACCGAAACTTCGATGAACGTCATTGAAATCGACGGGGCTTCAAATAATAGCGTGGATAATATTCGCGAACTCATCGGCAACGTTCATTACTTGCCGACGACCGGTCGTTTTAAAGTTTATATTATCGATGAAGTGCATATGCTTTCTACGAATGCGTTTAATGCTCTTTTAAAAACACTGGAAGAACCACCAGCTCATGTTGTTTTTATTTTTGCGACAACTGAGGCACAGAAACTTTTAGGAACGGTTCTCTCGCGTTGCCAGCGTTTTGATTTTAGGAATGTCAGTGTTCCGGATCTGGTGGTCCATGTGAAAGAAATCGCCAAGATCGAAGGAATTAAATTCGAAAATGAAGAACTGATCAATCAGCTGGCGATATTGGGGCGCGGATCTGTTCGAGATACGCTTTCACTGCTCGATCAGGTTTTAACGACCTCACTTAACAATATAATTACAGAAGAAAATCTCACGACCTGTCTGGGCGTTGCGGGCCCCTCCAGTATTAGAAGTATTTTAAGTTCACTCTACGCGGGAAATACGCGCGAACTTTCAAAAACGTATAACAAGCTTCTTGAAGAAAATGTACCAGTGAAAAACATAGGGAGCGGCTTGCTGGAAGAGCTTTTTAAAGATTTAAAAGCAAAGCAAAGCAATGTCGGCGAAGCGGAATTAATCTGGATATATGAAACTGTTGCCCGCGAAACATCGTGGGTTTTTAATTCAATCGTTCCAGAAAAAGCGTTTGAGGTTCTCCTTTACAAAGTTACATTGAGAAGAAGTTTTTTTTCGATGAAAATGCCGGAGACAGAAATTACAAGCATAAGCTCGGGCACAACCTCCACGCAGAAACTTGAACCAATTAAAGAAATTTTTTCCAGTCCGATGCCGGGAGAGCCAAAAATCAGCACGCCAGTTGTCGCTATAAAAAAAGAAATGAGCTGGGAAGGATTTTTAAATTATTTGAACACGAAGGCACCCGCTTCAGCTTCCAATCTTGAGCAGGGCAATATCACTTCGCCGTTAAGGCTTGAGAATGGAGAGCTTCGTGTTGAGCTTGGCTTTGGCTTTTCGGGAATGGTCTTTTATGACTATCTTAGTGAGCCGGAAGTGCATCAAAAACTGATTAACAATCTCTCTGATTATTTCGAAGTGGACAAAGAAAAGGTTCATCTAGAGTTGCGAAAGGTTAATTCCGCAGAGAATTTTGTATCAACAGCAGCGATTAAAGAACAGCTGGAAGAAATTTCTTTGCAGGAACGAATTGAAAACTTTAAGAACAACCCAATTCTAAAAGAAGCGGAGAAAATATTCAACGCAAAGGTTGATAAAGTAATAATCGACAATAATAAAAAATAGTAAGGAGCATAGAATGAAAGGATTAAATGGACTAATGAAACAAGCGCAACAAATGCAGCAAAAAATGGCGACTTTGCAAAAAGAGCTTGAAAGCAGAGAAATTGAAACGTCATCAGGTGGTGGCATGATTAAAATTAAAATTACAGGAAAGCAGCAAATACTATCAATCAACATTAATAAAGAATGTGTTGATCCGAATGATGTTGGCAGCCTTGAAGAGCTAGTGAAAACTGCCGTTAATCAGGCTGTTAAGGAATCACAAGAGATGGTTTCGGGTGCAATGTCTAAAATAACCGGCGGAATTAATATTCCAGGGATGTTCTAATAATGGATTTACCTGAAAAACTTTTAAGTGCCGTAAAGCAATTTGCCCGTCTTCCTGGCGTTGGAGAAAAGACAGCGCTTAGACAGTCGTTGATAATGACCAAGTGGAGCAAGGGAGACCTTGTTGCTTTTGCCGACGCGATTAAAAGTCTTTCAGAATTAAATCACTGCAAACGATGTGGAATGTTCTGCGATAATGAGCTCTGCAAAATCTGTCTTGATTCTCACCGTTTTAATACAAGAACAATTTGTGTTGTTGAATCAGTAACAGATTGTCTTGCGATCGAGCGAAGTGGGAATTTTAGAGGAAAGTTTCATATCCTGTTTGGCGTTTTAAATCCTCTTCTTGGAATCGGTCCCGACGAGTTAAAATTGGAAGACCTGATCAAGCGAGTTAAGGATGAGGAAGTTGAGGAATTAATTTTAGCCGTCAATCCTTCGGTAGAAGGTGATGCAACTTGTGCCTATTTAAAGCAGATGCTTCCGGCGCATGTGAATGTAGATAGAATTGGTTTTGGAATACCGATGGGGGGCAGTCTTGAGTTTGTGGATTCATTGACAATTACAAAGGCACTGGAGAATCGACGACATTTATGATAGCCAACAATAATATACCGAAATATGTAGAAGCATTTTTTAAATCATGCGAGATTGATGAAAAATTGCATCGCTATTCCTTTTTCCTGATCCGCTATGACGGTGTTGTTCTTTATCATAACAATAATCTGGCAAACTCTCTTTCCAAATCATCCATTGGAGCTCTGTTGGGAGGGGTCTGGCAAGCAGCCCGTGCATTAGCCGATTTCATTCCAAAAGAGAATGCCAAAGAAGGATATCGATTAAGTTTTGATACTTCTTCACAGGGAGTATACATTGTACCCATTAACGCAGGTTCAGAAGAGCTTTACCTTGGGTTAATTTATCATGACGAAGTAAATCCAGGATTTGTAAAAAATAAAACACGTGAAATGGCGACAGGTTTTGGCGAGTATTTAGAGCAAACCTTAAATGAGTCATCAAATAAAATAAATACAACTTCAGAAAGTAATTTTTTGTTCAGGGACATTACAGATTCCGAAATGGATCAGATGTTCGCTTTTGCAAAGAGCTAAAACAAGAAGCAAGGAAAGAATATGTCTTTCGTAAATTATGTAACTAAAGAAGTAAATTGCAAGATTGTATACTACGGGCCAGGGCTTGGAGGTAAGACAACCAATATTCAGTACGTTTATCAAAAGACAAGCGGTGACAATAAAGGAAGCATTATTTCATTGAACACGGAAAATGAAAGAACTCTCTTTTTTGATTTTTTGCCACTCGACCTGGGAGAGATCAGAGGCTTTAGAACTCGATTTCATCTTTACACGGTTCCAGGGCAGGTATTTTATGAAGCCTCAAGAAAATTAATTCTTCGGGGGGTGGATGGAATAATTTTTGTAGCGGATTCGCAAGTTGAAAGAATGGAGTCTAACATTGAATCGCTCAAGTCACTGGAAAAGAATTTAACCGACCAGGGGTACGACATTGAAAAAATTCCTCTTGTTATGCAATGGAATAAAAGAGATCTTCCGAATACTACAGCGATAAAGGATCTTCACGATGCTTTAAATAAATGGAATGTTCCTGAGTTTGAAGCGGTGGCTGTAAAAGGGGCCGGTGTATTTGATACATTAAAAACGATTTCAAAATTGGTTCTAATGAATCTGAAAGGTGGATTGGAATGAGTAAATTTTATTTAAAAAGCTTTTTATAATTCAAAAAAATAAGATGTGCCTTCATTAAAGCTTCCTGGTCATAAAAGCTTGAGCGGCTTCCGACGAGATGATGGCCCTCTAGAACGCCAAGATTAATACCGTTAAAATAAGTTGGGAACTGAGCGTTTTCAACATCAACAACCCCGTCATTAGATTTCTCAGATCGAAAAAAAGCCTTAGCGAGCATCATCCATATATGGCTTTGGTGCCATTTGGATTCAAATGCAATTGCAGTATAAAATGGCTTCTGTGGGAGGATTTTATAATTTCTCTTAAACCAGTTTGCACGGTAATTTCGCGAAAGAGATTTTTGAAGTTTTTTGGCAAAAAAATCAACTTTTTTACCAAGGATTTTTTGAGATACATCTTCTGGAATCTTTCCAAGCGTGTTCACGAGTCTGAGTATTTTATGGTTAACATGATCGCTGCCCATAATGGGAGTAGCTATAAACGAAAAGCCAAGGATGTTTGGAGAAAGGTCAGCACTTTCCGATTTTAAATAGTGAAGTGTGTCAATACCGCCCTTGGAAAAGCAAAAGAACCAAAGTTTCTCGTCAGGATTTTCCTCAATATATTTGTCAATTTGCTTTCTTAATAAAACAGAGTTGTCCTGTGATCCCTTTTTACCATCAACAACAGGAGTAATGTGTTTTATATTATACTCATCAAGTAAGTTTGCAGCCCCTCTCTTAAATGCAGGAGTTGAGAAAATTTCGTTAAAAACTCCCGAAACCAAAACAATAGTTACATCTATCGGGGGAATCACGATCAATGGTTTATAATCCGAATGTAGGTGCGCGTGTGTTAGTTCTACATAGATCGTTTTAAAAATTTCCGCATCTGGAGCATCGACCGTTCTTTTGTTGATTACTCCAGCGAGAATCTCCTGAGCTTTTTCGTTTTTAAAGTTTTGATTTTCAAGTTGCCGAATATCAAAAAAAGACTTCAGAACGACAAAGGCAGATCGGCTTAACCATACGCTAGAGTTGGTGACACTGATAAGCGATTTTAAAAAATCTTTTTTGGTTCTGGAGGATTTAATTTTTTGAATATTAAAGACAAATTCTTCCAAAGACGTTGTGCTGGCGTATGAAAGTACATCCCTGCTCTTTCTTATCCTGGAACGATATTGAGAAAATGACTCTGATATTGAATGTAATGCGTTCATAATGTCTTAAAACGTTACCCAAAGAGTGCCCACAAATGCAATAGGAATAAAGATTTACGCTCACAACGTCAAATAACCTATGGCGAAATTGCTCCTTGAGAGCAAGGCCATATCCCCATGAACTTTATTGAGTTGAACTTTTAATTCAGTGTTTTCATTTAGATGGCTTTTGTCATAAAATTCCCAGACAAAATAAGTAAACAAGTCAACGAGAGGATAATTATGAGTAAAATTAAAATCGGCATTATAGGCGGCAGCGGAATCTATAAAATTGAGGGAATAGATGTTGTCAAAGAACATATTGTAACAACACCGTTTGGAAATCCAAGTTCAGAAATAATTGAAGCAAAACTTAATGGTGTTTCATTTTATTTTCTTCCAAGACACGGAAAAACCCACTCTCTTACACCGAGTGATTTGAATTATCGCGCTAATGTTTTTGCACTAAAAGAGCTGGGTGTCGAGTATATGATTTCTGTTTCAGCCGTAGGATCATTAAAGGAAGAATATCCACCGGGATCTTTTGTTATCGTTGATCAATTTATTGATTGGACTAAGGGAAAAAGAGAGAGAACTTTTTTTAATAATGGTTTCGTCGGCCATGTTTCGGTTGCTGAACCCGTAGAGAAAAAACTCCAGGAAATGATTGTGAATGCCTGTAAAGAAGTGGGCGTAAAACATGGAGCCGGTGGCTCATATATTTGCATAGAGGGCCCGCAGTTTTCGACCAAGGCAGAATCTCATATTTACAGAAGTTTTGGCGCAAGTGTGATTGGAATGACCAATGTCCCGGAATCTTATCTGGCGAAGGAAGCCGGTATGGCCTATGCAACGATTGCAATGGTTACAGATTATGACTGCTGGAAAGAAGAACATTGTACTCTGGAAGAAATTATGAAAGTAATGGCAGTAAACAATCAGCAGGTGCATGCAGTTTTAAAAAACTTACTTCCAAAATTAAATGCAAATCTTTTTAGTTTTAAAAAAGAAAATACTTTTGCAGTACTGTCCAGACCAGAAAAGCTAACAAATGATCAGGAGCGAGCCTTGTCAGTGTTGATGCGATAATGAGCTATACTCGCCATTATTCAGTTTTAAAAAAAGAATGCATTGATATTCTTACGGAGAATTCTCCGGAGAGTGAATTGTCATATTTTGCAGATCTGACGTTTGGCGGAGGTGGACATTCTTTCGAATTCCTCTATCGAAACCCACTTTTCAGAGTCCGGGCAACTGATCAGGATCCTGATGCACTAAAAAATGGCGAAGCGCGAATTTCAGCTGAGAAAGTGGGCGAAAGAATTAAACTTTTTAATACTAATTTCGTTCGATTTCCCGAGCTGGCTCGCAGTGAGTGTCCTGAAGTTCTTGCTTCAGGCGGCTTTCAGGGAATTTTACTGGACCTGGGGGTCTCTTCTCACCACTTTGATGAGGCCGGTAGAGGATTTTCCTTTCGCTTTGATGGGCCGCTTGACATGCGAATGAACTACAACTCAGATGCCTTTTTAACCGCGGAAGAGATTGTTAACTCCTATAGTGAAGTTCAGCTAATAAAAATTTTTACAGAATATGGCGAAGAAAAATTTTCAAAAAAAATTGCTTCAAAAATTTGTGAAGAAAGAAAAACAAAAAAAATATCAACGACCAAAGAGCTCGAAAATATAATTTTTCACTGCTATCCTAAAGAGCAGCGGCATGGAAAAACAAATCCTTCCACTCGGGTATTTCAAGCACTAAGGCTTGAGGTAAATCGGGAACTTGAAGTCTTAACCGATGTTATCAATCAACTAATTCCCTTGCTTAAAATTGGTGGCCGACTGGCCATAATTAGCTTTCACTCACTTGAAGATAGGATCGTAAAAAATTTATTCAAGGAAGCCGCTCAAAGTATCGAGTGCCCAGTCGAAATTCTCACTAAAAAGCCCATTGTGCCGGGAGAAGAAGAAATTTTCGACAATTTCCGCTCAAGAAGTGCTAAACTAAGAGTCATAGAACGCATAATTGTTAAAAAAGAAAAAAATAAATATAAGAAAGATTTCCGGTAATTATAATCAAGGAGTGATTATGGCCTCAGGAAAAAAGTCAGCTGACAAAATTCAAATCGGTAAAAAAATTAAAGAAATCATTTTTAGCTCACAAGGCTTACCCATTTTTTTATCATTCACAACCCTGGCAATCCTTTTCGTCTTATTTAGAATGAAAAATGTTGAAATGGATTATAAAATTTCAAAGTCTAATCGAGATATTGAAAGAGTTCTTTTGGATAACAAGGAGCTAAAGGCTAAAAACGCGCGCTTGCTCTCGACAGAAAGATTGCGCCGGTTAGCGGCGGCACATAATCTTGATCAACCGAAACAAGATCAAATTATTGTCATACCTTAATCGGTGAAATGAATTATGAACAGAGTAGAAAAAAATAGAATAATCTTTGTCTTTACATGCTTCTGCCTGTTCTTCCTTTTTGTACTTGGAAAGGCCTTTAAGGTTCAACTGATTGATGCCGGTGATTTAATTGGCAGAGCAAATTCACAATTTTTAAGACAGGCGACTGTTTATCCTAAGCGTGGAAATATATATGATCGTGAAGGTAATGCGCTCGCTTTAAATGTTCAGACCTATAGTATTTTTACGATTCCCAAAGCAACAAATGGCGACAAGTCATCCTATAAAAAACTATCAAAAATCATTCCTGAAATTTCTTACCGCGAAACTCTAAGTAACGTAAACAAGCGAAAAAGATTTACCTGGCTTGGAAGAAAACTTCGTCTTACTAAATATCAGGTCGAACAAGTTAAGGAGTTAAAGGGTATTTTTATTGAAGGCGTTCCTGAGCGAACTTATCCCAATCATGAAATGCTAGCGCAAACATTGGGGTTTGTCGGACTTGATAATTCCGGACTCGCCGGACTTGAGCACCTCTATGACAAGGAACTGAAGGGAAATCCAGTAACTTTAAAATATACGATCGATAACAAGGGACGTCCGATTAAGTTTGAAAGCCATCAGGATGTAACGGCTCAGGCAAAAGATATTTATCTAACGATTGATAAAGACATTCAGGGTATGGCTGAAAAGTATTTAAGGGAGGCAGTGGTAAAACATTCTGCTGACAAAGGTGGAATTGGGGTTATCGATGTTGCGACAGGTGAAATTCTAGCCATTGCGAACTACCCCGCTTTTGATCCTAATGATGTTAAGGCTTCCTTGCCGGAACATAGAAAACTTTCTTTTGCCACTGATCCATTTGAACCCGGCTCAGCTTTTAAACTTTTCACCGTTGCATCGGCGCTGGAGCATAAAGTTGCAAAGATTGATTCCAATTATTATTGTGAACAGGGGCAGATGAAAGTGGATGGTCATACTATTTCGGAGGCAGAGTCTCATGAAAAATATGAATGGCTTTCCGTTGCAGACATTTTGAAGTTCTCTTCAAATGTTGGTACGACAAAAATTGCATTTGATTTAACTTTTCCCAAGTTTAAAGAAACGCTGAAAACTCTAAGTTTCGGAGAAAAAACCGGAATTGAAGTTCCCGGCGAGTCCCGCGGTATTTTTACAGAAGCAGAAAATGTAACTCCGCTTTCGTTAAGCAACATAAGCTTTGGACAAGGTGTGGCCGTTACGGGCGTTCAGATGCTGGCAGCCTATGCCGCAATTGCGAATGGTGGCGAATACATACGCCCGACTATCATTAAAAAGGATCAATCTCAAGTCGCAGAATTGGAACCCGAGAATGAGCGTCAGTTAAAGAAACGTGTGAGAGTATTCAGTTCTAAAACCAGTGACGATTTGACCAACGCTTTAGTCGGGGCTGTCGAAAAAGGAACGGGAACAAACGCACTTATACCTCACTTTAAAATTGCTGGGAAAACTGCAACTGCCCAGCGAGTTGATAAAAATGGCGGCTACCATGGTTATGTTTCAGGATTTATCGGCTTTCCGGTTAACGTGGATCGTCGCTTTGTTATTTATGTCTACGTAGATAATCCAAAGACCGGTGGGTATTACGGTGGTGCAGTGGCCGCACCGGTATTTAAGAATTTAGCTCAATATATGCTTTATAAAAATAAAGACATCAGCAAGCTGGCCGAAGCAGATGATGAAGCTTTTAAAGATTTCGATTTAAAAAAAATAAAAAATAATATAGATATAGTTCAGGAGAAATCTGCTGCAACCAGATCGTTTGATCCAAACAGCGTTCCGAATTTAGTTGGCTTGGATAAAATTTCCACAACAAATATTGCGAATAAGATGAACTTGCATTTAATCCACAAAGGAATGGGAGTCGTTTCTTCACAATCTCCCGCGCCGGGCAGTCCGTTGAGCGAAGATACCGTGATTAAACTTGATTACTCCCCACCAAATTATGAATAAGACAAAAATTCTATCACTTCTTAATTCGTTTATTGTTTCCCAAAATAGTATTACAGCACCAGAATCAAGAATTAAAAATATTACAACAAACCTTCAAAATGCCACAAGCGAAGATCTTGTCTTCTACAAAATTAATGCTAAAGATGAAACCGCAGTAAAAAACTTCAAGAAAAGAATGGAGTCGTCTTCAGCCGGGATGCTGATTCTGAACCATGGCGCAGAGTTTGTTAAAGACCAGGATTGCCTTTTTGTCGATGCAGACCATTTTTTAAAAATACAAAAGATTCTATTGGATGAAATATTTCCAAATAAAAATAAAATGAAAATTGCCGGAGTAACCGGCACAAATGGAAAAACAACAACGGTAAATCTGGCCATGCAGATTTCAGCAATGACGGGACATCCGGCTATTTCGATTGGAACAATCGGCGTTCAGGATATTAAGGGCGCGCTGATTGAAGACATAGAATCAACCACACCGTCGTATGTCGAACTTCGCAAGCTTATCTATCGTTTCCAGGATTCTTATGAAGCTTGTTTCATGGAAGTAAGTTCCCATGCACTTGCACAGGATCGAATCTTTGATATAAAGCTGGATGCCGCAGCCTGGACAAGTTTTTCTCAAGACCATCTTGATTATCATCGTACGATGGAAGAATATTTCAGATCTAAGCTTCTTATTGAAAAAAAATATCTCAAAGAAAATAAGGCGCTCATGATTCCCGCTCAGGAAAAAGAGCTCTATGACATTATTCTAAAAACGGCACCAGATACAAAGGTGAAAATAGCAAAAACTCTTGAGGAAAGAGGCCTTGGCAAAACACTGGAGGAGCGACCATTGTTTTACCACTCTTCTTATAATCAGAGTAATGTCGAAATCGCGTTGCAATTAAATGAAGACCTGTTTGGAAGTGATGTTTTAAAAAACATTAAATTAAAAGATATCAAAACACCACATGGCCGCTTTTCTGTTATTGAATTGGATAATGACAACATGGCGATTGTTGATTATGCACACACACCGGATGCCCTAACAAGCATAGGCAATGCGATAAAAAATGCCTTTCCCCAACACTCGTTAACCGTTGTTTTTGGTTGCGGAGGAAATAGAGATAAGTCTAAACGTCCGATGATGGGAAAAGCCGTTTCAGATTTTGCTAATAAAATTATAGTTACATCGGATAACCCCCGGGACGAAGCACCTGAAGATATTATTATTGATATCCTGGCGGGAATAAAAGGAAGTTATGAAGCAGTGGTCGATAGAAAAAAAGCGATTGTTGCGGCACTTGAAGCCTTAAAGAAAAAAGAAATTGTGCTGATTGCAGGCAAGGGGCATGAGGAGTATCAGGAAATAAAAGGCGTAAAGCACCCTTTTAGCGATTTCAATGTTGTCACAAATTTTAAAGCTGGAAAATAATATGCTCACCTCACGATTTTTTTCAAAAATTCCATCTCTGATAAAACTAACCGGCCCAGGGGCAGAAGTTGAATTGATAATTAATACGGATTCGCGCTCCTTTAGAAGGGGAGAAGCATTTGTAGCGCTTCATGGTGAAAACTTTGACGGCTTCAATTATGCAGAACAAGTATTAAAAGCCGGGGCACGGGTCGTCGTTTATTCCCAAAAACCAGGCAGAGAAGAGGCCATTTTATCTTTTGCAAAGACTTATCCTGAAGTTCAGTTCGTAGAAACAACCGATTCGCTGAAGTTTATTCAGGAACTCGCGACACTTTTTATTAAAGAATGGCGAAGCGAAAAATCTGATCGCAAGATTATTGGAATAACAGGTTCTAATGGTAAAACCACGCATAAAGAAATGATCTATGCGCTCTTGAACTCACTTTTTCCAAACAAGGTTCTGGCGACAAAGGGTAACTTAAATAATCATATTGGTGTACCGCTCACAATTTTTCGCCTCCAGGACAATCACGATATTGCCATTATTGAAATGGGAATGAATCATCCCGGAGAGATAAACGAACTTTGCTCGATAGCCATACCTGAACATGGGATGATAACGAATGTAGGCCCGGCTCATATTGAATTCATGCAGACAATTGAAAATATTTTTTCAGAGAAAGCGAGTCTATACAGGGCAGTGCTTGAAAACTCTAAGGGCAGCGGTGTCTTTGTTGTAAATGCAGATGATCAATATCTCGGCAGACTGGAAAGATCTTATGGTCTGACTACTTATGGTGAAAAAAACGGCGACGTTATCATCAAGATAGAAGGGCACAAGATATCTTTCAATATAGATGGTGAAAAGGTGTTAATAACTAATAATAATATTTTGGAGCACCATAATTTAAAAAATCTTGCCGGAACTTCAATACTGGTGCTGAAAATGTTTCCACAAAAGGTGCGTGAAATTGAAAATGCAGCCAGTGCTTATCAGCAACCATCTATGAATCGTTCTCAATGGGTTGAAAATGTTTTTTTAGATGCCTACAACGCCAACCCAAGTTCAATGCGCGTTTCAATAGATTCTTTTATAAATGTTATGAGGAACAAGAATGTTTCTCTGAGCGATTGCTATTTTGTTCTGGGAGATATGAATGAACTCGGCATTTTCGCAGAAGAGCTCCATAAGGAAATTGGCGAGCATTTGAGCGCCAGTGGCGTAAACAATGTGACTTTTATCGGCCGATACAAAGACTATTATATACAAGGGTTCAAAAACCCCAAAAGTTCCTATCTTGAAAAAGAGGCGTTCCATGAAGAGTGGAAGTCTATAAGAAAGTCTTATAAATATGTCTTTGTTAAGGCGTCTCGCTCTTTACAATTAGAATCTCTGATGAGTATAGTTTAAAGTTGGTTCAATTTTAACTTTACACAGGAAAGTCAGGATGCTTTACCACTTACTCTATCCCCTCAGTCATCTCGTAAAAACTTTCAATCTTTTTAAATATATTACCTTTCGATCTTTCGTTGCCTTTTTGACGGCAACGATTCTATCGATTTTATGGGGGCAGATCTTTATCAATTTCATGAAGAGGATGCAGTTCGGCCAGATTATACGAGACGATGGCCCAGAGTCTCATTTTAAGAAAAAGGGCACTCCCACAATGGGAGGTGTATTCATGCTTGGTAGTATTTTTGTTACTACCCTGATTTGCGGTAATTTCTTTTCTGTTCCCTTACAAATTACTCTGGGTGTCACATTCTCCTATTTTTTATTGGGTTTTTATGACGACTATCTGAAGGTTTTGAAGAAAGACACGAAAGGTGTTTCTGCCAAGGGCAAGCTTCTCTGGCAATTTGGAACAGCTATTATAGCCATGCTGATCATGATAGAAGGTGAAATAATCAACACTGAGGTCTATCTTCCCTTTATTAAGAATCCTGTCATTGATCTAGGTTATTGGTATGTTTTATTTGGGTCCATCGTTATTGTGGGTTTTAGTAACGCGGTAAACCTCACAGATGGCCTGGATGGCTTGGCCATTGGTCCAATAGTTGTCAGTGCGGTGACTCTGGGCTTTTTAACTTATGTATCGGGTCATAGAGAGATATCTCAATACCTCTACATTCCCTATATTGAGGGTATTGGAGAAATCACTGTGCTAACTTCGGCTATTATAGGTGCAGGAATTGGCTTTTTATGGTACAACTCGTACCCAGCTCAAATTTTCATGGGTGATGTTGGATCGCTGTCTTTAGGGGGAACTTTAGGAACAATTGCAGTGCTTGCTAAATCAGAATTTCTTTTCGTAGTAATCGGAGGAATTTTTGTTATCGAAGCATTATCTGTAATTATTCAAGTTGCTTCTTTTAAAACACGGGGAGTACGCGTTTTTAAAATGGCTCCTATACATCATCACTTTGAAAAACTCGGCTGGCCGGAAACAAAAGTTACGGTTCGCTTCTGGATCATCAGCGTATGTCTTGCCATTCTGGCTCTTTCTACGCTTAAGACCAGATAAGTATAAGTAAAAAATATCTCAAGGAAATTGTATGGAAATGGAAAGATTTAAAGGTAAAAAAGTTTTAATCGTTGGAATTGGTAAAACTGGTTTCTCTCTCATCAACTTTTTTAATAGACTTGAATGCGAAATTCGAGTGACAGACATTAAACCTATTTTCGATCTGAATAAATCAGTTAAAAAATTAAAGAAAATCGAGCCAGCTCCAGAAATGACCTTTGGCGAGCATAAAGATGAAGACTTTCTGGACGCTGACGTCGTGGTTTATTCCGCGGCAATTAATCCGAATCTTCCGCAGCTTGAGCTTGCAAGAAAAAATGGCAAAGAAGTTTATAGTGATTTCGCCCTGGCTTACAAATTGTGCAAGAAACCTGTTGTGGCAGTATGCGGATCTTTTGGGCGTACAACCATTTCAGCGATGATCGGGTTTACCTTAAAAGTCGACGGAAAAAATGTTTTTGTTGGCGGAACTTCTGAAATGCCTTTCATTGAATATTGTTTGCTTCCAAACATGAACGAAATAGATTACGTAGTGGTTGAAGTATCTGCACTTCAGATGAAATCTCTTCCGGATTTCCACCCAAAGGTTGTAGTGCTGCCAAATATCGGAGAAAACTTTTCAAAAGCTAGTTTTTCTTCGGTGAGCGAATATATGGAGACCAAACTTTCCATTATTAAAAAACTGTCTCCAGAAGATACACTTATCGCGAACTACGATACATTAGCCAATAATGCCTCCGTTAGAAATGCGAACTGCCAGGTTTATTGGTATTCCCGCCGCTCATATGTAACTTTGGGCGTGATGAATGAAATTCAGGGAACACATTTTCACGACAGAAGAATTCACTCGAACATCAATTATCATTCAGAATTCAGAGTTTCAAAGATGAGAATTGTTGGACAAAATAACCGTGAAAACTTAATGGCTGCAGTAACGGCCTGCAAGGCCCTGGATGTGTCTGACGATGCAATTCAAACGTGCATTGAAAAATTTCCAGGAATTCCAAACAGAATGGAATTCATCATGGAGAAAAATGGTGTCTGTTTTTACAATGATTCAAAAGCAGAAACTATGCCTGAAATGCTTGCCAGCCTAAAGTCTTTCAAAGAGCCGGTAATTCTCATTGCCGGTGGAAAAGACAACGAAGATCTTAACTTTGATCCGTTTGCCAAAGAAATGATCGGAAATGCCCGGGTACTTGTTCTGGTTGGTGAATGCAAAGAGCGCCTCAATAGAGCGCTTGGAGAGCATAACCAGACTTATATTGTCGGTTCTTTTGAAGAGTCAGTTCTTTTTGCTTACCAAAAATCAAGAACAGGTGACGTCATTCTTCTCTCCCCAGGTAATCCGGCATCTGACTTTTTCCGCGACTACGAAGAGCGCGGGAATTATTTCAAAAAGCTTGTATACCAACTCTAAATTAATTCTTTGAATTCTTAAAAACTTTGATAGTCTATTACTATGAACGAGCATATTTCGGACTTAGATAGATTGATAAAAGTTTTCTTATCCACCCTGGCGATAATCATAACGATAGGTTTGATTATGGTCTGGTCTGCAAGCTTTATCCTTGCCTCAGAAATGTTTGGAAGTTCCTTTCATTATATCATCCGTCAGCTTGTCTATTTAGGTCTCGCAGTCGGAGTGGCCTTTGCAGTTTCGCGTACAAAATACACATTCTGGATTAAGTACGGCTATTTGATCAATATTGCGGCGTCGTCTGTCGTAGCATTAACAATTATTAAAGGAATTGGAAGTTCTGCAAAAGGTGCCAGTCGCTGGTTGTCGTTAGGCGGCTTAAGCGTTCAGCCAGGAGAAATTGTAAAGTTCACAGTTATACTCTCGGCACTGTCATTCTTTGAGAACTGGAACAAAATGGACACCAAGGAAAGACTTAAGCATGGTGGATCACTTTTTTTGCCATTAATTTTATTAATTAAGCAACCTGATTTTGGTTCTTTCAGTATTTGTTTTGTCGTTATTTCATTTGTATGCTTCATGAGCTCCTTCCCAAGAAAGTATTTTTATTACTCCCTGGTCGCCGGCGGAATCGGGGGGATATTTGTTTTGTTTTCTCAAGCCTATCGCGTGAAGAGAATGCTTACTTATTTAGATCCGTGGAAAAACCCCCAAGGATCAGGTTTTCAGATTATTCAGTCTTATATGGCCTTTGCAAACGGTTCGGCATTTGGTCAAGGCCTGGGAAACAGCAACGAAAAACTGTTTTACCTTCCAGAGGCACACAACGATTTTATTTTTTCAGTCATTGGAGAAGAACTCGGCTTCATCGGCGTATTCTTAATTATTTGTCTATTCATAGCTTTTATCTATTTTGGCTTCAAGCTGGTACTGCAGGTAAGAGATAGAATTGGTATTATCCTCGGATCTGCCATTATTTTTGTTTTGGGTCTTCAGGCCTTGCTCAATATGGGGGTAGTGCTGGGATTGTTGCCAACAAAAGGACTTAATCTTCCATTTATCAGTTATGGCGGCTCATCTCTGATTTGTAATTTTTTCGGCATAGGTCTTCTCCTTTCGGTTGTAAAAGGTTATCGTGATCAGCTTCAGGGCGACCTCGGGTTCCAGGCTGGCAGTGGACGTAACATCCATAGAAAAGTTGAAGAATCTGAAGAGGAAGTCTTCGTTTAATCTGCCCAACTTCTTCTAATTCAATTTTGGAGAAATCATGTTTCGAAGCAACAAAGCACTTGATAATAATTATGTAAAAATTCATTTTGTAGGGATCGGCGGCATCGGTATGTCTGGCATAGCAGAAGTTTTGCTGGCCTCTGGGTATAAGGTTTCTGGCTCAGATGTCGCTGAATCTGCAAATACTAAAAAATTAAAATCTCTTGGTTCAGAAATATACATTGGTCATAAGGAAGAAAATTTAAATAACGTCACAGTGGTTGTTTATAGCTCTGCCGTTAGTGATAGCAATCCGGAAGTAGCACGAGCAAAGCGAGAAGGTATTCCAGTCATAAGAAGAGCTGAAATGCTTGCTGAACTAATGCGCCTAAAATACGGCTTAGCGGTTGCGGGAACACATGGGAAAACAACGACGACATCTTTTCTCGCAACAATTTTACAAGAATGCGATTTAGATCCAACTTATATAATCGGTGGAATTGTAAAAAATCTCAACGGTCATGCAAAAGTTGGTAAAGGTGATTTCCTGGTCGCGGAAGCTGATGAATCCGATGGTTCTTTCCTGCTCCTTACACCGGTCATGTCTGTCATAACAAATATTGATAACGATCATATGGATCATTACGGAACAGAGGAAACTCTTTTTAAAGCATTCGTTGAATTTGCCAACAAGATTCCGTTTTACGGAGTCGTTGCACTCAATGGCCATGACGATAAATTGATGAAGTTAAAATCGGAAATGAAACGCCCGGTGGTTACGTTCGGTATAGATATTCCGGCTGACTTTACAGCAAGAAATGTTGAATACGGGCATTTTGATACAACTTTTGATTTGTACTATCGGGGCGAATTGAAAGTACGTTTTGAGATTAATCTTCCAGGGCGCCACAATGTTTTAAATTGCCTTGGTGCTTCCGTACTTGCTTTTCATTTGGGGTTAAAGTTTAAAGATATAGCTGCCGCGGCTGCAAAGCTCGAAGGCGTTGGCAGAAGGTTCCAGTTGCTGTTCAAGGAAAATAGTTTTGAGGTAGTGGATGATTATGGACACCATCCGACAGAGATTGCTTCAACTTTGAAGATTGTAAAAGACACCCGCGCTGACTACAAAAAAATTGTTATCTTTGAACCGCACCGATTTACTCGAACTAGAGATTGTTGGGATCAGTTTCTTCATTGCTTTAATGATGCAGATGAACTTTATCTTCTCCCAATTTATGCCGCCAGCGAACTTCCTATAGACGGAATAACTACAGACAGGCTTATTGAAGACATCAACCGTCTCCATCCACACTTTGCTAGAAAAATTGATAGCATTGATGATCTGGGGGATGTGATTGATATTCATAAAAATAATAAAACAATCGTGGTGACATTGGGTGCAGGTTCAATAGGCAAGGCTGCGAGAAAGTGGGCTGGCCTTGAATAGTTCTCTGAAGGAAAACTTGCTTAAGTTAAAGTCCATTGATGGAGTTGGAGTTGAGCTCGAAAAAGATCTTAAAAAGTTTTCAACCATGCGCCTGGAAGCAACAGGCGATTTAATTACAGTTCACAACAAACGAGCGCTTAAATCTGTTACAAAATTATTAACTGAAAATGGAATAAAATATCGTGTTCTTGGATGGGGGGCGAATATTCTTCTTCCATCAAGCTCTTCGATACCCTATCTGCAATTAGACTTTGATTTTGACCGAGAAATTTTAAATAAAGCAAATAACGAATACGTTCTTCCTGCTTCGGTTTCGCTGGCAACGCTAACTTCGCATGCTAATAAATTTGGACTAAAAGGTTGGGAGGTTTTTACAGGCATTCCCGCCTCCTTGGGCGGTGCCATTTTCATGAATGCAGGAACAAACCTGGGAGAGATTGGCGCCATTGTGAAAGAAGTAAGTATTGTGACCAAAGATGGTGAAGAAAAGTTGATTAAAATAGACAAGGATTCTTTCTCTTATCGCCATAACAATTTCCTTAATCCTGGTGACGTTATTTATCAAGCCCGACTAATTCACCTTGGTATTGATGAAGCTATTTCAAAAAAAATTCGTGATTATCTTGATATGAGAACCCGCACTCAGCCCCTGAAAGAATGGACTTGTGGTTGTATTTTTAAAAACTTTCAAAATCCTCAGCATGGTGTCACTTGTCGAGCCGGTCTTTTTATAGATATAATGGGCCTGAAGGGTTTATCTTATAAAAATTTACGGATAAGTCCAAAGCATGCCAATTTCATGGAAAATAGTGGCGAGAGCTCTTATGAAGATGTGATGAAAATGATCAGCATTCTTCAAAAAGAAATAAAACTCCAGACGGGAGTCGCTTTCGAAACGGAAGTTGAGTATTAGAAATTTAGTGAGATTAAAGAAGGGAAAAAGTCAGGATGACATTTTTTAAGTCTAAAAAATTTATTCTCAGTGCCATCATAGTTTTGACTTTAATCATCACTAATATTGTTACTTCTTCCATGGGCCCTACCTCAAGAGAAACATCAAAATTCAGCGAAGAACTTTCATACAGATCCAATCTCGGTAAATGCCCAACTCGTCCAGCGGGAACAATGGCCCTACAGGTTGTAAAAACCTTCGAACAATCAAAATCTCTTCGTGATGTTAAATTAAAAATACTTAATGAAAAATGGGCTGATAAATATTTCGTTTCAGATTACAAGATTTCTTACGACCCCTACAGCAAGGTTCTGGATTTAAATTTTAACTGCCCTGAACCATTGATGAAGGTTCAAATTTATAAAAATAATGGAACTGAATCTTATGAAGCAATTCTGGTTGATAATGGCCAGTTGTTTGACCCTACCTATGAAGCACTTCTGCGAAGTGAGAAGAAACTTACTCATGACCTTCCTTATCTCGCCCTGCCTGTTGGGGAGATGGAGGACAAGGTCCAATCTGATATCACGGCGCTTGTTAAAGAAATGAGACCAGGTTTGCGTCTTAAACTTTCCGAAATTATATTGAATGACAGCAAGGAACTTACCATAATTTTGTCCGTTAACGGTCATCCTTCCAGTGTCTTTATGGGACCTGATGAGTGGGGGGAAAAAATGGGTAAGCTCGATAAGATTGTGAACTACATGGAATTAAAAGAAAAAATTCCAGCTATTATCAATCTTACAAACTCAAAAAAAGTTGTTGTCAAGTTTAAGGACAAATTCTAAAATTTTATGTGACAGAATGAATCTGTCGACATCGGATCAATAGAGAAAGGATTCTCATTATGAACGAAAAAAACATCATCGTAGGTCTCGATGTAGGAACAACAAAGGTTTGCACAATTGTTGGTCTTCAGCATCCAAACTCAGAAGTAGAAATTATTGGTATTGGCACGCATCCCTCTTATGGACTTAAGAAAGGCTCAGTCGTTAATATTGATAAGACAGTTCGTTCTATTCAGGCGTCGCTTGAAGAAGCAAGGCTAATGGCTGGAGTGAATATTGGCAGTGCGACCATTGGAATTGCTGGTAGCCACATCTACAGCTTTAACAGCTCCGGTGTTGTCGCAATTAAGGGTAAAGAAATTACTCAGGAAGATGTCGATCGCGTGCTTGAAGCCGCTAAGGCGGTAGTCATTCCATCCGACAGAGATATTCTTCACGTTATCCCGCAAGAATTCAGAGTTGATAATACAACCGGTATTAAAAATCCAATTGGCATGTGCGGAGTAAGACTTGAAGTTCATGTTCATATTGTGACAGGTTCAATTCCACTCATTCAAAATCTGGTTAAATGTGTTGAGCAGACGGGAATCGAAGCGGATCACATCACGCTTCAGCCTCTGGCCTCATCAGAAGCAGTTCTTTCTTATGAAGAAAAAGAGTTGGGTGTAATTTTAATCGACATTGGCGGTGGAACTACTGATATTGCCGTCTGGAAGGACGGAAGTCTTGTTCATTCCCAAATTATACCTATTGGCGGAAATCACTTCACCAATGATCTCGCTGTTGCACTAAAAATCCCTCATAATGAAGCTGAAAGAATTAAAATAAATCACGGTAGTGTTTTAGCTGAACAATTAAACCAGTCTGCCCACATTACAGTTCAGGGACTTTCAGGAACTAAGCCTAGAGAAGTCCAGTTAAGTGTAGTGGCTGAAGTTCTTGGTGCACGCGCAGAAGAATTATTTGATGTTATCCGCGCGATGACAGAGGATAAAAAACTTCACGACCAGATTGCGGGTGGATTTGTACTTACGGGTGGTGGTGCTCTTATAAAAGGTATGCCGGAATTAGGTGAGTATATTCTTATGCGTTCGTGTAAAATCGGTTATCCAATTCCATTTGGAGGCATGACAAATATTATGCAAAATCCGAAGTACTCTACAGTATTGGGCTTATTGCTTGAAGCATCCAAGAGAAAACCTTATACTCCAACACAAAACCAGAGTGGCAATAACCATCGAGTGATGTTTAATAATAAAGACAAAGACTCTAATCATTCAAACACGGACCTGATAAGCAAACTGAGTGAATCACTAAAGTCTGTGTTTAAAGAAATTTTTTAATCATATCTAATGTTCGGGAGGATCCTATGTTCGAAATTACAGATGCGGAAAACGCAAAAGCAAACGGCGCACGTATAAAGGTTGTTGGTGTAGGCGGCGGCGGTTGCAACGCTGTAAATACGATGATCCGCTCAGGATTAACTGGCGTGGAATATATTGTTGCCAATACTGATGCACAGGCTCTAAGTATTTCACTTGCTCAGACCAAAATTCAACTTGGCAGCAGTGTAACAAAAGGTCTGGGAGCCGGGGCTAACCCTGAAGTTGGAAAAAAATCAGCGCTTGAAGATTACGAAAAAATTTCTGAAGTATTAAAAGGTGCCGACATGGTTTTCATCACAGCGGGTATGGGTGGTGGAACGGGAACTGGAGCTGCTCCGGTTATTGCAAAACTTGCAAAAGAGCTTGGCGCTCTTACCGTTGGTGTTGTGACAAAGCCTTTCGTATTCGAAGGAAAGAAAAGATTTAAGCAAGCGGAAGAAGGAATTAGAAATCTGGAAGAAAGTGTTGATTCACTTATTACGATTCCAAACCAAAGACTTCTTTATCTGGCCGGAGAAAACTTATCACTTGTAGATACATTTAAAAAAGCTGATGAAGTTTTATTAAACGCAGTTCGCGGTATATCTGATTTGATCAATAACACTGGTCACATCAATGCTGACTTTGCGGACGTTTCAACCGTAATGGCCAATAAAGGCCTTGCACTTATGGGAACAGGATCAGCAGCTGGAGCAGGAAGAGCAATCAAGGCTGCTACAGACGCTATCAGTTCACCACTACTTGAAGACATTTCAATTAATGGAGCCACAGGTATCATAATCAACATCACTGGCCCAGATACTTTGACGATGCATGAAACAAACGAAGCAGTAACTCTAATTATGGAAGCCGCTGATGAAAATGCAGAAATTATCTTTGGTACTGTTATCGACAATAACGGGGGCGATGAAGTAAAGGTTACGGTTATCGCAACTGGCCTGGGGGGACAGATCAGAGCTCACTCAAGCTACGTAGAAAAAACTCAAATTCAGATTTCAACTCCTGCAGCGACAGCAACGATGGCAGCAGAAATGACAAGACCGACCAGTACAGCTACAGTGCAGGCAGAATCTTTAGTCCAGGAAACTTATTCTCAACCTGCTCAAACAGTTCAGGCGCAGCCCGCAACTCAGCAACAGGAAGCTAGAGATATTTTCGCTCCAAGAAGAGCTGCTCCGGCCGTAGCAGAGGTAGAAGAAGTTGAAACGGCACAAGATCGCTCAGATTTCGATCGATTCATGAATGATCGAAATGCTTACAGTGCCCAACAAGGCAACAGCGAGGATGCAATCGTTCATGCTGAAGAGCCAAGACAGCCTTCACGCCTGATTCAATCAATCAGAGATGCAGCAAATCGCTACGAAACTTCTGCACGTCCTCAAGCCTCAACAATAACTACAAATAAAGTTGAGTCTGAGACAAACAGCAGGGCGAAATCAATTGCAGAAAAACTTGGATTTATTAATTTTGATGAAGATGAATTTGATACTCCATCATATTTAAGAAAAGAAGAGAAGGCCGAGTTGCCAAGACAAGCTAGAGACATTAAAAACATTGATCTATAAGTTTGCCTAAAATTTAAATTAAGAAACCCGGCCTATGCCGGGTTTTTTTTACTTTTTAAAATCTTCAAGTTCGTGGGATAGCTTTTCGACTTCCTCTTCACGAACATTCAGCTGAATAAACGATTCGATAAAATCATTTTCAATATTAATTTTATAGTGAGTCATAACAAAGCTGGGTATATTTTTATTCAGCCAGAGATCTCGCTTGAAATTATAAATGAACAGGCCCTCTTCTGGAGTGTCTGGTGTCGTTCTAATATCCGTTATCTGCTTCCATCTATGGCTGGCAAAAATTCTGAAATGTTCTTTACAAAAATGCATGCTCTCGTGGTCAACCAGACAGTCAACACAGAACACTTCTTCGCAAATGAGACATGAGCCGGCAGAAGGTGCTTCCCTATGATGTATGCAATAGTATTTTTCAACAATGGGCTCTTCTACCAGTTTTAATTTTTCAGAATAAGTTTTAACAATTGTTTTCTCCGGCGAAATTTCCATCTCCGTTTTTGGCTTCGTCAGAAGTTTAAAAAGTATTAAAATCATTGCCCCCATCAGAATAAAAATGAGCAAAAGGAGAAAGACAATGATTGCAACCAGATTGCTTTGTAAAAATTCGTTCATAAAATATGTATAAAGGTTTGAGGTTTATATCCCAGTATCTGTTCGAAATATTTTCGAATCGCAATTCTTAGTTCTTCAGTTGTTTTATCCAGATCTTTAAAACTGATTTGAACAAAATAGTTCTCTAAAAAACGCCTGAACTTATCTTCATTTTTGGTAATAATTGTTGGCAGACCTTGCAGCGTAAAAGAAATTTTCTCAACATCCGTAAGGCTTTTCGTGATTTTTAATGACACGAAGACAGAGCCGCTACATGCCAGTTTTCTTCTCTCGCTTATTTTCTCCTTCTCAAGCACAACTTGCTTTCCGTGAATTATCACAGGCTCATGCTTTTCACCTAAATCAATTCTAAGCTTTAAGTCATCGGAAACTACTAATGAATCAAAGTTCAGAAAATAATGAGGTGTAGCGCTCGGAAAACTGTTCTTAATATGTTCAATGTGCGCACGGATAAATGTGGTTTCGCCGTGAATAGGCACGATATCTGTTGGATTGAATTTTTCGTATAGATGTATCAAATCATCTCTTCCCGGATGTCCAGAAACATGAATTAATTTTTCCTGCGACGTGATGATCTTAGTACCAACTTCTGAAAGCTTGTTTAAAAGCATTGCAATCTTTTTTTCGTTTCCAGGTATAGCCTTTGAACTCAAGCACACCAGATCATCGGCTCGCGGTTTAAAGGTCGAATCTTCGCCGATGCAAAATCGCCTAAATGTTCCTCTGAAATCACCCTGACAACCAGATAGCAGGACCACTATGTTCTCCTGACCTGGTGTGACTGAATCAGCCTGTTTAACGACAGAATCAAAATCAGGAATCATTCCTAGCTCGTTAGCGGTGTTGAGGTAGCTGATCATTGATCGGCCATGAGGAACAACTTTACGGCCATATTTTTTAGCAAGGCCTATAAAAGTCATCAATCGATGAATGTTTGAAGAAAAACAAGTTATAAAAATTCTTTTTTCTGTGCTCGCGAATATCTCATCCATGACCGGAATAATGTCAACCTCAGAAGGTGTTTTTAAGGTATTACTGGTGATGTTTGTACTATCCACCAATAAGACCTTGCGTTTGAGATTTTTGGAAAGTTTGATTAGCTTTTCAAAATCAAAAGGGCGCTCATAAATTGTTTTATAATCTACTTTGAAATCTGAAATGAAAAATAACCCAAATTCTTCTTTGTTGTCTCTAATTAAAAGACCATGTGTTTCCGGAATTGAATGATTTACGTGAATAGGGTCAATGGTAAAATCTTTAAACCCCAACTGATCATATTGCTTGTACTCAGTGATTGGGTACGGATTGTGATTGAATTCCAGTTTCTTTCTTATCAATGCCGCGGTAAATGGCGACGCCAGCACTTTTATCCTTGGGAATTGTCTTATTACGTGCAAGACAGCGCCGATGTGATCTTCATGGCCGTGGGTAATAATAAGATGACTCGGAACAGGGATTGTTGATAGATCAGGTATAAGATAATCAATATCAAAAAAATCTTCGTAAGGAAAAAGTATGCCTGCATCTATCAATACAGTATCGTTTTCTCCCTGAATGAGAGTCATGTTTGATCCGATCTGACCAATTCCGCCAACCGGTTCTATTTTTAAATATTGATTTTTCATTTAATCCTTTGAACTGAGTTTATTTTATGCTTGAGCAATTCGTTGACTTTTGCAGCTAAAATACCAGCGGCAATATCAGTCTCCTCACCCACAATAAAGTCGGCAAACTGTCTTTGGGGTGCAAGGTATTTTTGATACATCGGCCTTACTGTTTCGTAATATTGGGTAATGACTGAATCAAGAGAACGCGCCCTTTCTTCAACGTCCCGATGGAGACGTCTGATGAAGCGAATATCAGATTCAACGTGAAGAAAAGCGGTTATATCAGAGAGTTTCCTGATTTCCTCATCGTAGAGACTAAAAATTCCTTCAAATAAAATAACCCTCGATGCCTTAATTGTTTTTGATTTTTTTAGGCGTGAATTTCGTTTGAAATCATATAACGGAGCTTCCACGGACTTCCCGCTTTTTAGCAATTTCAAATGGCGGATCAAAAGTTTCCAGTCAAAAGCATCCGGGTGATCAAAATTAGGCTGTCCATTGCTTGTCTCAAGCTCACTTGGAAGTTTGGGCAGATAGTATGAATCCATATGCACGACAGATACTTCTTCTTTAACTTCTTTTCGGACTTTGTCTGTGAAAGTTGTCTTTCCAGAACCTGATCCGCCACAGATGGCAATGATGTACACCCAGCTCTCCCCGATTGGTATTTTATGATTAAAATGATAGATTAAAGATATTACAAAAGAAAGAAGGAAGAGAAACTTGATAAAGGCGCTAGTTCCGTTAATTGGACTAATTTTATCTGCATTATTATGCGCTCACGGTGGAGAGAAATTAAATATCGCCATTTCAGCAGCACCCAATAATCTTAATCCCTTTTTCTCTACCGACTCTAACTCTCAAAACATTAATCGGTTAGTGCATATGGCCCTTATTGATTTTAATCAAAAAATGCAGTTTGAGTGTCAGGCATGCATTACTTTTGAAGAAAAAATAAGGAATGGAAAGCAGATAATAAAATTTGAGCTAAAAAGAGATTTAACGTTTTCAGACGGAACGCCTGTAATTGCCTCTGATGTTAAGAATTCATGGTTATACTTTGCAAAAAATGAAAAAATTAAATCCACATTTATGGGTGCATTTGAACCAATTGAAAAGCTGGAAGTTATTGACAATTACAATCTGGAAATAACCTTTTCGTCATTTTCTCTGGAAAATCTTTCTAATCTGGCCTTGATGAAAATTGTGAAAATAAAAAATCCTGACAGCGATAATATGGAGCCCGCGGACATAATTGGCTGCGGCAGATATGTTTTGGCCGGGATTAAGCCACTGGAAATAACGGTGACACCAAGAGACCCTACAAAAATGACGTTTATATTTAAGGTTGTTAAAGATGAAACAACGCTGGCGCTAAAGCTCATTAAAAAAGAAATTGATCTGTCTGTGGCAAGCATGTCGCCGAGAAAAATTCATTGGCTTAAAGATCATGCAAAAATGCTGAATGTATGGGAGTTGGCGAGTGGAAATTATTTGTTTATGGGACTAAATCAAAAACGGGAAGTTTTTAAAGATTTAAAGGTCCGGAAGGCGATATCGCTTTTAATACCCAGAGAGGATATTTTAAAATATAAATTAAAAGGAACAGCTATTTTGTCTAATGGAATGTTTTCGCCGGCGTTTGCGGATATGTACCAGCCAGGTAATCTGGAAAAATATAATCCCTTTGCTGCCAGAACTCTTTTGCAGGAGGCTGGTTATGTCAAAAACGCAAAGGGAATGCTTGAAAAAAATGGCAGAAAACTTGAAATTGACTGGAAGGTCAGCAACAACAAGTCAAGTATTGAAATTGTCGAAGTGATTAAGTATTTTTTAGAACGAGAAGGCCTGAAAGTCCATGTCAGCATTCAGGAGTGGGGAACTTATATGAGTTCTTTCAAAGGCGGAAGATTTGATGTTGTTGTAGGGCAATGGATAGGTTTCACTGGACCGGATATGCTTAAATTTGTTTTTCATTCTACGAATATTCCACCGAAGGGAGGAAATCGAATCAGCTATAACAATCCAGAGTTTGATCGGATGGTTGATGCCGCTACCGTAGAAACAAATTCTAAAAAAAGAATCGAGCTTTACAAGACCGCTATGTCGATTGTTAACCGCGATTATGGCTATATAAATTTATGGCATCCAAACATTATCTGGATAGGCAATAGATGCTTAAAAAATATCGAACTTGAGCCCACGGGGGGCTTTTATCCACTTTTTAAAGTAGAAAAAAGTAATGAGGTTGAGTGTGGAAAATAAAAAATTTAATTTTGTTCTGGTTCAATATAGTCGGGACAATATTCATTTGTCTGCTGTTGTCAATGCTTATGCGCTCGAAGATTTTGGCTGCGATGGAGTTGAAGAATTCTCTCTGGAAGAGTCAAGGGTTGATGAAATTCTCGGAGAGCGCGCGTATTCAGGAGGAGATGTTCCTGAAAGTTTAATTGACGAAGTCGAAGCTGCTTCTGTTGATCAGGATTCATTTACCTACAAGTATTTTTTTTATCAGAATGATTATGAGACCAATTCTTCAGACTTTGTATTCTTTATAAAGGAAAATTATCCGGAGCTTCCACTTTTTACAGCACAGAAGAACTTTGAAGACTGGAATGCGGAGTGGAAAAAATTTTATACACCAATCATTGTTTCTGAGCGCCTTGAGATCGTTCCAGAATGGCTAATTGAATCCCGCATGCATAGTCCTGCAGAAAAAATTTTTATCTATCCCGGCATGGGATTTGGCACCGGAACACATGAAACAACTTATTTATGTCTGTGCTTATTTGATAAGATTTCAGACCAGCTGAAGTGCGGTGCCAGTTGTCTGGATTTCGGATGCGGTTCGGGAATCCTGGGGATTACAGCATTAAAGACAAAACAGATGCCTACACTTTTTTGTGATATAGATAAAAATGCGCTCGATAATTGTGCTCAGAATATTGTTCTAAACTTCGAAGGTGAAAATTTGGCAGGGTCCAGGCTTGTTATCAGAAATAGATATACGCCGGCAAAGTATGATTTAGTATTTGCAAATATTCTTGAAAATATTCTGATTTTAGAAAAAGAAGTCATTCTGGAATCCATGCAAAAGAACGCATATTTAATTGTTTCTGGTCTGTTAAATCATCAAGTTGAAACTATAATTTCACAGTACAGTACACTTGAAAAAATTTCGGTTGTTACTAAAAATGACTGGAGTGCCATATTATTTAAAAGGAAATCTTAAGTGCGAGCAATATATTATCAATTTGATAAATTAAAAGATCAGCAGACGATTGTGGTGACGGGGGACGCTGCCAAGCATCTGCATGTAGTAAGAGTAAAAGAAAATGAAGATATTTTGGTATTAAACGGCAAGGGGGCAAGGGCTCTTTCAAAAGTTGGCGACATTTCAAAAAATCAGATTTCGCTACGGGTTCAAAGAATAGATGAAACCTCCCCATTTCACCAGATTGGGCTGGCGATAGCAACACCAAAGAAAGAAGCATTTGAAGATATTTTAAAAATGGCAGTTGAGCTTGGCGTATTGAACATCTACCCTCTTTCATCTGATTTTTCACAATATGATTATCAGGAGAGCGAAAGAATAAACAGAATTCTGGAAAGTGCCATGATTCAATCAAATAATTCTTTCATGCCCGTTATTCATCAGCAGCAAAAGCTGCGGGATTTTGTGAATAGCCTGAATGTGCAGCTGGCTTTTTTCAATTCGAAGCCTGTTGAATGTGGAAAAGCAGAGAAAATAAATAGAGAGTGTATTGTTTTAATCGGCCCCGAAGGTGGGTTTTCTCCAAGTGAAGATGCCCATATCAGTGCAAAATCTAATTCTTTTTCCATCCATTTGCCCACTCCAATTCAAAGGGCTCCAACTGCAGTCGCATCTTCGGTAGGTTATTTGCTTTCTATCATCCAATTAGGTTCAAAATAAGATTGATGCTTTGTGACCAATATGAGAATCTATCCCTGTAATACAGTTTAATCCCTACCAAGGAAGAATATGAATCAAGATACTCATTCATTTTCAACTCCATCGAGCTCAACACTTATTCAGGCTAATCTGGATGAATTTAATATAAGTGAAGAAAGTTTCAAACCAATGACGAAGGGACTTGGCTTTCACCAGGAGCAGAAGAGATCGTCGTTTAAAGCGGCACCAAAAGAAGTTAAGCCTTTTGGGACTACGCGAGCACAATCTAAAGCAGCAATACTTTTAAACCCGCTAAGCAATCAAAATGCGGCGGCAACGGTTCAACATGCACCGTCCGGGCTTGAAGCTTTTTATGGCACTAAGGGAAGTACGTCTGGAAGTCAGAACCAACAGATTGCTTTTGAAAATAAACCTGCAACTCTAGCCGAAAAAACAGAAATAAAAAATATTGCAAGAACAGCTTCCACTGCTCTGCAGTTTTTTGCCTGGGCAATAGACGTTCTGGTAATTGCAAGTTTTGTTGCCGTTACAGGTGCACTGCTGGTTTTTGCCTCGGGAATTGAGTTTCAAATGTTTGCGAGATTAATTTCATATCAGGATTTGATTGCATTCACTTTTGCTATTTTTTCAATTTACTATCTGCTTTATTTTACAATACTCGATTTATCAGCGAGTCCGGGTAAATCGATAATGGGAATACGTTTACTAAAAATCAATAACGGCCATGTTAGTGTGAAGCATACATTTACACGCGCACTGGTCTCTCTTCTATCGAGCATTGCCTTGTTTTTGCCAATGCTGCTGGATTTTCAAGGGCGACTTTCAGATACAAAAGTGGTGAAGTAAATGGAAGCCCTCTCGGCAGATACCGTAGAGTTTTTAGAAAAAAATAAAGGCAAAAAAATTGTTTTTACTAACGGATGTTTCGATATTCTTCATCTTGGACATGTTGAGTATTTAAATGAAGCAAAAGCACAGGGTGATGTGTTGATCATTGGTCTTAATTCAGATAAGAGTGTAAAAAAATTAAAAGGTGCTGACCGACCAATAAATAATGAGAATGACCGTAAATCGATGCTTTTAAATTTAAAAGCAGTGGATTGTGTGCAGATATTTACGGAAGAGACCCCCTTTGAAATTATCAAGCTTATTAAACCACAAGTCCTGGTAAAAGGCGGAGACTGGAAGCCTGAGCAAATTATTGGATCAGATTTCGTTATTGCTAACGGAGGTATCGTAAAGAGCCTTATGTTCAAAGGTGGCTACTCAACCAGTAATTTGATTCAAGCAGTTCAGGGTAAGAAGTGAATCGTGCAGATTGCCCTTAGATCACGGGAAGATTCAGATACTTTTATCTTTGGAGATAGTCCTGGTCCTGCCTGGATACTCCTACCTGAAAATATTTCTATCAAAGATTTTATATTGCTGATTCAGGGTAGCCTTGATCAATTGAAAACTGTTATTCTGTTAAATGGGTATGATCAATCTGGTGAAATAAAACTTACAGAATTAAAGACTAAGCACTATAAAATAGAAAAAAATAAATTTATATTCCTGAACTTTTCTATCAGGAACTCACTTTCAAATTGTGATTCTCACTCTACAATTCTTAAAAGTTTTGATGGGATACAGGCTTATTTTGAAAAATTATTTGAGAATAAAACCCAATAGCCGACAAAATTTCTCCAATGAAAAGTTTATAAAATCAAAAGAAAGCACTTAAGTATTGTTTTACTACTCCGATAGATTCATCAGCAACTGGATGGGACTGGTTGCGAAACTAACAAAGATTCCAACAAGGCTGTTTGAATCTTAAATTTTAAGGAGGAAGGCATGATTCTAGGAGATTAGTATGGGATTAAGAATTAACACAAATGTTCAGTCATTAAGAGCGCAAACAGCAGTATCAAAAATTGAAGAAGCAAAATCGAACAACCTTGCAAAATTATCATCAGGTTCAAGAATTAACAAGGCCGGTGATGATGCAGCAGGTTTGGCTATCTCGGAAAAACTCAAAGCAGAAATTAGAGGATCTCAACAAGCGAACAGAAACGCCGGTGACGGTATCTCTATGATTCAAACTGCTGAAGGTGGATTAAACGAAACTTCAAATATTCTTATCAGATTGAGAGAGCTTTCAGTACAGGCAGCATCTGATACTATTGGTGAGCAGGAAAGAAAATTTTCAGATCTGGAATTTCAACATTTAACTCAGGAAGTTGGTCGTATTTCGGCTTCAACACAGTTTAACGGCAAAAAACTATTAAGCGGTGAAGGTGATACACTTGATTTTCAAATTGGTATTATGAACGATGAAAAGAATGACCGTCTTTCATATAGACCACAAGATTCAAGTGCAAGACCGTCTGATTTAGGTATTGAAGGGCTTGGAGTTCTAACAAAGGCGGATGCACAGTCTAACCTGGAAAAGATTGACGCCGCTATAAATGGTGTTAACGGAAACAGAGCTTCTCTCGGAGCTTTACAAAACAGATTGCAGTCAACAATTGCAAATCTTGATGTTAAGACTGAAAACCTTTCTGCCGCGAATTCAAGAGTAAGAGATACTGATATCGCAGTAGAGTCTGCAGAAATGGCGAAAAACAACATTCTGTCGGCTGCTTCTACGGCGGTTCTGGCCCAGGCCAATAACTCGGGAGCTGCTGCGCTTAAGTTGATTTCGTAGTTAAAACAATTTTTTAAACCAATCAGGCCCAAGGAAACTTGGGCCTTTTCTATTTTAAGTGCCTAAATATTTAAGAGCATCGGCTATTTCCGACCAATTTACTAAAGTTTTTAACCGAGTACTCCGATCGGCTATTTGTCTGATCTTTTTTGTCAGATATAAACAAAGAAAGCGCGGGGGCGCTTTCGATCATAGGAGTATCTCATGGGTTTAAGAATCGCAACGAACATTGCCTCACAGTCCGTTCAGAAGAACTTGAAGGAGGTTTCTAATGCAGGTAATGCTCAATTAGAAAAACTTTCTTCGGGTAAACGTATCACTAAGGCTTCAGACGATGCTGCCGGCCTCGCCATCGCAACAAATCTTGAAGCACAAACAAAAGGTCTAAGACAGGCTACACGAAACGCAAATGATGGTATCTCGCTTGTTCAAACAGCAGAGGGTGGTTTGAATGAAACTTCAAACATTCTGGTTCGTCTGAGAGAATTAACAATCCAGGCGGCTTCAGACACTGTCGGTGAACAAGAGAGAGGTTTTCTAGATAAAGAATATCAACAGTTAGCCGTTGAGATTGACCGTATTTCAGAATCAACTGTCTTTAACGGATCTCAATTGTTGAATGGTAAAGGTAAAGGAACAATGGACTTTCAAGTCGGTGCTTTTGCCGGTGAACAGAACAAAATTCAATTCGATTCAAGTACAACAGATTCTTCAGCTTCTTCAATTGGTGTGGAAGGAACTTCTATCTCGGAAAAAGATAGCGCTCTGGACGCAATCGCCACTGTGGATGCTGCCATTGAAAAGGTATCAGGGCAAAGAGCTGATCTGGGATCAATTCAATCAAGACTTGCTTCGACTGTAAAAAACCTAGAAACACAGACAATTAACCAGGACAGTGCACGTTCAGTAATTCAGGACGTAGACGTTGCAGAAGCTTCAGCAACTTTAGCTTCAAACAATGTTGTAAAGAATGCAGCGGTATCAACATTATCACAAGCTAATCAGATACCGATGTCAGCACTAAGATTGATTGGTTAATTTTATTAAGCAGAGTGTTTTCTCGAAGGAGAAAACACTCTCTTTAAAAATAAAAAGTAAATTCTGAATAGAGATGCTTTTTAACAATTAAAAATAAAATCTTTAGCAACGATGTTTTTTATATTAGGTAATCTCCAAGGGAGAAGTAATTATAGCAATGGTTATTTTTCTCTGTACTTAAGCCCAATCCCCTCGCTTCCCCGCAATACGGCGGGGGGATTTTATTCCCAGGATGGGATGTATGCACGCGAGAGGCAGGAGCCGAAGCGGGCGAACTGGTTTATCCCCAACCAAACCAGTTTTCTCAATTTATTTTCATACACAAGTGTCTAAAACCATTGAAAAATCAAATTAATTAATGCCCGTGCAAATCATTTTACTTAAGTATTTGACCGAACGTTTCGATAGGTTGTTTGACTGACAAAAGCAGTCAATAAACAAAAGAGAGTGGGGACTCTCTAAAAAACAGGAGATCTATCATGGGCTTAAGAATTGCTACAAACATTGCCTCTCAATCGGTGCAGAAAAACTTGAAAGAAGTTTCAAATTCTGGGAACTCTCAGCTTGAAAAATTATCATCAGGTAAAAGAATCACCAAAGCTTCAGACGATGCTGCCGGACTTGCCATCGCCACGAACTTGGAAGCTCAAACAAAAGGTCTAAGACAAGCTACACGAAACGCAAACGACGGTATCTCTCTGATCCAGACAGCAGAAGGTGGATTGAATGAAACTTCAAACATCCTGGTTCGCTTGAGAGAATTAACAATCCAGGCGGCTTCTGACACTGTCGGAGAAGCAGAAAGAGGATTTCTAGATAAAGAATATCAACAGTTATCAACAGAAGTTGATCGTATTTCCGAGTCGACGACCTTTAACGGCGCTCAACTCTTAAACGGTAAAGGTAAAGGTTCAATGGATTTCCAGGTTGGTGCTTTCGCTGGAGAACAGAACAAGATTACTTTTGATTCCAGTGAAACAGATGCTTCGGCTTCCTCAATTGGGATCGGAGGTACAGGAATTTCAAATAAAGATGATGCTTTAAGTGCAATCGCAACGGTGGATGCAGCTATCGGCAAAGTATCAGGACAGCGTGCAAATTTAGGTTCGATCCAGTCGAGATTAGGTTCAACTGTTAAAAACCTTGAAACTCAGACAATCAACCAGGATAGTGCAAGATCAGTTATCCAGGACGTGGATGTTGCAGAAGCATCAGCAGCACTTGCTTCAAACCAAGTTGTGAAGAATGCAGCGGTTTCTACATTGGCGCAAGCTAACCAGATTCCGAACTCTGCCCTAAGATTAATTTCTTAATAGTTAAGTACAGGGGGGATAGCATCCCCTCTTTTATAAAAGGAAACTTCTGTTTATCCCCAACCTCTTTGCTATTCGTAGCAGAGAGGCTTTTGGGAGGAACTGGTAAAATATATGAAAGAGCAAAAAAGAAGCAAAGATTTTGATAGAATGATTGTAGAAGCGGTTCAAGATAACTATTCATTCTTTGCTTGGCAGTCAATTGGTGGAAACGTTGAAAAATGCGAACTCAAAGTTAAAGCATACAGAAAGGACTATAACGAAATTGAATTAGAGTTATGTCCTGGCCAGGAGGACTCACTGGCAAAAGTTATTTCGGGAAATCGTATTTTAAATATCTATGTGCCAGAACTTTCAGTGTCTTTCTCTGCAGAATTAAAATCTGTTACGGTAGATAAGAAAGTTAAACTTTATCCACCATCAGACTACTCTTTCTACGAAAGAAGAAAGCATGAAAGAGTAAAACCGGCAAAAACATGTTTTGCTAGCTTTGAACTCAATGGCAAGATGATCAACAAGAAAGCGATTTATGATTTCAGCCTTGGTGGTATAGCAATTATTTTACCAAAGTCAGATAAGATCACAATTGCCAAAGGTACAAAGTTCACAGTATTCACACTCGAAATAGGTTTAAAGAAAATCAAAGTTAAAGCAGAGTGCGTAAATTCATTTATTATAGATAGGTTTAAGTACGACAATCTTCCTTATGGTGGATTTAAACTCGCTTTTAGATTTTCGGAAATTTCCAAGGAAGACAAAGATTTTCTTGCGGCGTTTGTGACACATGAATTGCTCTTGCAGCAGGTAAAGAAAAAAGCCAATTAAGCTTAATTTACAGATTGATACTCCTGCCTCATAATAAGGCATGAAGTTTTCAGCCATATCAGACGTACATGTTAAAAAATCCGGCGATCAAGCCGAGCTTTTGCTGCTGGAATTTCTCAGAAATCCAGACGTACAATCAAGCGATGTAATATTCCTTCTGGGCGATATTTTTGATCTGATGATTGGTCCACATTCCCAATATTTTGCCAGATTTCAGAATTATTTTGAGGAAATAAAAAAGTTAATTCGTAATGGTAAACGAATCTGCTATGTGGAAGGAAATCATGATTTTCATATAAGACTCCTTTATCAGAATTTTTTTCAAATTAATAAGGACCTGGACTCCAATTTGTTTACAATGGCACCCTATTTTGAGTTTATAGATCAGGAGAAAAAAATCTACCTCTGCCATGGAGATGACATTGAACTCAACAATCCAGGTTATAAGTTTTATAAATATATTGTAACAAGTTTTCCTTTAAAATATTATGCGAATAATCTGATGCCTCACTTTCTGATTAAGGGCGTTGGTGAATATTCTGCAGAAAAATCGAGACAAAGAAATAATAAACGATATTCAACTGAAAGTGATCTGACTCCGGTTCGGGACAATTTTAGGGAGTCAGCTGAGGTATTCTTCAAAAAGAATAATTTTCAAGTCCTGGTCTGTGGCCATAGCCATGTAAAAGACCGCTATTCATCACCCAATGGCTTTGAATATATAAATAATGGATATGCCCAGCATTCGAGAACTTATATCTCCATTCAAAATGGAGATATAAGTTTTAAGCCAATATTTTTATAGAATTGGATTCATTGCCTTGATAATTTCTGCACGCTGATGACCGCTCACCTGATCAATAACAGAGATCGTTCTCGGTAAATCTTCAATGACTTTTGTACATTTAGATACGTTTATCAATTGTGTCGCGAATGATGCAATTTGCGGTAGATGGGTAATGGCAAGAACCTGAGAGTATTCTGATACAGACTGTAGAGATTTGCCGATACACACCGCAGTTTCACCCCCAATACCTGTATCAATTTCATCAAATAAAAAGACTGAGATGGTGTCATTAGAAGAAAGTATTTGTCTTACAGAGAGTAAGATTCTTGAAAGCTCGCCGCCGGAGGCAATCTCTTTAACTTTAAAGTATCCTTCGCCAGGATTCGTCTCCGCAATAAAATCAATTTTAGAAAAGCCCTTAGGCCCAAGCGTCTCTGACTTTGTAACATTGATTTTGAGAGAAGCGCCCTTCATTTTTAATTCCTGAACTTTTGACGTTAATTCAAAAGAGAGCTCCTGACATTTAATGAGTCTGATATTATGAAGTTCTTCCGCAAAGCTACTACATCTGATTTCAAGGTCATTTATTTTTTTGGAAATTAGACCGATCTTATCATCAACCTGTGAAAATGAATCAAGTTCAGAGCGAAATTCACTAAATGCTCTGATCATTTCTTCAGTTGATCCTCCAAATTTTCGCTTTAATCTTTGATAAAAATCTATACGCTCAATAATATCATCAAGGTTGTCTTCATCCAGGTTAGTATTAAGCTCTTTAGACAAGTCATAAGAGACATCTTCAAGAATGGATTTAACATCATAAAGCTTAGTAATAATTTCTTCGGATACAATGCCAGGACTCTTTTCTGCTCGATTGAGACAGCCCTTCAAAAGGCCAAGCAAATTAATTTCATCATCTGAAATTGCTGAAGCAAGGGACCCAAGAGTTGTCTGTCGTTTCTCAACATTTAAAATCAAGTCTTTCTTTTTTAGAAGCTCAGCTTCATCCTCAATGCTTGGATCTAGTTTCTCCAATTCGTCCAGTTGGAATCTGATGTAATCTTCTCTTTGCGCACGGATACTTTTTTCATTTAGAAGGTCTGCGAAATCTTTCTTAAATAAAGTCAGCTGGGAATATAAATCTTGATAGTCAGCAATATCATTATTGAGTCCGGCGTAGGAATCAAGAAGTATTAGCTGATAATCCTCACTTAGTAATTTTTGGTTTTCAAATTGACCAACAAGGTCCACAAAGCGTTTTGAAAACGCGCTAAGAAGCGCAGCCGAACAAGATTGAAAATTTAAATAAGACTTGGAAGATTCGTTGGCAAAAATCACTCGCTTGACAACAATTTCATCGCTCTCAAAGGGGTGACCAATTTCATTGAAATAATCTTTTATTTTGGAATCGTTTGAAGAAAAAACCGCTTCAATTGTAGCAAAGTCAGCATTCTTTCTGATCAATTTTTTGTCCGCGCGTGCTCCGAAAATAATTTGAAGAGCATCAAGAATTAAACTTTTGCCTGAACCTGTTTCGCCAACGATGGCGTTAAATTTAATATCAAATATAATTTCCTGATTTTCAAACGTTGCAAAGTTTTGCAAATTTAATGATTTCAAATAAAGTGTTTCATTTGTTTTCATTTTATCTCCCGCGCACCATGTGTGAATTTCTCTTTCAGTGTTCTAAAATAAGTTCGACCTGGATTCTTTATTAATTTTACAATTTTCGTCTTTTTCTTGGTGACTTTAATTATGTCATTTGAATCAAGCACCACTGCTTGCTGGCCATCCAGAGTGAGCTTAATAGATTCATCTGCTCTTGCTGCCTTTATGACGACATTGGAGTGGTCCGGAATTACCAATGGCCGATGAGTGAGACTGTGGGCACATATTGGGGTCAGGGTAATTGCGTTGACGCTAGGGTGGATTATTGGCCCGCCAGCAGCCAGCGAATAAGCGGTTGAACCAATTGGAGAACTGATAATTAAACCATCGCCGGCCAGATTATAAATATGCTCCCCTTCGGACTCAACTGAAAGTGTGAGCATGCGTGATATTTGATTATTATTAACCACTGCATCGTTTAAAAAATATCCCCTAAAAGATGGCTTTTCTTTCTTTTTAGAAAAAACTTCGACCTGGTAAAGACACAAATGTGTTAATTCGAAATCGCCCTTCAACGTCGCCTCAAGCTGGTCAAAAAATTCCGCCTTGGCAAATTCAGTAATGAACCCAAGGTGTCCCATGTTAACTCCAAATATGGGTGGGGAATTTTTTGTAATATTGCGACAGACCCCGATAAGTGTTCCATCACCGCCCATTGTAATTATTAGATCAGACTGACTATGAAGTTCATTTTCTGCAATGAAATTTAAATTTTTAATATCGCCCTTGAAAATCCTTTGAATCCGATCAGCTTCTTTGGCCAGAAAAGAAATGGTTTTCTTTCTTCGCAATAACCATGAGGCCAGGTTGGGAAGTATGCTCTCAAATTCAGAATTAAATCTTGGCTTTAAAACAATGCTGATATTTTTAAGCTGCGCCATTACGAAGCTCCTTCGGATAAAAAAATCATTAATGCTTCATCTATATTTTCAAATGGCTTAGACAGAAGGCGACAGCCGTACTGAGTGGCTTTCTCTATCACGTGCGGTGAGCTGTATGCTGTAATGATGATGAATAGCTTGCTGATCTCGGCCATTGTGAAGCGCCCCTTAGCCTCCTCAATAACATCAAATCCGGAAATATCCTGCAGCATTAAATCACAGATAATTCGGTCGAATTGTTGGGTCAAAATAAGCTGGATCGCTTCCCTTCCGCGACTTTCAACAACGACTTCAACTCCTTTTTTTTCAAGAAGCTTCTTTAATGATTTTTGGATGAGCGGCTCATCTTCAATGAGTAAAATTTTATTCAAGCGAATCTCCCTAAACTAGTGGTAAGTTTATCGAGAAAGTTGCGCCAGGAAAAGGTGAATTATTTTGAAATTGAATTTTAGTGCCGAGTTGTCTGGCAAGATTTTGACAAATTGAGAGGCCTAGCCCTGTTCCGGATTCTTTTGTTGTGAAAAATGGTTCAAATATGGTGCCAACAAGCTCCGGCTTAACGCCGGGCCCGTCGTCTTCAACGGCGATGGTGATAGTCTGCAAATCTCGCTTAAGTTTGATTGTAATATTATTTTGATTGGTTCTTACGTTGCTGCTCTTGATGGCCTGTCCGGCATTAATAATAAGATTAAAAATAATCTGAGTAAGGCAAACTGAATTTGTTTCTATTTCCAGAAGATCGCCAGGGGCAAAGCCTATGCACTCTATTTTCTTTTTGATCTCTTTTGTTTCACTTTTGGTAAGAGTGATAACTTCTTCAATGAATTTATAGATCTGTATTTTTTTATATTCTTGTTGATCGTTGTACAAATTTGAGAAATTCTTAATAATCGTTTGAGAGCGATCTGCATTAAGACAGATTTCCCGAAGTGTATCCCTGGTTTCAAGATTTTGAGCATCACCTGCGAGGAGTGACCCCGTCAGATTTAAACCGAAAAGTGGATTTGATAATTCATGCTGAAGCGTGTTGAGAAGTTCACCTAGAAGTGATACTCTTTGTGAGTGATAAAGCTCAGTAGAAATGGCATCTTTACTTATATTCGAAAGTTCGATGACGGTATTTTCGATATCATCCAGAGGAAAAATCATTAAGTGAGATTTTTCTACTTCGTCGACATTCGTATGGTTCGTAAATAAAGTTTGAGAGTTCTTTTTAACAAAAATTGTCTCGGGGAAGTTCTCCAGAGACTTTTTTAAAACCTCTTTTTTCAGGTCATTTTTTTCTTTGTCGAGAATTTTCATCAGCAGGGGGTGAATATGTCCGGAAAGCCCCTGGAAAAGCACTTGCTCTTCGGTGCTTGGAGGCAAAAATGAATTTCTTGAAATGAGATAAACAACTGAATAGTTTTTTAGATCAATTTCTTTCGCCAGAAAGTTTCCAACAACATCAAGATCATCCTTCAATTTGATTGATTGGTTAAAGATTTTATTCTTGCTTTTTTTAACAAGATTAAACAATGAATTGAAACTTTGAATGCTTATTAGTCGTGTTTCCTCAAAATTAGAATGATTAAAGAAATAATTTTGCCCAACCGGCTTTCCTTTTTCATGAACCAAAATATGACAGGATTCAAAAGAGCTTAAGGCGGTAAGTTTTAAGACGGCCTTGGGGAGCTCCCTAACCTCATTGGTTGACAGCAATAAATGTCGCAGCTCCTCTTTGTAAAGAAACTTAGTATCAAGTTCTGGATTGTTTCTGTGATTTTTTGACGACTGAAAGATTTTTTTTTCAAATGTGCTTTTTGAAAAGCGCAATGGTTTTGCCTTAATAGGCATCGAAACCAACTCATGCAGAGAGGTGCTTAGAAACTTTTTAACTTCTTTAATTCCGGCAGGACTTTGATCTTCCACTGAGTAAGATTATCCACCAGTTCGTATTCTAGCAAGTCACAAAGCATGATCGCATCTTCCTTCTCTTTAGCCTGCAGTAGTGCCTTTATTATTGATAATAAATGTATTTCAAGCTTCTGAACGTTTTCGTCCTTAAAACTTTGTCCCTGAAGATCAGTTCTCAGGACGCGATAAACCCTGGTAATTAACTGGATGTATAAATCCATCAAATCTACGACTTCCATAAAAGTTGCATTGGCCTGGTCAAGTTCGCCGGCATTATAAAAGCCAATGAGCTGATGAATTTTAGATGTAATATAGTCGACGTAGCCAAAACAAGAATCAATTGATTCAAATGCAAGATCTAGAGAAGTGTTAGTTTTATTGTTTAATAAAGTCATCTTTATCATTCCTATTTGTTAGCATCATTACGAGAACTGGTTTTGCCAGAACTAAGTTTATGTTCAGAAATAGTATTTTCAATAAGTTCAAAAATAATAGTACACAAGGTTGAGCATTCTTCAAAACTATAATATGAACTTTCTGTAAGCTTTACGACATTATCTCCATAGAGATTAGCCTTTCTAACGGCGAAATAATCAATTATGGGTGCCAAATTAGGTGAGGTCTTTTGAACCATGGCCTGAAGCTGGTCAATCTCGTCAATTTTTTTAGAATATTCTTTTATTTTGTTAATACTTGGAGTCTCTGAGGATATTTCTTCCAAAATATAGCGTGAATACTTTTTCCCAAATTCGGAAAGTTCATACAAGTGTTGCAGACCCGTAAGTGCATCCAGCAAATCCCTGTGTGTAACAGGTGTAAGCTTTGGAAAGGGAAGGTTTTCTTCGGTGTCGTTTATGACAAACGACCACGCAATCTTGTAAAGAGTTCTAAAAATGTCAGGACTGTCGACGTGATTTTCAATCAGGCTATCAAGGGTAATATGCCCGTTATGAAAGCGAGTCCGATAAAAATTTACTGAACTGATATGGAAGCTTGAAATGGCAGTTTTCATCCACTCAACAGTAATTTCATGCTTGTCCAGCAATTGTTTAATTGCAGCGCTTACAACCTGATATGGAATGTCGTGGTGACACTGATTAAAACTACATGTATCGCTTGGAAAGCATGGAAAACATTTTGTTCGCGGAGAGAGATTATATGCATTGGCATGGTAAGGAGTGGTCTCCTGTGGCCGAACACTTCCAAGAGATACGGTCAACGTTGGCGTTTTTGTCAAAGCGGCGAGGTGACCAACCATTGAGTCGTGACCAACAAAGAGTTTAGCCTTTTTTAATTCAGCTGACAGTTCCTCAAGCGAAGTCTTTCCGGTTAAGTTTTGTATTCTGCTGGAATAAGTTTTCAACAAAGGATTTTCAGTAATCATCTGTGATTTCAGGATTTCGTTTCTTGCGCCGACTATCTGAACAGTGCACGATTCGTTTTCTTTAAGCGTACGATAAATTACCTCGACCCACTTTTCAGCTTTCCAGGCTTTTCTTTCCTGAGAAGCAAAAGGATGTATGACAACAGTGTTCGATCGGTTTTTTAAATTTACTTGAGTAACGATTTGCTCGGTACTCTTGATCCCGATAATGTTTTTAAATAGATCAACGAGAGCAAAGGGATTAAGTGGTCCGCGCATTACAGTAGCAAATAGAAACTGAGACCATTTATCGTTAATCTGCATTTTGTTGTTAAAATCAAAGAATGGCCCGATTTTATGCACCGACTTTATCAGGGAAGATAAATACGATGATGATTTTGAAAAAGAAAGATTGATTAAAACTTCAATAGATTCTGAGTTTAATTCACCTAAGAACCGATTTAAGCCTTCAGCCGTATTTTTAAATCCGCCAATTTCGGAATTTACAAATAGCTTGGACGTGTCGAGATAATAAATTTTATCAAAGGTCTTCTTGAGGATAAATTCTAGCGGCTTCGCAAACTGCGAACGAGCAATTAGTACAACTCGATATTCGGGGTGAAACCTTCTTAGTTCTTCTACCGCCTGAGAAGTCTGGATCAAGTCACCAAATCGGGTCAGTTGGATAATTGCCAGCGTTGCGCTTTGAGTTTCTGCCTGTGCCCTATAGCCACTATTGCTTGCTTTCATGAAGATCCTCCTCATGAAGAGTACTGATAAGTATAATTTTTAAATCTTCTTCGTTGAGTGCAGTTCCCTTTTCGAGCTTTTCTTTTATTCTCAGAAATTCACGATCCAGGTCATCTTTCAAAATATCCATAAACCCATCCTAGGTTCTCTTCTTTTTAGTTGTTATCTATATCACTTGTTCTGTTTAAGAACTCTTCCTTCTTCTGAATTAAAACACTATCTTCCAAGTTCTTTATACAAAGTAATACTTTTTGAATGTCTGCTTTTAAATCATAAAGAAGTATTTCAACTTCTTTGGCATTTTCCTCGAAAGTTTTGGCTTCTATCAATTCAATTTTTGCCTTAAACATTGTCACCGGAATTTGTACCATTGAAGTTCCTTCAGCGTGCACCATTAACTTTCCAAGATTGGCTACAAAATCCTTTGAGCTTTTTCTGCTTTCCTGGCTTTGCAGCAATGATCTTAATGTTCCGAGCAAATCTTTCATTACATTTGTCACGTTAGTTTTTTCTTCGGAGCACCAGGCAGTTGTCGCCTGTATTCCAAAGTCGATAACGTCATTATAAATTTCCGGGGATTCATTGCCTTCGTATATGATATTGATTAATTGGCGCGACATTAATCGATGTATTTCAGTTGGGGTATTAACGGTACCAGCTGCAACCGAATACTTTGCGCCAACGTTGTCAAAAGAGCATGTGTAAAGCGTTACATTTGAAGTAAGCTTCGGCCTTACTGATTTGTTCTTTGAAAAGAAGTACTCGAGCGAAGACATAATGTCCTGAGCTTTAATTTGAGTAGATACATTAGTCGATTTATTGAAATTTCTTTCAACAATTAAATCGGTTAAAATTAAACTTCCTGCTAAATAGCTGCCTTGTTTTAGAAAAGGAGCATGGCCCAATGAAACTTCCAATACGGGAGTCTCAGTCAGATCGGCGATATGTTTTATAGCAGTATCTGGTGTAATTAAAATATCAACGTTCATCAAAACAGATGCTATTGCGAGCAGATCAGCCTCAACAACAACCAGCTCATTGTTAAATTGAGCATTGATCTCTTCAGCGTATAGTTGTTCGTCTTTAAAAGGGGCAATAAGCAATACGGGAATGTAGTCATTATGGTTATTAATTAATGTAATCAGCTGAATCAATGTTTCTTCTGATATGTCTTTAGCGACGTCAGAGGTTTTTAATTGTATAGCCACAATTTTGGAGTAGCCTTCATTGCTTGCCAGGCTTTTCCTTACAGTATTCATGTTGCTGAAGGCAGAGGCATTGTGTGCAGAGTTGGTAATGACCTTTTCCCCTTCACGGTTTAGGGGAAGCCCAAGCATTTTGTGATAACAGTCTGTAAAATGTACCGGCGCATATTTGATAACCGGGAGAACGTCATTAAACAATATTTCCCAGTCATTACCAGAAACAATACTTCTGGTCTGGTTATAGTGAACGCCAACAACCTTGGAAGTTGTGCTTTTGAGATAAGAGCAGATGTAGGCTGCAACCATGTCGTTAGAATAATTTATGATCATGTCCCATTTTTTATTCTTTACGGACTCAAGCTGGTTGAACAATTGTTCAAAGGCAAAACCATCAGAAAAGAGCTTGTTGCTTTTTAGGGTTATGATTTCTTTTCGATCAATTACATGTAGGTGTGCAACGTTTTTTAGATTTTGAGCAGCCTTGACACTTTCTTTATAAACAAGAAGGGAGACAGAATTTCCTTCTTTCGTCAGCGAATTAATGAGATGCCCGGTCGTGTAGACATCACCAATTCTTCTAAGATTTACGATCAGTATGTTTTTCATCTTAAAGGTCTCCACCGTCTATGCTCTTAACTCTGGTCGCTTCAAAGCTATTGCGGGTCATTTCTACAAGTGCCATAGCAAGAAAATCTGTCTGGTCCAGCATTTTTTTCTTTGGGATATGGTTATAGAAGACTTCTTCAAGCGATAAGTCTGCATCAAAGCTGCTCAGATAATTCACTACTTCAGCAGACGAAACATAGGTTTTAATGCCACTGATCGCTTTAGGGGCTTCAAATGTCAGGAATGCCTTAAAATAATTTTGGTAAAGGTTAAAGGAGGCAGGGTGAGCAATGACCGCAGGTTTTCTTAAAAGAAAATGAATGAGATCCAGATCGCGATAGAGCTCTTTTGATTCGAATCCGTCGTAAACAAGGACATTTTTATTGTTTAATAAATCGAAAGCCCGGCAATCAATGTAAATCTGTGAGTTAGGTTCAATAACGATCACTTTAAAATCATCACCATAAAGCGACGCTAGTTTTTCGATGATGGCATTGACGTGATAAGCAAACCCAAGTCCCAGGATAAGCACTTCATTCTTATTTTTTAGTGAGTCCAGCTGGGCCTCAACTAAGCCTTCTGCTTCTTTAAAAGGGTTGTAGATTGAATGCAGATGGACACCATTTACAACGGGAACTTTTTGGTCCGTTCTAGATGTTTTGACTTCATACGAAGTAATATTTGGCAAGCTCATGTTCCCCCTGTTCCTCATCCTTAAGGTTCAAAAAGGTTAAATTGGATTGAGTCATTCATTAACTCAATTGATTCTATTTCCTCACGTTCCCAGATTTTTGTCAATGAACAAACACTCTAGCCTCAATGAGCAATCTATTTTTTCCCCTGATGATTATAGCTTTTGAAGATTTCTTTGTTTTTAAAAATAAGAGCAATTTCTTTGGTAGTGCTTTCTTTTTGTTGACCTAGAAGCTCAACAGTATCTTCGTCGAAAGCCGACATCTTTTCTGACCATCTATTAAGATCCTGAAACCATGTCTTTAAAATTAGAATTTCTTCTCCTGAAACATTGCCCGGATCTAGAAGATTGATCTGGTCTTCAACTGAACGCTGGATCTTGGCGACAATATTTACCAGACGCTCGCGGTTTTCCGTTTCACTTACAACACCATCAAGGTTTTCATTTTGGGCGTATTTTTTTATTTTTTCACTGCTCTGAAGTGCAAGATCAAGCATCGAAAGATGCTCCTGAATATTTTCAAACAGAATTTCTATCATAAAATTTCCTTTCTATTAAGATTGGTTCAGCTATTTTAACTCACCATTGGCAGCAGGTGGTGCCGATGCAGCTTTGAGGCCCTTGATAGCTTCTGCCCATCCTTCATAAAGGGTATTTAAAACATTCAGACAGCCTTCAAGCGGTTCTGCATCTATTTTGATGTTAGCTTGAGTGCTTGAAAAAAGAATATAGTCATAAAGAGATGACAATTCCTTTGCGATATCACCACCAACTTCAAAATCAAGGCTGTTGTTGAGTTCAATCACGATATCCTGAAGCTTCCCGATATACTCACCCTTAGCCGCTATTTTTTTGTCATGAATAGCTTCGATTGCTTTTTTGCAGTTCTTAATCGCAGCTTGATACAACATCAAAAGGATTTGTTCCTTGCTGGCGGTACTAACTGCTGTCTTTTTGTAAGCCCCATAACCATAACTCATATTGTCCTCCTGAGAATTATCCTAATTGTGTAACAGGGTCTGCAGCGCCTAAGTTAGCTACGCCAGCACCCTGTGATTTTATTTTTGAAATTGTTCCTTCAAGCCTTGAAAATTTATCCTTCAGGTTCTTTTCTTTCTCTTCCAGATATTTTTGTTTCTGACTGATTCTACGATCAATTTGCTCAATATTACTTTGGAGCGATTTTTTTCGGCTTTGGATTAATCCATCTGGAACTCGAAGAGCAGTGCCGACCGTAGCGTTCAAATTGTCCATAAATCCTTCGGTTTTTTCGCCTTCTTCTGTAAACGTTCCGGTTAGAATTTGTGCGGCAAGATTATAGTTTGATCCTATCAGGGCCTGAAACTTTTTTTGGTCAAAATCAAGCGTACCTTCTCTGTTAAAGGTCAGACCGAGTTCTCCAACACGATGAAGTCCAGTATCGGTCATTACATCTTTAAAAACGGCTGTATGGATGCGCCCTTCAAGTGACTGGAGCATGATGTCTCCTCCCAATGTTCGGGAGGTGTCGGTTTTATCGTCAATTGCATTTTGATCTTTGATAAATTTTAACACGGCATTCAGTTTAGTTACCAGATCGCTGACCTTGACACCGATTGCATCAATATCTTCAGAAATATTTATAGTAAATTCTTCGCCGGGTTTTGCTTTTTTCAGGTCAATCGTTAAGCCTGGAATTAATTCTTTTAATTTATTTTCCGAAGCTTCGATTTCAAACCCGTCCAGTTTAACTTTGGCATCGTGAGCTTCACGCTGAAATTCAAGCTGGAAATCCTGGTCCCCGTCGACAAAATAGAAATAAGGAAAATCGACAGCGTTGTCATCGCCTGTTGCCTGTAAACTAAGCACAAGTCTCCACGGAGCATCGGTGCCACTTCCGTCATTAATAACGTTTGCCGTAACACCCAGGCTTGAATCCTTGTTTATGAGCTTGGCAATTCCGCTCAATGAAGCATTGTCTGAGTCGACATAGATATCTTTGGTTTCACCGTTAGGCAGAGTATATTGAATAAAGCCCACACCAACATAGCTTTCATCTTTATCTTCAAATCCGGTCGACATGGCCGATGATTTTTGAGCAAGAGATACAACTTCAAACTGATAACTTCCGGGCATGGCGCGGTTCTTATCAGTTGTTACGCCGATAATTTCGTTGTTAGTATCAACTTTTAATTCACGTAGTGCGCGGGCGTTTGCATTCACGGCAAGATTCCCACGGACTTCTTCGGTCAATTTCAATAATTGATCTACAAGTCCTTTCTTGTCGCTGATTTTACTTTTCTGTTTTTCCATGTTCTGAACAGGAATTTGCTCAGCAGACATAATCTGCTTAACAATATCCTTTGGTAATCCAGTAGCGATGGATCCGAACGATATACCCAGAAAATCCTCCTGATTTAAGGGGTCCATTACATACTAAGATTACCATACGGTAGGACCAATCTATATCAGGCAGGATTTTCTTAGAGCATCATTTTATGGATTAATTTCTTGTGGAAACGGGGTTAACCCCCGTAAAATAAAAAAGACCGGATGGGGCCGGTCTTTAAAGATTCTAGGATTGAAATGCCCAGTATGGGCTGAACACCTCAATTACTGATTTAATCGGTTATTATGGAAAATACTTTAGTAAATAGTTCAAACATCTTTAAACTAAAATGGAAGTTCTTCACATTTCGTGTGGTTAGCTATTTCTCTTTTTTGCTAATTCCTGTTTATGTTCAGAAGGGATTGCATCTTCCTCCCGCTGCCCTTGCCGGTATGATGACTTTGTATATTTTATTTATAGTCAGCCAGTGGTTTCTTTTGGGCAAAGAGATCGATCACCGCTTAAAAATTTATTTCCGAGTTAATTCCTCAATTGACCGTGTTGTTTATCGACTACTGCTTGGAATGTTTTTTTTCATTCTGCTTTTTAACCTGATTAATTTACTCGATTCAAAATGGATCTATAACAGTTACTGGATTACCTGGGCGGTCTTAGGTCTTTTTTATTCATGGCCGACGAGAGGAAAAATTATTCAGGAATCAGTTTCTTCAAACTTTGGAGAATTTCGATTTCTAGATAATTTTGAAAAAACGCTCGTGGGTTTGATCCTTATCATGTTTGTTTTTTCACTTACTGATCTTCCTCCACTGGTAAATATTGAAATGCTGAAATTGTATTTCGATCCACTGGAGAAGATTGGAAATCCAATGTGGAATTTCTTATTAATTAATTATTACCCTTTTAAAAGTTATCCATCACTCTTCAGACTTGCCTGGAGTCTGCATTTCTATATTGTCGGGATGGGTCTGTTTCTTTTGGTTTTTTATGCCTTTCTTCGATTTTTTGTCACTCGCAGGCTTTCTCTCCTGGGCGTTTTTGCATTAATCTCGTCATGGTCTTTCAGCAAGACTCTGGCAAGCAATGTTGAATTCACCACACTCACGACATATTCATTAATTTGGGTTTGGACATTGCTATGGGTGACAAAGAGTTCTACGTACCGGGCAGGTCTTTTTATGGGGCTTGTGAGCTTTTGGGGCACCCTTCTCAATCCAAGTTTTGCCGTATTGGTTTTTTTCCAGGTTGGATTTCTAATACTGCTTTTTTTAAAAGACCGCACATTGTGGTTTAAGAGACAGCTTTTAAAATATGCTTTATTTGGAGTCGTTTTAACAATACTCAGATTGCTTTCGCACTCTGATTTACTTGAACCCCTTCATTCTGTTGATTTGAGAATTTTAGATTATTTTGTCCGAGAAATAGACAGGAAAGGTTTTTTCATTCTTAGTTCGTTTGGCCTGTTAATTGTATTATTAAAATATTTCAAACCGAAAATCCTCATATTAAAAGATTTTCAGATTGAAAGAGAAAGTATGACCATTTTTTTAGTGTCCTTTTCTATCTATATACTTTTTTCACTCTTCTGGGATGATTCTCTAATGAGGGGATTTGGGATGATGTGGCCTCTGGCCTTTTTAAGTCTTATTCCATTGGAAATATTATTTCAATCGCTTAGCAGAGTCCGTTCAAGTCGTAATATGATCTATCTGATCTACATCCTAATCTGCCTCTTAGACTCCCATTTTGAAGGTCGTGTTAAGGTCTTCTTGAAAATATTTAACAGTTAATATTTTTAGATGTGATACAATGGTTAGAAGAGAACGAAGACAATGAGGTTTTCGTTTTGAATACGGAGTAGCCATGTTTAGATCAGGATTGACTAAAGGGATTTACAAAAGTTTTCTGCGCTCTTACCAACTGAACCGATCTGAACTTGAATCATCTCCATTTATCTATGTAGACCTCGACACCAACGAGGTAAAGTTGCTTACTTCTCTTATGAGCACAAAGGAAGTCGGCTCTGAAATTTATGCTGTCTCCATCGCCTCAGGTGGCAATGTAGAAGTGCTCTCTACAGAGAACTATTAAGATTTAAACCAGTTTCGGTTTAATCAAGTTTTCTTAATTTATAAGTGCCTAGGCATTTTGGCGTGTTTTACTCTTAAAATTATGGTTCTTACATCATCTATCTGCTAATAATACCCGAGTGACAATTTTTTGACTTAATGTGAATAACTACGGTGTTTCGCCTAGGAAACAGCACTATATCTAAAGCAAGTATAAAGTGAGTGTTAATATCAATCCTAACTAGCTAAAATAATGAATTGTGAAAAATGTGAAAAATAGTAAAAAATATAAGTTGATAAAATCAAATTGTGGATAACTTGGGCTTATTTGTTGATAAAATAATCAAGTCAACTAATTTAAGTAGAAATTTGTAAGAAAGTTTAATATTGCGGGGCGGAAAAATATGAAAAACATGCAAAACGAAGTCATTCTTGAGTTGACAAAAAAGCTAGGAAAATTATTTGGCCCTCAGGCGATCACAAACATCCAGGTAGATCTAAAACACGACAAGAGCTTTGTGACAGAAATAGACCTTTTTGTCTCTGAAATCATAAAAAAGAAACTAATGGAACATTCACAATATGCTCAATACGAATTTTTTTGCGAAGAGGATTTTAAAGAATATATCTTCCCCTGCGCAATTCTCGATCCAATTGATGGGACGAGGGAATTAATTAAAGGGTGGCCGGAGTGTGCCGTTTCGCTGGCACTGATGAAAACAGCCGAGATTGAAGATCCGGATAACTATGCTTGGCTCTACAATCCTTTTAGTGGTTTTTCCCTTGATAGCACCATGCCTTTTATAGATTCTATGGCTACGGTGGATAAATCCTCCCAAAAATATTTCACCTTTGTTTCTCGCTCAGAATTTCATAAAGGGCGTTATGCTAAATATTTAAATCACCCTCAGCTTGATATTGCCCAAAGGGGAAGTATTGCGTTTAAACTCGGTTTACTGGCTTCAGGTGCCAGTGATTTTATTGTCAGTCTCAATTCAAAGAATGTGTGGGATATAGCCGCAGGGACAATTCTTTGCGCTCAAAGGGGCATTCATTTTTATGAAAACGGGAAGCGAATTATAAAGCTGGATCGCCAGAAGTACGAAGGAACGCTTATTTGGGCACCTCCGGGGATGGCGCCTGCCGTTTTGGACATCTTTAAGAGTGAATTCAAAAATGAAAAAAAGCAGTCCAGTTAATGGAATAAGGCTCAAAAAGTGAACCTGGAAGATTACATTGCCTCATCGTTAACAAATGTGAGGTCAATATGAATCATTCTCTGGTTTCAAAACTTATAAATATCAGCTCTCCAATTCTTATTACGGGCCCTTCTGGTTCAGGAAAATCACAGCTGGCTCATAAAATTTTTACCCGCTCAAAAATTAATCGCGAGCAATTCTTAACACTTCACCTGGCCAGTCTGAAAGAAGACCTCCTTGAGAGTGAACTTTTTGGCCATAAGAAAGGGTCGTTCACAGGGGCTACAGAACATAAATTCGGTTATTTTAAAGACGTGGGCAGCGGGACACTTTTCCTGGATGAGATCGGTGAACTTTCTTTAGAATCTCAAAAAAAACTTCTTTATCTTCTGGAGGAAAAAAAATACACACCAATCGGCTCCACGGTATCCCAGGATTTTAATGGACGCCTGATAATGGCAACGAATAAAAATTTAAAGGCAATGGTAGAAGCAGGCCTTTTCCGTGAAGACTTGTACTTCAGGCTCAATGTCTTTCATCTTAAGCTGGAGCCAATCAATTCAAACCAGGAGATGCTTTCAGCAGAGATTAAAAAGCAATTTGAACTCATGAAAATTCGATATCAAAAAAATAATGTTCAATTGAGCACCGAGGTTGAAAGCTTGATGCAAAACTTTCATTGGAAAGGAAACTACAGGGAGCTTAAAAACTGTCTTGAATACCTGGTCGCCATTTCCGAAGGACCGATAGTTACAAAAAATGATCTGCCGGAGTGGTTTTTAGCGGAGCTGAATCCTAAACAAGCAGCATCGGAACGCGATTTTATCTCTCATTTTCCGGAGGATTTCAGCCAGGCGGTTGAAAGTTTTGAAGAGTGGTATTTAAAGGCCATGTTTGAGAGATTTTCGGGCAAAGTGAATGAAACTGCACGTACGCTCGGAATCAGCAAAACGACCCTTATAAGTAAGGCACGTAAGTATCAGATAAATACGCTGCAAATGCGCGCCAGCGCCAGTATCGTCCAGGGGAGCAATAAAGCTGCGTAAAAATTACCATTCTATAAGATTCACGATTTGACTTTCCAATGATTTGAGAGCAAAAAGCACTCAAATTAAAAGAATAGTTCGGTGGTGAATCTTATGTTTTTGAATAGAGCGCTTTTGGCATTCAGTGGATTTTTGCTTTCATTTCAGGTTATGGCTTCAGGATCAGTTTTGATCAATGGTAAAGAAATAAAGACACGTGATGATTTGCATACTTTATTGGCAAAACAATTAAACCTACCCTCAAATTATGCGAGAAACATGGACTCCCTCTACTACATGCTCAGCACTGATTTTGCGGGCAATAACATAATTAAAATCAAACATGTGAACTCACTTAAAGCTAAGCTTGGAGCTGATTATATAGATGGGTTCATTCAAGCCATTATGGATGCTTCTGAAGATAATCCACGTATAATTATTGTACTAGAGTAAGCAATGTCTAATTTCAAAGTGAAAGATCATTATTTCCATAAGGCTAAAAAAGATAATTTTCTTGCAAGAAGCGTTTATAAACTTGAAGAGATTGATGAACGTTTTAAAATTATAAAAAAAGGTGATCAGATTATTGATTTGGGTTATCATCCAGGATCATGGATTCAATATACTTCTGAAAAAGTAGGCAAAGAAGGACTCATCATTGGGGCCGACATAAAAGAGATAAACAATAAACTGTTAAATTTATCCAACGTCCGACTATTTCAAAAAGATGTTTTTACAATTGAAAACATGATGGAAATCGGAGTTTCTGAGCAATTTGATGTGGTATTGTCTGATATGGCTCCGAACACTACCGGGATCCAGTCTGTTGATCAAATTCGCTCGCTTAATTTGGTAGAAATGGTTTTTTCTCTATTGCCTCGATTCTTAAAACCAGGCGGAAATCTGGTTATAAAAGTATTTGAGAGCAACGATGCTCAGGTATTTTTAAGAAGCCAAAAACACCATTTTCTGGAATTTCACAATCTCCGACCAAAATCTGTTCGCTCTGTAAGTAAAGAATATTTTGTCATTGGGAAGAATTTCAGGCCATAATATTAACTTACATGAAGTAAAACATGATGGTTAATAAACATGGATCAGTTTAAAAAGAAACCTTACAAAACAGACAGAAAGTTTGTTTTTGTAACAACGGCCCTAAGCCTCGGGCTTTTCTTCGGTGGAACCGTATTTACCCTTTGTCAGGGAAAATTTAATCAAAAATTAAGCTTAAACGCTGCCGAACAAAAAGAAGCTGGTAACACAACTTTGCCAGCGGGTTTTAAAGAAGTAATGGAACGCTCGTTTCTTCAGGGATCCGAATGGCCCGAAAAGGTAACAATCGATAACAAGGCGATGAAAGTTGAATACAACTTTAATGAAAACCTGACAAATTATACAAAGAATTTATTAAAGCAATATCGTTCTGATTACACTGCGATTGCCATAATTGATAATGAGACTGGAAAGGTTTTAATGGCTGTCGGTTACGAAGGTAAAAAAAATAAGTTTGATAAAAATTTAATTCTCACCAATACTCACCCTTCCGCCAGTTTAATTAAAATCGTAACAACAGCTGAACTTTTGCAAAACTCACAGGTGAAAAAAGAAACTCTTTTTGATTTTAAAGGACGTAGCACGACCCTTTTTAAGTATCAATTAAACGAATCAAGAAACAACCGCTGGGACAAAAGTCAGACCTTTGAAACTGCTTTTGCTAAATCCAATAATGTTATTTTTGGTAAAGCTGCCATTAAAAATACAACCAGCGAAGGTTTAGTCAAAATGGCCGAAGGCTTTGGCTTTAATCAGCCAATCATGAAAGAATTCGGTTTTTTAAAATCAGAGATTCACCAAGTGAAAGACGATTACTCTTTAGCCGAGCTCGCTTCAGGATATAACGTCGATACAGTTATATCGCCTATTCATGCAGCAGCAATGGCATCTGTTGTTGCAAATGATGGAGTCCTTAAAACACCGAAGCTTATTTCCAGAATCCTGGACCCCGACAGCGGTGAAAATATCTGGCCGGAGGTTTCTTCAGAAAAGCGTGCGATATCGCTGGAAACTTCAAGGGAAATGCAAGAGATGATGGCCATGACGATTGACGGAGGGACTGCGCGTAAATCTTTCAGAAAAATGAACAATAGCTATAGGGATGTCCTGGATATCGGTGGAAAAACGGGAAGTATTACCGGCGGCACCCCGTTTGGCAAAAGAGACTGGTTTGCAGCTTATGCAATCCCAAGGGCCAGCGGCAAGGGAAAAGGAATTTCAATAAGTGTCATGAATGTTAATGTAAAAAAATGGCATGTTAAATCGACAATGCTCGCAAAAAATATTATTGAATACTATTATAAAAATATAAATCCGGTTACCTTGGCAAAAAGCGAATCAAAACGCGCACCAAGTGAGTCGCGTATAAAAAGAAAACGTAAACGCAAAGTGCATAGGTAAGATATGACTGACGAAGTAAAAGAAGAAGCTGCGAAAGAAGAAATCGCGAACAAAGAAGAAATGCCTGCGAAATCTGAAGAAGAAATCAGAAAGGAAGCGGTTGCCAAAAAAGAGCGATTGATCAAGGAAACGAAATCAATTTTTCTAATTATTGTTGCCGTTCTGACATTTCGTTCTGTTTTCTTTGAACCCTTCAGAATTCCATCGGGGTCAATGATACCGACTCTGATGATTGGTGATTTTATACTGGTAAATAAATTTGCCTATGGATTGAAAGTTCCATTTACCGATTTGGTCTTATTCGATAAAAGTTTTGATCCTGTTTATATTGCCGGAAAAAGCGAGCCAAAGCGTGGAGATGTTGTCGTTTTTAAATACCCCAAAGATTTATCAGTGAATTATATTAAAAGAGTCGTGGGTATTCCGGGTGACACAATTGAAATCAGAAATAAAATTGTCTATGTAAATGACAAGCCTATTGAACCGAAGGAATTTGACGGCAAAATCATAATGGAAGATATGGACGATAAGTTTAAGGGTTATAATTTAAAATTTTTTAAAATTAAGACTGGCGACCACGAACATGTCATTCAGCAGGATAATGATAATTACTTCAAAGTGGACTTTGATAAGATTACAGTTCCAGTGGGCATGTTTTTTATGATGGGAGATAATCGCGATTTTTCTTACGACTCCCGCTATTGGGGTTTTGTCTCTCATGAGCAAATAAAGGGAAGGGCAATGTTTGTTTGGTTCTCTTTCATTTTCCCTCTCGGGGAAAATCCTATGAAATTTCGTCCCGGCAGAATAGGAACAGGAATTAATTAAGCAGGAAATGAAATTTTTGTACAACCATCATTGCCTTCGATGTTTTCGAAGTGAAGCTCTTTATATTCTTTCTTTAAATAGCTTCTGAGCCAGTTTTTTAAGATTCCATCGCCGTGCCCATGAATGATGGTCACAAATGGAACCTCGCCGGAGTAGACCTCATCTATAGCTTGCTCGCAAGTTTTTTGAAATTCATCCAGTCGCATTCCGCGGCAATCTATTTCGATGTCTCCTTTAACGGCCCTTTCAACATTAATCAATACCTTGGGGATTGGCTTACTGCCCGAAGGCCAGCGAAGTGTTTCCGGTGAAACCCATACGGACAATGCTCCATGCTGAACCTGAATTTCTTTTTTTCTGGGATTGAGCTGAACAACTTTTACATTCTTTTTAATGGTGATTGAAAAAATGTTCATATTGATAGTGATATCTTCAAATGAAATAAGCCTGTAGTGGTTATATTTTTCGTCAACGTCAGTGCGAACAGTGCGTTGGGGTGCTAAGGTATTCAGATTCGACTGAATTGATCCTATTTGCTTCATTAAATTTCTTCTGCTGGCCACTTCCCCTCTTTTGACTTCATTCAATAAAGATTCAGCTTCTTCAAAAAAATTACGAATTTTTTTGGTGTAATCACCAAGTATTTTTTCGCGCTCTAGATAGAGAATTCCCTCCATAGAAGCTTTTTGATTTCTAAGCTCAACCTGCAGATTGCGATTGTAGTTGAGCAGCTTATCGAGATCGATTTTTTTCTGTGACAGTTCCTGAAGAAGCGATTCATAAGTAACCTGCTTTTGATCAAGCAGTGCCTTGGCATTTTCACTAATCTTTGTGATTAAGCCAAATTTGGCAGAAAGATTGTCAAAAATTTTAAAAGCTAGAGAACTGCCAGGCTCGCCTACGATAAGTTTATATGTCGGTCTGTTAGTTTCAAAATCAAAGCCAACATGAGCTGAAACGTAATCACCACGCGCGTGCATGAACGTTTTTAAAACCTGATGGTGGGTTGAAATGATAATTTTTGATGAAGATCTGTCATGCACTTCCTCCAGAAACGAAATTGCCAGCGCAGATGCTTCCTCAGAAGAAGTTGAATTAAAAATTTCATCTATTATAATAAGATTTTCCGGTCCAAGACTCTGCAGCAGTTCGAGATAATATTTCGACTCCGAAGCAAAAGAACTCAGCCCCTCTGCCAGATTTTGATGGTCGTGACTGAAATAAAACAAGTCCTTCACTGGATAAATTTCTGCAAAACCAGCAGGAACATATAGACCCATATGCAAAAATAAAACAGATAGAGAAAGCGCTTTTAAGGCTACCGTTTTTCCACCGGTGTTGGGGCCAGAAATAATAAGCCCCTTATGCCCTTTATCCAGAACTAAATTATTGCGAACAGGATTTTTTAAAAGCGGGTGAAAGAGTCCATTCACTTCGAAATAGAATTTCTCGCTCAAAACAGGTTTGCATAATCCGTTTTTATAAGAATAGGTAGCCTTTGTATTTAACCAATCCAGCTCGAGAACCCACTCTGAAATCGCTTTTAGGTCTTCAGCATAAATATGGATCACTTTGCTTAATTCAATTGTGAGTCTAAGTATTGTTGATTCAATTTCAGATAAAAGAAAAATGCGGCGATTGCTTTTCTCCCTCACCTCAAAAGGCTCTACAAAAAGCGTCATGCCTGATTGTGAACGCGAAATTATGGGGCCGAGTTCGGAATTATATGAGTCAGAGCGCACAGCCAGAACATAACGATCGTTAATGATATCGTAATTATCCATCTGCATTTTTGAAGAATAAAGCTCAGTCTTTGAAGCCTTTTGAATAGTGATACGAAGATCGCTCTCAAGCGCAAGCACTTCAGCATACAATTTTTTTAATACGGGATGTCGCTCATATGAAGCATTTCCGGAATAATCGACAAATTCTCTTAGTGGAGAGATAAAATTACGCCTTAGCTTCTGAACAATATCCGCCCTGAGTTGAAAATCTTTTTCAAAAGCAAGATCCTTGAATGACCCAAAACTCTCAATATAAGTTTCTAACAGAAGTGCAAAAAAATTAAGTTCTTTGGAATCAAAAAATCGGGCCTTAAACAGATCGGGAATTAAGACAAAATATTCAAGGCTGTCTGGAAGCATGCGTAACTTAGAATTGAACAAAACAGAGAACTCATCATAGTTTTTAAGGAATAGCTCGAGTCTGTTCAGGTCGCGCTGTATAAAGTCAGCTTCTTTAAACAGAGGAGGTGTTGCCAATCTACTTTTAGTCGTCTCAAAATGTGATAAACTGGCAATGTCTTCAGTTAACTGAAACCAATCCAGAAGCTCAAGGGCTTCACTATTACCATTAAGAAGATTTAAAGACATGATACAGACTCACCAACAATTAAAAATGATCTGTGAAGAATATAACAGTTTATTCTCAAAAAATGAATTTTATCCTCTGCAGAAGGCTTACACTACGCCTCACTTTATCGTTTTAAGTGTCAGATTCCCGGGTAAATCTGTCGCAATTTACATTGGCAGAGGCAACCAATATCAGGGGGTATATCTAGCAGATAAACTTCCACCATCATACCTGAGAGTACAGGACAGATTACTCGATTATATAAGAAAATATCTGGTTGGTGCACGCCTGGGAAGGATGGAAATAGATGACAAAAGTACTGTTAGCTTATTTCATTTTAAAAATGAGCATGCAGATAATTCTTTTTTATTTGGTTACAAGGAAAGGCAACTTTTTTTCGCGCGCCAGTCTAAAGATGAGGTTTACCTTAGCTGGAGCGGTGAAACCCTGGAGGCAGGCGGGTTGATGTCCTTCATAGATACTCTATGCCCGGATAAAATTTCAGGTCACGCCGCCAGAGATTGGAGCATTGATGATTATTTAAAAGAAGAGAATAAAAAAATTAGTGGTCAGCCACTTCAGCGCAAGAAAGAAAAATTTCTGGTCCGTAAAATTCACAACATTTCTGAAGATCTTGCCTCAGTGAAAAACTGGAGTTTACTTCAAAGTGACTTGCAAGATGATCGTTTAAATTTAGATAGCGATGAAATAAAAGTTTATGGTCAAAAAATTAAACTGGTGGGCATTTCATCCCTGTGGATTAAGCGAGATGTCATTTTTAAAAAGATAAAAAAATTGAAAAAGGCAGAAGAAATACTCACTGGCCGGCTTGAAGATTCACAACAAGAATTTGAAGATGTTAAAAAGGGTGAATTTGAATTTGAACTGACAAAGGAAAAAGTGATCCAGCCACTTTGGATCACTCACTGCAAACAAACAAAATCTCAGCATTCTGAATACAACATAAAAAATTTTAAAATTAACGGGCTCTCGGGAGTCGTTGCTTTGGACGCTCTTGCGAATGATTTTATTCGTTCCGGCGCATTCAAAGAGCACTACTGGTTTCACATTGAAAATTACCCCGGAGCTCATTGCATTATCAAAACGGATGATTTTTCTAAAATTACTCAAGACGATTTATCGGCCATTGCTTCTATGCTAAGAGATTTTTCCAAGTTGGATATCACTGAAATACCCATGCTTTTTAGTCCGTTAAAAAATGTTAAAGGGCTAAAGGGCGCAAAGGGCGAAGTAATTGTGAAAAAAGCAAAGCATTTAAGGTGCCTATATACTAATTGGAAAGAAATAATTACCTTTCTTTAGCCGATTTGAAAGCTACGCATCCTATGGCTACAATAAAGAGACTAATTAAGGTGAAAAGGACCAATGAAAAAACTTTTACTATTTATACCACTGGCATTTATAAACATCAGCTTTGCTCAGGAAAAAATTGATGAGTTGATTCAATACGAAATCAGAAGTTACGCACCTCAAAGAAGCGGTGTAAACGATTTAGTTTTTGAAGCCAGAATAGATAAATTAACAGAAATGCTTTCAAAAAATCTTGTACTGGGAAAACTGGTCGATGTTTCTTATAAAATTTACTGGTTATCGCCGGACAAATACAAAATTGAAGTACAGGGGCTGCCTAAGGGGTTTGAAGAAGTAAAAGCTGATTTGACTGCTCTCATTAAAGGAAAGCTGGAGTTTGTGCTCCCTGAAAAATTCTCGGAAAAATTTAAAGGCTATTCGTTAAAATCAGAACCTATCGCGGATGGAAAACTTATACATGCCATAGATACAACCTATACATTGGCCGTTCCCGAGGTGGATATAACAATAGATAGATCGGGACAGTTGAAGACGGTAGAGACAAGGGCACCTATGTCTGCAGTCAAAACAGAGTTCTTTCATTCTCCTAAATCCTGGAGTAATAATAAGCTGGTTTTAGATAAGGTTATTCAGACGGCGAAGCAGGGAGCTTCAAACTTAACAACCATTAACAATGTTGACTATACAAGTGTAAATGGGCTTGGCTTTCCTTCTAAAATTGTCGTAAAGAATATTTCTGAAGTTACTATTCCCGCAACGGAAAAGGAAAAAGAGAAAAAAGTAAAAAATGAATCAGGTACGACGATTCGTTTTACAAAATATGAAGTTAATACAGGAAAAGCTCATCGTTATATAAACGAAGGCTTAAAAAGGTAAGGCATTATTTAAGTGAAGTGGCAGACAAGAGCGTTAGATTCATTTTTTGTAATTGCAATCTTGTTGTTTGCACTGTCTTGCCAAAGACAATCATCCCCCGAACTTGCTCCTGAAGAAGTTAAGAGCTCCCGGGAAATTGAACGCCTGGACGCCTGTTCAAAAGTAAATTTCAACAAAGGCGTGCTTCTTTATAAAAATGTTCTGGAGCTTTTTGTCTGCACTAAGTGGGATGAAGAATTCCCTAATATGTTTAAATCCATAAAAACAGTCAGTGCGGACTCGTGGGATCATTTAATGTCCCCGATTGATCAGGCCTTCATTGAAAATCAAAAGCGTCGTGACAGAGTATTTAAAAATATTCGCGAACTTGATTCCAGAGAAGGGCTGGATGATTTAAGTTACGTACTTGCTGCTCTTAATGAGACAAATTTCTTTGATGCGACAAAAGCACTGTTTTATTGTGTTGATAACCGGCTGGATCCAATGTGTGTGGCAAGACCGGGAAGGACTCCTGAAAAGTCTTCTCTGATGAACATTATAAAAATTGTGGACGCTAATCCAGATACAATTGATACACTGTCTTTTTTACTTAAGATGGTTGTGAAATCGCTCGATGGACAACAGGAAAATTTACGAAACGAAATAAATAAATTTAGAAAATCCCCTCTTTATATACCAGCACGGCTCAAGGTGATGGATTCAGTATCGGCTAAAATACGCGCCGGGTTTTCAGATGAGGACCGGGATTTTTTAAGCAAAATTTTATTAACAGGCAGCCGCAATGGCGACTTATCCTGGATTTATCAATGGGTTCAGGACGTAAAAATGAACCGCGAAAAATTTCGCGATCTCCTTGAATACCCTGTTCTGGCAAATCCGGAGTTTGTGGGGGAAATCAAGGGCCTTGAAAAGGCATACAATAACGGGCTTGCCTGTTCGATAAAAAGCACAAATACATCAAATGAACTCGTTGAATTTGTCTTTAAGACCCATGTTTCTGATTATGTCAGTGTCATCAAATATAAAGATTATAAAAGTTTTTATGATTTCTCATCGGCTGGAATTCTGGGATTAAAAATGTCCACCGAAGTTTGTCGGGAGCTCGAGCATAATAAATATAACTTTAACTTCATCAAACTAACCGCTAATTTTGCAGATTTTTTAGGAGAAAAAAAGTTTTATGATCTGGTGAAGTTTCTCATGAGTCAGACTACTTCTACTGGAGATGCAGAGAAGACTTTTGCAGAAAACCTCTACCTTTTAGACTTGTTTACCGGTGATATTTTCTCATCTGCCAATGCGCTTAATTCAGACATCATTACCAATACTCGTAATTTCTATCCGGTAGTGTTTGATGTTATAAAAAGTCTCCCCCCAGAAGGATATACATCGTTGGGTGAATATTTGCATACGGTTACACGGCAGGATAATGATCCCAAAATAAAAGGCATTGCGGACTACTGGTCATTTTTCACTCCAGAAGAAAAGAATTTTATTTTTAACTTTGTCGATCGTCATTTTGATAATGGAACAAACTTTGTTTTACTATTTGATTTCTACACAAAGTTTCTTGACGACGTGAAAGAAGTTCAGCCGATTTTTAAAGATAAGTGGGTGGGAACAAGTGAAAAAGAAGAGATGTCTTATTTGACTCTTCAAGATCTGTTCTCAAAATTCGCAGGTAAAGAAACTCTGGCTGATTTTAAAAAATTCTTTTCAAGAAACCAGATAATAAAAGTACTTGAAGTCATTTCTAATGGGCAATCAATCAACCAGATGGCCATCGACGAGTTAAAATACATTAATTCAGACATCTATATCGCGAGGAATAGAACGGAAAAATATGTTTTTAAGGTTAAATATGATCCTGCCGCAGATGCAGATTACGATGCAAAACATCTGATAGAGTGCATGCAAAAGTTTGCTGATATTCAAAACGGGTTTTATGAACTGGTCAGAAACTTACCGTCAGCGTGTACGAAAATTACTGACGATAATATAGCCTTCAGAATATATGGCTGGATAAATTCGGTAGAGAGCAGCTATCTGTCATATAAAAGAGCAGAGGATTCAACCTCGTCCCTTTTAGACAAGAATGGTATTCTTAGTCCCTACATGCTTAATACTTCAATTGGAATGGCGAAGATCCTTGATAATTTAATAGGTCCACTCGGATCGAGCGTCCCCACTAAAAACGGCTTAGATTATTTACTTACCTCCATTAATTATCATTTCAATCAAAAATCTGCAGCACCACTGATTGATAAAAATATTCAATGGCTTTCTTCACTGCTTGAAGTAGCACCTGAAAAAAACATTCAACACCGCAATTCCCTTTTGAAGTCTTTTTCTAAAGAAGAGAATTTCTCATATTCAAAAAACGTTTTTAATAACCTTGGTAAACTTTTTATTGATTACGGTGATTGGGTAAAATCGGGGGAGCTGGAGTTGGCACAAAAGAGATCCCTTGGTACTTATGATCCAAAACACGACTGTGAGAAAGTCATCAATCAGTTTATTTCACCCTATCCTTGTCCCTCCAGGGAAGTCGTAAAGGTTTACGGTAATAATATGATACGCCTGCTTCAGAATACATTTGAAAGACAAAATGGTTCTCCCATTGCAATGATAATGAAGTCTGCAAAGACGGGAGAAGGATTAGAAATACCTCTTAATGGGGCAAAAACCAAAAAATTCAGGCTGAGCTTAAGAGACACCTTCCGTTATATGTACGATACAAGTGATAAATCCTTTAACGTAAATAATCAGGTTGTAAAATTTGTCAACGAAGCCGGAAAGACATCTCATGAAAACGTTACAACATTGGAGAGAGTTGAATCGGTAATTCGTGAAGTTCGTTTTGGAAATAATTATTTAGGAGTAGCTTTTTTAAATGCCGTTGTTCACGGCAAGAATTATAACAAAGATGTAGCGTTCAGAAAATGGCTGCTGCAAAGATGCGTAAAGGTTCCCGTCATACGTTGCGCCCGAAAAATGTCTGATAATGACCTGCGCATGGCACTCAATTCTCTGGAAGTTTACGATGCGCTCTCAGATGTAAACAATGGGCGTGGGCTCGATGCCAGATTGGATTATGGTGATTACTTAAAAACATTTGAGCAATCGCTTGTAGCTTCTTCTGCCACGGCTGTTCAAAAAGTTCAACTTTTCCCTTTTAGCGACGAGCTTCTAATAAAGCATAATGGACAAATTTTAAGTGACATGACCGTAATGAACACCTGGAGTAATGCTGCCCGAATAATTCGAGACCGGGTGGGACGAAATAGAGAAGATTTCAATAAATTTATCAACAGCGAAGATTTCAAACGTGTTGACCGGGCATTGTTATATGGATTTGATCTTCCTGCTGCTGGTGCATCGGCAGAGCGTCTGTTGAAAAAACTTGGCGCAGTTCGCGGAAACGAAAGCCAAAACCTATTTGCCAACACAGTGGATTGGATTTCCGGCTTAAATTATGATGAGACTCGACTGGTGGAAGATACTATTGCGAGAATCTTGGTTGTGGGATCTTTTTTAGGAGCACCGGAAGTAGTCTTCAGTACAAATAGAGTAAAAGAGATCACAGATAAATATAATCAGAATAATTTATTTCAAATGTTCATGGCGATCGAAAAAATAATTGATTATTGGCCAACCTTAAAAAGCTATTTTCCTGCCGATGTAAAATTAATTGAAGCCGTGAAGCCATTGAACACGGCGCTTTATTTCCTGACTGAGAAACTAAATGAGAGTAATGACCCAGAAAAAAATTCGGCGTATCTCGCCTTAAACGACTTGTTTTTAGTCTTGCAGACATCGTTGTTTGACCAGATGCCAAATGTGAAAATTGGAGCAGATTCTGGCAGTACGACGCAGGGGCTTGAACTTGTGCTTGAAACATTTAAGGATCCTAAACTGGTTGAACATACTTATAATGTAATCAGAGAGGATTATCATTATCTGGATGTTTTCCATCAGAATAAAGGGGAATGGTTTTCGACAATGGGTCAAAATTTAAAACGAGTCATTCACTCGGGCCAAATTGATCTTTCTCCATTGCGTGATTTCTTGTCTTTTACCACCAAAAATATGGTCTGCCTGTCTGGATCGGCGCCTTGCACTGTTAACTATCATTACGATGAACCAGCTAACTTGATCAAGTTTTTAAATAAGAAGTCAGATTCGGGTAAATCAAATTTCTTATTATTAAATCAAAAAGTATTCGTAGAAAATGTGGATCATATAACAGAGATGATGGATTACCTGCTGACCGCAGTATCCATCAAGCAAGTTCGTCCGCCTCTGCAATTTAACTGATCAAAAAGATCAGATGAACCTTTCGCAAATCACTTATTGAAGATTACAGAACTCGTTCTATACTATAGAGATAACAGTATTTTATCTCTAGAGGCCTATCTGAAAACGTTACAAATACTTTCTAAATCTTCTATGAAAGTTCATCGTGGAGAGCGTGAGCTTTCGGAAAAAGATGTCGATGAAATTCCCAAAGGGCTGATTCCTGGTGAATGGGTTTGCGTTGTTGATCAGACGATTCAAAAGAAATACATAGCTTATGTAAATCCCAATGCGGAAATCTTTTTCAAAATAAAAATATTGAAAATTGTCGATTGGAATTTTGATATTAAGGTTTCTGAAAATAAAATTGCTGAAGATGTCATTCAAGAACTTCTGGTAGCTGCAATAAAAAAAAGAGAAGTCTTTATTGGTTACAAGGAAGGCTGTCGATTGGTTTACGGGATTAGTGATTCACTTCCAGGCCTTATTGTTGATAAATATAAAAAATATATTCTGGTTCAGATAAACACGGCGGGAATGGATCGCTTTCGAGATTTAATACGAACGACATTTCAGGATAATTTCTTAAATCATAAAACAGTTTTCTATGACAATGAAGAATATCGAAAGGCTGAGATTTTGCCTGTACACCTGCGTGAAGAAATAGATACGGATTTGGAAGTTTTGGAAAATGGTTTGCATTACAAAGTGCCAAAAAGCATTATGCAAAAAATTGGGTATTATTATGACCACCGGGAAAATCGAGCGAAGTTAAGATCCCTATTGTCTCAGCTCGATATTAAAAAAGAAAGTGGGCTTGATTTATTTTCTTATGTAGGAAGTTGGGGACTTCACATGCTCGCGGCTGGAATATCCAACGTAGAATTTGTTGATCAGGGGCAGATGGGTTCAGCAATTGATGAAAACCTTAAGCTCAACGGATTTTTCGGAAAAGGGAGTTTTGTCAGATCAGATGTTTTTAAATTTCTTGATGCGGCAATAAATGAAAAGAAGTTGTATGATGTAATTATCAGTGATCCTCCTGCATTTACAAAATCTGAAAAAAATAAAACTACAGCACTGCAAGGTTACGAAAAGCTTCACTGGAAGGCCATGAAGCTTTTAAACGATAAAGGTATTATGGTCGTCGCATCTTGTACTCATTACGCCAGCCATGAAGAACTGGATAAGACAATTCAGGATGCCGCATTTAGAAATGGACAGAAAGTTCAGTTGCTCGATCTGGGCTTGCAGGGGTTTGATCATCCGATGACCTCGCTGAAAGATAAAAGTTTTTATATTAAATATTTAGTTTATTACGTGAACAGAGGTTAGTTATGGGAAGCAGTAAAGAAACCAGAGAGAAAATTAATATCGTACTTACGCAGGCAAAGAGTGTAATTTTTGGTCAGGATAATCTGCTTGATTCAATTATGGCCGCGCTTGTCTGCGAGGGGCATTTATTAATTGAAGGTATGCCTGGACTTGGTAAAACATTGTCCGTATCAACAATGGGGAAGCTTTGTGATCTGTCCTTTAAGCGTATTCAGTTTACTCCGGATCTTCTGCCTTCTGATCTGATCGGGACAATGATTTACAGTCAAAGAACAGAAGAATTTAGCACGAAGTTCGGACCAATTTTCACGCAACTATTACTCGCGGATGAAATCAACCGTGCACCGGCAAAAGTGCAGGCTGCTTTGCTGGAAGCAATGGCAGAAAAACAAGTGACTATCGGAGAAGAAACTCATCGACTTTCATCGCCCTTTGTAGTTCTGGCAACACAAAACCCTATCGAGCAGGAAGGAACTTATAATCTGCCTGAGGCTCAGTTAGATCGTTTTATGATGAAAGTAAATGTTGATTACCCTAGCTTTAAAGCTGAAAAAAATATTCTGGATTTAAAGCGACACCCATCTAACAGACTGGAAGCAGTACTCACAACAGATGATTTGCTTGGGGCGCAGGAATTTGTGGAAGCGATCTATGTTGACGATAAAATAAAGGACTTAATTGTTAAAATTGTACATGCGACTAGACCATCGTCTGATCATTTTAAAAAAGAATTCAATGGAGTTATAACTTCAGGAGCGTCGCCACGTGCAGTTATCTGGCTATATCGTGTTTCAAAGTTCATGGCATTTATGGAAGGTAAAGAATTTGTCACGCCAGACCATGTTTTGAAAGTTGTTCCCAGTATCCTTGGTCACCGTTTAATTCTTTCTTATGAAGCAGCAATAGATAATTTTAAGGGAGCAGATGTAGCATTAAAGATTGCGAAATCACTGGTATAAACGAGAACTCACTTATATGAATATCACCGAAGTCAGAAAAGTAGTTGGAAGAATAAAAGCTAATCTGTTTAAAAAAGCAAACTCACAGACAGTGGGGACGCTCAAAACTAACTTTAAAGGTACCGGACTGCAATTTAAGGAGCATCAGGTATATACTTTTGGTGACGATATCCGCTTTATCGACTGGAAAATTCTTGCGAAGACAAGTCATCCATATGTGAAAACCTTTAACGAGGAGAGAAATGTTGAGATTGTGGTTGTCATTGATGCCAGTGCAACCATGCTATCTGGTTTTAATGGAGTTTCCAAGCTGCAGGCCGCGATTGAAATATGCTGTCTTCTTTACCTTCTGGCAAAAGAAAGCAATGACTTTGTACATACTATTATTGTAGCGGATGAAATTATTCATGTGCCCAAAAAATCCGGTGAAGCAGGAATATCGCATTTCATTTCAATTCTGGAAGAAAAAAAAATTCTCAATCTTCAGGGTGCTGTCAATCTGGAACGAGTATCTGGAGACAGTGTGGATAAAATGCAAAAATATTTATCTATAATGAAACATTTAAACCGCAAACGTGAAGTTGTACTCTTGTCGGACTTCCACGATTTTTTAGAATTAAATGTTCTGAAAAAAATACTATATCGATCGAATGTTCATTCATTTCAAATGCTATCGCCGTTGGATGAGGCTACGTCTGTTCCATTTTCGCTGTTCGCTTCTTCAGGCAAGACCTCGGGGGGGAGCCTGGGGAAGTATGACTTATCAGGAAAAAAGGAATTGAGCAGTGAGTTTGGCAAAAAATTTAAAAGAATAAGAATACAGGAAAAATATCTAGAGAATTTTATAAAGGAGATGAGATGAGATATCTTCTCTTTGTATTTCTTGTGCTGTTTTCACTGAATATTTTTGCCGCTGATATACAGGCAGAGTTAAGTGTTGTGTCTGCGCCATCGGTTTTGAGGGAAGGCGATCTTGTCCAGGCGCTGGTAAAAGTATGGCCAATTGAAAGTGCGGATTTAAATGAATTTAGGCAGCTTGAAAATATGGTTCTGGCGAATGCTCTATTTGTTACAGACATAGAAAGTATTGAGGTTTCATTAAACAATGCGGATGTGGTAGAGATTAAACTTTTAGCAATAGCAAAACCAACAAAGGAAAATTTATCTTCACAGTTTGTATATAAGGGGCAAACTATTCAAATTTCAACCCCGGCGTTGCACGTTGAATCTTCGGGCAATGCACCGGAAGACTATTACATAATGGATCAGGGACTGTTGCGCTCTAGCTTATATAGCACATTACTAATTTCTGGCCTGCTTATTATGGCCCTCATGGCTTTTTGGAAAAGAAATAATCTAAAGTCGTTGTTGCGAAAATTCAGACGTGATCCTGTTGCCGTAGCCAGAAAGAAGTATAATGAAGTATTTTTAAAAGCCAGTACCCGAAAAGATTACGAAGAAATATATGCTCTACGAAAAGACTGGATGAATTTAATAAAAGATCATGCTCCGGCATATAGAGAATTTTTCCAATCAATGGAACAGCATCAATACAAAAGATTATGGACATCAGAAGAAACGAATGAGGTGAAAAATCACTTCGAGATTATCCGCAGGAGCTTTGTGTGAAATTTGAATTTCAGCACATTTATTATGCTTTCTGGGGTCTGCTGGGATTATCTTTCTGGTTAATCAGTTTTTTTTACTGGTTCAGAAAACCTCAGCTGTTTTTACCAAAAAAATATAAGAAAGCAGGATTTCAACTCACTAGAGCAATTGTTTTTGTAGCGGGTGTAATTGGCTGGCTTTATATTTCATTTGCGCTTGCAGGGCCGCGAAGACCCCTGGGCATGGATAAGAACACAATTGATGTAAACGATATTATAATTGTCCTGGATTTATCACGATCAATGCTGGCAGAAGATCTGAAGCCGAATCGTTTTGAGGCTGCGAAACAAAAAGTTTCTGATTTTACGGCACTATTTCCTAAAGATAGAATTGGTATCGTTATTTTTGCTGAAAGGGTATTTACCTTGCTTCCGCTTTCAACTGACCTGGAACTAATTAAGAAAATGGTTCAGCAGGTTCAACTCGGACCGCTTGGTGACGGGACAAATATAGGTGATGCACTTGCATTGGCAGTTGGTCGACTCATACAATCTCAGGCAAAGAGCAAGGTCATTCTTCTCTTAACTGATGGTGTAAGCAATGTCGGAACCCTAACTCCATTACAGGCGGCTGAAATGGCTGCCGCAAATAAAATAAAAATTTATACTGTTGGAATTGGCGGAGATCGGGCAGCCCGAATTCCTGTCGGCCCAAACATGTTTGGTGTTCAGCGATACCAGATGATCCCTGGTGGCAGCGTAGATGCAAAAGGACTGAAGGAAATCGCAGATATGACCAAAGGAAAATCGTATATGGCCGGCAACAACAAGGCTCTGCAGAACGTTTTAGATGAAATTAATAAACTTGAAAGGACCCAGATAGAAAGATCAGGAAGAATTATTTATCAGGAACTTTATTTTAAATATTTGCTTATTGGAATCTGTTTTTTAATTGGATCTGAGCTTAGCCGTCGAATCATTTTAAAGGAAGGTCCATGAGTTTTGTGAATACTCATTTTCTAACTTATGCAATTGTCGCAATCATTGTAATTGCAATAATAGTTAACCGCCTGAACGTCAGATTTTTCAAGTGGATAAAATCCTATTGGTTCTTTGAGAGAACCTGGTCCAGCCGAATTTCCTCTTTTCTCTATATTATAAGCTTACTATTATTTATGCTTGCTCTTCTGGATTTGAGAGGTCCTGAAAAAAAGATTCGCGCAAGCCTGCCAGATCAACGAACTATTATCCTTCTTGATACTTCAACGAGTATGTTGACTGAAGATGTACGCCCCAGTCGCTTTGTGAAATCTCTTCAGATCGCCCGGCACTTTGTTAAAAATGCTCCTGGTCATCAGATTTCAATTGTTCTTTTTTCAGACATCCAAAAAAGATTATTGCCATTTACTGATGATATCGACCTTATTGACTCAAGACTTGCTGCACTTGAAAAAACAAACGCCGTTTCTGGGGGGTCAAATATTTCGCAGGCGATAGAAGAGTCTGTTCAATATTTTGAGGATTCATCAGACGATGATAAATCGAATACTGGTAACATGCTGGTATTTACCGACGCGGAGGAAAGTGAAGGGGAGTTTAAAGTAAAAGTACCTTCAAGTATAAATCTGGCGATAGTGGGAGTAGGAACGCTTAAAGGAGGAAATATACCCCTTAGATGGGAGGATAATAGCTTTAGAGGTTATAAAACTTTCAAAGGCCAGCCGGTAATTTCAAAGCTTGATGAAGATTACATAAAAAAAATGGGGCGAAATGTACAAAATTTCAAATATTGGGTTGTTAATTCTTATTCACTTCCAACAGAAGATATTATGAATTTCTTTAGATCTGTTTATAATAAAAAACAAAGCACCGGTGACATGCGAATAAGACCAGTTTATTCACATTATATCCTTATTCCGGCAATACTCCTTTTCTGTCTTTCTGTAATTGTTGGAAGATTTCCACTTTTTAAAATTCCAAAAACATTAATACTTACATTTTTCATTGGGCTGAAATTGGTGACCACAATGTCATGGGCACAGGATAAAGAGGCTGATGAAAAAATGTTAATCACACCGGAAATCAAGAGGGATCTTGAAAAGATTCAGGAAGGAAAGGCAGACCGGGAATTTGTTTTAAAAACTGCAGAGAAAATGCTTAGGGTCAAAGATGAGAAGAGGGCCACTAAACTCTACGGTGAATACGGAAAGAGCAATGATTCGGAAGCGGTTCGTTTTAACCACGCGACATCGTTGCTAAAATCAAACAGGCTAAAAGAGGCGCTGCCCATCATTCAAGATTTAATGAAAAATTCAAAGGACGAAAATCTTAAAGAAAAGCTAAGAAATAATTTGCGCATTCATGTTGAGCAAAAAAAGAAACAAGCTGAAAAAGATAAACAAAAAAAGGAAGACGAAAAAAACAAAAAGGATGGCAAGGATAATCAGGATAATAAGAATGAGAAGGGGGATGGGAAGTCCCAGGGAGAATCGGATTCAAGTCAATCGGGGAATCAGGGGCAGCAAAAAACCGAAGATAATAAAAATAAAGAAGGAAAGGACAATCAGGATTCGAAGGATAAAAAAGACGGACAACAGCAGGAGCCAGATAAGAACGGCAAAGGCGAAGAAAAGAAAGATGAAAAGACGGATGGCAAAGATGAGTCTGGAAAAGATAAAGGAAAAGATGGTGAGAACAAAGAAGAGGAAGAGAAGCAACCATCGGGACCCAGCACATTAGATGAAAAGGAAAAAGAAATTGAGAAAAAAAGGCGTATGGTAAAAACTCCGGCAATGATTAAGCAGATAATGAGTGATGACAGAGAATTACAAAAAAAGATGATGGATACATCCACTAGCGAGCGTGGTGAGCAAAAACAAAAGAGAGACTGGTAATGAATATACTTAAACTACTCCTGCTAACATTAGTTTTCATTTTAACTTCTGCGTTGAAAGCGGAAGAGGTAGATGTTGAGGTCAGCCCACCTGAACCTCTGATGAACGAAAGTTTTTTTGTTACATTTAGAATAAAAACGACAGGCAATGTCGAGCCTTATATTTCTTTTACGCCAACTGGAGCTTCTGTTCAGGGGAAAAGTGAGCAGGGTGTTTCTATTTCAACAACTGTTATAAATGGGAAGTTTACCACTACCAGGGAACAGAATTATGTCTATGAGCTAATAGCTGAACGTCAGGGGACAGTGACGTTAAAAAATATAAAGGTCGAGATTGGTGGAAAGGTTACAAATGTAAAAGATGTATCCGTTAACGTTCTCGCTCAGGCTCGAAAAATTCCAGATGCATTCATGGAGGCTACTGCTTCAAAGACAAGGGTCTATCTTGGGGAAGGAATTGATGTAAATTATTATCTCTATTTTAAAACCTCTATTGCAGCCAATGATGTAAAAGAGTTTCCGAAGCTGAATAAGTTTATAAAGAGATTTCACCACGTCAATTCACCGGTGGAAACGGTTCAATATAGAGGACAAATTTTTAAGAGAATTCTAACTTATTCTGCAAGGTTATATCCTGAAAAAATTGGTAATGCTGTTTTGGATCCGATGATCATTTCAGTACAGGTTGTTGAGAATGATTACTCTTCACCGTTTGGAGGTTTTGGCTTAGGATCTCAGAGATATAAAAATAAAGATCTTTCTAGTCCTAGAATTGAAGTAGAGATTCTTCCGCTTCCAGCAGACAATGTACCAGCGGGTTTTACTGGCCTTGTTGGAGAACATGAATTTAGTTTAAGCATTCCTAAAACTAAATTTCTGGTCAATGAGCCTATTGAAGTTAAGTTTGAGGTAAAGGGAAAGGGGGCAGTTGAAAATATGGATGCCCCTGCTATTTACACTGATAAGAGCCTTGAGCAGTTTGATACTAAATCGGAAGTTTCCGAAATTGGCACCCAGGCAGCCAAAAAAGTATTTGAATATACTTTCCTTGCCAGAGGTCCTTTGAGCATAAAGTCCCGTGAACTTGATTTAGCCTATTTTGATCCATCTTCAGGAAGATATGTTGAAAAGAAAGTTACTATTCCAGGGATAGATATATCGGGAGTGGCGGCAACTGCACCCAATGGAAATGTTCCGGTAGCAGAGTCCCTGGTAAAAAATAAGGACCAGCAGGATGGCGCTCAGGATGATTTTATTTCTAAGCTTTTCTTGTCGAGCGATTCAAAAAAAATCGAAAGGAATCCAGTTGGTCTGGTAGGCCCCGTACTTAAGAGTGAAGGAAGATGGTTTAATCGCTGGTTCGATATAATAAACGTATTCCTCGGAGCATCTGTTTTGGCCATGTTGGGCCATTGGTTTTTCATCAATAAAAACATTATTCCAGCAGGTGATCGGGTCGCAGGAATCAAAAAAGAGATTGCTAAAATGAAGAGTCGCGGACTAAATTATTCAGATCTTTATAAGGTTGTATCTGCTCTGGATAAAGAGAACAAAATGTCCAATGGAGGAATTTCAGTCCTCAAGATCATTGATGATAGCCCAATGAGCAAAGAGGCAAAGGCGTATTTTAAAAATGCTCTTCAGATTTGCGAAGAAAAGACTTTTGGGTTAAATAAAGCGGAAAGGAAAACAGTATTTGAAACTCGATATTTCAAAGAGATTTTAAAAAATATATGATAGTGCTTAAAAAAATAGACGATTTAAAGACAATTTACGTTGAAGAAAAAATAGAAGTGACCATTGGAAATTTTGACGGTGTCCATGTCGGGCATAGAGAATTTCTTTCAAGAATTTATCAGGATTGTAAATTAACAAAATCAAAATTTGTTGTGATAACTTTTGTTCCGCACCCGGTACAGATTTTAAAGGCTCAGACGGGCTTTCTCATTAACACTTTTAATGAGCGGAAAGAGCTGTTGTCTCAGTGTGGGGTGGATTATCTACTGGAGATAGACTTCACGAGGGATTTTAGTACACTTTTACCGGAAGAATTCCTTGAGAAATATGTCTTTAGTTTTCCAGGTATTGAAAAAATTTATCTAGGACATGACTTTGTTTTTGGCGCAAATAAAGCGGGTGATTATAGATTGGCAAAAAGCCTCTGTGAAAAAAAGAATATAAGTTTAATACTACAGGATGAATTTCGTCTCGATAGTCATGCAATTTCTTCGAGCATCGTAAGGGCCGCGATTTCCTCCGGAGATATTGAAAAGACCAATTCGTTATTGGGCAGAGGTTATTTTTTATCAGGCAGAGTCATCAAAGGTCAGGGGCGTGGAAAGCAAATCGGATTTCCTACCGCTAATATCGACTTTGATAAAGAGCTGATTATTCCCGCCAGAGGGGTTTATATCACACAAACCACTATTCAGGACATGACCTATAATTCCGTCACTAATATTGGTATTAATCCTACTTTCAACATGGGGCTTTCGATAAATATCGAAACACATCTTCTTGATTTCAATAGAGATATTTACGGAGAAGTCATGCGTGTTTCATTTCTTAAAAAAATCCGGGATGAAAAGAAATTTTTAAGCGTAAATGACCTGATATCTCAAATCGATGGTGACGTTAAAGTGGCCAGGGCATATTTTAAATCATGATAAAGTTAGCTCTTATTGGAAAGAATATTCAGCATTCGCGATCACCTGAAATCTATAGAAAACTGCTTAAGACTGAACTTCAATACGATTTGCTTGATATTGAAAATGATACGCTAATTCCCTCCGTTGCAGAGTTGTTCAAGACGTATGATGGCATCAGCATCACGAGTCCTTATAAAAAACATTTTCTTGATGAAGTATTTTTATCGGAAAAAGTTCATAAGCTCGCTGCGATTAATTGTCTAATCAAAGATGCCGGCGGTTTCATCGGTGAGAACACGGACTATATCGCAATTGTAGAAATTTTGCAGAAATTAAAATTAAAACATGGCAATTTAAACGCCATTATTCTTGGTGATGGAGTGATGTCGGGCATCGTTCAGTATGCGCTGGAAGAGGTTGGTATTGATAACAGAATTTATGCCAGAAGAATAACCAAGAATTTAGATCAATTAAATATAACCGACCTGTTTGAAAAGGATTTTAAAATACCCAACCCAAAATTGGTCATCAATACATGTTCTCGCGATTTCATTTTTTCCGGAATAATTGATAGAAGCACACTTTTCTGGGATTTTAATTACGATTTTGCACCCCATTTAAACCTTCTGAAGAATAAAGCGCATTACATGGATGGATTGGAGTTACTCGAGCTTCAAGCAAGACATGCTCTATCGTTTTGGTCGATTAATTCAATTTGATTTAAATAACTAAAATCTTAAAGAAGATAAATTTTAAAGCCGATAAGTCTTTAAAATATCGATCAATCCTAATTAAGGAAAAAATAGAAAACAGCATGTTTAGAAAAGAATTCGTGGATGTAATTACAAAGACAGGTATGGTTCCGATTAAGGATCTAAGACCTCTAATTATCGATAAAGATCCGCAGGTTATTTCTGAACTTGGCTTATTACAGTTTAAATTTTTTGATGACATAAGATTTGCGAAACAAATAGCTGAAAATTATAATTTGACCTACATAGATTTATCAAAAGCTAAAATACCAGAGCGCATTTTTAAAATCGTTAAGAAAAGTGACATCATAAAGTACAGGGTTATCCCGATACAAAAAAATGCGAAGGCGGTAAGTGTTGCAATCTATGATCCGTCACTGATAAAACTTCAGGCAGAGCTTCAAACTTTATTTCAATATCCCATTGAATTCATACTCACAAGTTTGTCTTCTTGGTCTGATATGTTCACACGAGTTCCGGAGAGTATTGAAGATATTCTGGAAACCATCAGGGAAATCAAGGGCGATTCAAAAAAAGATGAAAATATCAATGAAGATGATATCGGCGATGATGTCATAAGATACGTTAATCGTATTTTGGCAGAAGCCTTCGTTTCAAAATGCTCAGATATACATATAGAACCATACGAAAATGTTTTCCGTATACGTTACCGCCAGGATGGTAGCTTGGTGGAAGCAGCGAAGCCGCCAAGAACTTTAATGCTGCCTATAATTTCAAGAGTCAAAATTCTGGCCCAAATGGATATTTCGGAACGACGAAAACCTCAGGATGGCCGTATCAAACTGGAGATCGGCGGGAAGCCTATTGATTATCGCGTTTCTTCACTACCGACATTGTTCGGAGAAAAAATAGTTCTTCGACTTTTAGATTCTTCAAACCTACAGCTCGACATGACAAAGCTTGGATTTGAGCAAAAGCAGCTTGATGTTTTCAAAGAAGCTATTTCTCGACCGTACGGAATGTGTCTGGTCACAGGTCCAACCGGTTCCGGTAAAACGACTACATTATATTCGGCAATTGCAGAACTCAATCAAATTGATACAAATATTTCTACGGCTGAAGATCCAGTTGAGTTTAACCTGGAAGGAATTAATCAAGTTAACGTTAAAAAAGATATTGGGTTAACATTTGCAGCCGCTTTAAAATCGTTTCTGCGACAAGATCCGGACATCATCATGGTTGGAGAGATAAGAGATGGTGAAGTTGGAGAAATTGCAATCGAGGCAGCACTAACAGGACACTTGGTACTTTCTACACTTCATACAAATGATGCCCCAAGTACCATCACTCGTTTAGTTAACATGGGAATTGAGCCATTTCTTGTTGCGGCAGCATTAAACGTTGTCGTGGCTCAAAGATTGTGTAGAAAAATTTGTAAAGATTGCAAAGAAGTAGATACTACCGCCACACAGGAAGTTCTTATTACGTGCGGTATATCTCCAGCGTCCGCGGCGAAGATTACGGTATACAGGGGTAAGGGATGTCCTACATGCAACAGCACAGGATATAAAGGCAGAGTTGCCATTTATGAAGTTCTCGCAATGTCCCCCTCAATAAAAGAAATTTTATTGCGCCATGGTTCAGCTGATGAAATAAAAAAGCAGGCAATTAAGGAAGGAATGAAGACACTAAGGATGTGTGCTCTTACAAAAGTAGCTCAAGGATTAACAACGATAGATGAAGCGATTTCAAATTCAGCTTCAGATAAAATGTAGGGATAAAATTATGAGTGATGACAATACCAACACAAACGCGAAGGCCAATTCAACCCGAATGACCCAGACAGGTACTGCGCAAAATAAGGGCAATGATACTTTAAAAATACAGCAGCTTTTTAAATTGATGGTTGATAGTAATGCTTCAGATTTACATATCACATCTGGCACATCACCTGGCTTGCGTGTACACGGGGAAATAATAAAAGTTAAGACAACGGCCTTGACTGGTGAAGACACTAAAAGATTAATCTATCAGATTCTCTCAGAAGATCAGAAAAATGAATTTGAAAAAAAATTAGAACTCGATTTTTCATTTGGTATTAAGGGTCTCGCCAGATTTCGTGCCAACGTTTTTAACTCTAAAGGTGCCGTAGCGGCAGTCTTTCGTATTATTCCGAGTATTATTCCAGACTTTAAGGCCCTGAACCTGCCGAATGTTTTATTAAAAATGTGTGATGTAAGTAACGGACTTATTCTTGTAACAGGTCCTACTGGGTCTGGTAAGTCAACGACTCTGGCTTCGTTGATTGATTATCTTAATCAGCACGAGGCTGGTCATATTATCACCTTAGAGGACCCAGTCGAATTTGTTCATGCTCATAAATCATGTCTGGTCAATCAACGGGAGATTGGAAGTGATTCGCTCACGTTTTCAAGTGCCCTTCGAAGTTTACTTCGTCAGGATCCCGATATTGTTCTGGTCGGAGAGCTTCGAGATATGGAAACAATTGAAGCTGCTCTTACTATTGCCGAAACAGGTCACTTGGTTTTTGGTACACTTCACACCAACTCATGTGTGCAGACAATTAACCGAGTTATTAACGTTTTTCCGGCCCATCAGCAGATTCAGATCCGAACGCTGATGTCTTTCGTTCTTCAGGGGATTGTTTCGCAGCAGCTGATTGCAAAGTCCTTTGAAAAAGGGAGGGTTGCCGCGATGGAAATTCTGGTTCCAACAAGTGGTATTCGAAACCTTATTCGTGAAGATAAACTGCATCAAATTTATTCTCAGATGCAGATTGGACAGGATAAAACGGGTATGGTTACGATGAATCAAAGTTTAAAAAAACACGTGGAAACTGGTGCTATAAGTACTGAAGTGGCCATGAGTTATTCAAATTCACCAGATGAATTAGCGACAGCGCTGGGAATTAAGGTAAAATAGAATAAATGGGAAACTTTAAATACGATGCTGTAGATTCAGCAGGAAAAAAAGTTACGGGTCAAATTGAAGCAACTTCAGAAAAAGAAGTCCGAAAAGCTCTGCGCATTCAAGGATTGCGTGTCAAAAAAATCATTGCTCCTTCCATTTTGGAATTCGATCTGGGAATGTGGATGGTTGATAAGGGATTCGCCAAATCAATCAGCGTCAAGGAATTATGTGGGTTTACCAAGCAGCTTTCAATCATGATTGCAGCCGGTGTTCCAATCTTACAATCTCTCGAAATTTTATATCGCGCTGAAAAAAATCCATCTCTAAAATTTGCGGTAAAAAAAATTGCAGCAGATGTAGGTGAAGGTAAAACAATCGCCGAAGCCATGGAGGCTCAAAAAGGTTTTGATAAATTATATTGCAACCTGGTTAGGGCCGGTGAAGCCGGTGGTATTCTCGAGGCTATCTTAAAAAAACTAGCGCTTCATATGGAGAAGCAGGAAAAAACAAAGGCCCAAATTAAATCAGCCATGATGTATCCATCGATTGTCTGCGCAGTAGGTGCTGTCGTTATTTGGGGTATGATGGTTTTTGTCGTGCCAACCTTTACCGGTATGTTGACTGAAACAGGGCAAGAACTTCCATGGATCACTCAGTTTGTTATTGATACGTCTGTTTTTTTTGGTAAGTATACTTTCATAATGGTTCCAGCCGCATTTGTTGGTGTTGCTTCACTAATGTCATATATTAAAACACCGATTGGAAAAATTTCTTATGATAATTTTAGTATGCGCCTTCCTTTGTTTGGTCCCATTATCATAAAAGCAAATTTAAGTTCTTTTTCAAATACCCTTGCGACACTTCTGGGTGCTGGTGTCTCCCTGATTGATGCGCTTGATATCTGTATCGAGACACTTGACAACAGCGTAATTGCGAAAGACTTGAGAGAAGTTAAAAGAAAAGTAGTAGAGGGTAAAACTTTAACTGAACCATTAAGCAAAATTGAGTATTTTCCCGAGCTGGTTTGTCAGATGATCAGAGTCGGGGAGCAAACAGGACAAATAGACCAGATGCTTTCAAGAGTAGCAGAAGTCTTTGAAGACGAAGTCGATACCCTGGTATCCGGCATGACAAAAATGATTGAGCCAATAGTCATCGTAGTCCTCGGGGGTATCATAGCGACCATTTTAGTTGCCATGTATCTTCCGATGTTTATGTCGGCTGGAGCATGATCTGCCCCTTAAATTAAAGAGTTGAGGAAAAAATGCCGATTAGTAGTATAATTATCTATATAGCGCTTATAATGAATTATCCCTTTGTAACTCTTAATGTTTCCGGGGGGTAAGGCCTAAACATAGATACCAAATCTTAATTTTGGTATAACCAGGAGATTACTGTGAAGAAATTTATTCAAAAGTGTGAGCGGGGCTTTACCCTGATCGAGCTAATGGTTGTTGTTGCGATCATTGGGGTTCTATCCGCAATTGCAGTTCCAAATTTCAAAAAGTACCAGGCAAAAGCGAAGCAATCAGAAGCTAAAATTCAGCTTGCAGCGATCTATTCAGTTGAAGTCGGTTCTATGGCTGACTACGATGCGTTCGCAACTTGTTTACTTGTTCTAGGTTATGACCAGCCACCAAAGGGATATTACATCCTTGGTTTTACGGCTTCAGAAGTTGCAGCGGTAGCTGTACGTAACGCGGCTTGTGTGGCGGCAACAACTATCGTCCCGACGACCCAGCTTAAATCAGGTGCGGCAGCGGCAGCAGCGTCGGGTAATATGGATGCTTCAACAGTTGTTACTACAGGGGTTACTTTCCTTGCAGCGGCTGCAGGAAATATTTCAGCAGCCCTTTTTGACAAATGGACTATTTCTGAAACAAAAGCGTTAACCAATACCAACGCTGGATACTAATTCTTGATTTGATTTGATTTGTATATTTTAAAAATTTTATGAGTTTTGATAGCCCCCAAATTGGGGGCTATTTTTTATCCAGATTAATAAATTTCAATTAACTTACCTTTTTTTATGATTTTTGATACTTTATTAAAATGAGATTTAAAGAAAACTACGTAAAGTTTTACAGCTTGCTGCATCCGTGGCGATACCTTTCAATGTTTCTTGTCGCAGCCTTTGCCATTTACTGGAACTCTCTTCATAGCGAATTTCTTGGTGACGATTACGGACGTATATCTACGTCTGCAAAGCAGCTGTTTGAACAGGGACTTGATGTAACTCTTGCAGAATTATTGCCAGATCGCCCCTTTCTTACTTTCACTGTTTGGCTTAACTGGAAAATATCAGGGCTTGATTATTTCGCATTCAAGGCAACAAATATCGTTCTTCATGGCCTGTGTGGCTTTGCCCTGTTTAAATTGCTTACTCGGCTCTCTAGACGACATTTTTATAAATCAAATGAAGGACTTGCCTTAGTCCTGGGAATCCTTTTTGTGGTTCACCCTGTTGCTACTCAGAGTCTCAATCACATCATTCAAAGAGGCGTACTTCTCTCTGCACTGTTTGCCATCACATCTTTTTACTATTTCCTTCAATTTCTAGAATCCGGACAACGTCGAGATTATTTGTTTTGTTTTTTGGCAATGTTTTTAGGAATTATCTCGAAGCCGTTCGTAATCACGCTTCCGCTTATTTTTGCCGCTTATGTTCTTATTTTTCATAAAAAGATCAAAACTAAAGATTTAATGAAATGGATCCTGCCCCTAATGGTTCTGGCATTAATACCGTCTCTATTTTTATTTGGATTGAAATCAAATACCCAAAACCTCGCTTTGCCTTGGTATCAATACTTAATAATTCAGGCACGGGTGATATTCATTTATTTTCGTCTATTCCTTTTACCTATTAATTTACACTTCTTATACAGCATTGAACCGGATGCAACCATTTTTAAAAATTTAACATGGTTAGCGATTTTAGGTCATGTTGGAATTCTTGCCCTTTCCAGATTTCTGATCAAAAAAAATCCACTAGTGACATTTGCTATTTTTGCCATGTACTTGGCGCTACTTTCAGAGTCTGGAGTATTTCCTATCGAACATCTCGTCTTCGAGCATCGGACTTATTTCCCCTATGTTTTTATTTTTATTGGTATATGGGCTGCAATTATGCATTTAAAAGAAAGCGCCAGGAAAATTATAGTCACGGCAATTATTCCGATCATTTTCGCATTCAGCTTTCTTACAATCGAAAGAAATGGAGAAACAGATACTTTTTTGAAGTGGGTTTTAAACACTTTGAGCTACAATTCCAACGATCATGTTGTAAATATTCGGCTAATAGAACTTCTACATGAATACAAAGATAGCGAGAGTGTAAAAGCAGCAACGAGTTTTCTACTTAAAAAACACCCCGACCATGGGCTCTATACTGTATGGAATAAAACAACGGAATATCCAGCATTATCAAAAGCTGAAAAGAAAAAAAATTTAGAATTTCTGGGATACGCTTTAATTGAAAATTCTGGAAGAAAGACTTCTCAAGCGTCCACGCTTTTTTTAAATCGAATTTTTATAGGTCGTGTTTATGAAGTGAACGATGAATTTCAAGCCAGTCTTTTTTTGGAAAAAGTTTTAGCGTCACAGGAGCCTAAGTTTATTAAGGAGCCGGATACATATTTTTCTATAATAAAGTTTCATGCTACGGTTTTAAAATATCTTAAAGGATATTTTGAAGAGAAATTACAAAAAAAAGAACAACTTTCGAGTTTGGAACTTTCACAGTATAATTATGTTTTGATGAATATAGAGAAATATTTCAATACGAAAGAGCCAAACTTAAAAACAAATTAAGAACAGCACACCTTAGTTAAAAATATATTTTACCAAGGCCCCTATGATGCTCATCGAATCCCGGATTCCTTTAAATCGAGTACCTCTATTGTTATTAAAATAGATTGTACGGATGGAGATTTCTTGTATTGGAATCTTATTTTTTATCAGATATAAAAGCGATGCAAATTCAAAATTAAATTTACTACTGGGAATTTTAATAAGAGCAGAGAGTATTGAAATGGGGATGCAGCGCAGACCTGTCTGTGTATCAGAGATATGCTTCCCTGTGAACAAGAACAACATTTTTTCTATGCTTAGATTTCCAATGAGACTTTTTAGGGGCACGCTGTTGTCAAATGCCCGTGAGCCAATATAGACCTGTGCTAAATTTGAGCCAATTGCAGCTCGGGCCACTTTTAAAACGTCCTCTGGATGATGTTGACCATCATCATCGCAACTGATTGCAAAAATGCAATCAGTGTAGTTTTCCAAAATATATTGATAAGCCAATTTTAGAGCTTCTCCCTTTCCTTTATTCACATGGTTTGATAGTAATATAATATTTTTTAATTTTTTAAAAATAAGTTGAGATTCAATCGGCGAACCATCATCAACGACAATGATTTTGTGAAACCCAAGACTCTGAAGCTTGTCTACTTGAGCTAATAAATTTTTCGGCGCCACGTAGCAGGGAATTACTACGACGACCTTGTTTAAATCAAGATTTTCCATCAGCTATTAATTTTTTTAAAGAACTTATTGTTGCAAATCGTTGCGCTTTTATTTTATTTTTTGGTATCGGCTCAAAAAAATCAGTCTCGTAACTCGGAGGTATAATATTCTTTAGTTCATATGACTTGTTAACGGACTCGATATCAAAATCCTTACTTTTTAAATTTCCATATTTCAGTACTGAGTTACTCCAGTTAAAAAGCCAGAAATAAAAATAAGTCATTTTTGCCTGAGGCATTTTAATTGTAAGTATTAAGGCTTTCGCTGTGTAAAAAATTTTAGCTGGCGTATTGATGACACTGAAGACACGCTTGGCAAAGGAGAAAATGGCGTCCGGGTTACGCTTTATCATTTTCCAAAGCTGCAAAACATTTATATATCCAGAAGCGCCCTTCATATTTTTTGGCCCGGGTATAACGGTGCTTATAAAAACTGAATAACGACTATATTGATAACTGGGTCTATTAAATTCTGTAGTAAAATAGATGAAGTCGCTGATCATTTTATCTTTATCTCGAAGATAAAGAATATTTGTAGCGTATTTTTTACCCCCAAGTCCTATTTTACCTTCTCGCAATCTACCACTATGCTTGATCCTCGAAAAAAGAGGGGTGCCTGGAAGTGCTGTTAATAAAGATGGATCCCCTGAAATTACACCGGAGTTTTTAATACCATCTAATGCGACTTGTACCGCATCTTCGGGATCGGTATCGAAACCAAAGATTAAGCCGGCTACAATAATGAACCCGTGAGATTGTATGGTTTTAATCGACTCAGTTATATCTGTTTTAGTGTTCTGCACTTTAGCCGTCTCAAGCAATTGTGCCAGTCCAAAACTTTCCACGCCGATAAAAAACATATCAAACCCAGCAAGCTTCATTTTTTTCATTAGGCGGGGAAAGTAGGCAAGATTTATCGTTAGCCACGTGTATATATGCAGTTCAACGTTATTGTTTTTCCGCCATTCGATAATTTTGTCACAAACCATTTCGGCCCAAACGTGATCGCCAATAAAATTATCGCAGGCAAAAAGAATATCTCGGATACCAAGAGCAGAGTACTGTTCTAGCTCCTCCAAAATAACGTCAATGGATTTATTGTTGGTGGTGTTGTTATTTGGTTTCGTTCGAATATCGCAGAATTCGCAAAGAAAAGGGCATCCTCGTGACACTTCAATTACTCCGCCATAATAATGTTCTTTATTCTTTTTCAGGAGTTCGAAATCAATTGGGATTGCCTCACTTAAAGCAAACTTTGAGGCATTATTAATAATTTTACCGAGAGGTTTTTTTAAAATTAAATCTTGTATGAACGCCGTCACTGCATTTTCAGCATCACCCATAAAAAGGTGATCGAAGGCAAATAGAGATTCAATTTTTCCGACAAGTTTGTACGAGGATACAATCGGACCGCCAAGGATCAGTTTGGCTTTGGGGTGAAGTTTTCGCAGTGTTCTTTCGTAAGAAATAATGGCAGAAAAATCCTGATTGATGCCACTGATTAAAAAGATATCAGCCTCAGGTGTTTTGGCCCTGTCCTGATGACGAGTATCGTATAAAAATATTTCAACGTTGGGAATTTTGCGAATATAAGATGCCAGTGTATAGGCCCATACGGGCATATAACGAATCCCAAACATCTGGCTTTTCTCGATCTCGTCATCAACACAGACAATTAAACCAATTCTCATAACGTAGTCTCTACCTGTTCCTGTGAGTGCGCTCATTTTTTTCGCTTAATTTTTAATGGTTCCCATGGGGATATGGCCTGATAAGTGTCATTTTTCTTTATATAGTAATCGCCATTAAAATCTTTTAGCGAACATTTTTGATTATTTTCCCCCGAAGAATTTAAACAGCCTAGATCCAATTCTGCCTTTAAAGCATAGAGATGCCCTTTTATTTTTTGAGCCAGGAAAGAATCTTTATCCGGGATCTGGTTATACTTATTGATTAACAGGTTAAAGGCAGCTTCAGGATTGCCTTGAGATTTTTCCAATCTGGCCAAGCTTGAAATGATAATAGGACTCGCTTTTGGGTGATTTTTTAGTTTTGAGTAAATTTCATAAGCTTTCTTATAGTCCTCTACTTCAAAATAAAAATGAAATCCAGCGTCGCGAAGCAGTGTGAAGTCGTCGCCGTAATACTTCAAGCCTTTATCGTAAATAATGGAGGCACCACTTAAATCATCCTTAACAATCGAGAGATAAAGTCCACCAAAAGTGTAATTCTCATAAAATAAAGGCTCTAAAGTGCTTATGGAATTAAATCGACGAAACATCCAGGAATTCAGGTCTCTCTTCTTGTAGTGATCAACATCACTCTCTAAAATTGTTAAAATCCATAAAAATGACGATTCTAATCTTTTGAATCCAAGATTAAATTTTTGAATCATTTCATCATTGAGATTCCAGGTCTCATCTTGTTTGGAAATGACAATATAGGGCTTATTTAAATTGCTGCTAATTCTAAAAGCGGCCAAAAAGAGCATGAATGCCAATGCGACCAAGTAATACTTCTTGAAATAAATTAATGCTTTCATGTTTTTATACTATATCATTGTTAAATGGAGATTTCACAATTTACTTTACCATAGGTGCGCCGGGTCGTTTTTTGAATTCACTAATCAAAATAAGCATATTAATAGTCACAAAAAATTGGAACAAAGAGGTTCAGAATTTTTCCTATATTGAAGAGTTAAAAGATAATAATCTTGATTTTGAGGTGTTGCTGGCCGAAGGAAATAATCCATCTTCACAGCGCAATCTTTTAGCGAAAAGTGCATCGGGCGATTATTTGCTTTTTTTGGATGATGATTCACAACCAATTGTTAAATTACTCGAGAGATATCGAGATACCCTGAATCTATATCCGGAGACTGATGTCTTAGGCGGTCCTTCTTTATTAATACGAAAAGCAAATTTTCTTGACGGTATTTCTCATCTTTTTTTTTCAAGTGCCTTTGGAATTGGTCCGGTTAAAAGTCGCTACAATTCGCTTGGTGCCATTAGAAAAGCCACAGAAAAGGATCTCATCTTATGCAATTTGCTGGTGAGAAAGGATTTCTTTCTAAAGACCAAGGGATTTAGTCGAAATCTGTACCCCGGTGAGGAAAATGAATTTTTGAAAAATCAGCAAGGTAGCAATGTCTTATATGATCCGGAGGCAATTGTTTATAGAGAAGCAAGGGACTCGCTGTTTCTCTTCTGGAAGCAAATGTTTTCATATGGAAAGGGACGGGCTAAGCATTTTACACTCAATAATTTTTTTGAATATGTATTTTTAATTCCCTTATTTTTTGCACTCTATGTCGTCAGCCTCCCATTGTTCGTTGACAGGCATCCTATTTTTTATTTTCCAATACTTCTTCATTTTTTTTGTTCATTCGCAACAGTTCTGGTGCATAAAAATGAAAATCTAACAATTACTCAAAAAATTCTCTCCCCATTTTTCTTTTTCTCTGGGCATATTAGTTATGGTTTGGGTCTTATGGCGGGCTTTTTAAAACATAATTTATTAAAGAAATCGAACCGGAAATCTACCCAGCACCAAAAGGTTCAGATTCACAAATTAAAAAATTTTAAAAAAAGTTCCATTTAATCAATTTTTTCTATAAAATTACAGAATGATTGAATTTAGTAATATTACGAAAAAATTTAAAAATCACTTTTGGGATCATGAGTTTTTAGCGGTCGATAATGTTACATTTAAGATAGAAGAGGGAGATCTCGTTGGTTTTTTAGGCGCTAATGGTGCAGGAAAAACAACCTTGATTAAAATTCTAATGGATTTCTCAAGGCAGACGTCCGGCTCCGTGAAGTTTAGCGAAATTATGGGACAAAATTCAAACGAGATAAAATCATCCATAGGCTATCTTCCTGAACGGCCTTACCTCTATCCACATTTAACAGGTAGAGAGTTTCTGGAATATGCCGGAAAATTGAATTCGATGGATGCAGGCAACTTAGAAAGATTAATCAAGCATTGGTCTCAAAAGATGCAAATTGATCATGCGCTTGAAAAATTGACCAAGGAATATTCTAAAGGCATGTTGCAAAGATTAGGATTCGTGAGCTGTCTCATTCACAACCCAAAGATTCTTATACTCGACGAACCGTTATCCGGGCTTGATCCTATGGGGAGAAGAGATTTTAAAAAAATTATGGTTGAACTTAACAAGGGCGGCGTCACGATTTTCTTTAGCAGCCATATTGTTGCAGACGTAGAAGAAATTTGTAACAAAGTCATTTTCATCGAGAAGGGCAAGTTGGTCTATGAGGGAAATATTGATGCACTTTTAATGAAACATGCAAATGATCTCTATACGGTAAAAACGATTGTTAATGATAAAATAGAAGTGCTTCATCTGAACAGTCATGACAAAAATAATTATTTGAAAAAAATGCTTTCAGAAAACAAAGAGATTATAGGATTAGAAAAAGAAAAAATAACGTTAGAAGAAATTATTTATAAAATAAAATCATGAAAAAAACCTTTATTGTTGCAAAATATACGTTTATAGAAGTTTACCGAAGCAAGGTAATGCTTAGTATCCTTTTTATAGCCATAGGACTGGTCATTATATCTTATATTGCGTCGGAATTTGCGTATGGTGCTCCCTCGAAAGTAGCGCTGGATTTTGGTTTTGGCTTAACTGCAATATCGAATCTTTTTATGGCCATATTCATTGGCTCAACTCTTTTAAGCAAGGAAATAGAAAACAGAACGCTTTATATGATATTATCTCGCCCCATTTCGCGAACATCTTTTATGGTTGGGAAATTAATAGGTCTCTCGAGCGTGTTAGTTATTAACACGATATTATTAAGCTTAATATCGGTTGGGATTTATGAGTATCTTGGTGGGAAATTAAATTTTCTTATGTTTTGGACAGCCTGGTTTTCATTGATAGAAGCGTTCATTGTGATGCTTTTTTCAATATTATTTTCTTTGGTAACGAGTAATGCACTGGCTATTATTTACACATTCATTTTATGGATTGTAGGGCATTCGTTGAGTGCGACATCAAAACTTTTTTTTGCGAAAGCCAACATGTTTTTTAATTACATCTTAAAAATGATATCAGCGGTAATTCCAGATTTAGAAAAAATCAATTTGAAGGATTTACTTATTTACGAGCAGACAGTTCCAGCCTCCTATTTAATAAATACCCAGATCTATGTTTCAATTTATATAATTGCAGTTTTGCTTATAATCTCTTACTTATTTAAAAACAAGAATCTGGATTAATTTTTTGAATTTATTTATAACAGCATTCACTACACTTTTTGGGCTTTTAATCGGAAGTTTTTTAAATGCACTAATATACAGGCTACCTCGAGAGATCAATATTGCATTTCCGAGATCATCATGCCCTAACTGCAACCACATAATCCGGTGGTATGAGAATATACCACTTTTAAGTTTCGTCTTTTTGCGAGGAAGATGTTCAAATTGCAAAACAAAAATCTCGTTCTTGTACCCGGCCATTGAGCTATTGACGGGAATCTTTGCCTTTTCAATTGCCCCAGACACCCTTAACCCGGATGATTTATTTAATTTCTTTTTTTTTATGGGAGTTTTTTCAGCCTTTTTAGTCCATTTTATAGTTGACCTAAAACATCAGATTTTACCAGATTCTGTTAATATTTATCTTGGTCTGCTCTTTTTTGTTGTGGCCCTTATAGCCAAGCCATGGACCCATTGGTTGATCGGCTTTGGACTGGGTCTGGGCTTCCCACTTTTAGTGAGCTGGATTTTCTTTTTGCTAAGAGGCCAGGTCGGACTGGGAGGCGGGGATATAAAACTATACGCCGTACTTGGGATTTATCTTGGTCCTATAGCAGTCATGCAGAATATATTTATGAGCTGTTTTCTAGGTGCTATTATCGGCTTAATACTAATGGCATTTAAGTTAATTAAAAGAGAAAATCCTATACCCTTTGGTCCATTTATCATCATCGTGAGCAGTTTCCAAATCTTCACTCCGGACTGGATTGATCACCTTCTCAGATATATTCCTTGATCACGTTTATTTATTAAATGTATAATTTTCTAAAGAGAAAAATTTAATAAGGCAGAATATTGGCTTCAAAAAATATTATAGAATCTATTAAGGATAAAATCGGGGAAGCATTTTATGTTGGCCCTAAAGGCATTATTGGCATTGATATTGGCTTGAGCGCAATAAAAATGGCTGAAGTCGCAAAGCAATCTGATGGTAGTTTTAAGCTGGTGTCATATGCAGCAGTTGATCTCCCGGAAGGAACAATAATTGAAGATGAAATCCAAAAAGAGGATGATATTTTAAAAGCGCTTCAAGATGCCTTAAAAGAATTAGGCTCGAGCAATAAGTTTGCATGTGTGGGGCTCTCTGGCCCAAACACTTTGATTAAAAGACTTCAGCTTGCCGGTGGCACAGTTGAAGAAATTGAAGATCAAGTGGTATGGGAGGCTGAACAGTATCTTCCTTTTCCTATAGATGAGGGAAATATTTCATTCAGTGTAATTGGCGAGAATCAAGGTGGTGGTGTTGATGTCATAATTGGGGCAGCCAAGAAATCCATTGTAGATACCTTTAAAGAAATAATAGAGCGAACAAGCTTAAAGGTAAAAATTGTCGATCACTGTGCAGCCGCAGTCATAAATGTTTTTGAAAATGTAATGGCCGAAGAAGCTCAGGCTAAAGGAAAAACCTGGATTTTAATGGATTTGGGGGCTCAGAAAACCCATTTTATGATTTATAAGAACGGAGTTTTAGTTTTTTTCAAGGAAATTAATATCGGCGGGTTGACTATAACGGAAGAAATTCAGCGCCAGATGGGTGTTAATTACAATGAAGCTGAAAGTTTAAAGATTCACGGCGACGGTAGCGGCAATATTCCGGAAGAGATTGTTGAAATCGTCAACCAGGTCCTTGATACTTTCTTTGCTGAACTGAAGAAGACCATTGATTTTTGGGTTAGTTCGACTTCAGAAGAAGCATTCGATGGGTGCATTCTGACGGGTGGCGGGGCACTTGTGCCAGGTTTTACAACGGCCTTGCAGGAGCTTCTTGAAACAGAGGTACAAGTTTTAAATCCATTTTCTGCAATGACATATAACAGTAAGAACATACCAGAGGATTCTATCAACGAGATTGCTTACAAGGGGGCGTGCGCAATCGGATTGGCCATGCGGAGTCTGCCGAAATGATTGAGTTAAACCTCTTAGAGAAAAAGCAACCGATACGTCTTCCTATTGTTTTAGGTGTTGACCTAAATTCGTTGAATTTTAAAATGATAGGATTTGCCCTCTTCCTTTACTACATTCCTGAAATATTCGTTCGCAACCATTTTCAGGATCAACTATCTGCTGAAGAAGCTGTCATTTCCGATTTGACTGCCCAAAATGCAAAAATCACCCAAGAAATCGGCAAAAATACAAACATCAAGTCACAACTCGAAGCTTACAATAAGCAAGTAGAGAAACTAAAAAGCCGCTCAGCTCAAGTTGATGAAATTTTAAAAATTAGAACCAATCCTAAAAAGGTTCTGGAAAAAATTGCACGAAGCATTCCTGAAGATTTATGGTTTGATTCTTTAAAAATAAGCGATACTAAGGATGTAACAATTATAGGTGGTTCTTATTCGCCAAGAAATATAGGTGAATTTATCACTGTTATTAATGATTCTCCTTTTTTTGGAAATAGCATTACACCTACTAAGCAGGAGAATAAGCAGGAGGTTCTCGACGGCCAACCGACTAGCTATGAACTCTTTGAATTAAAGGGTAAAATTAAAAATTATGACATGAGGTCTATGTAGCTCATGGAAAAATTATTAAAAAATATACATTGGTTGATAATTGCAGGAGCACTGTTTAATATAGGCATGTACTACATGGAAGTTGAGGAAAAATTATCATCAGTTGTGGTACAGCAGGAAACTTTAAGAAATACTCTGGTAAAAGCTAAAAAAACTAAAAAGGATATTTCGAATTTTTACAAAGATATTGATGAGGCGAAGGGAAGAATTGAAAGAGTTGCGAAGGAAATTGAAAAAACTCAGCAATTACTGCCAAGTGAAGTCTCGGATACAGAAAATATAAGTCTGCTTAGAAGAATGGCAGAAGATGTAAATATTAAGGAAGTCAGTATCATGCCTGACAGGGATGATGATCGTGGATTTTATATTGCCCGTAAATATAGATTCAAGGCAAAAGCAACTTATCTGCAATTTTTAATAATGTTTGAAAAAATTTCTGAAAATAAAAGAATCTTAAATGTTTCAGAGCTAACGTTTAAGAAGCTCGATCAACCACAACGAAGCAAATTCCAGTTAATTGATGGAGAATTTCTTCTCGAAGCCTATAGGTTTAATCCAAACTATAAGGAAGACCGCGGTATAGATACGATTGAAAAAGAATTCAAAGACGTTGCTGCCGCACCGGCAAAGAAAGCAGTCGATAGAAAGCAAAAGGAAATAGAATAAATGAAAGCTCTTAAAATTATTATTCTTATAATGCTTTTGACTATCTCTGCTTTTGCCCAAGAATCTGCTAATTCAGAATCCACGACAGCAGTTAAGCTTTTTAAAGGTAAGACCTATGTTAAGGGACCACTTGATTTGCGTGATCCATTCAAGAGAAGGATTAATAAAAAAAAGGGTACAGTTGACAAGGCAAAAATAAATGAAAGCGGCATTTACAGCAATCAATCCGATAGGATTGAAGACAAACCGGTGGAAAGCATTCGAATTATAGGTGTAATGATAGGTAAAGAAAGAAGGGCGATGGCAAAAATAGCAACAGGTAAGACCTTGGCTCCGGAAATATATTTTATTAAAGAAGGAATGAAAATCGGACCCAATGGTGCTGAAGTAAAGGCAATTTTGCCGGGTGGAATTGTGCTTGTTGAAAAAATTCGAAATGTTTACGACCAAGACGAATATCTTGAAACAGTTTTGCCTGTATCAAACGAGTAATTTTCTCAAGTAAGTTTTTTTAAAAAATAAATATATTTTTCAATTTAGTGCTATAATTTACATAAGTCCTCAGAATAGAGTTACGAAACATGATGACTTAGGGATGAGTTGCATGAAAAAAGGATTTTTTCTTAGTGTTTTAGTTTGTGCTGCTAGTTTAGTTCCTGCTCTTTTTGGAGCAGAGATGAAAGCTATCAACTTTACGCAAAAAGGCGAAATTAGTGAACTGGAATTTGTATTTGATACAAACGATATTCCAGCAAGCAAGTTTCAAGTCAAAGAAGATAAACAAATTATTGTAGATTTTCAAAACACACTGGCTTCGGATCGTGTAATGCGGGCATTCGATACTTCTGAATTTTCAGGAGGGGTCGTTTTTGTAAAAGCTTACAAAAAACCTAAGATAGATAAAGATTTAAGAGTGGCTGTTCAGTTAAGAGATAATGTCCGCTCAGTTCTGATAAGAAAACCCAACAGAGTCATATTACAGATTGAAAACCGCTACGGGGTCTTCTCTCAAAAGAAAGCAGAGGAAGGACAATCGTATAAAGATCAGATTTCTGAAATTCCGACTGCACAGTTGAGTAAACTTAATATCCCAAAATCGGAATCAGTCGAAGATATTCTTGAAAATGTCGTAATGGCGGGCCGAAAAAAATATATTGGCAAAAAAGTAACAATGAACCTTAGAAGCGTCAAACCAGACGAAATATTAAAAATGATCGCAGAAACATCCGGGTTTAATATTATTGTTACCGAAGATGTAAAAAAATTAGAGCCAATATCTTTAAATTTAATTGATGTGCCTTGGGATCAAGCGCTGGATACCATTTTAGAAATGAATAAATTAGTGGGCACAAAAAATGGAGTAATCTTATTAGTTACAACTTATGAGACTGCAGCAAAAGAACGTGAGCTTGAAAAAAAATCCAAAGAAGCAATGCTTGAACAAGAACCACTATTGACCAAAGTCTTTCCGATAAGCTATGCGGACATCACCGATTTAAAACAAATTCTGAATGAATACTCTTCAGAAAAAGTGGGTGGCGGTGGCGGCGGTGGTGCTGGCGGCGGTGGTGCTGGCGGTGCTGGAAAGCGTGGCCGGATCAGCATTGATAAACGTACTAATTCCCTTATTGTAAAGGATACAGCAGAAGTTATAGAGCGAATGAAAAAAATCGTTGAACTTCTTGATGCTCAAACTCCTCAGGTGTTGATTGAATCAAAAATTGTGGAAGTTTCAGAACGATACTCTAAAGAAATCGGTTTAGATTCTGGTTTAAATTTTGGGTATGATCCGTTCAGTGCATCAGCTCTAGCTGGTACGAATGCGGGAAGTTTTTCATTTAGCTCAGCACCAGACTCAAGTAAATCACTATTTGGTCTCTCTATTTCCCGTTTTAGTAAGTTAATAAATCTGGATTTTAAACTAAAACTTATGGAAAGTGAGGCAAAGGGAAAGATCATTTCCAGCCCAAAGGTTATTACTAAAAATAACGTACCTGCAAACATAACTCAGGATGATTCCACTTACTATTTAGACACCAGCGTTTCCATTGCTGCGGGTGTAAGAAGTGAAAGCCAGGCCTGGAAATCACAAACATCTAGAATCGAGCTTGCAGTTACTCCACAGGTAACAAATGAAGGATCTATATCACTAAACGTTGAGCTCAAGAAAGATTCACTTACACCTGTAAACCAAATTGGTGCCCCTCAGGATGAAATCAAGCGCGTTGTTAAAACGCAGGTGTTGGTTGATAACGGTGCCACGGTTGTTATAGGTGGAATTTATTCTTATTCACATTCTGAAAACCATTCGGGAATTCCCTTTTTAAAAGATATTCCTTTGGTGGGGTGGTTGTTCAGGACAAAATTTAATCCAGAGACCATTAAAAAAGAACTTATTATTTTCCTTACTCCGAGAATTATTAATCAGGAAGAAGCAGGCTTGGTTGATAGAGGCTAAATTCTTATGAGCAAGGATAATAAACTCCAGCTTCTTTCACCACTTTTTTTGAAGTACCAGACTGATTTTGAAAAAAATCCTCGTTCGCGCGTATTTGCTCCTTTAGCTGAAACTTACAGAAAACTGGGTATGACAGATAAAGCGATGGAAATTCTTTCGGAAGGAATTCGCTACAATCCCTCCTACGTAATGGGGTATCTTGGATTAGCATTTTGCTATTTTGATTTAAAACAATTTAATCTGGCCTATTCAACCCTAAGACCACTTATTGAATCCAATCGCGACAACTTGAGGCTGCAAAAGCTTTTTTCAGAAGTCTGCCTTGAGCTTGGAAAGCAGGAAGAGGCACTGGAGACATTAAAATATTTACTCTTTATAAATCCAAGAGATAAAGACGTTGCTGAGTCAGTGGCTCGACTAGAACGCGAAGTCGAAGATAGATACAAGCCTCAGCATAAACCCATTATTATTCCGGAAAAAGAATTAACGAGTGAAAGTCACGATGACAATTCCCTGCACTTTAATATTGATAAATTGGATACGTCTAAAAAATCAGAATCAAATGATTTTGATGACTGGATGGCGATTGATTTAAGCACCGAATCCAAAAGCAAAGGAAAAAATAATCAGGAAATATCTTCGACAACAAATTTTGATCAATGGAATGTAAGGAAGGGGGATCAATCCCTTCAGGCGCCAGTTCAGACGACGAACGTAAATAAGATTGAGCCGCTTGTTGATTTAAATTTTAGAAAGGAAGTGCCTGAAGAATCAGTGAAGGAGGATAATGCCCCCTTAGTGACACATACGCTTGTAGATTTGTATTGTGGACAGGGACATATCGAAAAAGCACTGGAAGTTTTGGAAAAAATTCTTCTGCTCAACCCAAACGACCAAAAGACAGTTAAGAAAATTAAAGAAATTCAAGCTTTGGTGCAACCGCTTAATCAGTACGATGAATTACCACAAAAGCAAATCGTGCCTGAAGCTGAAGAAATTGCAGTATCCGATTTTTCTGCAGATTTTACAACGCAGACCCAAAAACAGGATATGAATCCGGCACCCTTTGTGGATTTAAGCGATCTTGATGAAATAAGCGAAGAAGATGGCAGAAGACGATTGATGAGTCTTATTGACAAAAAGCTGGGTCCTCTGGAGATTGAACTACCTGATGAATCCAAGGCTGAAACAGTACGTCTCGTAGAAAAAAAATTGTCACTTTTCCTCAAAAAAATACAAAAAAGAGCACTGGATTATCAGAGTCGCGTTTGATATTTTGTCCATATGACTACTTCACGAAAATTCCTTGTAATTAATGGACCAAATCTCAATATGCTAGGTCAGCGCGAACCAGAAATTTACGGCAAGCTGACGCTTGCTGAAATTATCAAATACACTGAAACTAAATTAGCGGGCCAAAATTGTGAGTGTACTTGGTTTCAATCCAATGTTGAAGGTGAAATAGTCTCGAGAATTCAGGAATTAACTAAGCAAGATTTCAGTGCCTTAGTGATTAATCCAGGAGCCTATGCCCATACAAGCGTTGCTATTCTTGACGCTCTCCATATTTTAAAATTACCCGTTATTGAGGTTCATTTGACGAATACTCACCGAAGAGAAGAGTTTCGCCAAACAAAGTTGACTGCCAAAGCCTCAACAATCATAATGGAAGGCCTCGGCAAAAATGCTTATTTAATGGCCATTCAATCTCAGCTTTTGTAAAAAAGTTGCATAAATTATAACTAACAAGGAACGAATATGAGTATCGACACGACCGAAATGAAAAGAGGTATGAAAATCGAATTGGAAGGAAAGGCTTACGTCATTCTTAAGTCTGATTTCACCAATCCTGGAAAAGGTTCAGCCTTCGTCATTGCCCGAATAAAGAATCTCGAAACGGGCCAGGTTATTGAGCGAACTTTTAAGTCAGGTGTTTCTACAGGAGCAACTATCCCAGACCTGGAAGAAAAAGAAGTTGAATATATGTATGCGGATACAGAAGGATTTAACTTTATGGACCAGGCTAATTTCGAGACAATTCATTTAACAACTGAACAAGTTGGAGATGATAAATATTATTTAATGGAAGGCTCAAAAGTGGTAGTTCTTTACTATAAGAGTCGTCCAATTTCTATCGAACATCCACATTTTGTTTACTTAAAAGTTACCGAAACCGATCCTGGGCTTAAGGGGGACACAGCTTCTGGCGCCACCAAAAAAGCAATAATGGAAACTGGTCTTCAGGTAAAAGTGCCACTTTTTATAAAAGAAGGTGAGCTTTTAAAAATTGATACGCGCGAAGGCGCTTACGTAGAAAGAGCCAACAAGTAATTCACTCAAGAATACGTTTTTAATCAAAACCGAGGGGCAATATTCGCCCCTCATTATCTCCCTTAAAATCAGTTAAAATAATTATAATCTCAATAACTTAAGGCGACTTTGAGGAGTCATTATTTTATCAAAAAAATGGTCTGCTGTTCTTTCTGAACTAGAGAGATCTATTTCAGTGGTTGATTCAATGGAAGATTCGGAAAAACTTTTGAATCAGTTTGAATCAATTGATGAAGATGTTCGTGATGAACATGCACCAAAGCTTTATATGCACATGTGGAAAATTGCATTTAAGGTTGGAAAATTAAGTCTTGCGAATAATTATGCAAAAAAGTTTTTAGCATATTTAATTGAGCACAAGCGAATACCACAAATTAAAATTTTTATTGAATCAGTCAATGAGGCAGGCTTATTAAAAAATAATTCAAAAGAATATTTCAAATTATCTGAAATACTCCTGGGTAAAAAAATAAAAGTTTTATCTGCTGATTTAAAGCATCTTGAACTTTTTTTAGATCATCCGGAACATTGGAAACAATCATCAGAATTTCTCAAACAGTATCTGCTTATCGAAGAAGAATGGGATTTGAATTTATGGAAGTATTGTTATGAGTTCATCCTGCTCTATCATTTTGATAAAGAGATTTTCCGGATGCTGCTTGAAAAATCAAGAGAGTCAAAAAATAAAGCGTTTGAGAAAAAACTACTGTCCCTGCTTGATTCAAAAAAAATTAAAGTAAGCCGCTATCAGCCGGCTGAAACAAAAGATCATGTTTCTAAACCAGAAAAATTAAATATTGATTATGACCAGATTGCCATGGAACTTCTTTCTGGCGCCAAGGAGCCAAGTTTTGAAGAACAAAGAAGAGTCATTAATTCATTAAAATATATTTCTGAAGAAGAGCTCTTCTCTAAGGGACAGGAGATGATTGTTGCCTTTGAACTTCTTGGGATGGAGCAAGTTGTTCTTTCCCTGTGTGAAAGAATGATTAGCGGTTTGTCAGATGTAAAACAAAGAGCAAGTACTTTTTATGTGTGGGTCCAGGCGCTGTTTAATACAGGTGATTTTTATAAAGCTATTGATTTAGCTGATGAAGTACTTCTTGACGAACCACTTTATGGTGACGAAAGGCTGGCTTTTCAATATGTAAAAGCAGAAGCCTGTCTAAAGGTTAACAAAATAAAAATGGCCAAAGAACTTTATCTTTCAATAAAAAAACAAAATCCGCATTATCGGCTGGTTGGAGAAAGGCTAAAATCACTTGAAGCGAATTAATAAAATACTGATCGTATTTTTTGTTTTTAGTTTTCTCACCATTTATGGTGGATGGCGTTTTATACACTCCCGCAACTTCAGTGACAAGGCTTCTCGGAAAGTGTCAGAAGTTTTGACCAAAAAAATAAAAGCAAAGCTTTCTTTCACTGGAGTTGATTTTGGTATTTTCCCGCCTTCAACAATATTTAAAAATGTTCACATCGAAAAACTGGATCCGGTCCTGGCAGACATTGATATGCAGGTTGAGGAGTTAAACGTTTCGTTCACATATGCCAGCTTTTTTTCCAGTAATTTAGAAATAGATGATTTGACTTTAAAAAATGGAAAAATTGCAGTTGTCACTCATAATCAAAGTTCACCGGAAATTAACTGGAAAGAGCTAAGTGTCAGAAAGCTTTTTAATCAGTACTCTGATTTGTTGATGAAAAGTCCAATTAAGCTGAACATTGCACGACTTGAAAACACAGAGATAAAAATTGATAGTTCAAAAGTCTTCATAGAATCAATGTCTGTCGCTCCTCATAAAAAAGATGTCCGATTTAAAGTGAAATCAAAAAATATTCATATAGAGCACAACAATCCGGAATTTCCGGCTTTTGATCTGAGCACCATTTCTGCACTGGTAGAAATTACGAGAGATGAGTGGATGGTTCAGTCGTTAAAAGTCGAAAAAGATTTGAACAAAATTGAATTAAAGGCAAAGCTTTTCAACCAGCAGAATGTAATTAATGCATCAGTATCCGGCAGTTTCGTGCTGGATATAAAAAGCTTATTAGGTTTGTATCCCAAGCATCCGGAAGCGCTTGAAGGCACTACCGGATTGGCACGGGGCGAAGTGGAAACAAGCGGATCTTTGTTTGATCCTGAAGCTCAAGTTTCAGTTAACGTAGACCAGTTCAAAAGTAAATGGATAGAGCTGGAAAAGATAAAAGCCATTTTGAAAAAAAATAAAAATATCCTGACTCTTGAGAAGTTTCTCGCTGAAAATTTAAATGAGCGCTACGAGCTACAAAAACGCCAGCCCCTGTTTGATTTGAAAAAACAAAATCTTATTCATGTCAAAGCACCGATCAGTCTCCGGGATTCGTTCACGAATACGTTCCTGTTCTCCCTCAATGATAAACTTGAAGTTTTAAAAGGCTACATAACCGGAGTTGTAGACGTCATTTGGGATGGAGAGAAAGTATTTTTTGAAATAAAGGATAAAGCTATCGTTAAAGATTTCAAGCTGCTTGCAAAAAGCACCCGAAAACCAATTTTACAAAACAATGGTTTCTCGCTCGAGCAGACTGTTTTTGATCTTGATAAAAATCTGACTCTTGGTTTAACCGCCAAAATTACAATGCCCAATTCCAATATAAAAGCTGATGGTGAAATAAACAGTAAAGGCATAAATATATCAATTAAAGATTCCAAAATAGATATGAAACATTTTGGCCCCATAGCCGGCATCGACATAACCGGTGCAGGACCGGCAAGTGCAGAAATTTATGGTCCATTTGAGAATGTAAAATTTGATTTTATTGTTGATTGGAATAATTTTTCTCTTGTAGAACTGAATTTCGGAAAAGTTAAGTCTGAATTCACATTTGCGCTTAACGATCTGAAAATCGATATTCATAAGCTCGAGGGCCAGTATAATCAATCCAGTTTTGTTGCCGGCGGATCTTTGGAGTTTGGTGACAAGTCGGGAATGGATATTGGCATTGATTTTAAAAACACAACATTTTCTGATGCTAAGAAAATGTATCATCTGATTTTTAAAAATATAAAATTGCCATCTGAGCCAGAGCTGAACTTTTCAACTTCCTACAGAATCAAAGGTGGATACAGTGTTGAAAGTTTAAATATAGAAGGGATTCTCAAGGGTTCTGAGTTGAAAGTGTTTAACGAAGAAGCTGAACGCCTGACAATGAAATTTAGCCTGCAGAATAATCTTTTAAGTTTTAACGATATTAAGATTTTTAAATCCCGAGGAGAATTGAACTCGGATGTAAGTATAAGTCTTGTTAATAATTATACTGAGCTGGATGGAAGCCTGAAGGGCCTTAGACTAAGCGATTTTAATTTTTATAAAAAGTTAAAGCTTGAATATGACGGAGACCTGAGCGTAGATTTTGACGGCAACGGGACAAAAGAGAATTTTTCATCCCGCTTTAAAACCCGTGTGTTGAATCCATTTATAGAAAATATTCCAGCCTCTCCATCAAATGCAATAATATACCTCAATTCAGACGAGGTTGTCGTAAACGCAAATCTTTTATCCGGAAAAATCAGACTTGATTCTTTGATAAATTTCAGCACAAGGATGGCTTCCCTGAAAACAAAGATTGAGACAACGGATATCAGAGAAATCCTTGGTGCAGTTGCAGGGCATAATATGGCTGAAAAAAACATTTCGGGAGAAATTAAAACACAATTAAATACCCAGTTTAATGTCGATACTTTTTCAATAAAAAAGTTATTCCTAGACATCGAAAAGTTCAATGTAAAGAAGGGCGACATCAACATTCAAGTGGATGATAAGCATAATTCAATAGCTCTTGATGATGGAGCTGTGAAGAACTGGGATATAAAGTTTATCGACGGCGAAGACTTTTTTATCAGCAGGGCAAAGAATATTTCAGAAAGTGCAATTTCGTTTGAACAGAACTTTTCTATCAAAACAAGTATTCTAGAACTTATTTCAAATTCAGTAGAAAAAACTGTCGGCGTAATGAAAGGGGCAAACCAATTTGTGATTGACAAAAAAGTTTATATTACAAAATTTACTCTTGGCGGTACTAAAAATTCGATAAAAATAAAAAATATTCCAGGTGCGATAACTGATCTGGATTACTTGATTGTTAAAAAAGGAAATTACTTTGAAATATTAAAGTTTACGGGAAAATATGGAGAAGGGGACGTTAAAATATCCGGGACTTTTCTGTTTGATGATTTGTATCCCCAAACCAATATAGACTACAAAATTGAGCGCGCGACTATTCCGTTGTTCAAACGCTCCAATTTACTTGCGAGTAGTTCAGGTACAATAACCGGAACCGAATTGCCTTATAAGTTAAATGGTAAAGTTTCCCTGCTTCATGGAGAATTTCTGGACGATCCCTCTGATTTCACCAAAGAAGGCAAGGTCAGTATTGATAACTTGAAAAAATATCTGCCCCAAAAAGATGATGCTGAAAAAAAGGGTTACTTAGATCTTAATGTGGCCTTCGATACAGTAAACCAGATTACGATTAAAAATAAACTTGCCGAAGTTTACGTAAAAGGAAGCGGACAGTTGATTGGAAATGTTTTAAATCCGGAAATCACGGCTAAAATTGAAGCAATCCCAGGTGTGAGCAAATTTAAATTTAAAGGGCACGACTTTATTTTGAGCCAAGGGAATGTTGACGTTCGTGACAGGGGAAAGATCAGGGTTTCAGAATTAAAATTTATTGGCCTTGCGAAAATCAATGATTACGATGTCACCCTGGACATTTCAGGATCAATTCCAAAACCAGTAATCACTCTGGCATCTGAGCCAAGCCTTGCCCAGGAAGATCTGCTGTCTCTGCTCACACTTGGTGTTACGTCTGACATGTCCAAGAATCTTGAGGCAAGTGAAAGGAGCTCTGTGACTACGGTTAGTATCGGCGCCCTTCTGGTAGATCAATTGAAAATTAATGAAGATCTAAATTCAACATTGGGATTAAAATTGAGCGTTCTTCCTGAGTTTAGAGAAGATGAAACTTCATTAATCTCTGGTAAGTCAGCAGTCAGTGACAGCAGTTCGAGCCGGTTAAAATCAGGTACAAAAATCAAAGTCAGCAAACAGATAAATAAAAAAATGGACGCGTCCGTATCTAGTACGGTTGGTGGATCTATTGAACAAACTCAGGAAATGAATGTAAACTACAATTTCAATAAAAAGTTTTCGATACAGGGAGTTTATGAAGTTAAGCCAACGGAAGAAGAAAATACCAGTACTCCGAACTCCATTGGTGCGGATATAAAATATAGATGGTCATTTTGATGAGATTGCTATTAACAATTCTGCTTTTAAGCCTGTTTGGTATTTTACCAATAGGACAGGTCGCTTTTGCGGAAATTGCTCCTGCTAAGAATGCGAAACTTAAAAGCATTGAGTGGGTGACTACACCTGAAATGAAAAAACGATTTAATTCGTACTTTCATGATTTAATCGGAAAGCCGTGGGATATTCTCACATTTAAAATTAAAGTGGATCAAATCAGCAAAGAACTTTTTTTTAGCGGATATTTTACTTCTGTCATTAAGTCGGAGATCGGCGGCACAGAAAACGCTGTAGTGGCCAGATTGGTAATTGATATCAAAGATAGAATCAATTTTCAATTCATCGGCAATACTGTTTTTTCTCATCAGCAACTTCGCTCAAAGATGCTTGATAAGATCAAAAACGATTTCGGTAAAATTGACAGGGGCGGGCTTGGAAATTTTATTAACGAGGCTTATGAAGAAGTGGGGTTCTATAATACAAGTGTTCAAAGTTATGAGAATGAAGGGAAAGATCTCGAAGGTGTAACGGTAAAAAACTATTTCTTTGTTATTGATGAGGGGGATAAATTAAAAGTTACAAGCATCCTTTATCGGGGAAATATAATTCTTTCTGCTGCAGACCTGGAAGAATTATTCAAAAAAAATGCGACCTCTCTGGCTTCGGCTGGTTATTTTGACAAAGCCTTCTTCGATAATTTCTCCAATATCATTAAGAAAGAATATTTATCCAGGGGCTTTGTTTTCGCCGATGTTTCAAAACCCAGAGTCGTCTCGAATGATGAAGACGATTCGTTGAGCATTGAGTATGGCATATCTGAAAAGCAACAGGTTATTTTAAAATCCATCACCTTGAACCATATCGATGAAAATCTTCAGCAAGAAATTAAACAATATCTGACGAACAAAGAAGGCAGCCCGCTTAATGTCGTTGATTTGGAAAACGATTTGAGAAAAATAATTGTTCAGTTTCAGGACAAGGGCTATTATTTTGCAAATATTTCGAATTTAAATGATGATAGTCTCCTTATTTATGACAAATCATTCACATTTGTAGATCTGAAACCAAACATGGTTCTCGACAGACAGATTTGTTTTAATGAAGCTGAAATTAGTGGAAACATTAAAACCCGTCCTGCAGTTATTTTGCGAGAAATAAATATTGAAAAGGGAGAGTTAATAACTCCCGCCAAGCTGGATAAAATCAGACAACACCTGTCCAATCTGGGGCTTTTTTCGACACTGAGTATAAGCCCGTACATACTTCCCCGAAGCGACGAAGGTAAATCCTGCGCTCAAACAAATCTTAAAGTTCAGGTAAAAGAAAAAGATTTTGGACAAGGTGAAATTGCTCCGGGATATCGAACAGATTTGGGTTATAAGTTTTCAACAGGACTTTCTTATAACAATTTACGTGGCATGAACGAATCAATTTCATTCAGGGCCCAGGGTAACTTAAGAACTAACCTGGATGGTTTTGATCAAGGTCGAAGAAACATTAATAAAAAACTTCTGGAATATTCTACAAAAGTTACTTTTCTGGAACCATACGTATTTCATGATTTTTTGAAGACTCAGCTTGAATTCGAATTTTCCACTTCTTTCCAGCGCAAAAGATTTGTTTCATTTGATGCTGATATTTTTAGAATTTCTCCACAAATTTCTAAAACATTCAAACAATATATTTCGACAGCTATCCGTTATCAATTTGAACGGATAAATCAGTTCTATGCTACAAGCGCTGTGAATAATGACAATTATTCAATCGGGGGTGTGACTCCTTCGATAACCTTTGATCGCAGGGATGATCCAATTAACCCCAAAAAAGGGACCTACTTTTCTCTGTCCTCTGAATGGGCGAATCCTTATTTTTTATCAATGAAAAATCAGGACTTGGAGGTGAACTATGTAAAAGTCGTGAGCAGGAATAAATTTTATGTACCGGTCGGAAATTTTGTGATGGCCGTCTCACTTGCGATGGGTTATCAGAAAAATTTTGCAGAGGACGTTTTAATAAATCCGGCAACCGGGCAGCCTCTTCTTAATGCCAACGGTGTCCCGCGTACTCATGGTTACATTCCAAGTATTAAGGTCTTCAGGCTTGATGGTTATGATGAAATTCGTGGGTATGATGAGGGTGAGATCAATCGAATCAGGTCAGGTCAAGCGGTTGGCGATGTCGTTGTGCAAAATGAAGCCTATTTTACCGCCTTTAAGTTCGAGCCCCGTTATAATGTTACCGATACCGTCCAATTAGGTGTCTTTTTTGATGCCGGTCGAGTTTTTGTTAATGATTATAAACCCTTTGACCTGCGTACCTCAGTAGGTGCGGGGGTTAAATTTCTCACCCCGGTCGGCTCGCTAGATTTTGATTACGGTTTTAAACTCCAACGGAAAACCTATCCAGATACGAGCACTGACTCAGTGGGCCGATTCCATTTATCGATTGGCTACTTTTAGGTTCTTTTCTGAAGAAGTGCTTGACGAGGGGCCTTAAATTCTCGTATAAGGGACAACACTTGCATTTTTCTGCATTTTATATTTGAATAAATACTTCGTGATTTTCGAACCGAAAATTATTTTGAAGGGATCACTTTAAGGGAAAGCGTATGTATACTCAGAAATCGTTCGTTCTAAAGCCAGCTGAAGCAGACAAAAAATGGTACGTGGTCGATGCTCAAGACCAAGTAGTCGGAAGACTTGCGACACAAATCGCAGACATTCTTAGAGGAAAGCTGAACCCAAAATTTACTTATAACACTGATTCTGGTGATTATGTTGTTGTAATAAATGCTGATAAAGTTAAGTTTACTGGTAAAAAATGGGAAGACAAAGAATACTTCTGGCACACAAATTTTACAGGTGGAATCAAGAAAAGAACTGCTCAGGAGCAATTAGAAAAGCACCCTGAACTTATCGTTCTTGAGGCTGTAAAAGGTATGCTTCCAAAAAATACACTTGGAAGAAAACAATTAACTAAGCTTAAAGTTTTTGCGGGTGCAACTCATGACCACGCAGCTCAAAACCCAGCAGAATACAAATTAAAATAATCTAAAAGGACTAAGCAAATGGCTGCAAAAGGTAAAACATACGACACTCACTCAATTGGCAGAAGAAAAACTGCTGTAGCTAGAATTTATATGGCTGCTGGATCTGGAAAGATCACAGTTAATAAAAGAGACGTTAAGAACTTCTTCAAGCAAGAAACTAACCTTTATGTTGTTAATCAACCTCTAAATCTTACGAAACTTGCTGAAAAATTTGATTTCGTTATCAATGTAAATGGTGGCGGAATTTCTGGACAAGCTGGAGCAATCAGACTTGGAATCGCTAGAGCACTTATTAAGATTCAGCCAGCTCTTCGCCCAGAGCTTAAGGCTGCTGGATTCCTGACGAGAGACCCAAGAGAAGTCGAAAGAAAGAAAGCTGGACGTTCTGGTGCAAGAAAAAGATACCAGTTCTCAAAAAGATAATACTTACGATATATTTTTCTTATATAAAAAGCCCGGATTATTCCGGGCTTTTTTTTTATGCAGAAGTGATCTACACTTTCGGCCATGGTACTTAGTTCAAAAAATCACAATAGTATTCAAATTCGCGGAGCCTGCACTCACAATTTAAAAAATATTAATGTCGATATTTTACTCAATCAGATCACCTGTATTGCAGGGCCATCCGGATCTGGTAAATCATCTCTTGCTTTCCATACATTGCTTACAGAATCCAAGCGTCGTTTTATCAATTCACTTCCCACCGACATGAAATTCTTTTGGGAAACACCTCATACGGTGGAAGTCGATAGTATCTATCCAGTTCTTCCGGCGTGGGGCTTGCCCCAGCATAACCCTGTAATCAACTCGAGACCGGTTGCACTTGATGTCCTTGGAGGACACGAGAGACTTCAGAAATTGTTTATGGAGCTGGGTGACTTTATCTGTCCCGATCACAAGGTACCCTTTGAAAAAGTATCCACACTCCTAAGCACCATTACAAAAATCGCAGGTCAAAAAAAAATCAAAGTTGAAGAAGTAATTCATGTCTTTGTCAGCAGTGAAGATTACAAAAGGCATATTTCCTCTGATATGACTCCCAACCGTTCAATGGAAAACAGTTCTGTTAATGAGTTTAATGAGTCAGATTCCTGGTATGAGCTCGTTCGGGTAAAAGCGAAAAACATAGATTCTCTCTATGGAAAATTGAAAGAATTCAGAATTCCGTCAGGAGTTCTGTTGAAATTTTTTTCAGCTGATCAGAAAATAAGTTTTGAAGTTATAAATCATTTTGAACTGAAATGCCCTCATTGTGAGAGAAGAGTACTTGAAGCAAAAGTTTCGAATGTTGAAAGTTTGTCTCCATTAAATGCTTTGGGGGCTTGCCCCAATTGCGAGGGCCACGGAATGCTGCTGATCTATGATCGAGAGAAGCTGGTTAAAGACCCCACGAAAACAATTCGCGAAGGGGCTATTAATTTTTTACAATTTTCCCGTTTTGAGCATTTGTTCCCGGCATTTTTACGAGAGTGTAAAAAAGCTGGTTTTGATATTGATATTCCATTTTTAGAGTTGCCCGAAAGTGTATGGGATTTTCTCTATGACGGCGGAGGAAAGTACGAAGGATTCAAATCTTATTTTGAATATTTAAAGTCTCTTCGTTATAAAAAGAACATAAGAATATATGTCCGTAGCATGCAAAGGGAAATAATTTGTAGTGCGTGCGAAGGAACGCGTGTTTCCGAGAACGCTGGAAGTCTGACACTTGTTCTTGGAAGTAGACTTATTAGTTATAAGGAATTTTTAAAACTCAATTTGGAAAATTCTATGTCTGCATTGGCAGAGATAAAATCTGATTTCAACAAAATTATTCAGCATGAAAAACTTCAGAATACCTTTAATAAACTCGAGCGACTTTACTCCGTTGGAGTAGATCTGGGATTGGGCCATCTGCAGAATACCAGAAAAGTTCGGTCTATAAGTTCGAGTGAGTATCAGCGACTTTTGCTTTCGAAATATCTTTCTTATGAAGGATCCCAATCGTTATTTGTTCTGGATGAACCAAGCTTGGGACTAAGTCCTACAACACAGAAAAAGTTGCTAAATTATCTAAGAATGTTAAGAGATCAGGGGAATACAATTCTACTGGTAGAACATTCTGAATATCTAAAGGAAATGTCTGATGATGTTATTGAAATGGGACCAGGAGCGGGGGCCAGAGGAGGAGAAATTTTATCCCAGGGAAAATACAAGCCGGTTAAGTTTAATTTTAAAAAACACATTCTGGACCTCAAAGAAAAGATTGAATTTATAGAAATCACAGATGCTAAAATTAGAAATCTTATGCGCATTCAATTAAAAGTGCAGAAAAATGCAATTAACTGGGTACATGGCGAATCGGGAACAGGAAAAACTTCTTTTTTGGTAAACATACTGGCAAATGAGGTTCATAAAAAAATTTTCGGTACCAGACTCAGTTTCGAAGAATATACCTTTAAAAAGTTAAAAGGCGTAGACGATTTTGAAGACATCATTTTAATTAATAGTGGACTCGATAAAATCAGCTCCCGCTCAACTATAGCGACCTACACGGATCTTGGAGCTTTTGTGAGAAAATATTTTGCCAATCTCGAAATATCGAAAAGGCTTGGGCTTAAGGATGGCCATTTTTCAGCAAACTCTGAATTGGGACAATGCTCGAGTTGCGAAGGAAAAGGAGTAAAATCTGTTGAAATGCACTTTATGGAAGATGTGGAGTTCGTTTGTGAAGATTGTCAGGGTAAAAAATTAAAACCATATTACGCGAATATTTCAGATGGGAAACTGACCGCATTTGAAGCGTTTAATTTTCCACTTAGTGAAGTACTTCCACATATAAAATTGACCCCAAAAGGAAAACGAATTTGGGAGTATATTAAAATTCTAAAGCTGGATTATCTATCACTGGATAGAACTCTCATTTCATTATCTGGAGGCGAGAGACAACGGATACAGCTGCTTACTTTGCTCGATAAAAATATTGTAAATTCACTGATCATTTTTGAGAATCTGACGAGTGGTCTTTCTCATCATGAGTTCATTCCCCTCGCCGATCTTTTGCAACAATTAACTGGCAGCCGCAATACTTTAGTCGTGATTGACCAAAACCCTTTCTTTGATAAGATTGCCAACCATCACGTAGTATTCTGATTTTAAGGCTTTAGCCGGTTTTAAGTGTCTACATTTTAGACGCCTTTTTTTGATTTATTTATCAATTTTCCCTCTTAAAAACCGATAAAATTAGAAGTGTAGCCTTAAGAGGGGATTGAAATAATGCTAAAGAAATTTGTGCTCATGATAGCCCTAGCGGTTATTAACAGCGTTTGTTATGCCACCATGTTTTTTCCATTGCCGTTTGACAAGCAGGTTGAAGAAGCAACGTCTGGTGTGGAAGTTCGTCTTGCTTCATCGAGAGTATTTAAGAACTCAGTCGGCGCAATTATGACGGAGTATAGTTTTGATGTTCTCGAAACTTATAATTTCCTTGATAGCGATCTTGAAAATGAAAAATTAAAGCTGACCATGCCAGGGGGAACGTTCGAAGGAATTACTTCGATGATTGACGGTGCTCCTAAATTTACAGCAGATGAAAAATCTTTCTTACTTTTAAAAAAAATAGATTCAAAAATATATCTAAGTAATTTTACGCTTGGAAAATTTAGAATACAGGAGAGCGAAGGTAAAATTTATTATGTTTCAGAAGTCTTTCCACATGATGCAAATATTGGAAGGATCGAAAAAGACAGAATGATTGAGTTAATGAAAACGAAATGGAAAACCACCTCGGCAGATGATAATGACAAAATTATGAAACCAACAGAGCAAAATTCCAGACCCAAGGTGATCTCAGCGCTCTTTAAAAGCACTTATAAAAGGGAGCCTTCTCAAGAATCCGAGATTAACAGAGGCGTCCCTCTGTTTTTTTGGAGTTCGGTTGGTATTCTAGGGTTCTTTTTTGTGTTCATCTTTTTCAAACTTAACAAAAGTGGATTTCAAAATAAAAAAAATTAAACTGAATAATTCCATTTTTTTACTATTTTGTTTGATGTTTACTTCAAAGACATTTGCCTACGTACATTCACAAACAAGTGCGGGTATAGCTGTTCACTGGTCTTCCCGAAGCACGACAGTCGATATTTTTGTCAATTCACAAAATACCCAGGGACTTGCCGGGGCGCTCGTTCAGTCCATTGCAGAAAATTCAATCGGTGAATGGAATAATCGCTCGAATATCACTCTACGCAAAAACGTGACAACAGGATCAGGCCAGGATCAGTTAAATGAACTTTATTTCAGCAGCGATCAGAGTTTCTTTAATGGATCCAGTGTGCTTGCTGTTACCAATGTTCTTTTTCTGCAGGCTTCTGGCGAAATTGTAAATGCTGACATTATCGTAAATGCGACCAGGTTTTTTTCGGTTGATCCAATGGATGAGTATTATTTAGGAAATGTACTTACACATGAAGCGGGACATTTTCTGGGGCTCGCACACAGTCCTGTTTCTGGTTCAACAATGTTTTATGCGGCCATAAAAGGTCAGCATGAAGTTTCCTATGACGATATTGCAGGGATCTATGATACTTATCCGACAGGTGACCCTGCCAAAGGTACTATTTCAGGAACAATGGTTGGAGGTAAGAGCCTTGCCAAAGTTTTTGGCGCTCACGTACAGGCACTTTCCGTTAAAACTGGTAAAGTTATGGGTTCGAGTATCAGTGAAATCGATGGAAAATTCAGCATCGGCGGCTTGCCTCAAAACGACCAATACATAATTTATTCCAGTCCGGTTGATCCGGAGAATCTGCCTGATAATTATGCTAATGTACGGAGTGATTTTTGTGAAGCTTCTAAAAAATATCGTGGCAGCTTTTTCCAGTCGTGTGGTGCCAGCACAGAAGGATTTCCTCTAGCTGTGAAGCTAAATTCATCTGCCGTGAATGCGGGAAGTATTACTATAAGATGCGGGTTGGATGTTCCACCGGAATATTTTCAGACAAAAAATATAACACCTGCCCAATTTAATGTTAATGCTTATACTCCGTCTGGAGTTGGGGGAACTTTTGTTGGATATTTTTCTTCTGCGGAATTAGCCGCAGGAACTCCAGATTATTTCGAATTGGATCTTAGTGGCGTCGATTGGAATACAGTATCGACATCCCCGTCACTCTATTTGGAGTTGAAAATTGCCAATCAGCCCTTTTACTCAGCGTTTAAAGCGCACGTAAATGTTAAATATGGTGCGATTAACTACGATGTGACACCTGATTATGTTCGTGAAGCTGACGGCTGGGTGAATATCGATACATTTGAAAGAATACCAATTAACAGAGCACTTTCGTCGGACAATGTTTTTGAGATTAAAATAACTCCTGAAGATTTACCCGCGGGGATTCCATATTTAAAAGATGATTTGTTCCCTGCATCTTCAACGCTGCAGGATTCGCTTTATTTTTATCTCGTCACGGCTTCAATCGTTAAAGACAATGGAGATGGAACCTACACCCAGGTAGCCTCTAAAAATGATCTTCTTTCGGATAATAGAAGTTGTCCGGATGCTGCAAATACATATGCACTCACTAATTATAGTGCGAGAGGTATAGCCAACTCAGAGAGAGATAAGGGTGGTGGTTGCGGCACTGTCGATATGGGCGAGGATGGAAAAGGCGGTGGCCCGGGCGGCTTTATGGTCGGATTAATTTTAAGTTTTATCATATCTTATGCATCAAGTAGATATAGCAAGATGGTTTAAGCTGATCTATACTTTTTAAGAGTATTATCAGTTGAGGCAAGCCATGAAATTCTCTCTATTTTTTTTCGTTTTAATGCAGATCGTTTTTGTATCAAATCTTTCGGCCCAGGACTTGTTGAAAGAAAGAATTCGAAAATTGAGCAGCAACAAAACTTCTGTTTACATCGAAAGCGGTATTTTTCATAACGGTGGAGTTAAGCAAGAGGCCGTATTGAAATCTATCAGACAGTCATACAATCCCAAGCAGGGGTTTGAGAGAATTGTCATGGATTTTAGTTCAAGTCAGGTTCCCAAAATATATGGACATGTATCTTCTAAAGATTTTAGGCTTTACATCGATCTTTTTGATACCACTTTAGCTAAGGATCTTCAGACTATATCAAGTACCCGTTATATAGAAAAAATTAATTTTTTCCCTATTGAGAGCAATCATCTTTCAATGGAAATAAAATTAAAGTCTAAAGTCACAGCAGATATTTTCTATCTGGATAATCCAGGTCGCCTTGTCATTGATCTAAAAATTTAAAATTAGTTGGAGTAAAAACAATGTCTGATATAGAAAATGATTTTCAAGTAAAGATGAAGCCTGCCTCTGGAAAAGAGGATTTGCCAAAATTGCCTGAGGTAGTTGTGATTATTCCAATTATGAATAGTCCTATCTTCCCGGGGATGATTGCGCCGATTATTTTAAGTGAAGAAAAATTCACGCCTGAGCTGGACGAATCTCTCTTGCGCACAGGTTATATTGCCTTGAATCTGGTCAAAAACGAACTCAAAGACGATGAAGGCGAGATTATTCCAGAAGAAGAAATTGATTTTGATAAAAAAGAAATTAAATCAGGTGATATCTACAAAGTAGGTGTTCTGTGTAAAGTTGTAAAAAAATTAAAGCTTCCTGATGGATCTGTAAATGTGCTGGTGCATGGAATGAAGAGATATCGGGCTTCGGAAATTCTCTCTGAGTCACCGGTTCTTAAAACAAAAATTGAAGTTTTTGATGACATTTTAGAAACAGATGAAGAGCTGGATGCTTATACAAGATCAGTAATAAATCAGGTTAAAAAATTGTCTGAAATAAACCCATACTTCAATGAAGAGATGAAGCTTGCAATGCTGAATTCTCCTTCACCCGGAGCACTGGCTGATTTGGTTGCATTTGCAATTTCGCTGGATATTCCTGAAGCTCAGGATTTTCTTGAAACACTTGTCGTTAAAAAAAGATTTGCAAAACTTCTCGTTTATTTAAAACGAGAAAAAGATGTTGCCGATATACAAAAGAAAATTTCAGATGAAGTTAACGATAAGGTTAATAAATACCAGCGTGAATATTTTTTACGTGAGCAGCTGAAAGTTATCCGTTCAGAGCTTGGAATGGAAGAAGATGAAAAATCACGCGATCTTAAAAGAATAAAAGAAGAAATTGAAAAAGTTGGAATGCCCGAGGCTGTTTTAAAGACAGCAAAGGAAGAGCTGGAGCGCCTTGAGCTTATACCTGATAGCTCACCCGAGTATAATGTCGCTCGTACATACCTGACATGGTTAATTGAGCTTCCATGGAAGAAATCAACAAACGACAATGTTGATATTGCAACTTCCAGAAAAATTCTGGAAAAAGATCATTACGGTCTTGAGAAAGCCAAAGAAAGAATTCTGGAATTTCTAGCCGTAAGAAAATTAAAACCTTCTTACGATGGAACAATTCTTTGTCTTGCCGGTCCTCCGGGGGTTGGGAAAACATCGCTTGGAAAAAGTATTGCGACCGCGCTGGGAAGAACGTTCTATCGTTTTTCTCTCGGTGGGATGAGAGATGAAGCAGAGATTAAAGGTCATAGAAGAACATATGTCGGGGCTATGCCGGGAAAAATTGTTCAAGCGCTCAAGAGAGTGGAAGTGAATAATCCCGTAATTATGCTGGATGAAATTGATAAAATAGGTAAGAGCTTTCAGGGGGATCCAGCTTCAGCATTGCTGGAGGTTCTCGATCCGGAACAAAACTCAGCATTCATTGATAACTATCTTGATATCCCATTTGATTTATCAAAAGTGCTTTTCATCGCTACAGCAAACTATATCAATGATATTCCAGAAGCTCTTTTGGATCGTATGGAAGTTATTGAGCTCTCTGGTTACACGTTGGAAGAAAAAGTTGCAATCACTACCAAATGGATTATTCCGCGACAGCTCAAAAAGCACGGTCTTAAGAGCTCAGACTTTTCATTAACATTGGCAGTGATTAAAAAAATTATTGCTGATTATGCACGTGAGCCAGGTGTCCGCGTTCTTGAACAACATATTGCCAAATTGTGCAGAAGAGCTGCACTAGATAAAGTTTCTCATCCCAAAAAGAAAACTAAGTTTACTCCGACTACTGAGAACTTAGAAGGCATGCTTGGGACGCCGAGATTTCAATCGGAAATTGCTGAGAAAAAGAATAAGCCAGGTGTGGTCACCGGATTGGCATGGACTGCTTACGGTGGAGAAATTCTTTTCATCGAAACACTTCCGCTTAAAGGCAAGGGATTTAAACTTACCGGCCAGCTTGGTGGCGTTATGAATGAGTCAGCAAATTTAGCTTATTCGTATGTTAAAAAACTTTTGCAGAATGAAATCGATGCTACTGAAGAATCATTATCTAAAGCGGTTAAGAAAAAAATGCCAGTCGTTGATAAGAATAAGGTCCATATTGAAACTGAAGACTATCTAGCTGGGCACGAAGTGCATTTGCATTTACCTGCCGGAGCAACACCAAAAGACGGCCCTAGCGCCGGTATTACGATGGCACTAGCTCTTTATAGTTTAGCTACCAATAAAGCTGTTAATTCTGATCTGGCGATGACTGGAGAGTTGAGCTTAACCGGTAAAGTTATGCCTGTTGGGGGAATTAAAGAAAAAGTTTTGGCTGCCAAAAGAGCTGGAATAAAAAATATCATTCTTCCTAAGCAAAATGAAAAAGATTTAAAAGAGGTTCCTGTTCTGCATAGAAAAGGAATGAAGTTTTATCCGGTATCTCATTTTGATGAAGTCTTAAAAATAGCACTGAAAAAGTAAAAAAGAAGAGGCCAGATCTCCGCCGGCCTCTTTTTTCACTATTTAGCAATGAACGCGACTTTTCCCCGAAAACAGCCTGTTCAATAGTGTACTTGCTTATCGGAATTTCATTTAAATGGTTTAATTGCAGGATAAATATGAAAAAAAAGACCGCCTAAATTAGGCGGTCTTTGCAAAAGGCTTTAATTTTATTCTGATAATTAGAATTCGTCTGAATCGTATTCGCTGATTGGAGCGTGCTTGATTTTTCCGGCCGCAATTTCTCTCAATGCAGTTACAACTTCTTTGTTTTTAGATTTAACTAGCGGCTCAGCTCCGTCGCGAAGTTGCTTTACTCGTTTAGTTGCTAGATGAACCAGTTCATATCTGTTTTCAACTTTTTCTAAGCAATCTTCAATCGTGATTCTTGCCATGGATATTTCTCCTGCCAGGTCGGCTTTTAAATGGGATTATTGGTCTTTAGACTACAGAAGGTTATAGTCTCAAAGTGCATTATTGTCAAAGAGTCAGGGCCCGCGGGAGGGCTAATTTTTAGATTCCAGCTTATTGTACAGAGCGTCTACCTCATTTCTGTAAGCATTGAGGATAACCTTCTTCTTGAGCTTAAGTGATGGCGTAATCTGACCATTCTCTACGGTAAAATCACTCGGTGCAATAAAAAAGCCTTTTATGCTCTCGTAGCTGGCCAACTCCTTGTTCGTTAGCTCTACTTCCCGGTTGATGCTCTCAAATATCTTTGGATTGAGCACCAGCTCCTCATAGCCTGGGCGGCCAGCAATGCCCATTTCCTCAAGTTCATCCAGGAAAGCCTCACGGTCAATGCTAATAATGGCTACTAAAAATTTGCGTTTATCACCGACTACCATCGCATTCGAAATATGCTTTTGAAGCTTCAAAAGGTTTTCAATTTTTTGAGGAGCAACGTTTTTACCGGCACTGGTTATGATGATGTCTTTTTTACGATCAGTGATTTTTACATAACCGTCTTTTGTAACTTCACCGATATCCCCCGTAAGAAACCAGCCATCACTAAACGCTTCATTCGTAGCGGTTTCATTTTTATAATAGTTTGAAAAAAGGGCCTTGGTTTTTATCATGATCTCGCCATCACCGCCAAACTTGATTTGTACGTCACCAAGGGGCAAGCCAATGGTTCCTGGGATCTGACGAACGACCGGATTAATTACACAAGGTGCGATTGTTTCTGTAAGACCATAACCTTCAAGAATAGTGAGATTAGCATTCTGAAGGAACATCATAATTTCCGGAGACAGCGGTGCACCACCGGAAACTAAAAAGCGAATGCGGCCACCGAAGCGATTATATATTTTTTCAAACACCATTTTATAGGCAAGGTTTTTTTGTAAAATCAGATAAGGACCAGGGGCCTGATCGTTATTAATTTTTTGATAATAAGAATTTGAAATGTATAATGCCCATTCAAAAACTTTTTTCTTTATTTCAGATTCCTTCTGGATAGTTTCCATTACTTTGCTATAAACTTTTTCAAAAATTCTTGGAACTGAAATTAATACAGTCGGCTTAGCTACCTGTAAATTATCCACGACCTTGTCTATGGACTCGGCGTAAACACTTTCGGAATCAAATACTAGATTCAGTAGAGAGTCACAACGCCCCAGGACATGGGAGAGTGGAAGAAAAATTAAAAAACGATCGGTAGGCAGTATGTTCGATTTGAGCGAACTGTTAACATTATCAAGCATGGCACAGAATGCTTTTTGAGTTATGACAGCGCCTTTTGGATCCCCAGTTGTACCGGAAGTATAAATAATCGAAGCAATGTCATTGCCGTCGCTGCTTTTAATAGAGTCTTCGAATAATTTAGGAGACTGATGAAGCTCCGCAAGTCCTACATCAATAAATTCCTGAAATGTTAAAAATTTAATATCGGATTTGAGCTTTCCTCTTGCTTCTTCGGAAATATCTTTAATTGCAATGACACATTTTAAGTGCTTGAGATTTTCCTGTGTCTCAATTATTTTCTGCATCTGACCCTCATTTTCAAGGACCAGAAACTTTGTTTCACTGTGATTGAGAATATATTCTACTTCGTGCGCCAGATAGGTAGGGTAAACAGGAGTGACAATTGCTCTTGTTGCCATAGCAGCAATATCGAAAAAATGCCATTCTTTGCTTGTGTTTCCAAGAATGGCCACTCTGTCCTGAATAAGAATTCCAAGCTTCGTAAAAGCATAAAAATAAACTTTTACCTTCTCCAGGTAATCTTCGTTGGTTAAAAACTGGAGTTCATTATTTTCTATCCATCCAATTGCTTTTTTATGAGGGTTTCGGGCAGTTTTTAAAAGAAACATTTTAGAAATTGTATTGCTTGCATTCATATTTGAGCCTTCAGTAAATCGTTTAATTTAATTTCGGTATGTTATTAAAAAAACTTTCGTCCAATCTTTGCATTTTCAATAGATTAAAACTGGAGTTTTTTATGCAAGAATTAATTTTGGTGATAAGCAGATGTGTTTCTTTGAGAAAAGCCATCAAAGGCGAAAAACTCTATTATCGATTTCATTTTAAAGGCTACTACTCAGGTCAGAAAATTAAAAGTATCCACTTATTTCCAGCTGAATTTAACATCGAAAAACAACAGTTGAGTAAAGGTGACGATTACCTGTTATGGGTGAAAAGGAAAGAAGTAAAGGGGGAGATTCTGGAAGTTGAATTGATTGCATTTAAAAAGATCACTTAGAAATATCTCATGCTAAAATGTTTAGACAGGGGACAGAACATGACTAAACCAACAGTGGAAGAATTGATATTAGCTGAAAGAAAATTTTTACATGATATGGCTAACCACATAGTTGTGGCCCATGGCATGTGCAGTTTCGTTCACAGGGTTATGAAAGAAAATAACTCTGGAGAATCTAAAGAAATTCATCGGCTTGAGAGAGCTATCGGTGCTATTAATAAAATGTCGGAGCAATTAAAAGAAAGAAGAGCCTGTTTGCATTCCCTTACTTCACATGAGCAGTAACTACATCACCTATCATAAGCTTTCCGATTTCAAAAACAGGTGTCTCATCCAGTTCTTCCGTTTTATGGAGCACCCCAATTGAAGAACTTTCTTCTGAGTGCAGAACTTTAACTTCACCGATTTTAATTTTATGGTTGAAGCGCTTTTTGCTTTCGTATGGATCGAGAACTGAAACAACACGGTAGACATCAAGAACTGATCCTTTAGCCACACCCTGATTTTTTCCCATATCAATATAAAAATTTTTGCGGAGAACTTCTTTCTCATGTCCCATAGGGATGTCCTGAGAAATACTGTAAATAACGTAATCCTTGGCTATTGCCATGGATGCAGTAAAGGCCAATGTCACCATAAAGAGAACTGGTAATTCAAAATATTTTTTCATACAACTCGCGTCCTTATTCAAAGTGCAGTCTTCGAATCTTAGCTTCCTATCGGAGTCTCAACTGTTTTATGAAGGAAGTTCATCTGGAGGGTGGTATGAGGAATATTTTGCCTATTTGATCCTCAGGTATTTAGGATAACTCCACACGAGGTCAGAGGGACGATAGTTTTTAACGTTGTCATGGTAGAGGATAAAATTTCTCGAGTAATATTGCATGATCCATGGAAGGTCCTCATTGACCTTTTTTTCCATGGCCAATATCAATTTTTTCTTCTCTTCGCCTTCCGGCAGTTTGATCAGACGGTCATACATTGTATTGAATTCTTTATTTGTATAAAAAGATGCATTTGGACCGGGAGGGTAATTAGCCGATACCAGCAGCTGAAAAACGTTTTCAGCATCAGGGTAATCAAGCGTCCATCCATCCTGAAAAAACTGCAAATGACCGGTGCGGGATTTTTCTAAATATTGTTTGAAATTATTTTTTACAATTTTTAGCTTAATACCGATCTGAGCAAGCTGGTCCTTGAAGAACTCCGCCTGATCGTGACTAATTTTTGATTCAGCCCGTGTATCATACACAAGCTCTGGAAGATTTTTGCCATTTGGATATCCAGCTTTGACGAGAAAGTCTTTGGCCACATCTCTGTTGAAATCGTAGGGAAGCATGGCTGAAGGGTCATACCCTAAAATACCAGGGGGCAAAATAGAATTGGCCTTCTGACCTGTATTATTAGTAAAGAGCTGAATGTACTTGTTCATATCTATAGCATGAGCAATAGCCTTTCGAAGGTTAAGGTTTTTTCCAACGAGTGGATCACGCATATTAAACGCCAGCCACCAGTAGGTCAGTGTAGGCATTGTCTGCAGGCGTATGTCGGTAGATTTAATTTGTTCCTTGAGATTCCCAACATCATCAAAAACCTGAGTATAGAATTCCTGTGGAAGGACAATGAAATCGAGCTCGTTCTTGATAAAGAGTTCATAACGGGAATTGTTATCCTTGACTATTTTAAAGTTTATCGATTCTACAAACGGAATTTTCTCTCCGCTATCCTTCAAAAGTCCGCGGCTGTTTGCATAGCGGTCGCCCTCTGCCGGATAAAAACTTTCATGATAATTAATATTTTTGTTCAACACTAATTCTTTCGAGGGATCAAGCTTCTCAAGATAAAAAGGACCCGTGCCAATTGGGTGCGCACCAAGATCATTTTTTTCAAACTCAACAATTTCAAGAGGAACAGGTGACATAAAGCTCATTGCCAGTTTATAAATAAATTGAGGAGATGCCTGGGTAAGTTCAATAATTAAAGTGTAGTCATCAGGAGCAGTAACTCCTTTGATAGATGTTGTCTTGAATTTCTTAAAATCGTTTCCGACAGTTTTTTTAAAATCATTGACGCCGAGAATGACACCATCAATGATCCACCATCCGGTAGAATTCAGAGGAGCAAAAGAGAGACGCTTGATTTGAGTGATAAAATCTTCTGCTTTCACAGTTCGAATCTGCCCTTTAAGTGCTGGGTGATCATGATAACGGATATTTTTTTTAAGCTTGATTACATATCGTCTGCCCTGATTTTCCATAAGGGGCATGCTCTCTGCTAGCAATGGCTTTAATTCATAGGGACGGTTTAAATAATGATATTCATAAAGTTGTTCATAAATATTATAGATCACCGATCCTGAAACATTGTCATAGGAATTAACCGGGTCGAGCGTAGAGACTTCGCTGGTCAGGGCAATTCTTAATCTTTTTGCAGTCTTAGGATCTGTACCCCTGGTACATCCGAGTATTGTAAAAAGCATAGCCAACGTAATTGTGAAAAAAATATTTCTCATATTATCCTAATTTAGCAGAGAGGACGGCATGTGCATGTGCTTTAATTTTTGGAATGAGTGCAGCCTCTCCTGAACCCTGGGCAATGTCTGGCTTTCCACCACCTCTGCCGTTTACGACAGTGAGGATTTCCTTTAGCGTTTCGCCAGCATTCAATTTAGAGGCACCTTTTCCGAAACGAACCAGAACCGCGCCGTTTTTATTGTAGAGGACAACAGCTCCATTATGGAATTTGCTTACAAATAAATCCGAAAGTTTGCGAAGATCGCTATCGACACCGGCTTCAATTATGGCCACATCAATTCCTCCGATTTTTTCAACCGTATTGAATAGATCTTTAGATTCACTTGCCTGAATTTTATCCTTTAGAGCTTCTATTTCTTTTTGCTTTTCTTTTAGGTCTTTCAAAAGATTTTCAATTTTACCTAGGGCCTTGTCTTCTTTATCGTTTACCATTGACTCAAGTTTTTTTAACAATTGAGATCGATGGCTTAAATGGTGTATCGCTGTTTCAGAAGTTGTCGCTTCAATTCGTCTGATTCCGGTTGCTAGCGATGCTTCAGACAAAATGGTCATTAGGCTAATTTCCCCGGTATTATGCACATGAGTTCCACCGCAAAGTTCAGTTGAAAATTCGCCCATGGTTAGAACCCGAACTTCATTTCCATATTTTTCACCAAAAAGGGCCATGGCCCCCTTTTTAACAGCGGCTTCCATATTCATTACATCAGCAGCAACATCGTTTCCTCTTTGAATTTCAGCGTTAACCAGATTCTCTACCTGTTGAATTTCCTCTTTGCTTAAAGCTTGAAGATGGGTGAAGTCAAAACGCAATTTCTCTGGAGTCACTAATGACCCCGCCTGCTTTACGTGTGTTCCGAGAACTTTTATCAGCGCAGATTGAAGTAAGTGAGTTGCAGAGTGGTTTCTCATTGTGAGCCTGCGCGTGTGCTCATCAACAGCTAAAGTATATTTCTCACCAACAACAAGTGCATCAGCGTCCTTTGACAAATGTACATACAAACCATCTACAGGTTTTTGAGTGTCATCAATATGGGCAATAATATTTTTTCCGCTCATGACAACACCAACATCACCAACCTGTCCACCGCCTTCTCCATAAAATGGAGTGGCATTGAAGATCAACGCCTTTTGGTCGCCAAAGGATTCAACTGCAATCAAAATAGCTTCTGTCTTAAAATGATTGTATCCCACAAAGCTGGTTGTTCCGTGTTGTTCTTTAATAGCATGGAAAACTTTATCAGAGTTATCCATTGCGCCCTTCCAGGACTTTCGGGACATTTCTTTTTGTTCATGCATCGCTTTTTCAAATCCGGCGTGATCAAGACTTAAACCGTGATCGATTAAATACATTTCAGTAAGATCGACTGGAAATCCATAAGTGTCATAAAGCTTAAAGGCTGCAGCGCCGGCAAGCATTTTGTTCTTTACGTCCTTAGAGATAGCCTCATTTAAGAATTTCAAACCATTTTCCAAAGTCTCTCTGAATTTTCTTTCTTCAAGTTCCAGTAGCTTTGTCGCAAGCTCGGCGTTTGAAGCATTTTGCGGATACTCCTTGCCTAATGATTCAAATACGGCAGGGATCAGTTTGTAGAAAGATATTTCTTTTACACCAAGTTCATTTAAATATTTAATGGCTCTACGAATGATTCGTCTTAAGACATATCCTCTTCCTTCATTCGAAGGAATAACTCCATCCGTGATCAGCATCGTACTTGATCTGATATGGTCGGCAACTACTCGAAATGCAGCTGTATGTGGAAGATCACTTCCATCGGCGGCTAAATATTTTTTACCACATAATTCTTCAATCTTTTTCATAATCGAAGCGAAGATATCTGTGTTGTAATTATTGTAAACTCCCTGAAGAGCAGCTGCTACACGCTCTAGTCCTGCACCTGTATCAATAGATGGTTTTGGAAGCGAGAATCTTCCTTCAGGCGTTTTTTCAAATTGCATGAACACGAGATTCCAGATTTCAACATAGCGTTTTTCGTCTTCCAACAGATCATTCGGATCTTTTCTCACTAATTCCTTGTCAGTGTATTGCTCGCCATGATCAAAAAAAATTTCCGAACAAGGTCCACATGGTCCGAATTCTCCCATCTCCCAAAAATTATCTTTATCGCCTTTAGTAAATATACGCTCAAGAGGAATACCGATTTTTTCATTCCAGATTTTTCGAGCTTCATCATCTGAGTAATGTACGGTTACATAGAGAAGATTTTTAGGGATTTTTAATTCAATTGTTAAAAATTCCCATGCAAATTTAATTGCGTCCTCTTTGAAGTAATCACCGAAAGAAAAATTTCCGAGCATTTCAAAAAAAGTGTGGTGTCTTGAAGTGTGTCCGACATTTTCGAGGTCATTATGCTTTCCACCGGCACGAACGCATTTTTGAATAGAGACCGCGCGACGGTTAGACGGTGTTGCCTTACCGGTAAAATAATCTTTAAACTGATTCATTCCTGCGTTGCAAAACAAAAGTGTCTTATCATTATGGGGAATGAGGGAGCTTGAAGCAATTTTTTCATGCCCGGATTTTTTAAAAAACTGAGCGAATTTTTCGCGAATTTGATGTCCGGTTAACTTTGATTCCATATATCTGGTCCCTGAAGAGTTTGAAGATCAGACTAACATATTTTAATGCCATTAGTATCTTAGAAATTTTCCAAAAAATTAAAGCTATTTTTTTACGATAGGAATAGAATGAACAAAAATTTTTCAATCAAAAAAGGATGAATACATGAAGCAATTCACACTTCGGCATATTAAAACGCTCGAAATTATCGGTGTTTGCATGCGTATTTTCAGCTTTTCTCTTGTGAGTTGGCTGGGTTCTAAAAGTCCTTTCTTATTTGTTTGGGTTTTTAATACTCTTGATGCCCTGTTGCTCTCGTGGTGCTCTTTCATTAAAAGGGATCAGGCTTATATAATGCTAAATGTCTTCTGGATTTTTGTCGGCATAATCGGTATTTATCGAGCTGCCTAGCTAATTGAGATTTTCAGCAAGAATGATTTTCATGATTTTTTTTGCGGCACCAAAATCATGCCCTTTGGATATCAGATAGCGAAGAATTTTACTTTCCCCGTCATAGTCAAACTCAGTTTTGCCGTGCATTTTCTTTCTCACGAGGCGGTCTATCTGATCTTCGGGAGATGTTCTATGTTCAATAAAAATTGCTTCAATTTCCTCATCGGTGACGGCGAGATGCTCTTGGGCCAGCTTTTGCCGAATATAGTTTGGAGAGTAGCCCTTATGCATAAAAGCCTTTACTCTGGCTTCAGCATAAACCTCTTCACGCAAATAGCCCCGGCTTTTAATTTCGTTAATGGCCATTTCAATTTCATCTGCAGGATATTTTTTTTCCTTTAATTTTTCACGAAGCTTGTGTTCGGAATAATCTCGGGCTGAAATGATTTTCACGAGATACATGTAGGCTTTATGAGATTTAGAGTTTGGAGTGTTCATGTATCAACTTGTTGTAGGAAAGATTTTAAAAAAGCTTCAGAACCCCTGGACCAAATATTCACTAGGGACAAAGGTTCTAAAACTAATTCGTATTTTACTGCATAACTTTCTTTGATTTTTTTGTCTTTTCTTCAGCTACATCTTCAAGAATTTCACCAGTATCAGTGTCAATCCCGGGAGCTATTTCTGTTGCTCCGGCAAAATTAAACTTAACGAGTAATTTTTGCTTAATCTCCTCTGCGATCTCTGGGTTTTGTTCTAGGAAAGTTTTTGAATTCTCTCTTCCTTGGCCAAGTTTGCTGTTGTTATAGGCGTACCATGCACCGGCTTTTTCAACGATTCCATTGTTTGAAGCCAGATCAAGCATATCGCCAATTTTTGAAATTCCTGTTCCGTACATGATGTCGAATTCAGCTTCTTTGAACGGAGAGGCCACTTTATTTTTTACAACTTTCACTTTGGTACGAGATCCAATATGAGTGTCACCGTCTTTAATCGCTGCGATTTTTCTGATATCTAATCTTACTGAAGCATAAAATTTAAGAGCGTTACCACCGGTAGTTGTTTCAGGGTTACCGAACATTACACCAATTTTCATACGAAGTTGGTTAATGAAGATAACGGTACAGTTTGAACGAGAGATTGATCCAGTTAACTTTCTTAATGCTTGAGACATAAGTCTTGCTTGAAGACCCATGTGAGAATCTCCCATATCCCCTTCAAGTTCAGCTTTCGGAGTAAGGGCTGCAACTGAGTCAACGATAAGAAGATTAACTGCACCTGAACGAACAAGCATGTCAGTGATCTCTAGAGCTTGTTCCCCAGAGTCTGGTTGAGAAATAAGAGTGTTCGGGATATCCATGCCAAGCTTAGCAGCATAAGCCGTATCAAGAGCGTGTTCAGCATCAACGAAAGCTACCGTTCCTCCCTGGCGCTGGCATTCCGCTGCAATATGAAGAGTAAGAGTTGTTTTACCAGAAGATTCCGGTCCATAAATTTCAATGATTCTTCCTTGAGGAATACCACCTATGCCAAGTGCAAGATCCAAGCTTAAACATCCGGTTGGAATGATGGCCATTTTTTCGACAACGGTTTTGTTGTCGAGTTTCATAATCGCGCCTTTCCCGAATTGTTTTTCAATTGCTGAAAGAGCAAGATCGAGGGCCTTTAATTTTTCTGGAGATGGTGCAGCTGATACTTTCTGTAATGACATATGTTCCTCCGAAGGTGTGTAGCATTTGCAAACACGAGTTATTTATTGAGTCGAAATTGCAAAATGATGAATCTATTTAATAATCAAAAGAGTGTAATTACTAGATGAAATTGGTCATCAATTCACTATTTGATTAGTTAGAATCAGCGTTTGCTACTCAAATAAGTTTGTGCGTAGTTTTTGCGTAGGTCAAGTGTTTTTTTAATTATTTTAAAAATTGTGCAATGACCAAATAAACTAGTCCAGCATAGATTCCGCTGACAATATCGTCGAGGATAATGCCGGAGCCATGGTGAACTTTTTTATCAAAATAAGAAGCGGGCCAGACTTTAATAATATCAAAAAATCGAAACAGAATAAAAAGAATGAGCAGATGTAATAAATTATGAGTCTGAATAAAAAGCCAGGCGACGCTCATCCCGAGAAATTCATCAATGACTATCCATTGCGGGTCATGGAATTTAAATTCTTTTTGGGCACTCTCTGCCATGAAACATGAAATAACAGTTGTTACAATAATAAACGGAATAAAAAGGAAATAAGGCGGATTAAGCAGACCAAAAGCGTATAGAAAAGGGAGCGTAGCAATTGTTCCCCAAGTTCCGGGTGCGACAGGAAGAAATCCAGTCCCAAAGAAAGAGAGGAAAACAATGTCTAGTCTTTTAAGTGTTGGTCGATTATCTTGATTCATTAGATAATTAGCTTAGCAAGATTCTACGTGGCTTACAAAGGCTAAAAATGGAAAGACCAAGTTACCTTCAAAAATATATGTTCGACTGGGAAATGCTTGATGTTGTGGTGGGCGGAAAATCCGCGCTCGACACTAAAAATTTTCTGGGGCCGATGTCCTCGATTGATCAGGTTAATCAGTTTCTAAAAGGTTACGGTCTCGATCCTAATGACCATGTCACAAAAGCTGAATTATTTGGAAATTTCCAGGAAGCTATTCAATTCATCAAGCGCTATTTTCTAAAGGAAGGGAATCCGGACGGGCTCGATTTGAAACTTCCCAATTCACTTCTGATGATTTCGGATATAAGTCAGCTCTTCTTAATGGCCACCGACGACACTCCTCAGAAAAAAGAAGACAAGTTGTGGGCAGAAATTATTTTAAAAGTCATGCATACAATCATGCATACTGATAAAGACCTGCGCTCAAATTATTTTAATATTGTCCAGACTCAGATATTTGATCGATTCTACAAATATATTTTCAGAAGCGAAGACGACAAACTTTTCCTTGGTATTAAAGGCAGCGAGATGGTTGTGCCATTAATTGATTTTGAGACAAAATCGAAAAAGACACGAGATAGTGTAATCATTAAGCTACTTCATAAAGCAGAGAACGTTGCAGAAGAATTATTTGATAGAGTAGGCGTTAGATTTGTCACCAATTCACGCTTTGATACATTAAGAGTTATACGCTTTTTATTAGAAAGAAATATTGTTATTCCCCATAACAACAAACCCAGTAGGGCGATTAACACCATGATCGATTTGCCGCGCTTTAAGGAAGCTCATCAGGGCGTTGTGAAGATGGCGCTTAGAAATAATCTTTCTGAGGACAGATTTGTTGCTGCGATGGAACGAGCTATTCAGGAGTGTCATCTTCAGGGCGAGACAAGTGATAGAAATAAGTTCACAGCAAAAAGTTACCAGTCGATTCAATTTACCTGCCGCCAGCTGATTGAATATAAAAATCCATTTCTTCAGGAATTTAATGAGCTGAGACGGATTGCCAAAGGGGTCGCCTCGGAAGATAACGAGCTTGCCCGCAGAGTTTTGAATATGGACATCTCCCTGGTCGCAAGAGATATTCGTTTTTTCTACCCATACGAGATTCAGATTGTTGATGCTGAAGCATTTCGGGAAAATTCACAAGGCGATGCCTCACATCAGGAATACAAGCGTCAGCAGGTTCAATCTGCAATGAAGCGTATTTTTAAAGCAATGATCGAATATAAAAAAATTCAGCTTTAGATCGCTTTTAATTTTTCAATTTTGTTAACGAATCTCAACACCCGCTGATTAATTAGTTCCGGGAAATCTGCCTGTGGAACATGGCTTCCGTCCTTAACGATATACAGTTCACTTACAGGTAGATGGTTTGTCAGAATGCGCTGTAGATAATTAGGAATGATTTTATCTTTATCACCACCTATAACCAGGGTAGGTGCCGTTATAAATTCTAGATGGTTTATGACATCATGGTCGTGCATAAGTTTGAGCAGATGGAAAAAAAGCACTTCCGGCAATTCACTTATTTTTTTCATGTATAGCTGGATAAATTCCATTTCAACCTGTTTCTTATTAAATCCGCCGTCAAAAATCATGTATTGTGCGATCGGATTCATATAAGAATTTTTCCAGAAACTTTTGAAAAGTGCCGGGTATTTGTCTGTGAATGTTTTCAGATGAGGCGAAACAATATCAACCATGTTTGAATCAAACATAATATCCTGTGGAGGAACAACTGTTCCCGAAATAAGCACCTGCCCTTTGACATCTTCAGGATATCGTCGTGAATGTTCAAGGCAGATATTAACACCCATGCTGTGTCCGACAAAAATTGAATTTTTGATTTTGAGGTCGCTCAGAAGTTCGTGAAGATCCTTTGTGATATTCGGGAAATTGCAGGTTTCTATATCTCCTTCCTGGGAGGAGGCGTAGTGAAAGCGGTAGTCATGAATGAGAATCTGGTAACCCCTTTCTTCGAAATAAGGAATTTGAAATTTGAAATGATTATTGCTGCAAAGTAATCCATAAATCAATACCAATACAGGACGTTCGTTATCAAGCTGGTCTTGCGCAAAGTTTGTATTATAAAAAATTCTGATGCCATCGCTGGTATAGAAATAATTTGGGTGATTAGTCTTAAACATTTGATTCCCTTTCAAGATCAATTAAAATCTGCTCGATAAAATCCAGAGAGAATTTTAACTCAGGCGCCTTCTTGTTGAATTCTTCGTAGGCAGCGGAAAAATCAGCGGTTTCATTTGTCACCGCAGCCTTAACGATACGAATTTGATTTTCGCCGAATGCTATTACATCCCCAACTTTTAATTTTAAGATACCACTTATTTTTTTGCCGTTTATAAAGAAGTAAGGAGAGCGTGTGATACTTTGAATGACTAACTGGCCCTGAAGAAACTTTATGGTGAGAAACTGGAGCGGAAGCTCGCGATCTTTAAAAATCAGATCATTTTTTCGCGATCTTCCCATAGATATCTGATCAAATTCAAATTCGTAAAGCCCTAGGGCAAGAGGATCACTGCTTTTAATAACTTCAAGATAAACCATAGAGTAATTATAGCAAAAAAGTGGATTTATACTGTAGTGAAAATTCGAGCATCTTGACTTAAACGAAGTGTGAGGGCTTCGATGTCGGGATCTTTATTTTGAATAAGATTAAGAGCATCAGTACGCGCTTCATAAAGAACATCTGCGTGCAGAATAATATTGGCCAGTCTTTTTTGGCTTCTACTTCCGGATTGATCTGTACCAAAAAGATCACCTTCTCCGCGAAGTTTTAAATCTTCTTCGGCAATTTTAAATCCGTCAGTGTTATTCTCAATGACTTTAAGCCTTTCCATGCTTAATGCAGAAATGGCTTTATCATTAACTAAAAAACAAAACCCCGGTTTTTCACCGCGGCCAACCCGGCCCCGCAATTGATGAAGTGAAGACAGTCCAAATCTCTCCGGATTCATGATCGCCATTATCGTGGCATTAATAACATTTATCCCGACCTCGATAACACTGGTTGATATTAAAATATTTACTTTATGCTCCTTAAAAGCGGCAAAAATCTGAGCTTTTTCCTCAGATTTCATCTGACCGTGCAGGCCCTCAACTTTAAAGTCGGGAAAATATTTTTTGAACTTTTCAAGAACATCCATTAGATTGTGAAAATCCTGCTCAACTTCAACACTTTCATTAATAGCAGGAACGACAACATAAACTTGTTCCTTAAGTGAAAGCCTGGTCATAATAAAACTTAAAAATTGCTGATAGGATTCCTGCGTAACAATTCTGGTCTTATGACCTTTTCTTCCCGCCGGCATGACCCTGATTGTAGAAATGTCTAAATCGCCATATTGGGTAAGGCTTAGTGATCGTGGAATTGGTGTCGCAGACATGATCAGACAATGAGTGCCTGCTGATTTGCTGGTAAGTCGGATTCGCTGATCTACACCAAATTTATGCTGTTCATCTATAATCGCAAGCCCCAGCTGTTTAAACTGTATCGTTTCCTGAATGAGAGAATGAGTACCGATGATAAAGTCGATAGTTCCTTCTGCCAGCTCTTTTTGAATCAGCTTTTTTTCCTTTGCCGGTGTTGAACCAAGGATGAGGCGAACCTTATATTTTTGGGGATTAAAAATTTCAGCACTGCTTAGAAAATGCTGCAAGGCCAGTGCTTCGGTGGGGCACATAAGCGCTACCTGAGCGCCATTTTCAATAACGATCATGGCAGCAATCATCGCAATTGTCGTTTTTCCACATCCAACATCACCCTGCACAAGCCTCATCATAGGATGATCTGCGCCCAGGTCCTCTCTAACGTCCGCCAGCGACTTTTGCTGGTCACTCGTCAGATCATAGGGATAACGAGTGCAAAAGCTTTTAAATATGTCTTCATTGATCGTATAAGAATTAGCCTTAGGTTTTTTAAAATACTGGCGACGAAGATGAATTTTGATCTGGTCCTCAAAGAACTCTTCATAGATCAGCCTGGCCTCTGCACGAATTTCAAGTTCGGGCGTGGGCTTTATTTTGGCATGAATAACTTTAAATGATTCTGACAAAGAGAGAAAGCCCTTGCTCTTAACCAGGCTCGCTGGCAAGGATTCAGGCAAGCTATCCCAAAGACTCATCGAAATCTTATCCATGATTTTTTTAATCTGAACCCCTGGCACTGTGTTTACAGTCGGGTATTGAATTTTTAACTCATTGGACACGGTGACAAACGGCGAATCGCTATTGAGTGAATCAAGCTGAAAAAAATCGGGATTAGTAAATTGAAACTGGCCATTGTAAAGACTGGCTTCTCCCATAAATTCAATATATGTGCATTTTGAAATCTTTTGCGTGACTGATCCGTAGGAATTAAACCATTTCAAAGTAAGAATTTTATCTGAAAGAGTGTCCTGAACATGTACCATAATATTATAGAGCATGACTTTGCCGCGTCCGCGTGCGCGAAAGTTTGGTCGGGCCTGAACATTTAAAATTTTAGCTCGTCCGATAAAAATTCGGCCTTCCTCGATAAAATCAAAACTTCTAAGAGGAGGAAGTTCCAGAACTCTAAGGGGAAAAATCCATAACAGATCTTCGACTGTATTGATGCCAGCAGAGTTCAATTTCTCTATAGATTTGAATGAAGCTTTACCCACAAGGTCTTCAAGCGGTGATGACCATTGGATGGATTGTACTTTTTTAGAAACTGATTTAGTCGATGAATTCAAAAGATTCAATCTCGTATTCCACATCGCCCTTTGGAGCTTTGACGACAACGGTGTCCCCCTCTTCTTTGCCTATCAGGGCCTTTCCAAGCGGGCTGGTGTAAGAAATTTTATTCTCTTTAGAGTTGGATTCGTCTTCACCTACAATGATATATGTGTGGCGCATATCTTTGATCGTATCGACAACAATGACTGTAGCGCCAAATACAATTTTCTGGCTTTTTATTTTGCTGACTTCAACTACACGTGAGCGGGCGAGGATGCCTTGAAGCTGGGCTATTCTTCCTTCGATGATTCCTTGTTTTTCTTTGGCAGAGTGGTATTCAGCATTTTCTTTTAAGTCACCAAGTTCCCTTGCCTCTGCAATTGCAATTTTAATTTCTTCCCGTTCAACTTTAACCAGCTGATCGAGTTCCGTCTGAAGCTTATTTCTTCCGGCCAGAGTTATTGGTACTTCTTCCATTATTATTCCTTCTAATTCAAATTATTTCTTAAAAAGAGCGTCTGCCGAACTTATCAAGTCTTCTTTCGACGGTCCGCTTGAACCGCCACCAGAGAGCGTGAAATAATCGCAAAAATTGGCTTTCTCTTTATCTACGACCCTGTCTGCATTTGGTTCAGTGCATTCGTTATATACTTTTGGATCGTAGAATTTACACATCTTACAACAGTGAAGACTCCAAGAGCAATAGGGACATTCCTCTGTGCGGGTAACCTTAAAAGCTCCTAAAATGGGTATATTCTTATTGCAATGATAACAAATTATGCTAGCGGGATTTTTCGGTGTCATAGTTTAAAAACTCCAGTCCTTGGCTAGCCCGATTTTTATTCCCGTAAAACCAGCATCTCCCTGCAGGCTTGAGTCTGGATTAAAATAGATTTTGGGCAGATTTCTCTTATTGTATTCTTCTATCGCACGGTTCAAATTGGCTTCATTGGCAACTTCAAGAGTTCTAGCGATAAGAAAGTTAACCAAAATAGCCGCTCCACCAGAAATCAGATAAACCTGTCGGTCTTGAGAGTCTGATGTGAAAAAGCCGAAAAGCAATAAACCCGTACCGGCAGTTCCAAGCAAAGCATTTGGCCAGCGAATAGCTGAGTTATTTTGATAGTTATCAAGATATTCTTTTGCGACAGGGTCTTTTTCGATGTGATACCTCAATCCTTCACCTTTTTCTGATGCATTCGAGTCAACCAGCACTTCCTGATAATTAATGATCGCAATACGGCTACAGGTTTCCACTGCGCCTGACGGAAACGACAAAAAAATATTTGAAATCAGGAATACTAAAAGAAAATATCGCAAATTCACCTCAACTTTGATTTTTTGATTATAATATAGGGATATCTCATTCAAAAGGTTTTTTCATGGATTTGATTAGAGCAGGCATGGGCCTTAGTAAAACGATCAGAAATGTCGGACGATTACAGGAAATTGTTCTCGTTTTTGCGCGCCATGGATTCGATGAATTTTTAACTAACAATGTTAAAGCAAAAGTACCCAATCTTGTATTACCAAAAAGTAAAAAAAGGATTTCTGATGAGCTAGCCAATAAATCAGAGAAAGACTGGAATCAGGTTCTGGGCTTTCGTTTGCGTAAATGTTTTGAAGAATTAGGGCCTGCTTTTATTAAATTCGGGCAACTGCTAAGTTCACGCGAGGATTTGTTTCACCCTTCTTTTCTAGAAGAAATGAGAATGCTGCGAGATAAGGTAAAACCAGTTCCTCTTGCAGATGTGCTTCCGTTTATTGAGAAATCGCTTGGGAAAAAGATTGACCAGGTTTTTCAAAAGGTAGAGCCGGATGCTATTGGCACGGCTTCTATTGGCGTTGTTTACCGTGCCGTTTTATTTGATGGGTCACCAGTCGTGATAAAGGTTCGACGTCCGGGAATTGAAAAAGAAATTGAAACTGATTTTTCCATTTTAATGTTCATGGCGGTTCAGGCAGAACGAGTAAGCACCGAACTCCGCTATCTGGGTATTTCAAGGGTTCTGAATGATTTCGCTTTCACTCTTCAGAGAGAATTAAATTTCAATATTGAGGCGCTTAATTGCGAGAGAATAAAAAAGAACCTAGAAAAACATGATGAGAAAAAACTTTATTACATCCCAAAAGTTTACAAAGAATATTCATCGGAAGACATCCTGGTAATAGAAGAGCTAAAAGGTATCCCATTCAGCAATAACGATCTTATTCTGGAAAAGCGGGAAGAAATTATTCCTAAAATGGAATATGGTGTTCAGCTTTTTCTTAAAACTTTTTTAAAAGATGGTTTTTTCCACGCTGATCTTCATGGAGGAAATTTCTTTTATCTTCTGGATGGGATTAATGATGGCCGCATTGGATTGATTGATTTTGGATTGATGGGAAGTTTAAGTAAAAATGGGAGACACCATTTTATAGCCATAGTCTACGCACTCTTGTCATATAACTATGAAAATCTTGTCTACGAATTCTTAGATGTCGCAGAATACGACAATATACCGGATATAGACGGGCTGATTAGAGATGTCCGGGATGGTTTAAGCCCCTTTGTTGGCCTTTCAGTAAAACAGACAAATTTCTCCGATCTTCTCAATGTAGTTTTGGGCACGTTGAAAAAGCACCAGATTTTTCTTCCTCGCGAATGGTATATCATTTTCCGTGCACTCATTACACTAGACGGAGTCGGGAAGGACTTAGGTGTTGACTTAAATATATTCGGTATCATGGAAGGTGATATTGAAGAGATTGTTAAAAGCACGTTTAATAAAGAAGAGTTAATTGAGGATGCGGCATGGGCAGCACGAGACCTGACCTCATCTTTTCGAGTTCTTCCTCGTCACATTCGGTGGTTTTTGCGGGATTTTGCCAAAAAAGGTTATGCTGTCGAGGTTAAAAATACAGGATACGAGAAAGAATTAAGCTCTCTCGTGGGCTCACTGGTTTTTCTGGGCTTCAGTCTTTTGTCGGGCATCTTTGTTTTTTCAGGTCTTTTTGTCATGGGAGCAAAGGAAATTCACATCTGGAGTGATATTCCAACCACAAGCTGGGTATTGTGGAGTTTGGGACTCCTATTGTTTGCTTCCGGAATCAGTTCCCTCAAAAAAAACTAGCCCCTATTTAGATTCAAGCTTAATTGATTTTCTAGTCAGCAGCTTATCGTAGTTTCTAATATAAGCATTGGTAACTTTCTCAAACAGAGAATTATTCTCGGATGAATTATATTTGCCGGAATTATTCTTGTTTCTTGCTTCAATGGCTTCCGAGAGAAGTCGGGCATTTTCTGAATCAAGTACCGAAGCTTCTGGATTTGTCTGAGCTTCAGGTGTATCGGAGTTCGCGCCTGACTGACCAAATGCTTTTGTACTCTTCTTTGGGCTCGTGTTTGTAAAAAAATTGTTTGAGTAGGGATTGGCAGGGTTTTTAGAACCACTTGCAGTCGAAGCGGAAGCATCTTCAATTGGTTCATTTTTATTAGTATCACCGCTGCCAATACTGTCACCGCTGCTTCCGAAAGACGATTGTCGTTGAACTCCATTCGGATTTTTAGAAGAAAGAGAGCTTAGCAGTGATTTGAAATTTTTTGTATCACTGCCTTGATTCTGTCGGCTGTCATTTTTCTTCGATAAGGCTTCCTGTACGCTCTTTTTCTTCGCAAATATTTCATTGATCGCATTTTTTTGTTTCGAAATATTACTTGCAGCATCAGCTAGTGCTATACCGCTTATTTTTGCTTTTTGATTAAATAGATTTAAACCTGAGGCGACGGCGAGTGAAGCTTCTTTTAAATCTGGTGGAAAATTATTGAAACTCTCAGAGCTTTCCAACGCCTCAGCAACGGATTGGCACTTATTTCCATTCGGGCCTGTCATACAATCAGTCGCCTTGTTGAGAACGATGTCTTTGTCTTTGTTTGGTGTAACGGTTGTATTAAAACCTTTCTGAACGGCAGCATAGTCTTTTAGTTCAACACCTTTCTGAAAACTTTCCATGTGATGGATTATGCGCTCAAGCTTATCCAGTTGTTCTTTTATTTTGGTAATCATTAATTGGGTGTTATCAGATGCATTTTTAGCCAATGAAGAAAATGCCTCCCAAACAAATCCTCTCTGTGCAGGCGAAGCCATTCTTAAATCAAGCGCACGAGATACTTCATATGAAGCATTTTTAACCAACGCACTACCGGCTACTTCGCTTATCCCGGCAGCAGATAAATTGGCAATTGCTGGATTGGCACTATCCTTTAGAACATCTACCGGGCAGGCAACCATATTTCTTTTATAAGCTTCTGATGCCATATCGCAAGCGCCGTATGGACCAGCTCCTGATGAAGAGTGATTATTACATCCTTGTCCGGCACCCGCCTTGACGGTTTCTCCGGTCTGCAGACATCTGTCTCTGATAACTTTACTTGAAGTGGTTGTTGGTGCCTCGGCAGTATTAAACATGACAAATTCACCAAGCTGATCACAGGCCATTTGGCGATTAATTATATTTGTATGGGTCGCAGAGCCACCGCTCTTGCAACTTTCTCCATTGCCCTTTCCGATAAGACCTAAGGCTATCGCAGCAGCTCCGGCAGCAATCAATGGTGATCCACAACCGCAAGGTGTTCCGTTTAAGGCATTCCCGGCAGCGATCAGTGCAGCTCCAATCGCAATCTGCATCATGTTGAATCCATCTCCCTGATTCTTTCCACTGTCAGTCATTGCATTATTTTGATCTCGACAAGCATTGGCGTAAGCCTGATCTTCATTATCCTCTGCAGTCGCCTGAGCGGCAGCATTTTTAAAAGCAGTAGTCGAAATATCCCGGATCTTTTGCTTATTTGTTGCCTCTGCAAGAATCCCTAAATAGGCTGTTCGTAAGGCATAAAAATATCCAATCTGTAAGTTTTCCTTTCTCGCGTAGGCAAGTCCGTGTTCAAGTTCTTTTTGAAGTTTTTCAGAACTTTGATATTCTGCAACTTCCCCTGTTACAAAAGCGGCACCACCACCTATTGCTGTAATCATATCGGGTGGGAGCTTTTCTGGTTCTTTACAGCTTTTTAAGCGCGAAGTAATTTGTGAGATAACAAGCATGACGATATCTCTTCGTCGGTATTCTTTATAAAGTTCAGCATTATTGAATTGGGTGTATTGATCACTTAGTTCAACTTTATCTGTTGCGTCCTTTATAACTTTTAGCACAGCTTCTTTTCCAGTTATATTAAGCTCGGCGGGTTTTGATGTTTTAGCAGCAATTCCTTCTTTGATTGCCTGGTTTGTTAAATCATTTTTTGCAACTTGAGCCTGGTCTGCTTCACTTCTTGTCTTATTCAAATAGGCAGCATCTATCTTAGGTGTTTTAGCAACGGCAAGTTCATTTTTTGCAGCGTCAAGTTCCTGCTGATTTTTCTCTACTCGAGCTTGTTCCTGATCAGGATCATCCAACGGCTTTTGCGCTTTTTGTCTGGAAATTACAGCGGCCAGATCAGCCTCTTTTTGCTTGATTAAAGGACTATTGATTCCCGCCTCTGCTTCTTTGAAGAGTCTATTTTTTTCCGCCAAAACGGCATCGGCAGCTTCCAGTTCTTTAAGCGTCTTCGGTGTTGCAAGAGTTGTTGTATTAACTGTCGCGGTATTATCCGTCGTGTCTGCAGAATAGATATTTGTTAATAGCAAGCAATTGCATAACAAACCTGTAACAAAGAATTTCCAAAAAATTTTCATCATAAAATACACCTGGATGTGTTAATACGTTCTATAAGTCTATTATATGACACTAACAGGATATTTGTTGAAGTTTTAAGTCTTAAAGGCAAGAGCTTAAATGATTTTGATGGGGAAGTGGTATTTAGTGGATCAGTTTGGTGCCTCTTTTTTTGGGCACTCCCCAAGCGAGCGCTGGGGCTTAAGTAAAGGTTTAGAGCAGTGATTTGTTCAAAAACTTGAAAGCTGCTCAATTTCATTTAAACTCTTAAGTATTAGAATGATTGTTTAAAGAGGAATAGAATGAAAGTTATTATTTTGCCCTTATTGATTTTGTTTTCGTCTAATTTGCTGGCAGTAGAGGATGCAAATCCATGTACCAAAGCTCCATCAAGTCCAAAATGCCAGAAATACTTGAATGACCTAAGCGAGGGGTCACCCTGTAGTGCAGATTTAGTAAAATTTTGCATACCAAAAAACAAAGACGTGGTTAAAACCCGAAAGGATATAAAATTCGATAAGACCTTAAAGACCGTTACGGTAGAATCAATGAATGAGTGTTTGAACCAAAACCTAAAAAATCTGTCAAGTAAATGCCAGGAGTCCCTTGAACTTCAATCACGGGGAAAGTGTCGAGAGAAATTAGTGTCTAATTGCATGGGATTCGAAGGTGATAAAAAGATAGATTGCCTTGCAAAATATCAAATCAAGGACACTGATGATTGCAGTCGCTAAGCAATTACATCTGATTCTAATCACAAAACGATCAACCAAAAAGCTCAGATAGCATTCGCCTATTGACCGTCTCTTTTCGTCTGACATTCATGAACCATCGCCCATAATAGTGGGCTATCCCGATAGGGCAAACTTAGCTACTAAACTTAAAATATTCGCAGGGTTATGAGGCAAAAAAAGTCTCTAGCTGGACCTAAGTGCTATTAGAACCTAAAATTAACTTATATAAAGATAGTTTGTTGTCTAACGAGGTACGTATGTTGAAAATTTTAATTCTTTTCGCTTTAACTTTAAATATCGCATTTGCCAAATCCAGATTTACAGATGCAGATAAGACGAAATTTATGGAAGAGGTGAAGCAGGGAATTGCGGCACATAAAATTGAAAACAAAGGCAACGTTGATCTGCAAATTATAAAGCCGGGTCTTTATGAAGAACTCGATGTGTACTACAAGCAGGAAAAGTTCACACGGGAGGAAATGGTAAAAATCAAGCAGCGTTATGAGGAGTTCTCAAGAAATCCTTCAATTACTCCCGCAAAAGCGGAAGAAGAATTTTATAAATTTGTACAGACTCAGCTTGATGAAATAAACAAAACTCAAGTTCCAAAAACTAAGGAAGGACAGGTTTGTAATAGCTGGAGTTGCGAAGAGGGGTTGAAATGTGCACCAGACCCAAAACAAGAGGATGGACAGTCCTGTAAAAAAGAAGGCAAGGAATGTAAAGAAGACAAAGACTGTTGTTCTACGTCTTGTACTTTAGATAAAAAGTCCAATAAAAGATTCTGTGAAGAAGCTTATCGTTGCTTTAGGCCACTTGCTCTTGGTCAGGCGTGTTCAATAAATCCAGTATGCGGAGAAGGTGAGTGTCTGGCGTTTAATTCTAGGACTTCCGGCATTGGTGAATGTGAAGAAAGAGGAAGTGTTTGCAAGAGCAATTCTGACTGCTGCTCAAACTCATGTAGCGGAAACAAATGTGTTGATTCTTATATCTGCAAGGATTGTGTGAAAAACGGGAAAAAGCCTGATCGCGGACAAAAATGTTGCGAAGGTCTTTATTTAAATGAAAAGGGAACGTGTGTTCCGGATGTTCCGCCAACGGTATTCCCTGAAGTAAATTATTCAATTTTAAAATCTACCTTAGTTGCAATCGTTGAGTTTGTTTTTCCCGTGGCACACGCCGAGGACGACCAAAACCTTTTGAAGTTGCAATCAGAGTTTAAATCGAAACTCACACCTTCATCCAATGGTGATGGTGAATCAGGGTTCATGTATAACAATGGTGGGACTTCTGTTTTTGTAAAATCTGAAACCGATTATAAATCTGTAGCCGACGCTAATCCTGAAATTCGAAAAGACTGGGTTACCAGATTAGGGATTGATCCGTCGGATACAAACTACGCGGGAAACAGAGAGACTATTAGCACGGCTTTTCAAAAAACCGATGCACCACCAAATTCAAGAGAATCTCTAAATGTTGCCAGTGGGCTCGGAACTTTTACAGCGGTTTATGACTACAGAGGTAGAGCTAGCAGTATTGAAACACCATTTGGTACTATGGCCATTGGAGAATTTTTTAAAAGTAACGTCTATGCGGCACTAACAGGGTCGCACGTTGAAACAGGTGCCGCAAAACTAGCCGGAGAGGCTGCAGATAAGGCTGCGCTCGCTGAAATTATGCAAGCTGATAAGGATGCCAAGCAAGCAGCCTTAGATAATGCCGATATGACTGGAACAATTAATGCCGATAGATCAAAATACGCAAATTTTAGAGCGGAGTCAGAAGCAGTTGATAAGGTGGCAGTTAAAACACCGGAAATGAAATTTACAAGAAAATCAGATTTCACGACTTGTGATATCAAGTTTAGAGATGACTATGCCAATTATTTAAAGACAGCGAAATTGATCGATCTTGAACTTGCTCTCCTTGCCTTCGATTACACACTATTAGGTAACGGTGTCAATGATTACTGGACCAGAAACAGTGATCCTTCAACTTCTATTTATGGAAGACTAAAATCTGTTGCTAAAAATCACCAGGCACTCCGTACAGCTCAAAATGTTAAAATGGACGTTATCAATAAAAAATTAACTTGTATGTGTCTGGATGTTAAAGGTTACAAAGAAATAAAAGACGAAGCCAAGAAAACATTTTTTGAAAAAGAATGTAGTGAATATGCAAAGTATGCAGATCCAGCAACTACATTTGATGAACTTGAAGGGGATGCCTCGGGTGTTAAAGGTAAGCGCTTGTTGGTTGCCTGGACTAAAAATCTTGAATCATTCAATGCCTCACTGGCAATAGATAATACTGAGGCTTATAAGGGAATTGCGGAAGTTTCTAATTGGGCTGCCTATGAAGCTAAGTGGAACGAAGCTGAAAACCGAACTTATACACTATTTAATTTTAATATAAAAAATCCAAGCGGCAGTGTTGCCGCCATGGGTGCTATCCTTGGTGCTTTATTGGCAGCAGGGGTAATCGCAATACTCGGTGGGTTTGCCTCTACTTCTATCTTAACAGCTTGGGCAGCAGCTGGAATAATTGCAACATCGGCAATTACCGGTGGTACAGGTCTTTGGTTAATTGCTTCATTGAAAGGAGCCTGGGTAACGAAGCGTCCTGAGATTTTTGACAAGTATATTAGATCATATGGTTGCGGTAAAAAAGAAACATGCGTGGAGTATAGCCGCGAATTGAATCAACCTTATAACAAAATCTGTAAGGTTCACACCTCGGCTAATGCCTGTATTAAAAACTTTGTGGTTTATTATCTCGATGGTGAGCCAAGATACCTGGTTGATCCATGGATACCAAAAGATGTTGAGAGAAGTTTGGTATTAAGAGATTCAGGTGATGCAAAAACTTATGCAGAAAAAATGGAAGATGGATTTCAAGCGGCAAAATCTCACATGATTGCGAAAAACCCTGGCGCGAGCGGCGGTGGCGGTAAGGGGGGCGGCGCTTTCGTAAGTGAAGATTACATGCGTACCCTTTTTGTGGATTCGGGTGTGTTGGGTAAATATGTGCCGAATATAGGGCTCGATGATAAACGTTTTATTATGAATTCGACTATCATTAAAGACATTAAAGAGAAAGCCAAGAAATATGCTCTTGAAGAAAGATTTTTTGAAAGTACAGATACGGATAATTTAGCAAAGTTTGCTGACTATGCTTATCAGTATCACTTTATCTGGCCAAAAACTTCACGCTTGAAAGAAATCAGTTATCCAACAGTAGGTTTAACTACTTATCTTGACCTGATGTCAAATGGAGTAACGGCGAATATGGCGGTAGGTGCAACCAATGCAGCTAAAACTTTCGGCGGATTAAATACAAAATATCTTCAGGACTATTTGAATACCCTTCAAGTTTATCAGCGAGCATTGCCAATCAATCAGGCAGGTGATGCTAGGTTGAAGCTGTTAAACGCTGAAATTGCCAAAGTACAATCTGAACTTGAAAATCAGACAATGTTCAATTCCCTTGCCAATAATACTAGCTTAGATAGTCAGTTATTAAACCTAAACAGCGGTGTTAACCTGGGAAGCAAGCTCACTGGTGGAAAGGGGGATGTTGTCTTAACAGGTGATCAGGCAAAATTTTTAAATGCCATTGGTACATTAAGAGTTGCACGTAAAGCGCAGTTGAAGAAACTAGACACATTTAAAAAAGCAATCGCCAAGAATGGTAATCCGGAAAGAGCTGCAAAGATTGCATCTGCATCGAAAAGCTTTGGAGCTAAATTCTCAAGTCCACTATCTGGTTCATCAGGAAAAGGCGGATCTAGTATTTTTGGATCAGGTGGACTCGATGGACTTGGTTCAAAAGGAGCAGATGACGCCAATTCAGATGCTAATTCAGATTCTAACTCCAGAAATAATAGTGGAGATGCAAATGGGGCTAATCGGTTTGGATCTGGAACTGGAGCGTTGTTTGGCTCGGGCTCTGGTCGTTCAGGAAAATCAGGGTCAGGCGGTGACAACGCAAACGCAAATGGTGCCGATGCAAATGGCGGTGCTAATGGTGACGGAGCAGGTGTTGCTAATGGCAATGGAGTCAGCGATGAAGATGCTCGTAAATTAGCAGAGGCCATTGAGGCACGAAACAGAGCAAATCAGGATAAGTATAAATCTAATGGCAACATGACAATTTTTGAACAGGTAACGAATGCCTACATCAGAAACTACGATAAAGTTTTAGTTATTAAGAAGAAAGATAAGGATATTATTGAACAAAAGTAATGGTGAGGATTTCGCGTCGACAAGGATTGCTAACTTAGATTTCTTGCGCGGTTTATTTATCATCCTAGCATTAGATCAACATTTCACGTACTACATAAATATGTGGTACGTGGAATATTTTAGAGACGCTATTGCACTTACTACCACATATAAAATCCATTTCCCTATGATCGGTCAAACAATTGCAACAGATAGATTTAATCATATTCTGGGACTGATTTTTACTCCTTGGGTGAGTCAGGTTTACCTCACTCTTGCATCCTTTAATCTGGCGAAGAAGTCGCAGCTGATTTTTAAGGAAAAACTCTGGCAAAAGCTTAAGGTTTTTGGTCTGATTTATCTTTTTTTTCTGATGGAAAACTTTATTGTAGCCCCCAATATGGGGCAGGCAATTTCTTTTTACCCGATTATGCTCTGGATGGTCATCATGAGCATTCTGGCGGTTGTCTATAGCTACACGGGAATAAAAGGTATCCTTGCAGTGACTTTATTGTCCCTGCTTCGTTGGACACTGCCGATAGATATTATATCGAATCTTGTACAGAGTTTTGTTGTTTATAATATTCATCCTGGATTTGAATATGACGCTCGTATTGAATATTTTTTTACATCTGGCTGTCTGGGGTTTTTAATGGGGTATGCTCATTATCACCTGCCACATTTAAAAACAAAGAAAGATATTTACTTCATTTTAACAGGTCTGGTTTTTGTCGCCTTTTACGTGGCTTATGGCGACACCTTCATTATTGATCCGGCAAATGCCTTCGCCCATGAACATGATCTTGCTCAAAACTTTAGCGGGACCCTCTACATATTAGGCATTCAGGCCATCGTTATATCTTCGTTCTTATGGCTGGAAAGGAAATCAATCCGATTGAAGGTGCCAGTGTTTAACTGGGTAGGGATGAATTCAATTTTAGTATTTTCTTTTCATCGAATATTTTTTGTCAGAATCCTTGCTCCTATAAGCGTGCTGATTGGTAGCTTATATGGAAGAACACTTGGCGCATCGACCTTTGAACTTTATACTTATGTTGGAATAACTATTGCGGTTTGTTTTTTTATCAAGGAATCAAGGCTCGGTGATATTATTCTCCAAAGGAAAGGCTAAGGGAAAACTATGGACACGAGGTCCCAACATTTAATATTCGATGCTGTTTGTGAAAGAGATTTTACAGATGCGGACATAGATTCTATTAAAGCAATTATAGAATCCAACTTAACAGTCATCAAAAGAGTTGAGCATAAATTTACGCCACATGGTGAAACGATAGTTTTCATTCTTTCCGAATCACATTTCACGATACACACTTATCCGGAGAATCGATATTTATCCATGGATATTTATGTGTGCAACATGGAAACAAATCTCGACAGCATTGTAGAAAAAATAAAAAATGTTGTTCCGTTTGAAAAAGTAGACTCACGCGTTCTTCAAAGAGGCAAGGTCGGATACCTGGAAGATAACCGCAATTTGCACATAGTTTACTCCCTCACTGTTATTGTTGCCTGCTGCAGTATTCTTTATGAGTTTTTACTGGCCCAATCAATTTCTACCACCATGGGGAATACAGCGCTTAGATATAATCTAACCATTGGTCTTTTTATCGCATCAATGGGTTTTGGCGCGCTCTTATATCGAAAGTTTATTTCTAAAGAGTATTTTAAAGAGTTCGTAAAGGTAGAGCTTCTACTTTCGCTGGTAGGTGGAGCGGCTCCGGTCTTAGTATTAATAATAGACTATTTTTTTAATCATCTTGCCAAAAGTTCAGGGGTTTCATTTTTCTCAAATTGGATTCAGACGCCGCTTTTTATTTTGAATCACTTCTTAATTGTGGCTATCGGATTTTTGTCGGGGCTTGAACTTCCATTGTTGATGGATATGAGTAAGCAATTTAAAGTTACCAAAGGGCATTTTGTTCTGGCTTTCGATTATCTAGGGACTCTTTTAGGTGCTGTTCTTTTTCCTGTATTTATTCTCCCGAGTCTACATATTTTCACAATCGGCTATGTCGTCTCGCTGGTCAATATACTGGTTGCATTTTTTGTAATGAATAAAATGCAGATAAATAACAGAGCTTATAAGATTTACACATGGACTATGTTGATAACATGGGTACTATTGATAATTAACTCGAACGCATTTAATCAAATGATCGTGCAGATTTTTTATTTTGGTGGAAAACAATGAACACTAGAGTCTGGATAAAGTTTGAGCTTCTATTAATCACATCAATTCTTGCTTTTTGCAGTATTGTCTATGAGCTGTTGCTTTCCAATACCCTGGCAATAGTCACAGGAAATTATATTTTCTGGCAGTCGCTTACGATCGGTATCTATATTGGTGGCCTTGGTCTTGGGGCTTATTATTCAGACAAACTTAAAGACACCTATAAAAGCATTATTAATATTGAGCTTGGACTTTCATTTCTAGGCGCTATTTGCGTAATCTATGTTTATTTGTTCCATGGGACATACAAATACATCGATAATCTATTTTTCTTTACCGGTGATTTTTATTCGTCGTTCTATCTACAAAATATGTTTTTGCTAAAAATAGTTTTCTTCCTCGCTATTCAATTGCTCACTCTTGCTATTGGTATGTTGTCAGGTTTTGAAATTCCATTAATGATGAAGATGGCTGAAGAGCGTCTTGGGCACTCTGAAGAGGAAGAGCATCAGATACTTGGTGTTAATTATCTGGGAACTTTGGTTGGTACAATATGCTTTGCCTATTTTTTACTTCCTAAGCTGGATGTGATCAAGACCTCTGTTGCTGTAGCTTTGCTAAATCTTGGTGTTTGCATCTATTTTTTATCAAGATACATTAAAAACAAACGACCGGTTTATTCCGGCTTGATCGGTGCCTTGTTGCTGCTAATCTCTATCATTGGTTTAAATGAATACGGCATTACCCAACGGTACTTAAAATTCTTTTATTACTTGCCTAAAATATTAGCCCAGAATAACACTGATCTAAATGACCTGGTAAGAAGAGTTGATAATTTTAAACCAATAGAACGGTCCAAGTCACTCTATCAATACGTGGATATTTTTACTTATCCAACAACTGAGGACAGTGTTGTTAAAGACTCGACCATCCTTACGCTGGATACAAATTTTCAATTTAACACGTCCACAGAATTTTTTTATCATCAAGGGTTCGCTCATGCAGCAATTGCAATGAATAAAAAAGTACCACGAAAAATTCTTCTTCTCGGGGGAGGTGACGGGTTGCTGCTTAGAGAACTTTTAAAATACAAAGGAATTGAATCGATCATTCACATTGAATTGGATCAGAAAATGATCGATCTTGCCAAAACAAGATTTGCTGAACTAAACAAACATGCGCTGGACGATCCCCGCGTTCATTCTGAAATTAATGATGGATTCTATTATGTCAGAAATACACCTGATAAATATGATGCAGTCTTTATCGATTTTCCCTATCCAAATTCCTACGATCTTGCGAGATTGTATAGCCTTGAGTTCTATACTTATGTAAAGAAAGTTCTCAATCCAGAAGGATTTGTTGTCCTGGATGCACCTTTTTACAATAAGGAAGATTATACAAAAGATAAGTATCGTGGCCAGGCTGTGTTAACTCAGGTTTTTAATGACAGACATGTTATCAGCAATAGTGTAATTGCCAGTACCTTTTACTATGCGGGATTTAAATCAATGTTTCCCTACAGGGTTTCAGATGAATCATTTCTATTTTTGAAAGTTGAGCCAGGGGTCATTGATTATAATTTCATGGACAATGCAGATCTCTCCAAATTGGAGCTAATTACTGTACGGGAAATGAAGGAAATTAAAAATCAACAATTCCCATACACTATTGCTTTCAAATACATTAATTCAATATTCAAACCGACAGTTGTAAGAAAAACTGATTTTTAAATGCTATCTGCACCCGGAATATAAAGAGATAGAGCGTATGGGGCAAATTCTTCAAGCGGATTGGGCCCGAACAGATGTTGGAGAAAATCCTTTGGAGATACTTCATAAGTTTTGGTTTTAAACTCAAATATTACAGCTTCGTTATTTACTTCTTTTAATAGCAGCCTGTTGTTTGAAATTTCAGTTAAAAAATTATTCAACATAGTTAAATTTCCAATCTTCATAAACGCAGTATAGTAAATTTCCGTGCTGTTTATCTTGTCCAGCTCTGTTTCCGGCAGCCATATTTTATATCCTTCAAGCTCCTTCAGCATCAAAAGATATTCACTTTGATCAAGACAGGATATTTCATGAATAATATTTGTCAGATCACGCCCCTTATTGACACAGAAATACCTGATGATTTCCCCACTATTATTTTTTTTGATATAAAGATCGATGGAATTCATTTCTTTTAATATGGACCAGTCCTTTTCATCTCGTTTAACAGTGAAAAATTTTTTTTCATTGAAATTATTGTAGAGGTTAATTATGTTTTCAAAATCTTTTTCTGACAAAGCAGGAAATCGGGTTTTTTCATATCCTCCCGGTCTTTCACTTGAACTGAAGTTTCGTTTCCCAGTTTCAATCATTCCGCCAGTTCTGTAGAAATAGAATTTTTCGTATATGCCTTCCAGGTCACTCCATAAAATAAATAATGAAGCTTGCTCTCTGTAAACGCTGAGGACGTGTTCCATCAAATTTTTAAACAGGCCCCTGTTACGATGATCTTTATTCGTCACTATTCCACCAATCAATGCAACTTTCATCTCGCAGTTGTCTTGAATGAGAGTGCGGATGCACACAGCGAGGTGTGCAGCTACTTTGCTTGTTTCGGCATCTATATATAAGTAGCAGTTTTCAAAATTCATGGGATCTACAAGCGGAGCAAAATCTTTTTCATAATGATGTAATTCGCTATAGTGAAACCCTTCTTCTATCAGCTGTATTACTTCTTCGAAATATTCTGGATTCTGTGAAAGCGTAGTGAGAGCGAAATTGTTTGATGTCATACTGTCTATTTTACAAACACTACTACTGAAAATGTCTAAATTTTTTCATCAAAAATAACCCGATAAAATCTAACCGGTAATCACTTTTTAGTAATTTCAGCAACTTGAGCGGCAAAAAATGTCTAAAAAATAGTCATTATTTTCTAAAGAATATTTTTTAGCTGTCGAATAGATAAACATGAAGCCGTGAGAGCTCTATCTCACAGAAAAACATGATGTTTTTCATACCAGAAATCAAGGAGGATGTATGGGACTTCGAATTAACACGAACGTGGCGTCTTTAAACGCACAGAGGAACCTGGGTTCAACCAGGATCAACATGAACAAGTCTTTGGAGAAACTTTCTTCAGGACAAAGAATCAACAGAGCTGGTGACGATGCTGCCGGCCTCGCAATCTCGGAAAATTTAAAGGCGCAGATTAAAGGTCTGGGCCAAGCGCAAAGAAACGCAGAAGACGGTGTGTCTCTCGTTCAGATTGCTGAAGGTGCCTTAGGGGAAGTTTCAAACATCCTCATCAGACTTCGAGAACTTTCTGTTCAGGCTGCTTCTGATACTATCGGTAGTACAGAAAGAAAATTCCTTAACGTGGAATTTGAACAGTTAACTTCGGAAGTAGATCGTATCGCAAACTCAACAGAGTTTAACCGCGTACCGCTATTGAACGGAACAGGTGCCGTGTTTGATATTCAAATTGGTACAAGAAACGATCCTATATCGGACAGATTAACATTTGATGCCTCATCCGCTGACGTAAACGTTGCTGCTTTGGGATTAAATCTGGCTTCCGTATCAGACAAGATTTCAGCTCAAAACTCTCTGACGTCAATTGATCAAGCGATCATTTCAGTGTCGGGAATCAGAGCGGACTTTGGTGCTCTTCAAAACAGATTGCAGTCAACAGTTAACAACATTCAGGTAAGCGTTGAAAACTTATCATCTGCAAACTCTCGAGTAAGAGACACAGACGTTGCAGCAGAAACTGCAGAATTAACTAAACAGAATATCTTAATGCAAGCTGGTACAACAGTGCTTTCTCAAGCTAACTCAAGTACTAACACTGCATTAAGCTTAATCCAGGCTGCTTCTCAGCGCTAATAAGCGCCGAGCTTCAAACATGCCTGCAAGTGTGAGTTGAAAGCTGGATTAAATTGTTTGTAAATGAAATGACCTAAAACATTGTAGTAGATGTTGAGTGTTGTATTGAACTGAATTTTAAAAACTAATAACAAAATTTTTCGAACAAGATGTTCGAAGTATTACCAGGGAGGGTTCGCGTGAAAGGAGATTAAAAATGGGATTAAGAATAAATACAAATGTGCCGTCGTTGTCAGCACAAAGATCTTTAGGGATTAACATGAGAGCTCAGAATGATAATCTTCGAAAGTTATCATCAGGTGAGCGGATCACAAGATCAGGTGACGATGCAGCAGGTTTGGCAATAAGTGAAAACTTAAAAGCAAGTATTAGAGGAATGAGGCAGGCCAAAAGAAATGCTGGCGACGCTATCTCATTGTTACAAACGGCAGAAGGTGGAATGAATGAAATCTCGAACATCATCATCAGACTTAGAGAACTTTCAGTCCAGGCCGCATCAGATACAGTGGGAACTACCGAGAGGGGATTCTCAGATATTGAATTTCAAAATCTCAAAGAAGAGATTGACAGAATTTCAAAGTCTACAGAATTCAACGGAATTAAACTTCTCGATGGAACAGGCGGAAAACTCGAATTCCAAGTTGGTATTAAAAATGACCCTATCCTGGATAGACTTCACTATGACGGGGCAGGGGCGGACGCATCGCTTGCAGCACTTAATTTGGCGCTGGATGGGGTGTCTACGAAAGAAGGAGCTCAGAACGCACTCAAAAAACTTGATGATGCACTTGTGCAGATCAACGGTGTTAGAGCAAATTTTGGTGCCCTTCAGAACAGGTTGCAATCGACAAGTAATAACCTTGAAGTCAGCGATGAAAACTTATCTGCTGCAAATTCAAGGATTAGAGATGTTGATGTAGCTTCTGAAACAGCAGACATGACTAAGAATAATATTCTTCTTCAGGCCGGTATTTCAGTGCTATCGCAAGCGAACCAAACGCCAAATAGTGCACTTAAACTACTACAAGGTTAATTCAAGAAAAGTTGCTCCGAATGGAGCAACTTTTCTCTTTTTTATTTCCATGGATGGAATGTATTTCCGCGTGAGGCAGGAGCCGTAGCGGAAACCTGGTTAACCAGGGTATAATACTTCTAAAAGGAAATAATATGGCAGTAGATCTTCTCTCTCAACCAGATAAACGAAAAACAGTACTCATTATTGGAATAAATTCATTCCTCGGGTCTAATCTGGCAGAGTTCTTCAGGAAAGATTACCGAGTAGTCGGAACATACCATAAGAAGAATCACCCTCTCCCTGGAATTTTAACTTTGCCATGTGACGTTTTAATTAAGGACGAAGTTCAGCTTGTTCTTTATGCGTTTAAACCGGATTTTGTTTTATATTGTGTTGGTATGACTTCGTTGCAGGAATGCAATGAGAAGCCCAACGCCTGTGATGCACTCAATTCGGCCGGATTATTTAATGTAGCAGAAATGGCACCCCGTTATGGTGCAAGAATTGTATACTTTTCATCACAATATGTTTTTTCCGGACTTAATAAAAATTATAACGAGATGGACAACCCAGACGTTATTACTCAATATGGAAAAGCTCAGGCTTCTTCTGAGTTTTATCTTCAAAAGTCATCGCTGAATTATCTTATCTTCCGGTGCTGCAAGCTTTATGGAAGAGGCATCTCCCCGTTAAAAAGTACTTCATTTGAGAAGCTTCAAAAAAATATCAAAAATAACCAGAACGCCATCCATGATGATTTTATACACCAGGGTTTTCTTGATATTTATTTTTTAGGAATGATTTTAAAAATGTGCATAGATAAAAACGTTTCTAATCGTCTCGTTCATTGCAGTACGCAGGATACAATGACTAACTTTGAATTTTCAAAGCTCTATTGTGAAATATTTAATGAGTCGGATGGACTTATCAATAAAGGAAAATGGCTGCTGCCAATTGCAAAAGGCTCCAATATCGAAAAACTTGAAGAGCATCTCTATTACAAAATGGATATTTTGAATCTTGAAGGGCTTTTAAAAATCAAAATGCCCACCATTCGCGAATCCATGGAATTTACCTATAAAAGATTCAATGGAAGCAAGCACAATGGAAAGGCTGTAACCAATAAAAGTGGTGAGGGCCTTTCTTTCATTTAGATTTGGCGAACTCAAAGTTAAGAAGTAAAAGTGCTGTGCATTTTTTCGCCAAATTATCTGGCAGAATTTACGATAAACTCAGTTAAATAGTGGCGAACCAGCGCATCTACATCGACCGTCTCATTATTAAATCGCCATGTGATTTTATTGAATGGACCCAGGTGAGCACGCACTTCGTGAATATTGGTTGAACCAAATTGATCATTGAAAGATAGTCTGGCGCCATAGATATCTTTTCCGTTGGCAAGAAATCCAATTGAAATAACATCGTATGATTTACGGGCAAAAATAAGCCGTAATGAGTTTCTGAATAACATAAAGTCATTAACTGTATTTGAAATCTTAAAAAGTTTTATCGCTGCATTTGAGTGATTGCGTGCACGCTGTTCATTAAAGCGTGCAGTATAGGCTTCAAAACGATCCCTAAGATCATTCATGAAAGCGATCGACGACTCTTCTAATAAAAGTTCAGGATTCAGGTGACCATTAATGTTCACAATCCCTGATTCATCCATATTAATTTCATCAAGAGCGAGGCCCTCTATCCAAGAGTAATCTAATGGCTGAAAATGAATGTTTTGATCGATCATAAGAAAATGATCAAGTTAATAGAACAACCTGTCAAGTATTGAAAACTATTTTGGATTTAACTGTTGATCTAAACGCTCGGGAAAGGCTGGTCGAAGATCAATAAGAAACAGAATGGAAAGGGAAAACATAGCAATCGAAAAGGGTAAAATATCTTTTAAAAGTAGGTTAAAGGAAAAGTGCAGAGCAAAAACCAGAATGATGCCCGGTTTAGGCTTTTTGATAAGTATGAATGGAATAATTATTTCAAGAATTAATGTTAAGTAAGAAAAAAAACTCAGATAAATATCCTGTGAAAAGAACACCAGCAGTTTTTTTAAAAACTCATTATTTTCAACCGTGATGAGATACTCAAACGTTTTACCAAGAGCGTTGCCGTTGCTGAAATTAAAAAATATCTTATGAAGTGCCGTCATAAAATAAATAGTGATTAACTGATAACGTAAAAACCATATTGACCAGAAGCTTTTTCTGGATAAGGGAGTGATCAAAATGGAGACTGAGATTATTAAGATTAATAATTTTTGATTTTGAAACATTTGAGACAAGCCCATCAGATAGCTGATAACTATGAACACGGCTCCGGTTCTAATACGTTGAAAATTTAGTATGAAGGCACCTATACAGGCGAGAGCGAACTCAATATATAAAATATATACGGAGTAAGGGGCTGTGCTGTTGTTTATTTTTCTTATCGGGAATACATCCCCTGCATGAATGCCTATACGGTTGAGGTTAATATCACAGACGACTCTGGCAATAACGGCTATTGAAAATAATAAATAGAATGTTTGTATTGGTTCAAATCTTTTTATACGCACAAACAGGTTTCCTGAATTCATATTTTTCTTTATCTTCAAAAATCAGAGTTAAAGAACTTCCTTGTGTCCTATGACAGACGAAACTTGAAAATGCTATTGCTCTGGCTTTGTTGAATTGATAAATAACCAAGGGAAGCATTGGTTGATAATTAATAAGTTTGTCGTTTTCATCATAAAGGGTAAAAGAAACCCGGTCGGCGTAAGAAAACATTTTCCACCCTGGCAGTGCAGGTATGAAAAAAGTGATCATAAGATAAAGGATTTGTGTGGCAAAAAATAACTTAAAAATGAAGGCGGAAGATTTAATGGGAAATTCCTAATTTATCCGCTTCGGCTCCTGCCTCTCGCGGACATACATCCCATCCTGGGAATAAAAGAGTCTAGGATCTGGACTTACTATCGAGGTTCCGCCCATTTTTAAATAGGTGGCTGCAGTAAGTAGTCAGTTCAGGCTTCTCACTTAAAAAACCCGTAGGGTTTAATATGAGCTTGCACACCGTGACCAGGGACCGCTCCCGAATATATCTTTATAGAGGAACCAACTTAATGCCAACTCCTAGACTCACTTTCATTATACACCTCCGGTGTTTTGTACTCTAGAAAACTTTTTACCCACCTCGTAATTACCAACACTTACCTGGAAAAAAGGCATAATTCTGGCCAACTCGAAAGAATTGTTGAGTATCGTGATAGAATAATAGAGCAAAGAACTAAAGTTTTAACATGAATTGCCGAAGAGGCTTTAGCGAGTATGCAATTAGGAGAAGATCTATGAAAAAGCTATTAGCTTATATGAAGGATGAAAGCGGACAGACGTCTACAGAGTATATTCTACTAGTAGCCGTAGTTGCGATGATCGTTTTTAAGTTTAAGGACCAGGCTTCCAAGCGACTAGGAACAATTACTGATAGTGTTTTTAACAAAGCAGACACTATGGTTCAAGGTATAGATACGGCCAGTAACTAGTCATAGCTAAACCTATGTTTTGTTCTAATTGCTAAACCTGCTTGCTATCGGCATTGTTTGCCTCCTATTGCACCAATAGCTTCCTTCTTTAATCCTTAAATCATGATTACCAAAAAAAATATGAGGGCTACCGGCCAGGCCCTCATAGAATATCTTCTCATATTTAGCTTTATGACCTTTGTAACCATCAGCATGGTTAAGGGCCTTGGTGCGACTCTTTTTAAGTCTGTTGGGTACTTAGGTTATGAACTGACCGAACAATTCACGATTGGAGTTTGTTCTGAATACTGTTTTTATTCCGGATATAAAAATCAGGAAAAAAAACCATGATGCCCTTGATGGTTTTTCTCTTCATTTCTATCCAGTTGCTTGTCGTCGCCTATGTCGACTTTAAAACCAGTAAAATATCCAATGTCTGGATGCTTATTAATTTTGTTTTTTTTATCGTCCTGACCTTCGTTTATCCTCAGATCTATTTTTGGAATATCAACGCGCTTTTGTTTCCGGTCGCGTTTTTGCTGGTTGGTTTCGTTCTTTTTGTCATGAATATCATGGGAGGAGGGGACTCAAAGTATCTTTCATCGCTTTATCTTCTCGTTCCGCCGGGATTTCAAGATACAGTTTTCTTATATCTATTATATACGACAGTAATCATCGGAAGTTCACTGCTGCTATTTAATGCTCTCAAAAATTTTGATAAAATAGTTATGATGACAAAATTCGGTGATATTGTCGGAATAAAAAAAATTTTTGGGAAGAAATTTACTTATGCACCAGTAATTTTTATCGCATGGATGTGGTTCGGATGGCAAAATCATTCAGTCTTAGGCTATTAAGAAACAATTTAGGCCAAAGTGCGGTGGAGTATATTCTTCTTCTCGCTGTGATCACTTCACTTGGTTATACCTTTTACAATAATAAGAAATTCAAAGATTTTCTTAGAGGCAAAGATGGTATGTTTGCGACTATGAAAAAAGGAATGAGCTATTCCTACAGATATGGCTTATCATTAAACAAAGACACGCCTTTTGATGAAAAAGCTGAATTTGATTATCAGACTAATAAGCATGATACCTACATGAATCCCAGCGAACCTCAAAGCCGGTTTTTTATTGGAACGAAAGAGTATCCTCAATAGTGGGCAAGGATGAGAGTAGCAAACAATAAAGGTCAATCTACCATAGAGTTCATACTTACCTTCACTGCGGCAGTTGGTTTCATTTTCCTGTTTTTGAAAATGGCCATGAATTACACCAATGGATATATGGTTCATCATGCAGTTTATATGGCCTCCAGATCTTATCTTGTTGGTGACTCTGAATCGCAACAGACTATCGAGGGAAGAGACAAAAATGCTTTTGAACTGGCAACCGCCGTATTTAAAAAAAATCTGCCGGAACCCTTGATCCAGGGATTTGACGGCGTACTTATGGAAAATAATCCAGGGTCCGTTAAGTTTTCAGTTTTTACAGGAGTCTATATTGATTTTACTCAGCTTTTTTCGATAAGTTTTGTCGGAGGTAAAGATCCAGTGAAATTCAGGTCGGAGTCTTTTTTAGGAAGAGAACCGACGAGAGTGGAAAGTGCCAAGCAAGTATGTGAAGCCATTAAAACGGTTACGCTTGTCAGTTGCGATTTTCAGGCAACTTTGGATGACAATGGTGGATAAAAATGATGAGCAATAATTTTCATAAAAAATTTTTAAATCAAAAAGGTCAGGCGCTTTTTGAGATGATTCTATTTCTCCCCCTATTACTTTTTTTATTTTCCATTTACTACACAGTGGGAAATTCAATTAGTGGATCAATAAATCAACAAAAGGCAGTTAGGGGCTATTTTTATGCGACCATAAAGGGAAATTCCTATATTATTTCACTGGCTGATCTCAAAGAATTCGTTAATAGCGGCATGAAAAAAATTGGTTTCAGTGCATTGGGGTGGAACGAAAAGCTCGATGGGGATAAGAAATCACTCGCACCTTGTTTTAAATTTTCTTCGTTATTAAAGAACGGTTCAACCGAAGAATGTGAAAGTGATCAAAGGCAGGAAGAGGGATCAAGCCGTTTTATCCGACTATTTACGTACTATGGCGTTTGCGGTCCCGCTTATCATGTGACGAATGATAAAGTACCCGGAGGAGCAACCTACTACGATATTCCCCCCAACACACAAACTCAAATTGGCAGCTGTAACATAAAACAAGACTAGTCAAAATCTTCCCCTTAATAAAAATCAACCAAAGTTTGATAGAATTAAAAAGCTAGTTATTTAAACAGGTTGGAAAAAATGAACACACGCGCCCTGACTCTGGCCCTCGTTATCGCAGGATTTGCCATGATGATGGTCTATACATATATCGAAGATCAAAGAAGTTTGATGATAAAAGCATACGGAAGTCAAAGTTCTGTCATCGTTGCAAAGGTTGATATTCAAGAACTCGATCTCATCGATGATTCAAAAATTGAAGTTAAAACTGTTCCAGAAAATTTTCTTTCTCCAGGACATTTTAAATCAGTAAAAGAATTAGAAAGTACAATCGCAACCGTTCCAATCATCAAGGGTGAACAAATTACAAAACCGCGGGTAACTTATCCCGGAATTAAGACAGGTCTGTCGAGACAGGTTTCAGTTGGGAAACGTGCTGTTGCAATTAATATCACGGAGAGAGATGCTGTTGGCCGTTTGATCAAGCCCGGAGACAGAGTCGACGTTCTTGCGGCAATCGATATATCTCAGGGATCAAGAAAAGATCTGCAGAAAACAAGAACCATTCTTCAGGATGTACTCGTCCTATCAACGGGAATGAGTATGACAAATTCAATTCCGATTTATGGAGTTGAAACACCAAAAGTTATTCGCACGATGAATTTAAATACATACACAACCTATAACACAATCACTTTGGAGCTGGACCCATACGATGTTCAGAAATTATCTTTTATTCAGGCTTACGGAAATGGCTCATTATCTCTCGCTTTACGAAACAATGCGGATAAAGAGCCTGTCAGATTAAAAGCAACTCAGATTTACGATGTACTTGGGGAGGATGCTGTTGAAGCAAAAACTTTCTTCAATGATAAATATACTAAAGAGAGTAAAGGTGGCCAATAAGTTAATCGCGTTTCTTATTTGCAGTATTGTATGTGTGGGGCTTTTTGCTCAGGACGATGCTGTTGAAAATCTAAAAGAGGTTGATGTTGTTGTCGGTCTTGATAAGATCATTAAACTGGATTTTGTGCCAAATACAGTGGTCAAGCTGGCCAATGAAAATCTTGCGACCTATCAGATTGTTCCTTCGAAGAGAGAAGTAGTTTTGACAGGTGTAAAGGCCGGAGAAACAACCTTAACTTTAAGAGATGCTGCCGGCGATGTTCGCGCAAGATATCTTATTAAGGTAACGGCATCAGATCAATCCAAAGTCATTGTCCAGTTAAAAGATTTATTAAGCGATGTAGAAGGACTGGAAATTGGAATCAAGGGAGAATCGGTTTACGTGGGCGGGAACATTGTTGTACCGAGCGATATTGGCAAGGTTGTTGTAATCCTCGACAAGTATCCTGACGTCTTGAGACTTGTTGAGCTTTCACCTCAAACTCAACTTATCATTGCAAAAAAAATGCAGGAAGAAATCCAGAAGTCGGGATACAAAGATGTCACAGTCCGAGTTGTTAACGGCAGCTTTTGGGTAGAAGGAGTTGTGGGTTCAGAGGATAAGGATAAAGCGAGAATTACTCAGCTGGTGAATGCTTATCTGCCGGATCAAATTCAGAATCTTGCAAGAAGAACTGAATCAGTACAATCAATAAGAAAACCTCCTTACGAGATACTTTTAACTTACACAGAAAAACCGCCTCAACAGCCATTGCCGAAATTATTCAAGCTCACAGCTCAGTTTGTAGAGCTGACCAAGGGCTACGAGCGTTTGTTTGCATTTACCTGGACTCCAACTATCGGGGCTGACGGTGGTCAGATTTCAATCGGTAAAAGTGGAACCGGCGGCGTTACAACAAGTTCAAGCAACACACTTTCAGCTACAATTTCGAATTTATTTCCTAAATTAAATTCGGCTAAAAACGCAGGACACGCTAGAGTTGTTCAATCGGGTATCGTCGTTGTGAAAGAAAATGTTGCGGGCGTTATTAAAAAAGAAACGACAACACCCTTTCAAATTGGAACTGGCGATAATGTAAAATCAGGAACTGCGGTTTCCGGATTTGACATGAACATCACACCGAAGATGTTACAGGAAGAAAAAATTAATTTAGTCATTGAAATCCATGTCCGGTCATCAGATGGAAAAGCAGTTCCAAGTACACTCGACAATACAATTAAGACCGAAATAGTAGTCAAGTCACAAGAGTCTGCGGTTATCGGTGGAGTCGTTACAAATAATACCCTGACAGATTTTGATAAAGATGGCGATCCGACAAAAATTGAAGGCGGTACCGCACTGTTCTCTTTCATAAAATCAAAATCATATAAAACAAGCCGATCTCAGTTCGTCATGTTCGTAACTCCGGAAGTTATAGAATCAGCAACCACGGGTGCTTCTGAGATAGAAAGAAAGTTTAGAAAAAGGAGCCGATAAAAATGGCCGGACATATAATTTCCATTATAGGCGGAAAAGGGGGATTGGGTAAATCTCAAGTTGCCGCTAACCTCGCTTTTGCCTACGCAATTGAAGGAAAGGTCAAAACACTTCTTTTAGATTTTGATCAAAAGGCCAGTGGTGACCAGGACTTTATTACTGGTATGAAAGGGAAAAAGAACATCAGAGAGCTTGCAGAATTCAAAGGGGCCATTGATCCCAATTCCATTCTACAATTTGTAAACATGAATCAAAACGTCTTTTATATTGGAATGCCTTCAGATACAACTGAATCCGCTGGCATCGAAGTTGAAGCACTTGGAAGAACTCTTAAGGCCGTCACAAATATTTATCCCATAACAATTATAGATGCGGGAAATGATCTTACACCTCTTGCCATTAAGGCACTCGAGTTCTCTACGTTGATATTTGTAGTTGTAACTCCGGACATTTTAGCACTCAATCAAACCAAGCGAATGTATTCTGACCTGGTGACCATGATGTTTCCCAAGGACATGATCCAGTTTGTTGTAAATCAGTCTCAAGCAGGACATCCAGTTACAAATGATGTTATTGCAAAAACTTTGGGAAAACCTGTTTTTTCTGCAATTCCCAAGGACGATCAAACCTGTGTTCTCGCCTTGAATCAAAAAAAACCGGTAATGATAGTAGCCAGAACCAGTCCTTTTGCGAAAGGAATAATTGATACAGTCAGACGTTTAAATGAAAAGAACGTTCTAAAAACGCTGGAAAAACTTTCAAAACCTTCTGAAGTTGGCGCTGCTAAAAAAGACGAAGCTAAGGATGCCGGTGCACCTACTAAGGGGGGCAAGAGTCCGTGGACAGACCTAAAATCGAGAATTCATAAATCACTGGTTGAAGAACTTGATCTGAAAAAGGCTGATGACAATGATCCTAAGGCCCAGATTATTTTAAAAGAGCAGACTAAAAAAGTTGTCGTTGATCTTCTTGGAAAAGAAGACACGAAGGGAGTTTTAAATTCCAGAGATGATATGAATCAGATTGTGAAAGAAATTTTGGATGAAGCCCTGGGGTTAGGGCCACTGGAAGATCTTTTAAAAGATAAATCAGTTTCTGAGGTCATGGTAGTTGGACCGTATAAAATTTATTATGAACAAAGTGGGAAGTTAAAATTATCGGATGTTACGTTTACAAATGATCGCCAGGTTTTAAACGTTATTGAAAGAATTGTTGCACCAATTGGAAGACGTATAGATGAAAAAACTCCATACGTAGATGCACGTCTACGGGATGGTTCCCGTGTTCACGCCATTATTCCTCCCTCTTCAATTGATGGATGTACGATAACAATTCGTAAATTCCCGGATAAGCGTTTGACTTACAAAGATGCTGTGAAATTCGGGTCAATGACAGAGAGCATGGCTGACTTTTTACGAATTGCAGTTGAGGCTCACAGAAATATTATTGTTTCTGGTGGTACTGGTTCAGGTAAAACAACTTTGATAAATATTCTTGGAGGATTTATTCAGTCCAATGAGCGTATTATTACCTGCGAGGACTCTGCCGAATTGAATTTTCCTCAGGAGCACATTGTCCGATTAGAAACACGTCCTCCGTCACTGGAAGGAGATGGAGCAATTGATATTCGCTGTCTAGTTAAGCAAACACTTCGTATGCGTCCAGACAGAATCGTAGTCGGTGAGTGCCGTGGTGGTGAAACACTGGATATGTTACAGGCAATGGGTACAGGTCACGACGGTTCAATGACGACTGTTCACTCGAACAATCCGAGAGAATGTATTGGACGTCTTGAAACTCTTGTTCAATACGCTGGAACTTCTATTTCTGCACGAGCGATAAAAGAAATGATTGCGGGAGCTGTACATTTAATTATTCAGCAATCGAGACTGGATGATGGAAGCAGGAAAATTATGTACATCACTGAGATCGGAGGGTTGCAAGGGGACACGATGATTTTGCAGGATATTTTTCTTTATGTTCAAAAAGACATGGATAAAAATGGAAAAATCATAGGTGAATTTCAGGCAACAGGATTTATTCCAAAATTTATTGAGGTACTTGAAAGGAAAGGATTTAATATTCCTCGCGGTATTTTCAGCAATCGACCGCCCGAAAAAGCAGCAGCAACACAAGCAACACCAGCAGCACCCGCTGCGGCAGCGGCCAATGTGGCTAAACCAGCAACAGGCGGTGGTGCGCAACCAGCAACTCCGGCGGGAAAACCACCGCTAAAAAAATAGGAGAATTGCAGTGAGCGTATTTATAGAATTAGTCGGACTTAAAGGACTCATCTTTGTGGTGGGCTTCCTGGTTTTTTCACTAAGCTATAAATATTCAACCAATACATTTGAGTGGGTAGAACAACAGACCTATGGAACCAGAACCTATATTATGGAAAAACTAGAATTTCTTTTTATTGAAATTCCTCAGGATCGCCTTACATATATTCTTCTGGGGTCATCTGTCGGGCTTGGTGCTTTTGTCTTTTTATTATTGGGAATCTTAGGTTCATGGATTATCGGGACAATTTTGGGTTTTGTTTTAGCCTTTATAGGTTTTAAAGCACCTAGAATCATAGTTAATTTTTTAGTAGAAAGACGAATAAAAGGTTACTCGGCTCAAATGGTGGATGCCCTTCAGCTTCTATCAAACGGCGTCCGTGCCGGTCTTTCAGTGCCGCAGGCAATTGGGATGATTGTTGATGAAATGCCTCCACCAATATCGCAGGAATTTAATATCATTCTTCAGCAAAACAGAATCGGTGTACCGCTTGAAGAGTGTTTTGAAAATTTAGCCAAGAGAGTTCCTACAGAAGATAATGACATGTTTGTATCGTCTATTAATATTTTAAGGGAGACAGGAGGTAATTTGGCTGAAACTTTCGATACGATTGTTGACGTTATTCGGGAAAGAGTTCGACTGCAACAAAAAGTTGACACTTATACGGCTCAAGGTATGTTCCAGGGAATGGTAATAGGGGCTATGCCATACGCTTTAGGACTGGTTTATTATCTGCAGGACCCGGCATCTATGACTCCGCTGTTTACAACAATTATTGGATTTATCATGTTATTTATGGCGGTTGTTTTCGATTTACTGGGAATTTTCGTTATAATGAAAATTGTAAAAATTAAGATTTAAAGTATTTGAATTAAATGACCGAAATAATTAATGGATCTTTTTATTAACAAGGACTTGGTTTTATGACTTTTAAGAAATCACTAATCGCTCTTGCATTGCTACCTGTTGTGGCCATGGGAGGAGTGAATTTAAAAAATGGAAATTTTTATATTACGTACACTGATATCATTGTTCCCGGAGGGGATCATGATTTGGAAGTGACGAGAACATACAATGCTAAATCAACAGAGAACGGCTGGTTTGGTTTTGGTTGGGGTTCCCTTTATGAAACAAAGCTGGTCGTTTCAGCTGACGGCTCAGTAGTAGTCATTGAAAATGGTTCAGGGGCACAGACTCGTTTTGTTCCCAAAGAAGCCGTTAACTATGAATCTGCTTCGAAGAAAATTGTAGAAGCGATGAAAAAGAAAGAGGCTATGAGCGAATCTGCAACACAGGCCCTTATTGCGAATTTAAACAAGGACGCAGAACTTCGCCAGGTGTATTCGAAGAGATATAACGTAGAGACAAAGCTGGCTGACGGAACAACCCTCTATTCAAACGACCGCGGTATTCAGACTATTGTAAAAGAGAAGGATGGATATAAAAGAAGTAATTCTGACGGTAGAACTGATTTTTTTGACAATGATGGAAAGCTTGCAAAAATTACTGATAAAAACGGCTATGCCATCTTGTTTGAGTATAAGGGAAGCCAGGTTTATGCGGTTAAAGATACTCAGGCGAAGCAAATTCTCCTTGAATGGTATCCGGACGGGAAAATTAAAAGTGCAGCGAGAGATGCAGAGAAGAAAACAAACTATCTCTACGACACAAAGGGTAATCTAATTCAGAGTAGTGATGTTGGTGGCAACAGTTATAAATACGATTACGATTCAAACCATAATTTAACGACTATCACGTACGGTGATAATTCAAAAATGCAGATTCGTTACGACAAGAATGCATTTGCGACGGAAGTTATTGAAAGAAACGGTGAAGTCACAAAGTATAAGTATGAAAATAATCCTAAAAATCCGGATTTTCATTACTGGACGACAGTTACTAAAAAGCCTTCAGACGGGCCGGAAACTGTAAGTCGCTATGAATATGAAATTAAGTCAAAACCAGATGGACAGCAATACACTTACAGAATTGCGACGGAAATGGATGGAATTAAAACTGAAACGATCTACTCTGAGTGTTGTTCGCTTCCATTGAAAATCACCCGTGGAAAGGATGTTACGACTTTTGAGTACAATGCCAAAGGACTTCTGACAAAAAAGACATCTACAAAGGGCGAGTTCGTTCAGCTTGATTACGACGATAAAATTAATAAAATTACCAAAGTTGTGAATAATGAAGGCTGGACTACGTTTCAGTACGACAAGTCTGGAAATCTTTCTAAGGCCGTAAACAGCTCTGGAAAATCGGTTCTTTTAATCTATGATCGTGCTGGAAAGATTACAAAAATGATAGATCAGGAAAAGAATGATGAAAAATCAAGACGTACTCTTTCATTTAAGTACAATTCAATGGGCAAACCCGTTGAAATTGAAATGGAGAACGTAGGTATCATCAATGTAGCCTATGATAACTTTGGAGAGATCAAAAAAGTTGAATCTAAGGCAGGCGCAAAGATGGCTTTGCAGGTAACTCAGGCATTTCAGTCGCTTTTAAGCATTGTTAAACCTGCAGGTGTTAATTTAAATATGTAATTGACCGATACAGGGGTCGAGGAATAAGGAGAACGCAATGAAAATTCTAATGACTTTGATTATGACAGTTGCAGCGACTTCGGCTTTTGCAGCAGATTGCAAGCTAGGTTCTGCATGTAGTGAAGCAGATTGCAAGGCCCTTAATAAGGACTATGCAATAATGAGCGGTAAATGTACTAACCCTAAAGCTAATGAAACTGAAACTCAGTGCGCAGGCATCGTTTCTACTTCAGGAGCAAAGGGCTCTACGGATGCTGCTGGCTCAGCTGGAAAACCAGCTGCCGAAGGCGCTTCTAAGTAATTTTAATAATATTTCAAGGCCATCGTGAGCTTATGGATGGCCTTGAACTTATTATCACTTAGCTGGTTTATCTTAACGATGATTACCAGCTCGTAATGACCCATTAGGGCCACTTCCCTTTTCAGAACGATTCCATACCACCCTCTAAGTTAAATTCTCTTTTAAAGCGGCCCTCTGCTTGTAGGTTGACTGTCTAAAGTTTAGTCACCTTGTATAAGTTATTCACGGTTTGCTTTAGCTATCGACGATAAATGATGGATATTTCTGAATGGCATTTTGGCATCTCCTGTGCATTAACTAAATCAAACGTACACAAGGGGAATTTTATGAAACTTTTAATTTTAATCACAATCTCTATAGCTTCTTTAAATGTTTTTTCTGCAGAACTTGGTGAGGACCAAAAAAGTCCATGTCCTTTTGCAAACCAGACATCTAAAAGAGAAGCGAAGCCGGTAGTTTCAGTTGCATCAGAACCAACTAAATCTGCAACAGAATCAAAGAACATTAGTAAGTAAAATTTTAGAAAACGTCTCATCTCGAAGAGCCCCGCTGACTAAGTCCGGGGCTCTTCTTGTTTTATGCCTCCCTGTCGTCATACTGAGTTTGTCCAAATCTTCTACATTGACTGTCAAATATTTAAACACAATATAATTTTTACAGATCTAAGTTGCTTAAACTTAAAAACAAGTTTTTTGGCATGATCAATGCAATTGCCAGTAATAAGAAAACTTAAAAAAACCGTCAGGAGTATTTTTATGAAAGCATTAGTAATCGCATCAGTTCTTTTTTTTAGTTTAAGAGCTATGTCGGGTGAACTTGGTGAAAACCAGAAAAGTGAATGTCCTTTTGCTAACCAAACCTCAAAAAGAGAGGCAAAAGTAGTAACACCGGTAAAATCTGATATTAAAAAAGCAGCAACTTCGAACAACATTAGTAAATAATTATATTCCACTCCACTCCACTCCACGAATAATAAAGGCCCGTCGAATGACGGGCTTTTTTTATTTTGAGGAAGTTTTCTTTAGTCGTTGGTTAAGACTTTCCGCAAGCGCTCACGCTCTTCATCGGTGTAGGCATCATCCGGCGTCTGGTGTTTGATCTCAATCTTTCTTTTTATCCCGGCAAGCTTGGTTTTAATTTCGTCTTTTTCAAGAGGCTCAGAATTGGAATAAAGCTTTTTGGAATAACGTTTGGTGGTTGTAAGTTTTTGCTTGGTAGTTGTGACCGCTTTATCAGCATAAGGAGTGACCATGCTGTATAATTTATCGAAAAGCTGCCGGCCATTTCCAATTGGAATGCAAAGAATAGCGAAACTAAGAGTAAAGTAAAAAACAAATCGAATTAAAAACATAAAACAAAAACTCCTTAAAATTTTTAGCGATCTTTTTCTACCAGGCGCTCAATTTTTTCCACAGCTTTTATGAGGTCTTCGCGCTCAAAAGGCTTTTGAAGAAAATCAATGGCTCCGTTGGAAATTGATTCAATGACAATACTTTCAATATTTAGAGAAGACATCATAATCAGAAAGCGCTCTCCAGAGTGTTTTTCTTGAAAATGTTTTGTTAGTTCCAGTCCCGATATATCCGGCATGACAACATCGATGAAAATAAGATTGGCCTTGGAGTTATGGGCAAGTTGAATGGCGTCTTCAGCGGAGCCAGCAGAACCGACAATGTTAAAACCTTCAGTGGTCAAAATTTCAGTCATATTTTTACGGTTAAATTCAGAATCATCAACGATGAGAATTCGCAATTTATCGTGATTTCTAGGCGGCTTCATAAAATCGTTCCAGGTAAATGTTTTTCACTTACTTTATGATAACAATTTCCCGGCACAAAAAAAGAAAAACCAACAATGCTGTTGGTTTTACTTTATACTGGACAGTTTTATTCAGATACTAGGCAGCTGCAGGCGGCAAAGTTTCCTTGGAACGGGCATAAGCCTTCTTCTTCTTTTTCTCTTTCCAACCAACTAATGCAACTTCAAGTACCTCATCTATGGTTTTTACGGGAATGAAAGTGAGCTTGGCCCTGTATTCTTCAGGAATTTCTTCCAGGTCTTTTTTGTTTTTCCATGGAATGATTATTGTACTGATATTCATTCTCATGGCAGCGAGTGCTTTCTCTTTTAATCCACCAATTGGTAAAACTTTTCCCGTCAGTGTAATTTCACCAGTCATTGCAACGTCGCGGCTGATTGGAGTGTTGGTCAAAAGCGAAACAATCGTTGTCGCAAGTGTAATACCAGCACTTGGCCCGTCTTTAGGAGTTGCTCCTGCCGGAAGATGAATATGAATTTCATGCTTTTCAAAAATTTCTTCATCAATGTGAAGCTCAAGGGCCTGGCTTCTGATATAGCCTATGGCGGTCTGGGCTGATTCTTTCATCACATCCCCGAGTTGACCGGTTAGGGTTAACCCTCTACCTTTCATTTTTGTGGCTTCTATGTAAAGAACTTCACCACCGTGAGAGGTCCATGCAAGCCCTGTTGCCACTCCAACTTCATCAATATCTTTTTCATCGTCTTTTGTATAGACAGGTGGCCCCAGAAGTTTCATGACCATCTCTGACATAATATGAGTCTGTTCCGCTTCGCCTCTAGCAATTTTCATTGCTACTTTTCTGCAGATAGCACCGATTTTTCTTTCAAGGTTCCGAAGACCGGCTTCAGCCGTATAACCTTTAATTACGCTCGCCACTCCATCATCAGTGAAAGTGATATGCTTATCGTTGATGCCATTTTCATCCATTTGTTTTGGAATAATGTATTTTTTAGAGATAGCCACTTTTTCTTCCTGAGTGTATCCGGAAAGATTTATGATTTCCATTCTGTCGCGAAGTGGTGCCGGTATTTGATCTAATACGTTGGCAGTTGCGATGAACATGACATTTGATAAATCAAAAGGAATATTCAAGTAATGATCTCTAAAAGTCGAGTTCTGTTCCGGATCAAGGACTTCAAGAAGAGCTGATGATGGATCACCTTTAAAATCGCCGCCCAATTTATCCACTTCATCCAAAAGGATGACCGGATTATTTGTCTTAACATGTTTTAGTGCCTGAATAAATCTTCCCGGCATTGCACCAACATAAGTTCTTCTGTGTCCTCTTATTTCAGCTTCATCTTTCACACCGCCAAGAGAGATGCGTACAAATTCACGTCCGCAGGCTTTTGCAATTGATTTACCAAGAGATGTTTTACCAACACCTGGCGGCCCGGAGAAACATAATATCGGCCCTTTCATCCCAGGTCCTTTTAATTGTCTGACAGCAAGATATTCAAGAATGCGCTCTTTTACTTTGAAGAGATCAAAATGATCTTCATTCAAAATTTCAAGTGCAGCATCGAGGTCAATATGTTCAGCGCTGGACTTGCTCCATGGAAGATCACACATCCATTCAAGATAAGTTCTGAGGATTGAAGCCTCTGAAGAATCCGGATGCATTTTTTCAAGACGGGCAATTTGCTTGGTTGCTTCTTTCTCAGCTTCTTCACTCATCTTGGCTTTTTTAATCTTTTCTTTTATTTCACCAAACTCATCATCCGGATCTTTTTGCGTTTCATCGCCAAGTTCAGATTTTATAGCCTTGATTTGCTCTCTGAGAAAATACTCTTTTTGTGTTTTGGAAATTTCTTCTTTCGCTGTGCTTTTAATTTTATTTTGCATTGCCAGAATTTCTAGCTCGCGGGAAAGAATATCATTGATTCTATGCAGGCGTTCCATCGGGTCAAGCGTTTCAAGAATTGTCTGTGCTTCACCAACATGAAGATTCAAATTTGAAGCCACAAGATCAGCAAGTCTTCCTGCGTCTTTGATATCTTCCAAAATCATCAAAATATCTGGTGAAAGAACTTTTCCCATGTTAATAACTTTTTCTAATTGCTCACGGATGTTTCTCATCAGGGCGTTGGCGGCAACATTGTTTTCTTCAACGATCACATCTGAGACTTTCATCAGCTTACACATAAAGTAGGGAGCTTCCTGAGTGAACTCAGTAATGCGCGCCTTCGACAATCCTTGAACTAATATTTTTACGCGGCCGTCAGGCAACTTTCTCATTCTCATGATCATTGCAATTGTACCGGTCTCGTAAATTTCATCAGGGGTTGGGGCTTCTGCCTTCATATCTCTCTGGCTGGCGAGGAGTATGAGGCGTTCAGATTTGTTAAGAGCATGTTCTACAGCTAAAATTGAGGATTCGCGTCCTACAAAAAACGGTAAAATCATAAACGGGTATACCACTATGTCCCTAATTGGCAGGAGAGGGAGATGATCTTTTAGCTCGATGTTGTCACCCTCGTAATTAGTTACCATATCTATCCTCCAAAATTAGCCTTTCGCAAATTCATTTGCATACAGTTCTATAAATCGGGATAAGAACAAAACTCTTTAAGGAAAAGATTAGATTTGTGAATATTTCTGCATCTTTTTTGGGTATACTTGATTGCAATAATCAGCGTTCTAAATGAAAATAGCATTGAATGACTGACTAGATTAAGAGGGAGTTACGTATGAATTTGAGCATAGGGGCAGTTATTTTGGCGGCAGGAGAAGGAAAACGGCTGAAATTAAAGATGCCGAAGCCTCTGGCACCGTGTCTGGACAAAAAACTGATAGATTTTCCAATTAAGGAATTAAAAAAGTTCTTTGGTCAGAATAAAATAACAGGAAAAATAACAGCGGTAGTCGGCCATCAGAGAGAATTAGTACAAGCTTATGTTCAAAATAACTATGCTGATGTTGCTTTTGCGATTCAGGAGAAGCAATTGGGAACAGCAGACGCCCTTCGCGCTTATTTCAATGCAGTCGGAGAGCAGGCAAAAGTTTTTGATTACACCCTGGTCATTTGTGCTGACACACCGGTGGTTTCATCGAACGAACTAAATGAGATGTTAGCACTTTTAACGAAGGAAAAATTGGACGGGGTAGCCGCCAGTTTCTTTGAAAAAAACCCAACGGGCTACGGTCGAATTTTCAGAGGGGCAGGTAAGGGTTTTCGCATCGTCGAAGAAAAAGATGCCAGTGACGAAATACGAAGATTACAAGAGGTGAATTCTGGCCTTTATCTTTTGAAAACTAGTTATGTTCTTGAGCATTTAAAAAAAGTTGATTCCAATAACAAGTCGGGAGAATTCTACTTAACCGATGTTTTTAAAGAAGGACTGAATGTCGCTGCACACTTTTTTGTGGATGCAACACCTTTCATAGGAGTCAACACATTAAAACAGCTTGAAGAAGTGGAAAAGGCACTTAGAACCAGAAAGAAAAATGAACTTAGAGAACTTGGGGTGCGTTTTATTGATAGCTCTCATTGCTATATAGACAGCGATGTTGAGATTGGAGAGGGGACAATTATTTATCCAAACACTTTTATCACTGGCAAAACTAGAATTGGTAAAAATGCCGTCATAGAGATGGGCGCTCAAATCACCAATTCCATAGTTGATGATAATGCTCGAGTATTGGCTTATTCGATATTGGAGGAGGCTCATCTGCACACTAAAGCGTCAGCCGGCCCTTTCGCCCGGCTTCGGCCAGGGGCAGATATTGGCCCGGAATCAAAGATCGGCAATTTCGTTGAGATCAAAAAATCCACTTTAGATCGCGGGGTCAAAGTTTCGCACTTAAGCTATGTAGGCGATGCTTTCATTGGCGAAGAAACGAATATTGGATGCGGCTTTATTACTTGTAATTATGACGGAGTAAGCAAGCATATCACCAGAATCGGGAAAAATTGCTTCATAGGCTCGGATTCCCAGACTGTGGCGCCGGTGGAAATTGGTGATGATTGCTTCGTTGCTTCTTCGACGACTGTCACCAACAGCATGCCAGAGGGCTCTTTTGCCATTTCTCGGGGCAAACAAACCACCAAGGAAGGGTTGGCTAAAAAGTTTCTGAAAACCAATGAAAAGAAGAAATAATAATGATATAGATAAATCCTCGTTGTAGGGTTAGTTTCCCTCTAAAAAGGTGCATTTGTATGTGTGGAATTGTCGGTTATATTGGTCCCTCTCAAAATTCAGTAGGGATTGTTTTGGAAGGTTTAAGACGACTTGAATACAGAGGGTATGACTCCGCAGGGGTAAGCTTCATCGATGAAAACAATCATATGCAATACTATAAAAAGGCCGGAAAGCTTGATAATTTAAAGCAAGAGCTTATTGGTAAAAATGTTATTGCCCGAACTTGTATCGGTCATACTCGTTGGGCCACTCACGGTGGCGTTACTGATGCCAATGCTCATCCTCACAACAACGACACCCTTTCAATTATCCATAATGGAATAATTGAAAATGCCAACGAGATAAAAAAAGAATTAATGGGCCATGGAGTAAAATTTAAATCAGAAACAGATAGTGAATCGTTTCTGGAGTTAGTCACATTTGAATTAAAAAATGGGGCGCCGATTTTAGAAGCCATCTCAAAATCATTTAAGCGGATTCATGGTAATTCTGCTTTTGTTATTCTCTACCCTAAAACGGGTGAAATTTTCGCTGTTAAAAGGGGTGCGCCGTTAGTTTGCGGTATTAATGAAGTGACAAGTGAAGCTTTGGTTTCATCTGATCCCTATGCACTTGCGGGCATCGTTCACAAACTATATTTTCCGGAAGATGAAGTGATAGTTCATCTCTCTGGTGCCAATAAAAATTTAGTCAATTTTTACGAACTGGATCTTGTTAAGACAACCCGTTATCTTTCGAAGAAACAGGATATGTCTGTCGAGGTAAGTGAAAAAGGCGATTTTGAGCATTTCATGCTTAAAGAAATTCACGAACAACCAGGATTAATCCGCAATCTCACTCAGTATTATTTTGCAGGTGAAGGTAAAGATGCTTTGGAAAAGGTTGCACTTTATAAACCGAGCAGAGTCTATCTTTCAGCGTGTGGAACTGCTGCTTACGCAGGGTTAGTCATTCGCGATTTTTTAGAGGGCATCAATCGCATTCCTGCCAACGTAGAACTCGCTTCAGAATTTCGCTATAGAGACCCAATTCTGAAAGAAGGAGATGTTGGAATTTTTGTATCTCAGTCAGGAGAAACCGCAGACACTCTGGCTGCTCAGTCATTATGCAAAAAAGCCGGAATTAAAACTCTTTCAATTGTCAACGTCGACGGCTCTACATTGTTTAGAGATTGCGATGACAATCTTTTAATCAGAGCAGGAGTAGAAATTGGCGTGGCTTCCACTAAGGCTTTCACTCAGCAGGCGCTTACTGGTAGACTAATGTCAGCTGCGATTGCCGGTGATTTAAGGGATGAATCTAAAAAAGTACGACTCACTGGAAAGTTCGCCTTACTGGCGGAGCGAATTGACCGACTACTTCTTCAATCCGACGCCATTAAATCGGTTGCAGAATCTATTTATAATAAAAAAGGTTTTTTCTACACGGGTAGAGGGTCTTATTTTCCAATAGCGCTTGAAGGTGCACTCAAGTTGAAAGAAATTGCTTATGTACATGCTGAGGGTTATGCCGCTGGAGAGTTGAAGCACGGACCTATTGCACTGATTGATGAAGAGATGGTCAATATCGCCTTAGTTGGCCCAGAGTTGTTTGAGAAAACAGTTTCAAATATTCAGGAAATAAAAGCGAGAAAAGGGATTATTGTCAGTATTGGTCCTCGCAATAATGATGAGCTTGTTGGATTGAGTGATTTTTATATTCCTCTTGATTTTAGCGGACTCGAAGAGCTTGCGCCATTATACGTTAATGTCGTCAATCAATTGCTGGCTTATTACATGGCAAAATTCAAAGGGACGGATATTGATAAGCCAAGAAATCTTGCAAAATCTGTTACGGTTGAATAAGTCTAATGGCTAATCTCGACGGTCTTAATCCTGTACAAAAACAAGCTGTTCTTCAGACTGACGGACCTGTCATGATCCTGGCTGGCGCGGGTTCGGGAAAAACTAAAACTCTTGTCACAAGAATTGTCTATTTGTTGGATGAAAAAAATATCAGTCCTCATCAGTTATTAGCCCTGACTTTTTCAAATAAAGCAGCTAGAGAAATGAGGGAGCGGATAGCGCGTGAAATTGCATCAATTGATATAGGTGCACTTCAAATCACAACTTTTCATGCATTCTGTGCAAAGCTTTTACGATCAGAAGCAAATTATCTCGGTCTCTCCAGAAATTTCACGATTTATGATGAAGGCGAATCTAAAGCGATCGCAAAATCTTTACTAGAACGCCGGGGAATTTCGACAAAAGAAATTAATCCTTATGAAATATTAAGCTATATAGATTCACTCAAAAATAACGGGTATTATCCAGGTCGCGAAATGAGCGAGGGGGCAGCTGATCCCTCTGATCTCTATTTTGGTTATTTTGAAGAATATGAATCAGAACTCCATCGCGCCAATGCAGTCGATTTTGGCGGTTTAATCACAGCAGTGATTCAGCTATTTGAAAAATTTCCAGAAGTGCTTAATCGCTATCAGAATCGCTTTCAATACGTTTTGGTCGATGAGTATCAGGATACTAACCGTGCTCAGTTTGAACTTATTAAAATGCTTTGTGCAAAACGAAGAAATATATGTGTTGTTGGCGACGAAGACCAGTCAATATATTCATGGCGTGGAGCCGATATCAGAAACATTCTGGATTTTGAAAAAATATTCCCAGACGTCGCAGTATTAAAGCTGGAGCAAAATTACCGATCAAGTAAAACGATAATTGAGGCTGCTTCATGTGTAATTGAAAAGAATACGCTGAGAAAAGGCAAGCACATGTGGACTGCGAATGAAGAAGGCGACTCTATCGAAATCGTCGAATGCTTCAATGACCGTGATGAAGCTGAATACATAGCCCAGGAAACGTATAAACTTTCGAAGGCGGGTATTTCATACAAAGAAATGGCGGTTTTTTATCGCTCAAATGCTCAGGCCAGATTGATTGAGGATGCACTCCGAAAATATAAGATTAATTACCGGGTAATCGGCGGTGTGAAGTTTTATGAAAGGAAAGAAATTAAGGACATGCTTTCGTACATGCGCTTAATTATTAATTCAAAAGACTCACTTGCCTTAAGCCGAATCATAAATATTCCTGCTCGCGGAGTGGGAGCTACAAGTCTACGCAAACTTGAAATGGAGGCAGTTAATTCCAATACTTCATTGTGGGAAATTATCGAAAGAATTGTGGATAACCAAAGAAAATCCGGCGATGACTATTCTCATATAAAACTTTCAGCAAAGATTAAATCTACTCTCTCTGAGTTTGTCACACTCATTAACGAGCTTCGCATCCTAGATCAAAATCATATTAAGCCATCAGTTATTTATGAAAAAGTTCTTCATGAATCCGGTTATCATGCCTTTTTAAAGGCCAACAAAGACTATGAGACACTGGCCCGACTAGAAAACCTGGATGAATTATTAAACGCCATCACACAGTTTGAAGAATCCACACCTTCGCCCACGCTTGGTGGATTTCTTGAAACGATTACTTTGGATACCTCTACTGAATTTGATGAGGACGCTATTCCCAATGCAGGTGAGGTCTCTCTTATGACTGTCCACGGGGCTAAGGGACTGGAGTTCACTCATGCTTTTGTCGTGGGTGTAGAAGAAAATGTGTTTCCAAGCTACAGAAGTGTAGATAGCGGCGAAAATGCGATGGAAGAAGAGCGCCGCTTATTTTATGTCGCCATGACCAGAGCAATGATTAAATTATACATAACATTCGCACAGGGCCGCATGCTGTTTGGACAAGTTAAATTTAACGGTCCAAGCCGCTTTATAGACGAAATTCCGGAAAAACTTTTTACCTGGAAAAAACTCAAAAATGCTCCCAGGACAGAAGAGTTTAATCCAGGCTGGAAACAGACAAGCACATACGGAGACACCTTTGATCCTTATGATCAGTCACAGGAAACTAATTATGACGACGAGGCTGTTATTTACCAAATCAAAGAAACATCATCAGCTCCAGTAAGCTATCATCAGCCGAAATTTCCCAAAGGATCAAAGGTTGTGCATTCACTTTATGGCGCTGGAAAAGTAGATGAAAGTGAAGGTTCCGGAGCAGACGAAAAAGTACTGATTCGTTTCAATGACGGAACCAGAAAGAAATTTATGGTCAAGTTTGCGCCGATAGTATTGGCTTAATCCAGTTAATCACTTCCTGCTGTTCAGGCAGCAAGTCGCAATTTTCAATTTTGGAAAGCTTCTTAAGATCTTCAATGTAATCTATATCAAAATTCTTATCCAAGAGGGTAAAATTGGAATTTCCCAGTTTTTGCATTAAAGTCGAAGCGGTTTCTTGTGTGGAGTAGGGAATGGCATTCCAGACTGCACGTTCAATGACCCCTCTTGCACCAAAGAGATAAAAGCCTCCATCATCTGTTTCACCTAAAATATATCCGGTAGATGATTTGAGTTTAAATTGGGCACGTAGCAGTGTCTTATAATCAAGATGAGGCAGGTCAGCCCCGATTAAAAAAACTCTCTTATGCTTTTTTTGCAGTTTTGAGTAAACAGTTGCGAGGCGATCACCCAATTCGCCGCTGCCCTGATAAATGGTATTAAAACTATTCCAAAGAGGATTTTGGAGAGTGTCTCTTTCCGCCACTGCCCAATAGGCTTCAATTTTACCTTCGCTCTTTTTGATGGCCTCAAGGACTAAAGCTTCAGTTGCTTTAAGTGATAAACGAAAAAATTCTTCCGCTTTTTCTCTACCTATCGTTTCTGCCAATCGGCTCTTTACAGGCGAATGCCCGGGGGTTTTTACAAATATTGCTATAGCCGTTGTAAATTTTTTTTGTCTCCTGGAGCGCAAGTAGGTTAACCATTGGGGTAAGGCCTGTTTGTAAGTCAATACAACATGGCGAGCGGTTGCTGTAATCCAACCAAGATTTCTGTATTTTCTGGCACTGGTAAAAATTTCTGAGTAGGCAGGCAGAACTTCTACGCCTCTTTGGTGCGCACGCCAGATTAAAAGATGGTCTTCACCATACAATGCCTTTTCATCGAAGAGACCGAGAGAAAAAAAAGTCTTTCTCGCCATAAAAAAACCCTGATCCCCGAAAGGCATTTTTAAAATATGAGATCTCCAATAAGCACCAACGCTGTTGAGAACCATCATTCTCGGTCCATCAGGTAGAAAATTTAAATCAAAATAATAAATGGCTTCACAATTTTCTTTTAATTTGGCTTCAACTTTTTGTAGAGTTCTGTTAGAAAGTCGGGAGTCAGCATGAAGAAACCAGATGGATGATCTGGTGGCTTTAATTGCTCCGATGTTTTGCTGTAAGGCACGACCTGCCTTTGAATAAATGAAACGCACCCTCGGGTCTTCTGGAGTTATATCTTTAAAGTCCGGACCAACAACAATGACTTCAAATTTAGCAGGATTGCCAAGCAGTTCGCTGAGAAGCTCGCGCCATGGCTCATCAATATGCTTAACGGGAATAATAATGCTTAAATTATCCATCTAGCAACATGCACCTGTGGCACAATCTTCAGGACCTTTAACGGTGGTGGGGGAGCAATCAAACAAGCCAAGATGATTTTCTTTATTACCAATGACCTTAAAATGGTTTTTATAATGGGTAAGGCTGATCATATCCGCCGTGTTGCTGCAAACTAACATTGGCTTATTTGTTTCAAAAATATGATGATCATCAAGTGTAAAACGATGAGGGCACTCCGGTATTGTACCAAGGTAATACGCTACTTGACCATAATCTTCACAGCGGTCTTCCAGGTCAAGCTTAAATGCGCGCACTGTGATTGAATAAAATTGGATGTTGCCTGTTCTCATGGCAATTTCCCTATTCATAATTTCTATTTTAGTTTTATTCATAGTTCTGAAATCCAGACAACCTGCTTCACTCATTAATCTCCGGAAATCTTCGGTGTAAAGGGCTCCGCCAAGACATTCGCCAAGAATAATTTTATCTGAAGCGACATCTTTCGGAATGCGGCGGTCAGAAAAAACGTCCGAGAAATATAATTCTCCACCTGGTTTTAAAACGCGGAAAATTTCTGCAAAAACTTTTTTCTTATCAGGAGATAAATTCACTACGCAATTTGAAATCACAAGATCTATAGAATTATCTGCAATTCCTGCACTTTTTAAATTTTCAATATATCCTTTTACAAAAGTCACATTTGAAGAAGCATGACCAAATGCTTTTTGATGATAATCCTGATGCCGACGAGCGACTTCCAATTGTTCATCGGTCATGTCCACGCCAATGACTTTTCCCCTTGGTCCAACAAGCTTGGATAAAATATAGCTGTCTCTCCCGGATCCACTGCCTAAATCAAGCACTGTTTTACCTTCAAGATCCATGAATGGGATGGGGGATCCGCATCCATAAAATTTTGTAACGACTTCATCGTGAACAAGCTTCAAAATATCTCTTAAATGAACAGGAATAGTCTCGGCGGTACAACATGCAGATGTTTTTAAATCACTGCTGCTCTGAAGAATTTTTCCATAATACTCTTTAATGTTGTTCAGGCTATCCATAATATTCCTAAATTAAAACTCCGCCACATGAACTGCCGGCACCAGCCGTACATCCATAACAGTGATCTGCAAGAGCTATGTTTTTATTTTTAAAATCATCAAATTTTCGAATATCCCATAAAGTTGTTTTTCCGCAACCTACAGGTATTTCCAGCATTTGATTAAAATCGCAATCGTATATTTCCCCATTCCAACCAATAGAAATGAGCGATTTGCACATGACCGCATTAGCCGCGTGGGGATTAAAATTGTTAACCAACAGATCCATATACTCTATGTATTTTCCCTGTCGGTGGAGGTCATCTAGAAAACGCTTGATAGGCATATTCGTGATTGTGAAAAGATTATTGAATTCAAGATTAAAAAACTGTTTTAGCTCACGCTTATAATCTTTTTCGAGTTTTTCTTGGTTGCCCGGAAGAAAAGCGCCACCGGGATTATAAACCAGATCCAGTTTTAATCCGGTTCCATTTATCCCAAATCCAAGAGAATTAAGAAGTTTTAATGCTTCAATACTTTTATCAAAAACACCGCGGCCTCTTTGCTTGTCTACATTGTCTTTAGTGTAGCAGGGCATGGAAGCAATCACGTGAACTTTGTTGTCCATAAAAAATTGGGGAAGATCTTCAAACCCTAATTCGTAAAAAATGGTCAGATTGCATCTGTCTATGACTTCCAGATTCATCGATCTTGCGGCAATAACCAGTTTTTTAAAATGCGGATTCATTTCCGGAGCACCGCCAGTCAGGTCAATTGTCTTTAGATCTGTTGATTGGCGCATTAATTCAATAATCCGGTTTACCGTTTGTTCAGTCATAATTTCAGTGCGTGCAGGCCCTGCTTCCACATGGCAGTGCAGGCAGGCTTGATTGCATAGTTTGCCAACATTGATCTGCAAAGTATCAATTGAATTTCTTTTCAGCTGAATATGGTGATCCTCAAGTTTTTTATTAAATGAAAGGATGCTCATGAAACAATCCTTAAAATTAAATTATAGAAAAAATAACCAAATATTGCAGCCGTAGGGAGGGTGACAACCCATGCGGTTAAAATGTGCTTTATCGTTGTCCAATTAGCGCTTTTGGTTTGAAGTCCGATTCCAAAAAGGGTTCCACATGAAGCATGTGTAGTCGAAACGGGTAAGTTCAGCCTGGAACCTGTGTTGACAACAACAGCAGTGATAAAATTAGCGGCAAATCCTTGTTTGCTGTTCATGGTGGTTACTTTGTGGGACATCGTTTCGGCAATTCGGCGGGAATGTATTACACCTCCAATAGCCATAGACGCGGCAATGGGAATAATAATTGTTTCAGTTGAGAGAAATGGCACCATGATAAGCAGGGCCGCAAGCTTTGGGGTGTCGTTTAACCCTCTTGCAAAGCAAACCAGGCCTGCGCTAAGAAAATGGAGAGCATCAAGTATCTTGGTTGAATTAAAATTTAAAATGGTTGTAGATCCTTCTGTTGCACAGGATTTTTGATCAGCAATGACAAAAGCAGAACTTGTTGTTGCTGTGTTTACATCAACAAGCACAGGTCTTTCAGTTACACATAAGCACGAATCTGCTGGTGCTAATTTAGCAACTAAAGGATAAAAAACATATGCGAGTATCAAAGAAACAAAAGGGCTCAAAATTAAAGGCAAGAAAAAAGCTGATCCTAATTTTATAAATGCAATATTGCCATTTGCGGCCATAAGCCCGGTTCCGGCCAAGGCTCCGGTTAATGCATGTGTTGTTGAAATTGGATAACCTAATCGAGTTGCGAGCATAACAGTTAATGCAGCAGCAAGTGCAACTGCGAGAGCAAAACTTGGAGTTGAGACAATTGCATCAGGCACCAGCCCTTTCCCGCTAAAAATGGCAATCAATCCTCTAGCTACAAAAATTGATGAGAGTGAACCTGCAATGGTGGCCATTGTTGAATAGATCAGCGACGTTTTGTAGCTGGCAACACCGCTTCCATACAAAGTAGCTACACCTTTAAAATTATCATTAGCACCATTGGCATAGGCTAAAAATAATCCACAAATCAGGATGGCCACAACCATTTAAGACTCCTTCGTTGAGTTAAACGTTATTTCTGCAATTTCAGAATCAACCATAAATCGGTTGGGCGGTCCCCAGAATCCCGTTCCACTGTGAACGTAGACGTTCATATTCTCGTGGCGATTGAGACCGCGAACATAGGGCTGAACAAGCGTAACGATGATGTTCCATGGAAATCCTTGTCCCCCATGTGTATGACCGGATAGTTGAGTGTGAAATCCCGCCTTGCAGGCCTTAAAACAGGCATTGGGTTGGTGGGCCAGCAGAATTTTATAAGCGTCTGCAGGAATATCTTTTGCTGCTTTCATTGGATCCGTAGCATTTTTTTTGTCAAGCCTGTAGCTCGAAGGATCGTTTACTCCGGCAAGATAAAAATCTGTATTATTAAAATTCAATTTTATATTTTCATTAATTAATGGATTTAACCCGGAAGTGCGAGCCCATTCGATCCATTTATCAGCGTACCAATAATATTCATGATTACCGGTAACAAAATAGGTTCCCAAACGAGAGTTAAAATGCAAAAAAGGTGCGAGTTCTTCTTTCAAAAAATCAACCTCACCATCGATCATGTCGCCGGTTATAGCAACAATATCTGGATTAAGAGCATTTACTTTGTTGACCAGCATTTCACAAAAATCTCTTTTTAGAGTTGGACCAATATGAATATCAGAAAGTTGTACAATTCTTAATCCATGAAGACTCCGATGCTCCGGAGGCAATGCTATGCTCACCTGAACTATTTTTGGGTCAAATGAGTTGGCAAATCCCACTCCTGAAACTAAGGTGCTTGTTGTTATACCGGTAATGGCAAGATTTTTTTTAAAGAATTCTCTTCTCGAGAGATCAATTGCCGGGGATGAGTCGTTATGCGCATGTTTTTGGAAAAGATTTTTTATATCCAAAATAATAAAGAAAAGAGAAACTAGTCCGAGAAAGCCTAAAACGACGTAGCTAAGATTCATTAAAAAATAAAATATAGAATTGTTAATGATCGAATTCTGTAGCCGGTAGCCAAATCTAAAAAATCCACAATAGAAAAATAAAAAATCAAATCCCCAAAGCCATTTGTGGCTCACTTCGAATAGCTCAACAAAATTTCGTTTTACACTTCGGCGTATATAGATCCAAAGGAAAATAGAGAAAATTGCTGATATCAGGGTTGGAATGATAGTCATGCATTTATTATAATGAATAATTTTTGAGAATGAATTAAAATTGCTCTATGGAAAATTGTATCAACAGGAAAGTAATAATCGTTGGGGCCGGGCCGGCGGGCCTATCCCTCGGGTATTATCTGCAGAAAAATAATATTGATTACTTGATTCTGGAAAAAAATACCATTGTGGGAGCAAGCTGGACCCAAATGCCGGACCATCTTCATCTGATATCATTATGGAGTTCGAATTGCCTTCTGAAAGAGGACCTGGAGCTCTGGCCTGCTAATAAGGCCCATAGTGCGAAAGAATTTGCAGAATATCTTATGGGGTTTGCAAAAAAACACCGGCTAAATTGCGAACTGAATGCTTCTGTCCTGGAAATTAATAAAGTAAATGGCCAGTTTATCGTTAAAACACAAAGTGAACAGTTTATTTCAGAGATCGTTGTTGATTGCAGAGGTTATTTTAATTCGCCACACATTCCACATTTGAACATCATCGGCCAGCCGCCTTTTATGATGCATTTTAAAGATTACAAAAACTGTGGGCAATTATCTGAATATAAAAGAATACTTATTGTAGGCAAACGACTCTCTGCTGGGCAGCTTCTTTGCGAGTTAGCATACGGCAGGCACGAGCTTTTTCTGTCAGCCAGAAGTAAAATAAACTATAGCCCCAGAACGTTTATATTGAATTTCTTTTTAAGGCATTTAAATTTTTTTGAAAATATCAAAAAGAGGCTGGCGTCAAATTTAAAAATTGAGGTGGAAGTGCCAATGCATTTTAAAGCAAAAAAAATTGTGGAAAAAAAGGTCAAGTTAAGAGGCGATATCTTAAAAATTGAAAACAAGAAAGTTACGTTTATGAGCGGCGGTGCTGAAGAGATTGATGCCATTGTTTTTGCGACGGGCTTCAGGCCTCAGTCTGTCAGACTTAAAGACGATTTTGAGTCTTTAACTGATGATGGGCTGTACTATCTTGGAAGAGGAGCTCAACGCACCTTTACCAGTCGTTTCATTAGAGGAATTCGTGAAGACGCTCCCATTCTCTGCCAATTGATCTTAGGTAAACTTGAATCCAGAAACAAACTCCAGTAGAAATAGGCACCGAAAGGAAAAAGAAAGAGTAAAAGTATTGCTCTGTCCACAAGACTGGCCAGTAGCGCGGCTTCAAATTGAAATCCATATTGTTGAGCAATATAAGCAGTGGCCACTTCTTTGACTCCGATATTTCCTGGAAGTACCTGGAAAAAAGAAGTCGCCAGAAGAATAAGACTTATTTCAAATGAATCATCAAAATGAATGTCAATTCCAATAGCCTTAAATGAAAGATAGATTTTTATCGGATAGAGAATAAACATACCCAGATAGCAAAAAAGCGCCACGAGCACTATTTTTTTGTCAGTCAAATATTTTTTCGGAGAATACTTTCGCTCCAATTTAAAAATACGCGTAATGACCTCAGAAGCAAATATCAGCAGAAAAGATGAAATCGTTAATGCAATAAACAGTGACTCGAGGGCTACAAATACAATATTGTGTTTTGTAAGAAAAAAATGACAATAAATGGTTCCGACAATTCCGAGTAAAGAGAATCCCGTAAGAACAACTGCCAGTCCCATAGACAAAAACTCTCTCATCGGCAGATTTTTTTTATCATTGATGTACATCATTCTGACCGCTGTGCCCCCTTTTGCAGGTAACAGCATATTAAAGAGTTCGGAGACAGTGCAGAGTCCGTACCATTCTTTAAACTTTAAAAAAATTTGGTGCTTTCTCAGGGGGTAGAAATGAGTTATTCCAAGGAGCAGGTAATTGAGCGCGTGGATGCTGATAAGGAGCAAGATGAGACTAATATTTATATCCTTCATTTTCTCAAACGAAGCGCTGTTTTTTTGGACGTAATAGCCAAGTCCAAACAGGAGCCCTACTGACAAAAGCAGAAGTGCAGAGTGGTACAATTTTTTAGCTCTATCGCTCATTGCTATTTACCTTTATCTGACCAAGATTTGCGGTTTGAATAATTTTAATAATCTGTAATAAACATTACTTAAGCCAAAAACCCAGGCATATCTCCAGCTCAATATGTTTATATCAAAATAGATTTCCTTTAAAGGTTTGTTCCGGGTTGTATAAACTTCAAGTGCCAGTTCGTTCTTATTTTTATCGATCAGACCTCTTTCTAAAATGCCCTTCAAAAACGATTTTGGAGTTGTCCTGAAAATTGACTGATTTGGAATTTTTAAGCCGATGCCTTTTTCGAGTATCTGCAAAAGACCCTGATGACACGTCGGAGTTCTTCTGTCTTTCATTGCCACTAAGTATTGTTGAAATTGTAAGAGATCATTTTTTGGAATATTTTTAATTCTTATAAAAAGTGCTGCTCTGACATTGTTTTTTCTGGATGGTTGAAGCTTGCATGGATTTATACTAAATCTTGGATGAAACTCCTGATCACCACAAATAATAAAGCAATGGTAGTTTGTCGGGGAGAATCCAATAATTAATTCGCTTTCAATTGTTAATTTATCACCAAAATACCAGATGCCGTCATTCGAACCATCTGCCTTGGTCACTTCGCTTGAAACGTTAATAATGGCATTTTGAGTTATTTTCATATTACAGACTGCTTACCTTAAAACATTTTTCCAGTAATCTGTCGGTTATATTTGGCAGTCGCTTGGATGGATCGAACTTGTATCCGCTGGATAATTTTCGTAAGTCAACAAAAAACATATTTCCTTTTTCTCCGCGTGCGATAACACGCTTGTTTGTAAATTTCGCTAAAAATTTTTCTTCCGGTTTTACCGTTATTCTTTCACCAGCATATACTGCCTCGGTAAAATATCTTTTTGAAATGGCCGGTCTGCAAACAGAATTTCTTCCTTCCTCGGAATAGATTTTGTAAGTATCAATCATCCAGTAACCTGTGATAGTATTCACTGACGGGTAAGGTGCCGGGTTTCCCCATCCAATTCTTTTTTTATTTCCATTCGTGTTTGAAAACCATGGAAAAATGGTTCTTAAAAAGCAGACAAACTCGAGATATTCCATTCTGTTATAGTTTCGATTTCTAAAAATGGTAACAGGCTCTCTGCCTTCTTCATTAACAAATCGCTTGAATGAATTTTGAAAATCTACGTTCGTAAAATGCGAAATGGCATCTTTAAAATCGTTGAAAAGTAAAAAGCCACCATTGTAATGGACGCACCCATGTATGTAATTAATAGCTGGCGGCATGCGATCTGGTTTTCCTTTTGGAAACTCTTCGCTTGAAGCTGATGCTTCGACCATTTTGCGCATGTAGTTTCCGACATCGCATACTATTTCTTCATCGCCTGGGGTATTTATAAACTCTAGGCTTCTTACAGATTGGAAAATAATATTTTGTTTCCAGATGAATTCACCGTTTTCCGGGCTAACTCCGGTGACCATGGGATGACTTTCCTTCAGCAACCCACCGGCCATGGGGCGCACCCACACAATATTAAAAACGTTGATAATTCCCCATGTATTGTGAATTGTTAATCGTGTCCAGATGACCGCAGTCTTTATCAGATCCACTAACTTGATAAACAATTTCATCCGTCGCCTCTACAGGAAATTAATATTAGTTTTTTGAATTATATAGCTCCTTCCTCAATGAGAGAGACGAAGTGTAATCTTTACAGATGAAGCGTCAAAAGTGTCTAAATACTAGCTAAATAGCCACAGCTAAGTACTTGATATTACCACTGGTTGGTTTAAGGATTCAAGATCGGCAGATTCCAGATAAGTGAATGTTTTTAAGGGTATTGGTGGCGGCAGCCTTTAACTTAAATCTAGTTGATATTGACTATTGTTTAGTTGATAATCTTTTTCATGCTTGAAGGTCTTTTCGGAAATAAATCTGCTGAAAAAGTGATGTTCTCTATTTTTTTACATGGAGAGCTTCACGCGTCTGCGATCGCACAAATTCACAAGACTGCACTTGATCCTATAAAAAAACAGCTTGAGCGCTTCGAAGAATCAGGTTTTCTTATTTCACGAACTGTTGGTCGCTCTAAGCTTTATAAGTTTAACGAACAGAACCCGATGATTAAGCCGTTAAAGCAGTTGTTGTTAATTGCAAAGAAAAATACCCCCAGATTGATAAATACAGAATTGGAAAATAATAGATAGTAAAGAGGAATAAATATGAAATCAAACAAATTAAAAATCTTAACAGTTGCACTCTTTGTTTTCATCCTGTTGCTTGGCGGGCTGTTTTATTATGCTTCAACCAAATTAAGACCGGAAGAAATCAAAAGAATAGCGATTGAGCAGACGCAGAAGATATTTCCAAACTCAGAAGTATCACTGCAGAATGTGGAAATCGGCTGGGGTCTAAATTTTAAAATAAATCTTCAGAAATTTTCTATTCTAGCTGTTAAAGAAAATAAAAAAATTGAAATGATTTCTGTTGACCAGCTTGTTGTTAAAATACCTGTTTGGGCAATCTTGACGGAGTCTGGTGTTATTGAAGTGAAAATGGAAGCTCCTTTAATGAGCTATCATGAATTTGCCCCGGAAGGTAACAACTGGACTTACGCTATGGGGGGGGCCAAATCTCCTGAAGAAAAAAAGGCTGAAGAAGAAAAAAGGCAAAAAGAGGGCGAAGAAAAGGGACAGAGCACGGCGCTGGGGATCTTTGGGAAGAGCAAGATTAATGTGAAGCTTTCTGATGTTCTGGTTAAGTATTCACTTCGCGATAATTCCAAAGGTGAATTAAAGCTTTCTAGATTTTTAATCAAAGGCTTAAATTTTGAATCTTCAACAGCCTTTGAAGTCGCATCAAGTGCTAAGTTTGTGATGAAAGATAATTCCGCAGTGGCCTTTGACACTATCGCGATCGGTGAATTCAACATTGCTGACCTGATGAGAAATGGTTCTGTCTCATCGCTGGTAATCATAAAGATTAACAATATTTCTAAAACCGGCCTTGATTGGAAATTTCCAGAAATTACCACTAAGGTTGATCTTCTGCTGAAAAAGGATGGTGAGCTTTCAGGAAAATTTGCAACGTCATTTGAGGCACAAAATAAAATCAGTGCTAATTTCAAAATGACAAAACAAATTGAAATCAACGATTTTAATGCAGAAATCTTTTTAAAGGACATCGCAGCTATAATGGGGCTTGATAAATCAATTGATTTGTCGAAAGCAAAACTTACTTCAAAGGGGAGTGTGATTTATGGTGAAGATAAGAAGATCAATGCCAATATAAATTTCTCGATTTCTCCTGGAATTGGTTACACTAAAGAAGGGCTGACTGCAAGCACGTCAGTTTCGGGCGAATTCAAAGGCAATGATATTTTAGTTAAAGCTAAGACAGATGCAATGGATGGGCAGATCAACACTTCAGTCACCGGAGAATTTGATCCGAATGAAAAATTTGATATGGCCAAACTTAAGCCATTTGATATCCGGATTGTCGCGTCTGGCATGAAAGTTCCTGAAAAATTTATCAGAGCTAAGCTCTGGGATAAAAAATCTGAAGAAGCTAAGACTGTTGAGAGCGCCGGAAAAAAAGTTGAGGCTCAGGTAGATTCGGATGGAAAAGATTCGGCAGGACTTCCTCCAGCTACGATCAATCTGGAATGGAGTAATTTGAATATTGGCGGTGAAGATTTTTCAGGCAGAGGGAAGGTTGTGTCCAGTTCAAATGCAATTGCGATCGATAACATGAATTTTAAGTTCTCTAAAGGAACTGGAAAAATAACTCAAACCATGACGCTTGGACGCCATTCAAATGAGTCTAAGTTTAATATGGAAATAGCGAATTTAAACGTTTCCTCATTTAAAGCATTTCTTCCTCCATTTATTGAAAATTTCTCAGGCACTTTTACTGGAAAATTTAATGGCTCAGCAGCAATTTTTAAAAATAATAGGCCGCCAATGTTTGATGTAAATGTTGTCGCCGATGCGAAAAATGGTGAAATTAAAAAACTTAATATCTCAGATTATATTAATCCACTGCTTGCAAACATCCCGATGGTAAAAGACAAAGTTAAGGACAAGCAGTTTAAAATTGACGGAAACTTTGAAACATTGACTATGAAAGGGCATTTTACAAACGCGCAATACAGTATCGCTTCAGTTGATTTTGTAGGAATTAACAAGAAGGTGCAGGTGACTGGAAGTGGTGATATTTATCCGTTAGCCTCTTCAGGGAAAACCTCAGTTATGGAAGTAAACTTCACTGATAATACTGGAAAGATTTCTGACGTGCTTGTAAAAAATGTCGGAACTAAGGTTCTACCGCTGAGAGTAAGCGGCCCGGGGTTTGATTTAAAACCAGACTATGGTTACACCATTTCCAAGCTAGCAAAAGGAGCTCTTAAGACCCAGGGGCAGGAGAAAATTAAAGAAGCAGTTCAAAAGAATATTGACAAGATTTTGCCAGCAGCTGCAAAGGAAAAAGTGAAAGGCTTGCTTGATGGGTTTTTCAAAAAGAAATAAGAGGAGATAAATATGTCCGCAATAATGCCGCTTAAATATGAGAATGAAATTTTAAAGTTATTAGATCAGAGACTGCTGCCTTCTGAAGAAGTTTACTTAACTATTAAGACTATAGAAGATAGTTACCATGCAATCCAGGATATGGTTGTCAGAGGCGCTCCTCTGATTGGCTTTACCGGCATTTGGGGGATGGCATTGTTCTTAAAGCATAACCCCAAAACAACATTCGAGCAGTTTAAAAAAGCTGCCGAGTATTTAAAGAGTGCCAGACCAACAGCTGTAAATCTTGCTTTTGAAATTGATAGATGCGTCGATATGGCCAAGGTTGAGACGCATATGAATGCACTTTATCCCAAGTTGGTCGAGCATGCACAAAGGGAAATGAATAATTCCTACGAAAAAAACTTAGCGATGGCCAAATATGCCGAGAAAGAGCTGGAGAAAACCTTCGGTAATAGACCCCTTAACCTGATGACTATTTGTAATACCGGAACACTTGCTTGTGGAGTTTTGGGAACAGCTCTTGGGGTTATCATTAACATGAATAGGCAAAAAAAAATAAACATGGTCTATGCATCTGAGACCAGGCCGTACCTGCAAGGTTCCAGGCTCACAAGTTTCGAACTATTAAAGGAAGGCATTGATCATAGAATTGTTGTAGAAGGTGCAGCTTCCTATTTAATGAAAAATAAATTAGTTGATGCTATTTTTGCAGGAGCGGACAGGATTGTAGAGAATGGTGATACAGCCAATAAGATTGGTACCTCAAGCTTAAGCATAATTGCAAAATATTATGGTATTCCGTTTTACATTGTGGCACCCGTAAGTTCATTTGATTTAAATCTTAAAACAGGTGAGGAGATCGAGATAGAGCTTCGCGATCCGGCTGAAATTCTTAAATATAAAGAGCAAAACATTGCTCATCCAGATGCTAAAGCTTTAAATCCAAGTTTTGATGTTACCGATCACGGTTGTATAACTGGAATCATATGTGAAAATGGAGTTATTGTACCTAATACGCCATCCAATGTTCGAAAGGTCGTGGAGAATAGATGATTCGGGCAAGTATTGATATAGGATCAAACTCAGTACTTCTATTAGTTGCAGATATTGATCCTCTGACCAGAAAAATTTCAAAAGAAATTTTGAATTTATCTTATATAACGTCATTGGGAAAAGATCTTGATAAGACAAAGCAGTTTAGTTCAGATTCGATGAAGGCAACCTATGAAGCATTGTCTAATTATAAATTACAGCTAGAAAAAATTAAATTAAATACTCGTGATGTAATAGTGACTGCGACTGAAGCTTCCAGGGTTGCTACCAATGCAGCTGAGTTTTATCATAAGATAAAAAGTGAGCTTGGCTTTTCTGTTACACTTATAAGTCCGAAGGGCGAAGCCCATTATACAGCGCTTGGAATTACTGCTGGGATTGATCTCGACGAAACAGAGTTGGTTATAATGGACATGGGGGGAGCTTCAACAGAGCTAATCCGCGTACAGATAAATCCTTTTACTATTTTATCGACTATAAGTTTGCCTGTAGGTTCAGTGAGGGCGACTGATTGGCAAAAAGCATTAATCTTCGATGACAAAATGAAATCGCTGATGAATCAGGATTTATCGAACTTTGTTACTGAATCACTGGTTTGTGTTGCCGGGAGCATGACCTCTCTCGCCGCCATGTTCATGGGGCAAAAGGAATATGACGATAAAAAAATTGAAGGACTGACCATTAGCTTTAATTCATTCAAAGCCTTTAGTGAAGATCTTCAAAAAACAAACGTCGATAGCCTGCAACTGCTTTTTCCTCATCTCGGGAAGCGTGCACCAATGGTTGCTGCTGCTTCAACAGTAGCAAAAATTATTGGTGAAAAATTAAAGATAGATAATATGAAAATTTCCACGCGTGGCTTACGCTATGGAACTCTTATACAAGGAGAGATAGATGGTCAATTTACCGTTGGGTAAAACTGCAGATGCCCCAATTACTTTCAAGGCCGGTACAGTAATCTTTGCTCCAGGAGAAACATCCAAATACCTCTATATTATTAAAAAAGGGGACATTAGGCTGGTTAAAATAAATGGTCAGAAACTTTCCCTCATTAAACTTTGTAAAGAAAGAGAAATATTAAATGAAGTAAGTGTTTTGACAATGAAGCCTGTTGATTTTGGTGCCATTGCCAAGACCGATGTCGAGCTGATTCTGGTCGAGCAGAAAGATATATTATCTGTCATTAAAGGTGGGCCGACATGGATCCCCGAAATCTTCGATACCTTGTGCGAACGCCTTAGCTCCACACAAGATATGATAGATGAACACAATCTTCTGGCTGGCGAAAAAAATCCAGATTTAGTTTTGTCTAAAGATGATGAGAAGAAATATCTGCATGCTTTTTCGGAATATAAATCAAACTGATGAAAAAGCAGTGTTTTTTACGAAATTAGATGTTTTTATCCAATAAGCAATAAGGCGCTACAGGATGCTATCGTAAGATGTACAAATTAAAGATTAATTTGTTTTCTTTTCTTGAGCGAGACCAGCACTTCAACAATTTTATTCTGTGCTCTTTTGACGTCCCGTTTTTCAGTAGCATAGTTTGTTTTTAAAACACGAAAAGCCTCTTCAGCATATTCGCGGCTGGCAAGGGAAAGAAGGCGTCGCTGAAATGCCCGCTCAACATTTTTCAAGGCCATTCCAAGAATTGGTGCAGTTACATATTGAAAAATCATCATCAGATCGCTGTCTGCGAGATTATCTAGGTCGGAGAATGTAAAGCATTGTTCTGTGAGTTCTTCTGCGAGCTGTGGGTTTCTTAGCTTTAAATTTTTTAATAAACGTGATCGTTCTTCGCGAGGCATGTGTTGAAGCATTTCAATAATCTGGGCTTTCCCGTTGATAAAAATGCTGTTGTTGCTATTATTTGCTTCCATGCTTGCTCCTTAAACTTCCCACTATTTTTTGTAACTTAAACTGCAACTTTGCTTTTCTCTTTTATGAATTTTTGTTTGGCATTATCCAGCGTTTTCTTGTGAGATTCTACCAGACTTTGAATCTCATTTTGCTGGCTGGTCTTTATTTCCGCTACCTGATCCTGATGAGCCTTCTTTAGGTTCTCAACTTCTTCCTGTAGCCGAGCATTTTCTTCGCCAACCGATTGCGCCTGTCGGTCTCTTATCTCAACTAGCTTTTGCTCCTGTTCATTTTTCAGGTTGGCAATTTTTGTGACATAGTCGTCACGCATTCTTTTAATTGTCGCTTCTTTTGCCTTTGCTTCAGAGGCAAAGGTGCGATCATTCTCTGAACGTAGTTGCTTAATTTCGGATTCATATCTTTTCGTTTCAGCTTCTGCAAATTTCTGAGCTTGAACATCACTTATATTAGACATAACTTTCCTTTTTTAAATCCAGCTCGAATTTCTTCAAGACTTAATATATGATACGATGACTAGGTAGATTAAATGTAGGAGGCAAATATGTCCCAAGGTCATGAACGGGTATTTCTGGTTCAAGGTAAGAGAACACCATTTGGTAAGTTTGGTGGCTCATTAAAAGACATAACTCCAGTTGATCTAGCCGTTATTGCCTCTAAGGCTTTGATTTCTGAAATTAAACTTGATGCTGTAAAGATAGATGAAGTAATACTCGGCAATGTTGTCCCATCATCTACCGATACCATGTATGGCGGTCGTCATTTAGCTTTAAAATTAGGATGTAGGCAAGAAACTCCAGGTCTCGTTCTCAATAGACTTTGTGGATCAGGTATTGAAGCCATTTTAGGCGCGGCTAGACTTATAAAACTCGGCGAAGCACATTGCGTGCTTGCTGCCGGAACAGAAAATATGTCAATGGTGCCCCATCTAACTTATGGATCACGTTTTGGTACAAAATATGGATCGCTTAAATCAGTAGACATGCTCCTCGATGCTTTGACTGATCAGTACGCCCAGGTGCCGATGGGAATTACTGCTGAAAATCTTTCAGAAAAATTTGAAGTTACGAGAGCGCAGTGTGATGAGTTCTCTTATAATTCGCACCAGCGCGCTGCCCGTGCCTATAAAGAGGGTTTGCTTCAGGGAGAAATTGCAACAGTGACGCTTCGGAAAGGTGTCTGCGATCGCGATGAACATTTAAGAGAAGATGCTTCTCTTGAAGAGATGAAGTCCTTAAAATCAACCTTTAAAAATGATGGTGTAGTGACTGCGGCGTCGGCGTCAGGAATAGTTGACGGAGCAGCAGCCGTCATTATTGCTTCAGAATCTTTTGTAAAAAGAGAAGGTCTGAATCCAATTGCAGAAATTATTGACGGGTTTGTCGTTGGTGTCGATCCAAAGCTGATGGGAATCGGCCCGAGTCCGGCAATCAAGGGGCTGTTGAACAAAAATAAAATGAATTTGAATCAAATTGATTTATTTGAGATAAATGAAGCTTTTGCCGGACAGACTCTTTCTTGCTTGAGAGACACTAATATACCTGTTGAAAAGCTAAACATCTGGGGCGGAGCCGTAGCGCTTGGGCATCCATTAGCGGCTTCGGGAGTGAGAATTTCAAATACAGTTGCAAGGCAGCTGGTTCATCATAAAGCAAATTACGGAATCGCTTCAGCATGCATTGGCGGTGGACAGGGAATCGCAGTTTTAATTAAAAGGTGTTAAAGAATAAATAATGAATGAAATGATTTTACACCAAAATGATTATGTGGAATTCAGGGGCTGGCTTAATTTAAACCTGGATGGTTTGACATGGCAGGGGCGATTTAAAAAAGAATTTGAATCTTTTTGGGATATATTTTTTGAAGAAGGTCTTCCTTTAAAAAAATTGATGGAACGTTTTGACTACGCATACTCACAGGTTCGTATCGGCTCGCTTTCGTCCTGGTTCTTATGGCTTCGGGATAAGTTTTTAAATTATATTTTTATTTTTAAAAATATAAGCATAGAGCAGATTGCATTAGAGACAGGAATGTCTGCTTCCACCTTAGCCACTATCTTAAGAAATTTTTTGCTGGATGAGTTTCCTCATCTCGATCAATATTTTTCAGATATTTTTCAGGTTGGAAATATTCTAAGTCCAAACATGGGAGTCACGTTCAATAAAATAAAAATAGACATTAATATCGCGGCTCCGGCAAATGGTTCACGTGAAGATGAGATTATGCCTTCTATGGAAGTTACGCTATTTGATGAATGGAGTTTGTTTGTTAAAAGAATGAGATCTGATTTCAAGTCCGTTCAGTTTGATTTGAATAAAATTAAAGATCGCACTAGCTTTGTAAAACAGATAAAAATTGTGCAGGATATTTCAATTCTATTATTACTGTTCACCTTAACTATCTATGGAGTTAAGCAGACAAATATCTGGTATGAAAAATATTTGGCAAATAAGGTAAGTATTTATGAGCCTCAGTTTAACTGGCTTAATAAAAGTTTAGTGTTTAAAGGTGCGGAGAAGAAAGCGGCAAAGGAATTCAAACTAAATTTTAATGAAATTAAAGATATTTCAAAAAGTGAAAAGCTCACAGAGTTTTTTGATCCTGAACAATACGAGGAAGAAACAGAGGTCACGTTGACCTCATTTGAAAATATTCCGAAAGATCTTAAGGATGCCGACAAAGAACCGTCGCTTTATGAGGGAGATGCGGAGAGCCGCAATGGCTATCGTGAAACGAAAGGCGGAACCACGACGATATATCGTCTGATGATGACGTCTACCAATACATATTCTGCGCGTGATAAGATCAACCAGTTAGTTGAAAAATATAAAGGTGAAGCTGTTGGAGAATCTATCCCGGGCATGGATGTTCCCGGTGGTGTTTATTACAATGTGTATATTCCGAAAAAAATATTTAAAGAATTTATGACAGAGACTATGAAGGTTGATTCTGCAAAACTTTTTGAAAGCAATACATCAAACGTAAAAAATGTAGCCGGTAAAACACGCGTCTTTATTATGGTCAAATCAATCTAAATTAATAGTCAAATTGCGGAACACTTCATCCGCAATCACATCTGAGCGTCGGGCATTCCGTAGAGCCCTTTTAGTTTTCTTAGCAGTAAATGCGATTTACCCAGATAGTACCATTGTCTGAAAAAGCCTATTGTCATGGCAATGAAGAAACCTAGAACAACACCGGAGTGAGTGGTTTTCTGAACCAGTCCGGTATCGTGGGCCCCACCTAAAAGAAAAGCGATCATTCCCAGGATGAGCATCAAAATCGTCCAGGGAATCGTCTGTCTTTTGCATCGATCAGCTTCCTCAACAAATTTTTTGGTTTTTTCTATATAGGGAGTGAGATCCTCGGGAGGATTGTCAAAGAGCTCATTCAGACTTGTTCCAGAACTTACAATGGAATAAACATTATTTGTAAGACGTGCAACTCCAATAAAATAAAACATGACAAAGGCTTGTGCAAAAATTGTATAAATGAATGCTGGAATTGCGAGTTTGATATGCCCAATCGGCAAACTCACAATCTTTAACGCAAGCAGAGCTGTCAACAGGACGCTGATCAACATAATAACGATCAATGTGCGAAGTAAATAAGCCATAATTTCTCTCTGAAAAGTTTCAATTCAATTGTCATGATACTGTAGATTTGCTATTTATCATTACTATCATTGGTATGAAACAAATAATTTTGAGCTCAAGCTTTGGTGCAAGCTATGTCTACGCCTCCAAATACGCAAAAGAAAATCCTAGAGAATCCCTTTGTTGGAAGCCTGGTTGTTCCTATAGCAATCGTACTTTTTGGGGCCTTAATTATCTTTGGCATTACCAAAATGCTTTCTTCGGAAAGATCATATAAAGATCTGGTCGAGGAAATCCAATCTAAGACTTTTGGCAATAAATGGGTTGCTGCTTACGAACTTTCAAAACAAATCAACAGTGCACAGATTCCTAAGGAGGATTATCCTTGGCTCGTCGCAAATCTCACTAATGCTTATAATAATTCAATTGATCCCCGAACACGCGGATTCATCATCGCTGCTCTCGGTGCGTTGAAAACTGATATAGCACTTCCTACTTTGCAAATCGGACTTAATGATCTGGATCTCGATGTAAAATTTCACGCGATAGTGGCCATAGCCGGAATGCCAAAAGGAATTTCCTTTGACTGGACCAGGCTGCTCGCTCTTCTTGATTCTAAAGAGGCTATTCTCAAGCAAGCTGCTATTCTTGCACTCGCAACTCATGCTGTACCTGCAGCCCAAACGCCAATTCGTACACTGTTAAATGACCCCATTTCCACCATTAAGTATGCTGCTGCAACAGCTTTAATTTCATACAAAGATGAAAATGCCCAAAACGTCCTCAAAGAAATTCTATTGATGGCTTACCCTGACGCAAAGGCACGGGTCCTTCCCCCGGCTTTGGATGCCCAACAAATAACGGATCTGAAGCTCAGCGTTTTAAGCACACTGCAAAAATATAATTGGCCTGTAATGAACGAAATAATCTTAGAAGTAGCGAATAAAGATCTGAACAATTCTGTCGCAACAAAAGCGAAGGAAGTGTTAAATCTATTGAAATAATAGAAGATTCTTCGCATAATCTAAGTACTGATTTTTTTAATAACAACTGCCGCAAATTTTGGTTTCGGCACTTTTGCGTATAGTGCAAGGATTTACTCATGAGCAGCGATTCAAAACAAAGTTTAAATCGTCGTGAATTTTTTAGTTATCTCACAGTTGGCTGGGTCATGTTTACAGCTGCTGTTGGAGGACTGTTAAGTTTAGCCTTCAGATTCTCTTACCCCAATGTAAATTTTGAACCGGAAATGGAGTTTCTAGCAGGGACGCCAGATGATTATCCGGCCGGTGTTGATGAGCGTTGGAAGAACGGTTACGGTGTCTGGATGGTAAAACAGGAAGGAAAACTTGTTGCTCTTTCAAACATCTGTACACACCTTGGTTGTATTCCTAACTGGCTTCCAGCTGAATTAAAATTTAAATGTCCATGTCATGGATCTGGTTACTATATGAGTGGGATTAATTTTGAAGGTCCAACGCCACGACCACTAGAGCGTTTTAAAGTTGGTCTTCAACCAGATGGAAGAATTAAAGTTGATAAAACAAAAGTTTACCGCTGGGAAAAAGGTGAATGGGAAAATCCAGATTCATTCCTTGAAGTTTAATAAAGAGTTTATTCAATAAAAGTTTAAAATATTTTTAAAAGGTTAATGCCCATGTCAGGAAAAGGAATTGCACAAAAAGTTAGAGATACCCAGGTTTGGAAATCAGTTTTCAGACACGGACCTCCGGATAATGCACGTAATAGAGCTGCTGTTGTTGCAGGAAACGTTTTTCTTCATCTTCACCCAATCAAATTAAAAAAATCAGGTGTTCAGCTTGGTTATACATGGTGTATGGGGGGACTTACATTTTTTATTTTCTTAGCACTTACTGTAACTGGTTTGCTTTTAATGTTTTATTACAGACCAACAGCTGAATATGCTTATGATGATATTATTGCTCTTCGTGAACACGTGCCTTTGGGAATTATGCGCGAAATTCACCGATGGGGAGCACACGCCATGGTAATTACCGTTTGGCTTCACATGTTCCGCGTTTTCATGACTGGTTCTTATAAACCACCTCGCGAATTCAACTGGGGTGTTGGTGTTATTCTTCTGGTATTAACTCTTCTTCTTTCATTCACAGGATACCTTCTTCCATGGGATCAGCTGGCCATTTGGGCGATCACAGTTGGATCTGGTATGGCAAAAGCAACTCCATTTTTAGGAAATGCCGGGCCGGGAGCGATGCTCGCGAAAATCGGCGATTTTGTCATGGTATCGGATAAAAACGATGTTCGCTTTCAGCTTCTCGGTGGTCGCTTTGTTGGTGAGCCCGCTCTTTTAAGATTTTATATTCTTCATTGTGTGTTTATTCCATTAGTGGTTGGCGTGTTAATCGCAGTTCACTTTTGGAGAGTAAGAAAAGACGGTGGGATTTCAGCGCCTTTATAAAAAAGAAATGAATAAGTAAGACTATTAAGGAAAATAGAAATGCTAAGAGAATTCGTTAACACATTATCCGATCCCATAATTTCATTTCCAGCAATAACTATTGCCTTTTATTTAATGCTAAAGCATTACAAAATTGTTGGGACAAAAAAATTCGCTTACTGGACCACCGCAATTCTTATACCAGTCACGGTATGGTTTTTAGCTGATCCGAATTTTTTCTCAATTATTAAAACGCCGGATAATATTCCAATTATTATTCTTTTAGTGCTTGTTGGTTTTTTTACATGGTTTTGGTTATACAAAGCTGCAGAAAATGATACCAGAATTGAAGCTGGCCTGGGACCAATCGAAGCAACCCCGGAAGAACGTGAAAAAGTTTGGACTTGGCCAAACCTGGTTTATACAGAATTGTTCGCAATGATTGCCTGTACAGCTTTTCTTGTTGTCTGGGCCATTATTTTTAAAGCACCACTTGAAGAATCAGCAAACCCCACATGGGCTCCAAACCCAGCAAAAGCGCCTTGGTACTTTTTGGGATTACAGGAAATGTTGGTTTATTTTGACCCTTGGATGGCGGGGGTTGTACTTCCGGGATTAATTGTCGGTGGATTAATTGCTGTGCCTTATATTGATACGAATCCTAAAGGTAACGGTTACTATACTTTTAAAGAAAGAAAAATGGCTATCACTGCTTTCCTATACGGTTGGCTGGTTCTTTGGGTTTACCTCATTATAGTAGGTGTATTCTTACGAGGGCCGAACTGGACTTTTTACGGACCGTTTGAATTCTGGGATTTCCATAAGGTTGTAGCATCATTTAACGTAAACCTTTCAGAAATTATCTGGATCAAAATGCTGGGCGTAGGTCTACCTAAAAATTTAGTTTTAAGGGAGATATTTGGAATTATCCTTTCTCTTGCCTACATAATTGTTATTCCACCTTGGTTTGCAAAAGCTACAAAAGCTGGACGCAAGTTATTCCTAAGTTTGGGCGCTACCCGATATCACATTTTTATGTTTTTAGTTCTGATGATGACAAGCTTGCCAATTAAAATGATTCTTCGCTGGTTATTCAGTTTGAAATACATCGTGGCACTTCCTGAATGGGAACTAAACTTATAATTTGAGATTTAATTTTTTGTTTTACTATTTTTTTTTAGGGAATAGATAGATATGAGTGAGAATAAAGAACCAGGTATGGCATATAGTATGCCAAAACTTCATAAGGTCATGGCGATATTATCGTTTATTTTTTTCGTCACGACTGTTTGGATGTTTCTAGATGATTATATTAAGCCGTGGAAAGCTATTCAGATAGAAGCACTTCAAATTAAACGTCAGCACACTGAAGACGCTTTAAAAGCTGCCAGAAAAGACATCGATGCAAAAAAATTAGCTGAATTAAATTCTTCATTGGCCAAAGGTGAAGAAATTGTAATCAGCAGAAAAAAAGATATTGAAAAAACTGAAAAAGAACTCAAAGTGGTTCAGACAAAAATGAAAGCTCAAACAATTGAGAACGGTGTTTTCAATGGAGATGTTTCAGCCGTTAATTTTCAGTATGAAACTGCAGTCGCAAATCATGACCATAAACTAATAGAAAAAAAATTAGAAGAGCTTACTAAATTAAAAGCTGGATTTGATATAGGAAAAGATAATTTAAAGGCTCTTCAAGCACAAGAGAAAGAAATCAGCGCAAAACTTCTGGAACTATATAAAGAAGTTGTCACTTCACAAAAAGAAATTAAAGACATAACAATGAAGGTGACGCTGTTAGAAGCGGCAAAGGCGACCACCGATTTCAATCCAATTTTTGCTCTAAGAAACATGCCTTTTCTGGATTATTTGGACCCAACAATCAAGATCCAGCAGCTTGTTATTAATAATGTTACGGATGACCGTTATTTTAGACAGGTCCCTAAGGTTGACAGATGTACTACATGCCACACTTTTATTGATCAGCCTGGTTACGAAAAGGAGAAGCAACCTTTCAGAACTCACCCTAAGCTTGATCTGATGGTTGGCCTGGAGTCTAAGCATCCAATGAAAGTTACGGGATGTACCGCTTGTCACGGTGGTGAAGGCCAGAGAGTTACAGATTTTGCATCAGTCGCTCACACTCCTGATTCACCAAAACAAGAACAGGAATGGGTAAAAAAATACGGCTGGAAAGCTCCTCATCATATAGCTAGCCCAATGTTCTCACGTTCTCAAACTGAAGCCGGATGTGTTAAATGTCACAGTGGCGTAGAATTAATCCCAGGGGCAACAGTTCTTAACGAAGGCCGCATGGCTATTGAAAAAAATGGCTGTTATGCCTGTCATAAAATCGAAGGTTGGGGAGAAAATAAAAGAAAACCTGGTCCATCCCTTCTTAAAATTGCAGGTAAAGTTGATAAAGAATGGTTCAAATCATGGGTATGGGAACCGAAGTCTTTTAATAAGCATGCAAAGATGCCTGCCTTCTTTAGACAATCAAATAATTCCAAGCCTGAATTTGTCCGCTTGAATGTAACTGAAGTGAATGCCATTGCAGAATATGTGTGGGATAAATCAAAACCATACGCTGCAACCGAAACGTTCCGTCCAGGCAACGCTGAAAATGGGAAGAAAATTATTTCTGAAGTTGGATGTCTTGGTTGTCACGGTGTAGACGGTCTTGAAGATCAGTCAAATAAGGTTAAAGCATATGCCGGACCATGGCTTTCAGGTCTTGGGTCAAAAGTTCAGCCAGACTGGTTAGTGACTTGGTTAAAAAAACCAAATCATTACCAGGAAGATACGATAATGCCTTCGCTCCGTTTAACTGATGGCGAGGCAAACGATATTGCTACATATCTTCTTTCACTTCGAAATAAATCTTTTGAAGATTTAAAATTTGCAAAATTTGATCTGAAGGCGCGCGATGAACTTTTAACTGATTATTTATCTGCATTTGATACTCAAGCATCAGCTGCTGCAAAAGTGGCTAAAATGAATGATCGTGAAAAAACATTAGATCTTGGTAAGCGATCCATTGGCAAATATGGATGTTTCTCTTGTCATAATATCGAAGGATTTGACGGTTTTGCTCCTATCGGACCAGAACTGACAAAAGAAGGCTCTAAGCCGCTTACTCAATTTTTCTTCGGTATTCAACATCAGGTGCCACATGCAAGAGATGGCTGGATTACTGCCCACCTACAAAACCCACGCATGTGGGATATAGGGATTGATAAAGTCTTCAGAGACTTAAACAGAATGCCGAATTTTTATATGAATGAGGCAGAAGCGAAAAAAATCACTGTTGCTCTGCTAGGTCAGACATCTGACGTTGTTCCTTTAGCTGGACGCAAGAGATATAGTGCTGGTGAAGCTCTTTATAACGATGCTATGAAAGTTGCCGGAAAATATAATTGTATGGGATGCCACCAAATTGATGGGCTTCGCGGTGATATTCTTCGCTCTTATGCTGACGATATAAATCAAGGACCTCCTCGCCTGGTAGGCCAAGGTCATCGCGTACAAACAGACTGGTTGTATCATTTCCTGCAATCACCAACTCCAATCAGACCGTGGTTGTCTATCAGAATGCCAACATTTAATCTTTCTACTGAAGAAAAAAATAAAATAGTTGCAGGTTTCCAGCAAGGATCGAAACAACCAACTTTTGAAGAGCCACAGCAAGTCGTTCAATGGGAACCAGGTGAGCGTGAAGGCGCTGTGAAACTTTGGAATGCATACAATTGTGTTTCTTGTCATTCAATCGGATTCACAAAAGATACTCCGCTTGCACCTGATCTTCACAAGGCTGCTAAAAGATTGCGTCCTTCTTGGATAAAATTATGGATTACCAATCCACAAAATATTCTTCCAGGTACAACAATGCCAAGCTTCTTTGGGGATGACGGAAAAACTCCAATTGAGCCGGGAGTTTTTGGTGGAGATGCAGAAAAACAGATTAATGCTCTTACAAAATATGTTTTAGAATTCGGACTTTAAAAAGATAAGGAGTAGTATATGGGTCACGCCCACACAGATCATGGACCAATAGAATATAACGACGCCCAATTTGGAAAGGCCAGTCCTGGAAAAGTAGGAATGTGGTTATTTCTAGTCACGGATGCAATGTCTTTTTCTGGTTTTTTAATTGCCTATGCAGTTTTAAGATCGACTTCTACAAACTGGCCGGTTCCATCACAAGCTCTTGGTGGAGTAGGGCTTTCTGGTTTTATGACCTTCCTCCTTATTTGCAGTTCAGTTTCAATGGTATTGACTATTGATGCCTGCAAGCAAAGAAATAGAAAAGCGATGCTCAACTGGCTGCTTTTCACGATCTTTGGAGGGGCTTCATTTCTTGGAATCCAGGCATATGAATACACACACTTGATTGGGCACATGGGGATGGGGTTTGCTTCATACACACATGGAACAAGTTTATTCGCTTCAACCTTTTTCTCAATAACCGGTTTTCACGGTTTGCACGTTCTTTCGGGAGTTATTTATTTAATAACGATGTATGTTCATGCTTACAGAGGAGATTTTGATCATGGTGAGTATAATCAGCTCGAAATAGCCGGTTTATTCTGGCACTTCGTCGACCTTGTTTGGATTCTCGTTTTTACATTTGTTTATCTATTATAATAAAGACTATGAATAAAAAGTTTCTCACCATATTTTTTCTCAGTTTGATCGCTTCAGGGGATTTGTTGGCGTGTCCAATGTGTGCCGGTCAGGATCCCCGCGACAAATATTATCTTTATGTAATAGGAGTTTTTGTACTCTTTATTTATTTTCCAATGTTTTACCTTTTTAAAACTTTTATCAAGCATAAAAATGTGAATAATCAGACACCTGACTAATGGATAGTTATACTTCATATAAAGATAAAAATGTCTTAATCTCTATTGGTTGTCTCAGTTTTTCAATTCTTTCTTTTTTAATCTGGCTGATTTATTTTAAACCCGGCTCCGCTCCCGAAGGTGGAACATGGATTGATTTCCTTCCTTCTTTTAATGCTTTTTTGAATACGCTCACATCTCTGTTTTTAATTACAGGATATATTTTAATCAAAAGAAATCGAATCGAATGGCATAAGAGATTTATGTATGCCGCAACGGTGACTTCAGCATTCTTCCTGATAGGATATATTTCTTATCACCATTTTCACGGTGACACTAAATTCATAGCAACGGGCCCGATTAGACTGGCTTATTTTGGAATCTTGATTTCTCATATTTTATTATCAATTATTCAGGTACCGCTTATCCTTTCCACGTTATATTTTGCAATAACGGCTCAGTATGTAAAACACAAGAAGATCGCCAAAGTTACTTTTCCAGTCTGGCTTTATGTTTCAGTTACAGGTGTAATCGTTTTTATGTTTCTTAAGTTTTTTAATGTTTAATTGCGCTTAAATCAATACATTCATTTTGATAAAGACCAAACCCGAACCTTAAACGGGACGATCGATAATCCGTTATGATATTTTTCGTGTGCAATTCTTCCCGCAATTTTTTGGCGTGCTCAGGGCTTGGCATAGCAAATGTCAGGAAGTGGCCGTGATGGTTGTAGTCGACGCTTAAAATATTTTTCTCAGTGAGATAGTGATGATCTATGGAAAGCAGGTGCTCCCGAAAGTTTTTCTGCAGCTTCTGAACATGAGCATGAATAATTTTTACAGTTATATTTTCTCTTTGAAATAGTTTTAATACAGCATTGAGACGATAGAGCGCCGAAAAATCCATTGTTGTTCTCTCAAACCATTCAGCACAAAGTGGCCGGTGTTGTGAAGCTTTTGGAATGTGCAGAAAACAGCATCCCTCGCCACCTTGGGCATACTTATAAGCTCCGCTCATATAGAATACTCTTGATTCTACTGCCGATAAGTCAGTTGGTAGCGCCATAAAACCATGGTAACCATCTACTACAATCATTGTATTTGGATCTGTAACTGCATCTACAATTGCCTTTAAGTTTTTTATGGCCATTCCAGAATTAAAGAAAACCTGACTTAAGAAAATCATATCGTAAGAGTTACTTTTAATTTTATCTATAAAACGTTCTTCGAAATTATCAAATGGGTGTGTGGAAATTTTTTCTGTGCTCAATATTCCAGCATCGCTCAATCTGTTTATCTGGTGGTCAAAACTGTAAAATTCAGAGTCAGATGTAAGCACAGATATTTTGTTTTTAGTATCAAAGCAGCTGATTAACCGGCAAACAAACTCATGTGCATTCGGTGCAAAAACGATTTGAGATGGATCGGAGAGTTTTAATGTATCCGCAATTAATTTTTGAGTTTCAGGGATTTTATTTTCGTAAATATAATTCCACTTATTATCAACATGTTTTGCAGAATCATCCCAATATTCGATCATCGCCTCTCTGGTGACATCCGGCCAGTAATGATGACCGTGACTTTGATAATGCTGAATGCCGACATTCGCTTTTAGAAAGAGACTGTAATGTTTTTTAAACATGAAAATTCAAATGCTTTTTTATGTCTTCAGGAATTATCGGGAGTCTTGAACGTGGAATAAGAAATGTAGACAAATTAAACAGATCTACGAAAACGCGGTTAGTGTCTGCAGCTCTCTTTAAGTACATATGTCCGGACGATCCGCCTGTTCCAATTTTTGAACCTAACATTCTTTGTGCCAGAAGCGCATGACGGTGGCGCCAGGTTGTAAAGTTTTCGTCGATATCCATCAGCGCAGTCAATACCTGGAATGGTATCGTGAGCATTGATTCATCTCTGTATAAAAAAATAAATAAGGCATTTAAAATAGCTTTTTGCGAAAGTGATCGCTGTTTGTTTTGAATAAGCTCTTTATGTGCTTTTTCATCAAACAAACTTTTAAATGTTGAGCGCGTGAGCTCTAGATTTTCCAGCTGTATATTTTTGGCAGCTTCGCTTAACGAAGCATCGTTCTTTAAGATAATTTCTTTATCTTCATTTAAAATTGCTACAACGGATTGTTGATACTCTTCCCAAAAATTAAAATTTTTCATATTGGTGAACGGCACTCTCTCAAGCCACTTCTCGACAAGTTTTAAAATGGAAGATGAAGATTCAAGCTTTGTGAGTCTATTGCGATCAGACTCATTTAGGCGGCCAAGGAAAAATTCTCGGTCTACGTGGTGTCTATCACTTGTGCTTAAACCTAGTTTAATTTCAATCTCCCGAAATTGTGTGCTTTGAAAGCCTGAGGCAGGAATTAAAAGATCGCGGAATTCAAGAAAGTCCATAGGTGTCATGGTTTCAAGAACATCAAATTGACCAATCAACAATGGTTGAATTTTTTTTATTCGTTCAAGTTTTTGTACGACGCCAGCAAGATCTGATTCGGGAACATAGTCTTTGCTAAAGGTATCAATGATAGAGTTCAGATCATGAAGTATTTGTTTAAACCAAAGTTCATATACTTGGTGTACAACAATAAACAGCATCTCATCATGACATTCACCATTTTCCTTATCGGCGAATTTTCGACTCAATGGTGCCTGAGAATCCAACAGTTTTCCGAGCTGAAGATAGTCGCCGTAATATACTGAACCTCTGTTTTTATGCATAAATAAAACATCCTCATAAATGTGTCTTTTTCAAGTGAAAATTATCCGCAATATCTGTATGACTTTGCAAGAAAGATTTAGTATATAATTATTCTACTTCAGATAATTATGAGCAAAAGTATGCGCGTAAAGAACCTATCACTTGTGGCAGTAATCACAACATTTGTATTGATCATTTGGGGTGCAGTTGTTCATAACACTGAGTCGAGTCTTGCTTGTCCAGACTGGCCGCTTTGCTATAATAAGTTTTTTCCTCTGATGGAAGGCGCTATTTTAATTGAGCACGGTCACCGTTTACTTGCTTCACTTGTGGGTTTTTTAACGATTGGACTTGTCTGGTTATCTTCTCTTGAGCGAAAAAAGTCTGATGAAAATCAGCATTTATTTAAACTTTGTAGCCTTGCCCTGTTTTTAGTAATAGCTCAAGGTGCTTTAGGAGGCATAACGGTAATCTATCGTCTGCCTACAATCGTTTCTACTTCTCATTTGGGACTGTCGCTTATTTTCTTTTCAGTTCTAATAACCATACATCACCTCGCAGGCTCAAAGGCTATCACTGGCGAAGAGCGTTTTAAAAATATAAGTGAAGAAACTAAAAAATTTATTCAATCAAACTGGAAACCAATTACGAGACATGGGGTGCTTTTGGCCCTCACGCTGCTTTACATCCAAATTCTCTTAGGTGCTTTCTTGCGCCATGCAGGTGCTGGGGCGGCTTGTGGACTTGGTCCAACTAATGCCCTTTTATGTATGGACTTTGAAAAACTCGGGCTAAGTGGATGGCCGTCAGTTGCCCAGGCACAATTGCATATGATCCATCGACTGTTTGCCATGGTGGTTTTTATTTTCGTTTCATTTTTTGCGATTAGATCCCGCATTTTTTTTAAGGGTATTAGAAAGATTCGAATGGCGGGCTTGTTGCCTTTTGTATTTATTTCGTTTCAAGTCTTGATTGGAATTTTAACGGTTGCTTTCAGACTTTCTGTTGTTCCAACAACTCTTCATCTGGCTGGAGCAGCCCTTAGTTTAGGGACTCTCTGGAAATTAAATTTACTTGTTAAAGACGCTGAGAATTCTTTTTTTCAGGGAAGTAAGCATTCCGTTTTTTCAGACCTGGTTAATTTAACAAAACCTCGATTGTCTTTGCTCGTTATGGTGACCGCTCTGGTTGGAACCTTGATAGCGCCCGAAAAAATTAATTTTTTTAAAGCTCTTTTTGCCTTTGTCTTAATCACCATGGTTGTAATAGGTGCAGCTGCATTAAATTGTTTTATAGAACGAGATGTTGATTCCAAAATGTTGAGAACCCAAGACCGTCCGCTTCCATCAAAGCGAATGAAACCTCGAACAGCCTTGATATTTGCGCTTACGCTTCTGCTGATTTCTATTCCAAGCTTATGTTTATTTATTAATGGCATCACCGGAATCCTGGCCATCATTGCAGCAGCTCTGTATTTGTACGCTTACACACCGATGAAGGTGCGAAGTGAGCTGGCTGTTTATGTAGGGGCAATTCCTGGCGCACTTCCACCAGTTATGGGCTGGACTGCTGTCACCGGGAAGATTGATTTTATGGCGATAGCCTTGTTTTTAATATTATTCGTGTGGCAATTGCCGCATTTTCTTGCGATTTCTTTATATCTTGCCAAGGATTATGGAGCTGCCAGCATCAAGGTCTACCCCAACTTAAAAAGAGGAGCTCAAATCACCAAATTGGGAATCTTTTTCTTTACCCTGGTCCTTTTTGGCGTATCGCTCCTGCCTTCAATTTATTCCCAAGCAAGTTTTATTTATACCCGAGCAGCTTTGGTTTTGAGCGGGCTTTTTTTAATTTACTCAGCCCGAGGATTTTTCCTGAAGCCGGATGAGGCGTTGCAACGTCAGTGGGCCAGAAATTACTTTTACGGTTCACTTTTTTATCTTCCTCTACTTCTGGGGGCTTTGATCTTTTTTAAATAGATAAAATTAGAATTTATGTTTAATATTAAACCAATTACAAATAATAACGCACTTTAATATTCCGTTGAAAGGATAGCTGAAATGAATCTATACAGTCTTTATCTGAAATTCTTCGTAATGAGCGCCAAGGCTTCTGAAATGAGTCTGTGGGAAAGAATGAAACCGCCCGTGGACATTTCTACCAATGGCCACTTAATTGACTCTCTGTTTTATTTAACGACAATGCTAATTCTATTCTTTATCGCATTGGTATTCTTTGGCATTTTTGGCTTTAGTTTTCTTTACAGAAAAAGCAAGCACCCTGTGGCGTTGTATGTTCACGGGACAAGTAAAAAGCATATTGCAATCGTCGCAGCAATCGGAGCTATGGTTTTCATTATGATTGATATGAAGATCACCGGTATTTCAAATCGTGACTACATGGAATCTTTTGCCAAATGGCCTGAGGAAACAGCTGATGTTGTTAGAGTCCAGGTTTTAGGACAGCAATGGGCATGGAATTTTCGTTACCCAGGTAAAGACGGCATTTTCAACACAGAGGATGACATTGTCACATTGAACGATCTTCGACTTCCAAAAAATCGTAAGATTATATTTCAGATAACCGCTAAAGACGTCATCCATTCATTTTCTCTGCCAAATACCAGACTTAAGTCGGATGCAATGCCGGGAAAAATTTCAAAGATGTGGACTGAGTTAACCCAGACAGGTGTTTACGATATTGTCTGTGCTCAAATATGTGGAACTTTCCATTATAGAATGCAGGCTAAAATGACCGTTTACACTCCAGAAGAATTCGAAAATTGGCAGAATGAAATGGGCGAGCGCGCGAACCACGTCATGGAAAAAGAAGCCGCAGACTTATACTGGGGCTGGAAATGGGTTGCAAATAATTAATCACTCCTAATTTAAAAGTTAATAGATAAGAGAGGATACTAATGGCATTTTTTGAACAGCATATTCACGAAGCACCGAAAACATTTCTTTCAAAATATGTTTTTTCTTTCGATCATAAAATCATAGCAAAACAATTTTTGTGGTACGGAATTATTTTCCTTGGAATCGGCGGGATGATGGCCTTGATGATCCGTTGGACGCTGGCTTTTCCTGGCCAGGCATTTCCAGTCTTGGGGCCATGGCTTTTTCCACAAACAAACGGAGTCGTACCTCCTGACACATATGCCATGCTTTTTACTATGCATGGAACGATCATGATTTTTTATGCGATCACCCCAATTCTTATCGGTGCATTTGGAAACTTTTGTATTCCGCTGATGATCGGCGCCCGCGACATGGTGTTTCCTACTTTAAACATGCTCTCATTCTGGCTGGCAGTTGTTTCGGGCCTTTTATTGCTTGTTTCACTGCTGACTCCGCTCGGAGCCGCTGCAGGGGGATGGGTCTCTTATCCAACTTTATCACTACTAATTGGTTCCCCGGGAGTAGGGCAAACGCTTTGGTGTCTTGCTATTTTTGTGCTAGGTGTTTCTTCAACTATGGGTGCGATTAATTATATCGCTACTATTATTACTCTTCGTGCTCCAGGCATGGGTTATTTTGACATGCCACTTACCGTCTGGGGACTTTGGTTAACAGCTGTTTTAAATGCATTATTTTTGCCAGTCTTAGGAGCAGGTGTTTTGCTTCTAACTTTTGACCGTGTTTTTGGAACAACTTTCTTTCTTGCAGGTGCAGCGGCAACTAGCGGATCGGGAGATCCGGTTTTATTCCAGCACGTTTTCTGGATTTTTGGTCACCCTGAGGTTTATATTTTAATTCTTCCAGCCTGGGGAATTGTTTCCGATCTTCTTTCTTTCTTCGCGAGAAAGCCTGCATTTGGCGCAAAGGCAACAGCGCTTTCCATGACAACCATTACTTTTCTTTCAACATTAGTTTATGGCCACCATATGTACACGACTCAAATGAGCCCGCTGCTTACACAGTCGTTCATGATGTTGACTATGACAATTTCTATTCCTTCAGCCGTTTTCTTTGCCAATTGGCTGGGAACTTTATGGAAGGGATCAATTCGTTTCCACACGCCAATGCTTTTTGCTTTAGGGGTGGTTTTCGTTTTCGGTCTTGGGGGATTAACTGGTCTATACCTGGCTACAGTTTCTACTGACCTTTATTTACATGATACTTATTTTGTTGTCGGTCACTTTCATTACACTATGGCCGCTTCAGTCTTACTTGGTGGCTTCGCTGCTACCTATTTTTGGTTCCCGAAAATGTTCGGTCGCATGCTAAACGAAAGATTAGGAAAGATTCACTTCTGGATTTCGATGCTGGGACTCAACGGTGTTTTCATGGGAATGATGATAATGGGTTGGGCGGGAATGCATAGACGTATTTACAATCCATTCGTTTATGAGTTTTTACAAAAATTAATTCCTATTAATAGCTTTGTTACCTGGTCGGCAATTCTTATGGGGTTCGGTCAATTGTTCTTCGTTTACAACTATGTTTATTCGATTTTCAAAGGACCCGTTGCTTCTCAAAATCCTTGGGAAGTTGGGACTCTTGAATGGACCGTTCCAAGTCCAGCGCCAGTGCATAACTTTGATGTTATCCCTGTTGTAAAATGTGGACCTCACGAATTAGGTAACCCTAATGTTAAAGGAAAAGATTTCCAGTATCAGACAGAAGAGCTTGTTGAAGTTTAATGAGTAGGTTGAGTTAATGACAAATATGCCGGCAGGAAAATTAAGTCAGAACGATCAAGGGCAGGAGATTATTTCTTCTGTTGGTATGATCGTCGCGCTTGTTTCTTTTGCCATGCTATTTGCAACATTAATGATGGGCTTTGCAATGTTTCGTTTTTCATCTCCGGTCTGGCCGCCAGCTGGAATGGTTAAACCATCGCTGGTAATTCCATCGCTGAGCACCCTCTGCATTTTCCTTAGTTCGCTTTCTTATATGTGGTTTGAAAAAAATATTTCCAATAAAAAAGGACTAATTCTTACTCTGATCCTTGGAATACTTTTCATGCTGCTTCAATCTTTGCTGTGGAATCAATTGAGCACTCAAGGAATATTTGTTTCTTCGGGCATTTTTCCTTCTATCATCTACGCATTCACCTGGATTCACGCTGCTCATATTTTTGCGGGACTAGGATTGTTAATTTGGCTCCTGAGCTTTGCTCTACAGAATATAAATAATAGGGCCCGTCTCCGCGTTTCTAGCGTGGGAAAATTCTGGCACTTTTTAGGAATTGTCTGGTTTATCATGTTTTTGACTATTTTTGTTTTATAAGAGGATAACTATGAAAGGCTTAAATCTCGCTTTAACGATTACCGCATTAACAGCATTAGTTTCATGTAGTGAAAGCCATTTTAAAGAAGATAAAATTTTTGCAGGTGGTGTCTATGCTCCAGCAAAGGTTCTTAATGACGGTAAATCAACATATACTGAATACTGTATGCCATGCCATGGAGTGAATGGTGATGGAAATGGAACTTCCGCAAAAGGATTACAAGTTCCGCCAAGAAATTTCAAACTGGGTCAGTATAAATTCGGACGTGTTGTTTCAGGAGAGTTGCCTCACGATGCAGACTTTTATAAGCTGCTCAGAGAAGGTCTTGCTGGCACGGCCATGCTTCCCTGGAAAGAGTTAAGTGATACCCAGATGTTCAATCTGGTTCAATATATAAAATCATTCGCTCCGGCAAAATGGGAAGGGGCTGATAAAAAACTCGGTGACGTCATAGCTATTACTAAAGATCCTTATGGAGATGCACATAAAGAGAGTGCAATTCAGCGAGGTAAGGAAGTTTATCATGTGGTTGCTCAGTGCTGGACTTGCCATCGCGCTTACGTAGGTCATGCTGAATTCAGTGAAATTAGCCAGAAGATTAACGGCAAACCAGTTACTGAATTTGACCCGGACATGTACCATATCAAACTTCAACCAAACGATTATGGTTACTCTTCAATGCCTCCAGAATTTACCTATGACCAGGTTCGTTCAGCTCAGACGGTTGAAGAACTTTATGTTCGTATCAGCGCAGGTGTTGGAGGAACAGCAATGCCAAGCTGGAAAGGGACAATTCAGGACGACGAAATCTGGGCGGTTTCCCATTACATAAAATATTTAATGGATATGAAAAATACTCCTGATAGAAAGAAGCTTTTAGAAGCATCAAAATAAGAAGATTTTTATGACAACGATGACTGGATATATGCGGAATGAGAATTGGTTTCATAAACTGTTAAGGATGAAATCATTCTGGCTCATTTTTTGGATGATGTCTTTTTCCTATCCAATTTATCGTTCTATCAATCGAACTCTTCCACCACCACTTCCGGTTTATTATCAGGTACCGGAATTTAGTCTTATGAATGAATTCAATAAGCCTTTTGGTTCAAAAGATTTAAAAGGTAAATTCTATATTGCTAATTTTATGTTTACCTCCTGTCCATCCTCTTGCCCTGCTTTGATGGAAAAAATGGATGTGATTCAGAAGAGAATCAGAGGTGTCGGTGCTAAAGCAGCCATCGTAACTTTTTCTGTTGATCCGGTTAATGACACGCCGGATGTGCTTTTTAAGTACGCCCGTAAAAGAAATTCCAACCCGTTTATCTGGAATTATTTGACAGGTACAAAAGCGTATTTACAAAAAATTATTGTCGATGGTTTTAAAGTTCCAATGGGTGAAAAAGAAGAAGTTTCAAAAAAACTGGAAGCTAAAACGATTACGTTAATGGACATCGTACATTCTGAGAAAGTTGTATTAGTCGACGATAAGGGCCAGATCAGGGGTTATTATTCAACGGACAAAGTTGATCTTGACCGTTTGATGATAGACATGGGCCTGTTGGTTAATAATTCTTTTTCTGCACCAATAAAATTAGAAGTTGAAAAGAAGGGGATATAATTATGAACGAAAAAACTCACGTACAAACTCATGCTCATAAAAGCCATACGGTAGAATATGTTATCGTTTTTGTAGTTCTGTCGCTATTAACCGCTTTAGAACTTGCTATCCCGGATTTAAAAGTTGCTTACCACTTAAAGGCAATCGCCCTGGTTGGTCTGGCTTTTGGTAAAGCTTTTGTTGTTGCTTATTTTTATATGCACTTAAAAGAAGAAACAGGGTGGTTAAAATTTATTGCAGCAATGCCGATTGCTGCTGTTATATATGCCGTTATTCTCATTTTAGAATCAGTTTATCGCTAATTCATAATGGTCAGTGAATCAGTTTTGATTTTTGGCATTTAAACTTTTTAATATCTGATTCGTTCATAGAATTGAATTCTCTTTGCTGACAAAGCTTTTTGCTTAAAGCTATCTTGTTTTTTCTGGCCGTATTTATAATTTCGACCATTGTTAAAAAGGATGGAGTCAGACTTTCGCGAATTTTTACGACGACATTCATGCCTTTTTTTGGGTTTCCTGCCTCGTAGCCTTTGTCACATAGTTCATTTTTAAAAACATCATCAATGCTTTGATTTTCACGATAAATTTTGTACAGGCCCGCCAGAAATCCGGTTCGGTCTTCACCTACAGTGCAATGAAAAAACATTTTGCGATTATTTTTTTCAACAGCCTCGATTTTTTTTAAGGCATCAATCGTCATCTCGCAGATCGGTTGAAAATCAGTAATATCTTTCCACGGAAAATCGAAATGAGAAATCCTGGTTTTACTGATTCCCTTTTCTTCCAGTAGATTAATTTCTTTTGCCACGTCACCATTTGTGTCGATCTTAAAAATGAGGAAATCGGTGACACCAAGATTAATCAGAGTATCGATATCGGCACTATTTCTCGGCGCCATTCCCCGGACTATATTTTTTGTAACAAGATGTGAATTGGGAATACCTGTTTCGGCAAACGTCGATGGCATATTCGAGACCATTCCGGCGTGAACATCAGTAAGCAATAAACATTGTAAAATGAGTGCCAGCATTTTTTGCTCCTCTGAAAGGTGAAACGGTTATGAGGACAACCTACCTTAGGAGCAGAATTGGTCAAAGACTTTTGAAAATTTTACAGTTAATTTTTTATGTTGAGTGTGATTGAGATAACCCGATCGCCTTTGGAAAGCTTGGAAAGTACGTCAAGCCCATCCACGACTTGGCCGAATATTGTATTCTTGCCATCTAGATGCGACAGGGTAGTTAAGCATATGTAGAATTGTGAATCAGCTGAATCTTTGTCCATTCCTCGTGCCATCGCAATTGTTCCTTTTATATGCTGAAGCTCATTGAACTCACCTTTTAATTTAACCCCGCTACCTCCATTTCCGGTACCAGTAGGGTCGCCAGTTTGAATAATGAAGCTGGGAATTGCCCGGTGAAAAAGTAATCCATCGTAAAACTTGGATTGAATCAATTGCATCATCCTGGCGGAAGTTCTCGGTGCAGCTTTTGTGTAAAAGCGGAAAACAATATCCCCGTGCACAGTTTTTATAGTAGCCGATGTTGTGGAGAGTCCACCGATATCAGTCTGCAGCTTGTCCACCTCAATTCCATCAATGCTCGATATTATAACGGAACTTGATTTGTTAAAGTCGCAAGAGCTCATGAAGAGCGTCGAAAGGAGCAAAAAAGTGGAGATAATTTTCATTCATCAACTTGAGGTAAATAATTGTTATTAATAAAATTATATCCCGAAAATGGATTCTCAAAAGAAATTTTTTATTTTAAAAATATTCTAGAAAATAGTGTTGACTTCTTGGCAATGCTTGATTAAATTCCTCTTCACCTTTGAAATTAGAACTGATTGCGAAAACACAATTTCATATAGAAATATATCGATTTGGGGGTGTAGCTCAGCTGGGAGAGCATCTGCCTTGCACGCAGAGGGTCGCAGGTTCGATCCCTGTCATCTCCACCAGTTATTCATAGGTAATATTGTTCTTTAAAAATTAAATAGAGTTAAAAGATTTGAGGCAGCGATGCCTCGATTCAAGATGAGAAAGGTCCCAAACAAAAAAATATCTGACGTAAATATTCTGTCACGCCCGCAAGGGTAATTGT